>NZ_JANFXK010000001.1 GCF_024459955.1 Anaerovorax odorimutans
TTGGCGGCTGCGTTGGCGGCTGCGTTGGCGGCTGCGTTGGCGGCTGCGTTGGCGGCTGCGTTGGCGGTTTGGTCGTCTCTGCAAACACTTTACTCTTTATGTAAGGATAGCCGGAGCTGTTGATATATGCAACAAAAACGTTTCCTTTCACGCACACCAGATCCAGGTTTCTTATTTCCTTAACATCCACATCCGCTCCCAGCTGCTCCCAGCTTTCGCCATTCAGCTGCCAGAGTTTCGTTTTCTTCGTATTCTGGTTTTCATTTGCCACAAAAAGCTCATTCCCATAAGCCGCCAGTTTCTGGTTGCTGGAGTTGGCATCCGTCAACATTTCCCCTTCCTGTTTCCAATTTTGGCCATCATAAGATTGCACAGAAAAGCCCTTCTCTGAAGGCACTCCCACATAAAGCTTTCCTTTTCCTGCAAGGGTATCGAAAGAATTCGCCTTTATTTCTGTGGCTACATTCTCCACCTTTGAGCCGACAATTTTTTTAATCGTCAGCTTATCAGACCCATCTCTCATGGTCATATAAAAAGTGCCGCCCTGACCGGTAAGCTGCATATTATAAAGTCCTCCCGCAGCTACGTTATCTGCTATCGCTTGCAAAGACATGCCGTCAAATTTTTTAATTCCGTACGCATAAGACCTGTTTCCCTGTTCACTACTGTAGCCGATATAAATCCCATCTTCGCAAACTACTGCGTCCGTATATTGAGTAGTGCTCTTATTTACAGATGCCGCAGTTTTCCATGCTCCATCTGCATATTTCATCAGTTCCGCAGCATACTCGGGACCTTTATTGCAGAGAAGATAAGGCACATCTTTATAGATCAGCAGTTTGCCCTGACCCACCGGCTGTCCTGCGCCTAATATGGTCCAGCCATTTTCCGTATATTTGCGCACATAGATCTTTTGATCCTCTTTCTTATAGGCCGTATATAAAGTGCCGGAGGAATCCGCGGCGGCCGAAAGGTCGTAGGTTTGTGCCTCTTCAATTTTTCCCGGCCCATAGTTTTCCCACATTCCGGTATCCGACAGATCCGCAAACTCCACATCAAAAGAAATGGTTTCTCCGGCGCTGCCGATATTCTTCAAAAGGATTCCCGAATTTCTTCCGTCTGAATAGGTGAGCGCATTAGAGGTTACAGTAAGATCTTTGCTGCCGAACGTAGTCCTCCCAGACTCGGCGGAAAAGTAAGAATCAAATAGATCACTTTTCTTCTTTGCCGGGATCGGGATATCTTTGGCGAAAACTACGACCCCTTTCTCCGCTCCCATATTACTCAGGTTTGGCACATCCGTATTAATGCGATAAATAACCAGTCCTGTCCCGTAAATTTTCGCATCCAGATTATCGCCTACATGTGGATCTGTCTTTTTTCGATATTCCACTACGAAAAATTCAGAATCCGACATGGAGGTTTTCAGAATATATGCCTGGTTTCCTGAAGGCTCATTTGCCGGTACCAGGGTAAGTCCCGTCCGGTCAGAAGTAATCGGATCAATGGTAAGCCACCCTCTCTGACTCCGCAGGTAGGCCAGCGGATATTGAAGAAAGGTTGACGTCTTTGACATAATGTCCCAGGTTCCCACCGGTTCTGTCATCCCATCATTGGAGTAGAGATCCGGAAACCCGATGGTATGAAGAAATTCATGGGCAACCACGCCCTCATTCTCATAGAGACTTTCAAAAGCTGCTGTGGAGTTGATGATATTATATGCTCCGATCTTCTTCCCGCCAATCATCATTTGTCCGGCATACCAGCTTTTGTGAGGATGCAAAGCATTATCGCGATCGGCCGGATTTTCTCCCTGAACAATGATCGTAAGGTTATCAATATATCCATCGCTGTCCCTGTCCAGATTGCTGCCTGACAGCTGATAGGTTCCCCCTGCCGCTGCGGCAATAAAGGCATCATCTGTGTTTCCTCTTCCCATAACCGGCGTAATCGTAGTCCCGTCGTACTGCGGCAAGTAGCTGGTAACATGAAACTGATCATAGGAAATTGCCTTTAAATAGGCTGTCAGCGATTTTTTGTAGCTATCGTCCAGCCAATATTTTTTCGCCAACTGGGTGTAAGTTGGATTGTTGTACCCGGAAGTGGGAGTTTCCATAAAATTGGTGTCTGCCTCCCCATCCAATTGGACGAACAGTACCAAATTGGCGAATTCCTGTGCTTTCTTGTTTGCAGTCTGTCCATAGGTAAACGCTCCGCTCCCTGCAAAAAGTGCGGCAACAAGGAATAAGCATAGTATCGGCTTCATAAACTTCGCTTTTTTTAGCATGAGAATGTCTCCTCTCCTGTATTCGCAAATTATACGATCCTGCATCTTGAGGCAGCAGTGTACTCAATGGAAAAAATAGTACAAGATGCGAGCTACGTCGAGCATCTTTCACTTATATTGTTCCTTACGGCAACGCCGTTCCAATTCTGTCAATATAGTATACTCTTTTCTCCAATTGAACTGGCTTCGCCGCAAGGTCGAAGCCTTTTTAAGCAATATGCGTATTTGTTCAACAATGAGCGCATTTCGCCTCGGTTGTTGAAGTATTTCCAAGCCTTACGGCCTCTATTCCTGTCCAAAGCTATGTCTTGAGCGAAATTTTGTGCTGGCAGGGTCTGTATCCTTGAAAAAAGCTCAACAAAAGTTCAGTTTTTCGCTGCGTGTTGAGGAAAATCGCAATTTGCCTTTTGGGTCGCTTTTCATATGGATCAATCCCTGCAGTGCGGCCGGTTCGATTGATGAAAGTGTATACAGGGAACCTCGATCCCAGCCCCTGCAAATTCGAGAAACCCAGATAAAGGCACTAACAAGTCAGTTCCGGTAACTATTCCCGATTTTTTCGAAAAGTTACGCGTTTTTCAACGCTCCTGCGGCCTCCAATGCGGCTAATAGCACAAATTGTCACTTTTCACGGTTTCGAACCCCTGCAAGCCCACAACTTTGCGTAACTTTGCATAATTTTTTCGAAAAGTTACCGGGGGCCCGTAAATGATACCGCATTGAAAGCCTTCTAGTATTATATCAAATATGCCGATTTCTGCATAGAAGCCAGGATCAGAAAACAGGGTGCTTTTTAAGGTATACCCTCGAAAAAGCCCATCAAAAAGAGAGACAGATGTTGAAATTTCCACCTCTATCTCTCTTCAAGCGCCAGCCTCTGAATCTCAGCAGAGGCCTTTATCCCTTGACAAACCCGGGATTTTCCAAAATGCGTCCCTATGAAACGCCGTTTTCATTTATGGAAGGTCGCTCTTTGCTGCTGGGATGCCTCCCAGCCCGTTGCCTTTTTTCAGGCCGTCCCTGCGCAATCATTTCCCGCCACTGGCCGTTCTCCATGCAGAGGGTCACGATCCAGCCGAAAACAATGGCCCATACCGGCGCGCCGATTCCCAAAAGGCTCACTTTGGACAAACCGATGAGAAAGGCCGCCAGTGCTCCCATTTGAAAGTTTCCGGCGCCGAAAGCACCCTGCAGGGAACTCACCAGCAAACCGGTCATGGCGATTCCGCAAATCAGATCAATGATGGTCCCCGGCAGCCGCATGATAAAAGGAATTAGGATGCCGGAAAGCACGCATATCACCAGCACACCGCCGCAATAGATAACCGCTCCTGCGAATCTCCTTTCCCGCTTGCCTGCGTCCTCTCCGGCCAGAATCGCCATGACCGGACCGGCAAGAGAAATAGTATGGCCCAGTCCAAAAGCCGCCAGCACGGAACCCAGCCCGCTCAGTACGGTCACACTGTTGAGAGACAGGTCACAGCCGTTGGCCTTTAAAACGCCATAACCTTTAAAGACATCCGCCACCGCCATAATCACCAGCGGCAATGATACGGTCAGCAAAATATTGCCGTTAAAGTCCGGCCCTGTGAGAACCGGCAGCGATAAACCGTAGGAGCCTGCCGATCCGCCCGCCGCTGTGGAATGGAAAAAAACAGCGCAGCCAATACCCACGGCCAGGGCGATGATGTGAGGCGGAACTTTCTTGGTAAGCAGCGGAAACGCCACAAATGCGCCTGCGATCAGCGTTCCGGAAAGAGGGTCAGAGGCTATGGAGCTGACGATGCCCAGCCCATAGCTCATAAACACTCCCGCCACCATTCCCAGGATAACGGGAAGCGGCAAATATCTGCTGATCCAGCCGATCATGCCCGTATAGCCTACGAGAAAGAGCGCGGTGCCGGCAATGACGAATCCCCCGACCATTTCCGGCAGCGTGAACTGCTCGAACATGGGTTTTAAAACTACGATCGCGGTCAGCGACCCGGCAAAGTAAAATGGAGTCCTGTAGTAAATGCTGGCGAATATGGAAATCAGGCCGCCGATGGCCATGCTGCACATCACGAAGGACGCTGCCTGCGCGGAGGTCATTCCTGCGCTGACAGCCACGGATGACAGCATGGGAATGGCGCCGGCCAGCACGAATACCATGGATGTGAGAGCCGCAAAGATATTGCGGCTTTCACACTTAAAATCCTGCTTTAAATTTTTAAAGCCGTCTCCCGGCTCAATGAGCCTGCGCATCATAAATCACATTCCCTTCCGAAACAGTCATAAGAATGGGGATTTGCCCGATGGTATCCGCCGGTACTTTAAAGATATCTTCGTCCAGCACCACAAAGTCCGCATATTTGCCGGGAGTTATGGAACCGGTTATGTTCTCGGCAAAATCCACATAAGCCGCATCCAGAGTAAAGGTTCGAATCATCTCTTCTACTGTCATTGCTTCTTTGGGATTGAGCACATTGGCAGGATCTCCGGCGTCCTCTCTGAAATCGCAGCGGGTCACGCCCATTTGAATTCCCATCAGCGGCGCCGGCGGCTGAGTAACCGGAAAATCGCTGCCCGAGGCCAGAACCAGCCCCGCTTCTTCTGCCAGACTTCTCATAGGATACTCATTTTCTGCCCGCTCCTCTCCCAGGAAAGGCACTTCCAGGCCGTAAAAATATCCCTTTTCCTTGGCAAACCAATAAGGATTTGCCGAAACCACAATTTGCCGCTCCCTTAACCGCCGATAATCCTTTTTATCCACAATCTGCATGTGAACGCCGATGGGCCTTATATTGGGCTGCCCGTTTTCTGCCGCGGAATATTCCAGCGCTGTCAGCATTTGATCCACAGCCGCGTCTCCGATCACATGGAAATGCATCTGGAAACCGTGGTTTTCCGCCCAGCGGCACAGCTCGTTCAGCGAACTCTGACTCCAGACCGGCTCCCCGTAATAGTCCGGCCGGTGAGCATAGGGTTCTTTCAGGAAAGCAGTAGCGCCTTCCACAACGCCGTCCACCAGCACTTTAATACTGTTTGCGGCGAACCGTCCGTCTTTATTGGCCGCCTCTCTTTCCTTCAGATAGTCATCGAGCATCGAATCCACCGACTCCGGCCTGGCCATAAAGGAACCTCGGATCTTTACCTTCAGCTCTTCCGCCTGGTCCATCACTTTATAGACCTCATAATAGTTGGTATAAAGCTCCACCATGGGATCGTGGACCATGGTCATTCCCAGGCGTCCCATCATCTCTTCCAGATGGCGCACCGCTTTTTTAACCTTGTCGATCGAATAGACCGGTTTGATGGCATGGAAGGGCTCCTGGGCACATTCCCGGAAGGTTCCGGAAAGCTCCCCCGTCTGCGCATCCTTTTCCAAAACGCCGCCCTCGATTACAGTTGCCTCTGTGACGCCGGCCATTTCAATGGCTTTGGAATTTGCCCATATGCTGTGATGGTCCCCCGAATCCAGCACGATTGGGATATCCGGCGCGATTTCATCCAGCCATTCCTTTCTGGGGCCGTGATCGTCGAAATAAGTATTGATCCAGCCTGCTCCCTCCAGAAAATCAGTACCCGGATGTTTTTCATAAAAATCCCGGATTGCTTTCAAACAATCCTCTTTCGACTCAGCACGGGCCAAGTCCACCTTGAACAAAACCTCCGCACAGCCCTGCACCGCATGGATATGGGAATCTATGAAGCCCGGCAAAACGGTTTTCCCTTTCAGATCAATGTACTCGGCATCCGCCCCGGCCTTTTCGGCAACTTCCTCTTCCGTACCCACAGCGATAAATTTTGTGCCTTCCACGCATAAGGCCTGGGCCCAGGGGCGGTTTTCGTCAACTGTGTAAATCTTTCCGTTTCCGTAAATAATTCGTTTTTCCATTTCTTCCTCCCATTCCTCAGATGACCCGTTCCAGTCCTTCTTCCTGGCATTCCTGGCCGTTCTTTTTGGCTTCCATGGCTGTCTTCAGCTGGTCGAACTTGGCTTTTGTCAGCGGGAAGGCAATGGCCATAATGCCGGAGAGGATCAAGAAGCTGGAAGGTATGATGGTAAATGCGTTTTCAATACCTGCTACGGCCGATGCGGTCTGCTGCGGCAGCGACGGATCGTATCCGGAAACCGACAGTATGATTCCCAGCACCTGGCTGGAAATGGCGGCGCTGAACTTGGCGAAGAAAATTCCTGCGGCAAAGACCGCCCCTTCTCTGCGTTCGCCGTACTTGTATTCATAGACTTCGCACATATCCATGTTAATGGCCGGAATCAGGGTCCAGTACGCGCCGTTGGCGATGCTGAAAATTGCCATGTACAGCAGGAGCATGCCGAATCCTTCGATGGATATAAATTTGAAGCAGAACATCACTGCCCCCGAGCCTGCGATGCATAATGCCGCGGCCGCCTTCTTGCCGATCTTCATGGAGATGGCCGATACAATGGGTACTGCCACAATGCCGATCAATATGTACAGGAACATAACCAGAGCCAGCGTTTCTTCTGTAGACTGCATTTTGTGATATACAAAATAGGCGATGTCCGCATTGATCATGCTGTATCCGAACATAAAGCACATAAACATGCCCAAAAGGAATTTGTAAGGCTTTAATTTGAGTATTTTCAGATAGGTCTTGAATCCGTTTTCTTTCTTTTTCTCCGTAAATTCTTCTTCCCGGACATCCATGATCTCATGGCCTCTCGTCGCTCTCCAGGTGATTAAAATACAGATCATGGCGATTCCGCCGGCGATCATGGCCATGGACTGCCATGCTCTTCCCGGAGCCATTCCCTGGCCGATGAATATGGCTACCACCAGCGAAGGAGCCGACATACCCACAATGTTGCCCAGCAGGTTAAAGATGGTTGCCGGTGCCCGCAGCTTGGTTCTCTCGTCATAATCCAGGGTAAGCTCTGCGCCCAGAGCTGTGTAAGGAATGTAAAAAGTCGTATACGAGGTCCAAAATACCATCGCCATGATAACGTAGTAAACATTCTTGGCGTTTCCATCCAGCGGTACATTGGTAAACAGCAGTACAAAGGCAGCGGCCAGCGGAACAGCCACCGCGATCAGATACGGCCTTCTTCTCCCATACCTGGATCTGGTGTTGTCGGATATCTGCCCCAGAATCGGAGTCGATACCGCGTCCCAGATAACGGCGATCAGCGAGATGCTCCCGGCGAGGGCCGGGCTGATCCCTGCGATATCCGTCAGGAAAAATAATAAAAACATAAAGACAAAGTTATAAGTGATCGCGTCCGATGCGGAAGCAGTTCCATATCCCAGGATCACTTTCCACGATAATTTTTTCATATCCATGTCCTCCTTTATTGTTTTCAGTTTACCTGAGGTGACAAATGAGAACTAGGCTGCTTCTTGGTGTGAATTATACAGTTTATTGGCAATTTTCTGTTTTTTCAGCCTTTTTCTCGTAAAGCCCCTTTACCTGAGGCCCATGCCATTTTATAATAGAGGAAACAATCAAATTCGGAAGGGAATGATGACCTTGTCTCAGACGGAAAACATTAATATTTCACTGGCTCAGCCCTTGATGCAGGAGTTTCCGGAAGGAATCCGGCTCTCCCGCTTTTCCTTTTTTTCACTGCGCGAATATCCGATTCACACCCACCTCCATATGGAAATCATCTATGTTTTGGAGGGCAGTCTCTCCATAAAGGTAGGCGTCTCCAATTACACCATTTCCGCAGGGGAATTTACGATCATAAATCCCTTTGAACTCCATGGTTTGTATTGCACCGATGAGCCCAACCGCGTCTGCCTGCTGGAAATCAGCCCCCGGTTTTACGATCCCTGTGAGGAGGGCACCATCTTTGTATCAGCGTACACGCTTTACCATGATGCGGCCAAAGAGGATTTCCCCAAAATCGAGGAGGTTTTGCGCAAAATTTTTCATCTGCATCTCTCGGCCATGGTGACGGAGGAAAGTCCGGACGGTTATCTGCCGGTTTACTCCAACGCCCACAATGAAGAATATGAAAAAATCCTTCTGCGGACCTTGATTAACTATTTTGAGCTGCACTTTACCGCCGAATATTTCCTTCTCAGCGACCACAAGGAAAACACTCTGCGGGATAGTTCCGTCCAGGCCGACAGGCTGAAAAATATTCTTTCCTATTTTTATGAGAACTTTCCTCAAAAGATCCAATTGCAGGATGTGGCTGATCGAACCTATGTCAACCGCTATCATATTTCCCATCTGGTAAAATCGGGCATCGGGTTCACCTTTTCCGAATTACTGCAGCATATACGCATTGAGAAGGCGGAGATTTATCTGCTGGGTACCGATCTGCCTATCAGTCAGATTGTCTTTGAACTGGGCTTTTCTTCTTACCGGTATTTTAACCAGCATTTCAAAAGCCTTTTCCATATGACGCCCAACGCCTATCGGCAGAAATATCAGAAACAGACGATTTTACATAAGGAAATTTCCCTTCTGGCGCCGATCCCCCGGTCTGTGGGCGAGTCGCTGCTGCTGCGCTGGGGCTCTCTTCTGTCCGCGGCTTCCAAAGATGTCAAGCAGCAGGGAAACAGGACCTGTTTCATTGATTTGAAAAAAAGTCCCATTCAGTCCGCTGAGCACGGCCCATCCTGTGAAACTGCCGGTTCCAATGCCGCCCCCTATTCCCGCTTGAACTGGCCTCAGTCCCACATTTTGTATGATACGCCCTACATGGCCTCTTTATTGCTTTCTCAGATCGCAGCGGCCGGACCATTTCTGAAAAAGCATCCCCGGTTTGCGGCCAAAGATGAGGGTTCTTCGGAAAATGCCGCTCCTTTCAATGGAAAGCCTGGGGCTGTCACCCAATGCGGGCTCCGCAAAGCTTCATTCCATACGCTGGAGTTTCTAAAGCATTTCGACACCGGTGAATGCCGGACTGCACCCCATTATTTTCTGACCTGGTCGGGGACATCTCCCTCCAGAATTCTTCATCTGCTGTTTTATTACGCGGCCCTAGATATCGACGAGCCTTTGTCTCAGAGTTTTCCTACGCCGGAGGCTCTGACTGCCTATATAGAAGAACGCATTCAACCCATGGAGCAGCTGACCTTTTCCCTTGATCTTCGGAACACGGCTCAGGAGCCCCAGGAACTCCAAAGGCCCCAGGGGATCGCTCCCTGCCCCGCGGCCATGGAGCAGCAGCTGAAGCTTTCTCTGGATCCCTTTGTCCAGTGGCAGCGGATGGGCTGCCCCAACTCTCTGGATCAGGAAACGGTCCGGGCCTTGAACAATTCTTCTCAGCCGGACACTTATTTCTTCAACCCGCAGGATCGCCTGGAAATTACCTTAAAGCCCTTTGACGTGAAGTATCTGCGGATTTCTTTCTCATAATGAAAATTGGGGGGGGATGTATATGGATAAAATTATTAGTTGTTGTGGCGTTATTTGTTCGGAATGTCCTTATTATCCAACGGATTGTAAGGGCTGTCCTACAATTAAAGGACAAGTCTTTTGGTTGGAATATACAGGTGAAAACATTTGTGGGATATATGATTGTTGTGTAAACAGCAAGAAGTTAGAACATTGCGGTAAATGCGAAAAACTTCCCTGTGATAGATTTAATGGTTCTGACCCTACAAAAACGCCCGCAGAGAACGAAAATGATTTAATTAACCAATTACATCAATTACATTCCATGAAATGATACCCTTTCGCTACGAACAGATCTTGATGATAATATGGACATTGCTGCGAAACCCGGGCATTTCGAATATAAATCGGCAACATCCAAGCTTAACGAGCCCAAGCGCACAAATCGGGATTTGTAATTTTTTTACATGCACCTCCTTGACACAGCCCTCTTTTTATCGTACCATAAATGTAAAATAATTACATTTATCAAGAGAGGGATTATGTTAAGGATTTATGGGGAAATGGATACGAGTCTGCGGCAGATGCGCAGTCTTCTCAGCACATACGAAAAGGAATTGCAAAGATTGCCCCGCGGCAGTTTGTCTGTTCGCCGGCAAAATTCAAAGTCATATTATTATTGTAATATTTGGTCTGAAAAAGAAAGGCAGAAGTTTTATCTGAATTTATCCCAAAAGAGGGACCGACAGTTATTGAAGAAATTACAGCGGCGGCGTTTTATAGAGAAAAGCCTTCCCGTACTCAAACGCGATGTTGCTGTCTTGGAGCAGGCGATAAAAAAATTTATACCTTATGAGCCTGATCGTATTTGTTCGGAGCTTTCCCCCGTATATCAGGGAATTGAGAAAGATCCGCTGCTGTGGCTGCCGACGGAGCCTGGGCTAAAGGGATGGGCAAAGGAACCTTACGATCGATACATGGGTCATCCGCAGGGGCTGATTCATGAAACATCCACCGGCCTGAACGTGCGGTCTAAAGCAGAATCTATGATAGCGGACGCATTGACCTTACTGGGGATTCCCTTTCGCTATGAGCAGATGCTGCTCATAAACGGCAAATCATATGCGCCGGATTTCACAATCTTGCACCCTAAAACCAGGAGGCTATTTTATTGGGAGCACATGGGCAAGATGGACCAGCCTGACTATGTTCTTGATAACGGACAAAAAATTATGGATTATCGGCAGGCCGGCATTCGAGCAGGAGATAATTTAATACTGACTTTTGAAGATAAACGGCATCCGCTGACAATGCGGGAAATACAAGATACAATCGCTTTACATTTATTAGACGGGTAACACAAATAACACTGATTTTGGCGATTTATGTTCCAGACAGTGCATTATCATCAGGATGGCCACATATAAAACGCCTGAAAAATCGTCTCCGCACCTTCACTTCGAGAAAAATCGCAAATTAATACAGCGAATTCATCGATTGTCTGCAAATTAATTTTTTATTTCTGCAATAATTCCTCATTTTATGTGGCCATTTTATGGAATTCCCCTGTTATGGAACATAAATCAGCAAAAACGGCTGTCAGGGGCCGCCTATCTTAACGCCTATCTTAAAAGGCAGCAAATTTTCATTTGCTGCCAAACATCTCACTATCTAAATCACTATCTAAAACGGCGTCACCTGCGCCAAAAGCTGCTCCAAGTCCGATGCCGCTACTTCCCGCGGGTTGGTCGCCGTGCAGGTATCGGCCAGGGCCGCTTCGATCATTTCGTCTTTGAGCGCACGAACCTGCTCCGGCTCCACATCCAGCTTTTTCAGGGTGTCAGGAATGCCGAAGGCCTTTTCCATTTCGCGGATTCTGCGGATCAGACTGCTGACCGCTGTGGCCGTATTGGCGTAAGGCAGGCCAATCAGCTTTGCCATGCGCTGATATTTGCGGGCGGCCACTGTTTTCTCCCTGCTTTCCAGCTGGGCGTTGAAGGCCAGCACATGGGGCAGGATCATGGCATTGCTGCGGCCGTGGGAAATATGAAATTTTCCGCCTACCGCATGGGCCAGACTGTGGCAGATTCCCAATCCCGCTGTGTTGAAGGCCATTCCTGCCAGGCAGGCCGCGTTATGGACCTTTTCCCTGGCGACAAGATCATCGCCGTCTCTATAGGCCTGGGGCAGAAAACGGAACAGCAGAGTGGTCGCTTTTTCCGCCAGTGCATCGGTGAAGTCCGTTGCTTCTGTGGAAACATAGGCTTCCAGAGCATGGGTCAGGGCATCCAGTCCCGTGTCAGCGGTAATAGCCGGCGGTACGGTTTTTACCAGTTCCGGGTCCAGGATCGCCACCATAGGCTGGAGGGACTGGCTCACCAGGGGATATTTGATTCCTTCCTGGGCATTGGTGATAACCGAGAATTTGGTCACTTCCGAGCCGGTTCCGCTGGTAGTGGGGATTGCGTAACACTCCTCCACATTTATATAGTTCATCTGCCGGGACAGCTCGCGGATGGCCTTGGCAGCATCGATGGATGAGCCGCCTCCCACTGCGATCATGACCTCGGCTTTGCATTCCGCCAGGCACTTGATACCTTCCGCCACCACTTCCACCGGCGGATCGGGAATAATATCGCTGAACACGAACACCTGACAGGATTCCAGATGGGATTTCACCTTGTCCACCACGCCGGACTGCTCCATAAAACTGTCGCAGACGATGAGAACGCTCTTATTCTTTATTTCATCCAAACGGCCGAGAGAATTCTCGCCGAAAAAAACATTGGTGCTGATACTGAATTCTTTCATCTTCCATACTCCTTTTTAGTGGGGCGTTCCGAACAGATTCAGAACAACCACGCCGATTAATATCAAAACAATCCCGGCAATCCCTGCCGGAGTAATTCCCTGCTTGAACAAAAACACGGAAACCAGTGTTGCCACAACGATTCCCAGCCCCGACCATATCGCATAGGCAAAGCTGAGATTGATATGCTCCAGGGCCCGTGCAAAACAGTAAAAGCATACGCCGTAGGACACAATTGTAACCAGAGAAGGCCAGAGCTTAGTGAAACCTTCCGTATATTTGAGGAAGGTGGTGCCGATCAGCTCCCCTCCGATGGCAATAGCCAGAAACAGATTGTACATGCCCTCTCCTTTCCCACAGTTTTACCGTTTATGATACGTTGTATGCAGCAGCTTCTCCGAAAGGGTTCCCAGGGGAGAGCCGTAAAAATCACGGTACACCCGGGCCACCTGGGGATTGTCAATGGAATTTCTCAGCGACATCTTCGCATCCTCCGCGTACATGCTTCCGATCCTGCTTTTGCGAATATCATCCACAACCGGGATACAGTGCATCTGCGGCTGTCCCGCGCCGCTGATACATCCGCCAGGGCAGGTCATGACTTCCACGAAATGATAATCGGAAATATCCCCGCTGAGAAATTTTTCCGCATTGGCCGTGCCGTAAATAACCGCCACATTGATGGTTTTCCCGTCAATATGGACAGAGGCCCGTTTGACGCCGGTCAAACCGCGGACCGGTTCAAAATCCAACAGATCGTCAGCCGGAGGCCGGCCCGTCAGACTCTGGTAAGCCATGCGCAGCGCCGCTTCCATCACGCCGCCGGTATTGCCGAAGATAACGCCCGCTCCGCTTCCTTTTCCCAGGATGGAATCGAAGGCAGCATCAGAAAGGCTGGCAAAATCAATAGCTTCTTCTTTCATCCACTGAGCCAGCTCTTTGGTTGTAATCACATAATCATTGTCCCGCATATCGCTGCACCCGAGAACGTTTCCCGCATCGCACAGCTCCGGCCTGCGGATCTCCGCTTTCTTGGCCGTACAGGGCGTCACGTTGACCGTGACGATCTTTGCCGGGTCAAGGCCCTCTTTTGACGCGAAATAGGTTTTGATGGTCGCCCCCTGCATACCGATGGGGCTCTTGGCGGAGGACAGGTTGCCGATCCGCTCAGGATGGTAAGTTTCCACATATTTTACCCAGGCCGGACAACAGCTGGTAAACTGGGGCAGCGGACCGCTTGCAGTAAGCAAACGGCTGAGAAGCTCACAGCCCTCCTCTATAATAGTCAGATCCGCGGAAAAGGTCACGTCGAAAACGTAATCCGCGCCCAGGGCTTTCAGAGCAGCCACCATCTTGCCCTCCGCCCAGGTGCCGGCTTTATCCAGAAAGGCATCCCCCAGCCCCACCCGTACCGAGGGAGAGGTGGAGAAAACCACAATTTTTTCCGGGTCCTCAATCTCTCTGCGGACTAGATCAATTTCCGAACGAAGGGAAATGGCCGATTCCGGACAGGCAGCGCTGCACTGACCGCAGTTGATGCAGGAAAGCTCCGGCTCCGCACCGGCCCCAAGGGTCTGGGGCCGACCGGCAACACCGATCTCCTCCTGGCACACCGCCAGACAGTGACCGCATTCCACGCACAAATCATTGTCCTTTACAATCGCCGGATTCCCTTCCGACACTGCGACGCAGCGATCATATATATTCATAGTCATGATCTCCTCTATAATCCTAAACTTTGGCGTTTTTCCAGAATCACCGCTTCCAGAGCCTCCGCAGAAGACGATACATCCGTATCCACCATCAGACGGCCGCCGGTGATTTCCGGCATCTTTTCCGTCAGCACGGAAAGCGCCACCAGGCTTCCGGTAACAAAGGGCGCCAGACCCAAATGAACGGTAAAGCCCAGAGCCAGCGCAAATGCTCCGTCAGCCAGGGCCTGTTCCTCCAGCCACTGAGGCGCGGAAATCACGATGGGCAGCTGAGGAATATCAATGCCCAAATCCTTGGCAATTTCACCCGCCACCAGCTCCATGCGGCCAATGGCCAGACAGGGCCCAAAGTTGAGAACAGGAGGAATCTCCAGGGATTCGCAGACTTCTCTCAGATTATCGCCCGCCAGAGCGGCAGCCTCAGGGCTCATCAGCCCGCAATTTTCCAGTCCGCCGCAGGTGCAGCCCGCTGACAGCACCAAAATATCTTTTTTAATCAATTCCTTTGTCAGCTCCACGGTAAAGACATCGTGCCCCTTGGCCCGCAGATTGGAACAGCCCACGACTCCGGCGATTCCCTTAATCTTTCCCGCCTTAATCAGATCGATCAGCGGCCCATAGCTGCCGCCGAGAAATTTTTTCAAAGTCACTTCCGTAACGCCGGTAATGGCATTGCCGTATCCATGAGCAGCCAGAGGATTTTTCCTTGTGCCCCAGTCCTGCTTGGCCGCCGCTTCCGCCAGCACCGACTCCAGAGCCCGGGCCTCCTGGGAGCCTGCTGCCATCTTGCCCAGAGCATCGGAAAGCTGGACAAACAGCTTCTGCACATCCCCCGGCATACTGATTTTCCGTCTGCCAAAGGATTCCAGGGCCTTCTCTGCCACAGCCCGGCTGATCTGCTGACGATCTTCATAGCTATATGACATATATTCCGCATTGGCTTTCTTCGCCACATCATCCAGACAGATCTGGGGGATGCCCAGTTCCTCGCAGATGGGCTCGATGCCCGGAATCGTGCAATTGAATTCTGAAAGCACCAGATCAATGCAGCCGGTCGCTAAAACAGCTTCGCTTGTATAGTTATTGCCGGCGTGTCCGCAGAAAGCGTCGCTTCCGGCAGCCTTTCTCAGCTGAAAGTCCTGACCTACACAGGTACAACCCACTATTTTTACCCCTTTAGCACCCTGCGCCGCTGCCAGCGACTTCACCTCTTCCGAGGAAAGGTATTCCTGCAAATCGCCGAAGAACGCGTGCTGGTGTCCGGTAATCATAATATTGACGCAGTCCGGGTCCACCACCCGCAATCCAACCGGTTCAAAGCCGATCTCCCCTTCGCCCATCAGCACATCGTTGATGAGGTTGGTCAGCACCAGTCCGTATACGCCCGTGGAAATGCCCAGCCGCAGACATTGCAGCAGCATGTCTACCGGATCGGAGTTGAGATTGGTGGAAGTCTTTACCAGAGCATTGAAGATTTCATCCTTGGCCCCTCCCGGCATGAGTCCGGTCTTTTTCCAGGCCTCTGTCCGCAGCGGATAAGCCACCTTCTCCACCAGCTCCATCTTTTCATCCACCGGCCTTCTCAAGTCCGCAAGCACAGCATCAGAAACCTTAGAAGCCTTGTCCCAGTCGCTGAATCCGCTTACGCCCAGCAGCCTGCAAAGACGGTCCAGCGCCGGAATCCCTTTCAGTGGGACCCGGTCTTTTGCCGCCTTTTTCAACTGTCTGGCCGCGTTTTCCACAACATGGATATAACAGCCGGAACCTGCGGCAACGGAACGCAGAAAATTCCGCACAGCAATGGTATCCGCATCGGCCCCGCACACGCCCTTCGGCCTGGCCGGAGAAATACGACACGGCCCGTTGGAGCACAGGCGGCAGCAGACACCGGAAAGCCCGTATCCGCATTTGTTTTCCTGCTGTATCATTCTGTGATGGGATGTTTCCACATCAAGACCTTCAATAAATTGTCCCAGCACCTGATCGGCGTCCGGACATATAATTTGCTTATCTGCCATAATCATCCTCCCTCATGGTTTTGGTGTTTGGTGTTTGCGCAGCCTGCGGCCGCCAAACCGTTAAATCTGGTGATTTATGTTCCAAAATGGCTTCTACTGCTGCTGTGTGCACATAGATTTTCGCTTTTCAGAGAATTCATTTGATAATTTTGCTGGTTTATCAGAATCAGCTTGTATCAACTTGCTTTTTTCTTCCGCATCCTCTTCTGCTCTTTACAAAAGCTACATTTTTTATGTGGCCATATTAGCACATACAGTCAGTTTGGAACATAAATCGGCCTTTTGACCGAAAATCAGCTCCGCCGCATCTTAATCGCCAATATCATTAAAGGCGATACTGCCTATGATTTCCAATATTAGAAAAATGGGGAGGCGGACATGATATCCACCTCCCGCATTGTTTCTGGGTTTCTTCGCTTATTTAGCTTCCTTCTTTGCAGGCAGAATGTCTTCAACTTCTGCGTGCGGACGAGGAATTACGTGTACGGAGATCAGTTCGCCAACTCTCTGAGCAGCAGCAGCGCCTGCGTCTGTAGCAGCCTTAACAGCGCCAACGTCTCCTCTTACCATTACTGTTACCAGTCCGCCGCCAACGTGTTCTTTACCGATCAGGTAAACGTTTGCAGCCTTTACCATAGCATCTGCAGCCTCGATGGAGCCTACTAAACCTTTAGTTTCAATCATTCCTAATGCATCATACTTAGTCATCTTTTTTTCCTCCTAAGAAATTTTAACTTTATTTTTTTATAATTTTAACTTTAGATAACGAATTGAGATTCATAGCATTGGCTTCTTCCGTATCAACGTGACATTCCAGAGCCGATGCGTCGTTTGCTCTTATAGCAACATTGCTGTAGGTTCCTCCCCGCGGGCCGTCAATCTGGATATCCACGATCTGGCCGTCATGCACGCCGTAGCAGGCTGCGTCGCGCGGTGTCATGTGAATGTGTCTCTGAGCAACGATCAGACCTTCTGCAGTCTGTACCGATCCCTTAGGACCGATGATGGTGATCCCCGGTGTTCCTGCCAGGTCGCCCGACAGTCTGGCCGGGGCGACAGCGCCCAGTTTAAAACCATCTCCTGTCAGGATCTCCACCTGTGTCTTGCTGCGAACAGGACCCAGGACCCGAACCTTTTCAATGGCGCCTTTGGGGCCTGCGATGGTTACAGTTTCCTTGCAGGCGAACTGTCCGGGCTGAGACAGATCCTTGATCGGTGTCAGCTGATAGCCGGCTCCGAAGAGCGTATCCAGATCTGCCTGTGAAAGGTGAAGATGGCGGTTTGAAACTCCTACCGGGATACCGTCAGGTTCCTGCTGCGCCCCGGAAGCCGGGGCATTTCCGCCGACTGCTTCCAAAAGGAGCTTTAGGATAGCTTCATAATTTTCATTTGCCATTCTTATGCGTCTCCCTTCATTGCGCTGACCAGTGCGTTGATCATGTCTCTCAGCTGCTCGGTGTCGATGGGCTGATCGCTGGCAGCCGGAGCTGCCGCTGTGTCTGCGCAGCTGTTGCAGCCTGTGCCGTAGGAAAGGCCGCTGTTCTGGTACTCAGCAGGGGAAAGGTATCCTGCCGTGCTGCCGCAGTTTGGAGCGGAGGTCGGCGCGATTGGCGCTGCCGGTGCCGGTCTGCCGCAGCTTGTGGTTGTCATTGTGCCTGCCGGTGCGCATCCGCCCTGGCCGCATGTTGCCAGCTCCGGATGGTTGAAGGTCGGATCATCTGCTGCCAGTGTAGCACAATTCTTCGTTCCGTAGGCAACTTTCTTAATATTAATCAGGTGCAGCGGGCTGACATTTTCCGAAACCGAGCTGCCGCCCCAGGTCCCGCATCCCAGTGTGAAGGATGGGATCAGGCCGGTGCTGGCTCCTGTTCCGCCCATGCTGCTGCCGGTGTTAACCAGGATTCTGGAAGCCGGCTTTCTGGTGAATTCCAGTACCACGTTTCTGTCCTCTGTGTGAAGACTCATGGTGTGGCCGATACCGTTCTGCAGAAGCTCGATGGAAAGCTCGCAGGCTTCGTGCCAGTCTTTTACCACATAGAAGGCCAGTACGGTCGTCAGCTTTTCGTAGGAAAGCGGATAGCCTTCGCCAACGCCGCCCTGAGGTCCGATGAGAACCTTGGTGTCCTCCGGAATGGTGATTCCTGCGGCCGTAGCGATTCTGAACGGTGATCTTCCCACGAACTTGGCGTTCATGCTGTGTCCGTTCTTGAAGAGCAGCTTGCATACCTTTTCGGTTTCTTCCGGTGTCATGAAGTAACCGCCCTGCCTTTTCAGCTCAGCGATAACCGCGTCCTTGTTGCACTCTTCACAGATGATGGACTGTTCGGACGCGCAGATGGTACCGTAGTCAAAGGTTTTGCTGGCAATGATGTTGGTCACTGCCTGCTGTACGTTGGCCGTACGCTCTATGTAAGCCGGGGAGTTTCCCGCGCCTACGCCCAGCGCCGGTTTTCCCGCGCTGTAGGAAGCCTTTACCATTCCCGGGCCGCCTGTGGCGATAATCATTTTTACTTCTTTGCTGTGCATCAGCTCGTTGGTAGCCGGCATGGACGGCATGGAAATGCATCCGATGATGTTTGCCGGTGCTCCCGCTTCAACAGCTGCTTCGTACATCAGGCTTGCCGCCTTAAGAGTACATTTTGCTGCCGAAGGATGGGGCGAAAATACGATGGCGTTTCTCGACTTAATCGCGATGATGGATTTAAAAATCGCTGTGGAAGTCGGATTTGTGGAAGGAACGATTCCCATCAGAAGTCCTACCGGGTCCGCGACCTCGATAATCTGATTCACAGGGTCCTCATTGATAATGCCTACCGTTTTCATGTCCTTGATGGACTCGTACAGCAGCGTGGAAGCCATATGATTCTTGTACGTCTTATCCTCCACCTTACCAAATCCTGTTTCCTCCACGGCCATCTTTGCCAGGGAAACAGCGTTAGCTTCTGCTACGCGAACCATGTTTCTGATGATTTTATCTATCTGCTCTTCGTTATAATTTGCGATCTGTTCGGTCGCGATCTGTCCCAGACGGGCCAGGTTTCTTACTTCCTGGACGGATCGTAAATCATAATCCATATTCTCCATCTTATGGCACCTCCTTTTTTTGTCTTACAAATTCTTATTGTTTCTGGCTGTAGTACTTTCTGAATTCCTCAATCAGTGCGGTCTTGTTTGCCTTTGAAATCAGACGTCCCGCGATGCCAAAGTCTTCATATTCTCTGGCCAGGTTCCTCAGCTTGACTACCTTACAGTTTTCCAGCACGTCTACCGCTTTTTCCGCGCCTACTTTGGAAACCAGCTTATCCATGTCCTCTTTGTGCATGGTCGTCACATCGGCCTGGATATCTTCTTCTGTTTCTTCGGTGCTTTCCTCTGCCTCTGTTTCTTCCTGCTCATCAGCTGTCACCTGCGGTTCTGTCGGCTGTTCCGGGGTGGATACGGCCTCGTTTTCTTCCTCAGGCTCTTCCTGCTGCGGCTCTTCTTTATGAAGCTCGGAAAGGGGAACCGGAGATACGATTGTCTCGCCCAGTTCAACGTGCGGTCTTGGGATCACATGCTGGGAAACGAGAAGCTCTGCCCCCAGCCGGGAAACGGCTGCCGCTGCCGCATCAATGGATGCTTTCACTGCCGCGACGTCTCCGGTGACGGTTATGGTGACCAGTCCGCCGCCGACGAAGGTTCTCTCCAGGAGTCTTACCTCCGCTGCCTTTAGCATGGCGTCCGCACTTTCAATCGCTGCCAGAAGCCCTTTTGTTTCTATCATTCCAAGTGCTTCCATGGGTCATCCTCCTTATTATGCGTGGGTCGCGTAGAATACTTTGACTTTATCCGGAGAACCGAAGGTCAGCTTGGAGCCGTTCTGGAAGAACAGGCAGTCTCCCGGATGAGCGGTAAAGGTTCTGCCGTCAAGCACTACGGTCAGCGTGCCTTCCACTACATAGTAGATTTCTTCGCACGCCACGTCCCAGGGGAACTGACAGTTCTCAATGGTCATAAAGCCTGCGTTCATGGAAGAACCGTCGTCTGCGCCGATCAGCTCATTAAAGAACACTTTGTCAGCTGGATTTCCTGTATCCAGCACTTCCCATTTGGCCGTGTCTCCGCGAACCAGCTTTACACAGCCGCCCGCGTCAGCCTCGGACACGTAAGGAACGTCCTGTCCGATACTGTTTAAAACATCGCCCAGCTGGCCCTTTTCCATCAGTGCGGTCAGGGCTTTATAGATCAGCTCGCTGTCGATACCGGCTGTCTGCTGTGGTGCGGCAGTCGCGCATGGTGCCGCTTCCTGGCAGCACGCCGGTTCCGGCTCTGTAGAGAACTCGATCCCGCATGCTTGTGCCGCGTCTTTGGCGGACGGGGTGATAATGGTATCGGCATCGATGTACATTACCTTTTTACCCTCTTTGTCCAGAGCCTCGACTTCTTTTGCACAAATCAGTTTTTTCATGCCTTCACATCCTTTCATCTATTTGTACAAGAAATATCTTCAATTTATATATAATGCTCTGCCCTCTTTACAGTAGAGACGGCACGAGTCTGTCGGATGGTGAAGGAATCACTTCTGCGTTTACCAGAAGTCCCTTCTCTTCTGCGATGGCCTGGCCCGCTGCCGTTCCCGACTGGACCGCGGCTACATCGCCGGTATAAGTGAAATATGCCTTTCCGCCGAGTCCGTTGCCAAGCCGCAGCTCGATGGGTTCAAGCTCCGCGGCTTTCAGGATCTGGTCCGCGCAGATAATCATGGTCGCCAGTGAAAAGGATTCCATGATGCCCACCGCCTGAATGCGCTCCGGCATCGTCGAGCCTGTGATGGCCGGGAACACACCCGGATCCACGTTGGGGATCACGATGGAGTCAACGAAAAACTCTTCCGCCATCTTCTCACCGATCTGAACCGAATCTTCCACCGCGGCCACGTCTCCGTGAACGATGGCGATATATTTTCCCGGACATGCCGTAGCAGCCGTAACGATCTCTACTTCCGAGATCTTCACCATCTGGTCCGCTGCGTAGATGCCCCGGGCAATGCTGTTAAATTCAACCATTCCTATTGCTCTTTGCATTTCAGTTCCTCCTTATCTCGATATAAGCGTCCGTCACTTGCGAAACGGTTCCGGAGATGCTGCTGTGAATGGCGGCAGACAGCGAATCATCCGGTATCCTGCCGATCATCTGACCGGCCTGCACCTGATCTCCTACCGAAACGATCGGTGCTGCCGGAGCACCTACGTGCTGCCTGGTGGCGATTCGAATCGTCTGAGGAACAAGTCCTGCCTCTGTCATGGGAGCCGGAAGATCGAAATCTCTGAGCCCCAGTCTGGCAATCAGCCGCTTGCTTGGCACCAGACGGTAATTTCTGATGGATCTTGCTTCAAATTCCGTCTTATCCGGTTTGTAGCGGACGTTCTGCTCCGCCAGCTTATCCTTGAAGTAAAGATTGGCCATTTTCGGATAAAGCCCTGCCGGACAGGAGAACAGTTCGCACAGATTGCACTGACAGCAGAGCTGAGCAATCTTCTGTCCTTCCAGATCGTCGATGGAGTAGTTTAAAACCCGCATCATCTTGTGCGGCTGCATATTGTGTCCCAAAAGATATCTCGGACACAGATCCGTACACATGCGGCACTGTTCGCAGGTCGCTTTGTTGACCCGCCTTGCCTGCTGCTGGTTAACGGATTTCTTGCGAATCAGGAAATGGTCTTTTTTCAAAATCACAAATCCCTTATTTTTCTTAGTCACGAATCCGCCGATATCGGTCATGACAGGTCCCATCATCGGGCCTCCGTCAATTACCGCGTAATCGGTGAAATCCTCGATGCCGGAAAGTTTCAGCACGTCGATAATCGGTGTGCCTACCGGTACCTTTACGGTCACCCGATTGGGTACGTCTCCGGTTACTGTGATGTATTTTTCTGTGACCGGCTGTCCCTGGGACGCTTTATAGATATTGAGGGCTGTTTCCGAGTTGACTACCACGCATCCCACCTGAATGGGAATGCCGGTTTCGGGAACAACTCTTCCGGTCAGCTGATAGACGAGCACCTGCTCATCTCCCGCCGGGTAAATATCGGGAAGCTCGCTGACTTCCACGAAGTCGCCGACGCCCAGCGCCTGTATTCTCTCCCTCAGGAGCGCGATCACTTTTCCATGTTTCTTTTTAATGCCGATCAGCGCTTTTTTTGCGCTTACCAGTCTGCCGGCTGCTTCAAACCCTTTAATGATCTCATCGGGATAGTCCGCCATCAGCTGCTGGTCTACCCGCAGCAGCGGCTCGCATTCCGCCCCGTTGAGAAGGATATAATCGGCCGAAGACGTGAGCTTGGCATGGGTTGGGAATCCCGCTCCGCCCGCGCCGATGATGCCGGCGTCCTTGATTTGCTCAAGAAGACTCATTCTTGCACCTCCCCTTTATTCAAAGTCGCAGTCCTCGTCGATGATGCCCACTACGACTGCGTCTACCGGGATATCGTCGTTTCCCAGCATGCGTCGGGCAGAAGATCCTGTGGTTACGATTACCCGGTCTCCAATGCCTGCGCTTATGATGTCCACTACGATGATCCTCTGTCCTGCGTCTGTGCCTCCGCCGATAATTTCAGCCTGCATCAGTTTCAGACCACTTAGTGAGTCTGCCTTTCTCGTGGACCAAATGTGATCCACCAGTCTTGCTGTTAACATATGTCTATACCTTCCTCCGCTTTACGTTTGATCTCCCTTAGCGCCGATTCCACAGATGCCGTATCTCCGAAGATCGCCAGTAAAATCATGTTCTGGGGACAGCTTCCCCGGATATCTTCTACAGTAACGCCGACGGCCTTTTCCGCCACATCCGCGGCGCAGACCATTTCGATCATACGTCCCTGCACCAGCCCGATAGCATCGATGCACTCAGGCTTCTCGGTTTTTCCGGAGCCCTTTCGCCGCATGAGAATGTCAATGGTTCCCTGCGACGGGGATTTTATGATTCTGATTTCCATCGTCAGCCTCCTGCCTACATTTCCTCCTGTTTGCAGCTGAGGGCAATGCCCAGCGGCGTTACAAACATGGGGTTCTTTGGTTTATGGGTGTAAACCTTGGTTCTTTTTTCGATGATATCTTCGATTCCTGAGAGGCAGCAGGTTCCGCCTACCAGGGAAAGCTCCTGTACATCGTAGTCTTTGATGTGCTGTGTGATGATGGAGGAAACTTTTTCAATCACCGGCTGCAGCACCGGGATCAGCTCTCTGTGGTTTTTCTCATCCCGCTTGTAGAGCTCCGCCTCCTCAAAGGATTTGCCGTAAGCTCCCGAGATAACCAGTGAAAAATGGGTTCCGCCCGTAGGCTCATCCGCGATGTACACCACCTTGCCATCCTTAAGAATGGAAATGCCGGTAGTTCCGCCGCCGATGTCAACGACCGCGCCGTTTTTCATCTTGAGCACTTCATTGGCTGCTGTGGATTCATCCAGCATGTTGGTCAGCTCGAACCCTGCGCCCTGAATGACATTTTTCACAGCTCCGGAGTCCAGAAGGTCGGTTCCCGGAGGAATGGCTCCCGCAGCGTAGATCAGCTCTGTGTCCAGCTTTTCCTCGATCTCTTCTTTGAGCTCGCGGACGATCTGAACCGCGCCGATGTAATCCACGACCATACCGTCCCGAACAACATCCGCATACCGATAAGCACCGGCTACGGGCCGCTTGTTCTCGTCCAGCACCGCCACCACGACGCAGGCCGTACCCAGGTCCACCCCTGTGTAATATACGGAGGACTTTTCCCGGATCGGGTGATCGATCACCTTTTCAAAGTCCGCCACCATCTGGTCGCAGTATTCGAATGTTACATGCTTCTCTGACATTCTTTACCTCCAAGTGCTCCGCATATCATCTGCGATAAACTGTTGATAATCTGATTGATCTTTCCTGAAACCTGCTCTGCAAGAGCGGCATCCTCCAGGAAGTCGGGCAAATCCGCATCAAGCTCCGAAAGCTCACTGCGCAGCCGGTCGAGAAGCAGCATCTGCCGTCCCCGCTCCATCTGCATGTGGAACTCCGTAACCTCAAAGCAGTCGCCCAGGCTCTCGGAGAAATTCTCTCCGTTTATTCCGCTGCACGGTGTGCAGCAGAGGTCCTTTGCCTCGCACTTTCCGTCCGCCGCGCTGCCCAGGCAGGCAAACTGCCGGTAAAGCTCCGTAAGCTGCTGCGACATGCAGACATCCTTGGTCAGAAGCTCTTCCGCGGTCAGCAGGAACAGTGCTTTCAGTGATTTCATTCTGCTGCAGAACTTTTTCTTTTTACGTCCGCCTGCCGCTTCGTTCTGCTGGCTTTTTTGCGCAGAAGGCGGATCTTCTTTTCCTTTGCCTTTGATAAAAGGGTCTGACGGGTCGTACATGTTGACGCCCCGGTCCACCAGGAACTGTCTGGCCCCTGGTGTCAGCCTTTCTCCGGGCGAAAGGTCGTAATTTGTAAAGGGCTGTTTTCTATACAAATCCCGCAAGTCTTCTTCGGTTATGAACTTCATGATAGACCCCTTACCTTTCTTTCAAACTCCAGTAAATAACGTTTTAGTTCTTCTATGCCTATATGGTTCGGGCAGCTGATCCTGAAATAAGGTTCCTCCGCGCCGATCATTTTCAGCTGCTTTATGCAGGTGGCCTCGTTTTCCGGGGCCAGATCGCACTTGCTGATAATCCCGATCACCGGACATCGAAATGCCCTGGCGAATCCGTGGGAGTACACTTCCGCACACCTGGACTGGTCAACCAGTGCCAGGATGCACCATGCGTCCTGCGCTAAAGCAATCATATGTTTGTACATCCAGGCGTTTTCAATGTACGCGCTGGGTACGTCGATCGTCTTTGGCCCGTAGATGGTATCCTGGGTCCTCCGAAGAGGCCCGTCGTAATCGTTGATGGCATTGACCAGACTCGTCTTGCCGCAGCCCTTGGGCCCGACCACCATTATGCGCTTTTTTCTCATGTTCGTGTAATTGGTACTGTGGTGAAATCCAGTAGACTGCAAAGGGTTTCCGTTACCGCTTTCAATGCGGTTTCCACACTCTGCACGTCTCCGGAAATAACCACGGACCCTGTAAAACGGTCCAAAAATCCGATTTCCACATCAGCAGTTTTTGTGGCAATATCGGCCGCGATGATGGCGGTCTCATAGGGGGACAAAGTTAAAATTCCGATGGCACCCTTGTCATCGATCCCAAGCCGCTCATAGATGTCGGACATGGGGGAGGCGATGACGTGGGCGATGGTGACCTGTTTGCCGGGCACCGATTCCTGTATGATGCGTTCCATCGCTTTTTCATTCATAATTCCCATAAGTTTGCCTTTCTGCCGGGTTTCTAGTGTCTGATGACTGAAACCGGAAAATCATACTCTTTGATCCAGCTCTCGATCCTGTCCAGATCCTCATCTGTCAGGCTCGGATCTCCTTCGATGGGATAATCCATGCCCAGCTGGTTGTACTTGTTGACCCCCAGCTTGTGATAAGGCAGAAGGTCGATGCCTTTAAAGTTTTTATAGTCCCTGTAGGGCATCAAGAATTCGATCACGCCGCGGATCTCCGCTTCGCTGTCGTTGATGCCTTTTAACATGGGCATTCTGATTTTTACATTGTAGCGTTTGTGAAGAAGCTCCTGTAAATTTTCCAGGATCATCTCGTTTCTCACCCCGGTCAGCTCAAAGTGCCGGTCCGGGTCAATGTGCTTCATATCGAAGAGAAACAGATCCACAAACTCCGCAATCTTGAAAAGGTTTTCCTTTTTCGCGTAACCGCAGGTTTCAATGGCGGTGTTGAGTCCCACCTGTTTGCAGGCCATCAGCAGGTTGGCCGCAGCCTCCGGCTGGGCCGTAACCTCTCCGCCTCCCAGGGTAACGCCTCCTCCCGACTGCTCGTAGAAAGCTCTGTCTTCCTCCACATAGTCCAGGAGTTCGGAAATGGTGCATTGCTCTCCGGCAATGGTCAGGGCCGAATATACGCAGGCGTCTACGCACTGACGGCAGCCCAGGCAGTCGATACTGCGGTCGATGATGTGCTCGCCGTCCTTGGAAATGCTGTGGATTCCCACGGGACATACCGGAACGCACGCGCCGCAGCTCACACATGAGCCGGCTTTCAGCATGACCTGGTATTTTTTCTCCAGCCCTTCCGGATTGGAGCACCATTTGCAGCGAAGCGGACAGCCTTTGAAAAAGATCAGGCTGCGGACCCCCGGCCCGTCATACACGTTGTATTTTTGTTTGTTAAAGATGAACGCTTTTCTTTCGATCACATTCATATTGTTATCGCTCATTGCTTTCGTCTCCTGCTTTTGGGTCCCTTGCGGTTGTTTTTTGCTGCCTGCGGGAAGTTCCTCCCGCGGGCAGCGTATATAGGGTTAACGCCAACTTGGTTTCTTGTTTTAGAGCTCTGTCAGCATGGTTCTGCTGATGATTTCATCCTGTACGTCCTTGCACAGTTCTGTGAAGAACGCACTGTATCCTGCTACGCGCACAACCAGATCCTTGTATTTTTCCGGATGCTTCTGAGCATCGATCAGCGTGTTGTTGTCCATATAGTTGAACTGCATTTCGCCGTTGCCGAAAGCACATGCCGTACGCAGCAGCGTGATGATGGCGTTTTCGCCCTCCTGGGTATCCAGAAGACCTGCCATCAGCTTGAAGTTGTGTACAAGACCGATGTTCATGTTGTCGTTGGCCATCTTGGAAACGGACTTGATGATGGCTGTCGGGCCCTTGAAGTCCGCACCCTGGGTCGGGCTGATACCGTCGGAAAGCGGTGTCCACGCAGCTCTTCCGCCGGCGCTGGCTCCGGTCAGCTGACCGAACGGCGTGTTGTTGGAGATGGACAGTGTACCGTGGCTCAGGATGGAGTGGAGCGTCTTGTACTTTCTGTGTTCCATTTCCGTAAAGTTGATCAGGTCTGCCGCGATCAGGTCCGCGTAGTCATCGTCATTGCCGTATTTCGGCGCGGCCAGGCAGTCTGCCTTAACCTGCTCGTAGCCTACGAAGTCTGCTTTCAGTGCTTCATTGAGCTGTTTTAATGTATATTTCTTATCATCGAATACTAATTTTTTAATCGCTGCCATGGCATCGGCGTAGGTCGCAAGTCCGGACCAGATAACGCCAGGGCCGAAGTTGTACATGGCGCCGCCTGCGGAAACGTCTTTTCCTTTTTCCATACAGCCTTCAAACATGATGGACATCAGAGGCTTTGGTGCCAGATCTCTGTGAACTCTCTGGGAAATTACCGTAGCAACGCTGGTCCACTTGGTTACGTATTTGATCTGCTCTTTTACAGCAGCGTCGAACTGTTCGAAGGTCTGGTACTGATCCAGGTCTCCCAGATCCGGCGTTACCTGCTTGCCGTACCAGAGGGGAACACCGTGGTTGAGGGCCAGCTCGATGCAGATCGGCCACTGAGTATAAGCGGTGGAGGTCCACTGGTACAGTCTTCCTGCCTTCTGCGGCTCTACGCAGCCCATGAGGCAGTAGTCTCTGGCATCTTCAATGGAAACGCCTTTGGCCAGCATCATCTTGATATGGGTATCGTCGAAGTGGCAGGCCGGGAATCCCATTCCGGAACGGATAACGTCTACGATCTTCTTTAAGTATTTCTGCGGTGACTTGTTGTGGATACGGCAGGCCAGTGAAGGCTGATAGATCTTCACGTGTCTTACGGCATCCATCAGTAAGTAAGTCAGCTCGTTTGTCGCGTCGCGGCCGTCTCTTGTGATACCGCCTACGCACATGTTTACGAACGGCTGATAGCCCGCGAAGAACTTGGAACCGCCTTCGCTGGTGATCCACATCATTTCGGACATCTTAACCAGCATACAGCCAGCCAGTTCAAATGCCTGATAGTTGTTCATGCGGCCGGATTCGATGTCCGCCTTGTAGAACGGATACATGTACTGGTCAACACGGCCGATGGACATACCTGTCTGGTTTTCTTCAACCGGCAGCAGGGATTCCACGGTCCATACGGACTGAACGGCTTCCCAGAAAGTCTCCGGTTTGTGAGCCGGAACCTTGGCGTTGACTTCGGAAATCTTCATCAGTTCTTCTTTTCTCTGAGGATTGGTTTCCTTGGCAGCCAGCTCAGCAGCGTACTGGGACATACGTCTTGCATAGGCCATAACGCCTTCTGTTGTTTCGATTACGGATTTATAGAAATAAATCTTTTCCAGGTCGTCCGGGTTCTCGTAATCCAGCTGAGCCAGATGGTCTCTTGCTTCCTGCTGAATGTCGATCATGCCCTTCTTCATCAGGATAACGTCGTATCCCGGGTTGGAGTCGCCGCCGCCGTTTACTGCGTGGTAGGAACAGTCGGAAACGAAGGATTCGCCGGACAGCTCCCATACGCCTGCTTCACGGTACTGGCTCTCGCAGTATTCATCTACGGATTTGCCTTCCCAGAATGGGAACAGCTCTTCTCTCATGTATCTCTTATCTTCTTCGGAAATGTAGAACGGGTCCTGCGGACGATTGCCGATGGTGTCGATTTCATCTACCATCCATCTCCAGGCGATATCCGGGGAGAATGCTCCTGCACGAGGCGCTCCGTTGGGCGCTCCTACGATCAGCTCGTTGTCCTGAATAACCAGCGGAGCTGTTTCGCAGCAATAGCGGAAGCATTTTGCTCTCAGAAGGATCTTCGGCATTCCCGGGTTTTCCTTGGTGATCTTGGTTACGGCCCGCGCTCTGTGGGTCGTAATGGAAGGAACCTGTTCCAGGAAATTGTTCTTTAATTTTACCAGACGGTCTGTCGGTCCTACCGGTACTCCGTCTTCATCCACCTCAGTCGTCGGTGCCGCTGTGGACGAATAATAGGCCGGGTGGCCGCCTGTAGACGCTGCCGCTCCGGTGGCCTGCGGAGGAACCTGAGCCGGTGTCATATTTGAAATATCGCCCGATACGGCTTCAAACATCTTCATCAGAGATGCGCGTTCCTGCTCGGACATGTTCTGTGTTGCTTGTGCAAGCTTATTTGAAAATTCACGAATATCCAAAACTCTTACCTCTCTTCTTTCTTATATAACTCTGAAAAATAACTTTCTCTATCACAAAGCATTTGCTGCCTTATCCCAGACTTTTAAGGGCTTCTTCCAGAATTTTTTGCAGCACCTGCAAGCTTTCGTCGTTACCTGTGCCTGTGGCGGTTTGGGCTGCCGCTTTGTTCTTGCTTCCTTCCGGTATACCCAGACCGATATCCTCGATCCGCCTTACTCCGTAGCCGACCTTTCGAATATAGATCAGGTTCATCGGAGAAACGTTATCGGAAGTAATTCCCTTGCCGGCTGAGCCGCTTCCCAGTGTCATGGCCGGGAACAGATTGGTGGTCGCCCCCATGCTTCCGAAGGTAGCCGGTGTGTTGACCAGCATTCTGCCGACCGGCTTTTTCAGTGCGAACTGGCGGATAACTTCCTGATCCTTGGAGTGAATGACCAGCGTATGTCCGTGACGCTCCGAAAGAAGCAGTTCAATGCACTTTTCACAGGCGTGCATCCAATCGTCTTCAATGTAGTAGGCCAGCACCGGACAGAGCTTTTCTCTGGAATAGGGATTTTTTTCCGAAACGTATTTCTGTTGGGAAATCAGTACCCTTGTATCCGCAGGTACGGTAAAACCGGCCCGCCTGGCAAGTTCTAAAGCGCTCTTGCCCACCAACTCGGAATTGGCTGTGCCGTCCGGATAGTAGAACATGGCACCCAGCCTGTCAGCCTCTTCTTCGGTCATAAAATATGCTCCGCCGGCCGTAAGCTCTGCTTTTACCTCTCCGGCAATGCAGCTGTCTACCACGATGGACTGTTCCGCCGCCGAAACGACACCGTTGTCAAAGGTCTTGCTGGCGATGATGTCAGCTACAGCCTGTTTGATGTCCGCGGTCCGTTCGATAAAGGCCGGACCGTTGCCCGTGCCGCCATAGATCACCGGCTTTCCCGATCGGTACGCTTCGTCCAGCATACCCGGTACTCCTGTGTTCATCACCAGAGACGTGCACCTGTGGTTCATCAGCTCAATGGTTCCGGCAGGCGTAACCGTATGCAGGTAAGTCAGCGCTCCTTCCGGAAGGCCGTATCCTTCCGCAGCCTTGATCATGATGTCCAGCGCCTTACCGATGGTTTCCTTTGCCCTTGGATGGGGTGAAAAAATCACCGCGTTTCCGGCTTTGATTCCCACAAGAGCCGTATAGATGGTCGTGGATACGGGACTTGTGGCCGGGACAAGGGATGCGATCACCCCTACCGGCACGCCCACATCCATCATCTTTTTTTCATCGTCCGTATCGATGATACCGACGCAGCGCATGCCCCGCAGCTTTGCAGGCAGATATTCGCAGGCAAACCTGTTCTTTATGTATTTATCCTGCCATATTCCATAGTCGGTCTCTTCGCTGGACATCACGGCCAGTTCCTTGGCGTGCTTGGCGATTTCCTCAGCCATGCGTTCTGTGATCTCGTCCAGCTTTTCCTGGGGGAAGGTGGCCAGCGTCTGCTGCGCTTCGTAGGCGTTCTCCGCCAGGATCCGAGCTTCTTGGATGGAGAGCAAATCGTAATCAATTATATTCATTTGCATCTCTCCTTTTCTTTATCTCGTTTCAGAAACGATTTATTATTCAGTATAAGGAAGTAATTTCTCCATGTCATACTGACATGTAATTTTTTTCAGAGCCTCGTGTGGTCTTGCGATCACGATGGAGCTGTATACTTCGGTTCCCAGAGCTTCTACTGCTTTGATTCCTGCTTCTACTGCTGTCTTGCAGGCTCCCACATCTCCTTCCACCAGTGCGGAAATGTATCCGGAAGCGGTGTTTTCGAATCCTACCAGCTCCACGTCAGCTGCCTTGCACATAGCGTCGGCTGCCTCGATGCAGTATACGATTCCAAAGGTTTCGATCATTCCCAGAGCTTCGGTTCTGACTGCCTGCGGCTCGATCAGTTCTTCATCGCACTGCGTGTCGATATCATAGATGGATACCACATCGCCGATGGGCTTGATGGGACGGGGAATAACGTCAGTGGCAGTCAGCTTGCCGATTGCCTCAGCAGCCTCAGCCCCTGCTTTAATGGAGGATTTAACAGCCGCCACGTCGCCCTTGATGAACATGGTTACCAGAGTGGAACCCACGTTTTCATAGGAAATCAATTCTACCTCAGCAGCTTTCAGCATCTTGTCGCACGCTTCCAGAGCAGGAACCATTCCGACCGTCTCCAGCATGCCTAACGCCTGTTCTGCATAGTACCTTGCCATAACTAGATTCTCCTTTCAAATTGCAGCAAATCCTGCGAACCGGCCTTACGGCCCGGTCCGCAGTACATTGCCAATACCTTTATCAGTCTTTGATGTAACTGTTGATCGCAGCGATACCGTCTTCAAGAGCCCGGTAATAGATTACCAGATTGCCGTTTTCGTCCAGGTCCAGTCTGCTTTCTTCGATCAGACCGTTGGATGCCGCTGTCATCAGCGCTTCATCCATGGCCTTGTCCTTGAAGGCCCGAAATCCGCTGTAGTCGGCTTTTAACGCTTCCTGAACATCCGCTCTGCAGGCTTCTTTACCTGATGTAAAATACTTTAAAATCGCAAAGTTTAATGGTTTCATGGTTTACGCCTCCTTCTTTGATGCCCGATCCTGTGAAAGTGCCAGGATAACAATACCGATTACCATTACGATGGCTCCAACCCATCCCTGCCATGGAATCGCGTAATCCGGGTTTTTAAAGATAAGCCCAATGACGATCCAGCACCAGAACGGTCCCCAGAAGGCGTATGTGCCGTTACAGCCCATACCCAGCGCAGCGCCGCACATGGAAGCGCCTTTGTACCAGAACTTGAAGGAGAAGGACGCAAATACACCACCGATTACGAACATCCAGATGGAAGGTGCGTCTACCAGCGCCTGTCCAACCAGAGCAAGACCGGAACCGATTCCGTCTCCGCCGATCAGAGAAAGGAAGCTTACCAGGATTACGCCGTTTACCAGGCCGGATGTGCACTGACGAATTACGATGGCTACTTCATAGTCAACCATGCAGCACGCATAGCCGCCTACGGCACCTTCGATACCCCAGCCCAACGCTGCCAGGAAGCCTGCCAGCATACCGAGCAGTGTCTTGGCGCTGAATCCATCGATACCGGTTAAGCCGGTGCTTCCGATGAGAACAGCAGCCGCAAAACAAACCGCGATACCGAAGATCATGCCGCCGGACAGTACCTGCTTATAAATAATTCTGCCAATGATTGCGCCGATAGCCGCATTCAGAGCAGCGATCGGGATGATGATGGAACCTGCCATCTGCAAGCCTACTACATAGGCTGTGGATGCCAGCGGTCCGCCGATGACAGCAGCCAGGATCAAGATCTTGCCAGGCTTGCTTCTCAGGGATCTTCCAAAATCTCCCAGTCTGCCGATGATAGCCGCATAGATGATGGACCATATCGCAGAACAAATGTCGTTTACGGCAGCACCTGCCGAGCTCAGTGTGTACACAAGGGCAAACGCGGATAATGTGCTGGCCGGGCCATACCAGTCAGCCCAGACGCCGGTCGCCATGCCCTGGGTCATAAACGCGGTATAACCGCCGTACAGGAACCCGGACATCAGGGCGATAAAGATACCCTTGATTCTGAACGATTTTTCCATTTTCCGCTTTGCGTCCAGCGCGCCGGCCGGTGCCTGCATCGCGCCTCCGCTCATCGCTCTTTCACTCATAAAAATACTCCTTCCACTACGTAAAATAATTTCTCTCTTTGCCGTTTCCCTTTAAACAGCAACACCCTATTAAAAGATCTCTAATACCCGTCCCCTTGTATTTCGCCTTGCGGCTCAACGCAGACCTGTCATTTCAGAACATTTTTTCTAAAACTCTTCTAAAACGGCATCGCCCGCGTTATTGATAAATTTTCTTTCTCTGCCCGAGGCCAGCTTTAGTAAAACCATTGCCAGCGCGGCTAAGATCACTTGTGTCACCGGAACCGACAGCCAGACTCCCGTGATCCCAAAGAGAGGCGGCAGCAAGATGCCTGCCAGGATTCCCACGCCGATCGGTTCTCCATATATGAGTATGTATGCGTATATATTCTTTTTTATTGCGTAAAAGCAGGAGGTCGTTACCCGCAGGACTGCGATGAATACAAATCCTGCCGCAAATATGGGCATTGTTGCCGCAGCATCTTCGACGCCCTGCGCTTCCATTCCGAAGAAGACCGCGATGGGCCGCCGCAGCAGAATCAGCAGCACCAGGGATATGAGGGCCAAAAACTCCGCTGACAGATAGGCCATTCGCCTCAGCTTTTTTACAGCGCTCATGTCGCCCAGTCCGTAATAGCGGCTGATCAGCGGCTGTGAACCGTCTCCCACACCCTGGAGCAGCATCTGCACGATATAAGTCACATAGCAGACGACCGCATAGCACGCCGCCGCACGGGCACCTCCGTGCAGGATGGCATTCTTGTTGATGATAATCAGAATGATATTGGGTGACAGCGTCAGTCCAAAGGGCGACGCGGCCACAAATACAATTTCTCTCAATTTGTTCAAATTCTTGCAGCGCTGCATATAACCAAACAGCTTCTTTTCCCTGATGAGGAAAATCAGGCTGGGCACAATGGCCAGCCCCTGGCCGCAGACAGTGGCCGCCGCTGCTCCTGTCATTCCATATCCCAGTACGGCGATGAACAGCCAGTCCAGAATCACGTTGGCCACAAATCCGCAGACCATGGAAACCATGGCTACCACGGCGCCGTTGTAGTTACGTGCGATGGGCACCAGTCCTGTGCCGATAATCTGGAACATGGTACCGTAGATGATCCAGCGGATGTATTCGCTTCCCAAGGTCAGAATCTCGCCGGATGCTCCGAAAAATCGGAGGATAGGCCCATAAAAGGCATACAGCAGGATCATTTCCAGTATTCCCACTACGACCAAAAGGCCGATTGTGATACCCATGTATTCCTTCTGCGCTTCCGGTTCCCCTTTCCCTCTGCTGATGGAAATGAGAATCGCTCCTCCCATTCCCAGCCCCGTACCGGTCGCCTGGATCAGCGTGGTCAGGGGGTAAGCCACATTAATAGCCGCCAAACCGATTTCTCCCATGTAGTTGCCGATAAACCATCCGTCTACGATGGAATATACGCCTGAGAAGGCGAAGGCGATCATGGAAGGGATCACGTAACGGAAAAATTCCTTGTGCAGCATCTATAAACTCCCTATTATTGCAATGTTTATTCCTTTAGTTGAAGTCTCATTATCAGTCCTTCTTTACAGCTCAAAGTATATCCCATACTCTATAGAGGAATGTCAATAGCTATTTTTTTCACAAAATAGGGACACTTTAGTTTAAAATTATTTAAAAATGAAAGCAAAAAAGTGTTTTTGCTTTCATTTCTTTTCTTTTATAAATCGTCAGAATTTTCAATTAAGTATATTTGTTCAAATGCTCCCAACCAAAAGAGAACAGGGTTTCGGCGTTTTAGTGGCATCGAAACCCTGTTCTCTTTGCTTTTTTGTGCTCCCGCAAGATTTGTCCTCTCTGGTCGAAATCAAACCTTCCCCTTAAGGGAACCCTTTTCCTTTCCGAATCTTTCGTCTTTTTCCCTGGCCTCTTCCCAGGGCAGGATGTCGCCCTCTTCTTTCAGGTACTCCAAAAGCTCCGCCAGACCCTCTCCTGTGTAGGCGCTGACCGGAAAAATCTTTTCACACCCCGCCAGCCGCAGCCACTGGGCCGCCTGCTGAGGATCGCCCATGGGATGCTCGATCTTGGTGACGATTCCGATTACCTCCCGGTTACAGATGGAGCATACATTGGGCGGGTAAAGGGAAAAGGGCTCTACGGAGCTGATTAAAAGCCCCACCACATCCGCCTCATAAGAATAGACGGCCAGAGCGCCGCCTAAGGTTTTGGTTTCCGCATATTCGCCGGGAGTATCGATGATCACATCGTAATGGTTGACGTATTGGGTCTTGTGATAAGTAATGGTTTCGCCCTTGAGGGCCTGGGTCAGCGTTGTCTTGCCCGCTTCGCTGCGGCCGATGAATATGATCTTGCGCATAGCCCTTACCTTCTTGTGATGTCACAGACCGCATAGCCCAGATCATCGCGGAAATAGGTGACGATTTCGTTGATGGCCGTATCCACTTCTGAGAGTCTGCCGGTGATAATCAAGGTTCCGCTGAAACGATCCACAAATCCCAGGTACACGTCTCCTGCTTTAATGGAAATATCGCTGGCAATAACGGCTGACTCCGGCGGGCTCATATTGAGAATTCCAATGGCGGAATTGGCAAAATCCACTTCCGGGTTCAATCCCAGTTTTTTATATACGATGGGTCTGGGGCCTCCAATGACGTGGGCCAGGGTAATCTGTTTTCCCGGTACCAGCTCCTGTATAATTCTCAGTCTGCCCTCTGTATCCTGAGGCAGCAAATCTTTGATGTCCATGTTTTCCTCCTCGTCTTTTCTCTATCTTGTCACTTTAATCAGCACTTCTGTCACGAATTCTTCGGCGTTGCGAATGGTCCAGTAGTCGGTCACGTACCGCTCCACCGAGTCCTCGGCGCATTGGTAACCGTGGTCCCGCGCCCATTTGAAGATCTTTTCGTAGGTGTCGTTGATGGTTTCGTGGGCACCGATGTGGTAGCAGGAAGCCACCATGTATCCTCCCAGGGTCATAGTCGGGTTGTCGCCGCAATCAGTGATGATGGTCTGCATGATGCGGAATTTCGTTTTTTCGCCGGCGATCTTGTCCTGATGGCTGGGGAACCAGTGGATAACCGGCCCGGTGATGGCCCGGTCGATCTGTTCCAGGTAGTTGGTCCATTCAATATTGATGACCGATTCCATGTAGTTATAGCTGAACTCCTGCTCCAGATAGCAGGTGGTAAAGGAATCCATGTATTTGATGGAAACCTCCGTAACGTCGTTTTCGATGACGCTCTCTGCTTCCAGAATCAGGTCGTACCAGTCCTTTACCGAAGTATAGGAAATGTGGATCTCCTCCTCCAGCTGTTTCAGTTCGTCGATTTTAAGGCGAAAGCCTTTTTCGTGGGCCTGATAGGAGCTTCCCTCCAGGAAGTCCCGCATTTCGTCAAGCTTAAAGCCCATCTGCTTGAAATATTTGATAACCGGCACCGACAGCAGGGTTTCCTTGCTGTAAAACCGGTAGTTGTTTTCTTCTGAAATCTTGTCAGGCGAAATGATGCCGATTTTATCGTAAAAGCGCAGTGCTTTCTTGGAAATATTGCAGATCTTGCTCACTTCGCCGATGGAATAATATTCCTGTTCTTTTGTAGACATTGTTTCCTCCAGGATCATTTTTGATTCTTGTTTCTCAGTTTTGCTTCCGCTTCTTCCAGGCTGTTATATCCGTAAAATTCCGCAGTCATTTTGTGGATGACGCAGGACGGGTTTTCTTTTCTTTCGCAGGCCTGGTGCAGGTCCTGCAAATAGAGAAGCAATGTTCTTTGCGAGTAGGTTTTCAGTTCTCCGATAGTGTATACGTGAAAGGAAACGTCACCGCCGCCTGTTCCCAAAAGCGGTCTTCCGGCGCTGGCAAAGGCCGGGTAGGCGGTTTCGAACTCTTTTTCACAGCGAATCATCAGGTTTGCCACCCGATCCACCAGATCGGCCTTTTCCGGGGAAATTCGCGGCAGATGCTCCCGCAGGTGGCGGTCAAAGTAATCCGGGTCCGTGAATTCCATCATATAGGCGTATTTTTCGGTCAGCAGGTTGCGGCCTTCTTCTGCCGCTTCATTGAGATCCTGCATGTAGCTGCTTAGGGTGTCCATTGAAAATGCGTTATGCAGGCTGTAGCGCATGGCGTAGAAGGTCCATTCGTCGTCCTGACAGCCGGCCCGTCCGCCTGCGTTGTTCACCTGGTCGAACATCATCCATTCCGTTTCAATAATTCGATTGATTAAATCATCCTTCTGGCTGAATTTTCGTTTGATTTCCTCTCTCATCTCTTTTTCTCCTGTCCTGATCCTGTCCTGAATTTTGCGCGTGCTCCGGTCGCTGTCCTCAATTGGCGTCAGCCATGATGTGGAGGTTTTTCAGCCGAGTATCGCAGATGCCGGTCATCAGCTCTTCGCCGTGGCTTTGCAGGAAACTGTCTGTGGTGCGGGTAAATCCCCGCAGGTTCAGCTCCCGTCCTGTTTCAATGCAGATATTTTCTATGAGCCACTCTTTTTTGCTCCTGTTTTCCATACTGTCGCTGAGCAGCGCCAGTTCTTTCAAATCGTGAAACGCACCTTGCAGGACGTTCAGCCTTTCGGCGCCGCGGAAAGCCCATTTGTAAAAGGGCATGTACTGTTCGTTCAAAAGGTAAATGGCCGAAAGGGCCGCGCGCACGAATTCGCCGCAGGCCAGATAGGCTGCGTGAAGTTCGCCCCGCTTCATGCACCTGGGATAGTTGTACTGTCCCGACTGGGCCATGATAACGGTTCGGGCCGCCAGTTTTTTCTTTAGCACATCCTCAGGATAAAAGCTTTGCAGGCTGCTGCGGATTTGGGAAAAGGTTCCCTGATAATCGCAGAATACCTGCCCGTTGGTGGCGGTGGCCAAAAAGCGTTCCGGTATGCGAAACCATTCCAAATTGTCCTTGGGCGCGCCGGAAAGACCCGTATATTTGCTGTAAAAGCTCTCTATGGAAAAAACGCCGACCCTTCCTCCGCCCTGGGCGGTGGGGATACGGGTATAGCCTTTATATGTCCTGGGCAGGCCCTCGTAAGCCTGCTGCATCTGTGCTCCCACTTCCTGATAGGTCTTTTCCGGCAGCCAAATGCAGAATCCCGGCCCGAAATCGTGGTCCTGGGAAAATTCGTCGTCAAAGCCGAAACATTCGGAGCCTTCTCCCACCAGCCCTGCTGCGATTTGGCTTTTGTATGCGGAAAAGGGCCCCTCGATCAGCGGCCTTCCGTATTCTTCAAAATATGCTTTGGAAAGTTCCATTCCTTTCATGGTGTTTCTCCTCTTTGTTTATCATTACTGCTGTTGCAGGTTTGCTCAAACCGGGCCTTCGCCGCCTATAGATGCTGCCGCACCCGTTCCAGATTGCGGGACACCAGTTCGTAATAGGGCGTTCTGCCGAAGTCCCGCTCGATCAATTGCAGAGCTTTGGTGTAGTATTTCTCCGCTTCCCGGTAATTTTTCTCCCAGAAAAAGACTTCTCCCAGGCTGGCATTGGCAGCCGAATAATGGACGTCTTTTCCGCCCGTTTCCTCTTCGAAAATTTTTATGGCCTCGATGAGGCTCTCCTTTGCCATTTCCAGTTTGTTCTGGCGAATCTGCAATTCGGCCAGGTTTGTATAGGTGGTGGCCAGCTCGCCTTTGTACTGCGGCAGCCCTTTGATGATGTGAAACGCTATGTCTAGGGCCTGCTCCGCCTTGGCAAACTCGCCGGTTTCCCTGTAGATGGCGCTGATGTTGTTGCAAAGAGCCGCCATCCGGTAATCGCCGCCCAGCCCGCAGTCCTTTAGGATCTGCTGCGCCTTGAGAAACAGTTCCAGAGCCTGCCGGTGTTCTTTGGCATTAATATGTACATCCGCCGTATTAATCAGGGCCGTCGCATAATGTTCTGTAGCGGCAAGGCCCATTTTTTCCAGGTTGTCCAGCACGTTTTTGTACAGCGCCTTGGCCCGATCCAGCTCGCCGGTGGCCCGGCAGAGGCCGCCCAGCTCATTGGAAACAGCTACCACTCCCTGAATGTCATTCTTCTCTTCTGCCGTCCTCAGCCAGCTTTCCAGATAACGCTTGGTTTCAAAGCGGTCCTTCTTCTCAAACATGAGGTCCAGGCCGTTATAAAATTCCTGTATATTTATTCTATCCTCCATTGGGATGTCCTCCTGAAATTGGTTTAGGTTAGTATAGCTCTTTTATGGGAGGGAAGTCAAGATCTGAAAAGGGCGGTCGACCGCTCTGTATGGGCGGATTGCATGGGCTGCGGGTGCTTTTAATTTTATCTTTATTCGCTGTGTGGGCGCTGTCGGCTGGGGTTGGGCCGCATCTGGAACCGATGCGGCTGTGTGCTTTGTTTTTTTGTGTCTTTTGTGGGTTTGTTTTGCGGGCCGGAGTTTTGCGGGGTTGTGGCGGCGGGGTTGCAAGCGGCTACGTGGTCGCGGCGGGTGCTGCGACTGTGGCGGGTACGGTGGTTGCGAGTGCGGTAACTTTTCGCGAAAATAATGAAAAGTTACGCAAAGTTGTGGGTTTTCGGGTATTCAAAACCGCAGAAAGTGAAAATTTGTGCTGCAAGTCGCTTTGGAGGCCGCAGAATCGTTGAAAAGTGCGTAACTTTTTGAAAAAATCAGGAATAGTTACCGGTTGCGGCAGGGTGCAGTAGTGGCCGACTGCGGGGCTGCGACCAAATGATAGTTTTCCTGATAAATGTTGCGACCATTGGCCTCAAAAAAATACCTTGGTCGCAAGGCCAAACCCATTCTCTGCTCTCGATTGCGTTCGGCTAAGAAGAAACGCCTATTTGATTTTGTATTGTAAAGCGCTAAATCATTTCCGGATCTGTTATCATAAAAAATAGGCAAAAGCGGATCTTTTTTCAACGTTTCTTGCTCTTGCTGATCAATCTTAAGTGGAAATTTCATAAAAACAAATCCATAATACCCGCAAACCCACAGATTTTATCCGCTCTGGTCCGATTTTAAAGCAAAAAGCGCTAGCCTTTGAGCGCCCGGGAAATTCAGGATATCACCGACCTGCATCTGTTGAGGAGTCGAATACGGAATGCCCTTACGATCACATGCAGAAACAAATTAATGAACAAAACGGCATCTACAAGCGCACACTAGTTACGGCTCCGCCCTCGCAGTCTCCAATTTGCGTGGGCATCGCATCAAAAACTGCCTCACTGGAACACATATGTAAAAATTATACATTTCCATCACTCTATGCGACCGCAAATTCGCAGCCAAACAAAAATCCGCGGCGCCAGCCCGCGCCCCACTCCTGTCTCATATCTCTCAAGTCAATCCCGCATCCGCGGAGCGGATGCTCCCCAAACCAGGTCCCTATCTTCCAAAAACGGGAAAGTTCTTGCGAAGACAAACTCCGCAGGACGCGCATCGCGCAAACGATGCGTCGCGTCCGAGGACCTTGTCGCAGCAAGAACTTTCCCGTTTCACACATATTTCCGCATATATTTCAGTGCGTTTTTTTCCAGCCTGGACACCTGGGCCTGGCTGATCGAAATTTCTTCCGCCACTTCCATCTGCGTCTTTCCTTCGAAAAAGCGCATGGTCAGAATGTTTCTTTCTCTGGGAGAAAGTTTTTTCATGGCCTCTGAAAGCGAAATGTTTTCAATCCACTTGGCATCGGTGTTTTTCATGTCTTTGACCTGGTCCATCACGTAGACTGCGTCGCCGTTGTCATGAAAGACCGGCTCAAAGAGAGAGATCGGATCCTGGATCGAGTCCAGAGCCAGCACCACGTCTTCCCGTTTCATTTCCAGCTCTTTGGCGATTTCCGTAACGTTGGGTTCCCGCTGCAGCTCTCTGGACAGTTTCTCCTTGGCCTGAAGGGCTTTGTAAGCCGTATCCCGCAGCGATCTGGACACCCGGATGCTGTTGTTATCTCTCAAATATCGTCTCACTTCTCCGATGATCATCGGCACCGCGTAGGTGCTGAATTTGACCCCGTGGGAAGTATCAAAGTTATCCAGGGCTTTAATCAGTCCGATGCATCCCACCTGGAACAGATCATCCGGGTTTTCCCCCCGGTTGTTGAACCTCTGGATCACAGAAAGTACAAGACGCAGATTCCCTTTTATAAATTCTTCCCTTACCTCTTCATCTCCAGCCTTGACCTTTTCGATCATTTCCATCATCTCTTTGTCTTTGTAGCGCGGCAGCTTCGCCGTATTAACGCCACAAATTTCAACCTTGTTAGCCATAAATAAGGTCCTCGCATCCTCTTTGCTCCCCTAAAGCATTTTGGTCGCTTATCCCGCTATCTTATTTATGCGCAAACACAGGCTATTTTATTCCGAATGACGGTTAACTATTTTAAGACATCTTCCAAGATTTTTAGACCTTTGTCTATTTCCTCGTAAGTGATGGTCAGAGGCGGCAAAAGCCTGATTTTATCTTTGGCAGTCAGGGACATCAGGCCATTTTCAAGCGCGGCGGCTACGACAGCTTTCGCCTCTTTGCCCTCAATTTCCACACCAATCATCAGTCCCATACCCGATACGGAAACCACGGAAGGCATGGAAAGCAGCTTTTTTTTCATATATTCGCCTTTTTCCGCAACCTCCTTTAAAAAGGCTTCGTCCATGCGGGTCAGCACTTCCAGAGCGCCGGCACAGGCCACCGGATTGCCGCCATAGGTGGTACCGTGGTTACCCGGCCCCAGCACATCGCAGACCTTTTCACCGAACAGTGCTCCGCCGATGGGCAGCCCGCCGCCGATGCCTTTTGCAAAGGTCACAATATCCGGTTTTATACCAAACTGCTCGTAGGCAAACAGGGTACCGGTCCTGCCGATTCCCGTCTGCACTTCGTCCACAATAAAGACCATATCCTTGCGGCGGCAGAGTTCTTCCACCTCCTGTAAAAATTCCTTTTTCAGGTTGACGACTCCGCCTTCACCCTGAATGATTTCCAGCATGATCGCGCAGGTCTTATCCGTAACATTTTTCTGCAAATCCTCAAGATCATTCGGCTTGCAGTAGGAAAAGTTTCCAAGAAACGGATAAAAATCCTTATGATAGGATTCCTGGCCTGTAGCGGTAATGGCAGCCATGGTGCGCCCATGGAAGGAGTTTTCCAGGGTCGTGATCCAGTTAATGTCATTGCCGTATTTGTTATTGCTGTATTTTCTGGCAGCCTTGATGGCTACTTCGTTGGCTTCTGCTCCGGAATTGGAGAAAAAGACTTTGCTCAGTCCTGTGCGGGCGGTGAGAAGTTCCGCTACCCGCGCCTGTGGCTCCGTATAGAAAAGATTGGACACGTGCTGCAGTTTTTTCAGCTGCTTTGTCACGGCTTTTACCCATCCTTCATCGCAGAAACCAAGGGAATTAACGCCGATCCCCGCGGTAAAATCTATGTATTCCTTGCCCTTTTCATCCACGCAGACCGCACCTTTCCCGCTGTCTGCCACCAGGTCATATCTTGCATAAGTTCCAACGATCTTCTCCTGATCCGCCTTCTTTATGTCAATCTTCTTCATTGTAATATTTCGCCTCTCTTTCACACAAAATCGCCGTACCCGCGCCTTTGTCCGTGAAAATTTCCAGGAGCATGCTGTGAGGGATACGCCCGTCTAAAATATGCACTCTGGAAACTCCCTGGCGGATGGCGTCGATACAATTATTCAATTTAGGGAGCATGCCGCCTCCGATATATCCGTCTTCGATCAGTTTTTCCGCCTCATTTACATAAAGCTCGGCAATCAGAGTATCCGGGTCGCTTGGGTCCTTGTAAACGCCGTCAATATCCGTGAGGAAAGCCAGCTTTTCCGCGTTGACCTCCTTGGCGATGGCGCATGCCGCATCGTCCGCATTGATATTGTATGTACGGAATTCGTCATCCATACCCACCGGGAACACGATGGGCAGAAAATCCCTTTCCAGCAGATCGTAGATCACCTTTGCGTTGACCTCTTTGATCTCGCCCACATATCCGATATCTTCGCCGCCCGACGTTTTTTTCGTCACATTGAGCATTCCGCCGTCCTTGCCGCTGATGCCCACGGCTTTGACGCCCAAAGACTGGACCAGGCTCACCAGTTCCTTATTGACCTTTGCCAGTACCATTTCCACCAGCTCCATGGTGTCCTCGTCGGTCACACGAAGCCCATTGACGAAACGCGGTTCCATACCTACTTTTCCAACCCATCTGCTGATCTCCTTGCCGCCTCCGTGGACGATGATCGGCTTAAAACCAACCAGCTTCAGGAGCACCACGTCTTCGATGACCTTCTTTTTAAGCTCCTGATCCAGCATGGCGCTGCCGCCATATTTTATAACGATGATTTTCCGGTTAAAACGCTGAATATAAGGCAGCGCTTCGATCAGTACTTCTGCTTTATCCAAATATTTCTGACTTACCACTTTGGCCCTCCTCTAAGAACGGTAGTCCCCGTTTATTTTAACATAATCATAGGTCAAATCACAGCCCCATGCGGCGGCGCTTTCTTTTCCCTGATTCAGATCCACATAAATTTGAATTTCTTTTTCCGAGAGAATTTCCGCCGCTTCCTCTTCGCTGTGAGGGTAAAGCGCGGAATGTTCGCAGACTTTTACGATTCCCTTTGCCGACCCCATTTCCACGGAAATATCATCGGCGCTGAAATCCGCCTGGGCATAACCAAGGGCGCAGAGGACCCGGCCCCAGTTGGCATCTTCACCAAACATAGCCGATTTGAGCAGGTCGGAGCTTATGACAGACTTTGAGAGAATTCTGGCGGTCTGCTTATCGGGAGCACCTTTTACCTGACATTCGATCAGCTTTGTGGCGCCCTCCCCATCGGCAGCCAGCTTCTTGGCCAGCACTTCCGTAACCATGTTCAGAGCCCGGCAGAATGTTTCAAAGGCCGTTCCCTCTGCGGCAATTTCCCGGTTGCCGGCCATGCCGTTGGCCATAATGGCCACCGTATCGTTGGTGGAGGTATCGCCGTCCACACTGATCTGATTGTAGCTGTCTTTGATGTCCTCAGAAAGCGCCTTTTGCAGCATACCGGCGGAAATGGCAGCGTCTGTAGTTATAAAGGAAAGCATGGTCGCCATATTGGGGTTGATCATTCCGCTTCCTTTTGCTGCGGCCCCGATCCTGCAGATTTTTCCGTCCAGTTCAAATTCTACGGCGCACTCCTTGGAAACGGTATCCGTCGTCATAATGGCTTCCGCAGTCATCGTTCCTCCTTCATAGCTGAGCGCTTTTACCAGAGGGGGCATCCCCTTTTCAAAGGGTTCCATGAGAAGCTCTTCCCCGATAACGCCGGTGGAACAGACAATGATATCCGCCGGGTCCGCACCGATGTGCTTCGCTGTCAGCTCACAGGTTTTCTCTGCGATTTCAACTCCGTTGGGAGCACAGGTATTGGCATTTCCGCTGTTGCAGACGATCGCTTTCGCCTTTCCGTCCCGCAAGTGTTCTCTGGTCACTGCGATGGGCGCTCCTTTTACTTTATTCTGTGTGTAAACAGCTGCTGCCGCACACATCTCATCACTGACGATCAGCGCCAGATCCTTCTTATTTATATCCTTGCTCCTGATTCCGCAATGTACGCCGGCGGCCTTAAATCCCTTGGGTGCGCATACCCCTCCATCTATGTATTTCATTCTTTCTCCTTCCTTTTATAGCAACCCTGTCGTCTCATCAATTCCGATCATAATGTTCATGCACTGCACCGCTGCTCCCGATGCTCCCTTTCCCAGATTATCCAGACGGGAAGCCACCAGCACCTGTTCTTCGTTTCCGCAGACAAAGATCTCCATCATATTGGTTCCCGCCAGCGTGTTGGATGCCAGAAAACCGTCGGGCAGAGTTTCGGTGCCGCCTGTTTCCCGGACCTTGACAAAATTACTGCCTTCATAATGAGCTGCCATGATCTGGCGAATATCCTCCGGCGCGCACGATTTGGCTAAGCATCTGGTGTGCAGGGGGACGGAAACGACCATGCCGCTGTAATAGTCATCCACAATGGGATTGAACATCGGCTTGTATTTGAGTCCGCAGATTTTCTGCATTTCCGGAAGGTGTTTGTGACCCTGTCCCAAGGCGTACTGCCGCGGAGAATAGCATTCCTCCGGCTTGTCCGGGCCCTCCATAACCGCGATCATTTTTTTGCCTGCTCCGCTGTACCCTGAGATACCGTGGCAGGTGACCGGATAATCGACTGGCAGAATTCCCGCTTTTACCAATGGATATACACATGCGATGAAGCCGCTGGCATAGCAGCCCGGTACAGCCACTCTCCCTGAGGTCTTGATGCGCTCTCTGTGCTCCGCCGAAAGCTCGGGGAATCCGTACGCCCATTGCGGGTTCGTTCTGTGGGCGGTGGAAGCGTCTATAATCTTGGTGTGTTCGTTGTCTGCCAGGGAAACGGCCTCTCTGGCCGCGGCATCCGGCAGGCAGAGAAAGGTGATATCCGATTGGTTAATCAGCTTCTTTCGCTCTTCCGGATCCTTGCGTTTTTCTTCGTCAATATGTAAAAGTTCCAGGTCCTTTCGGCCGGCAAACCGTTCATGAATCTTCAGGCCGGTGGTCCCTTCACCGCCGTCAATGAATATTTTGTATTTCTGACTCATCTGTCATCTCCTTGTCGTCTTTTTTTGCTTTACCCCATTAAAAAATATACATCCTATAATAAACCTTTCTTCCATAAAAATCAATAGTTTTTTGGCATTTTTATTATGGTTAATGTATATTTATTCGCATTTGTATGTATATACGCTATTTTTCAACGTTTTGTCCGGTTGTTTGTGAATATATCACAAGTTTCACTATGTAATTTTAGGTATTCAGTCTAAAATAATCTACTATTTTTCCATATAGTAACAACACTTTTATTCTATTATACTGGGAACACGGCTCTAGTCATTTATGATTATCAATTTTACTTTGATGCGCTAAATGGACAAATCATTTGTGGATCTTTCCCTCAAAAAGAACAGTAAAAGCGGATCTTTTTTCAACGATTTCCAGCCTTGCCGGTCAAGTTCATGGGAAAATCCAGAGCAATTAAATTGGTAAAACCCGCAAACCCACAAATTCCGTCCGCTTCCGGCCGGTTATAAGGCAAAAAGCGCCACATTATTTGGCAGAAACGAAAACCTCGCTTGACTATATGTAATTTTTTATTTATAATGTAATAAATTTACAATCACAAGGAGGATTATCATGTTTTCCCAGATATCATTGCTACAGGCCCTGGAGGCCCAGCAGTCCCGTACCCGCATATTGATACAGCAGCTGGAAGCTTCGCGCGCCCGCCTGCCCAAGGGACATTTATGCTGCAAAGGCGACGGCAGATACTACCGGGTGATCCACTGTAATGGCCGCCGGGACTACATTGCCCTGCCTCAGCATATGGCCAGTTCTAAAACCCTGGCCTCTCAGCTGAAAAAGAAACGGCATATAGATAAAGCCCTGCCAATTTTAAAGAACAGCCTCCGGTGCTTTGATACGTTTCTGAAAAGCTTTCATATCTATGATGGCTCTGTTTTGTCCAAAGAACTGCCTTCCCATTACCGTGATTTTGATTATTCCGACCTGCTTTTTCCCGGCGATGTCAACCCGGCGGTATGGGGTGAGCAGGCTTATGCCCATAACACTGCGCATCCGGAAGATTTAATATATTCTTCGGAAGGCGGCTTGAAAACCCGTTCCAAAGCTGAGGCGGATATCGCAACCGTTTTAGAGCGGCGCGGCTTTGTTTTTCACTACGAACCAAAGCTGAAATTGGGAAAGCATATTTATTATCCGGACTTTCTCATCGTTCACCCGTTCCACCGGCGGCTGATATACTGGGAGCATTTCGGCAGCATGGATAACCCTCCGTACGCCAAAGCCACGATGGAAAAACTCCGGGTGTACGCACAGAACGGATACACCCTTGGAGACAACCTCATCATGACCTGGGAAACCTTGGATTCTCCCCTTACTTTTCCGCATATAAACGACCGCATCCGCACTTATTTTTCCTGAAAAGCTAAAAGCCGTCCGGCCCGACGGTAAAACTCGGGACAGACGGCTTTGTTATTCTCTTGTTTGCCGGCGTAAATTGTGTTCATTTGCTTTTTTTATTTAAAGCGTTAAATCAAATCCGGCTCTTTCCTGTGTAAATAAGCACCAAAGCGGATCTTTTTTCAACGTTTTCCAACCTTGCCGCTTAAGTTCATTGTGAAATCCCGGCAAATCAAAGGGGAAAAACCCGCAAACCCACAAAATTCGTCCGCTTCCGGCCTAGCGCAAGGCAAAAAGCGCCAGATTGCTCCTGTCACAAGGCAAAAATCTCCACATTATCCCGCCTCCGGCCCCAGCTCCGGATCCGCTCCGGCTCCACCTCCGCAAGAACGGAGCACCGCCGAAAAATCAGTTACCCCAATTTCTTAATTTCCCGCTGCAGCCTGCTGATGATTTTCTTTTCCAGTCTGGAAATATAGGACTGGGAAATTCCCATGCGGTCCGCTACTTCCTTTTGGGTCATCTCCTTGCCGCTCACCAGGCCGAAGCGCATTTCCATGATTTCCCGTTCCCGTCTGTTCAGCTTGTTCATGGCGTAGTCCAGCAGACTCTTGTTGACTTCCTCTTCAATGTGGGTATAAACCACATCGTTGTCCGTACCCAGAATATCGGAAAGCAGCAGCTCATTGCCGTCCCAATCCACGTTGAGCGGCTCATCCAGAGAAACATCGCCCTTGGTCTTATTATTGCGCCGAAGGTACATGAGAATTTCATTTTCTATGCACCGGGACGCATAAGTAGCCAGCTTGATGTTCTTATCCATTTTAAAGGTATTGACCGCTTTAATCAGGCCAATGGTCCCGATAGATATCAGGTCTTCCACGTTAATCCCCGCATTTTCAAACTTCTTTGCTATGTAGACTACCAGACGCAGGTTATGCTCGATGAGCAGCGCCCTGGCCTCTTCGCTCCCGGCCATGAACTCCTCCAAAGCCTTGTGCTCCTCCTTTGAATCCAGCGGCGGCGGCAGCACGTCGCTTCCTCCGATATAATGGATATCGGGAATCTCTTCTTTGCCTCTGAGAAAGTTTTTGAGAGCCTCACAGCCTTTTTTCAATTGCTCCCGGAACGTCCTCACGCTCATAAAATGATCATTCTGCATTCTCTAATGCTCCTCCCTCTATAATCTGCTGCTGCAATAGTACTTCGTAGGCTTCTTTCCCTTTCCAGCAGGCAAAATCTTCTTTGCTGATAGCCAGAACGATCTTTTCGATGGGCTTTCCCTCAACGATCACCCGGTCCGGCCGCAGTCCCTGCAGTATGCCCTTTTGCCCCACACTGCTGTATGGAATCACGCAGCTTCGATTCAAAGTAGAATCCTTCAGCTCATCTAAAATCCGCTGTCCGCAAGAAGCAGACAAAACCGCCGCCGGATTTCCCGACACGGGGTCCCGCAAAAAATTGCCCGTATCCACAAAAGCTCGCATTTCCCATTCTTTTTCCGCAATTTCCACTTTGATATCCGTAAATACCTTTTCTTTCGTAAGTTTTCCCCGTATGAATTCCGCCAGCCAGCTGCCCAGTACCCAGGTGACGAGCACTCCGGCCGCCACCTGCAGATACGTGATGCTGTGAAGATAAACGCTTCCATTGGCCGACAGGCCCGGAACCTTTGTCATGTACATGAGTCCAACGGTTATCCCGCCCATGAGGAAGCTGACTATGTAAAAAACCGCCACCGTCTTGAGATAGACCGGCCTGCCCCCATAGCCGAAAGCCGCTAAAACTACGGCCAGAGAGAAGATCAGCTTGCAGATCAGCGCTGCCGGCCATACCATGGGCACGAAGAGAACAAACGCATAAGCTCCGCACATCAGCGCCCCCAGGATCATGCCCGACTTCGCCCGTTTGCGGCCGCACAGTCTGCCTGTGAGGACCAGAATCACCAATCCTGTTATGAAGTTTTCCAGAAATAAATATTCCCCATATACGGTCAATGAAAAAACCTCCCTTGGACTCTTTCTTTCGATTATAGTCCTAAGGGAGGTCGATTCCTGTCAAAACGCAATGTCGAAAATTTTCTTTTTTCAGATCTCTTTTCCGTGGTATTTTCGGTAGATGTGGTACCAGAGATAGAGATTGGCTAAAATGATGAGGAAGGTCAGACCTGTTGCCATATTTGCGATCCTGTCAGAAAACCCTATATAAGATCTGGCTGCCAGCCAGCAGGCTAAGCAAACCAGCTCTGCCCCAAACGCAAAGGTGATAATACGTCTCAACCCTTTTTCTTTCGTCCGATCTGCCAGCGCCGCGCAGCCAAAGGCCATCGCGCACAGGTACAGCCCCGCGCCAATGGTCCCCACCGCCAGACTAATTGGAAACAGCACCGTTAATTCGCTTCCGGGAATCATGCTGCACAGAGCAACACCTGTCAGGATTAGAGGAATTGCCGCATAAGTCAGCTTTAGTTTTCGCGTAAGGAATTTGAGCTTTCGCGCCCCAATCAAACAGAGGATCCATCCAGGAATACTGAGAATCCAAGGGATCACGATGACCATTACATCAAGCGGCCACTCGTATCGCTTCAAGATAAACGCATATGCGTTGCAGAGAAGCCAGATCAGGGTTCCTGCAATCCCATATATCAGTCCTTTCAGGTTCAAGCCGGTGTTTTCCGCATTGATAATCGGCCCGATTTTCCCGCCGGCAAGCTTTTGTCTGTTTTCCTGGTCCGGCACTTCCAGCCAAAAGGCAACGCCATCGTTCTCATTTTGACAGCCGCAGATTCCCTTATGAATTAGGCTGGTGTTGCGCACAATGGCCAAGCCGAGCCCAGTTCCTCCGGACTTGTGATTTCGAGCTGAATCGCCTCTGTAAAAGCTTTCCCAGATTCGATTTTGCTCTTTATCGGAAAGCTGTTTTCCCCGGTTGTGGATCGAAAAGCGTATACCCTTTTCCCCTTTGTCAATGGAAATGCGGATGTTACTGCCTTCTTCCGCATGAGTAATGGCATTGAGCAGCAAGTTGCAGATACTCTGGCTCACCAGCTTTTCATCGGCCAGAATTCGCCATTCCTCCTGTGAGTCCAGCTGAACCTTCAGGTTCTTCCTCTGCGCCAGAATCGTTGTGCGTTCGATTACTCTCTGCGCGATACCCGTCAAAGAAATCATGCTCAGCTCCAGCGGATAGGTCCCCGCCTCCATCTTGGACAGGTCCAGCATACTGACGACCATAGCGTTCATACTGTCCGTTTCCTCAATAATCGTATTCAGATATTCTTCCCGTTTTTTGCTGTCCTGCTCTTCCAAAAGGACCTCGCTGTAATTTTTAATAATGCCCAGCGGGGTTTTCATTTCGTGGGCCATGGCATCGGACATCTGCCTCCGCTTTTTCTCCGCCTCGTACTGAGCGTCAAGGGTGCGGCAATAGCTGCCGATGAGCACCATGCCCACAGCGGCGCAGACCAGCATCATGAGAAAATCCAGCCACAGAGAGCTTTTCAATGCCTTTAAGGCAGGGTGATCGATAATACTGTACCCCAGCCAATAGTCGCCGTCCCCCAGCTGGACAAAACCTGCCTTTTCCAATTTCCACAATCCGAGCTTTGTATTTCCCAGATAGTGTTTCGCTGATTCGGCCAAATCATTTTGGTTCGCTGTAAACTCCGGAGCATTCTTTTCTAATATTTCCCAAGTCTCATCCCTCTGCTGCCAAGAACCGACATCAACCGAATCAATATCAAAGAAATCCAGATTCAGTGTGGTCATCTTCTTCCCCGTCGGCGGCTTATCCGATTTAAAGGTTTTCTCTTTTGTTACTTCTTTGTCTCCTTCCTCATCCAAATACTCCGTATAACTGATGCGGACACTGACCGGTTCGAAGAGCTCTTTTGTCTTATAACCCTTTACTTCCGCAAAGTCTCCTTTTTGGCTGGCCTGCTTCATCTCCTCTATCTGCTGCTGTGAAAACCAATCATCCAACACTACCACTTCATCTTCCTTAGAATAAAAAGGATCCGATAAAACCGTCATATTGCTTTCGGCTTTTTTCAGTCCTGTAACATTTCCCTGATCATCTTTTTCCGCCTGGTAAAGCAGCAGGGTATCCGTACGTCCTTCCGGGTCCCACATGCCCAGGCTTGAATCATACTGCCTCAAAACGGCATTGGCTTTGACCAGATTCATGCCATTTACCACGCCCTTACTGGACGATGTGGATCGGCAGCTGTCCAAGCTCTTTTCCAGTCTTTCCAATAGGTTATCGCTTTGCTGCGCCCCCAGCTCCATGTTTTGCCGTGCGAAATAGTAGGTTACGCTGCCCACAATCAACACATAAATCACCACAATCGCCGCCACGGTCCGGATCACAAAGCTTCGCTTCGCCCTATCCTTATTCATCTTCCACCTCCTGAAACTTGTACCCCACCTTAACAATGGTGCGGATACATCCCGCCCGGTGGCCCAGAGCCTGCCGGAGCTTTTTGATGGTGGTATCTACGGCCCTGTCATAGCAGAAGACATCCTGTCCCCACACATGATCGAGAATCTGCTCCCTGGTCAGAATGCGGTTTTTGTTTTCCATAAAGAACACCAGAAGATCGTACACCTTCGGCGGCATGGAAACGGGCTGGCCGTCCACGGTCACTTCCCTGGCCAGCGTATCCACCGATATGGCGCCCGACACCAGCCTGCCTGCCTCCGTCAGCTTGCCGCGGCTTCTTTCGATCAGCGCGCAGACCTTGGCGTGGAGCACAGGCAGTGAAAAGGGCTTGGTGACATAGTCATCCGCCTTCATCTGAAATCCCCGCAGCTGATCTTCTTCCGCAATGCGGGCGGTCAGGAAAATCACCGGCGTATCTTTCTCCCGCCGAATGGCTTTGCAGACGGAAAACCCGTCCAGCTCCGGCATCATTACGTCCAGAAGGACAACGTCAAACTCTCTTTCCCCCATGAGTCTGAGCGCTTCCATCCCGTCTGCCGCTTCCCATACCGCAAATTCTTTTTTCAGAAAATAGTCCCGAATAATCAGACGCATCTTCGGTTCGTCTTCTGCTACAAGCAGGTTATACACAAATACACACCTCCTACAGTCTCTATTCTACAGATCCGTGTGTCCTTTTTATGTCGTCAGGGAAGGATATTTTCGCCGCAGCTGTGCCAGCACGCACATCAGCCAGATAGTCAGAAAAACATACAGCATGATAAATACGTTCAGTATAATATCCCAAACGCCCAGTCCGGTCCCACCGATCAGGTCCCACACCATATTGGCGACAACCGCGATGGTATAGATCCCGGCAAAAGCAACCGCACGTTTGGAAAAATAAGTTACCCAGGTGCCACCCAGGATTTCTCCCGCACCTACCAGCACATGGACATACACCTGCAAAGTAACCGCGGCCACCAGAAAACCGAAGATAAACCGCAGGCTCCAGGGCATGAAAATATTCACCTCTAGCAGGTTGGGAAGGAATTCCGTTTCCTGTAAAAACCAGACAACAATGCCTGCCTGCGCCCAGCGCCGGGCCAGCAGAAAGCGGCGGCAATCCGATTCGCTAAAGATGAGTCCCGCGCCACTGATGCAGCAGCACAGACCAATGATCCCGAATAAATTCAGAGCAGCCGGATCATCGCTGCCTCCCCATAACAGCATAAAAAACGTTCCCCAGAAAAGCCTTCTGTAGCCTCTATTCATCGATATCGGATTCATCAGATCACCCCTCTTCCTTTCAAATAGGACAGGGTTTCGAAAAAGGAAGGTCCCTCATACATATCGATATCTGCATCGAAGCTTCCCAGAGTCTGGGTATAGCTGCGGCCATTTGAGGTTTTGCAAGTGACCCTGATGGTCGGCGCATAGAAGGTAAATGGCTGTTCCCCAATGGTCAGGGCGAAATCCAGCTGATAATCCTTTTTTATAAGCTGATCTTTCACATCGCTGAACTCTTTTTTGTTGACCTTAAGCTGAGGGTCTTTCAGCTCGGGACCGCATTCAAAAGCCTGAAGCGTCAAATCCGTCTTTGTCCTATAGCTGGCCCGGTATGCCCCGTTGTCTTTATACGTGTCACCGTTATTTTCCAAAACCTGTTCCGCTTCGTCGGCCTGAGGATAAAGCACGATTTTTCCGATATCAAAGGTCTGCTGGGTATCGTCATCGTAGAAAATCGTCGCCGTGGTCAGGGTTATCGGCTCCTGCAGCCCCGGAAAAGGCTCTTCATCTTCCATCAGAGAAATAGATACACTTTTCAGGGTGTAATAATCGGTCCGCGTGTCGTCGCCTTCCTCCTCATCCGGCATATCGACATCGGTCATTATCAGTTGGGGAAATTCCTTAAAGGAAATCTCCTCAATATGATGCTTTCCGGCTTTACACCGGATATAAGGAATTCTGAACAATTCCTGATTCATGGTCAGCGCCTCTTCACCGGCATAAACCGGATGGGCGCCGTAGACCTGGCACGGCACCGGGTAATCGACCCGCAGATACTGGCTGAGGGCAAAGAGGATTACAGCAACTGCCGCAATCACCCCCAGACAAATGGCCACCATCCTCGTGGCCGGTTTCATTACATCCATTTCCCTACTCCTTTCATAATTCCCAGCAAGCAGCCGTCACCGCTCATCCTGCAGGTTTCTGAGGTTTTTCATCCGCTTTATCCGTCGGTACGGCAAAGCATTTCAGGCAACTATTAAGATTTTCCATCATCCAGATCTGAAGGAAAATCTGGATAATGGCAGCGATTATGCTGCCGTTTACCAGCACTAGCACCATCATAGCCAAGGTAAGCGCGCACATCAAAACAGCGTACAGATCGGCCGTTTTTTTCATCTTTTCATAGAAGGCCGGGAGCAGCGTCCCCGAACCGACGAGAATCTGGGGGTAAATCCAGATCAGCAAAATTTTACCGCTCACTACTTTGGCCATTTCCAGCACCACCCAGTCCACGGCTGTGATATTGAGTACAAAGAACACCGCATAACAGGCCCCCATGGCCCAGGCGCCCGCCTCCGCGGCTTTAAAGTGCCGGTTCTTCGTTTCTATGCGCAAATTTTGGGTGCCGACAAGCATCAGAATGATGAAAACGATATCCGTTGAAATCTTGAATATCCCAAATTGGAGGCTAAACTCAAACATAGAAAAGAACGTGGCCCAGAAAATAGTGCTATAGGCGGTATGAATTATTTTCACATCCATCACAGCTCACCCCTTTCCTTTAAAAGCGCTGCTGCCTGCGTAAAATACAGGACCTCACCGACGTCCTGATATTTGTTATTTCCGCCGGGAGGATGAAAGGTAATGGGATCCACTTCGATTCGCTCTTCGGATTCGTTCTCATAACGGATCACAGCAGTCTTGACAGTCACCGGACTTTTGATCGTTTTGAGGAACTCCAGAGTCTCCGGACCGATGTTCAGATCGATCTGACCGCCCCGATACACCCCCATTCTCCTTCCAGGCAGAACCTCATTTGACCCCAATTCACTGTAAAAGTCATACCATTCTCCCTCTTGTCCGGGCCACAGATGGATTTCAGGCGCTTCCGCAAAGGTCACGTCTGCGAGACGCCGGGTATCTCCTGCATTTGTCAGAAAGAAAAAACCTATATCCGATTGATACAAATCCTCGTCATCCCACTCCTCTTCCTCATCGGCATCAGCCGCCTCTCCCTCGGGCAGTTCCAGGGAAAACTCTGTCTGACGCGGAATCAATACGGTTTTATCCAAATGGAAATAGCCGATAATACAAAAACAAATAATCGCTCCCAAAGCGATTATTCCTATACAAACTGCCGCCACTTTTGTGGCAGGTCTCGTAATTCCCATATTCGCTTCCTCCTTCATTGATTTTCAAACACACTTTTTCATATTTTACCATGGGAACCACCCACATTCAAGGAAGAAGGCTTTGGGACCGGTCGGGATTCCAGAGCAGCGGTCAATTTAACAGAAAAAAAGAGCCGGTACCGTCAAAGGATACCCGCTCTCAATAGGATTCTTATTCTTTGTGTCTGTGAAAAACACTCCACGTACATAAAGCCTGTCTTATTTTGCCTGAACCTGCTTAGCAGTTTCACACAGCTGTGCGAAAGCCGCAGCGTCGTGAATTGCCATTTCGGACAGCATCTTTCTGTTGATTTCGATGCCGGATTTTCTCAGGCCGTCCATCAATCTGCTGTAGGAGATGCCGTTCATTCTCGCACCTGCGTTAATTCTTGCGATCCACATACGTCTGTACTCTCTCTTCTTGTTCTTTCTTCCAACGTACGCGGAACGCAGGGCTCTCATAACTGCCGGATTAGCAGCTTTGAACACCTTGCTCTTCTGACCATAAAATCCTTTGGCCTGCTTTAAAATCTTTTTATGTCTCTTATGCGCGTTTACGCCCTTTTTTACTCTTGCCATGTTTCTTACCTCCTAACTTACTTGCTTAAAACAGATTTGATTCTCTTCAGATCTGCGCTTGTCAAAGTTGTAGCTTTTCTCAGTCCTCTTTTTCTCTTAGGGCTCTTCTTTGTAAGAATATGGCCTTTATATGCCTTGTTTCTCTTCACTTTACCGGAACCGGTTAACTTAAATCTTTTGCATGCGCCTCTGTGAGACTTCATCTTGTTCTTTGCCATGGTGATCTTCCTCCTATGTTAAATTTCAATTTGTTTCTATTTATCCGTCTTTGGTGTCAGAATCATAATAAGGCTCCTTCCCTCAAAGGAAGGCTTCTTTTCGATTTCACTAATGTCCTCAACGACCTGGGCAAAACGTTTCATTACATCCATGCCCTTGCTGGTGTAATCCCTCTCCCTGCCTCTGAACCTCAAGCTTACCTTGACCTTATCTCCGGACTTTAAGAATTTGGCCGCGTTCTTTGCTTTGACCTCGATGTCATGTTCCTCGATAAAGGTACTCAGTCTCACTTCCTTTACCTGTGTTGTCTTTTGCTTTTTCTTCGCTTCCTTTTCTTTTTTCTGCAGTTCGTACCTGTATTTACCGTAATCAAGGATCTTGCATACCGGCGGCTTTGCCTTTGGGGCAACGTTTACCAGATCCATTTTTCTCTCCGCAGCCAGATCCAGTGCTTCGCTTCGGCTTATAATACCCAGCTGGGTACCGTCGCTGTCGATAACTCTCAGTTCTTTATCACGAATTTCTTCGTTGATTTGGTTTTCCTTACTAATTGTCTTGTACCTCCATACATTAAAAAAAGCGGATAATCCGTTATCCGCTCCAAAAAGACACATTATGCGTGTGTTTACCTTTTATTTACCCTGACAGCGCGATTGCCGAAAAGGTGAGAAGCGGATGACTTCTTCTTTACTACCTGAATAATATATCAGAGATCCTGTCGGGTGTCAATGCGTTTTTTCAAATTTAACAGGGCTTGACCATGAAAATGAACCGCTTTTAAGAGAACTCATTCTATCCTGAATGTCCAAAAAATTCCAATCCCTGTTTTATGTTCCAAACGGCACTCTGAATCCACTTTGCCCACATACTTTTCTTAAATTATGCGAACCTCACAAACAATTTCAAGGTTTTTGGGAATCAAAAGCGCAAATTAATCTATACATTTGTCCACATAAAAGCAAGCTAATTTTTTTCAAGTTTTAAATACGATTATTTTGTGTTCAGGCTTGCTGCAAAAGGCGCCATGTGGAACATAAATTGCGATTTTTTTAATTTCGCCAGAGCAAAGTTCTGTATAAGAAAAAAAGAGAGCCGTTTTGCCGCCAGCTCCCTTTGCTTCAATTGATTTTCCGCTTACAGCTCTTTCTTCCAGAGTCCGTGCAGATTGCAGTATTCATAAACTGCTACCGGCTTGTCCTCGCCCAGGCAGAATACGGCTTTCGGCTCATCGGACGCAGTCAGCTTTCTCAGCTGGCAGCCCTTTTCTGTTTCCAGCAGAATCCACTGGATCAGATGCTCTTCGCTCATCGGATGTGTTACGGAACCAACATCTACTTTCACCTTGTTATCCGCCACTTCAACAACTGGAACGTGCTTTTCTGTAGCCGCGTCCGTGGTGTTGGCTTTCAGCTCTTCCATCGCTTCTCCGCAGCATACAAGAGGAACTCCCTTGTCGTCGATCAGCGTTGCAATATTTCCACAGTGGTTACATCTCAAAATTTTCATAATTTCATCCTCCTAAATTCTTATTTAAACATTTTTTCAATTGATTCTTTCGGCACCAGCCCTATAGAAGTATCTTTCGGCTGTCCGTTCTCAAATAAAATCAGCGTTGGAATACTCATTACCCCGTATTTCGCAGCCAGATCCGGCTGTTCGTCAATATTGAGTTTTCCTACTTTTATATCGGTATGTTCCTCGGCAATCTGATCCACTACCGGTCCCATCATTTTGCAGGGTCCGCACCAGGCCGCCCAAAAATCCACCAGAACCGGTCCTTCGGCTTTCAGAACTTCATTTTCAAAATTGTCTTTCGTAATCGTCTTTACCGCCATCTCTTCAACCTCCCGTCTTTTAATCTCACAACTTTATAATCTTATAGTACCCACATATTTACCTGTTAATCAAATTCTTTACATTAATATTTTTAAAATAGCCGATGATTTTTTCCTGAGCTTCTTCATAGACGCTGTGGACCGGGCAATACGCCGCTGCGTTCCTGCTGCAAAACCCATCGGATTCCATACAGCGGTTGAAGGCGATTTCCCCTTCCATAGCACGGATGATGTCGTAAAGGCTGATCTCTTCCGGCGGCAGTTTCAGGCTGTAGCCTCCCTGCTGACCCTTGTGGGTATCAATCAAACCCGCCTTTTTAATGGTACCTATGATGTTAATCAGATATTTTCGCGGAATGGCCATTTTCTCTGCAATTTCAGAAGACGCCACGATGCGGTCGTTTTCCGCTAAGTAAAGAACCGTTCTAATCGCGTAATCCGTCGTCAGTTTTAATTGCATATCCCTTCCCCTTCGTAAAAATCCCAAGCCTCCATCTAATTGCCACTATTCAAGTGGTATATTGATATTCTATACGCACTTCCCATGTCTGTCAACCAATAGTTACATATTTTATTGCGCCCATGTAACCGCAAAATGCGTATTTTGTGATACAAAATCGTATCATTGAACCTTGCGAAAAATTTCCCTACATTATATAATACATTTATTGATTGATACGTTTCTTTGTGGTCGGTGCGAAAGGCGGCGAAATGGAAAAATTTTTGGATACGCTTTCAGCCAGTGAGCTGATTCCTATTTTGAACAGTATTAATGATGCGATTTTTATCGACAGCAGCGACGGCTATTCCCTATGGTGCAATGAGGCCTGCGGTGAGCTGTACAAGGTCAATCCCGACGATATTTCCGGCATGCATGTTTCGGAGCTGGAGGAAGGCGGTGTATTTACGCCTTCCGTGGCCAAGCTGGTCATGGAAAAAGGCGAGGAAGTCACCATCATCCATGAAAACAAGGACGGCAAACAGCTTCTTTCCACTGGCACGCCTATCTTTGACCATACCGGTAAAATGAGTAAGATCGTCACCACTTCCCGGGATATCACCGAGCTTACCAGCCTGCAGAACCAGTTGGAATCCGTTCAAAAAACCTTGAAGCAGATTGAATCCTTAGAGAATTTTTCCAGCAGCCATATCGTTGCTTCCAGCCGTTCCATGCGCAACGTGCTGCAGCTGGCAAAACGACTGGCGTCTGTCGATTCAACGGTCCTGATTACCGGAGAATCCGGTGTCGGAAAAGGTCTCATCGCCAAGCTGCTTCATGAAAACGGCACCCGCAAGGATTATCCTTTTGTCACTGTCAACTGTGGAGCGATCCCGGAAAGCCTCATCGAATCGGAGCTTTTCGGCTATGAACGAGGGGCTTTCACAGGCTCCCGCGAAGAGGGCAAAAAGGGGCTCTTTGAGGCTGCCCAGAACGGAACCATCTTTTTAGACGAAATCGCAGACCTTCCGCTCAACCTGCAGGTCAAGCTGCTGCAGGTCATTCAGGAACGCGAGCTGACAAGAGTCGGAGGGGTAAAACGCATTCCCATTGATGTAAGAATCGTCTCCGCCACCAATAAAGAACTGCTCCAGCTTGTAAGAAACAATAAATTCCGGGAGGATCTGTATTACCGGCTCAACGTGGTGCCCATCAATGTCCCGCCGCTGCGTGAGCGTCCGGAAGATATTCTTCCCCTGCTTCAGGCCAACCTGAGCCAATACAACAAAAAACTCAATGAGAATAAAAAGCTGGAACCGGCGGCGCTCTCCGTGCTGCTTCGCTACCCCTGGCCGGGCAATATCCGAGAGCTGCAAAACATTGTGGAACGTTTGATTCTGACCACGAAGGACGAAATCATTACCGAAGATAAGCTTCCGACTTTTATCAAAAACTCGGCGCAGGCACAGCCACTGGACAATACCCAGACCCTTCCCCTGAGCACTGCTTTGCAGCGGGCGGAAAAGGAGATTCTCGCCAGAACGCTGGCCGAGTACAAATCCACCCGTGCGATGGCGAAAGTCCTGCAGGTCAGCCAGCCCACTGTGGTCCGAAAGCTTCATAAATATGGCCTCAGCAGCGGTGATACAAAATAGTATCACCGATACTTTTTTGTATCATGCTCTCAATCCATTGATTTTTCAATCTTTGTTTCCATTTTTTTCTGACAGCTCTTACTTTCGATACAATATTGTATCGAAAGTTTTGTCTTTTTTGCTCTTTTCCTGGCATTATCTTGCCGGCACCTTTTATGTATACATTATATTTTTTCTGCCCCTGTCCCATTAAAACGTTGGTATTTCAATGTTCTGGATTTAAAACAATTTGCGATTTCAGCACTTCACGGAAAATTCACACATTTATTATTTATTTTGGCACGCAGGTTGCTCTTATATATAGCCGTCAGCGGTTTTGTTGCTGACACTGAACCTAGTTTATTCTATTAATTTACAAGGAGGACTTAAAAAATGTCAATGAATGCACATGATTATGTAGCTGCTCTGGTTGAAAAAGGCAGAAAAGCACAGGCAATCGCTAACAATTTCACTCAGGAGGACGTTGATCTTCTGACTGCGGCTGTTGCTTACAACCTGACAAAGGATGGAAAAGCATTAAAGTATGGTGAAATGTTAGTTGAAGAATCCGGCATGGGTATTGCCGAAGACAAAGAGCAGAAAATGTACGGAAAAATCTGGGGTTCCTACATCCAGATGAAAGACCAGAAATCCGTTGGACTGCTGGACGACAATAAAGAGACCGGCATGCAGACATGGGCTAAGCCAATGGGCGTTGTTGCCGGTATCATGCCTGTAACAAACGGCGAAGCTACTCCTGTCGTAAAATCCAATATGGCACTGAAAACCAGAAACGCCATCATTCTTGCTCCACATCCAAAAGCAAAGAAAACCAACATGGCGATCGTTAATGATATCAGAGCTACCATCAAAAAATTAGGATATCCGGAAGATCTTGTTCAGACTGTTGAACCTGAATGGGTTAAGATCGAAGTTTCCAAAGAGCTGATGGCTCAGTGCGACTTCATCCTGGCTACCGGCGGCGAAGCTCTGGTAGAATCCGCTTATTCCTCCGGTACTCCGGCTATCGGCGTTGGCGTTGGTAACACCGTATCCATCATCGACGGAACAACTGACATGGCAAAGGTTGCTGAAATGATCGTTAAGTCCAAGGCTTACGACAACGCTACTTCCTGCTCAACCGAAAACAACATCATCGTTTTCGAAAGCTGCTATGATGAATTCGTAGACGAAATGGCAAAACACGGCGCAGTATTATTCAAGGAAGGTTCCGAAGAAAAAGCGAAGCTGCAGAAGACTATGTGGCCGAACACTCCGAACGATCACGTTCTCAACAGAGCCATCGTTGCTCAGAACGCAGAACAGATCGCTGCTCTGGCTGAAATCGACGTTCCTGCCGGCACAAAAGTTCTGATGGCAGAAGAACTGAACGGATTCGGTCTGGAACACCCGTTCACAGGCGAAAAACTGTCACCTGTTTCCGGTATCCAGAAGGCAAAAGACTTCGACGATGCTGTTGACAAGCTGATGAAAACATTAGATTACATGGGTAAAGGACACTCCTGCGGTATCCACACAACCAACGATGAATTGGTTGCAAAACTTGCTGCTGTAGCTCCTGTTACAAAGGTAGTTGTAAGCCAGCCTCAGTGTCTTGTAAACTCCGGCGGCTGGACCTGCGGATTCCCTGTTTCCATGACTCTGGGCTGCGCTACATGGGGCGGCAACAGCGTATCTCATAACGCTACATGGAAAGATCTGCTGAACTTCACTTATGTTTCCAGAGAAATTCCGAACTGGAGACCGGATCCAAACGAACTGTTCCCGGCAGACCTGAGAGCAAAAGTGGATGACTAAACCATCAAAAGCCAAATAATTTAAATTTGAGTGTTGGGAGAAGGAAAGCCTCACAACCTTTCCTTCTTCATATAAAATCCAAAAAAGGAGATTAAAAATGTCAGCAATTAAAGAAAAAAGTTTAAAATACAACCTGCATTCATGGAGCGCACAGGGTAATCTTAACCCGAAAGTTATTACAAAGGCAGAGGGTATCTATTTCTGGGACGAAGACGGAAAGAAATATTATGATATGTCCGCTCAGCTGGTAAACTCCAATCTGGGCCACGGCAACAAGGCTATCGTAAACGCAATCAAAGATCAGGCTGAAAAGATTCCGTTCATCGGACCGGGATTTGCTCTGGATGTTCGCTCCGACGCCGCAGAAGCTATCGTTGAAGCCTCCGGACTGGAAGGCGCAAAAGTATTCTTCACCAACGCTGGTGCTGAATCCAACGAAAACGCTATCAAAATGGCAAAACAGTACACTGGCAGATGGAAGATCTTCTCCCAGTACAGATGTTATCACGGTTCTTCCGCAGGCGCAGGTATGCTGACTGGTGAACCTAGACACTTTGCAAATGAGCCGGGACCTGCCGGATTCATTAAATATGATGGACCTTATGCTTACAGAGCACCTAAGGCCTGCAAATTTGAAACAGAAGATGATGTAGCTGATTTCTATCTGGAACTTCTGACCAATCAGGTTAAGTATGAAGGACCGGAAAGCATCGCAGCAATTTTCATGGAATCCGTAGTTGGTTCCAACGGAATCCTGATTCCTCCAGCTAAGTATGTAACAGGTGTAAGAGATCTCTGCACAAAATACGGAATCCTGATGGTATGCGACGAAGTAATGGCTGGCTGGTACAGAACCGGCACCTGCTTCGCATTCCAGAACTTTGGAATCAAGCCGGACCTGGTAACCTTTGCTAAGGGCGCAACCTGCGGTTACGTTCCTCTCGGCGGAGTTATCGTATCCGAGCCGATCGCAAAATACTTTGACGATCACAAGATGATGTGCGGTCTGACTTACAGCGCTCATCCAATGGGCTGTGCTGCTGCTGTAGCTACAATCAATGAGTATAAAAACCTGAACGTTGCCGAAAACGTTAAAAAACAGGGCAAGGTTTTAGGCGAACTGCTTGAAGATCTGAACAAAAAGCACGCATGCGTGGGCGAAGTTCGTTACATCGGTCTCTTCTCAGCATTTGAGCTGGTTAAAGACAAGGCTACTAAGGAACCGATCGTTGGCTTCAACGATGATCCGGACGGCCTGATGGCTAAGATCGTCGGCATGCTGGTTAAAGAAGGTTTCTGGACTTACTCACACGAGAACATGATTATCGTTGCTCCTCCGCTCATCATCACTGAAGAAGAGCTGAGAACCGCAATGGGAATCCTGGATAAAGTTTTAGATTCAGTTGACAACATGATTAAATAAATTCTGTTTGATCGTGTAAAGTACTCCTTGGGAGTGCCTCAGAGTTTTCTTTGAGGCACTCTCTTTTATTGCAAATAAACACCTGCTCTTTAAATTCCAGCCAGTCCTCCCTTTTCCTCCGCAAGCAGATGAACAAATCAGGAACATCTGTTTACATTTTGTTCTTTTTATGGTATCCTTAATTGTGAGATATGAGCTGCGGTAACTTTTGAAAAAATTGATACAAAGTACGCAAAGTTGTGGGTTTGCGGGTGCTCGAAACCGCAAAACATGAAAATTTGTGCTGGCGACCGTTTCGAAGGCCGCAGGATCGTTGAAAAATGCGTAACTTCTCGAAAAAAGTGGATCAAAGTTACCGGAATCGCTATTTTTATCCACATGCAGCAAAAAACCTGGTTCTTGTTGGGCTTTTTTCAAGGATACAGGGCATCTTGAACACAGAAACCCGATTAATATGTTGCTTTTCACAGGAGCAGAGGACGCAACCCTTGGAAATGCATCAACATATAGAGGCAAAACGAGTCCGTTGTTGAACAAAATACGCATATTGTAAAAAAATCACCTTCGGTGAGTTATTCGCGCATAGCGCTCATTTTCATATTGTAGATTTTTTTGAAATATAGGAAATGCCACGCATTCGATATTTCCTATATTATAAAAAACGTGTGCATGACGGAATCAAAGATTCCTATGCACACATGTCGCCCGCAAGGGGCGACGCTTTGCAATGTGCGTTCTTTGAAACTTCGTCAACATCGCCAAAGGCGATATTTCCTACGTTATTAAAAAAGCTGCGCTGTATGGCGGTAAATCGTATAATATAAATGAAAGAAACTCCGGGAGGGATGATATGTTAAAAGAACGCGAACAGAAGATTTTAAATTACATGAAAGAGGAAATTAAGCAAAAGGGATATCCCCCTACTGTGCGTGAAATCTGCAGCGCACTCAACATAAAGTCCACCTCTACCGCGCATAAGGATATCGACAGTCTCGTGAAAAAAGGGTATATTGTCAAGGACCCGTCCAAGCCGCGGGCGCTGATGGTAGTCGAACAGGACCCGGCGGCAGCGCCGCTACCTGATACCATGCCGCCCATCGACAATGCGCAGCGGACGGATGTAACCGATATTCCGGTAATCGGCCGCATTGCCGCCGGTACGCCGATTCTGGCTGAACAGAATGTAGAGGAGACCTTTCCCGTACCTTCCCGCTTTCTCGGTACCGGAACCAATTTTATGCTGACAGTCAAGGGCGAGAGCATGATCGAAGCCGGAATCATGGATGGAGACTACATATTAGTACAGCAGCAGCAGACTGCCAATAATGGCGACATCGTGGTCGCCATGGTGGACGGATTCGAAAGCGAGGCTACCGTAAAGACCTTTTACAGGGAAAACGACCACATACGGCTTCAGCCCGAAAACGCTTCTATGAGTCCGATCATCGTACAGGATGTTAAGATTCTGGGAAAAGTCAAAGGCGTATTCCGTTATTTTTAACGGACAGCAATCAGATAGTAGTTTTTCAGCGCGGAGCAATATCCGCGCTTTTATAATGGCGGAGTTCGATCAAATTTTTTATTGCCCGTATCGTGCATTTGGATGCCATTAGATGGCCAATCTCCTTCATTTATTATCGAAAATTCCTTTCTGTCAATTCCGCTTATACCCTCTGCAACATTATAATATTATAGAATTGATATCAAGGTATTGATATTCGATTTAGAATATGATATATTTAATCCTACGAGGAGGTAACATCATGAATCCTGAAGAATCATGTCTTGTACTTTTAAAAGAATTAGAAACGAATATGGAAAAACATATGAATAATGCAATGAGAGAACTGGATATTACGGTTACTCAGGCCAGAGCATTGGTAACCTTGCAAAGTTTCCCGAAAAAACAGGCATCCTTAAAGAACTTAGAGAAAAAACTCCAACTTTCACAATCTGTTACAGTGGGTATTATAAAGCGGTTAGAGCAGAGAAATTATGTTGAAAGTTTCGGAGATTCTGAAGATAAACGGATCAAAATTGTCCGTATAACGCCGTTGGGAGAACGCCAATGCAAAGCGTCTCAGAAAATTTTAACTCGTTTGGAAAACAGGTTTTTATCAGCTTTAACAGAAGAAGAACATGTGGTTTTCAGCGCTCTGCTAAAAAAGGTGAAAGCTGCTATGGATTAGAAATACAGGAAATGCCACACAGCTGATGTTTCCTGCATTATAAAAAGGTCCGCGAAAGCGGGCGTTTTTCATGAAAATAATAATACCATGATATTAATATCTTGGACTTGAAAAGGAGGATTTAAAGATGAAGAAAAAAATGTCACTTGCGGATTACAACGCTATGCCGGTTCGGAAGGCAGTTACCCACAACGCTGTTCCAGCTATGTTTACCATGTTAATGGTGCTTGTCTACAACCTGGCGGATACTTTATTTATCGGTTTGACACATGATGCCTATCAGGTTGCGGCGATTTCATTGGCAACGCCCCTGTTTATGATGTACTCAGCATGTTCTAATATATTCGGAATGGGTGGAACCTCGGTTATCGCTAGGGCAATGGGGCAGCAGAAAGGCGATTATGCGAAAAAAGTCTGTTCCTTTTGTATGTGGACGGCTACAGCTGTTGGAATTATCTTTGCCATCCTATTTTTTGTTTTTGCAAAACCGATTTTAACGGTACTGGGGGCAAGTCGGGATACGCTTTCCCTGGCCAACAGTTATCTAACGATTGTGGCTTTTGCAGGACCGCTTGCTATGATTTCCGGTACATTTTCAAAGATTCTTACAGCCGAGGGGCAGCCGAAAAAGGCAATGATGGGCTCCATGATTGGAAATATTTTAAATATTATCCTCGATCCGATTATGATTCTGGGGTTCCACTGGAATATTGCAGGAGCAGCCATTGCAACCTTAATCAGCAATATGGTTGCCGCGGGTTATTACCTTCTTTATTTTGTGCGCGGAAATTCCTCTCTCAGCATTAAAGTCAGGGATTATACCCTTAAGGGTAAAGTATGCTCCGGCGTGCTTGCCATAGGAATTCCCGCAGGACTCGGCTCTATGGTAATGGGCGTTTCCGTTATGTTCATCAATAATTTAATGGCAGGCTATGGAGATATGGCGCTGGCAGGCAGCGGAGTAGCCACAAAAATCACTATGATAACCGGAATGCTGTGCATTGGAGTCGGTCAGGGAGTACAGCCGCTGCTGGGCTTTAGCATTGGTGAAAAAAATCAAAAGCGTTTTAAAGAAACGTTCCGGTTTTCACTGATCTTCGCTTTTATTGTAGGCTTGATTATGACCGGTATCTGTTATTTGTTCCTGGAACAGATTGTAGGTGTTTTTTTGACAGATGTAAACGCCTATCAATATGCGTTTGGATTTGGCAAAATTCTTCTTACAACCAGCTCGCTATTTGGTATTTTTTATGTATTGCAGAACAGTATTCAGGCAATGGGAATGGGATTTGCGGCACTGATTGTAAATATCAGCAGACAGGGGCTCATTTACATTCCTCTGCTGTATGTATTTAATCACATATTAGGCGTGAACGGATTGATTTGGGCACAGCCGGTCGCGGATGTGCTGGCTCTGCTTCTTGCAGCCGTTTTCGTTTTCATTTCTTATAGAAAGCTGTTTTGTAAAGTGGACATGGTATCCGCGGAGGCATGTATTTGAGAGAAATTTGCCGAGTGCGCCTTCTCCACCTGGGCGTACGAATAATTGCGGTTTTTTATTATGCAGGAAATAGGTTTTGGCATTTGACAATTCTCAGTGCGGCGTATTATCATTAGAGGAAACCTTTTCCCCGTATTTACTTCGTATTATATTGGAAGGAACAACTATAATGCTTGTAATTCTTACAAAAATCGCAATTATTTTTTCTATGGCCGGTGTCGGCTTTATAGCCAACAAGGCTAAGGCCCTGCCCGATGAATCCAACGGATATCTGATTTCGCTGCTGATGAATATCACGGCCCCCTGCATGCTCCTCACCTCCATAACCGGAAAGGAGCTGACAGCAGATACCTTCAGCGCTACCATAGAGGTTCTGATCGGAACCGTTATTTTTTTCCTCATCGGCATGGCGGTTTCTTATGGAATCGTTAAGCTCCTGCGTATTGACCCGGCGGACCAGGGCGTCTATATGAGCATCCTCACCACGGTTAATACCGGCTTTATGGGCTTCCCTGTCACCAAAGCCGCCTTTGGCAATGAAGCGCTGTATTTCATGGCGGTCAGCAATATTATTCTCAATATCTACCTCTATTCCCTGGGGCTCCTGCAGATCAACATGGGCAGCAAGCGGGAATTCAAAGGGCTGAAAAAGACGCTGAAGCCCATGCTCAATATGTGCTCGCTGGCGGCAATTCTGGGCATCATCATGCTCTTTGCCGGGCTAAAGCTGCCGTCCTTTCTCAATGAGCTGATTACCGGCATCGGGGATATCACAGTTCCCCTGTCCATGATCGTAGTGGGCGTTCAGCTGGGCAGCAGCAAGATCCTCAGCATTATCCGAAATCCCAAGCTGATTGGCATATCGCTGATTAACCTGATCCTCTGGCCGGCCCTCACCTTTCTCGCCGTCAACTGGCTGCCGCTTCATCAGATGACTAAACTCATCCTTACATACGCCGCAGCATTTCCCACGGCAGTCATCGTGGTGGCCCTGGCTGCCAAGGAGCGGAAAAACTCGCAGCTGGCCGCAGAAGGAGTTGCCCTGACAACCCTTTTCTCAATGGCTACGCTGCCCATCATCACCATGCTGCTCTCTGCTTATTACGGGCTGTAATTCGCCCGCTTCTAAAAAAGAAAGGACCTTACAATCCAAATACCGCCCGGATTGCAAGATCCTTTCTTTTATTGAGCATATTTTTTATTCAGACCAGCTGCAGAAAGCGGTCTTTCATACTGCACTTCAGCGGATATCCCAGCTCCTTAAAGGTTTGATCCATGGCTCCAAGGGTTTCGGCCATATCGGAAACATTGGCATTTTCCCCCATGTGCCCAATACGAATTACCTTTCCCGCCAGCACATCGAAGCAGCCTGAAATCATCACCTGATACTTGTTCTGCATAATGGACAGGATCTGCTCATCTTTCAGATTCTCCGGCACCTCAACCACGGTCACGGTATTGGAAAAGCCTTCATCTAAATACAGCTTCAGCCCCGCCTCTGTAATGGCTGTTCTCGTCGCAGAAGCAATTTTCTCATGGCGCAGGAAAATGTCTTTATCCGCTTTCACGTTATCCACGGCAGCTGCCAGCCCTTTGATATCACTGATCGGCATGGTATATGGGAACCATTTGTCCCGATAGTAATTTTTGAACGTCAGGATATTGGCATAGAAGGATGCGATAGGAGTTTTGCGGCTCTCCATAGACTCCATGGCCTTGTCACTGACCCACAGCAGCGTCAGTCCCGGAGGCGCTGACAGCGCTTTCTGTGAGCCTCCGCAGAGGATGTCGATCTTGCTCTCATCCACATTCAGGTATTCGCCAAACATGCCGGCAACGGAATCCACTGCCGAAAGGATTCCGAATTCAGCCAGCAGATTGCAGATCGCTTTCACATCATTGAGTACGCCGCTGGGCGTGTCACAATGAACAACTGTGGCATACTTAAAATCAGCGTCCTTTTCCAGGTAATCTCTCAGCGCCTGCACATCTACAGGGCGTTTATAGTCACAGGTATACATCACTGCTTTTCCACCGTACAGAGTCACAAAGTCCGCAAAGCCCTTGCCGAAAATTCCGTTATCGACCACAAGGACCCGGTCCCCCGGCTCAGTCAGCGAAGCGCAAGCCGCTTCCAGCCCCAGAATTCCCTCGCCGCCCAGTATATAAGCTCTGCCGCTGGAATAGAGCAGCTCATTTAAGTCATCACACACCCTTTTATAAAACTCATAGAACTCCAGGTCCAGATCCGGATTGGTTGTTTCCAGACTCCTGGCCATTCTAACGTTTTCCCGCACCTGCGTCGGTCCGGCTGTCATTATTTTATACATTCACACGTTCTCCTCTTAAATCTTAGCAACGAGTTTTCTCAATCGGTCAGCAATGGGAACTACTATGATTCCGGCTGCAACTACCTGCACGATATTGCCCGGTATGGAGCCAAAGGGCACGATCCAGTTCTGAAACAGGATTACCTCCGTAAAATAATAGCCCACCACTTTAATCACCAATGCGGCCAGTACCGCCAGGGCATTGAATATAACCGGTCTGGCCCGTCCCTTTTCCGAGATGGTGCCCGCCGTATATCCCATCAGGCCCACAATGACAAAGGTAAAGGGCGCCCAGGCTGTCCACCCGGAAATCAGGTCGAAAAGTCCCATCCCAAATGCCCCCGCTATGGCTCCGGTCTTCCTTCCGAAAAGGAAGGCAGCCAGAAACAGCGGCACATTTCCCAGATGAATCAGTCCGCCGTTGCCGATCAGAGGTAGACGGATATTGATGAATGCTGTTGCCACCAGCGTCAGCGCGATAAACAGCGCATTGATTACCAGCGTTTTAGTCGTACTCGTTGTTTGAACAGTTTCTACACTTCGCAATTATGATTCCTCTTTTCCCGAACAGCACCCTCTGCGTCAGCTGTTTCGCCGGGGCTGTTTCGATTCTGTTTTTCATTTTTGCGATCGCTCTTATAGCTTACACGAAAACTATTCTCTTTAAAATACGCAATTTTATTTATATTTATAATAGCAGATTGGGAATTTACGTGTATTTATATTGGTTTAAGGTACAGTTATTCAGATACAGTTTAAAATCAATCCTTTGCCAGCACCAGCCGCGCAAAATGCTCAAAGCTCCAGTCCTCAAAGCCTTCTATACTGTCGGTGGCTTTTAAAAAGAAACATTTTGGGATTTCTCCGCATTTCAAACTGTCTTCTACGCATAAATCGCATCCTTGGCTGTGGTTTGCCGGGTTGAACTGGCAGCTTGTGTCCGTACATGGACAAAATGATAATTTACTCATAAGTTTTCTCCTTTTCTCAAACATTGTTAAAATTTTCGAATCCGCACCGCCGGTTTGCCCAAAACCGACTCCCGGATTTTTCCCCAAACATTCATCATGGTGTTTTCCAGGTCGATCATACTGCGCCCCAGGAAACGGGCGACCAGCAGCCTTTCCGTAATATTGCCGGCAGCGAAACGGACATTGCCGCCATGGATGCAGGTATTCAGTTCTTCCGCCAGATTCTTCGCCAGGGCAGGCGCGTAAACATAAACCGTCCCATTGACCAGATAGCCCTCCAGCATTCCCGCCTCCCGCAGATCCATGGTTTTGGGCTCGATTCGGCTGTTGTCATAGACCATTAGCCGGCCATCGACATAGATCTTCGTCTTTGAGGCGTACAGATCATAATCGAAGATTTCTCCCCGGGAAACCCGCCCTGCCGTAACCATATCGGAGGCAATTAAAATGCCGTCTTTATCTAAGTAAAAAATATTTTCCAGCAAGGTCTTTGATTGCGCAAAGGGAACATTATGCTCCGGCAGATATTCCAGGGCACTGCCTTCTCCCACCTGAAAGCGATTGACGATTTCCGCATGGCCGTCCTCCATCTTATACAGCTTGGTACTGGCAGGCGTCGTGATAAGCGCCCGACTGTTCTTCTCCAGTATGATTTCCGAGAAAAGCCGGTCATGCTGCAGGACTCCGCCGCTCGGATTGAGAAGATAAACAAAGGCGGTTCCGTCCTCGTCCTGATAATGGGGAGGCATGATCTGCAGCGGCAGTTTGAAATACTGTCTGGCAAGATAGGTCCGCCCGTCTTCCCGTTTTCGGAATACCAGCATCATTTTTCCCGTCGGCATCTTCATATCCTCTCCTCAATCTTCAAGCAGCATATCCTTTTTAATCCAGTCAATTACTTCATCCACACCCGTGCCGTCAAAAAGATCGGTAAATACATATGGACGCTTTCCCCGCTGGGCTTTGGTATCGCGGTCCATCACGCTAAGATCGCTGTGGACATAAGGTGCGAGATCAATTTTATTAATAACCAGAAGGTCAGACTTTGTGATACCCGGGCCTCCTTTCCGCGGAATTTCTTCTCCCTCCCCTACATCTATAACGAAGATCAGGCCGTCTGCCAGTTCCGGACTGAAGGTAGCGGCAAGGTTATCGCCGCCGCTTTCCACAAAGATGATATCCAGATCGGCAAAACGGCCGGTCAAAACATCAATTGCGTCTAAATTCATTGAAATATCTTCCCTTACCGCCGTGTGCGGACAGCCGCCGGTTTCCACCCCTAAAATCCGCTCCGGAGGCAGCGCCTCAGCCCGGGTCAGGATCAGGGCGTCCTCTTTGGTAAAAATGTCATTGGTCACTACTGCCAGCTCATAATCACTGCGCAGCCTTTTGCACAGCTGCCCGATCAGGGCTGTTTTTCCTGAGCCGACCGGCCCGCCCACCCCGATTCGTATTGGTTTTCGCATTTGTTCTTTCCTCCTTTCAGGACATATACAGTCTCACCGGCAGTGTTTCGTGTACAATGCCGGCAATATCCATTGCCGGGCAAAAGTTGGATACCTCCGCCAGCGGTCTGTTTATACTTTCATCCACACAGGTTTCCATAAGCGGCTGCAAACCCAGCAGGAGCTGCTGCGCCTGGGTATTGCCCAGGGGAATCAATTTTACGCCGCTCTGCACCAATGCGTTTGCCGCGCTGAACACAAAAGCGCCCAGGCTGCTTTCCAGTCCCAGCCCAAGTCTGCCGCATACCAGACCGTAGGCCACGGGATAAGAAATTCCTTTATTCGCCGACAGCTTACGGAGCCGGCAGATATCTTCATCTGCCAAAAGCTCCGCCGTTATCCGCAAAAAGGCTTTTCCCATCCTCAGACTGGCCTCACGGCTTTCCTTGGTCACCTTTACCGCGCGGCTGAATTCTTCCAGTTCCAGAATGGCTTCTATTTTCCATTCCGGCGCTATCCGGTACGCCGCGCACAGAATCGGGCCTTCGCACCGGCTGACAGTGCTGGCCAGATAGGTTTTCAGAAAGGAATTAAAAGTTTGTGCATCTGCGACAGCTCCGCAGGCAACATAGGTTTCCAGTCCCCAGGACTGGCTGAATCCGCCGGTGGGAAAGGTCCCGCCGGCAAATTGCATTAAAGAGAATAATTGTTTCTGCCCGATTGTCATTGATCTGCTCCTCTACCTGAAAAAGTACCTCTGCGCCAACGGAAGCTCTTCCAATGGATGGCAGGTAATGTGTTCCCCGTTGACAAACACTTTATACGTCTCGGGATCAATACGGATATCCGGGCAGAGGCCATTGCGCACCATATCGGATTTGCGGAGATTTCTGGTGCTGCTGACAGGGGCAAATTTGGCTGCTGATCCCGGCAGCTTTTCCCCCAGCCCGTTTTCCACAGCTGCTTTTGTGACAAAAATTTTACTGTGCCTCGCTATGGCCGCAGCTGACAGCGTCGCGTACTGGGGCCTGTAAATCATCGGCTCCGCCACCTCGATGGAGGCATTCACATCGCCGGAAGGGGAGTACACAAGCAGCCCGCTCTTGAATACCATCGTCGGCTTTGCGCCAAAGAAAGCAGGCTTCCACATGACAATATCCGCCATCTTACCGGTTTCCAGGGAGCCCACATATTCACTGATACCAAAGGTAATCGCCGGATTGATTGTATATTTGGCAATATAACGCAGCACCCGTTGGTTGTCACTGCCTTCATGATCCTCCGGCAGCGGCCCTCTCTGACGCTTCATTTTGGAAGCCAGCTGCCAGGAGCGAAGCACCGATTCACCCACTCTCCCCATGCCCTGAGAGTCGGACCCCAGCATGGAGATAGCGCCCATATCGTGGAGAACGTCCTCGGCAGCAATGGTTTCTCCCCGGATTCTGGAGTCCGCAAAGGCCACATCCTCCGGCACCCTGGGGTTGAGATGGTGCGCCGACATGATCATATCCAGATGCTCGGCAACCGTATTAACTGTGAAAGGGTTGGTCGGATTGGTAGAGGAAGGGAGGATATTCGGCTCCCCGCAGACCTTCATGATATCGGGAGCATGTCCGCCGCCGGCGCCTTCCGTATGATAGGCATGCATGGTCCGGCCGCCGATAGCCTCGAGGGTGCTTTCTACAAATCCGCTTTCGTTGAGCGTATCCGAATGGATCTGCACTTGAAAATCAAATTCGTCCGCTGCGTCCAGACAGCATTTTATTACCGCCGGAGTCGCCCCGTAATCCTCATGCAGCTTCATCCCGATGGCGCCATTTAACGCCTGTTCCCCAATCGTATCCGGCAGACTGGAATTTCCCCTTCCTAAAAATCCGGCATTGATCGGCAGCATTTCATGAGCCTCAATCATTGCATGGAGATGAAACGGCCCCGGGCACTCGATGCTCAGGGTCTTTGCTCCGGTGCCTCCTCCCAGCATGGTCGTGATTCCGTTGCTGAGGGCTTCCCATACCTGAGCCGGTGATTCGAAATGAACATGGACATCCAGTCCTCCGGCCGTTGCAATAAGGCCTTCCGCCGAAACCACTTCCGTACTGGCTCCGATCACCAGTCCGGGGGTAATATCCATGGTGTGCGGATTTCCGGCTTTGCCGATTCCCACGATCGTTCCATCCCTGATGCCGATATCGCCTTTTATAATGCCCAATTTGGCATCTATGACCACCGCATTGGAGATACATACATCCAGAACACCGTCAGCTGCTGTTTTCCCCGCAATCTGACCCATTCCGTCGCGAAAAGTTTTTCCGCCTCCGGAAAGAGTCTCGTCTCCATAACATTCCGCTGCGTAATCTTTTTCGATTTCTATAATCAGTCCTGTATCAGCCAAATGGATCCTATCGCCGGCAGTAGGGCCATACATATCACAGTATTCCTGTCTGGATAGTTTCATAGCCATTATTTCTCTCCTCCCCGCTCCAATTGCTCCGCCGCTTTTAAGGCTGCTGCCCGCACGCCGGGATCGTCAGCCTGACCCATCGTCATGCCGCGAAAACCAATCACTGTACGGCTGCCGGTATATGGGACCAGACTCACTTTTTTGTCTTCCCCCGGCTCAAAGCGCACAGCTGTGCCCGCCGGGATATCCAGACGCATCCCCAACGCTTTTTCCCGCGGGAATTTCAAGGCCGGGTTAGCCTCAAAGAAATGGTAATGGGAGCATACCTGGATACAGCGGTCGCCGGTATTATTGACTGCCAGCCGGATTGCCGGCTTGTGTTCGTTAATTGTAACAGGTTCGCTCCTGAAAATTATCTGCCCGACTTGATATTTCATGTTTTCCTCCTAATCGTGCATAGAAACCAGCTGCTCCATTGGGATCGCCTCCCCCCGCCGCTCCAGTCGGACCGGATCTTGTATGGACAGCAGCTTGTTTCCGTCGGGAAGCAGGACCTCCAGCTGGATCAGAGGCATCAGCGCTGCCGTTCCCTCCATGACATCCTCTTCTGTAATAATCATCGATCCTGCTTCAGCCAGGTCAGCCAGGGAACAAGTTCCCGCCCGCGCCCGCTCCAACAGCTCATCGCAGATAATGGCGGAAGCTTCCACATAGTTGAGCTTTACGCCCCGTTTCCACCGTCTCCTGGCCACCTCTGCCACATTGAATATCAAGAGCCTTTCCTGTTCCTTTATCGTCAGGTTCATAGATTTTTCTCCTTCTTTTTTCTAAGGAAGCGGCAATCAGGCGGCATCTCCGGGATTTAGTCGTGGTACCCGCAAGATGCCGCCCTGCCTATATGTCAGAAGTCTTGTTTGCTGTATATAACTTTGCCGTTTTTTATTGTGCATAGAGCTTCCATGTCATAGATCTCCTTTGCACTGGCATATTCATAAGGATCCCGGTCGATAATCACCAGGTCAGCCTGTTTTCCGATTTCGACCGTACCCTTCTTGTCTTCCTGGCGGACGCTGTACGCCGCGTTTGACGTGTACATTTTCAGCGCCTCTGTGACGGAAATATTCCGTATGGGATTGTCGCCGTTTACACAGGTGGCGATATCCGTCAGTGGATCGATGGGAGTTACCGGACAATCGGAGCCGCCGATCACGGTGATCCCCTTTTCAATAATCCGGTTGAACGGGTCCCAGCGGTCTGCTCTTTCCCGCCCTAAGATCATTTCGAATTCGCCGCCTTCTTTTTTATCCCACAAGTAAGTGAAGCCCGGCTGCATGGAAATGATGAGATCCAGATCTGCCGCCATTTGAATCTGCCCTTTTGTCGGCAGGCAAAAATGCTCAATGCGATGGCGCAGATCTTTTTGCCCCTGCTCCCGGATTACCCGATAATAGGTATAGATCAGCTGGTCGATGGCCCGTTCGCCGACAGCGTGCATACTGCACTGTATTCCTGCGCGATGGGCTTCCGAAACCACTTTATAAACCTCATCGTCATTATGATACAATACTCCCCGCAGCTCCGGCGCTGTCACAAACGGTTCAAAATTCGCCATTGTATATTCGAACAGTGCTCCGTCCAGCGTCAGACATCCCCCGACTCTCGGCAGATCCCTGTCCAGAGCTTTCCGCACGTCCCAGGTCTGATAAAAGGGAACGATATCAATGGCCAGCTGGCTGCCCCGGTCCAGGATCAAGTCCAAATCCCTGTCGTCTTTTACAAATTGACCAAACAATCCGTGTATGGTCGTAGCTCCCTGGGACGCTGCGTATTCTGCGCAGTCCTTTATAAATTTCCACAGCTCGTCATCGCTCAGAGATCCCAGGATGTTGGCGGTAGCCAGAAAGGAAGATTCGTCAGAGGAATATACCCCGCTGGCTATGCCCTCTGTTTTTTCCACACCCGGATAATCCTCCGGCACCTGCGCCACTTCCACGCCCTGGGAGTTAACGGCACACCCGTGGAGCGTAGCGGCAAAGATAACCACTTTATGACCCTCGCAGATTTCATCCAGCTCCCATCTTGTAGGGTAGCGATTTTCCTTTATGTTCTGCGGCACATAGTTTACACCATATATCCAGCCGTTACCGTCCTCCGCCCGGCACCGTTCTTTTAACTCGCTCAACACCTCCGAAATATCCGCGCAGTTCTGCAGATCGACTCCGTTGAGGTTAATTCCCGCGTTCAATACGTGTACATGGCAGTCGGTAAGCCCCGGAAGGACCGTTGCTCCCGCTGCGTCAATGGTCCGCACGGCCTCATCCTGCGGCTGTCCCTGCCCCAGCCTGGCAATGGTCTGATCGCTGACAGCAAGCCAGTCATACCGGTTCAGATCCTGGTCCATAGAAATAATATTGGCATTTTTAATGATTAAGTCATACTTCATACGCCTTTTCTCCTTTCACACAGAGTACAAATGACTAGCTGATCTTCTCATGCAGCTCCTCTTCGCTGATCCTGTTTTTATAAAAGAATTTATCAGAACAGAAGATTCCTCTCAATACTGCTGAAATCAGCAGGAAGCATGCCATTAGGATAAAGGCCGGCGTATAGGAACCGGTCAGGTCGTATATAAGTCCCACGATGGAAGATCCAAAGGCCACGCCCACGGCGATAAAGATATTCAGGTAAGATATAAATTTTCCGATCTCCTTTTCTCCGAACATATGGTTCATTACCAACGGAGAAATAACGTTGACTGCCGGACAGCCAAAGCCATAACCCAGGATTAAAACAATTACCAGCCATGGATAGTGCGGTATTGCGATGGTTGCGATAAAGGCAATGGCAAAGATAATCGATACGGTAACGGCTCCTCCGCTGAGTTTGAACCTGTCGCAGTACGCGCCGACTACAATCTGTCCGATCGTCAAGGCGCCGAACATCAGAGAAAATACCGAAGAGGCCAGAGTATTGGATAATCCCCCCAGCTCCAGGAATGGCATCGTATGACTCAGCAGTGTGCCCGAAGCAATGGTAATGGAAGCTGCCGACAGCAGCACGATCCACGTTGACGGTCTTTTTATAGCCCGCTTGAAAGTAGCCCCTGTTACATCCTCCTGGTTTACCGGCACATCCTCCGCGTCGCCTTTACGCACAAGCCCTTTTTCCTCAGGCGACCATTTCATGAAGACCAGGACGCACGGAATACAAATCACTACCAGGCAGAGCCCGATAATCAGATATCCGATTCTCCAGCCAAAGTTCTGCACGATAATGTTCATCAGCCAGGACATAATCATTGCGCCCAGCGGGGAAAACAGTATGCCCAGAGCAAGGCCCCGCAGCTTCATTCCGAACCAGTTGCTGATAATTACGGTACACGGGGTACTTGTCAGCAGTGAAAAACAAAATCCCATGGGAATTGATAAAAGGTAGAACTGCCATAATTCCTGAGCCGCCGCAAAGCCCGCAAAAGATACGGCGCCGCATATGGCTCCAAAAATCATGATCTTTCTGATGTATTTCTTGTTCATCTTATTCTGGAAAATGAACAGCGCCAATACGCTGGCCAGACACTGAATGGTAACATAGATTGAAAACTGTCCTATGGAAAATCCCAGATCGGTCGTCACCGGTAAAAAGAATACCCCGGTAATGGACACAATACATGAATATCCAAATACAATCAGAATAAATCCCGCGATTGTCGCCCACCAGCCAAAATACACTTTTCCATTACTATCAAAGATTTTACTTTCTTTCATTGCTGCGCTCCCTTCTTCTCATACTCTGCGATTATTTTGATTCATATACGATTTTGCCTCCATTTATAGTCATTAGTGGTTTCATTTCATAAATCTCATGGGAATCCGCATACTGATACGGATCTTTATCGACAACAGTAAAGTCGGCATCTTTTCCTGCCTCAATGGTTCCCTTGCGATCTTCCAGATGAACGGAATAGGCTGCATTGGCCGTAAAAATTTTAATGGCTTCGGTTACCGATACATTCCTCCTTGGGTCCGGGTTCTTGATGCAGCAGGCAATGCCATAGAGCGGATCAACGAGAGATACCGGCGAATCGGACCCTCCGCAGATGATGCCGCCGCGCTTGATGATTTCCGGGAAAACCTCCATACGGTCCGCACGCTCTCTGCCAAACAGCAGTTCATAATATCCGCCCTCTGGCTGTCCCCACATGCCGGTGAAGGACGGCTGCATGGATGCGATCAGCCCTAATTCTGCCAGCATATCCATATGCTTGTCCGTAGGCAGTGAGAAATGCTCAATGCGATGGCGCAGATCCTTGGGTCCCTGCTCCCCGATCACCTGCTTGAAAATGTAGATCAGCTGGTCAATGGCTCTGGTCCCCAGGGCGTGAAAGGCACATTGTATATTATTGGCGTGGGCCTTTGATACCAGCTGGTAGATCTCTTCATCCGTATGTAATAAGAAACCGCGACGCTCAGGATGCTCCGGATAAGGTTCCTCCAGAGCCATGGTGTATTCAAAGCCTGCTCCGTCCAGAGTGAGGCAGCCTCCAATACGGTTCAAATGGTAGGGTTTGATTTTCTCCAAATCCCAGGTCTGATAGAACACTTCAATGTTGATTGGAAGTTCATCGCCTCTGTCGATCACCAGATCGATGTCCTTATCTCCGTCAACAAATTGACCCATCAGACCGACCATAGTCGTTACGCCCTTGGCGGCGGCATAGTTGCTGCAGTCCTTAACAAAGTCGAAAAGACGATCCTCCGGCAGCTGCGCAAAGATTTGTCCCATAACCGGAAACGCGGCATCATCGGACAAAAGCACGCCCTTTAATTCCCCATCTTCATCTTTTTCAACATCCGCCACGTCCGGAATGTCTACTCGGTCCATAGCTTTGGAGTTCAAAGAAATTCCATGAAGCGTCTGCGCTGCGATCATAATCGGATGCCCGTTGCAAATCCGGTCCAGTTCCGTTTTATTGGGAAACCGCTCCTCTTTCATGTTTTGCGACATAAAGCCTGCTCCGAACACCCAGGAGTCATCATTCTGCTCCCTGCACGCGTCGCCTAACAGTTTCAGCACTTCGTCAATGCTTTTACTTTCCAGCAGATTCACACTGTTTAAAAAGAAACCTGTAGGCATAACGTGGGCATGGGCATCAAACAGTCCCGGCAGGACAGTCGCGCCCTTTAAATCGACGGTTTCTTTTGCGGCGGCGGTTTCCGGCGGCTTTCCGAGTCCCACCTCCGAAATAATCCCATCCTTTACAGCCACCCAGTCTGCTCTCTGCTCCGATTCATTCAGCGTTATAATGTTCCCGTTCTTTAATATAAGATCGTAATTCATGTTTTTCCTCCTCCCCTGTCTTCCATGCTTATTTTATCTGCCATCGACCCGTTTTTTCAATAATCTGAATTTTTATTTATTTACTCACCTGTTGTAGTTCTACTCATTTTGAGTAGAGGTTGGACATTTTTGATTATTGCGATAATCAAAAATATATATTATCCTCTTTTATATGGACTTCGTCAGGAGGGCGCGTATGTCAGATTATATTGAAAAAAATGAAATGAGCCTGCTTAGTCACATCATTTATACGATTTATAACACTCCGGACATAGACAAAATGCGTAACGAAATTCTCTATCTCATCCGATATGAAGTTCCCTTTAATACCGCGAATTTTTTTCTGTCAACCCCGCAGCCCAACGGCAGTTACTCGCTCACCGATTGTGTAAACGTCAACAACCTGGAAAATGATCTGGGGCTGCATGAGGTAATCAAAAAATATATGGAAACCTGCTCGGACATCGATGTCACCCACTGGCTCTGTGACACGAAAAAATCCATTACATACCGTTCTACTGACTTTCTGTCCGAATCCGCGCTGAAAAACACACGCTATTATAAAGAAATGTTCGAGCCCTATGGAATCCATTTTGCCGCTCAGCTTGTTCTGGCCCACGACAATATCTGCGTGGGGCTTCTGACCTTGTTTCGTTCAAAGAACTCGCTTAATTTTACGGACAAGGAGATTTTTTTCCTGGATAATTTAAAGGATCATCTCTCCAAGAGGCTCTACCAGGCAAAGGTTCAAAAGGATTCCGGCAATCCCGATGTTTCTCTGTACCGGGAGAGCTATAACTTAACCAATCGCGAATACGAAGTTTTAACACTTTTGTATGACGGAATTTTAGAGGAGGATATCGCGGAAATCCTGTGCATTTCAAAGAATACGCTGAGACGGCACCTTTACAACCTCTACAATAAATTAGGTATTCAGCATCGTTGGCAGCTCCATTTCCTGCAGAAATAGCTGCCAACGATGCTGAAATTGAAAGGAGAAAACTTATGTTTAGAGAAATGAGACTTAAAGAACAGCAATTATCTGAGAAGGAATCCATTGAAATCATCAAGAACGCCACTCATGCGACATTGGCAATCAATGGGGCAGATAAATATCCATATTCCGTTCCTATAAGCCATATTTACAGTGAGGGGAAAATTTATTTTCACGGCGCGACGTCAGGTCAGAAATTTGACCTGCTGACCCGCGACCCTCATGTTTCAATTTCAGTAATTGCTTTTGATGATGTACAGCCGGCAAAGTTCACGACCTTTTACAAAAGTGTTATCGCCTATGGCGATGTCAGACAGCTGAAAACTCCTGAAGAAATCAAAGCGCCTATGAGGCTTATCATAAAAAGGTTTTGCCCGGGAATGGAAGAGGCCGGAATAACGTTCCTCAATTCCCAGCTTGGAAATTTTTATGTTTATGAAATGGACATTAAGCATATGACTGGGAAGCAATCTGAATAGACAGGTTCATCCAAACGATTCACATGAGTCCGGTATCGCGCAGATACCGGACTCTTTAAGCACTTTTTTACGATCCGGCGCAGCAGGAGGCACTAATGGATATTAGCAAGGATTATGATTTATTTCTGGAAGCGATCGCAGGACTTATGGTAATTGATAAGCAGGGAAACGTAGTTTACATGAATGAGCAGTGCGCTGACTATATCAACGTGGACCGGGAAAAATCCCTGGGCAAATACGTTACCGAGGTGTTTCCCTCTTCCAATATGCAAAACCTTTTGACAGGTCAAAACAAATTCAATACCAATTTTTATTTTCAGGATGGGCGTATGAGCGTCAGTACACAAACGCAGCTGCGAAAGGACGGAGAAATCGCAGGAGTCCTGGAATACGATATGATTCAGGATATCGACGCGCTGGATGACCTGCTGTCAAAGTACGGCGAAACCCTGAAGGATGAAATGGATTACTTCCGCGAACAGGTACGAAATTTTAAAAGCACGAAATATTCCATACACAACATTCTTGGATCATCGCAGAAGGTCAAAGCGCTGAAACGGCAGATTGAGCTGGCGGCCGCGTCGAATTCCACGGTCCTCATTTGCGGGGAAACAGGAACCGGCAAGGAACTGGTGGCCCATTCCATCCATAATTTAAGCGCACGGGCTTTTAACAACTTTGTCAAAGTAAACGCCGCCGGTATGGCAGAAACGCTCATTGAATCCGAGCTGTTCGGATATGAAGAAGGAGCCTTTACAGGTGCGAAGCGAGGCGGGAAAAAAGGAAAATTCCAGCTGGCCGATCAGGGGACCCTGTTCATTGATGAGATTAATCAGATGCCCATGTCACTGCAGCCAAAGATTCTCAGGGTGCTCCAGGAAAAAGAAATTGCTCCCATCGGAAGTGAAAAAGACATTGTGGTAAATGTGAGGATGGTGGTGGCGTCAAATCAGGACCTGCGCAAGCTGGTGGGCAAGGGTGAATTTCGAGAGGATCTCTATTACCGGCTGAATGTCTTTCCGATCAATGTTCCGCCCCTGCGAGAGCGGCTGGAGGATATTCCGGAATTAGTAGAAGCAAAGATCGCGGACTTAAATAAAGAGTTGGGGAAAAATATCAGCCGGGTAGAGGCGAATGTATATCATAAGCTCGCGGAATATGACTGGCCGGGCAATATCCGGGAGCTTTACAACCGGGTAGAGGCGGCTATGAACTATGCTCAGGGCGAGGTGCTGCGTATGGAGCATTTCAATTTTCGCACGGATAACAGTAATCTCAGTCTTGAAGAGCTGAATCAGTATGGCAATCCAATTGAAGAGGTCAAAAAAGAAGCTGAGCGAAAGCTGATTAACGAAGTGCTGATGCGCTTTGATTACAATAAGACCCAGGCAGCGGAGTACCTGAAAATTTCCAGGCCCCTGCTTTATCAGAAAATGAAGCGGCTTAAAATTCCACTGTAAGAAAACAAATTATTTACTAAAAAACAGAACCTATTACAGGAAAAACGTAAGCGGAAAATGACATTGTCCGCGGGCGCTTACACAGAGCGCAAAGTGCCATTATTATGTAAATCATCTAAAAATCCCCTGAGATGGAGTGTAAGTTTGAACTTATACTCCATTTTTTTAGTTGCTGAAAACGTTGAAAAATAGCCATTTTATAATTGGCACGCTTATTGCTCTATACTGTAGCCGACTGTCTATGGATCCAACAGTCCTAATAAAATTTATCTTTATTATTTACGTTATGAAAAAGAAAGGAGCTATTACTATGAGTAATGCGGTCAAGAAAGACACAAAAAACTCGTTGGAAGAATTCGGGTATGAGCAGGAGCTCGACCGTGTTCTGGGCCTGCCGGCAGTATGCCTTTTCGGCTTTGCCTATCTGGCGCCATGCACCATTTTTTCTTACTTCGGACTCGTCAACGGCAGCACCCACGGCATGATGTCCTTCGCCTATTTTATCGCGACCACGGCCATGCTGTTCACTGCTTTAAGCTATCGGCAGATGGTTAAGGCCTATCCCATCGCGGGGTCTGTTTACAACTATACCTCCCGGTCGATCAATCCAAATGTCGGCTTTTTATCAGGGTGGGTAATCCTGCTGGATTATATCCTGCTCCCCATGATTAACTATATTATAGCCTCCGGCTTTATTCCCCTTATCCTGCCGTCCATTCCCGTATGGCTGGATATGGTGATTCTGGTTCTTATCGTCACAACGATTAACCTGGTGGGAGTAAAAGTAATGTCCACCTTTGACAACATTTTTATCATTATACAGTTTGCCTTTGTACTTACGGCAATTATTTTTGCAGTCAAGGTAATTGGGCAGCACGATTACACGGTCTTTGATATCAACGGATTTATCAACACTTCCGAATGGTCGAACGTCGGTCTTAACGGAGTTGTTTCCGGCGCCGCCATTCTCTGCCTCTGTTTCCTGGGATTTGACTCTGTAACTACTCTGGCGGAAGAAGCCAAGGACCCGGCAAAGACAGTGGGCAGAGCCCTCCTCATCATCACCCTGTGCGCCGGCGGCCTTTTCATTATTTCCACGTTCCTCTTCCAGACCGCATGGCCTGAAGGCTGGAAGGAACTGGACCCCAATAACGGATCCTATCAGCTGCTGGGATATCTGGGCGGTCAGTTCATGGCAACGCTGCTGTGCTGGGTTATGATTATCGCCTGCCTTGCCTCAGCCATTTCATCACAGGCCTCCTGCGCGAGAATCCTCTACGGAATGGGACGTGACCATCAGTTGCCGCACAAGTTCTTTGGCCACATTAATAAAAAGTTCAAAGTTCCTGATTACAACCTGATCCTTATTGGAGTGGTATCTCTGGCATCGATCTGGATCAGTCTGGATGTGGGATCGACGATGATTAACTTCGGAGCGCTTCTGGGATTTACTATGGTAAACGTTTCCGTATTCGCGCATTATTGGGTAAGAGAAGGAAACCGCGGCCCTGCTGCAGTATTTAAGTTTATCATTCTTCCTGCGTGCGGCTGTGTCATCTGTCTCTATCTGTGGGTAAACCTAGGAAAATGGGCTCTGATTATCGGATTTATCTGGCTGATCATCGGTGGAATTGCTCTGACCATCAACAAGAAGAGAGGAACAAGCCTCGACCTGAATAAGTAATGCAGGCAAAGGAAAGGATACCAATATGGAATACGCAGACAAACTATTAAAGAGCAGCGCGATTTTTACAGGCTGCGGGTCAGAGCCCTTCAGTGGAGCCGTCGCTGTCAAGGGCAATAAAATACTGGCCGTTTTAAAGGATGATGAAATCGACAAATACCGGTCGGAAAACACCGAGGTCTATGACTGTGGGGATAAAATGATCATGCCGGGATTGATCGACGCCCACGACCATTTATGGTGGGGAGCTGTGGCGGACAGCGACCATATGGTGGATTTAACGGCATCCACATCGGAAGCAGAAGCGATCGAAATGATTAAAAAATATGCCGCGGAGCATCCTGAGGAAAAAAGGATCAGAGGCTTTGGCTGGTTTCCGGCAAATTGGAACGATGCTCCCCTGCCTACAAAGCACAGCCTGGACGAAGCGGTTCCCGACAGACCGGCATATATGAACTGCGCCGATGCCCATACTGGCTGGCTCAACAGCCTGGCTCTTGAGGAATCGGGCTATACGCCGGATATGGAGCTGGGAGCAGGCTCCGTCGGAACCTTCGACAACGGAGAGATGAACGGGCTGATTTATGAACCGGACGCCTTGAATTACGCATGGGAAAAGGTTTATGATTTTCCTCCCGAACAGATCAAGGAAATACTGAGAAGCTTTATGAAGGGACTGGCTGCCCAGGGAGTCACTTCTTTAAGTGAAATGAGCGCGGACGATTATAAGGAGATCTACCATGATCGCTACAAGGTGTTCCGGGAAATGGACGATGACGGCGAGCTGACCAGCAGAATTCACGTATACAACAAATTCATGGGTTATACGGATTTTGCAAAAACAAAGGAATGGCAGGAGGAGTTTTATTCGGATAAATTCAGGATATGCGGACTCAAAGGATTTCTTGACGGCGTAACATCGACTTATACCGGAGCACTGCTGGCGCCCTATGCCGACAGGCCGGATACCTGCGGTGAAGGTGTTCCTCTTGCGACGAAGGAAGACTTGGAAGCCAGTGTCATTGCAGGGAACGCAGCCGGACTGCCCGTGCGAATTCATGCTGTGGGCGATGCGGCGGTGAGAATGGCCCTTGACGCTTTTGAGGAATCTATAAAAGTAAACGGGCAGCATGGCCTTGTCAACACCATCGAGCATATCGAAACCATTGATCCTCAGGACATCCCAAGGTTTAAGGAATTGGGAGTCGTGGCCTCCATGCAGGGCGAACACCTGCCTATGGAGTTCAACGAAAAGGTGGCCAGATTGGGCGAAGAACGATGCCGGTTTGAATGGGCTTTCCGGTCACTTGTGGATGCCGGCGCGACCTTGGCCTTTGGAACCGATTTTCCTGTGGTACACTACAATCAGTTTCCCGGAATCTACGCCGCAGTAGCCAGAAAGAACTATGACGGTACCATCGCAGGCGCGGATAACGGAGAAAAGCTGACCCTGGCAGAAGCCCTGACCGCAAACACCCTGGGCTCGGCCATTGTATACGGCCGGGAGCATGAGCTGGGAACCCTGGAAGCGGGCAAGCTGGCCGATATCATTGTACTGGACCGCAATCTGTTCGAAGCTGCGGAAGAGGAAATCAAAGACACAAAGGTCATCTTAACGATCATGGACGGCAATATCACCTATAGAGCATAACCTCTTTCACTATCATTTATCAATATTTCCCCAATATAAAACCCACAGAGGCACAACGGCCATCCGTGGGTTTTATATAAAAAATGTCAGAAGAGCAAAATTAATAGTTTGGATATGCCTGTTTCCTCATCCGGCGGCGGAATTAATTTCCTCTGTACGCCTTGAGAATAACGGACATATACCCGTCAGCATCGATGTCTCTGGCATTATCCTGGGATAACGCGTTTTCTGCTGACCGTTCTGCGATTGCTCTGAAATTTTCTTCTTTAATGTAATCCAGCTCAATCAGTTTTGGAATTTTTACCTTCGCATTGAGCTCCTTTACCTTCTCTACGCCTGCCAGCGCCAGCTCTTCCGTTGTTTTCCCCTCAGGATCAACACCCAGATATCTGGCTACGGTGGCGAATTTTTCCGGGTTGGCCGGAATGTTATATTCCATAATGTACGGCAGGAAGATGGAATTTCCTACGCCGTGGGGCGTATCGTACCATCCGCCTACGGTCTCTGAGATCGCATGTACGGCGCCGACGTTGGAATTGATGAAGGCCATGCCGGCAATCAGGCTTCCCATCAGCATATTGTGTCTTACTTCCAGGTTGCTTCCGTCCTCTACGGCCTGCACGATGTTTTTGGAAATGATATCAATGGCATACAGCGCCAGCGCGTCCGTAATCGGCTGGGATACTTTACAGGTGTATGCTTCGATGGCATGTGTCAGCGCGTCGATTCCTGTTGATGCTGTGAGGGACGGCGGCAGACTTGTTAAAAGTTCCGGGTCCGCGATGGCTACGCTCGGTCTCAGCTTAATGGGATCAAATACGCTCATCTTGTATTTTCTTTCTTCATCGGTGATAACCGCCACGAAAGTCACTTCGCTGCCTGTTCCGGATGTGGTCGGAATGCAGATAACCGGGAGCATGTATTCCTTCAGATCTACGAAATCCCAGTCCACGCATTTTCCGCCGTTGGTCACCAGGGCGGCCGTAGCTTTCGCCTGGTCCATGGAGCTTCCTCCGCCCAGACCGATGATTACATCTACGCCCTCGGCTTTTGCCATGTCCGCAGTGGCGTCACAATCTGTTGTTCTTGGATTCGGTCTTACTTTATCGTAAACAATATATTCGATATCCGATTCCTTAAGACTTTTTGTTACTTTTTCCATAATTGGGCTCTTTGCCAGAAACCCGTCTGTTATAATCAATACTTTTTTTCCGCCCAGGGCCGCGGTCTCCTGGCCGACTGTCTTAACGACTCCCGCGCCGGAAACTACTTTGGTTGCGTGAAAAAATTCTCTCATGTCCATGTTTTACCTTCTTTCTAAAGTCAATCTATTTTCTGTATCCGCCGATGCCTTTGTTCACCAGGAATACCTTCGCCAATATATAGTAGACGATCGCTACTACTACGAATACGCCGCCCGACGCCGTACAGTACATAAACGGTGTCTGATAAACCAGAGTCGCCGGATTCAAGAATACCAGATAGAACGGCATTGCCAGAGCAAATACGAGGATAGCCACCCAGTTAAAGCCTCCCCAATAGGAGTATACGGATGTGGATGTCCTGTCGTACAGACCTCTGATATCCAGCTTCTTCTTTCTGAGTACGAAATAATCGATGGTGCTGATGGTTACAACCGGCACGTAGAAGGTGCAGGTAACGCCCAGCAGAATATAGAAGTGGTCATAAATCTGATTGGGGAACAGGATCAGGCCGATGGCTACCGGAACCAGGAAGATCGCTACGACGATCGCCCATTTTTTGTCTCTGAAAATTTTAATGTCTTTCAGGCCAAGGCAGATATTGTATGCTACTGTGGCATTAGATGTTACATTGGCAATGGCAACGAATATCAGCGCGATTACGCCGAATACCAGTCCGCCCAGAGGCAGCATCCATTCTGTCGGGTCATCGGAGCCAATGGTGATTGCCGCCGCTACGCCCAGAGCCGTACCAACGGTCGCCGCCAGAATCAGGCCGGCCAGATTTGCCCAGTAAGCTGCCTTTGTCGTTTTGCACAGTCTGGACATGCCTCCCATGTTCGGCCACCAGGACAGTCCTGCGCCAAAGCTCAGTTCAACAGCCAATAAGAAGTTGACCCACTGATTGTCATTGGGCGCGATGGGGTCCGCGCTTGTGATTACGTCCCAGCCAATGTTTCTGGAGAGAATAACCAGCAGACCGATAATAACAATAACCATCATCGGAGCTACAACGTTGTTGAACCGTTTGATTACTAAAGGACCTTTCCAAACGACCAGGAATACGATTGCTACCGCAATCAGGGAAATAATCATTGTGAACATAGGGCTCATGGACTCAACACCCATGAAGGCTGCTGTCACATTGCTCACGGATCTTGCGAACATAATGGAAAGCACGATCAGCCATGCGATCTGGAATATTGTAATAAAGGCCATAAGTATGTAGCGCCCATTTCTTCCCATATAGCTTGCCGCAAGGGTGTAATTGTCGGCTCCGGTGGTGGCGGAAGCCGAGCACGGCATAATTGCCATAACCAGTACGGAGATCATATTGCCTACCAGAGTAGCGATCACCGCCGGCCAAAAATCTACGAATAATGCTACGGAGCCTCCGATCATGAAGCACCAGGTAGCAATTGCCAGTCCAACGTTAATACATGAATTATCGAATAAATTGTATACCCTGTCTTCTTTCATGACAGGCAGTACACCGAATTGTGATTCTTGATTTGCATCAAATTTTGCCATTTTAAATTTCCTCCTATTGAATAGTTACTGAAGTCCGTAGCGGAATGCTTCGACGAGGATTGGAATAATGCCTGCGACAATGATTAAAGCCCAGGTAGCAATCCAATCGCCCTTTGTCAGGTGGGGAACAATCTCTCCATCTGAGTTCTCAATAACGGAAATTCTGCGGCACAGTTCGTCTTCTATGTCAGGATTCAGGCCTGTACGGCCTTTCAGTTCTTTGTATACCTCTTCATGACTTGCCATTTTAAGACCTCCTGTCTTACTAACAATACAGCCGATAAATTAAAATGGTAGAACAAATTTAATGTTACTGGAATAAAACGCAAGAATTATGCCAAAAAATATTTTTTTAAAAACGGTGTTATTTCACCGTTTCAAACAAATACCCGACCGTCCGTTTATTCACAGTCGAATATATTTTCCTTGTAAAAATCCTCTTAATTGTGTAAATTTCGTTTTTTATCGACTTGTTTTTTGCTCGTATACCCAAACGAATAGCTATTCTGATAAGAATACGGCTATTTATCCTCGACCATTTTCACATATTTCTTGATCTTTCGAAATGCCGTAGGCTGGCTGATTCCAAGCATTTTAGCGACTCCCACCGTAGTCTTGCACTTGTCATAGCAGTCGGTTATCATCTCCCGCTCCAGCGCTTCAATGGCTTCCTCCAATGTCCGGTGTTCATCATTTTCAAAATGCTTTACTTCCAGGGCGCCTTTCATAGCCGTGTCCAGAGCGTCGAGGTCGATTACCTTCTTATCGCAGGTCAGAAGGACCCGCTCCACCATATTTTCCAGTTCTCTGATATTTCCCGGCCATTCCTGATGTTCAAGGATGTGCATTGCTTCTACGGAAAAGGTTTTGGCCATTTTGTATTTGCTGTTGAATTTATCAGTAAAATAAAGGATCAAAGGAATAATATCGTCTTTTCGCTCTTTCAGAGCCGGTATATCAATTGGAATGACATTGAGTCGATAGAACAAGTCTTCCCGGAAGAGGTTTTTTTTCACCAGAGATTCGAGGTTTTTATTGGAAGCGGTAATCAGTCTGAAATCCACCCGGATTTCCTTGGTGCTTCCTACCCGGGTAATCGTTTTGTCCTGAATGGTTTTAAGAAGTTTGACCTGGAGATTTAAAGGCATTTCGGATATTTCATCGAGGAACAGCGTTCCGTTCTGCGCCACCTCGATCAGCCCTACTTTGCCTTTTTCACTCGCTCCGGTAAAGGAGCCCTTCTCATAGCCGAAGAATTCTGATTCCAGCAGGTTCTCCGGGATCGCCCCGCAGTTGATCTCAATAAAGGGCGCGTCCCTGCGTTCACTTTTGCTGTGAATAATCTTTGCCAGCATACTCTTACCGACTCCGGATTTCCCTGTCAGAAGGACCGAGGCGTCATACGCCGCGATTCGGTTTACCTCCTGCAGCACCCTCTTCATCTGAATGCTTTCAGCAATGATTCCGTCTACTTCCAGATTTTCATTTCTCAGTTTCTCAAGCTCCTCTTTATACAGGGCCATCTTGTCTTCCAGCGATTTGTATTCGTTCTTCAGGTTGATAAAATCCGTGACATCTCTGGAGAAGGTGACCACCAGCTTTATTCTGCCTTTTTCGTCCTTCACGGGGATGCCCGTGACGATGATTTCCCGGCCTTTGTTGTTCTTTTGGTGCATGGTGACCTTTTCTCCATTTTTCAGCACAACCGCCGTAATCGACGGCTTGAAATACCCTTCCTCCTCCAGCTCCTTCACCGTTCTCCCGATGGCGCTTCCCGGGGTCAGCCCATACTCGTTTTCAAAATCCGTACTCACCTTCAGAACCACGCCCTGGTTATCGGTAATCAGGATTTCATCATAGATCGATTCGAAAATATTATCCATGTTCTTTGCCAGCATATCCGCGACAAAACTGTCTTTAATGTTGTTCACGTTCATCACCCCCCGGTATCCTACATTCCTTGGTAAAAATCAGCGTTTCGGATCAAGTCATAATACCCCTGGCGCATCTCCCTGACTTTGCCGAAATCCACCGTGCCGGTTACGATACCTTCCCCGTCTCCGCACTCTTCCAGCACCCGCCCGCCGGGCGCCACCAGCTTGCTCTTCCCCAGATAAGAAAGAGACCTGTCCGTGCCCGCCCGGTTACAGGCCGCGATATAGGCCACATTATCGAAGGCTCTGGCAGCCAGGACCAGATCCCAGTCAAAATCATGGGGCTTTTCCCAGGCAGCCAGGACCAGAATCAGCTCCGCGCCTTTGAAAGCCAGCGTTCTGGCAGTCTCTGGGAAGGCCGAATCCCAGCAGATCATCATGCCGATCTTTCCCCATTTGGTATCGAACACAGGGAATTCATTCCCCCGGCAAAAGGAACTGCTTTCAAAGCCTTCCACTAAATGCGCCTTTCTGTACCTGCCGATCACTGTCCCGGAGCTGTCCAAAAGCAGCGCCGTGTTATACAGGCGCGTGCCGTCTTCGCCGGACTCCCGTTCGACAAGGCCAAAGGCAATATGAACCTTGCAGTCCCTGGCGGTTCGTGACATCCTCCTTATGTATTCGCCGGACGGGCATACCTCCGCCATAGCCTCAAACTGCTCCGCGCATTCATACCCGTTGAGGGCCAGTTCAGGGAAAACAATTAATTCCGTATCCGGCTCCCTGGCCTTGATCGTTTTGATCTGCTCCTCCATCTTTTCAAAGTTCGCTTTTTTGTCACCCAGTACACAATCGATCTGGGAGCACGCCACCCTTATTTTCATACAACAACCTCCTATTTATTCTTTTTTCATTTAAAAAAACATGCCAATTTTTACCGCCTGAAAGCTTTGACATGTTTAACGTTTCTCTACTAAGTCATCCACGCTGGTAGTCATGTATCCATGCACGATTTTCATTAGCTGTGACCTATTTGAAATGTTCATTTTTCTAAAAATGTTATGCGTATGTTTTTTGACTGTATTTTCCGAGATGAACAGTTTTTCTCCTATCGTTCGAATCGGCAGCCCTTCGTAGATCAGCTCCACGACTTCCGATTCTCTCGGAGTCAGCCCGTACAGATGAACCAGCGTATCCGTATAATCGTTTTCATTGTTCCGTTTGATTCCGTTGGGGAATTTGTTATGAAAGCGACACGCCAGATGCTCGTTGATTACCCCCAGGATATACACTTCTTCGTCGGTGAAATCACCGTGTTTTTTGCTCCGCCAGAGGTTGATGGACCCGTAAAGAATCTCTCCGTAGGCAACCCGCGACCCCATGCTGTACCGTATATTCTGCGGGAGCATCCACTCCCTGTAATACACAGAGGTTTCTTCCATGACATCGGTTATATAATCGCTTTCCCGGTAAATGTTCCTCCTGCTCTGGGAAAAAAACCAGAACATGATGTCGATGGATTCGTATTTATTGAAATAAGAAGTAAGATAGTTCCGATCCATGTTATCGGAAACCGGATCGAAGAAAACCACCTTTGTATCCTTTTTATAGCCCAGGTCAAAAAAGGATTTGTCGTGGGGAATCAACTCGCCCAGCTTCAAAAGCACCATTTTTCTCAGCCTGTAGATATCGCCTTCCGTATGGGCTTCCAGAATCAGCTGATTTATTTTCTCCCATTGTTCGTGTGATAATTTCATCATTATTAATACCTCCTGCCATAATATCATGCAAATTTCATTCCACCTTTGTAACGTCCCGTCTACTACTTTTGTGTTATGCGCTTATACGCCGCGTACTACCACGGCTGCTACTTTCCCTTCACCCGGATTACACCTCAGTTGCACAAGGCCGATTTCACCATAGCAGGTAATTGTAATCTGAAAATTCCGAAGTTATCATGTAAACACGTCCTCTGGGTGAGTGGTGCAGCCCGCGAGAAACAACAGCGCGCTGCCGGACGAATGAAAGCACTGAGAAAATGGAAAAAGGAGAATTATTATGACAAAAGAATTAAGACATTTTATTGATACCTGCGATTTTACGAAAGAGGAATTGATGGACATCATCAACCTGTCACTGAAAATTAAAAAGTGTATTAAGGCCGGATACAATCCGCCGCTGATGAAGGACAAGACTCTGGCTATGATCTTCCAGCAGTCCTCCACCAGAACGAGAGTATCCTTTGAGACAGCTATGGAGCAGCTGGGCGGACACGCACAGTACCTGGGACCGGGAATGATCCAGCTGGGCGGACATGAAACAATCGAAGATACCGGAAAGGTTATCTCCAGAATGGTTGACATCATCATGGCAAGAGTAATCGAGCATGATACCATCGTAAGACTGGCAAACTCCTCTTCCGTACCTGTACTGAACGGTATGTCCGACTACAACCATCCGACACAGGAAATCGGCGATATGATCACCATGATCGAGCATCTGCCGGAAGGAAAGAAAATTGAAGACTGCAAGATCGTATTCGTAGGAGACGCCACTCAGGTGTGCGCTTCCCTGGGCTTCATCGTAACCAAGATCGGAGCCAACTACTGCCACTTCGGACCTAAGGGCTTCCAGCTGAGACCGGAGCACACAGACATCTACGAAGCCAACTGCAAAGTATCGGGCGGAAGCTGGATGGTTACCGACGATGTGGATGAAGCGATGAAAGACGCTGACTTCATTTATACAGACGTTTGGTATGGACTGTATGAAAACGAGCTGTCCCCTGAAGAAAGACAGAAGATCTTCATGCCGAAATATCAGGTCAGCAAAGAACTGATGAATAAGGCAAACCTGGGAGCGAAATTCCTCCACTGCCTGCCGGCGACAAGAAACGAAGAAGTAACAGACGAGGTTCTGGATTCCGAAATCTCCATTGCCTGGGATGAAGCAGAAAACAGACTGACCGCAATGAGAGGACTGCTCGTATACTTCACTCGTTATCAGCAGGAAGGCTCCGAACTGGCTAAGGCTGCCGTAAAAGAAGAATTAGACGCATTCATGGCAGAAGTATTCGGAGAGTAAACAAACGATACAAGAAAGAAGGCTAACGAAATGGCAAAGCGAATAAATTCAACTCCAAAAAAAGACGGATTCAGAATGCCCGGCGAATTCGAGCCTCATGAACAGGTATTCATGATCTGGCCGGAAAGACCGGACAACTGGCGCAACGGCGCAAAGCCTGCCCAGAACGCATTCAAAGCCGTAGCCGAAGCGATCAGCCAATTTGAGCCTGTTACAATGCTCGTGTCCCCTGCTCAGTTTTCCAACGCAAGAGCCAGACTTTCCTCTGACATCCGTGTCGTGGAAGTCAACACCAACGATTCCTGGATTCGCGACTGCGGCCCTACCTTCGTCATCGACGACCAGGGCCGTATCCGCGGTGTGGACTGGGAATTCAACGCATGGGGCGGCCTGTTCGACGGACTCTACTTCCCCTGGGATCAGGACAATCTGGTGGCGCGCAAAATCTGCGAGCTGGAAAGAATCGATTCCTATCATACGGAAGGGTTTGTTCTGGAGGGCGGAAGCTTCCATGTGGACGGCGAAGGCACGGTTCTCACAACGGAAATGTGCCTTTTGAGCGAGGGACGCAATCCTCATATGACCAAAGAAGAAATTGAGGACATGCTGAAAGAATATCTGAACGCAGAAAAAGTTATTTGGCTTAAAGATGGTATTGACCCGGAAGAAACAGACGGGCATGTTGATGACGTGGCCTGTTTTGTCCGTCCCGGCGAAGTCGCCTGTATCTGGACGGAAAATAAAGAAGATCCTTTTTACGATACATGCCGTCAGGCATATGATATCCTGAGCAATTCAACCGATGCCAAGGGGCGCAAGCTGAAGGTACACAAGCTGACCTTACCGAAGGTCCCTGTCAAGCTGAGCGGTGAATTCGATATCGACCAGGTTGAAGGCACGATCCCGCGGGAAGGCGATGATATCTGCATCGCTTCTTACATGAACTTTCTAATCGTCAACGGCGGTGTCATCGCTCCTCAGTACGATGATGAGTACGACAGCCTGGCACTCGAGCAGCTCCAGGAAATGTTCCCTGAACGAAAAATAGTCGGCGTATCTACAAGAGAGATCGTTTACGGCGGCGGCAATGTTCATTGTATCACACAGCAGCAGCCGAAATGCAAGCAGCAAGAAACAAAATAAAGGAGATCTGTAATGACGAAAGAAAAAATCGTAATCGCTCTGGGAGGCAATGCTCTGCAGTCAGGCAAAGGCCCTGCCACTGCCGAAGCGCAGCTTGAGGTCGTAAAAAATACCTGTGAGCATATTGCTGCCATCAGCAAGCAGGGATACGAACTGGCTGTAGTACACGGCAACGGTCCTCAGGTGGGTAGAATTGTTATGGCCTCTGAGGCTGCCAAAGATGTTACACCGGCTATGCCTTTTGACGTATGCGGCGCGATGTCCCAGGGTTATATCGGCTATCACATTCAGCAGTGCCTGAAATACGCATTGAACCAGACAAACAGAAATATACCGGTAGTGACAGTAGCTACACAGATGATCGTTGAAGAAAACGATCCGGCATTTAAAAACCCAACCAAACCCATCGGCCCCTTCTATACGGAGGACGAAGCTAAGGCTTTGGAAGCGGAAAAGGGATATGTTATGAAGGAAGACGCCGGCCGCGGCTTCAGAAGAGTTGTGGCCTCCCCTCTTCCGAGAAAAATCGTCGAAATCGACGCAGTGAAAGAACTTTGGGACCACGCCATCGTAATCAGCTGCGGCGGCGGCGGTATCCCGGTAATAGAAAAAGCCGACGGTTCCCTGGAAGGAACTGCTGCGGTTATCGATAAGGATTTTGCGGCCGAGCTTCTCGCGGAGCAGGTGGACGCGGACATTCTCATGATCCTTACCGAAGTGGAAAAAGTAGCAATTAACTTTAACAAACCAAACCAAAAGAACTTAGATGAAGTAACTCTCGCGGAGCTGGCCTGCTATAAAGAAGAAGGCCACTTTGCAGCCGGCAGCATGCTGCCAAAGGTGGAGGCTGCCATGAAGTTCGTGCGGGCTTTCCCTCAGAAACGTGCAATTATCACTTCTCTTGACAAAGCAACAGAAGCGCTTGAGGGAAAGACCGGTACGATCATCAAGTTCGCATAAGACACACTCCTTGTAATTTCATCTTTATTATTCTCACGAAAAGGTCTCCGGCGGAATCCTCTGCCGGGGGCTTTTTCTTTCGTATCTTAATAGACTATTCCATCAACGAATAATGTTATTCTTTTTAATTCATACGCAAATAGTTATTCTTTTTATAAAATCGTTGAAATCACAGGCTTTCTCTCCCCTGCCCCGCAAATTTTATTCTTCTGCGAATAATCCCTTTTTCCATTTAACGGTGCCTCCTGAAAACGTTGAAATTTCAACAAGTATTTTTTCTATTCCCCTTCGAAATGTTGGCACGCAACTTGCGTTATATAATAGTAAATTACACACGATACACAAGTGGTAATTTATAAAAAGCCATACCGGACGGCTCTTGCCTTCTTAATGGTATGACAAATTTAATGATACCACTCACCCAACCGGGTTTGGCCGTTTTGGGTATGGCTTTTAAAATTTGTATTTTGATATGTGAAACAAAGGAGGACATCACATGACAGCAACAAACAAAGAATTAGGTTTAGAGATTGCAAAACGCGTAGAAGGTTATATTCAGAAAGATCAGCTTTCACAGGAAGATGTAGATACGATTCTCAAGGAATCAGAAGCAAATTATAATGAAAACGTAAACCCTGGCTGGCTCCCATACAGAGAAATCATGTCAACTGACCCTATGTTTTCAGAATGGTCACAGAGAGAAGGCGAATTCTTCTCCGACGTTAAGGGAACAGAGTTCATTGACTGTCTGGGAGGATTCGGGATTTTCCTGGCAGGCCATAAAAATACAGAAATCATGAAGACCGTCCATGCGCAGCTGGACCGTTACCCACAGCACTCACAGGATCTGGTTAACCCGCTTCAGGGATATTTCAGCCACCTGATGGGACTGATTACACCGGGAGATCTGCAGGCAGTATGGCCGACAAACGGCGGTACCGAGGCTACAGAAGCAGCTATCAAGCTGTCCAAGCTGGCTACAGGCGGAAAATGGTTCATCTCTACAGTTAACGCTTATCACGGATTATCCACAGGCGCGCTGTCTCTCATCGGTAACGCTGATTACAGATCACCGTTCGTACCGAACATTCAGCAGGTTCAGCATGTAAAATACGGCGATGCTGAGCAGATGGAAAACGCCATCGCTAACCTGCAGTCCGTAGGTGAAAAAGTAGCCGCAGTTATCCTCGAACCGATCCAGGGCGAAGGCGGAATTATCATTCCTCCAGCCGGATACTTAAAGAAGGTAAGAGAAATCTGCGACAAATACGGCGTAGCTATGATCTGCGACGAAATCCAGACTGGACTGGGAAGAACCGGCGCTCTCTGGAGAACAGAAGCAGAAGGTATCGTTCCTGATATCCTGCTGTTCGGTAAAGCCATCGGCGGCGGCTGCATGCCATTGACTGGTATCATCGCAAGACCTTGGATGGTAACAGAAGCTCTGGTAGAAAACCCGACTCTGGTTTCCATGCCTACTTTCGGAGGCAACCCTCTGGCTATGTCCGCAGGTATCGCTTCCATCCGTTACATTCTGGAAAACGATATTCCGCAGCTGGTTAAAGAAAAGGGAGAATATTTCTTAAAGAAGCTGAACGAAATCCAGAAAAAGTATCCGGAAATGCTCAAAGAAGTCCGCGGTACCGGCCTGATGATCGGTCTGGTTCTGCCTGACATGGATATCATGCACGATTTCTGCAAAGAAATGTTCTCGAGAAAGGTTATGACTTCCGCTACAATGAACGACGTAACGGTTGCCCGTATTGAGCCTTGCGCTGCGATTTCCTATGAATCCATCGATAAGGTATGCGAAGTTATCGAAGAGTCCATCAAAGCTCTCATGAAATAGGAGTTTTAATCAAAAAAATCCGAGGAGGCTGACGCGATTTGCGCCGGCCTCCTTTTCTTTGCTTGACCGTTCTTTTTTATTTAGTTCTCCCTTTTCTTCTGAATACCGCGATTATAGCTGCCAGAGAAAGAATCAGCAGAATATTCGCCGCGACCAGAAATCCGGTCTTTGACGGATCGGAAGTTCCTGCCGTTTTATTTCCGTCATACCCGGCCGCGCCGGCTCCTGTTCCCCGGATCGTATATTTTTTTGAAGCATTGCCGGGCAAAGCGTAGTTGTGGTTGGAAAGCTTAACGGCTTTTGCCGTATAGGTTCCCGGTTTAACCTGATTCCCGTTTTTCACCGTAACCTTACAGGAATCTCCCTTGAGCAGATTTCCCGCCACAGCTCGCACCTTTGACGGTTTCCCATCGTAGTCCCTGGCTTTGGCTCCCAGCCAGGTGAGCGATACGGTAAGCGGCTGTACTTGGATTTCCACATCCCGGCTCACTGCGTAATAGCGGGTTGTATCCGCAGGATTGAAGACCATTCTGCGGGTTTTACCGCTTTCTTTTACAGACGGTGTTTCCGCCGGATTGTCAAAATCAAAATCGCCCTCTCCTGCTGCTCCCCGCAGCTCCGCTGCCGCCAGGCTCTGCCCGTAAGTCAATACCGCCGCCTTAGGGAACGTCACCTGCGGAACGGCCTTTTGTATGGTATACGTCAGGATTCGCTGCTCCACAGAGTCTTTATCCGTCGGCAGCCGATAATTGTCATTAGAAATGGATTCGGCTATGGCTTTATAAGTACCCACTTCCACCTGATTGCCGCCGATTACGCGGATTTTGGCTTCATCTCCCGGCAGCAGGTCTCTGGCCGAAGCCGTAACGCCCGCAGGCTTACCGGTGTAAGACAGATTGCTCACATCCGACCAGACGATGCCGGTCTGCCTTTGCCGAATCCATAGGCTGGCGGAAGACAACGCTACCCGATAGTTGGGACTGACGCTCTTTTCCTTGATGGTGTAAACCCCTGCCGGGCTTCGCTCTTCATCTCCCGACACGTTTTCTTCCCCCACGGCTGTTAAAATCAGATTCAAATCGTCTTTTGTATCTCCGTTCACCAATTGGCTTTCATCCAGCATGTAGGCCAGCTTCGTTTTTTCACCGTAAGTTTTCTCGGCGTTCTCAGCCTGAGCGGTAATATTCTTTTTGGCTATGGTTACCGACACTTTCTCGACGACCGGTCTCTGGGTCATATCCTTTGGCGTATATTTCAGCCAGTATTCCTGCTCCCCTGCCGCCTGCGGAACCGTATCACCGATATCCGTCAGGCCGGCCTGATTGGAGACAAAGGTAAAGTCCCCGGCTCCTGCCGCCAGAATCAGCCGCGCCTGGGAAAGGCTCTGCCCATAGGTCATGACCGCCTTCTGAGGTATGCTGTAATCGGAAGCGCCCGCACGTCTTACCAGATACTGAATGGATAAATCTTCCGGGAGCTGGTAATTATCTTTATCCGCTCCCTTAGTACCGGTGATTTCCGCTTTAAAGATCTTCAAGTCCTTCAGCTCCTGAGAATCCGCTGTCCAGCTTGGCTCGTCGGTTCCATCGCTGTCTATATTCAGCCGGCAGTCATCGCCGGTAAGCAAATTGGTAATCTCCGCCTCAGGGGCTTTGCCTCCTACCTCTATATTAGTAGTATCCGACCACTTGATTTCCGCCAGCAGCGGCGCTACGGTCAGTATTCCCCCGTCATAGACAAGCCGGTAATTGTCATTTGTGTTTTGGACTGTTGCCTCAATCCTATAGCTTCCCGCATCGCAATCCTGGCTGCCGCCGTTTCCTTCCACCTGCAGGGCCAGCTCAAAATCGCTGATTTGGTCGCCCGCCACCAGTTGGGATTCATCCATATGCCAGGTTAGTTGCGGCGTGGGCTGCCCATAGGTTTTCTCCTTATTATCAATGACCACCGTCAGCGGCTTTGGCGTAACCTTCACTGGTACATCCTGGGTTACCGATTGATAGTTGGCAGAATCGGCAGGAGTGAAGGTCATTTCATACTTGCTGCCGGAATCCTTTACTTGCGGCATTTTCTCCGCGTCAGTAAAGGCAAAGGTCCCCGCCACAGGCTGCTTTTCTACGGTCAGCTTCGCCTGTGAAAGGGTCTGTCCATAGGTGATCTCTGCCGTTGTTGGGAATGTTACTCCGGGATCCGCCTTTTCGATCGTGTACTTCCACGCCAGCTTGGAGGCATCCCTCGGCAGCGCGTAATTCTTATTGGACAGGCTGACAGCTACAGCCGTATAACTGCCGGCATTGGTTCTTATTCCTGCCAGATTGACCTCGCAGTCATCCGCCGGATCAGCCCGGTTGGTAACCTCTGCGGTTATGTCCGCCGGATTTCCGGTATAGGAAAGCGTATGGCTTTGCGGCCAGGACAGCTCCGCCTCCCGCCGGGCTACCTGCAGGACATTTTCCATTACCGTCACTTCATAATTGGTATTTTCGCAAGTCCCCTTTTTAATGGTGTAGGTTCCGGCAGGGCACATCTTGGAATCTCCCTCGCCGGCAGTCAGATCCAGCTTCAAAGCCTTCTTATCATCGGCTGCCGCCAGCTGGGATCCCGTATCCAGCTCCCAGGTAAGCTCCGGAGTTTCATTGCCATAGGTTTTGTTTTGAGCATCGGCTCTGACTGTGATCGGTCTCGGGCTTACCGTTACCGTAACCTGCTCCGATACGGCACGCTCTAAATCTGTATTTTCAGGAACGAAAGCCATCGTATAGTCTTTCGTTCCCGCATCCGGCATCTTATCTCCCATATCAACCGGCCTTCCGTTTTGCATTTCTACGAATACAAATCTTCCGTTGCCGGAAGCACCGACCAGCTGCGCTTCCGACAGCTTCTGCCCGTAGGTCATAATCGCCTCATCCGGGAAACGATAATCCGTGGCCTCCGCCCTGCGGATGTAATAGTTGACGGCGGTTCCGTCGGACGGAAGCTGATAGTTGTCTTTATCCGCACCCTTCAGACCGGTCACGGTCGCCGTATATGCCGTTGGATTCTGGGGGTCCTGCGAGTTCCAGCTGGGTCCGATTTCATTTCCTCCCTCGATCACCGGCTGACAGTCTTCCCCTGACAGAACCCCGGTCAGCTCCGCGCTCACATTGACCGGATCTCCGGTCCAGACCAGATTGCTGGTATCGTCCCATTTTACGCCCAGCTTTTTTTTGTTTACCTGCAGGCTGCCCTCGCTTACGGATGCCTGATACTTATCCGAGCTGATGTCAGCCGTAATTTTATAGGTGCCCGGCGGCAGCTTTTCCGGGATTGGCGAAGGCAGGTCCAGCCTCACCGTAACGCCCAGATCCGCAGCCGTATCGCCGCTGGCCAGCTCTCTTTGATTATAGATATAGTTCAATTCCGGTATTGGCTGGCCGTACACTATGGTATACGACTCAAGGATGATGTAGACCGGCTTCTTGTTGAAGTCTGTTATGGTCACGTCTTTTGTCACCGGCCGTATTCTGCTGTCGGCAGGCTTATAGGTAAGCTTAAAGGTTTTCTTTGCTTTATAATCATCCGGGGTCGGCATATAATCCCCGTCTTCGAATACCCACGATCCATTGTCCCCGCTGCTCTGGCCGGACAAAACGGCCTTGGAAAGAGGATCTCCATAGGTTATGGCGATCCGATCGGGGAAGGTAACCTTGGGCTCGTAGAATTTGCTGCTGTCCTGGTTGGTCTGATAGATCAGCCGGGAGGTAGGGCCATTGATAAAGTTGAGCATCACCATGCCCAGACGGCGGTTATCGATGTAGCCGGCGTTGTCCGAGGAGCTGTCCCGCATGAGCTTGGGATTGATATCCCTGGTCAGGCCCAGCGGAAAGCCTACCGCCGCGCTGGTGTAATTGTAAATCCAGGCATTGTCCGGTATTTTGTGGCTGCTGTCATTGCCGACGGTCTGTTTCATGGTTCCGGTAATATAATCCCATTTGCCGGAGGAATATTTGTTATAGGCATCCTGGACGTAAATGGGAATGTTGGGGTTGTCCTTATCGCTGCTTGGATAAATTTTTATGGCATATTTATACGCGCCGTAGTCATGGTTGTCCCAGCCCGTTACATCCGGTCCGAACCAGGAAGTCTGCAGGCCGTCGTCAGCCGGGTTATAGCGGTTGACATCGATGGGATAGCGGCGGACGAATACGATTTTTCCTCTGGCTTCTCCCATGGTGGGGATCCCGTCCCCGGTCCATACATACTTTTTGTTATTCTTGATAAAATCTCCCACTGCCGCCGCCAGCTCCTCCTTCATGCCATCGTCCGGTTTGACGGTCATAACAATGGCCTCCGACGGGCACCGGTTCAGGAATTTAACGCTTTCATCAAAAATATCTTTTAAAGTCAGATCGCTTCCGTCCCGATTGGAACACTGCCACAGCTCGCTGCCGTGGATGATTTTCACATCAGCGGGCGAAGGCCTGCTTTTGGTGGCGCTGCAGCGGATGTCAAACGCCCTGGCGCCGATGCTCAGCTGTTCATCAAAGAAAAAGCTCTGACAGGAAGTCAGGGAAATGCTGGGTATATTATCCTGCACCACGGCCGCCGTACCGGTGTCATGGGTTCCCGGCATATTGATAGAGGAAAGATACGCGCCATCGGGAATGTTCTTCATCCAGGGATCGGCAAACGCGTAAGTCCGGTCGCCATCGGCTCCCCGGATCAAGTCCAGTTCGCAGGATCCGCCGGAATCGGATTCTTTCAGATATTTCTGTTTGCTTTCCGCCATATAACGCCCGCTTCTGGCGTTCCGCAGCTTATAGCTGCCATCGGATTGTTTGACAAAGCGCCAGAGCTGTTCCGTGCCGTCATTTTTTCCCCGATCCTTCCGTTTGACTGTGAGAATAAAGATATCGCCGCCCCCGCCCTTTCTCTCCGGGGCCCATATGGTTCCGCAGCGTGATTCATCGCTCTTCACCACTTCTATCTCATAAGCCTTATATTTATCCACCCATTTCAGATACCATTTACTGCTGGTGCCGATATTATAGTACCAGAGCTGGGCATTCTGCGTATGATCCTCCACCCGGTTTATGGTTTCCGTGGTACCTTTCCGTGAAAACTCACAATAGGCCGGATTATTGTCAGGCAGCACCTTCGTTTCATCCCCGCTGAGAGGAACTACAGCGGGCGTAACGATCCATAATCGTCGATTTTCCTTTGTCGTCTGGACAATCTTGCTTCCGATTTTTATGCTGTTGTTTTCAACGCCGACCCAGAGGCCGCTGTTGCGGTTTTTAATGTAATAGCATCGATTTCCATTGCTGTCCGTCTTCACATAATAAAAGGCAAAGTGGCGGTGGTAATTTTTACTGCCGCCCAATTCGTCGTCATCCTCTTCCCACACATGCAGCACGGAACCGGAAGCTTTGCTTCGATCTTCGACATCCACAAAACGGTCGATTCCGTCATCCTTGATATGCTTGAGTCCGTACCAGTCATTCTCCACCTTGTCAAAGCGGAACTGGCAGTTGTACCCGGAGGAATCATCCAGATGGAGCACATTGTTCTTTGCCGCGCTGCCGTTGACATTCCAGCGATACTGCGGATTGGATTCCAGTGTAATGAACATACGGTTTCCGGTTTCCATATCATGGGCAATTGTGCCATCGTCCGTGTCAGCATAAGCCGGCGCTGCCGCCGCCCCGGCGCACAGACATATCATTGCCGCAAATAAAATTGTGATTATCCTTTTCATTGCGCTTTCCTCTTTCCCTCGGATACTCAGGCGGCTTTTATCATCCATTGGCCCCTGACCTTATCCCATAGTTTTCATCCTTAATATTGTAGCTTCTGCAGCAAAAAAAACAACCACCTGAAAGGGTAGTCTATGTACCGTGCGCTGTAAATTTGTATGCGGAGCCACCATACGGGCCAAAATCCGGGGCGCTGTCCGCCCGACGGATTTATAGCCCTGAAGGCAGCTGTGAGTTTGCCTGCGGAGGGCAAGTGCTGCTGGTCTCAGATCAGCTTGTATTCACGGGCGGCCCGCAGCGCCTGCGTTCTGTTTTTTACCTGCATTTTGCTGTATAAATTCTTGATATGAAATTTCACCGTATTGGTACTGATGCTGAGGAAGTCGCCGATCTCTTCATTTTTCATTCCCGAAGCAATCAGTTCCAGGACATTTTTTTCCATTTTCGTCAGGGGCTCCCGCATTCTGGCAGCAGCCTTGAGGTAACGGGGATAGTGGATTGCCTGTTTTCTGACCGCTTTTAAAAGCCTCTCTGTGAACCTGGTATCAATCATCCCCAGATCCAGCTCCTCCAGCAGCGGGTGTATGGCCGCGCCTTCTTCTGCGAAGCTTCTGATAAAGCCGTATTCCTGGGCGGTCTCCAAAGCTTCTTTTAAAATTTCCTGCCACGAGGGGTCATGGCTTCGAAATAGAACAATGGCGGTTAAAATTCCCACCTCGATCCCATCGCAGGTTCTGTGAAAACGGCTGGTGTAATCTTTCAGGCGGCCCAGCAGGGAGAGCGCTTCCATATAGTGTTCCGCCTGAATATAGCAGCGGATTTTCACCATATAGCGATAGCGCTCCATGGTGTAAAACCGTTCGTTTTCATCGGGCGCTTTTTCCCTCACCCATTGATCCGCCTCATAAGTTTCACCTCTGATCAGGCTGATCCGTATTCGCAGGGCCTCAATATTGGGTAAAAGCCGGGTTTCGCAGCGGGATTCCATGGCCTGATAAAAAGCGTCGATCATCCGCACGGCGGCATCTATCTCACCGCTGGCAATGTAAATTCTTGCGATTAAAGCCTTGGCTACAAAGCAAAGCTCCGGCGCCCCTCTCGTTTCCGCTGCCAGCAATCCTCTGGTCAGCATGGTCAGCAGCTCGTAGCTGTCCGTCCCGCCCTTTTCAAACAGACTCTCGCTGAGGGCGATATCTCCCAGCCCCGCGCCGTACCTTCCCAAAACCTTTTCTACCGGCACGCGCACCGTATCGTACAGCCTGCGGTCTTTTTTGCTCCAGCTGCTGAAATCTTTTCCGCCCCGCATCAGGCTGGGCAGGTTGCTGGTAACTGAAAGCTCGGGCAGCTTCATATGGTACGCGGACATAAAACGGACACCGCGGAGCAGGTTGATCAGCACGTGCTTTACGCCCCATTGGGGCAGTCCGATGTCCAGGAAAATCTTTTTGCTCATGGCATCTTTATAGGCTGCGCTTTTTTTATCCAATCTCCCGATACAGGTTTTCAGCTCTTCATACCAGCGCTCGCTCTGGTCAAACTGCATGCACATGGCGCAGAGAAGGGACATCCCGCACATAAGCTGCGGTGACTTGCGAATCACGTCCTCCGGCAGCGCGAAATAGTATTTCTCCATTTCATAGTAATGGCCGGTTCCCGGATGCCTGCGGAAGTTATCAATCAGCAGTTCCTGCATTTTATCGTGATCGCCGCTGATATTATAGCATTCCAGGGCTTTCAGCACATCTCCGCCAGCTTCGTAGCATGATCCGGCATTTGTATATACCTGTTTAATCGTCTCTTGATCCAAAAGCATCTGCTGTTTGTGTTTCAGATACTCAAAATACGCCGGAGTGATTTCATAGGTATCCGGTTTATCGACCGGCAGCAGGTATCCTGCCTTCCACGCCTCCCGGATCAGGAGTTCCGCCTCAGCGCCATTATTTACCGCGGTCGCCAGCTGTCCGGTAATGCAGCGGAGCCCGGCTATTTTCAGCAGAAACGGTTTCAGCTCCTTCGGGCAGCAAGCGTATAATCGCGTATCGTAATAATCAAAGATATCATACTTTACTTCTTCCGCCAGCTGCCGGCTATATAATTTTTTTGCCTGCAGGTACATAGCCATGCTCTTTACCGCCAGCGGATGGCCGCCGGTATCCCTGAGAATTTCCAGTGTCTGCCCAGGATTGGCATCCACGCCCAGGCCTTTGAGCAATCTGCCGATTTCCATCATCCCCAGCAGCAATTCCTGTTCATCCAGCGCCCTGAGCTTTCCCTGGATGAACGCTGCCTTGAAAATCGCAGGGAGGGAGCTTCGCGACAGTATTACAATATGGCACTCCATGCCTTCCAGCAGATCCCGGAGAAACACAGCCTGCTGTTCTTTCAGAAGCTGAAAATCATCGATCACTACGATTCCCTGTATGTACTGCTTTATCTTTTCTTCAAAATTTCCGCCTTCGCAGGTGATGTAGGAATAGGCGCATTCCTCTTCATCCAAAAGCTCTCTGACCACAGAGGTTTTTCCGTAGCCGCAGGGGGCTGAAATGAAAAGAGATCCCTCTTTCAGGCACTGAAAAAAACGTTCTTTTGTTTTTTCTTTTACGATTACTTCTCCCATAACGAAATTCTTCTCTCCTGTTAAAAACGCTCCATGCGACAGGCACAGAGCGTTTTCCCCATTACAAAACCGCTATTTCACCAGCAGCTTTTTGATCCCTTTCTCAAGCCCGTCCAGCGACAGCTCGAACATGGGAAAGACTTCTCCCACTGCCTGGATGGTCTGAGCGCCGTAGGTCCATTCCCACTCGCTCTCCTTAATCGGGTTGAGCCAGATTTTCTTTTTATACCGCCGGTCGAATTTCTTGAACCAGTCAATTCCCAGCTCCTTGTTCCACAGTCCGATGACGGAATTTCCTCCCTTTCGGTACAGCTCGGAAGGCGCCATGGCCGCGTCGCCGACAAAGATCACCTTGTATTCGCTGTCCAGATTCGAGAGAACCCAGTTGGTGTCGATCCAATCGCCCCGCTTGCAAAGAGGCGTATTGTACAGGTTGTCGTAGATGCAGTTGTGGAAATAATAGACCTTCAGGTCTTTAAAATGATTGGACTTGCTCACCGCCTGAAACAGCTGGTTGCAAAGCCTGCTGTAAGGCAGCATGGAGCCGTCGGAGTCGATCAAAAGCAGCAGCTTGACCGTATTCTTTCTCGGTTTGTCATAGACCAGATGGAGCAGCCCGGCATTGTCACAGGTCTTGTCGATGGTCTGGTCGATATCCAGCTCTGTCTTAGCGCCGTCCACTCTGGAAGAGTATTGTCTCAGCTTGCGAAAAGCCATCTGGAACTGGCGGATATCGAGAATATTGTCCTGCCTGAAATCTCTGAAATTGCGCTCACCGGCCACCTGAACCGCCGATTTGTGTCTGCCCTTTCCTCCGACCCGGATGCCCTGGCTGTTGTAGCCGCCGTGTCCCATGGTGGAAGTGCCTCCGGTACCGATCCAGTAGTTGCCGCCGTCATGCTTTTCTTTCTGTTCCTGAATGCGCTCATAAAACATCTGCAGCAGTTCGTCCAGCTCCCGCTGGATATCCTCGGCGTCGCCCTTATCGTCGATATCCCGTTCCCGCTCGTTTTCGCTGAGCCATTTCCAGAACTGCTCCGGCAGGTCCTCCGGCGTCTGAACGTTCTTGAAATACTCAGCAAAGACCGCATCGAACTTATCGTAATCGGATTCGCTCTTTATAAGAATGCTCCGGCACAGGTGGTAAAAGCCGGTCAGAGACGATTTGGCGAGGCCCTTGTCCAGAGCTTCGACCAGCGCCATCCATTCGTTTATGGAAACCTCAAGGCCCTTAGCCCTGAGCAGATAAAAGAATTCTAAAAACACATTACCACCTCTTCAGCGAGTAGCCTTTTTCCTTGATCTCATGCATGATGTCGATGTCCTGGTTCTTTTTCAGAAGCACGCCGACAAAGGGCACCTCATCCTTGATCTTGTTGACATTGACACCGCTGATCATCAGGGCCTGCAGCCAGTCCAAAAGCTCGGAGGTGCTGGGCTTTTTCTGCAGCTCCTTCATGTTGCGGATCTCGTAGAAAGCTTCCATGGCCTTTTCACACAGCTTGCGGTCGATGTCGCCGTAGTGGACGCGGATGATTTCTTCCATCTTGTCAGCATCCGGGAATTCGATATAGTGGAAAATGCAGCGGCGCAGGAAAGCGTCCGGCAGCTCTTTTTCCGCATTGGAGGTAATGATTACGATGGGGCGTTTCTTGGTGCGGATGGTCTCTTTTGTCTCATTGATATAAAATTCCATCTTGTCCAGCTCCCATAAAAGGTCGTTGGGGAACTCCAGATCCGCCTTGTCGATCTCGTCGATCAGCAGCACCACCTGGTCGTCTGAGGTGAACGCTTCGCCCAGCTTGCCCAGCTTGATGTACTGTTTGATATCGGCAACATCGCCTTCTCCGAACTGACTGTCATAAAGTCTCTGAACCGTGTCATACACGTATAGGCCTTCCTGCGCCTTAGTCGTGGATTTGATTCCCCATATAATGAGTTTCATTCCCAGGGCATCGGCGATGGCCTCGGCCAGCATGGTTTTTCCCGTGCCCGGCTCGCCCTTAATCAGCAGCGGTTTTTCCAGGGCAATGGAAACATTGACCGCATTCATCAACTCCGGCGTAACAACGTATTTGTCGCTTCCTTTGAAAACATCCAATTTTTTCATTTCTATTTTCTCTCTCCTTCAATATTTTCAGCCTATACTCCGGCTATAAATCCAACTAAAACAGGGACCGCGATGCTCATGACGACTCCCGAAATAAAGGAGTAGACAGCGATATCGCCCCTGGTGGCTTTCTCCACGATGGGCAGGCACACATCCATGGCCGCCGATCCCGGCAGAGCTATCGTTTCTATATACCCAATTTTTTTGGCGACAATCGGAATCAGCAGAATTCCGAACAGTTCGCGCATCACATTGTGCATAAAGGACAGTGCGCTGACATAGGTGGAATATTTGGCAAGCATCACCGGCGCCATGGTATACCATCCGAACCCGGAACCAATGGCCAGCGCGTCGCGAATCCCCAGAGACGGCAGGATCAGCGCACCCGCAAAAGCGCCCGCAAGTGTGCCAAAGATAATGGCAAAGGGGAATACCAGCACCCGCCATCCCGCTTTTTTGAAGTTCGCTCCCACCGTGCCTTCTCTTCCGATATCCAGACCGACGAAAAACAGCAGCACGCAAAGCCCCACCACGAGAAGATTGCCGGAAATGTCGATGAACCAGCCGGGCAGAACAAAATACCCAGCAAGTATTCCGGCGGCAACCGAAATCACAATCGCTTTAGTCATCGGTTTTAACTCCCTCCCTGCTGAAGCCCAAAAGTTTTCTCACTGCGAAGACAGCGCCCACGCTGCCGGCAAAGATCAGCACAGTAAGAACGAGGGCCGTGAGGCCGATGGAAGAAAGGGAGGCGATGACGCTTTTATCAGCTCCGATCCGGCCGCCCATCGTAAACACTAAAACAACGATGGCGATCAGCTGGGCGACCCCGATCCATTTAAAGCTCTTCTCCGATTTTCTCAATCTGCTGCCGACAAAATACCCGGAAAAAGTAATTGCCAGATACAGCACCAGTAGTTTCACTTGGATTTTCTCCTTTATTTTTCCCAAAACAGTTCAAACATTCCTATTATAACATCTACCCCCGTTCCTTGTTAAGTCTTTTTACAGCACGAAAGCACATTCCAAAAGGGCCTCGCCGTATCTGCCGGAAATATCCGCAGACACGTATAAGCCCTTTTCATAACAGAAATGATAAAACTGCGGGTCTGGCTGAATACGCAGCTTGCGCCGGATGTCTTCTATTTGTAGGCAAGCGTGCATACGAAGGAAGCTACCTGCTGCCCGGCAACAGCAGAAGTCACCAGGCCGGTTTTACCAGTAAAGGCAAGGCTGTTGGTTCCTTCCGGCTCTACCTCCACGCCTTTTGTGTAGCTGCCGGTACTAAAATCGTGGGTACCGCCGGCAACAACGGAGAACTTTTTTGAATCCGCCTGCATTTTGGCAAAATCCGAGGTGTCGGCAACCACTTCCCATCCGGAGTCCTTGGTATCGATGCTTACTTCCGAAAGCGTTACGATTCCCACCTTGCTCTTGTTTTGGATTTCCAGCGGAGAAATAGTCATATTGACGTCTCCTTCGCCGGCTGACATTGTAATCGTTTCCGTCATCACCACATCAATAGCGGTAGCCGGTACCGTCATTTTTACCGGAATCTCTTTCCCTTCCGCAAAAGAATTAGAGCATACGCCTCCGGCCAGGATCAGAACAGCAATTGCCGACAAACCTATTCTTCTAACTGTTTTCTTTCTCATTTTTGTCCTCCTCTTTTATTAACATCTCCATAGTTTCGGCAACGCTTCTTCTTTGCCGGATATCAATTATTAAAAAACAACTTACAATAAACGCTGCCGCACACAAAAGCAGTAATGGGATTTTCATCCATTCATCGCCGGTTACAACCGCCCGCACTCTTTCATCCGTTCCCTGCGCCCCGCTTTCCGTCACCACAGTATCGATGGCGCCGCCGGCTTCCCGGCTGCTCGCCGTTTGCCTGAGGTACACGGGTACCTGCCCCCCTGTGCTTTCCGCAGCCGCAATGGCCGGGCAGATAGCGGTAAAAAGAATCATAACCGCTCCTATGACAGCGTACAATGTCCATGCTTTCTTTGCCATACGCTTCTCCTTATTGAACATTCATGTTTATTTTGACGTTCATCTTTCCCCTTTCCTGTTTCTCTTTGTCGTAAGTATATACGGTTGCCAAAGCATCCACCTCTCCTTTGGGCAGTGTTGCCTCCGAAAGCAGCTTATCCGAACCAATCAGCTGTCCTTCCGCCACCAAATTACTGTCATAAATGGTTTTCCCATCGTATTGGATGCACACGCGAAGATATCGATCCGAATTATAGTTGGCGAAATTGATGTCCTGCAGGATGTCGTCTTTTACCCGCACGCTGGAATTCATGGACAGACGGAACTTTCCGTCGCTGTTATCATAAAGCTCCTGTTCACTCAGGGCAGCCACGCCGGTATCATTGAAACCCATGTCGTCCTTGGATGACAGCACTATAAAAGCCGTGGACAGCGCAATTATAACAATGAGCAGAATCAAACAAAAGGAAAGATCTTTCTGTTTGTAAAAGCTCCCATTCTTTTTATAGAGTGTATCTCCTATTTTCAGCCGCTGCTTCTGCCGCACCCGTTTGGGATTTATCAACTCCCACGGAACCGAAAGCATCTTTTTTTCACCCTGTACGATTACCTTATCCGTAAAATACGCTACTTTATATTGATTTTTCCCCATCTGACTCTCTCTTTCCTAATTCAATCTGCCTTTTCTAAAGTCAGCACGATATTGCCAAAGGCCGCGCCCTCAAGCTGCGAGCCTACCGGTCCTATCGATGCCTTGAAATCCAAAGAAGCGGTTCCGTCAAAATCCATTATCAGGCTCTCCACGTATGAATTTGTCAGATCTTTGTCTTTATAACTCACTCCCACTTTCTTGGAATCAATGGGCAGCCTGGCAAAATCCGTACTCTGTGGAACAGCCGTCCAGCCATCCCCGGGAACAAAGGCTACCTGACTGATTTTAGCAGGTATACCCCGATTCTCCAGCTGCGCGCGGGCTGACAGATGGATGGGATCCTCCGAACTGGTTTGACCGAAAGAAATATTTTCCGGGGCCACAACATCGATGGCGTTTTTATAGATATATCCCTGTGAACGGGTTCCGTGTCTTCCATATTGGGCGACCAGCTCATCAACGCTGGCTTCGGCTGCCGCGGATGAAAAGGACAGCAGTACTCGGTTTCCTTCCAAAGTCACCCCATGGTAAAAGGCATCCGCTGTATAAGCCGGGGCTCCCTCTAAGGTGATCGTTCCATTCAACGCACGGCAGCTATAGGCGAATTCATCCATAGTACAGCCGCCCGGAATCGTCAGTCCGCCGATGTCAATGTGCTGTACCCTGCTGCCTCCCGCCGAACAGAACATTCTTTTTACGGAGCGCACGCTTTTCATATCCCAGTTCGAAATTCCCTCTGCCCGAAAGCTATCCGAATTTTTTCCCGCTCCGGAAAACATAAATGAGAGATCGGTCAGCTTCGAGCAGTCAATCCTGCTGCCGTCAAAATAAGAAAGATTATAACAATCCTCAAACCAGCCGCTCATAGTTTTAGGAGCGATCTTCTCTCCAAACTCCACCCGTTTGACAGCGGAGTCATTGCCGTCCTTTTTCCAGGGGATCGAGGCGTTTCTCGTATAAGGCTCCTTTTCCGACCAGGCCGGGTAGACCGCGACCTCTGAGCCGTGCGTATTTTGGCTGCTTTCCCGGTTTGCCGCCTGCTCATTGATAATCAGCGTTCCGTCGCTGTAAAGAACGGTCTCCGCATCGGGATAACGAACCGCGATGGAATAAGTTGTCGAACAATCCTTGTAATTCTTCATGCCCGTGATCTCTGCTTTCAGTTTCAGCGTTCCGTTTCCTGCGGGTGTTACCTGTGTCTGCATCTGGCTGTCAGAGCTGAACGATGCCTGGACCTCTGAATCCGCCGCTACCGACCATTTGACGGTTTTCTGCGACACTCCGCTCTCCGTATTGAGTTTGCACTGAAAGTTCGCAGCTTTCTTTTTCTGTAAATGGGCAAGGTTGTCCGTATTGATAATGGAAACTCCGTTTTCAGCCTTATTGATCGGGAAGGTGGCTGTCTTTTCATTGAGTACCGGCAGAGAATCCGCCCGCGAATTCTTTCCTGTAAGCTTGACGCTTCCCTGGGAGCATTCGATGTTTTCTCCGTAAACAGCGCTCTTAATGCCGCTGTTCAGATTTTGGCTTCCGTTGCGGGAATCCAGCCAAATTCCGGGTGAGGTGTAAGTGACCGTATAGGATGGACGGCATGTCTGACCATTGTATACATAAGAGCCGGGATTGAACGCAACGCTGCAGTCCCGCAAGTCGTAAAGCGTCTTTTTGGTGGTAGATCCCAGCGACTCTTTGCGTGCTCCCATATAGACGGTACTGCCGTGACTGTTGCTGCTGTGCAGATCATAGGAAGCGCGGGTAGAAAGCCACAAGATACCGCCTTTTCCTCCTTTATAACAATCATCATAGCCAGCGTCGGTCTGAATAGCTCCGCCATCGCCTCCGTAGCCGCGGGTTCCGCCGTTATTATGCCAGGTTATGGAACCATCTGCCTTTTGCGAGGCCTGTTTTCTCTGCATATCTAAGTTTTGTGTCGCAGCGCAGCCTCCCTGGCCGCTTTCTCCATGTGTATAGACCTTTCCATCGGAATCTACGCCGGGTGGGCGGTCTCCCCCTCCGGGATTGCCGCTGCCATAGGCATCGATGGAAATACTGCTTCCGCCGCTATAACCGCCGTGGGCCGTGTTCTTAGCAGCGGAACCTCCACCGCCTCCGCCGCCTGCCGAAGGAAAGCCGCCCTGGCCACCGCCTCCGCCGCCTGCACGGATGTCGCCGTTGTATTCGCCGCCTCCCTGCCCGCCGCTTCCGCCGCCCGAGCCTCCTGCGCCTCCGCCGCCATAGTCGGGAGCGGCAAAGCCTGCTCCGCCGCCTCCGCCGCCTCCGCCGCCGGCAGTAAATTTATCCGCCTTGGAAGTTTTGCGGTACGCATTTCCTCCTGATCCGCCTGCGCCCGCTGTCCCTGCGGCACCGCCGCGGGCCAGCAGACTTATCTTTCCGGTCACAATCAGATGCCCTGCTCCTGCTCCCACCTTTTCCGGAGCCTTGCCATCATTACCGTAGCTTCCCTGAAAATCGTCATATTTGTTATTGCTTCCCCAATGGGCTGTGGCTCCGCCGTCTCCGCCTCTGGCTCCGTTGCCGCCAATGCCGGCTCCTGCTCCGCCGCCGCCCGAGCCTCCTGCGCCTCCGTCTCCCGGCGCGCTCTCGCTGGCGTTTCCGCCATTGTTTCCTCTTGCTCCATTGCCTGCGTTGCCGCCGTAACAGCTGAGACTGCCTTTACTTCCTCCCGTCTCTGCCAGGCTGTCAATGATCTCCAGAGTGGCGGACTCCGGCAAATGGATTGCCGCATAACCGGGCTGCTGCCCGTTTCCGTTTGCTCCTCTGAGGGTTATGGAGTTCCCGTTCAGATCCATGATTACAGAAATCCCCGCGGGTATGGATAGGGCCGAGCCGCTGCCTGCGGAAGAGCTGACATTGGCCGTGAACTTGATCGTATCTCCGTTCTGTAGCACTGTGCTGCTGCCGATGTTATTCAGCGCCGACGCGCTGCCTATTTCGATCACCCTGCCGGAGGCCCCATAAGTCTTTTCTGTTGAAAACGGCATGGCAGATATCATCAGCAATGCGATTCCAAGGCTTAGAATCTTCAGGGTTCTTCTCTTTTTTCTGCTCATGGTTTTCTTCCTTTCTTACTTTACTTTTACACTCTTTGCTTTTGAAAAGGCGCCGTAGACTTTTTTACCGCCAACCTTTTTATACGCCCGTACTTTGTAATAATACTTCTTTTGGCGTTTTACTTTTTTGTCCGTATATCTGCGCGAAGCGGTTGTTTTGCATTTCTTGTATTTACCCTTTGCTGTGCGGGATCGGTACACCTGATATCCGCTTTTTCCGCTGACAGCCGACCATGTGACCACTGCTCGTTTTTTGCCGCGTTTTACTTTCACTGTGGGTACCGCCAGCCCCGGGCTTACCTTTACGGCACCGGAAAATACGCTGGCTGCCGTCCTGCCCTGCGTATCGCCGCAGGCCCGGACTTTATAGTAATAGGTCTTTCCCGGCGTCAGGCCCCGATCAGTAAAGGAGGCCGCTGCCGCATAGCCGATTTTTCCGTAAGAGCCTTCCGCGGAACCGGATCGATAAACCTGATAGCTTTCGGCTCCCTGCGATGGACTCCATATGATTTGCGCCGTATCGCAGGACTTTGCGGTTCCCTTGACCTCAGGCGCTTTGAGACTCACCACAAGGCTCTTTTCACTTTCCGCTTCACTGTCCTGATAATTCTTCATATCGGAGATGACAGCTTTTACTTTAAAGCTTCCCGCGGCCTGTGCCGTGAGGTCGGCATATTCGCCGCTTCCTCCCGACTGCCGCAGCCGCCACTGGGCCGCACGGCCGGAATGGTCTGTAAGCTGCCAGCTCACTTTTGCCTGCTCCTGCCCGGGAAATCCTTTCAGCGATGCGTTGATCGTCTGTCCGTAATAACATGATCCTGTGGACAGCTCTACTCCCACGCCGTCCAGACGGGCTTTTTCAATGGTATATGTCTGCCGGCTGTTTTGAGGGAGCTGATAGCATTCCGCTTTTGCGCCGGCCAGGTCCGCTGCCGCAGTGTAAGTTCCGGCATCGGTTTCTCTGCCGCCTTCAATGCTTGCCGCGTCCTCATCGCCTCGTACCAGATTATAGATATGGGCAGTGACATTTTTTGCGCGGCCGTCATAGACCAGGTCGCTGAAATTTTTCCATTTGAGCATCAGTTCTCTTTTTTTCGCAGAGCCCACCTTAACCGGTGTGCGGATAACATCATCTTCGTAGGCCCGCTCGGCCCAGACCCGATAATTCCCCACGCCGCTGACAGTCACTTTTCCACTGTCCGGGTCAACCGAGGCCGCGCCTTCTGCTTTGTAGACCGGTGCCGCGGAACTGATGCTGCCTCCCTGGGCCTGTACGAAAAAGGAGTCGCCATAGACCGTGTGGCCCTCAAAGCCTATGAGATCCATCTTCATGCGCGGATCCCGCAGAACGGTCAGCGTGCCTGCCTCCACTTCCACCTCATAATTGGCGTTGCCGCATGTTTTCATATGGATCGGATAATTCCCTTCCTCGCAGTCGTCCCTGTCTCCTTCTCCCGCGGACAAAATCAGCCGCAGATCTGCTTTCTTGTCGTCCAGTGCCAAACTGTCCAGCAAGGAAAAATCAAGAACCGTTTTTTCTCCGCAGGCTTTTATGATGTTTTCCGCTTTTGCCCTCACATGTTTGGGCAAAACCTCTACGGAAACCGTCTTTTCAACCGGTTTTTGGAATTGATCCTTCGGCTCAAAAATCAATTGATATTGGTAGGTCCCCACATCGCCCGGCACTGTTCCCATAGCGGAAAGGCCGTCCTTTTCAAACAGGAATTTTCCTTCTCCCCCGGCTCCGTCAAGAACCGCTTCGTTCAGCGGTCTTCCATAAGTAATCGATACACGGGAAGGAAATTGATAGTCTTTTGCAGGAGCTCTTTCAATATAATATTCCTTTATCGTCCCCTCCTGCGGAAGTTGGTAATTCCCGGCGTCTTTTCCTAAAAGGCCTGTGATTTCGGCACGAAAGGCAATGGGCTTTTGCGGATCCTTTTCATTCCAGCTGGGCCCCACAGCGTTCCCTCCCTTTATGACCGGCTCACAGACATCTCCTGTCAAAAGGTTGGTAAACCTTGCCGTCACCGGAATTGGGCGGCCTGTATAAACCAGATTCTCTGTGCTGCTCCATATGGCTGTAAGCAGCCGCTTTTCCACGCGAAGCAGAGCCTGGGAATTCTCAAACTCCACATCGTAATGGTCCGATTGTCCGGTACCGGTTATGGGATAGGTCCCCGCAGCCGGCCTTCCCTGGGTATTCTCCGTATTTAAACGGATTCCCAAATCACTGACAGTATCTCCCGCGGCCAGCTGAGATTCATCCAGCGAACAGGTCAGTTTTGGAATAGGGTCGCCGTAAACCATGTTTTTATCGTCAATGCGCACTCCAACCTTTTTCTTTTTAAAGGAAGTTATCCTCACCATCTTTGTCACGGGTTCCAGTCTTTTATCTGACGGAACAAAAGTAAGGGCAAAATTCCTTTTTTCATCAAAGTCTTTTTTTGTGGGCATGTAATTGCTGTCGCTGAATTGAAAGGAGCCGTTTTGGGAACTGCGATTCAATCTTGCGTCCTTTAAGCGATCTCCATAGGTAATCTCTATCTTATCGGGGAATTGGGCTTTTGTGGCAAAGCGGCTGTCCCTGTTATTGGCCTGGTAAATTCGTTGGGCCATGGGTCGGTCGGCAAAATTGAGCATAACGATCCCCAGTTTCGCGGAACCGATCAGGCTCTGCCTGTAAAGCCAGGGATTGACCTGCCTGGTTGACCCCAGTGGAAAAAGACCGCTGGCCGTACTGGTGTAGTTATATACATAGGCTTCCGCCGGGATGGGGTTGCTGTTATCCTCGCCCGTTGTCTGTTTCATCGTTCCTTCGATATAATTCAGTTTGTCAGATGCTCCGGCGTTATAAGCGTCCTGCACGTAGACGCTCTTGCCGCCTTCATCATATATTTTGATTGCCCGCTGCTGCGCCCCATAATCGTAGGAATCCCACTTGGACAGATTGGGACCGAACCAGGAGGTTTCGATGCCGTCGCTCTTCGGTGAATAGTCTCCCATCTCAAACCGACGGACGAATACGATTTTCCCTCGCGCCTGCCCCATTGAAGGAATCTGATCGGACTGCCATACATATCGTGGGTTGTTTTTCATGAAATTTCCCAATGCCCTCGCCAGATCTTCATCGGTTCCCGCATCCGGTTTGACAGTCATAATCAGCGTCTCGCTGGGATATGCCTCCAAAAATCGAATACTGTCATCCAGAATGTTTTTCAGAGTCAAGTCACTTCCGTCTTTGTTTTTACATTTCCAGGTCGCTCCTCCGTGAACCAGACCGACATCCGAAACGGTTTTGGCCCCGGCGCCTGCGCTGCCTCTGATATCAAAGGCGCGGATACCGGTGTTCAGCTGTTCGTCGAAGTAATACTTCTGGCAGGAAGTAACCGATATCTGGGGAGTGCCTCCCTGAACAATATTTGCCGTTCCTGTGTCGTGGGTCCCGGGTATGCTAAGTGAAGACAGTAAGGCTTCATCGGGGATCTCTTTCATCCATGGAGTCGCCTGCCCCAAATCATCGATCATATCCATGTCAAAGCATACTCCTCTTGACGACAGTACCAGTTCATCATTTGCGTCCAATCCTGCGTAAAGGCCGCAGCGAAGGTTCTGTATGCGGTAGCTTCCATCGCCTTCTTTTATCAGCCTCCACAGCTGACTGGTATTCTGATTTTTTGTCTTCGTCTGGCCCTCCCAAAGATGAATGGCTGTTCCCGCTCTCCCGTTTTCTCCCTTTACGTCCCAAACCTTTCCTGTGGTTTCTGCCGAAAAATTATTGGTGGCTTCTATGGTATATGCCTGAAAATCGGGATTCCAGTGCATTCTCATTTTGCAGCTTGTACCCAGTTGAAACAGGTTGAGCCGTGCGCCGTTGGAAAAAGAATCATCCTTGACGTTTACCGATTTCGGCATATCGCTGTCCTGTGTAAAAAACTCCGCTGTGGAGCCGCCTGCGATATGGCTGCCTTCTCCTCCGGAAGGATAGGTACAGGGGGTGAGCAGCCACGCCTTTCGGGCATCTTGTTCCACCTGCATGATTTTTTTATGTTCACCGGCCTGGTTATTCTCCACCCCGACCCAGTATCCGCTGGATTTTACCTGTATGTAGTATTTCTGGTTGCCGTATGCGTCCTGGCCCGCGCTGTAAAAGGCAAATCTCTGATTATCCTGACTCAGTCCCGTATGATACAAATGCAGCACCTTGCCAATATCCGAGGCCTTGTCCTCCACATCCAGATAATAGGATCCGTATTTAATTCCGTAATAACCGTCCCCTGCGTATTCAAACTGGAATTCGCAATTGCTTCCTTCCGTGTCATCCAGATGGGCAACGCTGCCAATTCCTGCCGGGCTGTTGATATTCCATCTCCAATACCAGTCCTCCTCCAGGGTAAGGAACATCTTCTGTCCTGTAGGGAGGGACATCTTTGTACCTTCGGGCGCCGCGTTTTTCTGCGTTTCCAGTTTTGAATCAGCGAAAGAAAAAACTGTTCCGGCTGCAACAAAAGCCATTATGATCAGTATGATAAATCCTTTTCGCATTTTGACCTCCCTCTCCAATGCCCTTTTGTCTACTGTAAAAGTGAGGGTGAAGCTATTTTCACCCTCACATTAGGCTCTGGGCCTATCTTACTTTACTTTTACGCTTTTCACTTTGGAATAGCTTCCATATACGGTCCTGCCGCTCACCTTCCGGTACGCGCGCACTTTGTAGTAATATTTCTTCTTGCTCTTAAGCTTTTTGTTGGTGTAGCTGGTCTTCTTCGTCGTGGCTACCTTCTTGTATTTGCCGCTCTTCTTCGTCGCCCGGTACACCTGATATTTGGTTTTTCCCGCCACCTTGGACCATTTCACCGTCGCTTTTTTCTTTCCGGCTTTCACCTTCACCGTCGGCGTTGCCAGCTTAGGCGTTCCCGCGGCAGCTCCCGTCAGGCCGCTGTACACGGTCTTTCCGTTGCTCACGTTGTACGCCCGTACTTTATAATAATACTTGGTGCCGGTGGCCAGTCCGGTATCGCTGAAGCTGCTTCCCGTCAGGCTCCGCAGTTTCTTGTAGCTTCCGTTCTGCGTGGCCCGGTATACTTCGTAGCCTGTGGCGTTGGACACTCTGTTCCAGCTGACATTCAGGCTGTTGTAGCTCTTTGCCGCCGCTTTCAGTCCCGTTGGGGCCGCCACGCTGACGCTGGGAGCCGGCGCCGGCGCCGGTTTTTCTTCGGCTTTCACCGTAATCGTGCCGCTGACCGCTTCGCTGTCTTCGTAATAACGCATGCCGCTCAGCACGGCCTTCACCGTATAGCTGCCGCTCTCCTTCGGTGTGATGACAACGGTCTTTTCGCTGCTGTCTTCGGAAATCACTGCGTTTGCTTCTTTACCGCTGCTGTTGATCAGTTTCCAGGCGATATCCGCGTCATTTGCTCCTTCCGGAAGATTTTCCAGCTGGGCAGTAATGGATTCCCCGACTTGGATGGAAGTTTTATTCAGATTGAGCGATAATCCGCCGATCTGTCCTGCGCTTACGATTTTAAAATCGGCTCTTCCGACAGCTTCTTTGTAATTTTTCGTGGCGTATGCCGTACCCTTTACCGTATAGTCTCCGGGTTCCGTGGGCTGGATACCGGTGAATTCACTGTCATCCGCATCTTTTTCTTTATACTGCCAAACGATTTGAGGGTCTTCTTTCAGCCCCTGCGCCTTTGGCTTAATATTCATATCCGGTCCAAAGGTTACATCATCACAGGTAACAGTGAAATTCTGTTCCGCCTGCTCTATTGTATAAGTTTTTACGGTTTCTCCGGAAAGCTTGTAACAGTTCGCTTTGCTTCCGGAAAGGCCCGTAATTTGGGCTTGATAGCTTCCCGCCTCTGTCTTGTTTCCATTTTCAATAACCGGATTTACCGGGTCATCCTTCTTAACATTATCTAAAGAAACGGTAACGTTTTTCTCGTTTCCATCGTAAACCAGATTTTCATATCCCTTCCATTGAGCGGATATCGTTATCGGCTGCGCAACAGCCGTTTTCGTATCGGACAGTGTTTCATGCCCGCCAAACTCTGTGCTGATGGTTTTTCTTACCGTCACATTGAACTCTCCGACGCCAAGGACCGTGACAGTGCCCTCCTTGTCGATCGTGGCCGCGCCGCCAGAAGAATTAATGCTGTATTCCACATCGCCGGGCTCGTCGTTTCCATCGTAGTCCACTTTAAAGGTTTCCCCGTAGGTAGGCGTTGCCCAGAAGTTGGTCAAATAAATTTGTCCCGGTGCTTTAGCCACATCGATGGCTATGTCGGAAAAACAATCGTTGAAATTTTCCATACCGGATACTGTAGCGCGCAATTTAAGCCTTCCTGCTTCCGTTGCCGTTATTTTTGTCGTCAGTGCATCCGGGTTCTCGATAACCGCAGAAGCTTCTGACCCCTCATTGATGTCCGTACCCGGAAGATCCGTCGCCAGGCTCCATTTAATCTTCTTCTCCTGAACGGAACCCTTTGCCACCACACAGCTCACTTCAAATTCCGTCCCCACGGGAACCGGTCGTGTAATGGTCTCTGCATTGTATTTAGCATACAGCTCAAGAGAGTTGTCGGCTTTGTTGATCGGAAATTCTTTGCTTACGGTTCCCACCAGCGATGTTCCGTTTTGAATACCTTTTCCTGTCAGAATGATCTTTCCTTTCGGGCAGTCGGCATTGGTTCCGTAGGATACGGATTTCACAAAGGATTTTAAGTCTCCTATGCTGGCCGGTTCCGTATCGCCTTTTCTGCCTGTGCGACTGTAGGATATGGTATAATCCGGTTTTTTCGGGGTCCCGTCATATGTATAGGAAGTCGGGTTCAGTACAATGCTACAGTCCTGAACATCATAGACTGCCTGTTTGGCAGTTGCTCCGGCGCTGTTCCATCCCTTGTAGCCCTGTGCTGTCGTCAGATTGTTGGAAATCACGTTCTGCAGTCTGGTGGAATACCACGCCGTGCTGCCGGCTCCTCCTGTCAGGATTTCTGTTTTTGGCGTTGTTGCCGTACCTGTCCTGTTTACGATACCTGCGTTCAGCACGCCGCCGTAACCGCCGTAACCGCGGTAACCGCTGTTATCATGCCAGGTTTTTGCTCCTTCAGCACCATTTGTCGTCTGTGAACAGAACTCCGAATCGCTGCAGAAAATTGAGTAGCCACCGGCTCCGCCGTTACCTGTCCTCTGTACATAGCCGCCCTGTTCGTCAGCATTGGCCGTATCGGATTTTCCGCCAGTTCCATTGCTTGCGACAGATTGTCCGATGCCGCCGGCTTTTCCATAATACTCATACTTTTTAGCCGCGCTGCCACCAGCTCCGCCGCCTCCTGCGGATGGCCAGCCTCCGCGGCCGCCGCCGCCACCACCGGCCCGTATGTTGCCGTTATATTCTCCGCCGCCTTCAGCACCACCGGCGCCTCCGGTTCCTGCGGCGCCTCCGCCGCCGATTCCTGCCGCGGCCATTCCTGCTCCGCCGCCGCCACCACCGGCGCCTCCGCCGGCTGCGCTGTCAGGAGCCGCACCGGTTCCATAATAGTAAAAGGCTTTACCGCCGCTGCCTCCGTTACCGCCTTTTCCGCTGACACCGCCATTGGCAGTCAGCTGAATGTTGGCCAGCAGATAAACGCTGCCACCGGCTTCCGCTGCTGTCGGAGCACCACCGGATCCGCCTGATGCTCCTTTGTAATCATCGGCATTGCCATTGTTGCCGTTGCCGCCGCTGCCGCCGGCTCCGCCTTTTCCGCCGTTGCCGCCGATCCCCGCTCCGGCGCCTCCGCCGCCGTCACCGCCGTTGCCGCCTTTTCCCGGATGCTGTCTGCCGGCGTTATCTCCGTTGTCCCCATTGACCCCGTTGCTTGCGTTGCCTCCGGTACAAGTCAGTTTCCCGCCTTTGTCGTTATTCTCTCCGCTGATAATCGTCAGTGCGGAAGTCTTCGGTACACGAACAGCCGCGGTTCCCGGCTCTCTGCCCGAAGCATCTTTCCCTTTGAGAGAAAGCGTGTATCCGTTCAAGTCGATTGTCGCGCTGGCCCCGGCCGCTACGGATACGGGCGACGAACCTGCGGTTTTTGCTTCGACTGTTTTGGAACTCATGATTCTCAGCGTATCACCATCATTCAGTTCGATGGGAAAGTCACTGGTATCATCCGCTTCTATGATTTTGCCTCCTGTGCTCGCTGCCGATGCTTTCTGCGCAAAAGGCATTGTCGGTGAAAATGCTACGGTAACCGCCAGTCCAACTGCCAGCCACCGTTTCAGCATATTTTTTTTCATATACGTCCTCCTCGTCTTCTTGTTGCTTTTGATTTGCTATAACTATTCTGATCAATTAAAACATGGAACGCTGCAAATATTTTCCGCCTCCTTTCAGGTTATTTCGGTGCGCTCCTGACATTGCGCCAGCTTCATCAGCTGATTTGCTGTTACTGCTTCCGAATAATAGAATCCCTGTATAATATCAATACGCAGCTCTTTGCACAGCTCCAATTGTCTCTTCTCCTCTACGCCTTCCTGGCAGAGCAGTATGCCTGCCTTTCTGCAATATTCCGCCAAAGGTTCAACGATTCTCTTATAATCACTGCGCCTGCTTTTCTGAATAAAATCTTTATCAATCTTTACGATGTCGCTGGGAACCTCCAAAATCATTTCCGGTGAGGTATACCCCTTGCCAAAATCATCAATGCTGACTGAAAACCCACATTCCTTTGCCTCAGTCGCAAAGCGAACCGTTGCATCGGCATCCGCATAACAATCTTCTGTAATTTCCAATACCAGATTTTCTTTAAGCAGGCCTTCACATTCCATGTGTTCTTCCAACCGGGGAATTAAATCCCGTTGGCGCATTTGGTTCGGGCTGATATTAATGCTTCCCTTGGCCGCCTGACCTAATGCGTCGATCCTCTTCAGCAAGTCAGTCGTTTCACGCAGGATCACAGATTCTGCGATCAGCGCGCATCCCCTGGCCTCTATGATCGGTATGATCGTCTCCGGCGGAATGGCGCCTGTCAGGGTGTTATAAAAACGAAGCAGGCTTTCAAATCCCCATAACGCACCGTCATCTCCCGAGTACAACGGCTGAAACATCGCATAGAAATCCTGGATGCCTGGTCCATATTTCCCATATTTCTGCGCATTCTCCAATCTTACAGAGTTTTCACTGCCTGTTTCCATATACGTTTCTCCTGTCTTTCACCATTTATTCACATATTGTTCACTAGCATTTCATAATGCTTAACTCCTCTTTATTTTTATTTTAGAATACTTTCCTGACTTCTTGAATAACCGTCTGCGACATAAACCTCCCCGTTTACGACAGATTCCCCTTTTGCTCGACATTTCCGCCCAATAAAAGACACCGGATTCCATTATCGGTGATATCGAAATCCGGTGTCCCAAAGTCTTTTAATTTTCAATTTCTGCTGATGGAGCATTGTTTTTCTTAAGTACAACGAGCAGTATGAATCTATATTGCTCCGTTCGAATATGTACCATTCCGCCGTATTTTTCAGCTATGGTCTGAATCGACGCTATTCCGATTCCTTTTTCTTTAAATCCCCGTTTCCTCGACAAATACCTGCCCTCGCTGCGCTTCATTACCCCATCAAAGGTATTTTCGAATCGTATGTGAATGCCCTGGCCTCTTACTCCTGCGCTGACCCTGACTTCTTTTTTTTCAGCTTTGGCCGCGGATTCAAAAGCATTTTCCAGTGCGTTCCCAAAGAGGACCGCCAAATCAAGATCCATATCTTTCATATCCCCCAAGTTCAGAGCTGTTTTGAAATCGATGCTCCTGGTTCTGGCGACTGTCATATACCAGCTGACGAGACTGTTAATGATCAGATTGCGGCACCAGCGTCCGCTGTCCGTATTTTCATATTCTGCCACGAATTTGTTAAACAGACTCAGAACGCGTTCCTGTTCGCCGGCCTGCAGGAGACCGGCCACGGAAAGTTTAAGATGCCGCAAATCATGCCGGAGCTTTCTTGCGGACTCGTCTTTTTCACACAGGATCTGATATTGTTGCTTTTGCATATACAAAAGCTTTTTTGATGTTTCCGCTTCTTTTTTGTAGGATTCGGATTTTATCGTTTTTATCATAAGATGGGTATATCCAATCTGGATCACAAAAACAGCCATATACAGCAGCTGATACATGACGATGCCCTTTATAAGATTAGCCCCGGATGTTCTCACGGCTATCTCCATGCACGCATTGACGCCGTACACCATGGATGCCAGCACAATGGCAAGCGGCAGCGTCATAAATAACCAAACCTTCGTCTGTGAAAAGCGCATCAGCCTTTTGGTGATAAACTTTCGCATCAGCACTGCAGCTCCGATATTAATCAGGCAAATTATTATAATCTCCGCTGTCACATATAGCTGGTCGAGGTGCTCGTTAATATGCAGATAGCAGTTAATCAGCACCACGCTCCCATTGACCATGGCCGCGATATTGAGAATCAGTGCCGTAGTAAAAAGATACATCGGCCAGCAGGAGTCTATGAAGATCTTGGCAATCAGGCACAGCAGAATACCAAGTATAAGGATGACCATATTGGTTCTTTCATAAGTTAAATGCAGCACCTGGGTCAAAACCAGACAGATAACTGTGGCGCCAATGGAAAAAATCATCAAAACCGCAACAAACCGTTGTGCAGAAAGCGCTTTGAGATCCCAATAAAAGATTACGAGCATAACACCATAGGGGAAAAAACTTCCAAAGATATCGAAGACAAGCATTGCATCTAAAATCATCTGCCCCCCCCCCCCCTGGAAAAAATTGTAATTTAATTGTTTGGAAAAATAGTTTTCTATTTCCTGGCATATCTTTTTTCCGTTTTTAATATTGATGGGGAGCCGCCCTCCGTCAAGCATATTGATATAATTGGCATTGGCGGTTTCCACATAATTGAGGTTTATGATCGCGCTTCTGTGGCAGCGCAGAAAGTTCGGCTCACCGCACAGGATTTGCTCCAAATCGGAAAGTGTTTTTCTGCACCGCAGCTTCCCCCTCGTCGTAACGATCACAGAGTCTCTTTTTTCTGTTTCTACATACATGATTTCATGATAAAAGACTTTTCGTTCCACTCTTTGATAGGCAATTTTAAGGTATCTCAAATTCTCCCCGGCTTTATCGACCGCCCTTTTCATATAGGGAACAAATTCCCGGTATCCGTAAGGCTTGACCAGATATCCGGCTGCTTTTACCTGATAACCTTCAATGGCGTATTCCCTGCTGATTGTCGAAAAAATGATTTCGCCGGCAAAGCCCTCCTCCCTCAGAATTTTTGCCGTCTGCATGCCGTTTTCCTTTTTCATGTAAATGTCGATAATAATTATGTGGTTTCCTTTAAGTTCCCGGAATGCGTCCAACAGCTCCTGCCCTGATCCGTATTCCTGAATATCGATTTCGATATTATTCTCAGCCGCGAACCTCATAACAAGCTTCCTGAGAGCAGAACGGTCTTTTTCACTATCGTCACAAATTGCTACATACACATTTTTGCCTCCTTTACACATATTGCCACTTATTATAAAGTTATTTTTTCAGTTTGCAACTACCCGAAAATGTAGGTTTGTTATTTTTACCACAAATAAACTTTAAAATCAGAAAATTCCGAATACCTGTTGCCCTGCGGGCCGGAATATAGTATTATATAGTCAACCATATTGATTATACATACTATTTACTTTTGGAAGGAGCGATTTATGGATAAGCGTCAGCTGCGGGATTCCTTTTTAGGCTCCCTGCAAAAAATGTACGATATGGAGCTGGTGGCTCCGTTGATGGAGTTCTGTCAGGGGGAGATGCGGGTGCTGCTCTACCTGGATGCTCATGAGAAGGAGGATATCTATCCCTCGGCCCTCAGCGAGGCTCTTTTCGTTACCCGGCAGCGGATCACCACCATCCTCTCCGCTCTTCGGAAAAAGGGCTACATCACGATGGAAACCGCAGAAAAGGACCGCAGAAGAATGCGGATCATTCTCAGCGCCGCCGGACGCAGGTATGTAATCGAAAAGCGCCGGTTCGTAGAAAATTATTTTGACATGCTGCTGGAGGCTCTTGGCGAGGAAAACATGCGGGAGTTCCAGCGTTTGGTACAGTTAACGGCAGAAAAGATGGAGGGTATCGCAAAATGAGTTATGTCACATTCCAAGACGTCTGCAAATACTATCACATGGGCAGTCAGACCATCGCTGCCGCAGATCACGTCACCTTTACCATTAAGCAGGGAGAATTCTGCGTGGTCGTGGGTCCCAGTGGAGCCGGAAAGACCACTGTGCTCAACATTCTGGGAGGTATGGATTCCTGCGATGAAGGCACGGTTCTCCTTGACGGACGCAAGGTCAGCGGAATGAATGAAAAAGAGCTGACCTCCTACCGTCGCCATGACGTGGGATTCGTCTTCCAGTTCTATAATCTGGTTCAGAATCTGACGGCCCTGGAAAATGTGGAGCTGGCCTCCGAAATCTGCAAGGAACCCCTTCCTCCTGAGCAGGTATTGGATTCCGTAGGTCTTTCCGCCCGCATGGACAATTTCCCTGCTCAGCTATCCGGCGGTGAGCAGCAGCGGGTGGCCATTGCCCGTGCGCTGGCCAAAAATCCCAAGATTCTTTTATGCGACGAGCCCACCGGGGCTCTGGACTACAGTACAGGAAAAACAATCCTCAGACTGCTGCAGGACTGCTGCAGGAATATGAATAAAACAGTCATCGTAGTCACCCATAACCAGGCGCTGACACCGATGGCCGACCGGGTGATCCATATTCACAACGGCAGTGTAGCCAGTATTGAAGAGAACCAAACCCCTATCCCCGTAGAACAAATCGAATGGTGAGCTGATGAAACGGAATTATATTCGGACAATCACAAGAGAAATCAAACAGAGCTTTGGCAGATTCGCGGCAATCATTGCCATTGTCGCCCTGGGCGTGGGCTTTCTGGTGGGAATCCTTTCCGCGACTCCCGATATGAAGGCTTCCGTGGACCAATATTACCGGGGCAGCTCCATGTCCGATTTCAATATAAAGTCGACGATGGGACTGACCGACGAGGACGTATCGGCTCTGGCGGCGCTTCCCCAGACAGACAGGGTTATGCCGGCCTACGCCACCGATGTGCTGATGTCCACCGGTGAGGACGAGGTGCTGGCCGGACGGCTCTACGGCCTGGATCTGTCCAAAAACAACAGCGCGTCCTTTGTCAACGATCTGACGCTGCTCAAAGGACGCATGCCGGAAAACGCCGGTGAATGTGTCATCGAAAATCCCAATGATTATATGTCTCAGCTGACCATCGGGGATACGCTTTCCCTGTCAAAGGACGGCGAGGATCTTTCCGATACTTACCGGCAGCAGAGCTTTACCATCGTGGGAATCGTCAGCAGCCCTTACTATTTCTGCAATTCCAAAGAACCCGCCTCCGCAGGAAACGGCCGTGCCGGCGCCATTGTCTACGCAGACAGCCGGGCTTACAAGCTGGACGCCTATACGGATATTTTCCTTACGCTGAAAAACCAGGGTTCTTCTTTCTCCGATGCCTATAAATCCCGCATCGAAGCCGCTTCCGATGATATCGAGGATCTCTCCCGGGTTCGCATCGAGGCCCGCTATAATGAGGTCGTCAGCGAAGCGGAGGATAAACTGAACGATGCCAGAGAAAAGCTGGATAAAGAGAAACGGAAATCGGAGAAACAACTGGCTGACGCCAGGAAGGAGATCGATCAGGGTCAAAAGGAGCTGGACAGCGGCAGCGCGCAGCTGAAAAAAGCAAAAGAACAGCTAAAGTCAGGGAAGGCTCAGCTGAAATCGGGAAAGGCTGAGTTCAAATCCGGTAAAGCGCAGCTGGAGGACGCCAAGGCTCAGTTGAAGTCCGGAAAAGCCCAGCTGCAGCAGGCCCGTCAGCAGCTGGACGAGAGCAAAAAACAGCTGGATTCGGTCAGGGATCAGGTGGAACAGGCAAAACAGGCCCTTGCTGCGGGTTATCCCCTCTCCGATGAGGCGCTGGCCCAGATCGCGGCCTACGATCAGGGCATGGCCCAGTACCAGCAGGGCCTCTCCCAGCTGCAAAGCGAAGAGAAAAAGCTGGCCGACACGGAACGTGTCTTAAAGGCAAACGAAAAGAAATTAAACCGGTCCCAAAAGGAAATCTCCGCCAACGAAAAAGAGCTGGCCGATGCGGAGAAGACCATCGCCGCCAATGAGAAAAAGCTGGCCGACGCTAAAAAACAGCTGGACCAGGCACGCACGGAATACAAAGACGGAAAGAAAACAGCGGCTGAAGAAATTGCCAGGGGGGAGAAAAAGATCCGTGAGGCAGAAAAAGACATTGGGGATTTGGAGCGGCCTGAATGGTATATTCTCGACCGGAACTCCAATGTCAGCTATGCCCGCTATAAGGTGGACGTGGAAAAAGTAGCCGATATCGCTACGGTCTTCCCCATCTTCTTTTTCCTGGTGGCCGCCCTGGTTTCCCTCACCACCATGACCCGAATGGTCGAGGAGGAGCGGATTCAGATCGGCACGCTGAAAGCCCTGGGCTATAATCGGAAAACGATCATGGCCAAATACCTGATTTACTGTGGAGCCGCTACGGTCCTGGGGGGTGCCCTCGGCCTTGCCGGCGGTTTTCAGCTGCTGCCGACGGTTCTCTATCAGGCCTATGCCACCCAATACGAGCTGCCGCGGCTTTTCCTGCAGTTCAATCTCAAGTACGCCCTGATCTCCTGCGGCCTGGAAGTCCTCTGTACCCTGGGTGCCACCTGGTTTGCCTGCCGCCGCACGCTGAAGGAAAAACCTGCCGCTCTGATGGTTCCGCGTGCTCCCAAGGCCGGAAAGCGGATTCTTCTCGAACGCCTTCCTCTGATCTGGAAACGGCTTTCTTTCAGCTATAAAGCGACCGCACGGAATATTTTCCGTTACAAGAAACACCTTTTCATGACGATCATCGGCATCGCCGGCTGTACGGCCCTCATGGTCACCGGCTTTGGCCTGCAGGATTCCATGTCGGAAATCGTAAATACGCAATACAAGGATATTTTCAAGTACGATATGAAAATTGAGCTTGTCGAGGATAAGACCGATGGGGTGCTGGACGATTTTCTGGCCGGAAAAGCCCATACAAAGATCAGCAGTCAGAGCGCCGAGGCTTCCAGCCCCGCAGATGGGGAAAAGATCAGCACCACCCTCTACATTCCTGAGAATGACCGGGCTTTCAGCGAATTCATCGCCTTGCACCAGCCCCGGAGCGACACTCCTGTTTCTTTGGACAGGGACGCTGTAATCATGACTGAAAAAATGGCCGACGCGCTGAAGCTTTCCAAAGGCGACCGGTTTACGCTCACCAATGTGGACGATAAACAGGCGGAATTTACCCTCACCGCAATTACGGAGAATTATGTGGGCTGCTACCTTTACATGGACCAGTCGGTATATCAAGCGGCTTTCGGTGAATTTGACTACAACGCTTATCTGGTACGTTCACAGATAAGCGGCCTGGCGGCTCAGGATGAAATCGCCGAAAGGCTTCAGGACTCCGAATATGTAGCCTCATCTGAGTTTAATTCCCAATCAAAGGAGAGCTATGAAAACATGATGTCCAGCATCAACCTGATCGTATACGTACTCATTCTCTGCGCGGGGGCTTTAGCGGTGGTGGTTCTCTACAATCTGACCAACATCAATATCAATGAACGCAGCCGCGAGCTGGCAACTCTGCGGGTTCTGGGTTATTATCACAATGAGGTGGCACGCTATATCTTCCGCGAGATCGGGCTTCTGGCGATTCTGGGAACGCTGGTGGGCCTGGCCGCCGGCTTTGTCCTCCACCGCTATGTTGTTCTCACCGCGGAGTCGCCGGACTTTATGATGGGACGCGAGATTTCACCGCTCAGCTATCTTCTCTCAGCGGTCATCACTTTAGCGTTTTCCATACTGGTGGATTTTCTCATGGTATTCAAGCTGCGGCGCATTGAGATGGTGGAATCCATGAAGGCCGTAGACTGACCGTATTACAGCAAAAATGCTATTGCCCGGCGGAGAAAAGCACCGCAAAGCAATAGCATTTTTTTAGTAACGCAGCGGAACCGAGGACACCTTACAGGTCTGAGGAAATCCGTAATAGTAAAGCATATGCTCCACTCCGCTGGCTGCCATTTCTTTATCCAGAGCCGGGCCTGCGGTTACGCCGGTGATTACCCTTCCCTTTTCCAGCACATCTATGGCCAGGCAGGGAATCTGGATGCCTCTGACCTCCCGGAACTGGTAGCTGGCTTCGGGCAACTCCAGAATCGTTTTATTTTCCGCGCAGACTACGATCCGCACCTCTTTTTCATGAGCGAAAGCGCTGTCTTTGAAGAAAAGGCTCATTTCCTCAAAGGCCAGATCCAGCCTGAAAAGCAGCCTCTCTCTGTCGGAAGCTGAAGTCAGGGATTCCCATTTTTTCTGTGTATATCGCAGGATCTGACCGATCACTGCGGATTTTTTCTTTTCATCGTACACCACTTCTCTGCACATCAGCGTTCCCCTTTTTTGGGTCAGCTTGCTGACCAGCGGATGATACTTCATCTGGCGGATCAGCTCTTCTGTGAGAAAGTGCAGATTGTATCCGGCGGCGCGGATGCTGCGGGTATAGTAATTCCACATGGGCAGGCTGTCCCGGTCCCTGCAGCAGGATAAAACGAAATATCGCAGAGAGTCTCGATCGGCCGGACCTGTGTTCACCAGCCTGCGGGAAATATAATCGTTTTTCCCGAAATACCGTTTGTCCATTTCCTGCACCCAGGTCTTGCTCAGGGGCGTTTTATGGAGGTATTTCTTTAAAACCAGGTAAAAGTTTTTCCGTTCACTCCTGTCATTGAGGAAGAGGCTGTCGGTAAAAAACAAGGTACCTGTAGACAGTATCCCGTGAAGCCCCTCCGCAGACGTATAGTGATAGATCCGATTATCTTTATCCACGTTCCGCTCCTTTAAAAAATCACGGCAACACTGAGGATTGCCAGTACCAGCAGGAAGAGCACCAAAAGGAACTTCCATATCCATTTGAGATAGATGCCGTAAGAAACCCGGGCAATCGCCAGGGCGCCCATTAACACCCCGCTGGTCGGTGTAATCAGGTTAACGATTCCGCTGGCCGACGCATAGGCCGTAATGATTACATCTCTGCCCACTGCCGCGAAATCTGCCACCGGCGCCATAATGGGCATCGCCAGGGCCGCAAGTCCCGAAGAGGATGGCACCAGGAAGGACAGCAGCAGAAAGAACAGATAAGACAGGTCCACAAAGGCCACCGATCCCATGGATTTCAGAGATTCCTCGCCCCAATGAAGAATGGTGGCAGTCATGCCGCCATCGTTCATCACCACTGCGATTCCTCTGGTAATGCCGATAATCAGCGCTACGCCCAGAAGATCCTTAGCGCCGTTTAAAAACAGCTCGATAAACCGCAGTTCCTTCCATCTCCAAATCAGTCCGCAGATAAAGGAGGACAGGAGGAAGAGGATCGTAATGTCGCCGAACCACCAGGAACCCAGCGGCGTGATGTTTCCCAACACCGTGCCCAGTACCGGAATCCCCCGTACCCAGCCGTTGAAATCCTCGAAAACGGTAATGCCGAACTTATCCGCCCAGGGGATTACCCCCAGCACCATAATCAGAAAGCTCAGAGCAAACACCCAGAGGATTGCCTTTTGCTTGCCGGACATGACGCTGGAACTGTCGTCTACCTCCTTCTGGGAGAGGAAATGCTGTTCATTGCTCTCTTTCATATGATAGACCAGTGATTTTGAAGGATCTGCTTTCACTTTTTTTCCGTAGGCCATCACAAACCAGATGCCGATGACCAGTGTCGCCACCAGGATAATGACCCGCAGTACGATGCCTTCTCCGATGGAGATTCCGGCAAAGCCGGAGGCAATGCCTGTGGCAAAGGGATTGACCGTCGAGCCCAGGCAGCCGATTCCGGCGCCCAGAAAGATGACGGCAAAGCCGGTAATGGAGTCAAAGCCCGCCGCGATAAAGACGGGGATTACTAAAACATAGAAAGCTATGGTTTCCTCGGACATACCGAAAATGGTCCCGCCCAGCGCAAAGATGCACATGAGGATGGGGATCATGACGGTCTCTCTGCCGGAAAGCCGGCTGACAATGGAACCGATTCCGGAGTCAATGGCCCCCGTATCGGTTACCAGCCCTAAAAATCCGCCGATAACCAGAATGAATACAATAATATCCGTAGCGTTGAAAAATCCCTCAATGGGCGCCCGCAGCACTTCCCAGAACCCCTGGGGATTCTGCGCGATGGCCTCATAGGTGCCGGGAACCGGCTCCAGCGGCGTTGCGGTCTCATCCACATACTGGTAGGTCCCGGCCGGTACGATCCAGGTCAGGACAGCAATCACAATGATGATTAAGAAAAGTATGGTAAACGCGCTGGGCATTCTGAATTTTTTCATAATAAAATCCTCACAATTCCTGTTTTTTCTTAGCTTGTACAGGTGTGAGGATTTTATACGCTCCATATAGGAAAAGCACTCTTCTGGTCCCTTCCATTGGTGGCAAGGGCGTTCCGGTAACTTCTCCCGATTTTTTCGAAAAGTTACGCGTTTTTCAACGATCCTGCGGCCTCCAAAACGGTCGCCAGCACAAATTTTCATTTTTTACGGTTTCGAGCGCCCGCAAGCCCACAACTTTGCGTAACACAAATTACAGTCACGTCCGATCCACAAAGCTGTTGCCGCAGCTGGGACAGGTGATCTTTATGGTTCCCTTGCCTTTGGGCACGCGGACCGTCTGCCCGCAGTTTCTGCAGCGATAGAAATTGTACTGGGCGTTTTCATTTCTACCGCCGGCTGCGCCCTGTCCATAGCCGGTGTTTCCCTGCTGCCAGTTATTCACGGACCCGCCGCTTTTCTTCCTGCTGAATTTGGCTCGAATGGCAAGGTACTTTTGATTTTCCTTCTGTCTTTTGTATATATTTCTCGATACGATGCGAAAATATGCGTAAATCAAAAGCGCAAGTCCCGCCAGATAGACAAATCGAAGATGAATAAAATTCGACAGCAGTATAATGACCGCCGAAGCGATAATCAGGAACTGACCAAAGGCGTCGAAGCCGTATCTGCCCTGCATGAATTGATATAGTTTGTATTTCCAGTTGCTCATTTTTAACCTCTTTTGCAGACTTTTTTCTATTCTAACATATTTCTCATATTATGACAGAGGTTTGGAGAAAACTTCACCAAGACATCAAAATGTCTCATGGTTTTTCTCTTCATTTGCTTCTCAGTTTATTGACCAGAGGCAGCTGCTTCAGCTCTTCCTCATTGAGAATCTTCATGCTCAGCACCGCAATTGCATATATAACGACAGCAAACAGAATCGCGGCCAGCAGGGCAATCCGGTTGGACTGGGTGAGTTGAAAAACCAAAAGATAACAGGCTGCCGACACTGCTGCCATAATCAGACAGGCTGCTGCCGGTTTGAGAAAATATTTTTTCAGCTCCAGAGGAAGCGAAAGTTCTTTTTTCAGGCTTCTGTAGCAGATCGTACATGCCAGACCGTGGCACACCACAGAACTGATCGCTGCCCCGTAAATGTTGATGCCCGTTATGGGAATCAGGGTCAGATTCAGAGCAATCTTTACCAAAACTCCGATCATCAGCGCTTTTGCCGGCACCAGCACTTTGCCCAGGCCCTGCAGACTTCCGCACAGCGTTTGGTCCATCGCTGCAAAGGCCATCCCTGCCGCGCTGATTTGCAGCAGCTGCCAGCCATCGGGAGCACCGGGGTAAATCATGAGAAAAATCGGTTTGGCAAAAAGAATCAGTCCTGTCATGCACGGCAGAATGATCAATATGGAGATCAGCATGGAAAAAGAAATCTTGGAATTGGCTTCCTGCCTGTCTCCCTTTGCGATCGCTGCCGATATGGTGGGGACTAAGACAGAGGCAAAGGCCACATTGAGAGCCAGCGGCAGATTGGTCAGCGGATCGCTTTTCGCCAGCATCCCGGCCAATTCCACTGCCTTGGAGTTGAGCTCCGCCGCGGTGGGGATTCCGACCTCACCGGGTATTCCAAAGGCAAAGGCTTTGGCAATACCTCTGGTAATGGTAGCCGTATCGACAACTCTTCCGGCCGACATGATGATCGAACTGAAGGAAATGGGAATGGACATGAAAAGGATTGCCTTGGCATAATGGAGAAACTCCCGTTTTCCCAGGGACATATCTGTTTCCATTCCTTCCAGAATACCGCTCCTTCTTCTCAGATAATAGCAGAGCAGATAGCCAAAGCTGAACAGTGTCGCCACTGAAGTCGCCAGATTGGCCCCGGCGGACATTACCTTAGCCGAATAAGCGGACAGGACCATGACAAATATAATTGTCATTGAAGACTTCAAAGCCTGCTCCAGCATCTGCGACCTGCCGGTGGGCGAAGCATTTCCCAGCCCCATGAAATAGCCCCGGATTACAGACGACAGGCAGACAAACAGAATGGACGGTGCCAAGGCTTTCAGGGTGTACTGGACCCCATCCATTTTGATAACTGTCAGGGCGATAAAGTCTGCTCCCATATATAGAAGGCAGGAACAGACCAGCCCGATTCCCAGAAAGAGCCACAGGGCGGTACGGAAAATCATATGGGCCCTGGCCCGGTCGCCCCTGGCCGCCGCGCCTGCGGTCAGCTTGGAAATTGCGTTGGGAATTCCCACGGAAGATATGGCAAGCAGCAGCGTGTAAAACTGGAATCCCGCGTTATAATAGCCGTTTCCGGCATCTCCGAAACCATCGATATTAGTGATTACAATCCGGTACAGAAAACCCAGCAGTTTAACGACAATCTGCGCGATGAGGATACTCATCACGCTGGACATAAATGAATGTTGTTTTTCAATTGCTTTCATAATGTTTATCTCAATTCCAGCAGGAGGTATTCATTCTCCTGCGCCGCTTCCCGAAACACGGCCAAAAGCTCCTGCCCCACCAGCTGGCTGCCCTTGATATAAATCCTGCTTTCCTGGCCGATGTCCGTCAGACAATCGTAGAGCGCGTCCAGATTGCATCCGTAGTAATCGGGCAGATCCAGAGCCTTTTTCAGATATTGATGGAATTCACCGACCAGCTCTTTGCCTTCCAGATAAATTTCCCTCATGGCTATTCTCCTTCCACCAGCTTAGTAAAGGTTTTGTAGTGATCTTCCGTGTAGTAGATATCACCGTCATCGCTGTACACAATTCGTTTGGCGCCCCGGCTTTCCGCTCCTCTAGTGTCAATGTCGCATTCCTTGTATTCGTCTTCCTCCGGCAGCACCTTTTCCCGATTGCCAAAGTGATCTCCGCCAATGCTCTTGCCCGGTGCGTAGGGTTCCAGAGAGCCGCCTTTCCAACCGAGCTTTTTGGCATCTTTTTTGGTGATATAATTCTGCGGCAGCTTTCCGTACTCCTGCAGGTATGCCGCCACTTCTTCCCTGGAGTCGTACTCCCCGCTTTCGCTGACGGAAACAGCGGTCCCCTGGTCCTGCGTCTGTGACTGATCCTGCGTCTGGCATCCGGTCAGTATGGCGAAAGTCAGCAGCAAAGCCGCCAGAACTGAAATCCATTTTTTCATTGCTATCCTTCTCCTATCTATATTGTCTGCTGCTATTGTAACACATATCCCCCGGCGCTCCAAAAACAAAACTTCCCTCAACCTGTTCAGGCCGTTATTACGTACAAAAAAACCGCGCTTACGCGGTTTTTTCCTTATGTTTATTCCAGTATATCAATCAAATCGGGCAGCAATAATCTCAGATCGTTTAAAAGCGATTCCTTTTTTTCCCGCCTGACTTTCCGCCCGGATTCCCCCTCCAAATCCTTAATCCGCAGGAGGATCGTTTCCAGTTCTTTTCTCATATATTCTTTAACGATGCTTTTGACAAACTCCTCGTGACCGAGAAGCCGTTCTGCTTCTTCATCGGTCATATCCGTGTTCCAGCTTTTCAGATAGCGCCGTGCCAGCTCTTTCTGGCGGCTGCTTTTGCCGCAGCGCATCATCATTTCATCCATATCGTTAATATCCAATGTATCTTCCCTCTTCGTCTGCTGATAATTCTATTATAAGGAAAGATTTTACCAATGGATACCGGTAATGTTTGGAAATTTAATAAGGAGGATGAGAAATCCTAAGATCCTTTCTCACAGCCGGATGGATACGAAGGTGCCGTCGGCTGCTTCCACATGGACCAGTTCCAGTCCCTTGTACGGCCTCAGGCTGTCCCTGCACTCCTGCCAAAAAAAGCATATGGTTTCCTTGTTGATCAACTCATCGTAAGGCGGCGCGGTCTTCTGCCGCATTTTCTCGAAGGCTGCCTCCGGTATGGCCCGCAGAGCAAAGCTCACCATTGACAGAGGCGCGGGCATGGCGAAATTGACGCCCTCTGTCCGAATTCGAATCCACATTATGCCGCTCCTTTATTTGTCCACGTAAATGCGCACGATCGTTCCGTCCGCAGCCGTTACATTTACAAAGTCGCCTTCCACTTCGTCGTCCAGGCATTCGCAGACCGCGTCCATCATTGCGGAAAGATCCAGACCCTCCAGATCCTTGTCCGGAATCGGAAGCTTTCCTGTGGCCTTTAATATCTTCTTTACCGCCCCTACCGGAAATTGGATATTAACCTTATCCCCAGTCTCACTGTCTACAATGATGCGAAACATCTTTTTGTCATAATTGCTGTTCAGCGCTACTGCCGTCTCCTGCTCTTGCGCGCCGACAGCCTTCATTAATTCCGCCGCCTCTTCTGCTGTAATAGTGCCCTCTTCTACCATTTTCAATATTCTCAGTTTTTCGTCCATTATGTTCCCCTCTCTTCCTCATTACTTTAATCTTTCAATCGCCTCTGCTGCAGAAATCTCCCCCTGCTCCAGAGAGTTCAATACTGCCTCACGCCGTACTCGTTCCGCTTCCTTGTCCGTGTCACTCTCATAGCCCAGCTTTTTAATGATACCGTCCAGCTTTGCCCGGACCGTGGGATAAGAGATCTTTAATTCCTTTTCCACTTCCTTGATGTTCCCCCGGCAGCGGATAAAGGTTTCTGTAAAAAACAATTCTTCGCCGGAAAGATAATCAAATTTGCTCAGGGAAAAGTCATTTTCGATCACCGTGCCGCAGTCCCCGCACTTGAGCCGTGTAGCCCTCAGTTCACCTTTGCAGACAGGGCACTGGCTGATTACTTTATTCATTTCCCATTTTCCCCCTTTCGATATATCTACCATACACCTCTTCATTAAAAATGTCAATAATAAAATTAATATATTTAATTACTTTATTAATTTTATTAACTTTTTATTTAAATATTGTTTATTTCCAAATAAATTCATATAATGCTCGGTCTTCTACGGAAACGCTGCGCTCTCCCCGGTGTTTTTATTTGCGCCGCAGCCAAAAACCAAAACGACCACGAATCGCTCCTGCTGGTTCATGGTCGTTTTGGTTTTGTTCGTTGTACAATTTATTGTCAGAAATACATTTGCCATTATTTCTTAAAGAGTCCGCCTAACTTATCCATGGCAGCATCTTTGATATCGCCCATATCCAGCTTGGCGGCTACGCCGTGAGCAATGGCCTTCACCTGCTCGTCAGGCAGATCCACCCCCAACAGCCCTTCTACGGCCTTCACCGGGTCTTCTTTCAGCCCTTTGTGAAACTCTTCATCGTTCTTCGCTTTGTCTACCAGTTCCTCAATTTTTTCTTTAATCTCCATGGTGCCCTCCTTGTTTCGAATTTATCTTCTTTAAGTTTAAACAAGGCTTAGGCAAAAGACAATGAATTTACAGGTTTCACTCTTTATTTACGAAACAAGGGCGGATTTCAGCAGGTCCGAAGCGCTTATTTTGAAATCCTGTCAGTCATATATTCTATGGCCGCACCGTCTGCTTGTCTGCGGTATCCGTCATCCCGAAAGCCATGGCTGGCACCGTCTATTTCAACGAGCCGGGCAGAATGGTATACGCCTGCTGTTTTCCGCGATAATTCCACCGGCACTGCTTTATCCTTCGTACCCTGAACGATCAAAACATCACCCTCGTATTTGGCGATCTCATGGAAAAGATCAAAATCGCGGCCGCCCATGTTTATCATATATGGATAGAATAAAATCAAGCCTTTTATATCATCCTGCTTCTCTGGGGCAAGCAGCGCTGCCGCCTGTCCGCCCAGGCTTTTCCCCAGCAGGAATAGATTATTTTGGTCTGCGAAAGCATACGTTTTGATGCCTTCTAAAACAGCTCTCATATCGGCTGACTCTGTAAACACGGTCATGTCCTCCATACTGCCGTCGCTTTTGCTGTCTTCCGATCCGCCGCAGAAATCAAAGGCATAGCTTGCGATCCCCGCCTTCGCGAAGGCTTTTGCATCCGTGGCAGAGTTGCGGTAAGTGCCTCCATATCCATGACCGATAATCACCGTGGGGTAATGCGTTTTATCTTCCGCAGGCAAATACAGCTGGCCGTATATGCTTTGGTTTTCCCGCTGAAAGGTCAATTCATATATCGTGTAATCTCTGGTTGTCTTCACGACATTCGCCTCTCCCAGCCCCAGGGCCTCCACCCTCTGCTGTCCGCTGCCGCCGCATCCGGTAAGACCTACCGCAATTAGCAGCAGACATAGCAGACATACGGCGCCCCATAATTTTCGCTTCATTTTTACAGCTCCAGTCTCTCTACCCATTCGGCAAGCCTTTCCCTTGTTACGTTGCTGTTCCAAAGTTTGCCCTCCCGCCATTTGGTCTGCGGGGAACAGGAAGGCTGCAGCTTTTTTCCGCAGCCGGTGATCCCGCTGCCGCCGGATGTGGCGAAGGGTACTATGGTTTTACTGGAAAAGTCATAGCTTTCCAGGAAGGTATTAATGATCGTCGGGGCCGTGTACCACCAGATGGGGAAACCCACAAAGACTACATCGTAGCTGTCCATACCCTGCACGCTGTCAAGAATTGCGGGTCTTGACGATGGATCGTTCATCTCCACTGTGCTGCGGCTTTTTTTATCCATCCAGTCCAGGTCCGCAGCTGTATATGGCAGTTGCGGTTTGATTTCATAAAGATCCGCGCCCGCGGCCTCCGCCAGCTTTTCCGCTACTTTCCCTGTTACTCCGCTGCACGAAAAATATGCGACTAATTTTTTATTCATAGTATTTCCTCCCTATTGTTTTTTAGGCTTACTTCAACGCTTTGTATTCATCATCGGTCACCGGCCCTACCCATTCATTGGAACCGCCTTCCGCCGGAACTTCGATCGCGATATGGGAAAACCAGCTGTCTTTGGCCGCACCGTGCCAGTGCTTGATCTCGGGCGCGATATTGACCACATCTCCCGGATGCAGCGCTCTAGCCGACTGTCCCCATTCCTGGTAATATCCTCTCCCCCCTGTCACCAGCAGAATCTGTCCGCCTTTATGATGGATGTGCCCCCAATTGCGGCACCCCGGCTCAAAAGTGACATGGGCTGCAGGAACGCCGTCTGTAGTCAGCATTTCCAGGTAACTCTGCCCGGTAAAGTATTTTGCGAAAGCATCGTTGGGTTTGCCAATGGGAAAGATGGAATCTTTGTCAAAGGCGGCTGCTTCTGCCTCACAGTCTGTCTCTTCTTCTTTCCAGATCTCCTTTGCCATATTAAAGGCGGCCCATGCCTTGGGCCAGCCGCTGTAAAAGGCCAGCTGTGTAAGCACTTCGGCAATTTCTTCCTTCGTGATGCCGTTCTCCTTTGCTTTGCTCATATGAAACCGGAGGGACGAATCCAAAATCCCACTGCTCATCAGCGCCGTCACGGTAATGAGGCTGCGGTCTCTGGGGGAAAGCTGCTGCTCTCTGGACCACACCTGCCCGAACAGCACGTCGTCGTTGAGTTCTGCGAATTTGGGAGCGAATTCTCCCAGCGCTTCGTGTCCTGCCGTTACTTTTTTATATGTCATAACAAATTTCCTCCTTTAAAAAAACGTGTGCATGACGGAATCAAAGATTCCTATGCACACATGTCGCCCGCAAGGGGCGACGCTTTGCAAGGTACGTTCTTTGAAACTCCGTCAACATCGCCAAAGGCGATATTTCCTACGTTATAAAAAATATAGGGGTTCCCTTCCAGGAACACCTATATTTTACTACCGGTCCATTGAAATATCCAATGCCTATATTACATTATCTGCAATGCTTTTTATCTATACCTTGTGTATTTCATGGGGAGTCAGGGCTTAGCCGTCCTGCCTTTAGCCGTGGAAACCGTCAACATCTTGCCAGCACCGGAGTAAGGAAGAATATCAAAATATGCGACTATATCAAGATTGAATGATACTTTCAGGAAAAAATGCGGTAAAATCCGCAAGGGATTATCAAAATCACATGGTAGAAGATGCGCCATTGATATTTAGCCGCTTTTATTTTCCCAAAGCACTATGAAACTATCAAAGTGATGATGCTGTTGCGCATCTATTGACATTTAAAGGTTTTTATTTCCCCGATCTCCTTTGAAAGTATCAAAATTATGGTGTTCTTTTGTACTTGTTGATATTTGAGGGGGAGACGAGAGTCGATAGAGTTACCGCAGCCCGCAAGGCGAGGTCCAGTGCCCTGTACGCCGAACGGCTGCCAACCGCAATTAAAAGCGAAGCTTTCTGATGACCACCCGATAGGCGACGAATAAGAGAACCGCCGCTCCCAGCCAGGCGGCCACTTCCACAAAGTAGATACCCGCTTCGCCTATGACCTTGATTACCAAAACTGCCATCAGCGCCCTTAAAACCAATTCGATAAATCCCGCTGTCACAGCGATCCACACCTTTCCCAGTCCCATGAGAATATTTCGGTAGATATTCAGCGCATACAGCGAAAACAGCAGTACGCTCATGATGAACAGGTATTTATACGCAATTAAAAGGACCTGATTTGCCACTCCCGCTTCTGCTGAAATAAACAGCATCAGAACGGATTTTCCAAAGACAATCATGATGATACCAATGGCTACGGCGGCGATCGCGCCAAACACAATGGATACCTTCTCGCCTTTTTTTATTCGCTCCTTGTCGCCGGCACCGTAGTTTTGTCCAGTATATACCATCATCGCATTTCCCACAGCCAGAGAAATCGCTTCCAGCACTCCATATAATTTGTTGGTGGCCGTGAAGCCTGCCACATAAAGAAATCCCAAGGTGTTCAGCGCATACTGCACGACAATGCCGCCAATTGCGATGATCGCGTATTGGAAAGCTGCCGGCAGTCCTTTGCGCCAAAGCCGGGCCATTATTTTTTTATCAATGGCCCAGTCTTCCCTGCTGGATTTCAAGATTGAAATCCGCCGAATCTTGTTGAAACAATATAGGCAGGAAACACTCTGGGCTGCAATAGTAGCAACGGCTGCCCCGGCAATGCCCCATTTGAACACCAGTACGAAAAGCAGATCCAGTCCTATATTGGAAAGCGACGAAATAACCAGTGCGATAAACGGAGTGCTGCTGTCACCCAGCGCCCGCAGGATACAGGCAGCGATGTTATACATCATAACCACAAAAATCCCCGCATACATGATAATGACATACGTTTTCGCATACTCAAAAATATTGGCCGGTGTGTGAAGCAGCGACAGCAGCGGCCCGGCGGCGCAAATGCCGATCAGAGCTAAGGCTGCCCCTGTGATAAGGCTCAGAATAATTGACATGTTTACGCTTTTTTTCAGCAGCTCGTAATCCTTCGCTCCAAAATAAAAGGTAATCAAAACCGAAAAACCCTGGCCAAATCCAAAAGCCGCCCACATCATAAACCAGTAAATCCAATCCGTAGCGCCGATTGCGGCCAGGGCCGTAACACCAACGCCTTTGCCGACAATCATGGCATCCGCCACAGTATAAAGCTGCTGCAGAAAATTGCCGGCCATCAATGGCAGCATGAATTTGAAAATCAGCTTTTTGGGATCTCCCGATGTCATATCATGAATACGTTCTTTTGTCACCTTTTACTCCTCCACTTCGCAGACCGTAAGCATCTGCTCTTTTACCTGAAACCGGATCTCAAAGCCGGCGAAGGCGAAACCATAAATCCGGTCAGGATCATTCTGATAGGCCGGTCTTGGGTCCTGTCTCAGCGCTCCGATCAGCGCCGCCCTTTTTTCCCGGGGGATCAGGTTCAGCCATTTTTCCGGAAAACACACTTCAAGTCCGTAATCCTGAACAGCATCGCTGAATCCTCCGGACGCCTCCGGATGACTGTCCGCCAGAGGGACATAGGGCTTGATATCCAGAACAGGCGTAAGGTCCATGAGATCGGCGCCCAGAACATGCAGTACCGGCCCCAGCTTTCCATCCTGTTCGATGCCTTTCAATTCTACACAGGACAGGCCGATGGGATTGGGGCGGAATGGCGATCTTGTGGCGAAAACACCCATCCTTTGGTTTCCTCCCAGCCGGGGCGGCCGTACAGTCGGAGACCATTCATCTTTTCCGGCCTGAGAGAATTCCCAAATAAGCCAGATATGCGAAAACGCTTCCAGTCCCCGCAGCGCTTCCATGTTGCGGAACTCCGGCTCAAAAACGATTTTCCCTTCCAGCTCCTTTACCAGCCCGCTCTGACGTGGTATCCCAAACTTTGTGGAAAAATCCGTACGAATATGCGCAATCGGTGTAATTTTCCTCATAGTGTTTCCTCCTGTAATATTAAAAAACCCGCAAAGCGCCTTAAATTAATACGCTTTGGCGGGTTTTCCCGTGGTGCCCCCGACACGAATCGAACGTGCGACGCACGGCTTCGGAAACCGACGCTCTATCCCCTGAGCTACGGGGGCCTGATGTGCGATCCCTGAACGGATCAACACTGTATGTTATTATACACAAAAACGCCGCAAATGTACACCCTAAATTTTTTTGTCCTCCGCCATTTTCTTAAAGAAAAACGCTTGTAATCTGGCAGCAGCTTTTATATAATATAGACAAGAAGAGCGAAACCGTTGAAAACGGTTAGCCGTTACTTGAAAGTAACCGTGCTTTGCGAAAACAGGCGGTTACTTTTTTATGTACTCGATCAGAATACCAACCACAATACCCACGAAAATGAGCATCAGTGACAGGATTTCGTAATCTGACATAAACGTTGCCCTCCCCTCCTAGATTTCCATAAACGGATTTCTACGTAGCTTGGGTAACTTTCCTTCTTTCGAAGGCTAACCGCTTTCGCCGCTCTATCTTGTCTTTCTTTATTATATTTCAATTGGCTATTATTTTCAATATTTTTACAGTAATTATTTTACATATTATTTTCTGTTAAATAGTTCGTATCTGTCGAAGGAGGAATCACTTGAAGAAGTATTTTGATCTGTTATCAAAAATGGGCATGGACGATGCAAAAGTAATCGATGCCAAAACCGTGAAAACCGCAGCCTGGACCCGTTACCGCTGCCAGTACGGCTGCGACTGCTATGGCACCAATTTGTGCTGCCCTCCCTATTCGCCGGGCCATGAGGAAACACAGAAAATGCTGGATGAATACACCAAAGGAATTCTCTTCACCTCGCACCGCGGCGACATAAGGCAGGCGGCGGTGGCTCTGGCCAGAGAATTGTTTTTGGATGGTTATTATAAGACCATCGCTTTCGGCTCCGGGCCTTGTATGCTGTGCGATACCTGCACATTGGAAAAGTGCCGCTTTCCCAAACAAACGCTTCCTTCGATGGAAGGCTGCGGGATCGATGTGTTCGCCACTGTCCGTGCCAACGGCTACCAGCTGGAGGTTGTAACGGAAAAGGGCGTGGGAGATCAGTATTTTGGTCTGGCTCTTTTTGAATGAAGCGCTTGAGTATGTTGATATAACGAAAGTTATCCAGATTCCCTTGTTTTCAGGAGAATCTGGATAACTTCGCAACGCTCTGAGTGGTTCATTTTTTAAAATCTGCTCATTTGGCGGGGTATGATCCAAAACAGTCCCTTACAGGCCACAACTTTTATCCATAAAGAAGGCTTCGTGGTTGAATATGGGTAAGACATCCGGATATGAAGGTTCCTCTCAAATCTGAACTTTCGGCAGCCTCTGCTTTTTGGCTATACTTCCCTCAGCCGATCGATCAGGCTTTGGCCCTGGAATTTTCTGATCATAAAGAAAGCGATCACGCACGGCACCAGGATAACGATTGCCACATAGATCAAGCTGAAGGCCAGTGGGAACTGATATACCATGTAGTTAAGGCCCGTATAGGCAAACAGCCTGCAGACCCCGTAGCCCAGCAGCGACCCAAAAATCAGGGATATGATGATATTCCCGATTGCCAATATCAGACCTTCTCCCATGACCAGCCTGCTGATCTGGCCTCCCGTCATACCAACGGACTGAAGCATGGCCAGCTCCGTCCGCTGAGACATGAAGTTGGTAATCAGCGTGTTGACCAGATTGATCATGCTGAACAGCACCACAAAGAGCACGATAGCGACGATCAGCAGAATCATCTGATTAGCGGAAGCCTGTGACTGGGCCCGATGCAAACGCAGGATATTCATGGTTAGATTTGGGTTCTGGTCCAGTATCTGATTTAGAGACTCCTCAACCTTATCCGTGTAATCCGGATCTGTGGAAACAAGCCAGTTGTCGGTCAGATTGATTCCGGGCAGCTGGGCAGCCAGTTCTTCCTCAGGTACCAGGAACCAGCCGTCGATAAAGCCAGCTTTATAATCTCCGATATCTCCTGCCACTTCATAGGTCTTGGTCTTTTCTTTTCCGTCCCAGTAGTGGATCGTAACTTTATCTCCGATCTCAAACCTCCAACCGTAAATCTCCTCGACTACATCGTTATTGCGAACCAGCACCTTACCTTCTGAGAGCATATTATCATAATCGAGAGCGCCTTCCGTTATGAACTTCTTCATTTCCGGAACTTCTTTCCTGCTGAAGGGTGAAATCATATCCTCATTTTCCTTCTGATCCTTATAATCGTACTTGATGTTAGCGTTATCGTAGGAATAGATCTTTTTTACCCCCGGAATTGACTTGATCTGATCGTAAACCTTGCTGGTAAAAGGGGATTCCATCTTGATCTCCATTTCCCCGTGTTTAGCGGTTTCCGCAGCGTTCTCTGAGATGTAGATACTGAATTCACCCACTTCAAACCCACCCTGACGGGCAAATTTCTCTTTGTCCATGGAAACGGCGAAGGTAACGGCCCCGATGAAGAGAATGCCGCCGATTCCCAGAGACAGCATGGTAACAAATGTTTTTTTGCGGTTTCGGGAGCTGTTCATCCTGGCCAGGGTAAAGGGCGTAATTTTTCTCTGCAGCTTTTGCGTCTGCTTCTTTCCTTCCTCACCGCTGTAAGCCGAATATTTCGCAGCTTCAATGGGCGGTATGGACGCAGCCAGTCTGGCCGGCTTCATGACGGAAACCAGAACCGTCACCAATATGATAACCAATACAATCACAGCCATAATCAGCGTTCTGCTCAGAGAGAATCCACCCGGCTTGATTACGCAGGAAATAATTCCTCCCAGTACCAGACCGATGGGAGCCGCCCGCAGCGCCAGCAAAAGGCCTTCCTTTCTTACCAGCCCGCGCACCTGTTTTTTCGTCATTCCCAGCGTGCGCAGCTGACCGTACTGCCTGGTTTTTCCTGTGACTGAGATGTAAAACACACTGTAGATAACCATAACGCCGGCTACTAGAATAATCAGACCGATGATAGCGAACGACAGCACTTCGGGGCTGAAATGTCCTTCCGGCAGCGTTCCCTTGAAATGATTGTTTTCATTGACCTGGCTGCGCGGGATCTGAGCCTCGGCCGCTATATCCCGGGTCGTGTTTGAAAATTCTTCCTGCGTCATGTTTTTGGCATTCGCGATTTTCGCGGCCGCATCGTAATTAATATTCTTTAACGTGCTCCCCTTTTCCGCATAGTCTTTGGAATGCCTGATTTGATAAACGTTGGTATTCTCTATATCTTTGGTAAATCCTGAAACAACACACACTTCTTTTTTCCCCGATAAAAGCGGTACTTCAATCTTTGTTCCCACCTTTGCTTCTTTACCGATTTGTTTCATATAGGCCTTGGGGACCGCTACCTCGTTCCTTTTTTCCGGGTGCCTGCCTTCGGTCAGCTCCGTTACCTTGATGGTTTTGGAATTGCCGTCGAAATAAACATGAGAGATGATGTAATCGTCCACCTCCATCCGCTCGCCGAACTTGGTCAGGGTCATGTAGGAAATACGGTCATCCTGCTCTAAATCCCTGATCTGCTCTTTGGTCACGTTCATATAGAACACATCCTGGGCATCTGCCAGCTGACGCTGCAGATCCAGCTTAACAGAGCCCGGAAACAGCCCCATAACCAGCAGCAGACTGGTGGCGAGGATAATCGTGATCATGATAAAGACATTGCCCATTTTCTTCGACTTCAGGTCCGATTTGGCCAGATGGCCAATGATTTTTTTATTCTGTGTTTCATACATGTCCGCCACCTACCTTCTGACGATCTTTCCGTCTTCAATACGGATGATCCGGTCGGCAGTCTGGGCAATCTCCTCATTGTGGGTAATCATAACCATGGTCTGCGAAAACTCACGGCTGGTAGTCTTCATCAGACTGATTACATCCTGACTGGTGGCGCTGTCCAGATTGCCCGTAGGCTCATCCGCCAGTATGATGGCCGGCTTCGTAGCCAGCGCCCTGGCAATGGCTACCCGCTGCTGCTGACCGCCGGAAAGCTGATTGGGCATCTGACGTTTCTTTTCCGAAAGTCCCAGAATATGAATAATGTGATCCACATATCCCCGTTCAGCGTGGTGTCCGTCCAGTTCCATGGGCAGCACGATGTTTTCATACACGTTTAAAATCGGCACCAGATTATAGTTCTGAAAAACGAATCCAATGTTTCTTCTGCGAAAGATCGTCAGTTCATCGTCTTTCATGGAAAAAATATCGTTATCCTTGATGTACACCTTTCCTTTGGTGGCCCGATCCAGGCCTCCCATCATATGCAGCAGGGTACTCTTACCGCTGCCGGAAGTACCCACGATCGCTACGAATTCTCCCTGCTGAATTTCCAGGTTGACGCCGTCCAGCGCTTTTACCCGGTTTTCTCCCTTGCCATAATATTTTTTTAAGTTTACTGTTTTCAGTACAGACATTTCTCTGCCCCTCCTCTTTTATTATGGCTCCATTCTAAGGGATAATAGTAACCAGACTCTCACGGAAAAGTAACAGTTCTGATATTTTTCAGGAAAAAGCCGGTATATATACGCTAAAGCAGCTTCCCTTTCCCTGCCGGGAGCTGACCTTTATATATCCTCCCTGGGCATGAACCATCTCTCTGGCCAGATACAGGCCCAGTCCCAGGCCTTCGTCGGAAGCGGAATCCGCGCTTCGGTAAAACCTGCCGAACAGCTTAGGGATCTCTTCTTCGCGGATCCCGCGGCCCGTATCGGAAATATCGATCCTCACAAACATTTCATAGCCGATAACACAAATCCGGATTCTGCCCCTGGGCGGGGTATACTTGATCCCATTATCCACGATGTTTCCGACCGCTTCCCTGAGCCACTTGCCGTCAAAGACCGCTGCCGTTTCCTGCGGACATTCCAACAGCAGCTCCTGCTCCTTTTCCTGCGCTTTATCGCAATAGTCGCCTATAATCTGCAGGAGAAATTCTCTCACATTCTCTTTCTTTGGCATGCATCGTATAATACCGTTTTCCAATCTGGACATTTCAACCAGCCTGCGGATCAGAAACTGCAGCTTCTCCGACTGGCCGGTAAGCTTGCGGACCAGTTCTTTATTTTCGCAGGATCGTTCCTCCAGCAGCTGGCTGTAAAGCAATATATTGGCGATAGGCGTTTTGGTCTGATGGGAAATATCCGCAAGGAGGGTCTCCACCTGTCCTTTCTGCAGCCTGGCGTCCCGAAATGCCTTATCCTTCATGGATACAAACCGTTCCAGCTTGCCTGTGAACCGCGCCAGTTCCGTTTCTTCGTTATCCGCAGAAAAGGGCCTGCCCTCAATGGCCTGATCCAGCAGCTCATTGCATCGTTCAAAAATAGACAGCACCCCTTTTTTGATCGTCAGTATAAAAAAGACCAGCAGCAGGGCCAGAGCGCCCAGTGCCGCCGGCACGATGATCTTCCTGTAAAAATCCAGGTGACTGGCTGCGATGATCCCCGCGCACAGCAGGAAAAAGGCCGCGCCGTAAATTCCGTATATCTTATAAAACCATTGGTTGCTCATCTGCCTTTGTTCATTCATCGTCTTCCTTCTCCCATCTGTATCCGATGCCGTAGATACTTTTGATCTGCCCGGTTCCCAGCTTGTCCCGCAGCCGCTTGATCGTCACCGTCAGGGCATGGTCATCCACATATTCGGTTTCCCATACACGGTCCAGCAGCTGTTCCTTTGACAGCACCTGTCCCCGATTCACCACCAGCAGCTTCAAAAGCTTTTGCTCGGTCCTGCTGAGAATTACAGGCTGACCGTTTCGTGAAAAATTCATTTTTTCAAAGTCCAGTACCAGCCCATTGCTGCGGAAAACCGATTTCTTTTCTCTCGTTTCATGGCTGCCCTGCCGCCGGCGCAGGACGGAATTGACTCTGGCCCGCAGAACCATCAGGCTGAAAGGTTTGGTAATGTAGTCATCGCCGCCCAGCTCCAGCCCGCGAACAATATCCAGCTCCATGTCATTGGCTGTCAGAAAGATAATCGGCACATCCGTCTGCTGGCGCAGCTCTTTGCAGAATTCAAATCCATTGCCGTCCGGCAGATTCACATCCAGCAGGATCAGATCGAAAAGTCCCTGCTCCATGAGGCGTTTCGCCTCTTTTATGGATCCCGCTCTCGCAATATTCATCTCCGGACCTTCCAGGGTCATGGCAATTCCTTCATTCAGCGTCCGGTCGTCTTCTATGATTAAAATTTTGCTCATATTCTCATGTCCTCCGGGAATTATTATAGCATATCAGAGGCGCCGCTTGTATAAAAAAGGGCAGGCGATGTAATTCGCTTACCCTTTAAAAATTCTTTATTTTCGTATCTCCGACATATAGCTGATCGGCACTTTGCCCTGATCGTTCATGATCTTTAGCAAAGCGGCCACATCACCCGCAGCGCTGTCTTTTCTCAGCCCTTTCAGCTGTCCCAAAAGCTGGCTGAAAAGACCGGTATTTTCGTATTTCATATTGTAGATCTCGCAGTCCTGAAGATCATATGCGCTCTTCATATCGGCGACAGCCTCATCCAGCGTGCCAATCTGGTCGATCAGCCCATTTCCCAGGGCCTGCTTAGCCGTGTAGATTCTGCCGTCCGCCAGTTTTTTCACCCGGTTCATATCCATATGTCTGCCCTCGGCTACGATTCCCACAAACTGTTCATAGGCTTCGTCCACCAGCGACTGGAAGATTTCCCGCTGTTCCTTTGTCATGGGGTCCACTGAGCTTCCCATGGCTTTATTCTTTCCGGAAGTAATGGTCACCGTCTTGATTCCGTATTTGTCCAGAAGCCCGGAAACGTCAAAGAGCGTACCGATAGTAACACCGATGGAGCCGGTCCAGCAATTGCGGTTGGCAATGATCTTGTCCGCCGGAGCCGATAGATAATATCCCCCGGAAGCTGCCATGGAGCCCATGGCTGAATACACCGGCCGTCCGGTCTCTTTGTACTTTTTCAGCTTGAGGTAGATCTCATCCGTCTCATAGACGCCGCCGCCCGGCGTATTGACAAAGAGGATCAAACCCTTGTTATGGGGATTGTCAATGGCATCATCCAGACGGTTCAGCACCCATTGGTGGTTATAGCTGTTCTCGCTGTACAGAGAATCTCCGCTCTCACTGCTGATAGTTCCGTTAATATGGAGGATGCTGATATGATCGTCGCTGATCTTGGCATATTGGCTGTCGGGGCTGCGTTCCATCTTACTGCATGCCGCAGCCAGCAGAATCACTGCCAGCAATATGCACCCGAAAATAATCAGCGGCTTTTTAAGCGATTTTTTTCTGCCGCCGGGTCCGTTCCCGCCGCCTCCGGCATAGCCACCGTATGTGCCGGCTGGGGGAACGCCTGCTCCGCCCGATCCGGCTGCCGCCGCTGCCTCCTGGACACTCCCCGAATTTTCTTCCGGCTGCTGAAATGTATAATGGCGGACCCCGCTTTCATCCGGATCGCTGATTACGGTTTTCTTGCTTTCACTCATGAATATTCCCCTTTCCCTGCGGCAGCGCCGCTTTAAATGATGTGTCTACTATACCATTTTTTTATCCCCCAGTAAAGATTTCTCTTGACAGTGTACTATGCGAAATAGTACACTTAATATACTAATAGAATTGGGGGATTTATACGTATGTTTCAACTGGACCTGAAAAGCCGTAAATCCATTTACGAGCAGGTGGTTGACAACTTAAAAGAGATGATTATTTCCGGCGTCTTAAAGAGCGGGGAAAAACTGCCTTCCGTAAGGGAACTTTCCCGGACGCTGACTGTGAATCCCAACACGGTGCAAAAGGCGTACCGCGAGCTGGAACGGCAGGGGTATGTGTATACGTCCTCAGGACTGGGCACCTTTGCCGCCGACCAGACGGACGCCAGCGCTGACCCTCAAAAAGTAGAGGAGGTCATGGATCGTATCCGCAGCGAGATCGCAGAGCTTTTTTATCTGGGCGTAACCTCGGCGGAAATCCGACGGATGTTTGAAGAGGCATTAAAAGAAAAGGAGGGCTGGAAATGATCAGAGTCGAAAAGATAAGCAAAAATTTTGATGGTTTTCAGGCTTTAAACAATTTAGATATAAATGTAAAAAAGGGATCGATTTACGGACTTATTGGCACCAATGGGGCCGGTAAAACGACAATCCTCAACCATATCACCGGCATACTCCGGCCCGACAGCGGCCGGATCACCATCGACGGTCAGCCGGTCTACGATAATTTGAAAATTAAGGAAAGGATCGGCTATATCCCCGATGATTTGTATTTCCTTTCCTCTTATACGCTGAAAGAACTGTCCTGTTTTTTCAAAGATATCTATCCCCGATGGGATCAGGGACTCTTTGAATCAGCAGTCTCACGGTTCAGGTTGGAGACGCAGAGAAAGCTTTCCCAATTTTCCAAAGGCATGCAAAAACAGGCGGCCTTTGCCCTGATCATGGCCGCGCATCCCGATTATCTGATTCTCGACGAGCCCATCGATGGGCTGGATCCCATTGTTCGCAAGCTGGTGTGGCAATTGGTAATGGACGATGTGGCGGACCGGGAGATGACGGTTCTGGTTTCTTCCCATAATCTGCGGGAGATGGAAGGCGTCTGCGATTGCATCGGTATCATATCCGCAGGTTCCATGGTGATCGAGCGGGATCTGGACGATTTGAAATCCGACGTACATAAAATCCAGGTGGCTTACCGCAGCATGCCGGAGGATCCCTATGCAGGCCTGAACATCCTTCACAGGGAAAGACGCGGCTCTGTGGATCTTCTGATCGTTCGGGAAAAGAAAGAGAAAGTGGAAAGTAAAATTCTGGATACCCATCCGGCAATCTTTGATATGCTGCCCCTTTCTCTGGAAGAAATATTTATTTACGAGCTGGGAGGTGCTGACAATGAAGACATCTTATTTTAGCCTGTCCGCACCGATTATCAAAGAGAATTTCCGCCGTTTCTGGGCGCTGCCGGCTATCGCTTTTCTGACTTACCTGATCTCCGGCATCATACCGATCCTGGCCAATTACAGACATGGAAGAGGCTTGGCGCTCTTTATCAATCCGCTGCTGAATCAGGCGTATCCCATTTACAAGATTCTCAGCCTTTTGGTACCGGTTATCGCCGCCAGCCTGGTATTCCGTTATCTGTACAGCCGCAGCTCGGCAACGATCATGCACGCGCTGCCCTTTACCAGAAGCCGGCTATTCAACAGTAATTTGCTGTCAGGGCTTTTGTTCAGTGTTCTTCCTGTACTGCTGACAGGGCTGATCCTGCTGGCCCTGGCAAAGCCGGTACATTTCGGTAAAGCCGCTTCCTATACGGATGAGATGGGCAGCATCAACGAGAACGCCATCCTGTCCCATATCAATGTGTTCTCCCATAATATGGTGCTGTGCTGGATCGGCCAGACCCTGCTGGCGGTTCTGTGCGTGTATGTCATTTCCGTATTCGCGGCAGTCATCAGCGGCAGCGGGATCATACAGTTTTTTGCGGCCATTGGATTTAACTTTCTGGGCACTGCCTTTATGACTACGCTGACCTATTATTTCAGCACCTTCCTCTTTGGATACGTCACCGGCGAAAAGCTGCAGGAGCTGATTACCAGTCTCTCTCCCTTTACCGGTTTGACAAACCAAATGATTGTAAAGCCCTCGCCGCCTCTGGTCATCGCTTATCTGGCCGGCAGCCTCGCTCTGGTCGTGCTTTCCTCGGTGCTCTATCACAAGCGCAGGCTGGAACGGACAAAGAAGGCCTTCGTCTTCCGGGGCATGGATACGGCCATTTGCTATCTGCTGACCTTCTTCGGCATGACGCTGGCAGGCCTGGTGCTGTTCTCCGATCAGAATGCGAAATGGATCACTTACGCTGGGTTTATCGGCGGCGGCCTGGTCTCCTTTATCCTCGGCAGAATGGTGGTCAAAAAAACATTGTACGTTTTTAGCCTGCCGGCGCTGAAATGTTTTGCTGCTTACGCGGCTATAGCAATCATCTTTCTGTGCGTGCTGATCTTTGATCTTACCGGATACACGGATCGAGTACCCGATGTTTCCCAGGTCTCAAAGGTGGCGGTGGATGATTCTACTCTCCGAAACAGCGACGCCCGCTTTGATCCGTCCTATTACCGGGACGGCAGCAAAATGGCTCTGGAAATCTACCGGTCTCCGGAAAACATTCAAGCCATTGCCAAGCTGCATCAGGCGATCATCTCCAATTATGCGGATAAAAAAACGCCTGAGAGCGGAGGCGTGGTCTTCGGTCTCCACTATTACAGGGATGGCGCGGATCTGGAACGCAGCTATGTTGTCGATGAAGATTTTTTCCGGGACAGCTCTGCCTATAAAAAGGTTTACGAATCCCATGAATATAAAGATCTGTACCGTGCGGGAAATCTGAAAAAGCTGGGCAAGGGAGAGCTGAGCGTTTACTCTTCCTTTAATTATTCGGATATCGAGATCCGCGAGAATGAGCGTGAAGAATTCCTCAAATGTCTGGATGCGGACTTTCTCGACCGGACTTATGAAGAGCAGCTGAATAAAAAGAGGCCCTGTGGCAGCGTCTATCTGAGCTTCAAGAACCTGATTCCCGGAAGCGGTTATACGGTGGACGGGATTAATCTGAACCTGCTGGACAGCGATACCCACACCCTGCAGTGGCTCAGTCAGCATAAATCCCTTCGCTCCCTGCAGCCTACCGCGGATGACGTGAAAGAGATCCAGGTCTATGCCTGCGATCCTGCGAAAAAAGACCAGGCGCTCGACGAATTGAATATGCTGGAGCCAAAATATTCATCTTACTTTAAAAAGACCGCGACCCTGACGGATAAGAAACAAATCCAGACGGTGTTGGACACTTGCGAGACAAATCCCGATGTCTTTATCTGCGAGATCACCTTTAAGCAGAACAAAGTATTTGACGGAGAAACGATTGCCTTTTACTATGGGCAGGATTCGGCTCCTTCCTTTCTGGAAGGATTGGCAAAATAGGGGGATGTTATGATATACGACCGAATGATTATCGGCGGCGGCGCAGCCGGCCTGTACTACGCCGCCTGCTGTCCGGCAGGCAGAGGGCTGATTCTGGAAAAAAACGATTCGCCCGGCCAGAAGCTGCTGCTCTCGGGAAGCGGCAGCTGCAATCTGACCCATGGGGGCAGCATCAAAGATTTTATTGGCCACTATGGCCCCGGCGGCCCCAAGATCCGTTCAGCTCTCTATAAGGGAAACAACCTGCTCTTAATGAAGTTTTTCACAGAACGGGGACTGGCTCTGACTGAGCGGACGGACGGAAAGGTCTTTCCCAGCTCCATGAAAGCTTCGCAGGTGCTGGAGCTGCTTTTGAGACAGGCAGGCGAAAACGGCTGGGAGATTCGGACCGGCAGTCCGGTCACTGCGCTGGAGGCTGAAAAGGATGGAACGTTTTTTATCAACGGAAGGCTTCGCACCAGGCAGGTGGTGGTGGCGGCAGGTGGCTGTTCCTATCCTGCCACCGGTTCGGACGGGAGCATGTTTCCCATCCTTGAAAAGCTGGGTCTGGAGATTATAGAGCCGAAACCGGCTTTGGTCCCGGTGACGGTGCAGCAGTATCCCTACGGCGAACTGTCAGGGATCTCCTTCCGGAATGCGCTGGTGCGGATCGACGGGCATAGTCTCAAAGATGACCTGCTCTTGACCCACAGCAGTTTTTCCGGACCGGCTGTACTTAATCTGTCCCGTTACGCCCGGCCGGGCAGCAGCCTGAGGATCGACTATGTGCCGGGCGCAGAGATTCCCAATGCTGCCGGGGACCGCAGAAAAGCGGTTACCTTCCTGGCGGACACCCTGGAAATTCCCAGGCGGTTCGCAGAGATCATTCTGCGGCGGGCAGGGGCGGACCCCGAAGCCAAAGCGTCTTCCCTGGCAGCGTCAAAGCTGCGGACGGCGGCAGCGCTTTTAAGGGATGATACCTTTTCCATCAGCGGGACCTCGGGGTTCGGTTCGGCAATGTCCACCAGCGGTGGGGTCAGCCTGACGGAGGTGGACCTTAAAACCTTTGAATGCAAGAAGTATCCGGGGCTGTTCATCATAGGGGAGGCTTTGGATATTGACGGCGATACGGGCGGCTATAACCTGCAGTTCGCCTTTTCCAGCGGCTATGGCGCCGCAAAGTGTGTATTGTGAATATAAAATCGTGTGTTGTGTTTTTTCTGTAAAGTGTGTGTTGTGAATATAAACGAAAAGAGGGTGTCTCTTCCAACCTTTCAAATAAGGATCGGAAAGACACCCTCTGGCGTTTCTTTTTATTCTTCTTCAAAATCGTCGTCAATGGGAACCGGAACGATCACGTTCCTGGCATCCTCCAAGGTCTCCTCCGGCACATAAAGGTCGATGGGATAGGCGCTGTTTCCGCCCATGGCGATTTCTATAAAATTACTGGCCCCCTGATATTTTTTCACACAGGGGATGCCTTCGCTTCGCAGCTTGGATTCCAAAAGGTCCGCCTGAAAGCTGCTCTCCGCTGTACAGAGATAGACGCCGTCACGCCACGGATCTTTTTTATCGTAATTACTAAACATCCTTATCCTCGATTTCCTTCAGCAGCTTGCTCTTGAGCTCATCCACCTGCATTTCTCCCAGCTCTCCTGCCTTGCTGGAACGAACGGTCAGGGTGCCTGATTCGGCTTCTCTTTCACCGATGATACAAATGTATGGTGTACGCTCGTTGCGCGCTTCACGGATCTTGTAACCGATTTTCTCATTTCTCACGTCTACCTCAGTTCTCAGGCCGGCCTCTTCCATCTTGCGGCCCACTTCCTGGGCATAGTCCGCGAACTTCTCGGTTACGGTCAGAAGCTTTACCTGCACCGGAGCCAGCCACAGCGGGAATTTTCCGGCAAAATGTTCGGTGAGAATACCGATAAAGCGTTCAATCGAGCCGAAGATAACCCTGTGAATCATGATAGGTCTGTGCTTTTCTCCGTCAGAGCCCACGTAAGTCAGGTCAAAGCGCTGTGGCATCTGGAAGTCCAGCTGAATGGTTCCGCACTGCCAGGTTCTTCCCAGAGAGTCCTCCAGGTGGAAATCCAGCTTCGGTCCGTAGAAAGCACCATCGCCTTCGTTGACCACATAGTCCATGCCCTTCTTTTCCATAGCTTCTCTCAGCGCGTTGGTGGCCCGTTCCCAGTCCTCCTCGGAGCCCATGGAGTCTTCCGGCTTTGTGGAAAGCTCCACGTGATATTTAAAGCCAAACAGATTATAGACGTAGTCGATAAAGTCAATGACGCCCATGATCTCGTCTGTGATCTGATCCGGCAGCATGAAGATATGCGCGTCGTCCTGGGTAAAGGTCCTTACACGCATCAGGCCGTGAAGGGCTCCCGACAGCTCGTGTCTGTGCACCTGCCCCAGTTCTCCCATGCGGATCGGAAAATCTCTGTAAGAGTACATTTTACGCTTATAAGCAAGCATAGATCCCGGGCAGTTCATCGGTTTGATCGCATAATCTCCATCGTCGATCTTAGTGAAATACATGTTATCCTGATAATGATCCCAGTGACCTGAGGTATGCCAGAGCTGCTCGTTGAGGATCAGAGGTGTTTTGATCTCCTGATAGCCTCTCTTCCTATGCTCCTGCCGCCAGAAATTTTCCAGCTCGTTGCGGATAATCATTCCGTTGGGCATGAAGAACGGGAATCCAGGTCCTTCCTCGTAGAGAGCAAAGAGGTCCATCTCTTTTCCGATCTTACGGTGATCTCTCTTCTTTGCTTCTTCCAGCTTTTTCAGATATTCGTCCAGCTCTGCCTGAGACGGGAAGCAGGTTCCGTAAATTCTCTGCAGCATCTTGCGCTTTTCGTCGCCCCGCCAGTAAGCGCCGGCAACGCTCTGCAGCTTGACGGCTTTGATCTGGCCGGTCTTTTCCATGTGGGGTCCGGCGCAGAGATCTACGAAATCTCCCTGCTGATAGAAGGAGATGATTTCATCCTCCGGCAGATCTTCGATCAGCTCCACTTTATAGTCTTCATCCAGACCCTTCATCTTAGCGATGGCTTCGTCCCGGGGAAGCTCAAAGCGTTCCAGCGGGTAGTTGGCCTGTATGATCTTTTTCATTTCTTTCTGGATTTTCATCAGATCCTGATCGGTAAATTTATGTTCCAGGTCAAAGTCGTAGTAAAATCCGTTTTCAATGGCAGGACCGATCGCCAGCTTGGCTTCCGGCCACAGCTTTTTTACGGCCTGCGCCAGGATGTGGGAAGTCGTATGTCTGTAACGAAGTCTCACCTGTTCATCATCAAAGTTTATCTTTTCTTTCGCCATATTCTCATCCTCCTGTTTATTCCATTTCCTCCGTCGCCAGGGCGATCAGCTTATCTAAAAGTTCCTTGTAGGGCAGGCCCGCGGCCTCCCAGAGTTTTGGGTACATACTGATATTGGTGAATCCGGGCAGGGTATTGATCTCGTTGAAGACTACCTGCTCTGTTTTGCTGAGGAAAAAGTCCACCCGCGCCAGTCCCTCACAGCCCATGGCTTTATAGACCGTCAGAGCCGCCTGGCGGATTTCCTCTTCTTTTTCTTCCGATACATCGTCTAAAATCCGGGTTTTGGACTGGTTGTTGATGTATTTGGCATCGTAATCGTAAAACTCATTTGCCGCCAGAATCTCTCCCACCCGGGAAGCGTTGGGGTGCCTGTTTCCCAGCACCGCCACCTCTATTTCGCGGCCCACGATGGCTTCTTCGATTAAGACCTTGTGGTCCTCCTCCGCCGCGATCCGTATAGCATCGAACAGTTCTCTGCTGTTTTTTGCCTTGGAAATTCCTACGGACGATCCAGCATTGGCCGGCTTTACGAAAAGCGGATAAGCGCCGCCGAAATGGTCCTCCGCTTCTTTTAAAATTCCCTGGGGATCGGAAGCGAAGGTGTAACGGTCAGTCAGGTAAAAGTCCGCCTGTCTGACGCCTGTCTGGCAGACGATCATCTTGGTGATGGCTTTATCCATAGATGCGGCTGAGGCGGCGGTGCCGGAACCCACATAGGGGATGCCGGACAGGTCCAGCAGTCCCTGCACGGTTCCATCCTCGCCGTTTTTGCCGTGGAGCACCGGAAATACCACATCCAGGGGAAGCACTTCGTATTTGTCTTTCTCCAGAACCACCAGGCCCCCCACCTCCGTGTCCGGCGACAGAAAGGCTTTTTTGTTGGCGGGATTTTTCTTCCAGCTTCCGTCTTCCACATCTGAAACAGGGGAATCGGTCAAAAACCAGTTCCCCTCTTTTGTAATGCCCGCTTTGTATATTTCATATTTATTTTCATCCAAATGTCTGAGCACCGAAGCTGCCGATAAGCAGGAAACCTCGTGCTCCGCTGATGCTCCTCCGAAGAGGACCAGTAGTCTTTGTTTCATCGAACACCCTTTCTACAGGAACCTACCACATTCCTGTTATGCTTGAAATGCTGTTGCTGATTTTCTCCACCGTCTCGGTCGGCTTGTAGTCCTTCTGGCCAAAGAATTCCTCATGAAGCTGAATGACGTTGCTCTTGAGCGTTACCGGCGGCCCGTAGTATATGTTGTTATGCATCCAGTCTGCCGATTTATACGGCCAGTTTTTGCTGTCCGTAATATTGTAGGAGTTGATCTCCAGGATCATTTCCATCATCTGATTGGTGGACATATTGGTTTTGATCGTCGGCAGGATTTTGTCAGCAATCTTGTTCAGCTGGCTCAGGCTCAGCGTCTTGGCTTTTTCGAAGGCCGCAGAAAGTACAATTTTCATACGCTCGTTTCTCCGGTGGTCGCCTTCCGCGGAGTCCTTTCGGATTCTGGCATAGGTTACGGCCTGATTTCCGTTGAGCGTCTGCATACCGGCTTTCTTGATCTTTTTCTTCGATCCGCCGATATTCTTCTGCGTATCCTTAATATACTTATTCATTTCTTTGATCTCTGATTCCTGGATTTCGATATCAAGGCCGCCCAGCTCGTCCACCGTATCGGCCACCGACTTCCAGTTAACCACCACGGCCTCTTCACAGTTCAGGTCCAGATTGCGGTTGATGGTCTGCAGCGTCTGGGCCGCTTTGCCGTAGAAATAGGCGTGGGTCATTTTATCCAGACCGAAGTTGTCCCCCAGGCTCACGTAGGTATCCCGATAGAGGGAGACCAGCTTAACTTCGTTGGTTTTTTCGTTGATGCTGGCGATGATCATCGCATCGCTCCTTGTATTAGAATCATCGTCCATATCGCGGGCATCTATACCCAGAAGGGCGATATTTCGGTAATTTTTCAGCTCCTTGGCTACCCGGTCGTCTATACCCAGGGCTTCCCTGTTAACCTGGACTTTCGCCACCTTGTCCAGCTTCGTGTGAACAACCGTGAGTCCTGCGCCGATGACGCCTCCCAGGGCCACTACCATGACTAAAACAACGATGACCGCGATTGCCAGCGGTTTATTGCTCTTCTTTTTTTTCTTCTTAACGGGCGTTTCGCCGCCGGCTTTGGCCTGACGCTTTTCCTCTTTTTCCCGTTCCTTTTGTTCCCTTTTTTCCTGCTTTTCCCGGTCCCGCCGCTCTTTGGGGGTTTCTTCCTCCGGGAGGTCATCTTCAGAAAGCGCTTCAGAAGGCTCTCCTTTCTCTCCCAGGACGCTGGCCACCGACACTTCCTCCGGAATCTCTTCCGGTATTTCTTCGTCGTCCAGCAGGCTCCCCAGCAGATCCTCTATATTTTCAAATTCGCTATCCTTATTTTTTTTATCATTGTTGAACTGATTCTCAGAGCCCATTTCGGATTTCTCCTTTCTGTCTCTTACCCTCAGGTGTTTTCAGACATTCCTAGTTCCTGTAACGTATATTCTTTGCTGCATGCGGGAGGTTTTCCCGCATAAATAACGTTCCTATTATACCAATATTGCCCCTAAAATGCAACAAAAAGCGGCTTTTTAAGACATTCTTCACAAAATAGAAAAGGATACCCGCCGGAACTTGTCCGAAATCCAGGTATCCAATTTTTTTCTTTATCTTTTAATACAGTCCCGTGCGTCTGGAAATCTCTTTACTGATATCCTGTACAGTCTGTGTCGGCTCGTAGCCGGGCTGTCCAAAATACTTTTCATGCAGCTCCACGACGTTGCGTTTCAGGGTGACCGGAGGTCCGACCCAGGCACCGTTATAGTTGGTCCAGCTGCCCGTTTCAAACGGCCATCCTGCATTATCGGTCATATCGTACCGCAGGAACGCCAGCATCACCTTCATCATGCTGTTGGTATCCATGTTGGTTTTGATCTGGGGCATTACCTGATCGGCAATCTGTTTCAGCTTCAGCGGATTGGTTTTCTTGGCCTTATCTACCGCAGCCGATACGACAATTTTCATTCTCTCATTTCTCCGGTAGTCGCCGTCTGCCGCGTCCTTTCGGATTCGTGCATAGGTTACGGCCTGATTTCCGTTGAGAGTCTGTGTTCCGGCCTTTTTGATCTTTTCCTTGGAGCCGCCGATGTTTTTCTGGGTATCCTTGATGTATTTATTCATCTCTTTAATCTCGGACTTTTTGATATCGACCTCGATTCCGCCCAGTCCGTCGATGGCATCAGCGACAGCTTTCCAGTTGACGATGACCGCTTCTCTGATATTCATGTCCATATTCTCGTTCAGACTGTGGAGCGTTCCTGTAGTCCCGGCGTAGGCGTGGACATTTGTGATTTTGTCATACCCATATTTTTTATTGACATGCAGATAAGTGTCTCTGTAAACAGATATCTGACGAATCGCTTTGTTGTTTTTATCAATGCTGAGTATGATGATGGCATCGGTTCTGCAAGTCTTATAGTCGTTCATATCTCTGGCATCTACGCCCAGCAGGGCAATATTCTGATAGTCCTTCAGGTCTCGTTCTGCCTGGGGAGCGATTCCCAGATTGGCCTGATCGATTTCTTCCGTTCCTACTTTTCCCATCAGGCCCATTACAAAGAGAACTCCTGCGGCAGCAGCCGCGATCAGCAGTAAAAGCACGATGAGGATGATCCGTCTGACCGCCCTTCCTTTCCGCTTTTTCTTCTTGACCGCTTGTTTTTGCTCTTGCTTCCTTTGTTTTTTCTTTTCACTTCGCGAAGGCTTTGGTTCTTCGAAAACACTGCGATTTTCTGCTTGTCGTCTCTGCTTTTTTCTCGAATAGGTTTTCACATCGTCCTCAGGCTCACGGTGCGAGCTGGGGTTTTCCCTCAAGGCCAGGTATTCCCGGTAAGCTTCTTCTCTCTGTCTTCGCTTTTTTTCTTCTTCCTTTTCCCTGTTGCGGCTCTGAAAAAGCTGCTGTGTCTCTTCCCATCCGTCGTAGGACTGAGTATCTCTGCTGCTGTCTCTTCTGCCGCTGTACTTATCTGATCTCATAGGGTTTTCTCCTTCTTCGTATAGCGGATTCATTATAGCAGTAAACAGCTTTGAAGGCAAGAAATGCCGAAAAAATTTAGAAATCGTAAGGGAAAATTAAGGGCCCTGCCTCGTTACATTCGCTTTGCTTTTACGGCTGAATAAGCGCTATAAATATATTTTCCATGTATTCGTTTGTAGGCACGGATCTTGTAACGATACTTCACACCTTCCCTGAGATCTTTGTTCACAAACTTCCGGCTGCCTGCGTTTCTTTTTTTAATCATCCTCCATCTGCCCGAAGAATTCCTGCTCCTGTATATCTTATAGCCGCTGATTCCGGATATTTTTGTCCACTTCAGGGTGATCGACGATGCGTTTTTCTTGAGGGTCAGCACCGGCCTCGCCGGTCTTGCCGCAGCCGTTTTAACTTTAGACGGTTCTCCGTAATACCGTTTCCCGCCAACCTTTCGGTATGAGCATATCTTGTAATAGTATTTCTGGCCCGGTTTTAATCCGGTGTTTTTCCAGGAAACAGATTTTCTGGAAACGGATTTAACCTGTCTATAGGTATCGTTCTTCCCTGCTTTCCGGTAAACCACATAGCCATCGGCGCTTTTCACTTTCTTCCAGGAAAGCTTAATCGTTTTATAATTGATGGTTTTGCAGTTGAAAGCCGAAACCCTTCCCGATCCCCTGGCCTTTGCCGTGGCCAAAGGGCTGAAATCACTGACGATCTTTTTGCCATCCTCCGTAGTTCCATAGGCTTTTACTTTATAGAAATAACCTTTGTTAAAAGAACAGTCTCCATCACGATAGGAGCGCTGATTCCCTTTATCGACCCTTTTTATTTTTTTATAAGTCCCGTTTTCCTTTGTCGCACGGTAGATCCAGTACCCGTTTGCCCGGGGTACTGGGTCCCATGAAATCTCAATGGAGTGACGGCCTGCCGACTGTGCTTTTGCCGCTGGCTGCGGCAAGGTCTGCACAAGCCTCCCGTCAGCTCTGCCTGCTGCCGCGGCTACGGCCCGGTATGCGTTGACATTGCCATGACCGGTATAAATATCATATCCTTTTGTATGTAGATCCGTAGCAGTCGAACAGAGAATATCTTTTACTTCCCAGGCTTTTAAGCCCGGGTTCACATACAGCATAAGAGCCGCGACGCCTGCTACGGAAGGCGCTGCGTAGGAAGTTCCTGAGCCCAGCACATAGGACCCGCCAAGAGTCGTTGTGTATACACCGGTCCCTGGTGCGGAAAGATCCTTTTTCCTGCCGTAGTTGGAACGGGGAGCTTTGCAGTTTCGGCTCCAGGCATTGGTGTACCTCTGCGTATTGATGACGCTGATTGTCGCGTCGAAGTCCGAGGGATACCAGGTCTTTTCATTATTGTGATTGCCGGCGGAACAGACAACCACCACATTCTTTTTATAGACTGCGTCGTTGATGGCCTTTTCCAGGGCCTTATCATTATGGGGGTTTCCCAAAATGTCCGTTGATCCCGGAGCATGGCCCAGGCACATATTAATAACCCGTGCGCCATGTTCACAGGCATAGTTCAATCCCTTTATAATATCTTCCGTTGTGGCATTGCTCTGTGCCGTGTAGCTGTTGTCGCGAAACACGTTGATGCCCATTAACGAGATCAAGTCATTGTCGTTTCCCGCAGCTACCCCGTCAATCCCTTTGTGATTGCGGGAAGTGGCCGCGATGACTCCGGCCGTTTTCGTTCCATGGGAAAAACTGGGCTTGTCGTATACTGCGTATGGCGCGGATACCCCGGCCACCGCGACACAATTCTCTACATCCACATTGCCCTGCAGATCCGGATGGTTATAATCAATTCCTGTATCCAGTGTCGCCACAGAAATTTTATCGCTCTCCTGCCTCTGCTGCTTTGGCTTAAGTTCATCGATCAGGTCCCAGGCTTCCGGTACGTCCATATAATCCAGATTCCAGAGAGTCCCTTTCAGTTCATTATTTCTCGAAAGACGCTGTAAATCGGATGAGGTTTCTGCGCTGCTGACTTCAATCCCCGGCCATCCCAGTACAAACGTCATGATGAAAACCGTAACAAGACAGATTGCGCCTCTTGTTGTAAATTTTCTCTTCTTCATGATCGCAGTTCCTTTCTTTTATCAAATATATCCACACTTATAAATATGGTACCACCTGCCACTCTGTCAGTCAAGCTTATCGCGTACAATGCGCCGCAGCCCGCGTTTACCCGCCAAAAGACAGGCCCAGCGCGGGATGCTGTCATCCTTTGCGCCGGGCCTGTCTTTTGGCTGTCTTTTATTTAATTTTCTTCATCCTCTTCCCATAGAGCATCGTTGAATTTCTTCCACATTTCTCCGTACCCTTCGGAGGCCGGCGTAACCGGCTTGGCGACGTTGTTTTCCATATCGATCTTAATTTTACCCTGCTTGGAGAGGAGCAGGATGCGGGTTCCCAGGACAAGGGCTTCCTGGATATTGTGGGTGATGAAGATCACGGTGGCGTTTTCTTTTTCCTTGATCCGCCACAATTCTTCCTGCAGCTTGTTTCGCGTCATGGCATCCAGGCTGGCAAAAGGTTCATCCATGAGGATGATCTTCGGGTTGAGGGCCAGTCCTTTGGCGATGGCCACTCTCTGCTTCATGCCTCCGCTGAGCTGGTGGGGATAAAAGTCTCCGTATTCCGATAGTCCCACCAGTTCCAGGTGCTCACGGGCAATCCGATCCAGCTCGGCTTTATCCGTTATACCATTGATTTTCAATGGGTACTGGATGTTTTTGCGGACCGTTTTCCATGGGAACAGCTGATTGAAATCCTGAAAAACCATGATTCTGTCGATTCCCGGTTTTTCCACCTTCTTCCCGTCTACCTTGATCATCCCTTCATATTCCTCAAAGCCCGCGATGCATCGGATCAAAGTCGTCTTTCCGCAGCCGGAAGGGCCTAATATACAGAGGAAGTCCCCTTCATTTACGGTAAGGTTCAGGTTTTTAAGAATGTCCTCTGAATCCGGGGCATCGTGATAGTTCTTTGTCAGTCCCGATATCTCTAAAATTTTACTCATCTGGCCATCCCCCATTTCTTTACCGTATTTCTTTCAATGGTGTGGAACAGACCGTATTCGATAATAATACCGATGATCATAATAACGATCAGGGCCGCGAATACGCCGGCAATGTCCACATTGGTCCGCTTCATAAAAATAAACCAGCCGATTCCGGCGCCGGCGCCGGTCGTTCCAAAGATCATTTCAATACTGATCAGCGCACGCCAGGCCCTGGCCCAGCCTACCCGCATGCCGGACAGCACATGGGTAAAGGCGGCCGGAAGATAAACCCCTTTAACGAGATTAAAGCCTCTGAGGCCGATATTTCTGCCTCCCTCTATGTAGATCTTTGACACGGAATTGTATCCGTCCATGATGCTCCTGGACATCGGCCAGATGATGGAATGGACGACAATGAAGATCGTCGTTATTTCGCCGATTCCGAACCATACGATTGCCAGCGGCAGCAGGGCCACGCCCGGCAGCAGGTCGCAGACCGATACGATCAGATGATAGATCGCCTGAAAGGTCTTGCTAACTACCGCGATGCTGGAAAAGATGAACGCCAGTATGATTCCGATAGCCAGGCCCTTTAAGATCAGGGACATGGAATACATGGTGTATGTCATCAAACTGTCTTCTCTAAAGCCGTCAATAAAGCTTTGTCCAATATCCTTCAAAGAAGGAAAAACCAATTCGTTGAATGCCTGCATCTGGTAAACGATCTGCCATACCACCAGAAAACAGACAACAAATATAATTTGAGTTCTAGCCTCTTTCATCCACATAACCCTCTCTTAATTAATTTCCTTTAACATTGTCAAAAACCAAGTCGCTGATATCCTTCGGGCCGTCGTTTTCCAGGAAATCGTTTTCCGACATAAAGTTGGCAAAATCCATCAGGCCCTTTGTCTCTGTGGAATATACGCAGTCCTTATCCTTCAGCCATTTCTCCATAGTGGCCGCGTCTACGTTTTCCGCTTCACAGAGCATCTCAGCCGCTTCCTTGGTATTATTGTTCAGATAGTCAATAGCGTCTGCGAAAGCTTTCACTACAGCGTCGTAAAGCTCCGGGTTATCCTTCTGAAGAGAAGTGGATGCCACCGCTACGATAAAGGAATTCCCGCTGGGCCATACGGACTCCAGCGCATTGACCTCGGAAATACCCTTCTCCGCTGCTTCCTTGAAAACATATGGAGAGGTCGTCAACTGGCACTCTACGCTGCCTGAAAGCAGAGAGGACATGCCGTCCGGATGTGACATGGCTACGATATTGGTATCCAGAGCATGGGCATCTCCCAGCTGCTCCTTTGCCGCCATGGCCAGAACGATGTGCTGGAAGCTTCCGATATTGACAAGGGCAATTTTTTCATCCTTGATATCCTTTAAGGATTTAATGTTGGGATTGTTTGTCATGACCTTATGGGGCTGCGCCGACACATTGGAGCAGATTTTATACGGTACGCCGCTGGTGATTCCGGTAATAGCCGGTCCTACGCCTACTGCGCCCACATCAATGCTGCCCCCGGCAAAGCCCTCATTGATAGCGGAACCGGAGTTTAATACGGACCATTCGATTTCCACGCCATCGTAATACTTTTCGATCAGTTTTTGTTCCTTCATGACCTGAAGAGGCGCATAAGCCATTCCATACTGATACGCGATCGTAAGCTTATTGTCTTTCTTCGATCCCGAGTCTGAGCCTCCGCAGGCGGCAAGAGAAACAGTCAGGATCAGAGCCAAAATAATTGCAACTGTCTTTTTTAAATGTTTCATGTTCTACTCCTTTTGGTTTGATATAATTCCGCGTTTATCAAAACGGTTACAAAGAATCTTTTAAAATTGAAATGAATTCTTTGCAGGCCCGCGATAAATATTTTTGTTTGGGATACGCAAGATAGATGTCCCTTTGACAAATGTCCGGGTCCGTCAGATAAAAAGCCGGATAGTCCCGGAAATGACTGTTTTTAATCGTGCTTTCTGTCATCAGTGAAATTCCTGCTCCTGCCAGCGTAAAAGCGTAGCTGGTCATGGTCTGCTCCACCTCGATATGTCTCCTGGGATAAAACCCATGCCGCTCAAAGAGCTGCTTCATGATATTTCCGATATGCTGGTCATCTTTAAGGAGCACAAAGGACTCATCCTTGAAAACACGGAAATCCACGGTCCCAGGCGGCGCTGCCGAATCGCAGTCCTTTGACAGGATCTGTTCATACGGCACCCTCAGCTCCGCAAGCGATTCATTGATTGGCCACTCGGGCGGCACACAGATAAAGATCCGTTCGCTGAGAAAGGGTTCATAAAAGAACCGTTCGTCCTGCTTCCAGGGCGGTGAAATAAACAGGTCAATCTCATTATTCAAAGCTTTGTCAATGATCTCCGGCATTTTTCCGTCGATTACTTCGATATGGATTCCCGGATAGCGGCGGGAATACTCCGCCACTGCCGCCGGCAGGTAACTGACATTAAAAAAACTGGCTCCCCCAAGGACCAGATTTCCGGTAGCCAGATCTTCCAGATCTGAAATACGCTGTGAAAAGGCTTTATCAAGCTCCAGCGACTGCTTTGCGTACTGCAGATAAATTTCTCCTGCGTCGGTCAGGGTCAAAGGCTTGTGCGATCGGTCAAAGATGGTGATCCCCAACTGCTCTTCAACCTTCCTGATATGCGCGCTCAAAGCCGGCTGTGAAATTCCCAGCTTCTCAGCGGCCTTGGATACGCTCCTGTACTGTGCTGCTACCAGTATATAACTGGATGGAACAATATTCATTTTACCTCTCCATAACTTTTTACTTATACACACATAAACACTTCTTTATACCGTCGCCTATTATATAGATACATTGTGAAAAAACGGTGAAGATTCCCGTAAATTCTTAAGAATTCTTAAAAAGTACGCTATAATGTACCTATATTTATTAGCATTAGGAGGATTTAAATGACAGCTCATCAGTCTATTGTGGAATGCATCGCCTTCCACGCCCACCATCAACCGACGAAATTATGCCTTGCTGACGCCAAAAAGTCCGCGAACTATCAGCAGGTTTGGAATAACATTTACGGCCTTGCCCGGCAACTTTGGAAAATGGGGATCAAAAAAGGCGATTGCGTTCTAGTCGAATGCACACAGAATGTCGATTATATGATCTGCGAATTCGCAATCCAGCTGGCCGGCGGCATCTTTGTTCCTGTTGAAAAGAATTCCGCTGTCGATAAAATCAGGGAAATGATTTCCGATGTCGAAGGCAAACTATATATCGGGAAAAAGGCAATCAGCGAATCGATTCCCTTTTTCTCCATTGAAAATGTGAGCGATTATCAATATGAGGAAACCCCTGATCTCAGCAGTATATCGTTCCCGCAAGGCTGCGACACTGCTGAAATTTTGTTCTCCACCGGCACCACCGGAAAGTCCAAAGGGATTGAGCTTTCCCACGGAAACGATGTGGCTCTGGCGGAAAACGTCATGTACGGCGTAAAGATGAAAGCGGATAATGTTGAGCTGATTCCCATGCCCCTCAGCCACTCCCACGGTCTGAGACGCTGTTACGGCAATATGCTCAATGGCAGCTCCGCTGTTTTTACCAATGGGGTCACCTTACTGCAGAAGGTCTTTGATTTAATGGATCAGTATCACGTCACTTCCATGGATCTATCCCCCAGCAATCTGTCGATCATTTTCAAGCTTTCCAAGGACAGGCTGGGCGATTACGCGGATCAGATGGACTACATTCAGCTGGGTTCCGCTCCGCTGCCGGAAGAAGACAAGCTCCATCTTTCCAGAATTCTTCCCAAGACCCGCCTTTACAATTTTTACGGCAGCACCGAAGCAGGCTGCTCCTGCCTGCTAGATTTTAACGCTGCTTCGGGGAAACCCGGATGCATCGGCAAGCCCGCGAAAAACGCGCAATTTATTGTAGTCGATGAAAACCGCAAGGAGATTCAGTCATCCAAGGAAAATCTGGGATTTCTGGCCAGCTCCGGTTCCATCAATATGAAGGGCTACTGGAAAGCGCCTGAGCTGACCAGGGAGGCCATGGCCGACGGATTCATCTACACCAAGGACCTGGGGTATATCGACGAAGAAGGCTTCATCTATATGCTGGGAAGAAAGGATGATGTAATTAATTACGGCGGTATCAAAATCTCGCCCGAGGAAATCGAAAGCATCGTCATCAAGCATCCGCTGGTTTCCGATTGTGCCTGCGTACCTATGAAAGATCCCCTTACGGGACAGGCCCCCAAGCTGTTTGTTTCCATATCAGACCCGCAGCAGTATGATCCAAAGGATCTGAAAAACTATCTGCAGAAAAATCTTGATGCCAACAAGCAGCCGAAAACAGTGGAAGTCATCGATGAGATTCCCCGGACCTTTAACGGGAAAATTCAGCGGAACAAGCTGATCGACCGTTCCAATTAATGATTAAACTAAATGAGTATACGAGGTTTATTATGAAAAAAGCAATATCTTTGATGCTGATTACGACTTTGACTTTATTGGCAACCATGTCTTTTTCACTTCCGGCTTCTGCTTTTGCCGCAGAGAACGCTTCTGACAAGGATGTGGCTAAAGAGGGAGCATACGTGGAGGACGAGGTTCTTGTGGTTTTTGACGATACCCCTTCCAAGAAAGAAGTCAGGGCTGTGACAGAGGAAGTAGACGCAAAGAGCGCGGAAGAAATTGAAACTCCGGAAAAAGAGACTCCCTATGTGCTGACACTGGACGAAGACCAATCGGTAGAGGATGCAGTAGAGGAACTGGAAAAGGAATCTTCGGTTGCTTATGCCCAGCCCAACTTCTTATATGGTCTGGAAGATGACAAATCCGCGGACATCGCGGCTAAAGCCTCTCCAAGGGCAATCGACGATACGAACCTTTGGAATTTGAATAAGATCAATGCCAAAGAGGCCTGGGAACTGATCGACGAGGTTGTCAAGGCCGGTGGGCAGACGCCCCGCGAAAAAGTAACCGTGGCAGTATTGGACACAGGTGTGAACCTAAAGCATCCGGACTTGCAGACCGCCTTGAAAAAGAAGAATTGTGTCAATGTGGTAGGCGAAGATGACCCTATGAACTATCTATCGCTAGAAAAAACACCTAAAAACAACGGCGATGAAGGCGGACACGGAACGAAGGTTTCCGGCATTATCGCCGCCACCTCCGGCAATGGTATCGGTGTCGCCGGGGTAGCTTCCGGCAAACACAATGATCTGGTGGAGCTGGCGGTTATTGACGTGTACGCCCGCTATAATACGAGCAAAGACCGGCTGGCCACTTCCGCCGATATTATCAAGGGCATCAATTATGCCTGCGAGACTGCCGGGGCAAAAGTCATCAATATGAGTCTGGGCCATCATCCCGGCGACCCCGAATCAAACAGCGCAATGCTGCCGGGAGGCAAACCTGGTACGGACAGTCTCTTGGAGCAGACGATTCACACTGCAGTGAACGATAAAAAAGTAACGATTGTCTGTTCCGCAGGAAACAAAAAAAGCACCGTCGCCTGGCTTCCTTCCGATTTTGACGACTGCATCAGTGTCATCTCGACCACCAACTACTCGGATGCCTTCTCCTTATGCAAAGCGAAGAACTCTAATTATGGCTGGAAAAAAGACATTTCCGCACCCGGCGAATCGGTAAGCACAACATTCCCCAGCGGAGGCTACACCAACAACAGCAGCACGGGCACATCCATGGCCGCACCGGTTGTTTCCGGCGTGGCTGCCATGCTCTACTACCTAAAGCCCTCCATTACTCCGCAGGAAGTAAGGCAAATCCTGACTTCAACCGCTACGGACCTATATACCGACGGTGACGATATTTACACACGCTACGGCAATGTAAACGCTTTGGCCGCGGTTTCCAAGGTATTGGGACGCTCCGTTCCTTCTCCCGGAGCATTGGCCACGCCGGCTTCCGTAAAAGCCTCCTCTTCCGGGTACGACCGGATTAAAGTCAGCTGGAATCGAGTATCCGGAGCATCGGGCTATCAGATCCATCGGGCTACCTCCGCAAGCGGAACATTCAAACCGGTTGCTACCGTTTCCGGCAATGGCACCACCAGCTATACCAATACCGGCCTGAAAACAAATACTACATACTATTATAAGGTAAAAGCTTTTGGCACGCTTTCCAATAAAAAAGCGTACAGTCCGCTGTCAGGCGCCAAATCGGCCAAACCGACCCCTGCGGTGCCACAGAGCCTGAATCTGTATCATACGACTTATAAGGGGATTAAGCTGAAATGGAAAAAGGTGAGCGGTGCTTCCGGGTATGGAATTTACCGCGCCACCTCCAAGAATGGCAAGTACACTTATGTGAAACGCATTAAGAATGGTTCTACCCTAACTTACACCAACTCCGGTTTAAAGGCTAACAAGAATTATTACTACAAAGTGCGGGCTTACCGGACGGTCAGCGGCAAGCGGATCTATGGAAGCTATTCCTCTGTAAAGCAACTGAAAACCACGCCTGCCAAAACTTATATTTCTCTGAAAAAGAACAAAAAGCAGCGGAAAGCGATAGTTACCTGGAAACGGGTTTCAACAGTCAGCGGATATGTGGTTTATCGGGCCACATCGAAAAACGGGAAATATAAAAAAGTCGCTACCAAAAAATCCTCTTCACGCAGAAGTTTCACCAGCAAGCGTTTGAAGAAAGGGAAAAATTATTACTATAAAGCCCGCGCATACAAGACATATCGGGGCAAGCGAATCTACGGACCCTATTCCGATATAAAGAAATGCCGCTTTTAATAAATTGAATAGAAAAACCACCTGCAGTGATCAGGTGGTTTTTCTATTTATTCTTGCATTACGCCCCGATTTTTAGCCTCAAACTCCGCATAGAAGTCATATGCTTCGTCCCAGCTTTCATAGTCTTTATCGCCTCTATGGTCCGGCAGATCATAGTGCTCAGCCAGATACTCAGCGAGATATTTCGTATATTTTTCCGATCCGAGCATGTTCAAATGTCTGGGATCGTAGCAATCCTTGCTCCAGTCGATGCCCAGCTCCTCATTCATTTCCTTCGTGTTGAAGTTGATCACCTCATATCCGCGTTCCTGAACCAGCTTAACGGTTTGATTGATTCTCCCCACTTCTTCCGCGACCTGCTCCGAATATGGCGAGAATACGAACAGTACCTCCGCGTCCAGCGTATCACAATAGTCCATCAGATCGTTCAGCAGCTCCTCCGCTTCTTTATAAAGGGGTTCTGTCTGCGTCGTATACACAGGAGGTTTTTGCGGTTCCTGTTTCAGGGATCTGGCCTTGCTGACAAAGAATCCCTTTGTTTCCTGCATTCTGTTCAGCTGCAGCAAATCCTTAGTAGTCAGATCACCTCCCTGCCAGCGTCCGTGGTATTTTATAATCGGGAAATAGTAGTTTAGCTTTTCCGTATCTACGCCATTGTCCCAGCCCTCCGCATAATCTACGGCGGCATTGATCGCTTTTATCCGGTTGAGGTTAAAGTGCATACTGTCCGTAGCTCTTCGGATGCCCACCTCTTCAATCTTATCCAGGCTTTCCGTCACTTCCCTGAGTTCCATGATATATACTTTTGGGTCCTGGGTCTTTTCTGCTTCCTCTATCAAGTATTTGTACAGCACCATTGGCTGTCCTGATGTCGCCAGATCAAACACCGCGATTCCCGTCTCGTTATATGCCAGCGGGGCATTCCAAAACCGATTGGCCGCGCTGGAGCCCAAATAGATTCCATCCAGCGAATTTTCTTTTTCAGCGTAGAAAGTGTTTAAAACCCGCCGGTTCTCATCAGACTGTGAAAGACTGAAAGACTTGTTCAGGCCAACGAACGCTATCAGACAGATTAACAGAAAAATGATCGACCGTACACCGTCTCTTTTTGTCATATATACTCCAATCTTTACTTAATCATAAAATTAAAATCCTCGATATATAAAGGAACTGGCATCATAGCCCGGACCGTATATACCAAAGATGAAAATCGCCACAATGGCAGCAAGATAGATTCCCCATCTGAATAAGATATTCTGCCTCGCCAGCGCTTCTCTTATTTTCCAGCCGTTCTCCTGCATCAAACTGATTACGAACCAGATCGCGCACAGGAAAAAGATCAAAGCAAAATCCAGCAGAGTCAGGCCAAGATTAAAGATATCCCCGTCCAGTACAATACTGGGATTAAAGACCAGCATGGATTTAAACATGCTGACTGCCGCTGAGAAAGACGCGGCTCTTGGGAGCAGTCTGCCGATTACAATCAGGAAAAAAGTTCTTCCTATCTGGAACAGACGCCAGCTGAATGCCTTTGTATTAATCTGCAGCAATTCCGCCAGCTTGACAAGATACGGTTCCAGAATCATGCCCAGAATAATAATTCCCCCGTTATACAGGCCGTAGGCAATATATTTGAATTCAGCGCCGTGCCACAGACCAATTGTAAGAAAGGTCGCCAGCTGAGCTACCAATACGGGAAACAGCTTTCCCAGCCGGTCGCCCAGGGTTTTCCGAAGCTTCTTCCCTGCTTTTCCAAATGTCTTGGAAAGGGAAATGGGGTAGAAGATGTAATCCCTGCACCAGTTTCCCAGGGTAATATGCCATCTCCTCCAGAATTCTGAAATGCTGTCGGAGAAATAGGGCCTCTGGAAATTATTGGCCATATCAATGCCCATGATCTGGGCAACGCCCCGTGCGATGTCAATTCCGCCGGAAAAATCTCCGTATATCTGGATGGAGTAGAACAACAGCGCTATCACGATATAAAAGCCCTGATATTCCGTATAATTGTCAAAAACCTGGCTGACTAAAATCCCTACCCGATCCGCGATTACCAGCTTTTTCACGAAACCCCAAAGGATCAGCTGCGCGCCAAAGGTCAGATTTTTATAGCTGAAGGCATGTCCTTCATACAACTGCCCTGCCAGCTGATCGTAACGGCTGATCGGCCCCTGTATGATCTGCGGAAAAAAAGATACAAAAAGTGCGAATTTAAAAAAGCTTTGATCTGCCTCAAATTTATTTCGATATAAGTCAATAATATAGGCGACGGACTGGAATGTATAAAAAGAGATTCCCAGAGGAATCAAAAAACCGGCGTCAAAATGGATGCCCTCGAATCCCAACGCCTCAATATAATAGCGAAAATATTTCACAATGGCCAGTACGCCAAAATCCAAAAGCAGCAAAAGCGCAACGATCCGTTTTTTCTTCTTTTGGGAAAGTGCCTTCTGCGCCTTTTTTTCGTCTCTGCTCAGACGGTCGCCGTTCTGCGCGATGTATTCTTTATATTCCGCGTTCTGTTTTCCGATGCGCTTTCCGCCCCAAAAAGTGACAGCCGTAGTAAACAGCAAAAATATAAACGTCCTGGGGCTGGATATCAGGTAAAAAACATAGCTGGCCAGAAGCAGAACGCCCCACCGGTACCTTTTAGGAATCGCAAAATACAGACATACAACGGCCAGGACAAATACTAAAAAGTAAAAAGATGTAAACGCCATTTTTTATATTAACCCTGCGCTTTCGTAATCAAGTCCACCATCGCATCTACGGAATTAAAGTTTTCCGGAGTCAGATCTTCGACCGAAATTTCGATATCGAATTCCTCATTGAATTCTCCCACAATGGCTACAATATCCAGGGATTCCAAAATTCCGTCATCAATTAACTTTGCGTCGCCTAAGAAATCAACATCGCTCCTGATGTCCTTTAAAATTGCTAAAACAGCTTCTTTCATTTGTAATACCTCTCTTCATGTCAGTCTGTTCTTGAATAGGCGAAGTCCATATCAAAAACAAAAAAATATAACGTCCTTCTTTGGATCTAAAAACACCCTACAGAATACACGCTATCCACACATAAAGATATGTTATCATTCTGCATTTGTCAAGTCAAGCGCCATCACTAAAACTACAAATATTCATCAAAATAGTTCACATTTCCCGATATTTGAGTAGCACAAACGCATTTTCCTATGTTATACTTATACACATGTATCATGTGTATAATAAAGCTTTACATAAGGGGGAAAGTACAAATGAAAACGTTTTTTAAGTCCATGACAATCAAGAAATGGATCTTGATTGGAATTATGATTGCCGCAATGTTCTTTATGACGGCACAGAGAGAAGCCTTTAATAAGGACTATACATATAACTTCGGCCCTCCTGCAGATGAAAGGCAGGAGCAATCCTTAATCGACCATCCTGAGATCCTGGAAACTTTTACTGCGGAAAAGGAGCAGTTGAAGCAAATTTCGTTGAAGTTTGAAAATGTCGGCCGGGATGCGGCCAGGGGAAGCGTCGTCGTACAGATTCGCGATAAAAACGGGACTGCGCTTGCTTCCGCGTCGCAGCCTATCGCACAGGTTCGTACGGATAACCGTCCCACGCTTTTCGACGTAAACATCACTTTGGATAGCGGGGAAACTTATACGATTGCCGTACTCAACGATCAGATTTACAACGAAAACGGCGTTTTTCTTTACGAAGGCCATAAGGAAATCTATACTGGTTTCAGTTATCGGAACCTCTTTATGGTATATGCGTTTCTATTGATCGGCATTATTCTTGTTGCCATCCCGCTGGATGATGTTTCACGCAAATTAAATAAGAATAGGGATAAGGAGATTAACCTGCATGTTCTGATCTCCCGGATTCTTTTCTTCGCTTCGCCGATTGTGGCTTACTGGGTTGTGGAAAAATTTTCGGGATACCCCTTAAGTAAGTTTTTGTCAGGCCTGTTTTCTCTGACCGGATTGCTGAATATTTTCATTTATGCCTTTATCTGGTGGCTATTATATGCGATTTTGAACCGTACCAAGTACACCAGCCTGCTTCTATGTCTTCTCGGATTTGTTTTCGGTTTTATCAATTATCTGTTGACCATCTTCCGGGGCTGCCCCCTGGTCGCTACTGATTTCAGTGCTCTCGGCACTGCCATGAACGTAGCAGCCACTTATCAGCTGACCTTTAATTTATCAGCGCTTTGGGCGATCACTTACACGGTTATATTCTGCTGTCTGGTGCTGTGCCTGAATTCGTATAAGGGGCTTCACTGGAAAAAAAGGATTGTTTTTGTTGCCGTGTGGATCGGCCTGGCCTTTACCTTCAACAGCCTGTTCTTCCGCAGCTCTTTCATAAAAGACCATGGAATTCGGGTAAGCGTATGGGAACCTAAGAGGAATTATTTCAAGAATGGTTCCGCCCTTTCCTTTGTCGTTACCCTGAGCTATTTTGTGGTGGAAAAGCCTGACGGTTACTCTGCGGATGCGGCAAAAGAAATTGCCTCCAAGTACCCTTCCGACAAGGGTGCGTCTAAGACTTCCGACACGAAGAAACCAAATGTCATCTGTATTATGAATGAGGCTTTCTCCGATCTGTCGGTTATTAAACAGTTTGAAACATCGGAAGACTATATGCCGTATATCCACAGTCTAAAGAAAAACACGGTAAAAGGGAACCTGTATGTCTCTTGTTTCGGCGGGACTACCGCAAATACGGAGTTTGAATTTCTCACCGGAAATTCCATGGCCTTCTTCCCGTTCCGCTCAATTCCTTACAATAATTATATAAAGGAAACCATACCGTCCCTGACCTATACCCTGGATGCGCAAAACTACAGCGGCGGTAAAGCGGTTCATCCCTTCCGCGGCAATGGATGGAACCGGGATGTGGTTTATCCGTTCCTGGGGTTCAAGGATTTTCTGACGATTGACGATTTTGAGTCACCAAAATATATCCGAAACTATATCTCGGATGAGACGGATTTTGATAAATTGATTGAGGAATACGAAAAGAGCAAAAAAGATGATAAAGACGATCCATTCTATATCTTTAACGTAACCATGCAGAATCACGGTGGATATAATGAGTCTCTGGATACAGTGAAAGATGTGGTTGAGATCAAGGATTCCGCGATCAAAACAAGCCAGGCGGAGCTGTACCTCAGTGTGGTAAAGGAATCCGACGCGGCGTTTAAAAAGCTTACAGACTATTTTAAATCTGTGGACGAGCCAACGATTATCGTTATGTTCGGCGACCACCAGCCTAAAATTCCGGACGAATTTTATGAAGCTTTATACGGCAAACCGTTAGATTCTCTGACATTGGAAGAAACGGCCCGCATGTACCAAAGCGCTTACGTTATCTGGGCAAACTACGATATTCCGTCAGAGACGAAAGACATGAGCGCCAATTACCTTTCATCCAATTTGCTCGAACTCATGGGTGCGGATATGACCGGGTACAACAAGTATCTACTGGAGCTGCAGAAAAAGGTTCCTATACTGTCTTCCATCTGTTATATAGGAGATGATGGGAAAATGTACAGCCCCGGTGAAAAGTCCAAATACAGTCCGCTGCTTAACGAGTACCAAATCCTGCAATACAACAATATGTTTGACTCCAAGAAACGAATCAGTGACTTCTTCTTTATTGAAGAACCTGAAAAATAGTAACAAAAAAGCAAGATGCATAACCGATCAAAGCATCTTGCTTTTTTCTTATTTTTTTAATATGGTTTCCAGTATCCGGTCTGTGGCATGTCCGTCGCAGGACCGCATAAAACGCTCTCTGAAAGCCTGCACCTTCTCTTGATCAAACATCGTGTCGAGATTCCGGATATAATGGATGATTTCCTCCGTACTGGTCAATACCGGGCCCGGAGCCAGTTCGTGATAGTCATAGTAGAACCCTCTCCAGTCAAAATAGGTATCCAAGTCATAGGCAAAGAAAATCATCGGTTTTCCAAACAGGGAATATTCAAACACCAGGGAAGAATAATCGGAAATACAGATGTCCGCAGCACATAGCAAATCTTCAATGTCCGCGCTGCGGGTTACATCTATGGCAAAGGTTCCCTGGTATTCCATGGGAATCTCCGGAACGTTTTTTACAATCGGATGGTGCTTGATCAGCAAAACATATTCATCCGTCAGAGCTTCGGCAAGCCGGCCCACATCTAAATTATCAGGTCCTGTCGCTTTTGCTACGCGTCCCCGAAAGGTGGGCGCATACAAAAGGATTTTCTTATCCCTTGCCTGGGGAACCATTTGATAAATCCGCTCCCTGGCCTCATGAATGAAGTCCTGGTCAAAGAATACGTCCGTTCTGCTGACGCCAATGGGCTTTACCGCCTCATCCTTATCGTCCAGATTCATGGCTTCTTTATAGGCCCATACAACCTCCGGACTGCTGACCGTAATCAAGTCAAAGTTCTTGTACATCGGGTATTTTTCCAACTGCTTTCTCGTTCCGCCGAAAATATAGTCGGCGGTGCTGAATCCAAAGCGTTTGAAAGCGCCGCAGCCATGCCAGGTCTGTACCACGGTTGTTTCTTTTCTCTTCCGGACCGCTCCGATTACGTTATTCGCCTCTGCTACAAATACAAATTTCGCAGTCGCCATATCTTTTACAAAAGCACTGGCGTTCCTATACTGCTGTCGATATCTGGCAAAATCCTGTCTCAGAAAGTGGTCATGGATTTGATATCCGCCCAGCTGCTCGAACCGGTTGCGTAAAACAATCATGCTATTGCTTATGTTTTTCAGTCTGGCTTCAACGAAAATCACCTTGTTTTCCTCAACAGGTTTCCTGCTGTAAATTCGATATTGGATCGGGAATACAATTTTTCTGGTGATAAACTTATATCCCTGCCGCAGGGTTTTATTTTTCCATCTCCGAAAACGCTGGCTTAAAGTTACCACAGGCAGATCCTCTTTCTCCAATGCCTCCAGCCGCTTTGCTTCCTGTTTTAACTTGTGTTTGTAAAACAGCTTGACTTTATGACTCTTGACATTTACCAGAATATCCGAATCACTCATGGTTGTAACCATACTCAGCTCGCCGACTTTTTTGTATCGGGAATTGTTGTACAGTCTGTTCATGTCCGCTGCCGGATCGTTGGAGAAAAGCACCTTTTTTGCCTTTAATGCCTGTACATGGAAAAGCTTGTTTCCCCACATCCAGTCCAGCTGATTATAGGGAGTACGAATTTTTTGGCTCACAAATTCCTTTATGAAGACAGTCGCCTGACTTTGCAATTCCCTGTATTGCCCGGAAGTCATTTGCTTTAAGGAGACCGTGATAAAGTCAGGGATGCTGTTGTTATCGCCTTTGCCGGCGATCGCGTCATACATCTGCTTGATCAGACGCCTGGGTACAATCATGTCTTCGTCGATGAAATTAACGAATTCCCCCTTTAAAGAATTCAGCGCGTTTTTCTTAAAGGCCGCAATATCCTTCTCCTTAGAAATAAAATGAAAATTCTTCTTCTCTGTCCAAGCTTCATTAATATGCCCTTTTAAATTTTCATGGGCCAGAATTTCGAAGGCCGGGAACTCCTGATTGTATAAACCCGCCACAATAAGATCTGCCATATTCTCAGAAATCCGATCGGACAGGACAAAACTCATGACAGGCATTTCACTCACCTCATCGGCAGTGAGCAGCAGCTTCTTCTGCAAAGATAAATCTTTATTTCTCTCCAGGATATGGGATTTCCAGGTCTGCGGAAAAATATGATCCTTGAATTGGCGGACATATTGTTCCACCAGTTCAAAGGCCGGAAGCTCCAGTTTCCACAGGAGCCTGTAATATTCTCCCAGAAGGCTGGTCTGAACAAATCTGGCATATAAATTCGAACGGTAATCACGATATGTGTTTTCAAAGGCTTCCAGTTCTATTTCCCTTGTTTTGGGATTCTCTTTCAGCTCATCGTAACGCCTTGCATAGCTTCCTTCGACGGTCGAAATCAGCCGTTTAAAGACCGTCAGTAAATCTTCAAGGGCACTCAGGTTCGCGGACTGCGTCACAGAATGCCCCTCCCAGAAAGGCCTGCGCAGGTAATGGTACACGACTTCCTTGCATCCGGTAATGGTTTTGCATCCGTGGACGAATTGAAATAAGAATACGCCGTCTTCCCCGTGCGCCAATGCTTCAAAACGCAGGTGAAGCTGTTCGATAACTTCCCTGCGAAACATTTTATTGCATACGGAAAAGGACCAGTTGAAGCTTTTATCAAATACGTCGATCTTTTTCTGCTTTGCGAGGGCTTCCGTAGGCTTTATAACATAGGATTCCCCCAGGTTAAAGAGTTCCATCTTGCCGATAATCAGATCAGCCAGTTCCTCTTTTGCAGCAGTGAACATCGCCTTCAGCGCATCTTCCGGTATATAATCATCCGGATCATAGAAAACCACATATTCACCCCCGGCCATCTCCAAGCCTTTATTTCTGGCGGAGGAAACGCCCCCGTTTGGCTGCTGGTAAGAATGGAACCGCTCATCCTCCCGGCAAAACCGGTCGATAATCTGCTGCGATCCATCGCTGGATCCGTCATTGATTATAATAACTTCAAAGTCAGTGAAGGTCTGATTCCTCACTGACTCCAACATTTTTTCTATATAGTTTTCGACATTGTACACCGGTATAATGACAGAAATTTTTGCCTTCATCTGCTATACCTCCGCTTACGCTTTTTTCTTTCTTATGCTCTTATCATAGACTTCAATGGCCGCGTCGATATCATCATCGTAAATAATCTTTCCGTTCTTCATGACGATTCCACGCTTGCAAAACTCCTGAGCGGTTCCTGTCGCATGGGTGACAAAAAGCAGTGTCACGTTGTCTTTATGAATGATTTCATTCACCTTCTCGATACATTTATTTTTGAAGGAAACGTCTCCTACACTCAGGGCTTCGTCTACGATCAAAATTTCGGGATTGATATTCACATTAACCGCAAAGCCTAAGCGGGCTTTCATACCGCTGGAATAGGTCCTTACCGGCTGGTCGATATATTCTCCGATCTCGGCAAAGTCCACAATGGTCTCTTCGAGTTCTTTTATCTCTTCATCCCGCAGGCCGGAAAGCTGGCCTTTTAAATAAATATTTTCCCGACCGGTAAATTCAGGGTCGAATCCGGATGTCAGCTCCAGCAGCGCGCTGACCCTGCCATCGACATTGACATCTCCCTTTGTCGCATAAGCTACTCCTGTAATGATTTTCAATATTGTAGACTTTCCGGCTCCATTTTTTCCAAAAATAGCTACGGATTCTCCCTGCTCAATTTTAAAGGAAACATTGTCCACAGCTTTTTTTTCTTTATACGGAATTTTCTTTGTGAATACGGAAAGCAATCTCATTTTGTCATTTTTATAGAGCTTGTAGATCTTTGAAACGTTTTTAAATTCGATTACTGTTTTACTCATATATGCTTACTCCTATAACACGTCCGGGATTTCTTTGATCAGCTTTCGATAGCTCCATACTGCCGCTATCGTCATAATCAGAAAGATAATGCAAAAATAAAGCAGACTGCGCGGCTGTTCCCAGAACCAGATCTTATAGATAAATGTATTTCTGTAGCCGGTGGAAACATAGGTCACTGGATTAAACATCAGCAGCGTCTTCAGCCATCCAATGTCAATCTTATGCACATCCCACATGATACCGGAAAGCCAGAATATCGGAGTCACAATGGACTTCACTAAGTTGAGGAAATCTTGACTCACAGATGACAGCATTGCCGAAAACAGGCTCCATTCAATGAAAAACATCAGCATCGCAAGCATGTAGAACGGCAGCTGCAGGAGATAGAGGTCCGGCAAGTACCCAAACAATGCGAATATGACTAACGTAATCCCCAGCAGGAACAAATGCACGGTAAACTTTGAGAAGCTCACAAAAGTCGGAATCGTTGAAACCGGGAACTTCATTTTTGTTACCAGGTATCGATATTTTCGAATAGCTCCCGCACCCTGGGTAATCATCTCACTCATATAAAACCACGGTACCATTCCCGCAATCAGCCATAGAATGTAAGGGAAACCGGCAACCTTGCCGCCCATACGCAGACCTATGGAAAAAGCGAACCAGAATACCAATATGGTAATGGTAGGTTTAATGATGGCCCATGCCCATCCCAGAGCCGCACCGCTGTAAGTCTTCACAATATCAGCTTTGGCCAGTTTAAAAACTTGATGCCTCCATTCAATATGCTCTTTTAAGATTTCTCGTACTGTACTCATATTGCGCTCTCAATACCCTTCCTTATTTATTCCAAACCATAATCGTTTTACCGCCGGCTTTATGGATATCCGCTTCAAAAGCCTTGGTGAAGTCCTTTATTTCTTTTATTTCAACCACATCTCCCACTAAATTCTCCAAATACTGCACGACCTGCGGATTTTCTTCATACAGCCTGATGGTATCTTCAAAGTCTTTTCTTCCGCTTCTGCTGCTTCCGAATACTCTCAGCCCCTTTTCCAGGATCATTCTGGTATTAATCGGCACCGGGTTCTCTGATACGCCTAAAATGGAGATGGTCCCCTCCGGGTTGATGTAGTCAATAATCTGATTGATTGCCTTCGGTGAACCTTCCCCTCCAACGCACTCAAAGGCGTGATCGAGAACAACGTTCTCGGGGATCTCATTTACATGGTAGGTAGCGTCAGCAAATGTAAAATCAGAAAGCTTGTCGTTATTGACACCAAAGATATAGAGGTTGGCATCCGGGTAACGGTATCTTAAAAATACCGATGTAATAAACGCCAGGTTTCCGTCTCCCCATACTCCGATATGAGCTCTTCTTTCATGGGAAAACCTGCCGAATCTGGTGATTGCGTGGTAGCTCACAGATGCGATTTCTGTAAAAGCGGCAACCTCTTTATTGATGCCTTCAGGCAATAAAATCACCCGGTCTCTGTTCAGCGCTACGTTGTCCTGCATGAATCCGTCAAATCCGCTGGCCCTGAACTTGCTGCTCCGCAAATAATTTTCCGCGATAATTTCATCTTCTTCTACGGGCGTATTGGGGATCATTACAACGTTCTGGCCCTTTTTGAACTCGCCCTTGGGATCGTAAACAACTCTGCCTATACCTTCATGGATCAGCGCCATGGGCAGCTTTTTCGCCAAAACTTCCGGAGCCCGCTTTCCCTGGTAATATCTCTGATCGGCATTACAGATCGACAGATGCGTCGGTCTCACGATCACCTGGTCGCCGAACAGATCGATGTCCGTAAATTCGATTTCGAATCTTCTTGGCTCCACTAATCTATATACTGCGTTTAACATTTATTTTTCACCTTTCAATAATGATTCTGCTACTGTCAAGTCATACGGGTAGGTAATCTTAATGTTAAAGGTTTCTCCCTCAACCAGATACACCTTCTCGCCCTTCATGACAAAGATCTTCGCCGCATCGGTCAGAATCTCTTTTTCTTCTTCAGTCAAAGCTTCGTACAGTGACTTGAGCTTCAAAGCGTTAAAGCTCTGCGGAGTCTGCCCCTGGTACATCTTGGACCGATCGGGAATCTGGCTGATCACTTCATTATCTATTGCCTCAACGATCGTATCCGTAGCCGGGATCACCGTATCGCAGGCACCAAATTTTCTTGCAAACTTAATGTTGTCCTGAATGATTCGATAGGTCAAAAACGGCCTTACCGCATCGTGCGTCACAATGATCGTCTCCTCATCAAGTCCGTAGTTTTTCTCAATATATCGGATCGAGTTCATTACGGTCTCGTTTCGCGTCTCTCCGCCTTCAATAACAACGACTCTATCTGTATTTTCAATGTGCTTTTTCAGCAAATTCTTTGTATGTTCAATCCATGGCTGCGGACACAGCACAATGATCTGCTCAAATTCATCGCATACAATGAATTTTTCCACAGTATGCACGATAATCGGCTTGCCGCCTACCTGTAAATACTGCTTTGGTTTTTCCGCGTTGCCCATTCTCTTGCCGATCCCTCCGGCCAGAATAACTCCAAACTCCATGTTTACCTCCTATTCATCCAATAAACCTATTAAAAAATCTGTCATCTCTTTTGTACAGTTTGATTGCTTTTCAATGTATTTATCCGCAAAGTCTTTGACTCTCGCCGGTTCCCCGCCGTTTTCTTCTATCATGCGGATAATTTTGTCTGCCTCCGTCTCTATCATGCCCGGCATTTCCTGCTGGTAATCAATATAGAAGCTTCGATTCCGCATATATTCATCCAGATCAAACGCATAGAAGAAAAGGAGCTTTCCCTTCAGCGCCGCTTCAAAGGTAACCGCGGAATAATCGGTAATGACGAAATCGCTGACCGACAGCATGTCCAGTGTGGAAAAATGCCTGTCCCAGATTGCCTGGCTGACATGTATCTGTCCTTCGGTCAGCGGGTGCAGTTTTATGATCAAATTATATTTCTCGTAATCTACGGCGTCTACTAAACGATTTACCGCATCAGACATATCGAATCCCTTCCGAAAGGTCGGCGCATATAAAATCGTTTTTTTGGTTTTCAATTGCGGATACGCTTCATAGATCAATGCCGCCTTTGTCCGGTCACGTTCTTCATCCAGCAATGCATCTACCCTTGGCAGAGACATTACCGTAAATTCATCCTCCCCATAGCGAAACGCTTCTGAAAACGCCTTTATGCAATGAGGGCTGCTGGTAAAGATATAGTCGTAATTTTTATGCATACGCATCAGCCGCGCTATAGACAAGCTGCTTCCTTCCGGCTGATCGATAATGCTGTATCCAAACTTTTTCAGCGATCCAAGCGCGTGCCACATCTGCACAACCGCTAATGATTTCCGATGATGCAGCAGACTGGCCGCAATGCAGTAGCCATCCAGAACGAGCACTTTCGAAGTTGCCATATAATACATCTGTTTAAATATATGAAAACAGTAGCCTAGTTTCTTGCCCAGGCCTGGTTCCAGTTTTTTACACAGTACCACAGCGGAAACGCCTCCCTGCTCTATCCTGCTTTCCAGCATACGGATATCCAAAGATGGTGAATTGCTCTGCCTGCTAATGAAGGTTATTCTGTTTTTTTGGGGAAACAGCTTTAGAAAGAAATAAATCGCTTCCAGTACAGCTTTTCCCGCTTTTATGATTAAATCTCTCATATCATTTTAACCTTTACATTTTAGCATACTCTTCTGGAAACTACAACCATTGATGGGTGGGTGAAATTTCGGTCTATTTTACCGCGACTTTCTTCTTAAAAGCCTCGAAGCTTATTTGTCCGTTTATTTTTACTCGGTAAATGTCATATGGAGGATCCGTGCGCCTTGCTTTTCTATACTTTCCGAAGCTAAAAGCCAGCTTATACCCGCTTTCTGAAAAGGCAGTCACATAGTCCCTGGAATATTGGCCGTAAGGGTAGGCCATGTATTTAAATCCAAATTTCTTGTTCTGCTCAAAATCGTCCCTGAGTTCGTCCAATGTTTTACTGTACATAATTGGCGTAATAGAGTTATTAATGTACTCATGCAGATCGTAGGAATGGCTCTGGAACTCTAAATTCGGATATTCGGCTTTTACTCTCTTAATTAAATCCTGTCCGATAAAATATCTGTTGTTTGATTCTTCATAAGCCGGGGTGGCCTCCTTGATTCTGGAGCCCACAATAAAGGCCGTGCCCTTAAATCCATATTGCTTTAAAATCGGCAATCCCAGATAATACAATTGATAGTCCCCATCGTCAAAAGTGAGGACGACTGTCTTTTTTGGATATTCCCTATTTCCTGAATACCAATCATAGAACTCATCCATGGATAAGGTTTTGTATCCATTATCATGCAAATATTTCATCTGTTGCCTAAAATCTTCTATAGAGGCTACCCATTGTTCATCTGCAAAATACATTTTTTTCACCTTTTCTGAAACAAGGCGATGAAATGTCAGCACTGGAATTTCATCAGCATATTTGCTTCTTACGGTAATCTTCACTTTTACAGCCTTACCACTATGGGCTCTTGCGGTTACATAAGCAGTCCCGCTTGCTACTGCTTTTACTTTTCCGGAAGAAGATACTTTGGCAATTTTATTATTGGAGCTCGTCCAGTTTATCTTTTTTGAAACAAGCTTTTTCTTTGGCAAAATTTTGACCTTTAGTTTAAGGGAGTCGCCTTTATTTAACGTATATGCTTTTTTATTTGATTTAACTGCTGTAACGTTATTCTTTTTTCTACTTTTCGTGCTGCCGCTTACGGTATATGTATATGCGCTATATTTCTTTTTCCCGTTTATAGTTGTATAGGCGCGCATCCTGAACTTTTCAGTTTTTCCCTGCTTTATTTTTTTGACAACCGCACTTTTGGTTGTCTTTTTCTTAATTGTTTTTATCTTTTTGAACTTTTTCTTCTTTTTATTATATTGATATAAGACATAGCCTTTTGCATTTTTGTCAGCTTTCCATTTTAGCTGAATCGAATTTTTATTTTTAGCCTGCAGCTGAAAGTCTTTCGGCGCTTCAAGTCTTGTCTGCGCATAGGTTCTACTCCCGCTAGAATAGAAAGGGGTGCAAAACCCCAAAGCTAATGTAAAAATTATCAATAAGCTCAAAATTTTATTCTTCATTTCTGTTTCCCCCTGGCTTGTATCTTTACAATAAGTTTGTTATATCTTGTAGAAAGCTAAACAAGAACAATTCTTGTATTGATTTAAACATAGATGTCCTTGCAAGGCCTCTAAGCTCTCCTAGCTCGGCAATAGTTCATTTAAAATCTTCTCAATTTTCCAAAAGGAATAAACGCACCTGCTCATCGAATGAATACAGGATATCCTTACTTCACTCCTCTTTAAATGCAAAAAATCGCTGTCCCAAGTAATTGAAACCAACAAACAAACACATTCCTGCTAACATAGCGATATTTTCCTGAATTGCTTTGGGCTGTCCTGACAAGAAGCATAATACTGCAGGCTTAGCAATGCCATATGCCAATAGATAACATATAGCTATATTAACTGTAAAACGGGCTGCGCTTTTTATCGTTGAACCTTTATGCTGAAAAGTAAAATGTTTGTTGAGAAAAAAGCTAAGAATACTTGTCAAAATATAATTTGCCGCCGAAGACACCCAATAGGAGCAGCCTGCAAAATTATATAGACCAAACATAATCGCAGTTCCAACAATTGTATTTATAATCCCTACTATAATAAATTTAGCCAACTTGATGTCAATCAGTTTTTTAAACATATCTACCCCTTACTTTTCTTTGTAGTCTATTTCCTTTAGTTTTACATTTAAAGGGATATCATAAAACAATTTATATCGCTCTTCCCACATAGGACCTAAGTCCGGCATTGCCATCCACAGGTAATTCTCATGCGGGAAGTGGGAGAGTTCCGCCTCTGTTCGGCCACTATTTGCAGCAGCCTGTACATTGTCAACTCTTTGGATATCCACTTGATATATAGGGATATATATTCGAAACAAATTAAACAATGCAAGGAATAATGCGATTAGCGCTACAATTGGCATCTGTTTTTTCATTTTTAATATACCAAAACACTCTATTACAAAGTAACAAAATAAGACATACGTAGGGAAAAAACATCTGCTTTGAAGCGGGGTTACTGCCAGCAAAGGCCCCGTCATGATTGCAATTGAAAATACAAGAAAAATCAATTTCTTTTTTAAGGTCCTATCAAACACAGCGCTGAAACAAAATAAAATTAAGCAAAAACAAAACAGCAATGTTATAATCCCATCAAAATGTATTGATCCGATATTTTTTCTTAAAAAAATCATAAATATATTGGCAACAAAACTATATACACATGCCGCCTCAACCATAATGGTACTAAAAATAGCAATCATCCTAAACCTACTTGCTTTAATTTGTTCCCTATATTTCCAGAACAGCGATACTACAGCAAAGAAAATACAAATATTTAATATAAAGTTACTCAAAAATAGCTCTTTACCTATAACCTTAAAATAATTCTCTATTGCACGGGACACTAAGCCACTGCCTTGTGCAATCGTACGGTATTTGCACTCATCCGCATCGCTTGCAATCAGTCTATATGCTCCGTTAGAAAACATGTATGCTGCACCTATGGCCACACCTATAAAATAGCTTAAGTAAGCAGTATATACTTTTCTATATTTATAAAATGTGTATATTACAATTGCAGCTCCCATAAATAACATATATATGGTTACATGTTCCATAAACAGAGCAGAAACAAACGCAAATAGCAACATTGCAACTGATGTCGAAAATTTATTATTCCCTGGAGGATCTCCACTTTCTAATAACGAATAGCAATACCTTAAGTAAATTAAAACCAATACAACTGGAATAGTATAATTAGAAAAGCCGGAGGTCCAAACGATTGTCTGTCTCATTAGAAATTTAGGTATTGCTGCAATCAATAAAAAACAAACTACTGTATTGAAAAAACGGTTTTGCCTTTTAGGGACTATCAGATATACTATTCCCGTTAAACAGATCGCCTCAAATATCGCTTTCACAAATCTACATCTCGTTAGAATTAGGACTGCCAGATTTCCTGCATATCTACCATTATAATTCTCAAACCATGAGGACAGCCGTTCAAGGCCTACTGAACTTCCCCACGCCCAATCATCTCCGGTATATGGGAATATATAGCACAACCACACCAAGATCAAAAACATTATGCTATATAAAATCATCAAATTAAAATTCTTAGTTTTTAAACTTATCATTATTTACTGCTGCCTCTCCCTTAATATTACTCTCTTGTACAATATAGGCCGGTCTCTTTTTTACTTCGGCATAAATACGGCCTACATACTCCCCAATAACGCCCAATGAAATTAATTGTACCCCGCTTAAAATAGAAATCAGTAACACCGTCGTAAAGTAACCTGGCACATCAATTCCATTAATCAAAATACTAATAAATAAATATATTAAGTACAGAATACTAATAGTCAGTAAAATCCCCCCCGCATATAGACATATGCGTAATGGCTGTACATTAAATGACATTATTCCATCAATCCCATAGCTTAATAATCGTTTAAAAGACCATTTTGTTTCACCAGATACCCTCACCTGATTTTCATATTCAATATAGGTTTGTTTAAAGCCAATCCAAGAGAAAATACCCTTTGAAAATCGGTTTGTCTCTTTTAACGAAATCACCGCATTCACAGCAGGCCTGCTCAACAGCCTAAAATCCCCTGCTCCATCTACCATTTGAACGTCCACAGCTTTGTTAACAATCTTATAGTACAAACGGGCAAAAAATGTACTTCTCTTAGAATCTCCAGTTCTGCTTCTTTTGGCGATTACTTGATCATATCCTTGCTCATATAATGATAGCATTTGGGGGATAAGTTCAGGAGGGTGTTGTAGATCCGCATCCATAATAACAACACAATCTGCAGATGTATATTCAAGAGCTGCCAGCATTGCTGATTCTTTTCCAAAATTTCTGCTGAAAGAAATATACTTAACAGAGGAATCCCGTATTGCCAGTCCCTGAAGTTTTTGCAGTGTTTGATCTTTACTTCCATCATTCACAAAAATAATTTCATAGTCAAATTCTGTATTGTCAAGTGTCATCAAGCATAATTTGAGTTTTTCATAAAAAAGTTCAATTACTTCTTCTTCATTATAGCAAGGTATGATAATGCTTAATAATTGTTTTTTATTAGTAGTATTCATAACAACCTCTATTAATTTATATTATTCCATTGACTGTAGCTTTTCCAGTTTTCATAAGGCAACATGTGTTGAAAGGTTTTACCTTGATTCTGTGAAACGAATCCATGCACAAGCTCTATTTTTTCATTAACCGCTTATTTTCCAAAGGAATCAGGTTTGCTAAGGGAGACAAAGCTTCTTCAGAATCCATATCATTCAATAAACTATATAATTTTGAACTCGAATAATATCTTCCAAAGTATATTAGCTTCTCCTCTAATGCGTTATTTTTACATTGTTCTGTTACATTGTAGCTTGTAAGCTTATGATGAACATGCCCCTACTCATCTTCAGAATTATACGTTATGATTTCATCCCAATCTTTATATGAGATTAAACATATCCATACGACTCTTCTTTCTATTGTAACTCATAGATATTCCCCCTATCTACATATCAAAAATCCATTTACACACATGTTCCGTGGAATGCCCGTCGCAGGCTTCCATAAATCGCTTCCGAAAAGTCTCCCGCTTATCTTCCATCATGTCTTCGTTCTTTATCGCTTGAATCAATCCGGCCTGTGTTCTTACAACCGCTCCGTACACATAATCTTCAAAGGGATAATAAATACCCCGATCGGCACTGTATTCCTCCAAATCGTAAGTATAATAAACAATTGGCTTGTCCACCAGCAGGTAGTCAAAAATTACGGATGAATAGTCTGTAATCAAAACATCTGTAATCAGTAACAAATCATTTATATCCCGGTTCTGGGAAAGGTCCATATAGAAGTCGTTAAAACCTTCTAAATTATAGACATCCTTTCCCTGGAGAAGGATATTGTTATACGCCGCAGGATGCCATTTAAAGACAAAAACATATTCATCGCCCAATTGCTGATAAATTTCTTTTAAATTTATCATATCAAAGTTATAGGCTGCATCCCTTACTTTTGTACCTCTGTAAGTGGGAGCAAACAAGATTACTTTCTTCCCTCTGAATTGCGGGAATTCATTATACAACTCAGTCTTCTTCCGGCCAATGTATGCCTTATCAAAAAAGATGTCCGTTCTGGGGATTCCCGTTGCCCGGACTTTTCCAATGTCAATATCGAAGGCTTCTGCATAACATTCACGAATTGAGTCAGCGCTAGTTATTGCCTTGGCATATTTCCGATATCCTTTATGAATCCGCAGATTACCTTTTTCATTTTTCAGCCTGCTGAACCCAAATCTTTTGTATGCCCCCGCACCATGCCATAGCTGACATATTTCCTGCCCTTTTCTCACATGCATGAATCCAATATAATCAAAAACGTCTTCCAGCAAAATATATTTTGCCGTAGATAACTGTTTTGCAATTTCAACAAAATCGGCTTTTGTCGTTTTATCCGTTCGTTTCCTTTTGCAGAATACCTGCCGGTCATATCCTTTACCTTCAAGGTAGTCGTAAACATCTTTCAGGTTTCCGCCCAGTTCGTTTCTTACGTCAGAAACGAAAAAGACCTTTTTTTCGTTAACCTTATACCGAAGTTGAAAAAACAAACTCACAAACTTGAACATAATCATTTTAACTAATGTTTTCAGCTTGCGCAATACTATTCGCATCAATGAGATTTACCCCTTTCCGCAACAAAGAGAAGCAGTGCACCAAAATGGCACTACTTCTCTTTCACTACATATTATCCATATCCAAAATGGCCCTGTATACTCGTTCACAATTATTTTTATCTTTCCAAGCAAAAAATTGATTTACCCGTTCTATATACTGCGTTTCCATTTTACATCCATTCTTAACTGATTGTATGATTGCGGCAACTGTATCTTCATAATTATAGCATACAGGGCCAAATCCGTCTCTTTCATACTCAAAATATCCCTTATCGTAAGAATGCCCGGCAAAAAATGTGTCGTGATCGAATTGGCTGTAAATAATAGGTTTTTTCATATATGCAAAATCAAATGCAACACTTGAAAAATCCGTCACCATTAACATATTCTCCCTAAAAAGCTTTTGATAATCCGCCTCTTCGTCAGCAACCTTTATCACTTCATTTCCTTCGAAATCTTTTATCTGACTAGAAAAAGCCGGATGTACATAAAATTCTCCTGTATACCCACATTTTTTTAAAACTTCTAAAATTCTATTATCATTTATCAGCCCATTAAAAAATTCAAAATACCTTGATTTCTTAAATTTTTCTGAGTACTCTCTAATAGAAGTCCCTTTTATTACTGGGTTAGCAATTTCTTTTCTCCATGTAGGCAGAAACACAATTTTCCGCTCAGCTTCGCTTGTCAATTTATCGAACCTAGGCAGTCCTGTCAATTTGACTTCATTCTCCGTATAGCCATAATCACCGAATATAATAGAATTATATTCCTCCTTTGCAGAAGTTACAAATATATGAATATTTTTTTTAAATTTATGCAGCCAATCCGACAAATCATCCTTAATGATCCCATGCTGTAAGAAAATATAATCAAAATCGTAAAGATCTCCAAAATAGGACTTGTCTTCTCCAAAAGCATTGATAACCCAATCATCCGCATGCGCCGATATTATTTTTTCAGCTCTTAGAAAATATAGTTTATATCTCATCGAACCGATACGCAATACACTCCCCAGAGCTTTCATACGTGGATAGTCCACACTGCTTTTATCAATTGCAAAAAATATTTTTTTATTCTGAGTCTTTTGCTTCATTAAGTATGCAAATAAAGCCTCCCCATTGTCTCGAGCCATATCCGTTCGATCAGAAACAAGCCAAATATCTTTTCTGCTGAAAGCCTTTCCTAAAAGAGCCATTGCCCTATAACAAGCCACTTTCCATTTTCGATCCTTTAAAACGCTGTTTTTCAGATACCGCATTTCTGAAGCCAGCAGTCTTTTTTTTGTTCTTGGTATTATTTTGATCTTATTGTTTCTATACTTAACAAGGAAGTTTTTGTGAGCATAATAAGTGCTTTTTTGTTCTTTATCAATTTTCGCAAAACGTCCAAAAGAAGGGGATAGGACAATCTTTTCTCCATTTTTTTTAATTAGAGCGAATTCTACCCAACTAACCTCCTGCACAGGGATTTTCAATCGGAAACCAGTCCCTGTCAAAAGCTTTTCACCTGAAAACGCATATCGATCCTTTTGTAAAACGGGATAAAAGGCTGGGGCATACTCTTTTCCGTGGTCATCTTGTACCTGCAATGAATACGCTTCCCCCAGATAACCAAGCTGGTAGCTTCCTTCTATATGCAGTATTCCGTCTCTTATTTGCATGTTAGTTAAATACAGACGGTATTTCGCCCTTAGACTGAACAAGTGTGTACCTTTATATTGAATCTTCCATCCGTTAAGGTTTACATCCTGCAAAATATCAGTTTCATATTTTAAGGATAGAGCAAATATCTTGTATACAAAATTAAGGCTCCTTTGCTGCGCAATGATCTTATCATCGATTTCTTTCAGTAGTCCAGTAAGACAGTCTTTATACCAATTACGATCTTCTTCACTAAATGACAGAGGCATCACTGTTCCTAATCGCCATTGTAAATCATACATAACCAGATATTGAATATAAGGTATAACCGTCCCATATTTTTCTTTCGAATATTGAAACAAATTTTTATAACAATACTTCGGAGTATCGAAGTACCATGCTGGAGATGATGTCATCGTATTGATTGCCGAGTCCTCATTGATCCTTTTTCTATAATAATACACAGCTTCACGTACAACCCCGTACTTTTCTTTCTCCAATAATAGTTTTGATAGAAAAATCGAATCTTCAGAAAAGCGCAGCCTTGTATCAAATTTATAGTCTTTCAATGCGGATGCCTTCAAAAAAACCGTTGCTGTTGATAGTTGCACATGATCGAATTCTTTGTGGATATCCACGATATGCGTTTTGCCGAATTTATAATCGAGTGGATGTTCAAAACCCTCTTTGCCTTCAAAATAACAATATCTTCCCGCCACTATATCAATCTGATTAAAATTTTTCTCAAAAAATGAATATATATTGCTAAACGCTTCTTTATCCCATTTATCATCACCATCAAAAAAATTAACATACTTTCCTTCAATAGAGGGAATTCCCGCATTTCGAGCACTGGAAACGCCACCGTTTTCTTTTTCTAGATAAATAATATTTTTTGGATATTGTTCTTTATATTTCTTACATATTAAATCAAGATTATCTGGGCTACCGTCATTTACAAAAATGAGCTGAATATTATCCTCGAATCCCATTGTTTGACTTATAATACTGTCAACCGCCTCTTCAAGATATCCTTCTATATTATAGAGCGGCATAATAACAGAAACTTTATATTTGTAATCCTGTGTCATAAATCTTTCCCTTATACTTCTATGATCGACGTTTTAAATATTTCCCGTATTCACTCATGGAAATACGCTCTCCCAGCCGCCTCATTTGCTCCTTAGAAATAAAACCATTTTTATAGGCTTGCTCTTCAATACATCCTATATATTGCCCTTTCTTTTGCAGTGACCGAATCGCAGAAGCCGCTTGAAATAAACTATCCGCATTTCCAGCATCAAACCACAGCAAATCTTTTTCGAACGGGATCACTTGGAGTTGCTGTCTTTTAAGATATTCTAAATTCACATCCGTTATTTCCAGTTCTCCTCGCGCTGAAGGTTTTAATCCCTTTGCGATATCTACTGCCTGTCCGTCATAGAAATAAAGACCTGGAATAATATAATTCGATTTTGGCTCTTGTGGCTTTTCTTCAATTGAAATAGCTCTGCCATTTTGATCAAATTCCACAACTCCAAAAGGCCTTGGATCTTCAACCCAATAGCCAAAAACTGTTGCACCAATACTTTTGTCATATGCAGACTCTATCATATTTTTTAAATTCGGATGATAAAAAATATTGTCGCCCAGCATTAAACAAAAATTATCTCCATCGATAAATTTCTCACCAATCAAAAGTGCGTCTGCAATTCCTCTGGCTACAGATTGTATTTCGTAAGTTATAGAAATGCCCAGCTCACTCCCGTCTCCTAGCAATGTCTCAAAAGCAGTTTCCTCTCCAGGGGGGATAATTATTAAAACCTCATTGACATTCGCCTGTAATAATACCTCCAGTGGGTAATAAATTAAAGGCTTGTCATATACTGGGAGTAATGGTTTACATACTGGTTTAGTCATGGGATACAGGCGTGTGCCCTTTCCTGCTGCCAAAATAATACCTTTCATAAAACCCAATCTCCTTATATTTCTTTATAATTTCTTAGTTCCTTTTTTTGCTCTTTTTTAAACATTGGCATAATAGCAATAAAAAACACGAACATCGGGGAGTGTTCAAAGGGGAATATCACTACCTCCAGAATAGAATATATACAAAATAGGCCTACGCCTAGTATCGAAAACAGTTTCCAGCTTACATATTCTCCTCTGAATAGACATGACAACATATAAATTGCCGAATATATTTCTAATATCAAGAACAATATTCCCGGTATAATACCACAACGGTATGCAATTTCGAGTACTGTATTATGTGCCCACATTTTTTTAGTTCCGCTATAATATAATGGTTTGTTTCCATTATGCCCTATAAAGTTCAAACTATGCAGGTATGCTTTCCAAACAGTGAGTCGTCCAGAAGAAATTTCATTCAGATTTTTCCCCTCAGGATTGAATCTGTTAACAGGGCTCTGCACCGTCGGCTTCTGTTGCTCATTCACCTCTTCTTCTGCTTTTACTGTATCTTTCATCATATGTTTAGGAATGTAACTTGCAGAAAAGAGCAATGTTAAAATCAATACAATCAGAATAAGAATAGACGCCTTTTTTTCTATTGAGTTTCTAATCATGTGTCTACCATAATATATAAAAAAGGCAATTAGTTCTAAAATAATTACGAGCATAGTCGCCCTTGCGCCGGATAGGATTGCAAAACCAATTGCACTTGCTATTTGAAAGAAATATATCCCAAACCACTTGTCCTTTTCTGAGATAAGATACAACGCAGTGAACATTGCTACCCCGCAAAACATCCCTAACGCATTAGGATTAAATGTAGTAGCTAAATACCTTCCGTTTTGCAAAGTTTGTTCTCCCATAGGGACAAAAATGAAACACAAGGTAAAATAAATCAAAAAAACATGTGAAAACGCTCTTGCGATTAATTTATATAGTGTGCTGTAATCATTTCTATTATGCCATACGAAATACAAGCAAGGGAATCCAAATAGCATGGCCAATATAGTTGCTCGTAACCCTTCTCCTATAGGGTGAAATAAGCTTATTACTAGCATGCAGATACCTGATCCAAACCAAAGAATTGTGATCTTTTTCTCCCAGATTACCATGTGTAGGTTACCATTAATGCTCATAGCAATAATGATTAATAGTAGAAAACATCCCAGTATAGTTTTGTTTGTCCTTGTCATTGATATCCCCAGATATGCATATGCATCCAAAATCAAATATATACTCATCAAAGCAGCTGCAGTCAAATAAATAATCCCATGTCTTATTTTATTTGGTATTTTATTTGTAATTTTATAAATAGAGTTCAAGACGACTATATATAGTTTTTGTAATAATATCATATCATTTTTCCACGCTATCTTATTAACAGGAAACGCTCCTCTCATATCATCAATTTTTTCCTTTTAAAAACTAAGGAAGAAAGGTGTTCTCTTTTTAGAATGTAAGTATACCATAAATCGTTCATGCTTTCAAAGTGTTCACTCTAAAGTTGTTATTAACTTGTGATAATGTCACCATAGGAATCACTTGAGAAACTGTCCCAATTTGATACACTGAAAACTATGAAAGAAGGTAACCTCACATTGTCACAAAAACAACTGAAAACGCTAACGGTCATCTACCGTTTCATCAACAAAGACATTACCAGGCAGCAGGCCGCTGACCTCCTGGGTCTTTCTACCCGCCAGATTTCTCGTTTAAAGAAAGTAGTTCTCGCTTCTGGCCCCGAATCCCTGATTCATAAAAACACCGGTAGAAAACCAGCCCTTGCCATAAAAGACGAAACGAAGGAAGCCATCCTCAGGATCGCTTCCAAACCGGAATTTTCCCAGGTTAACTTCCTCCACTTCAAAGAAATTCTACTCACGGATTTCGGAATCGCCATTCCCTACTCCGCTCTTTCCAGTATACTGAAAAATTCCGGAAAAGAAAGCCCTCAAAAGAAAAAAATCCGTCACCGCACTCATCGCCGTAAGCGCAAGCCGCATCCCGGCCAGCTGATCCAGATTGACGCCACCCCTTACGAATGGTTTGGCGGCGCCTCCAAATACGCCCTGCACAGCGCCATCGACGACGCCACCGGAAAGGTCGTCGGCCTGTTTTTAACCAGCAACGAATGTCTCTATGGTTACCTGTGGACCATGGACCAATGCTGCCGCCGCTTCGGCGTGCCACAGACCGTCTATTTGGACAACCACACCATTTTCCGCTCCCCCAAGACCGGTAAACTCACGGTCGAGGAGCTGCTGGACGGCAAACAAGTCAACCTGACCCAGTTCGGACGGGCCATGCGAGAACTGGGCGTCGACCTGCTCTTTGCCGGTTCGCCCCAGACCAAAGGCCGGGTGGAACGTCTCTGGGCGACGCTGCAGAGCCGCTTGCCCGTCGAATTCGCCAAACGCAGGATCAAGACGCTCGCTGAGGCAATCGCTTTCTGGAGGAAACTTATCTGGATCAGTTCAACGCCCATTTCGCGGTGGAAGCCGAAGGCGGCTCCCTGTTCGTCCCGGTCCAGGAAACGACCGACCTGGACGCGATTTTATGCGTGAAGCATAGACGAAAAACGGACGCAGCCGGTGTCTTTTCTTTCAAGAATCGCTGCTTTCAGATTCTGGACGCTGGGTTCCCCATCATCAACGCCCACAAGGAGATCACGGTTCTGGTTCACCCAAACCGTGGAATTCGCATGGAATACCAGGGGAGAACCTACGACACGATTCGCTACTTGAAACCGCAGAACAAGAACACCAATACGAAGGTCCCGAGGAAAGTCGTGACCACCGTCACGCCGCACGTGGGGCTGCGACATGGCAGCGAAGAATGGAAGCGTATTTGGTGGATGGAGGACTATAACTTATCGCTGAAATTCTTTTATGAGCTGTTCTTTGAAAAACAATCCAAACCAGCTAGCGTTGTGAAAGGGCGAAAACGCCCTTTCACAAAGAAGACAGTTTCTCAAGTGAATTTTCCTTACAAAAAGGGACATTTTCTCAAGTTATTGACACCATCTGCTCATCTGTAAAGATCCTTCCCCATTTGGAAAATCCCAGGTTTGGGGTCAGTTTCAGACTTTTGCTCTCATAGCTGTCAGATATGACGCGGAACAGCAACTGTGAGCCATCTTTATCTACCGGCACATATCCCCATTCTTCCAGGATAGGCAGTTCAAGACCCTTAAATCCCACAGAAGCCTCTCCAGTATATCGTTTTTTCGGACTTTTACCAACTTCAGAACCAGCTCTGTTACTTTATAAAATTGCGCTGGCGGTAGCACCATTTACCGTATCAATCAGCTCCAGTTTTTCATCCTAACACAACAAGGCCTGATCACTTGCTCTGCAAGGTTATTATTAAGCGTAGCTTCTTGAGCTGTTAAAAATGATCCTAGGTATTTCTCCTGATTAAAAGAATATTTTATGCCATCTGCTATCGCACTGCTTGGCGGGACTCTAAGAAGACTTTTTCTCGCCCATTTAAAGTAGTTGTCAACTAGTGACCTAGCCAGCGCTTTTCGTTGAGCTTTTCTTCTTGATGGTGGCAACTTCTTAAGAGAATTCTCTGTATGATAGATATTCTGGAGCTGTACCAGCGCTTCATATGCTACAGTACCAATTGACGTATTATGCTTAAGCTTAAGACTTTTTACTATTTCCGCAAGTGGTCTCTTACATGTGCCTAGCCCAGCGTCCCGCAAACTGAAATCTGGTAACCGGTTCGTTTTTAAGTACACGATAAATCTGACAGCCATATTTTGCATTAGTGCTTGCGGTAACTAAAGATGATATAGTAATACTGTTATTCAGCATCGCTTTCGAATGTTCTCTTTTAACTATCTTCCCATTTTGCCTTTGTAGACTTCGATATGGTGCTCGTGAACTTCAAAGGAACAGAAATCATTTCCAACTTCTTGTATATTCATCAAGAAATTTACCATACTCTTTCAGTTCTTTTCCTGAAAGAGTATGGTAAGTTATAATTGTTGGGTAGCCTGATAAATCCTCATCTCGTTTTCCTTTGCACTTCTTCCTTGTATGCGTATGAACTACCTCCTGATCCATTTCAGGCTCCAGATAGGCTGATCTGAAAAAATTGCTTCAACCTCATTGAAACCATTGTCGAATAGGCTAAGTTGTCCATCGAAATTTCAATAACGGTACTGTGGCTTCAAATTTACCTGCTTCAAGGCTTTTCTACAGCAACAGTCACCTTCCCAGACAAGAGTTTTTATTCGGTCATTTCGTCTTCCGCAAAACAAAAAGATTGCTTCGGTTTCAAAGGCGCTTACGCCAGTCCATCTATACTGTATCTTAGATCAGTATAACCTCATGCTATATTCAATGTTGGAATTTAGTGCTATATTTACCATAATACCGCTTCCTTTCATGTTAATGCCAGATCCTATGTTAACATCAATTCCCTAAAGATTAAGCTCTATTTTTGTAAAAAACAGGCTCCGACAGTTCTTGTTTTACCAAGAATAGACCGCTTGGTTTTTGCTCAGCCGTATCTGCTACCCACTTTTGCAGTTTCATCTATTCTTTGATATTCATTAAAAATTCCCCTAAAGACCTTAAGGGTATTTTAAGGTTTATTTAGGAGGAATTCGACGCACGGGTGGTTTACCATTTACCACCATCCATCTATGTTTAGGTCGGCTAGTTAACACTTTCCCCTTTGGATAATGCGTTTTTCATAAATACCATAAATACTACCCATTGTTCTATTCTAGCAACCAAATTAGCTATTACAAATCCCATTATTCCATACATACTGCTTAAAGGCATTGCAAGAATTGCAAAAATTATAAAATATGAGATATAACATGTCAAAAGCTTTCTACTATTAATAAATTTCAGAAGCACGCCTTTTGACAGACTGCAAGCGACACTAAAACCTACTGAAATGCAGATTGGAACTATAAAAGATAGAGCTTGTTCAAAATACTGGGGGTAAAGAAACCATAAAGCAAAGTATGTTATTGGCCAACTAACAATCGCTGCAATAATAACCATTGGAAAGTTTAGTTTAATTGTTATCTTTAAGATTCTTTGTTTATTATAGTTTTTTGATGAGCCCAACCATGATAGTATAACACCATGAATTGGATTAACTATCAGTGTCACCGCTTTTGACATTGAGTTTGCTGCATAATAAACGGAAACCGCTGTTGCGCCTAAAATTGGGTAAATAATTAATCTATCAAAATACACCATTGTATTGATTAGCAGTGCAATTAGTCCCAAGTCAAAAAATGTTTTCCCTATTCTACTAACATCAAGTTTAAATTGTTGCCATCTAAATTTTCTTTTTTTTCTAAAAGGGATCTTCTTAAGACTATACCCGACACCACAAACCTCTGCAACAATAAATGGTAGAAAAAAGTTCTCTGTAAGTAAAAATATACCTAGACCTATTAACATCCCAACGACATATGCAACATTTTGTAAAATAACTCTAATAAAATTCTTTTGTAAACGAAAAAAAGCGGCTAAATACAGCCTAAAATTTCCTAAGACTATCACAATAGTGCAGACTATGATATATTTCAAGTTAAAATTATATATACTTAACAAGGTAACTGCAACTATAATCACGATTGGGGTCAAATACAAAATAAATCTATCATATCCGTCTTGATCGATTCCCTTATTCTCATCATCTTCTTTTTTTATTTGTCTTGTTACTCCTAGTTCACTTCCCAATGTATTTGTAATAATCGAAAAAATAGAAATAAATACAACTATTGAGGAAAAGCCTTTATCATTGGTGTTTCTGGCCAAAATTGGTAGTAAAAGTATCTGTTGACCTATAATGTAAATAGAAAATGCGACAATATTAAAAAATACATCGCCAGTAAATTTTTTTACATGCTTATTGCTTTTAAAGTATTTGATAACTCGCATTTATTTCTCCAAAAAATCATCATTTATTATCTGAACAATTGTCTCATAAGTTCTTGCCCTATCGAATTTTTCTTCAGCTAATTTTCTACTATTCAAACCCATTTGTACTTTTATATTTTCATTTTTAATTAAATATTCAAATTTCATGGCCACGTCTTTTGCCTCCCCACAAATACAGTTTAACCCTGCATTATATTCTTCCAAAAGATCCCGATATTCCCTGCTGTCCTGGGTATTAATCACAGGCAAACCAGCTGCCGCATAATCGCCAACTTTATTAAGAATACTTCCTGCCGATCCTTTTTTAATTGGGTTAACAGCAATATCACATGCACACAAATTTCTAACCATTTGAGGATAATCCAATTTCCCCAAAAAATCACAATTAACATTTATACTTTTGGCATGGTTTTCAAACTTCTCTTTTAATGGTCCATCCCCCATAACGATTAGCCTAATATTAGTGATTCCCCTTTTTTTTAAAAGTGCAATTGCGTCTATAATACATTCTAAGTCATAGCTGTAACCTAGTGATCCAATGTATGCACAATGGATCTCTTTATGATTATATTTTATTATGTATTTTTGCTTGGCTAAATCAAATGAGGCTAATTCAGTTCCTAAAAAAACAGCATATCCTTTTTCCCTTTGCTTCTTTGCCTTCATTGCCCTATTAACATATGTTTTTGATACTGCAATGATTTGATCCGCTTGACTATAAATATAATCTGCCTTCATTTTCATTGGCTGATAAATAATATCGCTTAATAAAGGAGTATTAAAAACCATCTTAAAAGCTTCCGGCCATAAGTCCTGAATGTCAATAATAAAACGTACATTATTTTGTTTACAATACCGTGCAATAACAAAGGGAGCTTCCAATGAAGGAATCGCACAATAGATGAGATCAGGCTTGTCTATTTTTAATAAATAGCTTCCTATATTTTTTCCCCAAACATAATGGCTATAAAACCGCCTTAAACATATGTTTTTAGGATAACCCGTTTCATGAATAAAAGTAACTTTAAAGGGCAATATTCCACATATTTCCTCTTTAAAAGTTTTAGTTGTATGGTTAAAATCTGAAGTAATAACTTCGACATTATGTTCTTTAGCTAGAAGTCTAGCTAAATAGTTAAACCGCCCATTATCTATTTTAGAAAAGTCCCTACAATAATTTGCAACAATTAGTATATTCATATGCATTCCTTTTCTATCCACTACTACCTATCATTGTTTCCATGTATTCTATATTCAGGGAAGTAATCACTATTTACATTTTTTCTATTTATATTACATAATTTATCATATATTTTTTTGTTCCATATTTTCTGCCCTATATAGAATTCAAATTCCGTGTTTTTTGCAAATCGTTTTTTAAATTGGTAAAGTGAATCATCTGTTTTATTTGTTCTACCTCCCCCATGATGTAAATATGTGATATTATTTTCTTTAGCCCACTTAGTAACTGCATATCTCAATAAATATGCTGGTGATAGCCATAAATATTCACTTAACGTTCCAGACAAATGAATATGTACCACGCTATCACTAACAAAATAACAACCTGCAGCAACTATTTTATTGTCATAATGGACTTTAACTAGTAAAATATTATTTCTAAAATATTTTATTAAATTTTGAAAATACGTTTTGTTAAAATAATAATAATCATTTGCGTTATTTCTATCCATTGTAGAATAGTATACGCCAACAAAGTCTGCTAAAGATTCGGGGGCTTCAGTAATAGAGTAACTTGCCCCTTTGTTTAATGCTTGGCGAATATTTTTTCTACAACTTTTCGAAAATTCTTCTTGAACCGGATCATCATACTTATAGATATTCGTACCCAAAGTTATCCTATCGAAAATAGGGTAATACATTTCCCAAAAGTCCCTATGGTTCCTTTTTATTGGATGAAATCTAACAAATTCAGATACAATCATATTATCCATGCAATATTTAGAAAAAGCTTTTTGAAAAGATTCAACCAATATTTTTTTTTCACCCTTTAATTCAACAATATAGGGCCCCCCATATCCGTAAGGTGTCACTAAATCATAAAACTGCTTTCCATCAATCCATGGAATTATCTTTCTTTTTATAAACTGGTGTTTAACACATCCATTTATATCATTATGCACAAAAATTTCAGCTACGCCATCTTCCAATTCTTCATATAACTTTCCATAATTATCACTAAAATAAATATCCATACGACTTCCCTCTGAGCATTTTCCTTACTCTGTAAATTAACTCCTTTATCTACAAGTTTTCTATACTGCATGGTTGCATTAAGAGTGAGTTTCCATATTTGTCAAATACCGATACTTTGGAATATATAAAGCGAACAATTTCTTTATATTCATCTATATCTTTCGCATAAAAATAAAAGCTAACCACCGGACTATCTGTAATTTTTCCAACTTGAAAGGAATCTCCAATAAACATACGTTGAAGATAGTGTAACATTTGTGGTAGCTTACTTACTTCTTCAATCCCGTTAATCTCTGCAATTCTATATTCCGAACTCAAAGCCATTATATTTATTACCCCTCCCAGTTCCGAAAAATGTGGAGAGATCTCTTCAATAGCAATTTTTTTACCCATTTCCCCAGTTAATGCGTAGTTGATGAGCATGTCCATTGGATTTATTCCGGTACAATGCTCATCTATAAATGGAAAGGATCCTCCTAGCCTACATCCCATTTCGTATATTGTAATGTTCTTATCCTTTACAAATCCTTGAAAAAATATTAAGCCATTTTCAAAATTCATTCCAGATAACATTTCTAAAATATTTTGATGTATTTTTTGTTGAAAAACAGTTAAATTACAAGAAGGTGCTATACATAAATCCGAATGATTAATTGCAGAATTCCTATCTGCACTCATTATTCTATCAAACATTGACAATAAATAAGGACGTCCATCAACTATTAAGTAGTCCATTAAGAATTCTGTCCCACTTAGGTATTCTTCGACAACAACCTTTTTTTGTTTAGAGAAATTTAATGCGCATTTATATTGCTTTTTAAACTCTTTCACATTATTACAAACTGCCGCGCCTCTAGACCCGCTTGCATCCAAAGGCTTTATGAAAACAGGGTAATTAAGCGCCAAAGCTGCAACTTCATAGTCTTCGTTTTTAATTTCATGGCTAATAGGAGTAGGAATACTATATTCAGCACATATAGATTTAAAGTATTCTTTATTTGTTGACATTTCTATCATTTCAGGAGTTAAGTAACAAAAAAGGTTCAAACGTCTGCAAGCTTCATAACATGGCTTTAGCAATATATCGACATATCCTGTAGTAATCCCATCAATGCCTTCTTTTTTGCAGAACGCAACTATCTCTTCAACATTAGTTGCATCTAAGAATACTGCTTGATCAGCTATTTGTTTTGCCGGACTATATATATCGTAATCTGCAACATATACATAAACGCCCATTTTTTGAGCTCGCACAACATAATCGCACAGAGTACGAATGCCCCCTAAAATTAATAACTTTTTTCCTATCAAATTATTATACATATCTATAAATAACCTTTCTATGAGTATAATGGTCTCATAAATTAAGACGCTTTTTCGGACTTTTTAATGAATCTGATATACTAAAATCCATACGAAAGAGAGAATTCATCATTATGTCCAGACAAAGGAGAAACTTTAGCACCAAATTTAAATTAGAGCTTATAATTAAGCTGCTTACGGGAGAGAGAAACCTCAACACTCTGGCGGCTGAGAACAATATCCACCTAATCTGCTCCGTAATCGGAGGAAAAAGTTCCTAATCAACGTTTCTGCAGGATTCGAAAACAAACGTGAAGAAAACCTCAAGGGGTAAGCTTGTCGAAGGATGCAAAAAACGCGGAGTATGCCAAAAAATTTAGCCATTTAACTATGCAGATTAACCGGCTCAAAAAAATCCAAGAAAATTTGTGGGCCTAACTATGAGAGCAAATTTAGTTCAAAACCTTTTGACGACCAAATAAATACTGGTACCTGTAGGATCGAAGCTTCTTGATATCAATCATACCAACATTTACTATAACCGTTCTTCTACGTCAGCAGAAGAACTGGTTTGTAAAAAGATTATTGATCATTTTCATACAAATAATCCTACTAGGGGAGCAACACAAATACAGAGAATATCATTGTCAAGTACTGTAAAGCACATCATCGTATGAATGAAATGGTTATTTATCCAATCTATCCGAAGATGAATCCATTCAGACGGGTGCAACAGACTTATGGTATGCCCTTATCTTCTTCGCAACGCATCATAGACGTATCAAATCAGGACTAATCTATTGGCCCTTACATATATTCCAACCATGTACAGATTTCTGTAATCGACTGGTCTAGACGCTGTAACGTTGCTGGGAAGTCGACGATGCACTTGCATAGTTGTCAATACACTTAAAAAGGCATTTGCCGTGGCAAAACCACAGATGTTTAACCTAGATCAGGACTGTTAGTTTACAAATCAGCAGTGCGTTGACTTTGTAAAAGAAAATGGTATCCGTCAGAGTATGGATAAAAAGCCACTAGGCTGACAACACCATGTGTTCCGTTCTCCTTTCCATATTCCTAGTTACTTATCAACCATTTAGTTCAAGATAAAAATCTTAGATTTTTATCTTGACAACTGAGTTACTATAGAAATCCCTCTCTCTAAACATATCTTGAGTTTTGCTTTTTTCATTTTTTAAAAATTTTTTAGCTATAACCCTTTGTTTTTTATCATCCAAACTTTAAATAAGCTTTGATGTCTTCTACAGTTTTGTTCTCTAATCCCATCCTTTTCAAGTTTCTTCCAGTTTTCATATAATCCTCATCCTTTAATGCGTTTGCTAAATACAGAATCGATTTCATCAGAGGCGTTTCAACACCAGCAACCTCCGCCAAACTAATAGCAGCTACTAAAGTATATGATGTATCTTCGACCAAATATCTGCTATCCAAATTATTGGGACCCTCTAATGGAACAAGAATGTCTGTACTAGTCTGTACCGTTTCATAAACTGTATCCTTTAGTTCACAGTCTCCTTGTTCATAAAGTCTTTGTTTCATATCAATTTCCTTATATCCAAAAGCTCGACATATTAGTTTTCTTTCATCATCAATTTTTTGAATAACTTTTCCGACTGAAGGGGTTATCCCTTCTTTATAATGATAGTGTTTACCATAATATTCAATCTTTCCTGCATTTAGTATGACCGGGGCTGGGTGAATAACAAGATTTCCATTATTTAGACCCGTTTCTAAAACATCTGTTACCATTACAATTCCATTATATAATTGCCTAACCAAATCATACATTTCCCGATTATGGATTGCAGGGAATGTGGAAAAATATATCTTTTTTACAAACAACGAAATATCCACAGAATCTTCACTAATCCTTCTAGCAACGTATGGCAAGGTATGCATTTCTGATATACGAACATCTTGCCCTATCTTATTATTTGCAAAGACTTTTGCAAAAACTAGCGCTCCCCCTGTACTTCCTGGGGCAAGTAAAATTTTATGTTTTTTATTAACATAAGGTACTAACGACTTTGCAATATCTTCATGTGCAAATGAAGGCACTACGGGCATAATTAAATCCACATCTATCAGTGCTTCTTCAATATTTGTCGTCACCTTATAAATAGATATGTCACCCTTTAATTCCTTTCCGACACAATGAATCACTTTAGTTTTTTCTATGACTTCGAAGTTTTTTTTATGACTTGGATCAACATACAAGGTAATTTGATGCCCTCGGCTTGATAAATCTGCTGCTACTGCAAATGCACCATTTCCACATCCTATAACTGTTACTTTCATTTCTGATCATCTCCTAATCTTTACAACCAAAAAAATCAATTTATAAACTTATAGGCCTCTTTACATATCATCATTTTTTTTATTTTGTCGCTCAATATGTAAACTCCCTGGATGCTCCTCACCTTGTCCAATATCACTTCTAGCAAAAACCTTCCTAATTGTTTTCATAACAATCAACAAATCATTAATAAAGGATATATTATTAACATATTCTATATCAAACTCAAATTTTTTTTCCCATGATATTGAATTTCTTCCATTTACTTGAGCGAGTCCTGACAAACCAGGTCTTACACTATGTCGTTGTCTTTCTAGTTTTGAATAATATGGCAGGTAAATAACTGCCAATGGCCTTGGTCCAACAATTGCCATATCCCCTTTCAATATATTAAACAATTCAGGTAATTCGTCAATGCTTAATGAACGCAAAAACCTTCCAAATTTAGTTAATCGCACGTCATCCGGTAATAAATTCCCTTTTTCATCAGTCTGGTTGTTCATGGTTCTAAACTTATAAAGGGTAAAAATTTCTTCATTCAGCCCTGGTCGCTCTTGCTTAAATATAATTGGACTACCTAATTTAAGTTTAACTAGTACTGCAATAATCACCATAAACCAGCTTAACAATACAACTGCTATCAAGGCACAGCAAAATCCCAATGGTCTTTTTATATATTTTTCATAAAATCCTTTTTGATGTTGTTGCATAAACTCATTCATTTTTATACCTTTTATTCTTTAATTGAAATACGCATATTTCATCAACAATTCTATTCATATCTTCCTCATTGTATCTTTGATCAATCGGGATACACAAAATATGTTTATACATTTCTTCGGTTTCGTGATACTCGCAAGATATAAGCTTTGATTTAGGCCATATTATTGGGGCATAAATTTCTGCTTGTATTAATTTTTCTTGAAAGGCTTGTCTATTATCACTAATCCAAAGAGGAAAAAACAAAGGTGTTACGTCCTCTGGCAATACTTTAAAGATAGGAATTACAGCTTTGCAAGTACGTAAACCGGATAATAGCACATTATAATTTGACCGTCTCTTTATAGTTAATTCATCGTAATCAAGTGCTGCTTGCATTTTAATCGAACAACTTCCAATTGCATAAAAATTTTTTTGTTTAGCCAACATATTATCAGATGTCTTGTATTTTTTAATATACTCCTCTTTACTTCCAATATTTTCGTATAAATATTTATACTTATCAATGCTTGCTGCCACTCTAGTTGATTCCATTTTAAGATCTGATTTATAAGGTTTTTTCGTGAAAGAACCTTTTTTGCACATTGCAAACCCTCCATCAGGAACGCCTATCCATTTTCTTATACTGCCGACATAATAATCTGCAGACAGGGGCGGGAACTTACTATATAAGCATTGCGTTCTATCTTCAATAATGATCACACCTTCATTACGCAATATTTTTAATACGTTATCGCAACCCAGCAAAGTATTAAATCCAAAATAGTTATGAAGTAAAATCACTTTTGCGTTCGTTTTTCTTGCAATTTTTATTAATTCTTGTGCATAAATGTTCATTTTTTCGTGAATGGGAATAAAATGAACAGTATACTGGTTACGAAAAAAAGGTTCTATTACTGTATGGCAAGTATATGATGGAAGCAACGCTATTTTTTCTATATTAGGATTTCTTTCAGAGATTGAATCCAAAATGTAGGTGATTGCAGCACGCCCGCTTGATAACCAAACATAATCGCTACCTTTGCAGTTGAATTTTTCAGGAGAAACTATCGATTCGCTCACTACTTTTGTATTTGGATTAATCCAAAAGTAGCTACCTATTTCTCTTTGCATTTTATCACATTCTTTTGTTCCAATAAAGATATAACTCCTATTAACCGGCTTAGTAAGCTAAAGTCCATAATCATATTTATCAGTTTTCCTTCCTATAATGCCAAGCCCTAAATCATTGGTTTTACAGGCTTTCTCCTTATAAAACTATGACCTAAATATGGCAAGACAAAATTATTAGAGTGCTGTATATTAAATCCTTCTTAATTAAGTTTTCTCAAAGCAAACTTAATTATATATTGGGCAGTTCATTACTAATTAGTGGTATATTCTATTACCATAAAGATTATCACTATCATAATCAAAATTGTGCTACTAGCTTACACTAATATCACCCCTTATTACAATATCCTTATAATTTATGAATATGTTGGCTCATTTCTTTCAGAGTCCTTAGAAAGTCTATCTTTTGCCTGTATTTCCACTTTTTCACTATAGTTATTAATGTAAAGAATAGGTATAACAACTAAGAAAAACATAGAAAATGTATCTACAAACCCCATAGAAAATCTAATCCTTGTTTCAAATAATGATTGGATCCCCATTGATATATACATGGCATAAAATATTCCTTTTTGTTTAATAGGCATTCGGCTTCTATAAATTTTTCTTAATATCCATAAAAATAGGAATAAGTATATCATCAACCCTAAAATCCCATGTGATGCAAGAACCTCGATATATGCATTATGGAATTGGGTAAATTTTTTGCAATCTTCCCGCGAATTATGCAACCGTTCTATAGCGCCAAATCTTCCTACTCCTAAAATACGGTGAGTATTCCAAATTTTAAGCCCCTCTTTCCAAATGACTGTTCGCCCTGCTACACTTCCAATATCTTCAGCCCTAATCAGATTCTCCCCTAATGACTTATCGCTTTTATCTGAAACAATTCTTTCTGAACTAATTGATGCAACAAGTAGTATCAGGATTAATATTCCAGCAAAAATTCTTTTAAAAAATACACTTGCAATCCCTCCTATCATATATTTTAGTTCTATACTACATTTAGTAACTGTCTCCTTTATAGTATACTCCTTTGAAACGATCTCATAAATATATTTAACCGTAACAACAATTATAAAGGTGCCTATAGCAGATCTTGACATTGTCAATAATAAATTAAAAACAAATAAACATAGTACCCAGTTATCTCTATTAAGTTGTTGTATGTCTTTTGCTATCAGCAACGCAATTATAGAAAAAACCAAAAATGCTCCAAATAAATTTCTATTAGTGAAAAAACTATCAATTTGTAAGTATTCTTTATTTGTCCCTGATAAAACACTTAGAATATCCCCAAAATGTAGCATTATATTATAAATACACGCTATAATTGCAATATCAACAAAATTTCGCATAAAGCTTAGTAATTTTGTTTCATTTAAGCTGTAGTTATTAGCCAGTATTATAATATAGCCGTTTATGGAAAGAGTAAAGATATTGATAATCTCTTTTACATTTGGACTTACGGAATTCTTTAATCCTAACAAACAAATATATATTTGCGATAATATAAATACCGCCAAAACAGTCTTAGCTAGCAGATTTTCTCTAACTCTCCACAATCCTTCATTAAATGTATAAATTAAAATGCACGTTTGTACTAAATAAGCCACACCTATTTCAATTGTATAAACATAACCAGGAATCCCGAAAAATGAAACCCCTACAATTGGTAACAGGATAAGCACCATTGCAATAAATAATAGTGTCTCATTTATTTGTTTCCTGTTATATTTGTTCTTCATTCTTTTGCTCCAAAACTATTCATTACTTAATTCCAAATAAAAATGTTACGAAAATCATTATATTAATAATATTACCCTACAGAATACCTTTTTATTCATCCTGCTTACTTTTTAAAGGGTTTACTCATATCTTTATTTCCACAAGTCCTTTATGATTTTGATGATTCTGCTCATATCCCTTTCGGTCATCTTGGTATCTGACGGCAGACATACACCTTGCTCAAACAGCCATTGCCCTATGTCTCCATTATCGATATAATCACACTCTGCAAAAAACGGCTGCATATGCATTGGCTTCCAGATATGTCTCGCCTCAATGTTATCAGCCTCCAAGGCCAACTGGACATCCAATGGCGTAACCTTCGAATCGTCTGCCAACACCATGCAGGAAAGCCAGCAGTTGCTTTTTTCTATACCATCGTGAATCGGCATCATCGTTATGTCAGGTACATCAGCAAAGGCTTCTTGATAGACGCTATAAATCTGCCGCTTTTTCTTCACACGTTCATCCAGGACCTTTAATTGGCCTCTTCCAATCCCCGCAACGATATTGCTCATCCGATAGTTATATCCCAGTTCGCTATGCTGATAATATCTCGCCTGGTCCCTGGCCTGTGTCGCCCAAAAAAGTGTCTTTTTTGCATCATCTCCCGCCTTCGCTGTATTGCACAGCAACATCCCCCCGCCGGAAGATGTGATTATTTTATTCCCATTAAAGGAAAGAATACTATAGTCTCCAAAGGTTCCTGTCATCTTATCTTTATAAATAGTTCCCAGGCTCTCTGCAGCATCCTCTATGATCGGAGTATCATACTTCTTACATATGCGGGTGATTTCATCCATATCAGCCGCAAGGCCGTACAAATGAACAATTACTACCGCTTTAGGCTTTTGACCTATGGCTTCATACTTTTCAAAAGCTCTTGTCAATGCTTCCGGACTCATATTCCAGGTTTCCCGATCACTGTCAATAAAGACCGGCTTCGCCCTTTCATACATAATCGGATTCGCTGTGGCAGAAAAAGTTAAATCCTGGCAGAATATTAAATCACCCTCTTTTACGTTTAAAAGCTTTAGCGCAAGATGCATCGCAGCAGTTCCGGAGGATAATGCCACCGCAGCCTTACAGCCGATTTTTTGACATATTTCTTTCTCAAAGTTTGTCACATTGGCTCCCAAAGGTGCAATCCAGTTGGTTTCAAACGCCTCTTTTATATATTCCATTTCATAACCCTCATCGCTCATATGCGGTGAGGCCAGAAAGATTCGTTCTTTTTCTGTCATTATACTGCTCTCTTTCATGATAATTGCGGATTGTACGTATCACATACACGCTCAATTTCCGCCTTAATCTGGTCACTATTCTTTTCCGCAGTTTCAATCAGCTTGTCCAATTGCTGCAAAAACTTTCTGCAATTCATATCAATCGGCTGCCCAATATATATCAATTCATTGGGCGTACTCTCTAAGCCTTCTTCTGCCATTAACAGTTCTTCATACAACTTTTCTCCCGGTCGAAGTCCAACAATTTCTATCTTAATGTCCTCGCCCGGAACGTAGCCTTTTAATCGAATCAGATTAACTGCCAAGTCATAAATTTTCACAGGTTGTCCCATATCCAAGACGAATATCTCTCCGCCTTTTGCCAGAAGGCCCGCTTGCAGCACCAGCGAAACAGCTTCACTGACTGTCATGAAAAAACGCGTGATATCCCTGTGTGTCAAGGTCACCGGTCCTCCTGCTTCAATTTGTTTTAAAAATAAAGGAATCACTGACCCATTGGAGCCCAGCACATTTCCAAAACGCACGGCAACGAATTCTGTCTCAGACATTTTATTGTAGGACTGTACAATCATCTCGCAAATGCGTTTCGTGGCACCCATCACATTGGTCGGGCGCACCGCTTTATCTGTAGATATCAGCACAAAGCGTTTTACACCATACTCATCGGACAGCTTGGCCATGTTCAGCGTTCCTTTACAATTATTCTTGACCGCTTCGTTAGGTGAATATTCCATTAATGGCACATGTTTGTGGGCCGCCGCATGATAAATGATTTCCGGTTGATATTCTTCAAAGATCATTTTCATACGATCATAATCCCGCACCGATGCAATCAGTACTTTAACATCTGCTTCCGGGTAATTTCGTAAAAGCTCCATCTGAAGTTCATAGGCGCCATTCTCGTAAATATCAATGACAAGTAATCGTTTGGGCTTGTTCGCTACAATTTGTCGGCATAGTTCCGAGCCAATTGTCCCACCCCCGCCTGTGACCATTACCGTTTTTTCACTTACAAAGCTTTCGACTTCCCTGTTGTTGATAACGACCGCATCTCTGCCTAGCAGGTCCTCATAATTAACTTCTCGTACCTTTTGGCTAAGCGAAGATGTCAAAGTCGAGGCAATCGCCGGTAAGATTTTTAATTTTGCCGGGGTTTCATTGCAGATTGAAATGATATCTCTGATAGTTCTGGGCGGCGCAGAAGGAATGGCGATTATAATTTCATCAACCTCATACTTTTCAACCATATGGGGGATATCCTGCCGATTTCCCACAATAGGAATACCGTGAATATATTTTCCTTTTTTCCCCGGGTTATCATCAATCAGACAAGCGATTTTCGAACTGCTATTATACTGAAGTTCTCTGATCAACACTGATGCTGCAGAACCCGCTCCGATAATCATCAGTCTGTGAGAGCTGACCTCTTTTGTGTATTTTCTTCTAATCTGCCGGAACAGCCGCACGGATACTCTCGATGCCGCGAGCAGCAAAAACAAAAATACCCAGTTAAAGACATAAAAGCTCCGCGGCATAGCAACCCCCATAAAGAGCCGGTACGCAACGTACAGTGCTTCTATGATCAGCGAGGCCTTAAGCACTGACATCAGTTCATCAATGCCCGCATAGGTCCAAACTCGATTGTATAACTTAAACAATGCCATCACAATAACTGTAATGACAATGTCAGCTGGCAGACATTTCAGTGCCGGCTCCAGATAAGTCACATCCATAGTAAAAATACCGAAACGGAGTGCCAGCGGAAAGATGGAGCTAACTGCGACAATCGCCATGTCCACAAATATTAATATAATAATTCTGCTATATTTCTTACCCATCGGTTAATATTGCTCATTTCCTTGAATACATATTTTAACGTGTTCAATATCGCACATATATTGAAAATCTTGCACAAGTATACCACATATACATTTATATTTCAAGGATTCGACGATTTTTACCATACTTGCCGGTATATTCCCCAATAACCCAAGAGCCGCCATCCCTTCCTACCATTTCTTCAATTTATTCTTTGACACGGATTTTTTCTTTGCGCCGCTGATTTTCAGCGCGTTTTTCTTTCCCTTTTTACAATACAGCTTATTTTTCTTGACGGTCACTTTTCCGTATTTGGAGGAGGAATGGGAGTAAACCAAAACCGCATGTCTCCCTCCTTTGATCGTGTTGTTGGTGATGGTAATTTTGTCTTTTTTAATCCCTGACGGAGCTTTTCCGAACATGGCCACATGGCATCCTACGGTATAGGAACTACTGGTTCGTTTGCCCTTTGAATAAATCTTATTACCGCTGACTACGGCGCTTCGGGTATTGAACAGCGCCAGCGCCTCGGAAGTCTTGCCGGTCAGAGTGCAGTTTTTCACCTGAATATTTTTATGGAATTTCTTTTTGAATTTTTTCTCCTTCGATGCGTAATTTGCGCAGACAGCCCTGGCACCAGTTATTGTACAATTCGTAACATAGACGTTCTGACAAGTCTGGCCATTTACATATTTGCTGCCATATTGCTTTAAACCCGGAGCAGTTTTCGGAGTCGCAATATCAATCTGGAGCTGTTCCTCCAATCCCTTCTTGGGGCAAGTTCCCTGTCCAAGGAGTGTGCAGTTTCTCACATTAACATTTTTGCAGGCAATCAGTTCGATCCCATGGCCGCTGTAATTGGTATACACCGTACATCCATCAAAAGTAATGTTATTGCCGTGGGCCAGACGAATCATGGTACCGTTATAGCCTTTGCTGCTGGTGCTTTTCCAGATGCCTCCGAGAATCGTCAGATTAGAGAAGGCCTTGTAATCAACTGCCGCGGGTTCATTGAGCATCACGGTTCCGTTGCGGACGATAGTTGCGCCTGCAGCGTTAATCGTTTTATTGCTTTTTACCCGAATCGCCCTGGTAAGGTTGATGGTCGTTCCTCCCGGAATTGTAATGTTTGTTACTGAACTGTCATCCATAGCGGCATAAAGCTCACCCGCTGTTGTCACCGTTACGCTGCCGGACGCGCTGTCCGCAAAAGCAGCGGCGGGTACAGTAAAGGTGAAGCCTATGACGGTTATGGACATTATCACCAGTAACCTTTTGAATGACTTTTTCATTGCTCTTCCTCATCCTTCCTTCATTATAATTTCCTACAGTTTATCATACTCAGGTTTCACTTGCAATTCGCCTGCAATACCACAAAACTCTTCATTATACGGTTCAGAAAACTATTTCTCAGCTCGCTCTTCGTCAAAACGCTTCTCCGTCCCTTCTTCCTTCTCCCGAACAATCATCTCCTCAGCCTCCTTCGGCACCTCCGCAGCCGCCACACTGCGCTTCGCGGCTGCCAGCACCCTTTCCCGCCGCCGATCCAGCGCTTCCCGGTCAAAATAGCTCCCCGGATCACGGTCGTCTTCCCGGGCCATGGCCTCCGCAAGCTCGGCCGCGAGCTCCTCCCTGCTCTTTGCTTTCCCAGCGCTCTGCCGGGCGCCCGGCAGGCCTTGGCCGGAATCGGCGAACACAAAAAGTCTTTGCCCCAGATAATTAAACAGCGTAAAGAGGCACATCCCCGCCAGCATAGCCACGTTTTCCTGAAACTGGCGGTCCTGCCCGGACAGCATCAACATAGCCCAGGGCTTGGCTACCCCATAAGCCAGCAGATAACAGACTCCGATGTTTACGGCAAACCGCAGTCCGCTTTTAATCACATTGCCTTCATGGCGGAAAGTAAACCTCTTGTTGAGATAAAAGCTCAGAAAGCTGACGATCACATAATTAGCGGCCGTGGACACCCAGTAGGAGACTCCCGCCAGATTATAGAGGCCAAACATAATCGCCATACCAAGAAGGGTATTTATAACTCCAACAATAACAAACTTAAATAAGGTTTTATTCAATATGCGTTTCACCATAATACAACTTCCTTCATATATAATCGGATTTCATCATTTTTCCCTGATGCTCGTTTTGCTGATATTCGTTTTACGGATGTTCGTTTTAGCCACAATATAAATGGGTCGTTTTTTTACTTCCGCGTAGATTCTGCCTACGTATTCGCCGATGATTCCCAGAGAGATCAGCTGTACGCCGCCCAGGACAGCAATCAGCGTGATGGTGGTAAAGTACCCGGGTACATCGACACCGTAAATCAGGATGCGCACAAAGAGATAGACCAGATAGAGCATGCTGATGGCAAGCAGCACACCGCCCAGATAGACGCACAGTCTGAGGGGCTGTACGTTAAAGGAGACGACGCCGTCAATGCCGTAGCGCAGCAATCGTTTAAAGGACCATCGGCTGTCATCGAATGTTCTCTGCCGATTGGCGTATTCGATATAGGTCTGGTTAAAGCCCACCCAGGAAAAGATGCCCTTGGAAAAACGGTTGGTTTCCTTGAGAGAAAGGACCGCGTCGATGGTTTCCCGGCTGAGGAGGCGGAAATCGCCAGCGCCGTCCACCATATGAACATCGACCATTTTATTGACCAGCTTGTAGTAGGTCCTGGCAAAAAAAGCGGCTTTCTTCGGTTCGCCCTTTCGGTCACGTTTAGCGATGACCTGATCGTACCCCTCTTCGTATTTTTCCAGCATCTGATGAATCAGAGCCGGCGGATGCTGCAGATCGGCATCCATTATGACAGCGCAGTCCCCGGACGCATGTTCGAGGCCGGCCAGCATGGCCGCCTCCTTTCCGAAGTTCCGGCTGAAAGAAATGTATTTAAGGCAGTCGTTTCCGGCCGCGAATTCAAGAATCAAGGCTAAGGTTTTGTCCCTGCTGCCGTCATTGACAAAGATCAGTTCATAATCGTATTTTTCGGGATCCAGCTGACGCAGCTGTTTGATCAGCGCCCCGTGAAACAGGCGCAAAACTTTTTCTTCATTATAACAAGGAACGATAACGCTCAGTTTTTGTTTCTTTTTTTCATTCATACTTCTTATCCCTCCCCGACAAGAAAACAGTATACCATACAAAAATTGAAATTTCAACGTTTCTGAGCCGCCGCTCTTCGTCAGGGCTTTACAGGATTCCCACGGTTTCGACAGAAAAACAAAACTGCTCCAGAAGAACCCGCCCACCCTTGCTTGACAAGAGACAGGCCGGAATCTGAAACAGTTTTTTCATTTTCCTAAAATAATTTTAAAAACTCACCGACGCGTTTTTCAATATCCGGCGCTCCGAATACTGAGGAACCGGCGACAACCAGTTCTACCCCTGCGTCCGTAACGGAACGGACATTGTCCAGGTTGATTCCGCCGTCGATCTCAATGATAAAATCATGATCGTTCTGCATTTTCAGCGCTTTCAGCGCTTCGACCTTCCGCAGGGCCGAGGGAATGAACTTCTGGCCGCCGAACCCCGGGTTGACCGACATAATCAGAATCAAATCCGCTTCCTCGAGAATGTAATCCAGGGAAGAGAGCGAAGTCGCCGGGTTTAACGCCACTCCGGCCTTTACTCCCAAACTCTTGATATGCTGCACCGTCCTGTGCAGATGCGGGCAGGCTTCCTGATGGACCGTAATATATTCCGTCTGATCCGTTACGAAGTCTTCCAGATATTTATCTGGATTCTCAATCATTAAATGTACATCAAAGGGCAGCTTCGTTTTGCCGCAGAGGCTCTTCATAACCGTTGCCCCATAACTGATATTGGGCACGAAGTGACCGTCCATGACATCCACGTGTATCACATGGGCCCCGGCTTTTTCAATCAATTCCGTTTCTTTTCCCAGCTGGGAGAAATCCGCGGATAAAATAGATGGCGCTAATCTGATCATAGCAAATCCTTTCCTGATTTTCGCTGATATTTTTTCTGCTAATATTTTTTCTTTTCCTGTATTTCTTTAAGCTGATCCTTATAGGATTCATAGCGGCATGGGGTGATTTCTCCATCCTCCACAGCCTGCCGCACCGCGCATCCCGGCTCTTTCAGATGTCTGCAGTTGTCGTACCGGCACTGCCCCACAAAGGGCTCCATCTCCGGATACAGAAACTGCAGCTCCTCTTCATCGGCCTCCAGGATGTCAAAGGATGTAAATCCCGGCGTATCAAAGATCATGGTGCCGCCGCCCAGGTCAAACAGCTCACAATGGCGGGTCGTATGTTTTCCCCGTCTGGTCTTCTCGCTGATATCACCTGTCTCTGCTCCTGCGCCGGGTATCAGCCGGTTGAGGATCGTGGACTTTCCCACGCCCGACGGACCGGCCAGCGCCGTCCGCTTGCCGCTCATCTGTTCCCGCAGCTCTGCGATGCCTTCCCCGGTGCTGCCGCTGAGACACACCACCGGATAGATCTGCCTGTAAATCTCCAGGATCTCCGATACGGTTTTTCCTTTCGCCAGATCAATCTTGTTGATGCAAAGGATCACATCCGTACCGCTCTTTTCCGCCATCACCAGGAAACGATCCGCAATGGAAAGATTGGGCTTGGGCCTGGCCGCTGCCAGAACTACAGCAAAGCAGTCAACATTGGCAATGGGCGGCCGGACAAACTGATTCTTACGTTCGCCGATCTCCCGGATCAGCCCGTCATCTTCTTCGTCCCGGCCCAGATCAAATTCCACCTGATCTCCCACAAAGGGCGTGATTCCCTCCTTTTTGAAGACCCCTCTGGCCTTGCACTGGTAAACCTCCGTACCGCTTTTTACATAGTAGAATCCTGCGATTCCCTTGACAATAGTGCCCTTCATCAGCGGATAGTCCCCTTTGTAAAGTCAACCGTCTTCTTCATTACCTGCTTGCCGTCAAAGGTGACGATTACCGTTCCCTTGCCTTTTCCTTCAAGCATTACGTCCTCGCTGCCATCACTTTTTATCCTCTGCTGATGGTCGATTACATTTCTGGTTCCGTCGCTGTCGCTCAGCGTTACGGTCATAAAGAACATTTCGTTTTCCGCCTGGTTAAAATCAATATGCAGCTGCAGCTCCTTGGATTCCTCCGGTCCGGTGCTGACGGTCAGTTTAATGGAAGTCCCTTTGGAAACCTCTTTGTTGGCATCGTACTGCTGCCACATAACCTGGTTCACCGAATAGGTGGTGCTGGATTCATAACTAACCTTTCCCGGTTTGAGACCAAGGTCCTCCAGCTCCTGCTGAGCCGCGTCGATATCCTTTCCGATCAGATAAGGAACCACAACCTTCATCTTTGAGCCGTCGCTCAGCACCAGATCGATGGCCGTGCCTTCCTTTTCCGTAGATCCGGCCTCAGGAGATTGTTTGTACACCTTGCCCTTTTCCAGCTCGCTGGCGCCGGTGCTCACGTTTCCGACTTTAAAGTTGTTGGCTTCCAGCAACTCTCTGGCTTCATCCTCTGTTTTTCCGGTCACGTCCGGCACTTTGCCGTTTCCCGGGCCTTTACTGATATTTACCCGTATCGTCGTGCCTTTCTTGGCCGGGGTGTTGGCCTCGGGGCTTTGGGAAACAACGCTTCCCTCCGGAATCTCCGGATCGGAAACCAGATCGCCCTGTTCTACTTCGAAGCCAACCTCTTCAGCCAGTTTCTGAGCCTCTTCAAGAGTCTGGCCTGTCAAGTTCGGCACAATGACCGGCTTTCCGCTGAATACCCCCGTCGCCGCGGCAACCGCCACGGCAGCCACTACGACCAGTCCCGCAATCACGGCAATCAGAATTTTTTTATTTCTGCCTGAACCGTTCTTATTCTTCTTGTTTTTCTTTTTCTTCTTTGGCTCTTCGTAATCGTCATCATCTTCATCGTCGCCGTCATCAAAATCCGTATCCACCAGCGGCTTATCGGGATCCGCCTTTTCGTTTTCTCCGGCCATAAAAACAGAATTTCCAACGACGCTTCCCACAAACTCCAGACGGTCCAGCGTATCGATCAGCTCATCGGCACTGGCAAAGCGGTTGGTCTGATATTTATCGGCACACTTGAGAACAATCCTCTCCAACGCCGGCGGAATGCCGGAAACCAGTTTGGAGGGCGGTACCATTTCACTGTTGATATGCATCAGCGCGATGTTCACCGGATTGTCTCCGTCAAAGGGAACACGGCCTGTGAGCATTTCATACATAACGATTCCCAGAGAATAAATATCGGATTTTTCATCCACATATCCTCCCCTGGCCTGTTCCGGGGAAAAATAATGGACCGAACCCATGATTCCGCCTCCGGTCGTATCCACGATAGTGGAGGAGTTTACCGCCTTAGCGATACCAAAGTCGGTGATCTTGGCCGTTCCGCCGGATGTGATCAATACGTTATGGGGCTTGACGTCCCTGTGTATAATCTGATTTTTATGGGCCACGCTGAGGGCCGCGGCAATCTGCTTTGTCAACTCAATCACTCGCGGATAAGGAAGGGGCCCTTCATCGTGAATCAGCTCGCTGAGGGTTCTTCCTTCAACCAGCTCCATAACGATGTAGTGGATATTGCCTTCCTGTCCTACATCGAAAATATTTACAATATTGGGATGGGACAGACTGGCCGCCGCCTGGGATTCCCTTCTGAAACTTTCTATGAATTTACGGTCCTTGACAAATTCCGGCTTTAGTACTTTAATGGCGATATAGCGATTCAAAAGCTTATCTTTTGCTTTATATACAACGGACATGCCGCCTTCGCCAATCTTTTCAAACAGCTCATATCGCCCAGCTAAGATCTTACTGCTCATTCTCATCCTCCCTTATATTTTCAAACAAACTACGGTGATGTTGTCTCTGCCGCCGCATCGGATGGCTTCTTCCACAAGACGTGTGCATGTCCCTGACATCGTATTCTTTTTGTCCAGTATCTCCACAAGCTTTTGTTCCTCTACCTCACCGTAAAGTCCGTCCGAACAAAGCATCACTATGTCGCCCTTTTCTAGCTGCGTCTGAAAAAAATCAGCTTTTACCGTAAGCTCCGCGCCCACGGCTCTTGTGATCACATTTTTCTGATTGTGATTTTCCGCTTCCTCGGTGGTGATCACACCGTTTCTTAAAAGCTCGTTCACATAAGTATGGTCCTCTGTGATCTGGGAGAGCCTGCCCCCGCGGTATAAATACGCACGGCTGTCCCCCACATTGACCACATAGGCGGTATCGTCTCTGATGTACGCGATGACCGCAGTGGTGGCCATCCCTTTGTTTTCTTTATGTTTTCGCCCCATCTGATAAATCTCATCATTGACCAGCCTAAGGCACCGGTTAAAATATTCGTAGATTTCCTGGTCCTCCATGCATTTCTCTATGGGATTGGCAGCCACATATTCGGCCACCCCCCGCACACAGGTCCTGCTGGCGATCTCGCCTGCGTTGTTTCCGCCCACGCCATCAGCCACAACGTAAACGTTGTGGCTGGGAATGACGAAACACGCATCTTCATTATTATCGCGAATCACCCCGGTATTGCTTTTAAATCCTATTTGCGCCATATTATTTCTCCGCTCAGAAGGTATTAACGAACATTTATACAAGTCCCTTACTCTTTTTCATCACGCAGATAAAAAATCCGTCTGTATGGTTAATGTGGGGAAGCAGCTGAATCGCCTCCTCTTTCTTGAAGCTCGGGTTCTTTTTGAGAAAGTCGGCAATGATTCTCTGGTTTTCATAAGGATTGATGGTGCAGGTGCTGTAAAGCAGCGTGCCGCCCGGTTTAACGTATTGGGAGGACGCGGATAGAATCGCCAGCTGCTTTTTCGGCAGCAGCTCCATCTCCGTAGTCTTTTCCTTGTATTTGATCTCCGGTTTTCTGCGGACAACGCCCAAGCCGGAACAAGGCACATCCACCAGAACCCGGTCGGCCTTCTCAACCATGGAAGAATCCACTCTGGTAGCGTCCCAGGAGCGGGTCTCCACATTGGTAATCCCCAGTCGTTCCGCTTCCTTATCGATAATGTCCAGTTTTCTTCTATAAATATCGGATGCGATGATCGTACCCGTATTGTTCATTCTTTCTGCGATTGCCATGGTTTTGCCGCCCGGAGCCGCACAGACATCCATAACAACGTCTCCGTGCTTGGGATCCAGCTTTTCCGCCACCAGCATGGAACTTTCATCCTGAATGGAAAACAGCCCGTGCTTGTAGAGTTCCGTACCCAGCAGTTCGCTGCCTTTGACGTGCAGCGCGTTCTGGCACAGCTCTCCCGGCGTTATTTCATAACCCTTCGCTTCCAGCTTCTCAATCAGATCCTTTTTTATGATCCGCAGCCAATTGAGGCGGATCGTGGTCTGAGGCGTTTCATTTCCTGCTTTCAGCAGCTCCTCCACAAAGTCCACCTTGTACTGCTCCATCCAAAGCTCGATGATCCACGGCGCATAGGAATACTTGATGGATAAATAGCGAATCTCATCCTCCGTACGATCCGGCAGCTTGATGGAAAATTTGCGGTTCAGGTAATTTCTCAGGACGCCGTTAACAAAGCCTTCCCTTCCCCGGCAGTATCGTTTGGCAAGGATCACGCTTTCGTTAACTGCCGCGTATTCAGGCACTGAGTCCATATACCCCAGCTGGTAGATCCCCATGCGCAGTACGGTCAGATCGCTGGCCCGAAGCGAATCCGCCCCCGAGCTCACAAGCTGATCGATATAGTAGTCCAAGAGGAGCTTGTTTTCCAGCACCCCATATACCAGTTCCCTAACAAACCCTTGAGAATTAGGCCTGTTGCAGATAATCTGGTGGTTTAAAGCGATATTGGAATAGGATTTTTTTGACTCCACATCCATCAGTGTTAAATAAGCGGTTTTCCTGTTTGCATCCATGATCAATCACGCTCCCTAATCAATAGTAACCTTATTAAATTTAAAACGGCTGTTGCAAGGGCCGCCACATAGGTCATGGCCGCCGCTGAAAGGACCTTCTTCGACCCTGCGATCTCGTCCGTTCCGACGATGCCCAGAGTCTGCAGCTGCTGGATCGCTCTGCTGCTGGCATTGAGCTCCACCGGCAATGTGACCAGATGAAAAACAACGACCGCCGCAAAGAAAAGAATCCCTATGTCAAAAACTAAATTTCCCGTGGCTATCCTGCCTGTACCGGAAATGACAATTCCAATAATCAGCAGGAACCAGGAAAGATTAGATGCTACGTTGACCACCGGTACAATGGCGTTTCTGATGGTTAAAAGCGCATAGCCGCCGCCATGCTGGATAGCATGTCCTGATTCATGCGCCGCTATGCTGACCGATGCGATTGTCGCATCGTTATAAACCTGTGCGGAAAGACGCATAACCCGGTCCCGCGGGTCATAGTGGTCGCTGAGCGTCCCTCCCACCATTTCGATCCTTACGTTCTGAAGCCCATTGGCGTCCAATACTCTTCTCGCTGCCTGCGCCCCTGTCATATGGGTTCTGTTGGGAACCTGTGAAAACTTTCGATATGCACGGTTCACCTTCCCCTGTGCGTACAGCGTAAATAAAATCGCCGGAATCAGCAGAATAATCGTAGGATCAAACATCCCAAACATCGGCATGATCCGTACCCCTCCTTTTTATTTTCATTCTATTAAGAAACGAGCCACGTCAAGTTTCTTTCACTATATTGTACCTCACGGCAACGCCGCACACTCTGGTTAATATAGTATTTTATCCTAAAACGCTGCCTTTTTCAATGCTATTGCCCTTTAAATAGTCCCTTACCGCCACTCTCTTTTTCCCGGGAAGCTGTATGATCTCTGCCAAAAGAGTTCCCCCTCCCGCGGAAATTTCGATTCCTTTCTCCGAAACTCCGACAATGGTTCCCGGAGGCTCCTGACATTTGGCGTCTGTTACATCAGCCTGCCAGATCTTCAAAAGCTTTCCCTGGTAAGACGTATAGGCGCCCGGCCACGGGTCAAAGGCCCGGATGAGCCGTTCGATCCTCTGAGGACTCTGGGAAAAATCAATCTCCCCGTCCTTCTTAGCGATCATCGGCGCATAGGTAGATTTGGCGTCATCCTGAGGCTGGGCTGCCAGTTCTCCCGCCGCGAGAGCCGGAAGCGATTCTACCAGCAGCTGTGCTCCCATCTGAGCCAGCTCATCATGCAGCTGCGCACAGTTCTTTTTTTCAATGGGCGTACTGCATTTTGCCAGCATTGCCCCTGTATCCAGACCTTCCTCCATATACATGAGAGTGATACCGGTTTCCTCATCTCCCTCCAGAATAGCTCTTTGGATCGGCGCCGCGCCGCGAAAGCGCGGAAGCAGAGAGCCGTGAATGTTCACGCACCCCAGCTTTGGCAGATCCAGAAGCTCTTTGGGAAGGATCTGTCCGTATGCGGCCACTGCGATGAGATCCGGCGCATAGGCCTTCAGGGTCTCAAAAAATTCAGCGTCTTTTTTTATTTTCTCCGGCTGCAGGGCTTTCAGTCCCAATTCCAGCGCTTTTTCTTTCACCGGAGTCATTTTTACTTTTTTCCCCCGGTCCCGAACCGCGTCCGGCTGAGTCACCACATAGCCGATCTCATGACCTGCTTCGACCAAAGCGGCCAGCGCCGGTACGGCAAAATCCGGGGTTCCCATATATACAATCTTCACTTATTTTCCCTCTTCCGCATCTGTCAGTTCATAGACGTGATCCGATTTATCGGTATAAAGAATTCCTTCCAGATGGTCGAACTCGTGGCACATCACCACTGCGTCCCAGCCTTCGAATTCGTAAGACTGATGATTGCCCTCTTTGTCCAGCCCCTGTATTTTGATCCTCTGGGGACGTTCTACCGTTCCCTGATAACCCGGCAGGCTCAGGCAGCCTTCATCTCCTGTCTGAGAGCCCTCCATCTCCAAAATTTCAGGATTGACGAAGCAGTACACTCTGCCTTCCTCAGGTTCGGCGACAAACATCCGGCGCATAATTCCGATCTGGGGCGCCGCCAGACCGCAGCCGTTGGCCTGGCGCATGGTCTCCACCATATCGTCCAGAATCATGCGGATGCGGTCATCCACCTGATCCACTTCTCTGCAGTGTTTTCTTAAAATTGGATCTCCTTCAAGTACAATATTTCTTAATGCCATTTTCTCCTCCGTTTATATAAAGCTGTATGGATTGATATCCACGTTAACCGTATAGTCTTTCTTTTTTATTTTTTCGGCTTCCTTGAGCGTTTCCAGAATCTCCGAGTAAGCCCTTCGTTTCCCCTGAGGGCACTTAATCAGCATACAGTAGCGATACTGCTCTTTAATCTTGCTCATGGGCGCTGCCTGCGGCCGGAATACGCATTCCTTCTCCTCGCCGCCCAGGGCCGAGAGAATCTTTTCATACCAGTTTTCCGCCGCACCTTTCGCCTTTTCTTCTGTTTTGGAAGCAAACACCAGCTGGATTAAATCGCTGTAGGGCGGGTAGCCCATGTATTGGCGCAGTTGGATCTCTGTTTCGTAAAACCCTTTGTAGTCCTGCTCAGCGGCCAGCTGTACGGCGTAATTCTCCGGCGTATAGGACTGGATAATCACCGTACCGGTTTCGTCGCCCCGCCCGGCTCTTCCCGCAGCCTGGGTAATCATCTGGAAGGTGCGCTCCGGAGAGCGAAAGTCCGGGATATTCAAGGTGACATCCGCGGAAATGATGCCCACCAGCCCCACGTTCTTAAAGTCCAGCCCTTTGGCCACCAGCTGAGTGCCGATCAATATGTCTATTTTACCCTTTTTAAAGCTGTTTAATATTCTTTCAATGCTGCCCTTGCGTTTTGTCGTATCCAAATCCAGCCTCTCGACTGATGCTTTTTCAAAAAACCCGCGGACCGTTTCTTCCACCTTTTCCGTACCGGTTCCGAAATATCGGATGTAGCGGCTGCCGCAATCCGGACAGATTTCCGGCGGTTTTTCTTCATACCCGCAGTAGTGACAGACTGCCCGGTTCTTATCTTTATGATAAGTAAGGGATATCCCGCAATCCGGGCATTTGAGGACCTTGCCGCATTCTCTGCATGAGATAAAGGTGGAATAGCCTCTCCTGTTGAGGAAGAGAATAATCTGCTGTTTTTTCTCCAGCGCCGTTTCCATGGCTTCATACAGCTGCCTGCTGATGATGGAGCGGTTCCCAGCCTTCATCTCATCGCGCATATCCACCACCGATACCTGCGGCAGAGCCACCTGGTTGTACCTGCTGGTCAGCTCCAGCCTTTCGTAAATTCCCTGGCAGGATCGAAAGTAGGTCGCCACGCCCGGAGTCGCACTGCCTAAAAGCAATACGCCATCATGGTGCTGAAGTCTTTTGAGCGCCACCTCCACCGCGTCGTATTTGGGGGTCATGTCGGACTTGTAAGTGGTCTCATGTTCTTCATCCAGTACGACTAGTCCAATCTGCGACAATGGCGCGAAAACCGCTGATCTGGCCCCAATGACAATCTTCACCTGCCCGCTTCGGATCCGGCTCCACTCGTCATAGCGCTCGCCCAGGGACAAGCGGCTGTGAAGCACTGCGATACTGTCCGATCCGAATCTGCCGATAAACCGCTCTATGATCTGCTTTGTGAGCGAGATCTCCGGCACCAGCATCACGGCCTGCCTGCCTTCTTCCAGGCATTTGGCCACGGCCCGCATATAGACTTCGGTTTTTCCGCTGCCAGTGACCCCGTGGAGCAGAAAGCGTCTGTGCCGCCCCTCGGAAATGGCCTGCCGGATGGGCGCAAGAACCCTCTCCTGCTCGGCGGTCAAACTAAGAATGTTCTGCGCTTCCCCCTCGGCGTCTTTATAGGGATTTCTTTCTTTTCCCCGTTTGGATCTGCTTCCCGCCGGGGTGAAGCATTTGACCGCATCTATATATTTGCAGAGATATCTGCGTTTCATCCACATACAGGTATCGATGATTTCTTCCGTCAGGCTGACTTCCTCATCGATCTTCTCTGCGAATTTCAGTTTTTTATATTCCTGCTCCGGCTCTTCCAGGACCTGAAATACATAAGCTTCCCGTACCTTGTCGCCCAGTCCGAAGGGCACGTATACCTTCTGTCCGACCTGAACCTGATCGTCCTCGCACCCGTAGGTGTACAGCGTATCCGTATGCTCGCTTTTATTGTCAATCGCTACGTTTATGTATTTCATCCGATCCCCTTACAGCAGGAAGATATTGTTTTCACTGCATTCTTTTATCATCTCGTCCGGCCAGATGGAGACCTGTACTTCTCCGATATGAGCCTTCCGCAGGAAAAACATGCACAGCCGGCTCTGGCCGATGCCGCCGCCTATGGTGTACGGAAGTTCTCTGTTGAGGATCTTCTTATGAAACTCCATGCTGCGCCGTTCTTCGGCTCCGGCTTCTTTAAGCTGCCTTTCCATAGCCGCTTCATCCACGCGAATTCCCATGGAAGAAATTTCAAAAGCGCGTCCCAGAATATCGTTCCAGAGAATGATGTCGCCGTTCAGTTCCCAGTCGTCATAATCGGGAGCCCGGCCGTCATGCCGCTCTCCGGACTTCAGTCTGCCGCCGATCTTCATGATGAAAACAGCCCGTTTCTCTTCGGTAATGGCGTCTTCTCTTTCCTTCGGCGTTTTATCCGGGTACATGTCCTCCAGTTCCTGAGTGGTGACGAAAAAAATCTCATTGGGCATCTTTGTCCTCAGGTCTCTGTAAAGACGGTTGACGTAATCGCCCAGATTCTTCAGCGCATTGTACAGATTGGTTACCACTTCTCTGAGGTAGCTCTCCGTACGCTGCTCTTTTGTAATTACCTTTTCCCAGTCCCACTGATCCACATAGATGGAATGCAGGTTATCCAGCTCCTCGTCTCTGCGGATCGCGTTCATGTCCGTATAGATTCCGTGCCCCGGCTCAATTCTGTACTTTCCCAGAGCCATCCGCTTCCACTTTGCCAGCGACTGAACGATCTCAACCGGCTTTTCCCCCATGTCCTTGACGGTAAAGCTCACTGTCCGTTCCACGCCGTTGAGGTTATCGTTGAGGCCCGTTTCCGGGGCCACGAACAGAGGTGCGGTCACCCGCCGCAGGCTCAGGCCGTAAGCCAGCTCCTGCTGGAAAAAGTCTTTGATTTTTTTGATCGCCCGCTGGCTCTCCATAAAGTCGATCACCGGGGTGTAGTTTTCGGGTATGATTACGTTTGCCATATAGTCTCTCCTTCTATCGTTTGGAAAATTCGCATCCGCAGTAATTCTGTCTATATAATCCATACTGCCGTGATAGCTCAATACTTCGTTTAAATCCGTCTTTTTTCTTAAAATCTTCATCAATAAAGCTGAGCCCATACCGGACTGCCAGTTTTTTGCCCAGCCTGCTGATCAGTTCGTAATTTTTATGCGGACTGACGGTCAGAGTGGTGCCAAAATAATCGCATCCCGCCAGCTTGCAGGTCTCCGCTGTTTTTTCCAGTCGCAGCCGAAAACATTCCAGACACCGCTTTCCGCCTTCCGGCTCCGCTTCCAGACCTTTTGCGGCCCGGTAAAAGTTCTTGGTGTCGTAAGGCCCTTCCATAAAACAAATATGTTCCTTCGGCGGCAGACTCTCATTGTATTTTTTTATAAAGTCGAGCTGCGCGTCTTTGCGCCGCTGGTATTCCGCCTGATCGGTAATGCACGGATTATAAAAAAAGATGGTGATCTGATAGTCACCGGCTAGTCTTTCTATTACCGCTGTACTGCAGGGACCGCAGCAGCTGTGCAAAAGCAGAGATGGTTTTTCGATTTTATCAGAAAATCCTTTCATGCAGGCAAAGCTCTGTTTCGCTTGTCCGCCGAAATTTCCGCCGCTGGGCAGCGGTTTTGTCCGTTTCTCTCCTGTCATAAAGATCATTCCTTCTTACGTGAGATTTTTGTTTGCAATTTGAACAATTTATTATATCATATAAATATTGTTCTGGAAATATTCAGGACTTAAAAAAATGTGTTTTTTCTATGAGCAGAAAGGGATAAAATGTCAGAGATTTCAACGAGTTACACTTTCAACGCCATTGGCGCTCATCTGAAAGAGCGGATGGGCTGCAAGATCGTAAAGCTTTCCATAGACGGCGGATTTACCTGTCCCAACAGGGACGGCACCAAGGGGACCGGCGGCTGCATATTCTGTTCGGCAGCGGGTTCGGGAGATTTGGCCAGCGATATTCCCTCTCAGATTCATCTTCTGTCGGATAAGTGGCCCAATGCGAAATATCTCGCTTACTTTCAAAGCCACACCAATACTTATGCGCCGGCCTCCGAGCTACGCCGCAAATATTCCCAGGCACTGGAATATCCCGGTGTCGTCGGTCTGGCTATCGCCACCCGGCCCGACTGCCTGTCCGACGAGGTCCTGGACCTTCTTTCCGAATTTAACCGCAAAACATTTTTGTGGGTGGAATTGGGACTGCAGACGATCCATGAGGAAACAGCCTCGCTGATTAATCGCTGTTATCCTCTGTCCGTTTACGACCATGCAGTGTCCCAATTAAGCTCCCGGGGGATTCGGGTAGTAACCCATTTAATCTTCGGCCTTCCCGGGGAATCAAAAAAGCAGATGCTGGATTCCGTCCGCTATGTCTGCCGTGATCTGTCCGGCCAAACTTCACCGGACCACGTTCCCCAGAGAATCTTCGGCATCAAGCTTCATATGCTCAACCTGGTCCGCGGTTCCCAGATGGAAAAGCTGTATCCCAATTACGTTTCCTTCCAATCTATCGAGGAGTACATCGATCTGGTAATCTCCGCTCTGGAAATTATTCCGCCGGAAATCACCATTCACCGACTGTCCGGGGATGCTCCCCGTCCGACTTTGATCGCGCCGGAGTGGAGTTACAAAAAAAGAACCATCCTCAACGGCATCCACAAGGCTTTGCGCGACCGCAAGACCTGGCAGGGGCGGCTGGCAGAGTCAGACTCTCAGTGATTTGGCGGGGGGATTAGTTGCTAAAACCTGAACGCTGCCATTTGTTTGGATGCGGGTCAGAAGCTCAGACCTGGGTGTAGTTATACGAGCAGGATCAGGCGACATTATCTCTTCACCCTGCTTCCCGGGACAGCAGAATTACGATGCTGGTTCTTCGATTTATTAAAAAGGCAGCTGCGTTAAATTTCATCCAATGCAGCTGCCTTCTTTTTCTATGATATTTATTTTTTGATCTTCGGCCCGATCCGGCCATCGTTATAATGCTTTCTGCACAGGGAAACGTACATGTCATTGCCCCCGATTACAATCTGTTCCCCAGTCTTCACCAGCTTTCCGTCTACGATTCGGGCTACCATGGTAGCCTTTCTGCCGCACCAGCAGATCGTTTTAATCTCTTCAATCTTATCGGCGTAAACCAGCAAATAATAAGACCCTTCAAAAAGCTCATTGCGAAAATCGTTTTTCAGTCCGTAAGCCAGCACCGGCACATCACAGCTGTCCACAATTTCAACCAGTTCTTCCACATGATGCTTTTTTAAAAACTGCGCTTCATCGATCAGTACACATGCGATTTCCTCTTTCATGTTTTCCATCATGAAAAGCTCCAGGATGTTGGTACTTTCGTTAACCACCAGGGCGTCCCGCTGGATGCCGATTCTGGATGTAATCACACCCAGTCCGTAGCGGTCATCCACACTGGGAGTTAACGTCAGCACCCGTTTGCTCCGCTCCTCATAGTTATGGGCAATACGGATGATCTCCGCCGATTTTCCCGCATTCATTGTACTATACCTGTAATAAAGCTGCGCCAATTACGTTCACCTCTTCCCTTTTATCTGCCTGTCCATTGTATCGTATCGCCAAGGGAAAAGCAACCGCAAACGGCGCTAAAAAATCAGCAGCGCCAGCACGCCCAGCACCAGGATAAGGACCAGACAGGCCACTGTCGAGAAAGCTTTTCTGCAGTGAGAAAACATCACCCTCGAGGCGCCGAACAGAAGAAGCGCGCTCGCAAAGGAAACCGCCCACCATCCGAAAAATTTCCATTCCTCAATACTTGGAGCAGGGTTGTGCCCAATCTCAAAAACTTTGCCATTTTGAATATTCATGACCATCGAAACAACGATCAGCAGCGCCAACAGCACTGACACCAAAATACCGCTTTTTGTTGCTTTCATTTTTTCGTCTCCTTTTCTGCTTTTTTCTTAGTATGTCATTTTATGAAAACATCCATTCATCCGGTTTTGAACAAGAAAAAAAGTAACCCTTCGGACATAAAGTCAGCAAAAGATTACCTTTTAAAAAATGGTGCCCAGACTCGGAATTGAACCAAGGACACGAGGATTTTCAGTCCTCTGCTCTACCTACTGAGCTATCTGGGCATAATTCTTATTCATATGATGGTGGGCCATCAGGGACTTGAACCCCGGACCTGCCGGTTATGAGCCGGATGCTCTGACCAACTGAGCTAATGGCCCATTTTACGCGGTCTTCCGTCACAGTCTTCCTATTTTTGGTCGGGGTGGCAGGATTTGAACCCGCGGCCCACTGGTCCCAAACCAGTTGCGCTACCAAACTGCGCTACACCCCGAAAGTAGGATTGTGATATGGCAGGGGCAGTAGGATTTGAACCCACGGCACGTGGTTTTGGAGACCACTGCTCTACCAACTGAGCTATACCCCTATAAATGGCGGAGAAGATGGGATTCGAACCCATGCGGCCCTTAACGAACCCTAACGATTTAGCAAACCGTCCTCTTCAGCCTCTTGAGTACTTCTCCAGGCTAAAATTATTTTTCCGTCCTATTATTCTGCGAGTATCCTCAGAATCCTTATGGCGGAGAGGGTGGGATTCGAACCCACGGCCCCTTTCGGAGTCACTGGTTTTCAAGACCAGCTCCTTAAACCACTCGGACACCTCTCCTCACTTGTAAGTCTTTGTTCTGCTACACCATACCCTTAAAAAGTTGGTGACCCATCGGAGATTCGAACTCCGGACACCTTGATTAAAAGTCAAGTGCTCTGCCGACTGAGCTAATGGGTCGTATGGCTGGGGTAGCAGGACTCGAACCTACGAATGACGGAGTCAAAGTCCGTTGCCTTAACCGGCTTGGCTATACCCCAATCTTGAAAAAAATGGCGAGCCCACAGGGATTCGAACCCCGGACACACGGCTTAGAAGGCCGTTGCTCTATCCAACTGAGCTATGAGCCCAAAAATGGAGCGGATGATGAGAATCGAACTCACGCCATCAGCTTGGAAGGCTGAGGTTCTACCATTGAACTACATCCGCATAAATGGAGCGGAAGACGAGATTCGAACTCGCGACCCTCGCCTTGGCAAGGCGATGCTCTACCCCTGAGCCACTTCCGCACACTAAACATATTAATTAAATTGGTCGAGGGTGGTGGATTCGAACCACCGAAAGCTCAGCTAACGGATTTACAGTCCGCCCCCTTTGGCCACTCGGGAAACCCTCGATATAGTTGCCGCACGTTCACACATGCGACCGTTAAACATTATACTGGAGCTGGCGGAGGGAATCGAACCCCCAACCTGCTGATTACAAATCAGCTGCTCTACCGTTGAGCCACGCCAGCAAACATCGCTGTCTGTATCAGTCTGATAAAAATTGGCGATCCGGAACGGGCTCGAACCGTCGACCTCCAGCGTGACAGGCTGGCATTCTAACCAACTGAACTACCGGACCGCATATCCTAGATAACACGTCCGCTTTTTCAGCCAAACGTCAACTGTTATGGTGGGCGCTATAGGGCTCGAACCTATGACCCCCTGCTTGTAAGGCAGGTGCTCTCCCAGCTGAGCTAAGCGCCCATAAGTAAGTGTTTTTATCTACTCGACACATTTATTAAATATACAGCATTTTCTCTAACTTGTCAAGAACTTTTTTAATCTTTTTTGTCATTTCTCGCAGGTTTTAAAGTTGGCTCCAAGGGTGGGGCTCACGCTTGCGCGCAAGCTGAATCCGCTCCGCCGTGCATAAGCACTGCTCCGCGCATAAATCTCCACCGGAGATTTATGCCCTCTCGGGTTCTCGCCCTTTTTGCTCGCATTTTTAAAGTTGGCTCCAAGGGTGGGGCTCGAACCCACAGCCTACCGGTTAACAGCCGGTTGCTCCACCATTGAGCTACCTTGGAACAATCCTGAGAGCTTTTATATAGTAGCACAGCTAAAGGTGCGTGTCAACGCAATTTTTGGAAATTTATAAAGCAATTTTTACGAGTTCCGTAGTCTCAGAAATGAGAGACGCGGTTCCCGCCGTGAGATTGCCGAAAAGTTCTTTGATTTCTTCCGCTTTGTCCATTTCTGTCGCCACTTTTAGCGTAACCATTTCTTCGTAAATTATATCCTCAATTGAAAAATTTCCATCCTGCGACAGGTTTTGGATTTTGCTGAGAAAGGAATAGTCCGTCTTGAACCGCAGAATTGACATTTCCCTGACCCGGCATATTCCTGCCGCCTCAAGACCCATTTTAGCGCTGCCGGTATAGGCTCTTACCAGTCCGCCTGTGCCCAGTTTGATGCCGCCAAAATAACGGGTCACCACGACAGCCACATTGGTAATGCCCTCTTTGACCAGCATCTGCACGATGGGCGCTCCGGAAGTTCCCTGAGGCTCTCCGTCGTCGCTGGCCCACTGCAGCTGGAATTGATCGCCCACCACCAGAGCCGGAACATTGTGAGTAGCCGTCTTATGAGAGCTCTTTATCGATGCGATAAACGCTTCTGCTTCTTCTCTGCTTTCCACCGGCTTTACATGGGCGATAAACCTGGATCTTTCTATAATTTGTTCAGCATGAGCTTCTTTTGCTGGTGTTTTATACTGTATCATATTTCTTCAACCTGTTATAATCCGTCTGCGACAATTCCGCGTCAAAGAGCGTCCCGTTTTCTCCGTAGTCCATAGAATACACCGTAGATTTTTCACACAAATAGGAGGAAATATCTCCGCGATCATAGGGGATCAGAAGTTTGGCGCGCACCCGCGAGGAGAAAAGCTTCTCTCTTATTTTTGACAACAGCTCATCTATGTGCTGCCCATACTTTGCAGAAATCAGCACACTGTCATGGCCCGTCGCATCCACCGGAGGCTCCTGAATCAAATCAATCTTATTGTATACCATGACTTTTTCTTTTCCGCCGGCCCCGATCTCATCGATAACCCGGTCCGTCACCTCAATATGAAAGTCATAATTTTCATAAGACGCGTCTACCACGTGAAGCAGCAGATCCGCGTAAGTCACCTCTTCCAGGGTGGCCTTGAAGGCATCCACAAGGGAATGAGGCAGTTTGCTGACAAATCCCACCGTATCGATGAGAATGAACTCGCAGTTATTGTCCAGGCGGATGCTGCGCTGCTGCGTATCCAGGGTAGCGAAAAGCATATCCTGCTCCGTTACGGACTTGTCCTCCTTTTCGGACATAGTCAGCAGGCGGTTCATAAGCGCTGATTTTCCTGAGTTTGTATAGCCCACGAGAGCCACTACCGGGATCTCCGCTTTTTCCCGCTGCGTCCGCTGCACGCTTCTGGTATTTTTTATGCGGGTCAGCTCTTTTTTTATATCGTCCATTCTTCCGGAAACATGCCTGCGGTCGGTCTCGAGTTTCTTCTCGCCCGGCCCTCTGGTTCCGATTCCTCCGCCCAGTCTGGACAGGGATTTGCCGAAACCGGTCAGCCTCGGCAGCCGATACTGGAGCTGCGCCAGCTCCACTTGAAGTTTTCCTTCCCGGGAAGTGGCTCTGGACGCAAAGATATCCAGAATCAGAATTGTACGGTCGATCACTCGCACCGCCAGCCCTTCTTCCAGATTTCGCAGCTGCATGCCGGAAAGTTCATCATTGAAAATGACCGTATCCGCTTCCATGTTGGCGCACATGTCAGCCAGTTCTTCCACCTTTCCCTTTCCGATCAGTGTGGCGGAGTTGGGTTTTTCCAGGCTCTGGACCATCTGTCCCAGCACAGTTACCCCCGCCGCCTGAGCCAGGCCGGCCAGCTCTTCCATGGAATAGGATATATCTTTGCCCATCTGCAGGCCGACCAGAATGGCCCGATAATCCTCGTCTTTTATTATCTCATTGTTTTCATTAAATCTAACCATGCCTATATCTTACCACACCCGCCTGGCTTTATGCCACCCTTTACTCTTCGGTTACATCCAAAATATTCTCCTTTGGTACCTGAACATAGCTGTTGGGAACGCTTCCCAGAATAACCGCTTCCGCGATGAGAACCGTACTGGACATATCGAAGGTGGACGATGACAGCGGAGCCAGAACCTTGACCTGGCTTTTGAGGATTATGTACACCTTGTATTTCGTCTGGTTGATCCCCTTGGTCTCAAATTCCGTTTTAAAGTCGATTCCGGACACGCTTAGGGGAATTACCTTAACATCGATCTTTGGGCCGTGCTCGGATAAAATCTGGCTTCCCAGGACGGCTCCCAGAGGCACGTCGATCTTATCTTCCTCCATTCGCCGGTATTCGGCCTGTAATTCCTTCGATATTTCTGTAATCAGCAGATTCATGGCTTTGGTATCCGCCTGGATCATTTCTGTCTCGCCCTTATCGTTGGTCTTGCGGATAATCAGGTTTTCCGTATCGGTTTCCTCGTGAAACTGGTCGTTAATAGCCTTATTGACCATTCTGGTTACCAGCGTTTTGGCCCTCATTTTACCGATCTCTTCCAGATTGGGCTCTATCGTCGTTTTGAGGAAATAGCTGGCGGAGCAAAGGATCGCTGCAAAAATTAAAAACAGAGACAAAGGCAGTACAATAGACCGTCTTTCTCTCTGTCTTCTTTTTCTTCTCATAATAACACCTCCGCCGACTATATCAGTCTATGCTCGGCAGAGATGCTTCGTGCTTATTTCTTTTAATTAAATATTGAGATTCTCCAGCTCTTCGTTAAATTTGGAATTAACGATCTTGATGTGAGTACCTTTCATTCCCAGGGAACGGGATTCAATTACGCCGGCGCTCTCCAGTTTTCTCAGCGCATTAACAATAACCGATCTGGTAATCCCGGAACGGTCGGCGATCTTGCTGGCAACCAGAAGACCTTCGTTTCCATTGAGTTCGGAGAATATCTGCTGTACCGCTTCGATTTCGGAATAGGACAGAGTACCGATAGCCATCTGAACAACAGCCCGCTGTCTGGACTCTTCTTCCTCTTCCAGCGCTTTTCTCCTCTGAATCTCAAGGCCTACTACCGTAGCGCCGTATTCGCCCAGCACCAGGTCCTCATCGCTGAATTCCGGTGCGTATCTGGTCACGATGAGAGTACCCCATCTCTGGCCGCCTCCCAGAATCGGAATGACTGTATGGAGCTTGTCCGAAGTATCATAATCGTACTTGAAGATCTTCAGCGCCTCCTCGGCAGTCAGGTTGGCCTGGGTGGTCGTTACTTTCAGCAATGCTTCATTATATTCAATCGGGAATTTTTCGGAGCCAGTCTCCGGGTCCGCGATTGTAGAACTGTCGGAACGGATTTTATAGTTTACGCCGATGACTTTTCCCTTTCGATTGACAATGTAAACATTGGCATCCATCAGGTCGCTCAGGATAGCGCAGAGTTCTTTAAACGAAAACGCGCCTGCAACGCTTTCCTGGAGGACCCAGTTCAACTTTCTTACTTTTGCTAAAATTTGATTTTCCATATATGATGTCTCTCCTTCTACAACACTGTGTTGTACAAAATTTCCAGTCGTCTTGTTGATATAAGGTATTATATATGGTTTTCTCAAATATGACAACTCATTTTTTGAGTTTTCTAAAAAGTTTTTTAGAACGAGAAAATTAAAACAAACTTGTTCTTTGAGCAGTTCCTTTTTTTACTACTTTGCGTATTTTATAGAAGGTTTGCTCAAACACCCTATAAACCTTACAAGATGAACCGATCAATATCTTCTGGATGGATTTTTTCCATGAATTTCTCTTTTACATATTCTTCATCGATTACAAATTTGTCCTCATCCATATCCGGAATATTGAAAGAAATATCCTCCAAAAGCTTTTCCAGAATGGTATGAAGCCTTCTGGCACCGATATTTTCGGTCTGTTCATTCATCAAAAATGCCATTGTAGCGATTTCTTCGATGGCGCTGTCGGTGAATTCGATCTCCACGCCTTCTGTCTCCAGAAGCGCCTTATGCTGTTTTAAAAGCGCGTTTTCAGGAATCGTCAGGATCTTGAGGAATGTCTCGCGGTCCAGATTTTCCAGCTCAACACGGATCGGGAAACGGCCCTGCAGTTCGGGAATCAGATCCGTAGGCTTTGCCGTATGGAATGCTCCCGCGCCGATAAAGAGGATGTGATCCGTCTTTACGGGGCCGTGCTTTGTATTGACAACGCTGCCCTCTACAATAGGAAGAATATCTCTCTGTACGCCTTCTCTGGATACGTCAGCGCCTGACGAACGGTAACCGGAGCCGGAAGCGATCTTATCAATCTCATCAATGAAGATGATTCCGTTCTGCTCCGCGTTATGAAGCGCATCCTCGATAACCTGGTCCATGTCGATCAGATTCTGAGCTTCCTCTTCCCTCAGAATCTTTCTGGCATCCTTGACCCGTACTTTCTTATTCTTTTTCTTCTGAGGCATCATATCGCCGAAAATATTGCCTATGGCGATTCCCATGCCTTCGCCGTTGAGATCCAGCGTATTGCTCTTCGGTGTATCCGTCACCTGAATCTCAATAAACTGTTCCTCCAAAAGTCCCTGTCTCAGCTGCTGCCTTACCTGTTCTCTGGCCAGCTCCACATCCTGCTTTTCTTCAGGGCTCTGCTTATTCTGATCCTGCTGCTGTTGTTCATACTGCTGCTTCTGACTCTGATAGCCTCCGCCGCCCAGCAGGAAGTCAAAGGGATTTCGGCTTGTGTTCTGCTCACTGCCTGTTTTTTTCTTTCCTGGAATGATCGCTTCAATAATACGTTCTTCCACGATTTCATCGGCAATGGCGTATTTCTCATCCAGCTGGCTCTGTTTTGTAATGCGAATGGAAGCTTCCACCAGATCCCGGATCATGGAGTCCACGTCCCGTCCTACATATCCGACCTCCGTAAACTTAGTGGCTTCTACCTTTACAAAAGGAGCGTCCATCAGTTTTGCCAGCCGCCTTGCGATTTCCGTCTTACCTACTCCGGTAGGGCCCATCATAAGGATGTTCTTTGGTGTAATCTCTTCCTGCATCTCCTCTGAAAGCAGACTTCTCCTGTACCTGTTTCTGAGGGCGATTGACACGGATTTCTTGGCCTCGTCCTGCCCGATGATATATTTGTCCAATTCCCCCACGATTTCTTTGGGGGTCATTTGGTATAGTTTGTTTGCCATAATCTCCTCCTATAGTTTTTCTACAGATATGTTGTCATTGGTATAAACGCAGATGGAAGAGGCGATATTGAGGGCCTCCTTTACAATTTCCTCTGCGGTCATATCCGTATTGTTATACAATGCTTTTGCCGCTGCGTAGGCATAGTTTCCGCCCGAACCGATGGCGATAAAGTCCTGATCCGGCTCGATTACCTCTCCGTTTCCGGAAACCACCAGCAGACTTTCATGATCCGCTACGATCATCAGGGCCTCCAGGCTTCTCATCGCTTTATCGGAGCGCCACAGCTGAGCCAGCGCTACCGCCGCCCGCTTAAGATTGCCGCCGTGTTCATCCAGCTTGCTTTCAAATTTTTCAGTCAGCGAAAACGCGTCCGCCACAGATCCCGCGAACCCCGTGAGAACGGAATTGCGATAGATTTTCTTTACTTTCTTAGCGCCATTTTTCATAATGGCAGTTTCACCCATTGTCACCTGACCGTCGCCTCCTATGCAGACATCGTCAGGACCTCTTCTTACTGCAACGATCGTCGTCGCGTGGAACTGTACCATATTCATACCTCCTCATGTTTCACCTTGCTTTAGGTTACTGAACTATTTATTCTTCTTTATAATCGCACTCGCTGTTGGAGCACGCGTATTTGCTGGTCTTAGTTTTCTTCTCTACAAGAAGCGCCCCGCATTTCGGGCATTTCCTGTCGATCGGCTTATTCCAGTAAGACTGCTGACATTCCGGATAACCGCTGCATCCGTAGAACACCCGTCCTGTCTTGCTCTTTCGGGCCACGATGTCCTTACCGCATTTCGGGCATTTGACATCGGTGGATTTAACGATCGGCTTTGTGTTTTTACATTCCGGATAACCGGTACAGGCTGCGAATTCGCCGAAACGTCCATGCTTGATGGCCATCGGTTTACCGCATTTCTCGCACATTTCTCCGGTAAGCTCCACTTCAAATTCGACCTTCTTTATTTCTTTGTCCGCGACTTCCAGCTCCTTTTCCAGAGTACCGTAATAATCGCGGATGATATCCTTCCACTCCACGTCCTTTACTTCCACTGCGTCCAGCTTGTCTTCCATGTCAGCCGTAAACCCGGTGTCTACGATTTCCTTAAAATAGTCTTCCATCATCTGGGTGACAATAAAGCCCAGCTCAGTGGGGGTCAGCGTTTTCTTTTCTCTGGTCACATATTTCCGGTCAATAATCGTCGCGATGATCGGCGCGTAAGTACTCGGTCTGCCGATATCCTTTTCCTCCAGGTCCTTAACAAGGCTGGCCTCTGTAAATCTTGCCGGCGGCTGAGTAAAGTTCTGTTCGGATAAAAGCTCCGCCAGCTCCAGCTTTTCGCCCTTTTCCAGATGCGGAAGCAGTTTGTCGCTGTCATCATCTTTTCCCGGAGAATATACCTTTAAAAAGCCATCGAAGATCAGCTTAGAGCCGGTGGCTTTGAAGATATAGTCATTGTTCTCAATCGCTGCGGAAACGCCCATAAATTTGGCAGGAGACATCTGACTGGCCATAAATCTTGACCAGATCAGCTTGTATAGATTATATTGATCTTTGCTGAGAGATTCTTTTATCTCATCAGGCTCCAGCTCGATATAGCTGGGACGGATGGCTTCGTGAGCATCCTGCACATCCTTTTTCTTATTGGAATAGACATTGTTCTGATAATACTGAGCGCCCAGCTTTTCAGTGATGTATTCTTTGGCAGCGGCCTTTGCTTCGTCGGAAATGCGGACGGAGTCTGTTCGGATATAAGATACCAGACCTACCGTACCGTGTCCTTTGATTTCAATACCCTCATAAAGCTGCTGAGCAATGAGCATGGTTTTTTTCGTGTAAAATCCCAGCTTTGTGGAAGCTTCCTGCTGCAGGCTGCTGGTTGTGAAGGGAGCATAGGGTCTGCGGGAGCGTTCCTTCTCCTCCACTTTCTTTACTGTGTATTCCCCTGCCTTCAGCGCTTTGACAATCTCGTCAGCCTGTTCTTTATTTTCTACGGTGAGTTTCTTACCTTTATATTCCGTAAGCTTTGCCGTAAATTTCTTTCCTTTTTTCAGTTCTGCGGTAATGTTCCAGTATTCTTTGGGCACGAACGCCTTAATCTCGTTTTCCCGGTCACAGATAATTTTCAGGGCGGCGGACTGAACTCTTCCCGCGGACAGACCCCGTCTTACCTTTCTCCACAGAAGCGGGCTGATCTGATAGCCTACCAGCCGGTCCAGCACCCTTCTTGCCTGCTGAGCATCCACCAGCTTCAGGTCAATCGGCCGCGGGCTTTTTATCGCATTCTGCACGGCTTTCTTCGTAATTTCATTGAATACGATTCTGCATGGCTTGCTCTGGTCAATACCCAAAAGATACGCCAGATGCCAGGAAATGGCTTCTCCCTCACGGTCCGGGTCAGTTGCCAGATATACTTTTGCGGCGTTTTTCGCCTCTTTTTTCAGTTCCTTAATGATGTCGCCCTTGCCGCGAATCGCGATATACTGCGGTTCAAAATCGTTTTCAAGGTCGATTCCCAGTTTGCTTTTGGGCAGATCCCGTACATGTCCTACGGAAGCAATCACTTTATATTTGCTCCCCAGGAACTTCCCAATGGTCTTTGCTTTTGACGGTGACTCTACGATCACCAAATTTTTCTTGGCGGCAGCCATAAAAATCCTCCCCATCTATAATCTTTTCCTGCCGGCAGCAGGAATATTTCTTGCCTATTGGTTCTAAAAGCTTATTATATCGCCTTTTTTTTATTTTGCAATAAAAATTTTTCCCAAAGATGTGTAAATTACTCCTTTCATCTCCAGAATTGTCACAATTCCGCTGATCTGAAAGGGCGGCTGTCCTGTTGCCGCACACAACTGGTCTGCCGTCATTTCGCCGTTTTTTTCTAAGAGGGAAATCAGGGTCATTTCATCTTTTCCTAAATCTTTTCGTATTTTTTGTAAATGGGAGGACGCCAGCCCCATATCATCGAGAATATCCTCCATCACCACCAGCGGCATCGCCCCGTCGCGGAGCAGCTTGTTGCTGCCCAGATTGTAGGCGCTGTTGATATTGCCCGGGATAGCATATACGTTTCTCCCCTGATCGGCCGCCAGCTCAGCTGTAATCAGCGCTCCGCTGCGTTCTTTGGCCTGTACCACGACCACCGCCTCCGCCAGACCGCTGATAATACGGTTTCTCCGGGGGAAACGATATCTGGCCGGCTCGGTCCCTTCGGGATATTCGGAAAGCAGCAGTCCCTTTCGGGCGATCTCCTTCCACAGCCTGCGGTTGGAAGCGGGGTAGCAGACGTCGATGCCGCATCCCAGGACCGCAATGGTCCTTCCGCTTCCGACCTCACTATGGGAAACCTCTTCACTTCTGCCGCTCTCCAGAGCGCCCTCATGGGCACAGGCATCGATGCCTTTTGCCATTCCGCTGACTACGACGACTCCGCTTTCCGCCAGACGCGCCCCTAGTCGTCTGGCAGCCCAGCAGCCGTACTCCGTCGCTGTTCGGGACCCGACTACCGCTGCGCAGCGCTCACTGGCCAGTTTCAGATCCCCCGCATAATAGAGAGGATTGGGAGGATCCTTTATTTCTTTCAGCAGCCGGGGATAATCGGAATCATCAAGGCGCACTTCTTTAATTTCCATTGCCCGGCCTCCTGTAAAATCTGTCCAATGCCCGGTATTGGAGTGCTTCTGCTATATGGTACGCATCAATTGTGTCGGTTCCATGAAGGTCGGCGATCGTTCGGGCAACCTTAATAATTTTGTAATATGTACGCATACTCAGAGCCAGTTTTTCATAGGCTTCCTTCAAGAACCGGTTTGCCGACGCCGTAACGGGACAGTAGCTCTGTATCTGCCGCTGAGTAAGCTGTCCGTTGAAACAAATATCCGTACCTTTATATCGCTCCTTCTGCAGCATTGCCGCTTGCCGCACCTGTGCTTTCATCTCTGCCGTGGAAAGCGCGGTGGTCTTTTTCTCCAGTTTTTGCGCAGGAACGGCAGGCACCTTAATATGCAGATCGATGCGTTCCAGTACCGGCCCTGAAAATCTGGACAAATAACGGCTCAGCTGATTTTCCGAGCAGGTGCAGGTATGTCTGTCATCTCCCAGATACCCGCATTTGCATGGATTCGCCGCAGCGACCAGCATCATTCTGCATGGAAAAGTCACGCTGCCCCAGGCGCGATTGATCGTCACCTGGCCATCCTCCAGAGGCTGCCGCAAAAGCTCTGTCACCTGCGGATCGAATTCTCCGAATTCATCCAGAAAGAGAATCCCGTTATGGGCCAGAGAGATTTCCCCCGGTCTGGGCCTGTTTCCCCCTCCGATAAGCGCTGCCCGGGAAATTGTATGGTGCGGCATGCGAAAGGGCCTTTCCCCGATATACGGACAGGCCTGACTCAGGAGCCCGGCGGCACTGTAAATCCGAGTAGCCTCCAACTGCTCCGTATAGCTCATTTCCGGCATGATCGCCGGGATACGTTTGGCAAGCATCGTTTTTCCGCTGCCCGGGCTGCCCATGAGCAAAATTCCATGATTGCCGGCCGCCGCCACAGTAATCGCCCGCTTGGCATTCTCCTGGCTGACTACGTCGCAAAAATCTATTGTTTGATCCATTATTTTCCTTTTAACTTTTTTCTTCCTTTTATATGCGGATTGTTCTCTTCGTCCAAGGCACCACTCAATGCTCTCCCGCAAACTGCGGACCGGATAGAGTTCCAGGTCCCGGAGCAGTGCTACTTCTTCAAGGTTCTCATAGGGGAGAACCAGCCGGCGGATACCCCTTTCCCGGAGACCCATGGCCAGAGGCAGTGCGCCCCGGATATGTTTGACTTTTCCATCCAATGCCAGTTCGCCGATGAAAGCCGTCTTTTCCTGCCGCGCAGTCCGTTCGCTGCCCAGCAGCAGAATCCCTACGGCGATGGGCAGATCGAAGTGGCTGCCCTCCTTTGGCCTGCCCGCAGGCGACAGATTAACGGTAATTCTATGCTTTGGAAACGGATAGTCTGAGTTGAGAATCGCCGCCCGGATCCGTTCTTTTGCTTCTTTGATCGTCGTATCCGCCAGTCCCACCAGGTTCATCGCCGGAAGCCCCGGCTGAATATCCGTCTCTACGGTTACCAGGTCCGCCTCCATTCCTAAAAGAGAGGCAGTAAAAATCTTTGACATCATGCCGTTCATCCCCCTTTTAAAAAATATCTTCAATATGATTAATCTGTATCTCCACTGCGTCGAACTGAAACTGGCGGGGCTGCCAAAAGCCTTTCGGCCGGGTGGAAAGATAAATCTTAGCTGCCATTCGGATATGGCCTTTTTTCCGCTGATCGATGCTTTCCGCCGGAGTGCCGAAAAGATCTCCCTGCCGTGTCTTTACTTCTATAAAATGCAGCACGGCCCCCTTTGATGCCACAATATCAATTTCTCCTGCTCTGCAGGTGAAGTTCCTGCAGAGGATTCGATATCCCTTGCCTCCCAGGAACTGCGCCGCTGCGTCTTCCCCCAGACGCCCCAATTGTCGGTTATTCATCGTTTATCCCCTTTTCATTTCCATATTTTGTATTTATGGTATAATATTAATCGGCAAAAGTCAAGAATTTTATTACATTTTTTACAATAAATTACATACACGGATAAAACAATGTCTCCTCACCGATTCTGTTCAGTGGTAGACTTTGTTGATATTTCCTGTATTATAAAAAAATCACCTTCGGTGAGTTATTCACGCATAGCGCTCATTTTCATATTGTAGATTTTTTTGAAATATAGGAAATGCCACGCATTCGATATTTCCTATATTATAAAAAACGGGCTGTCGCATCCGTCTTTCTTACTTAATGCGACAGCCCCTTTAGGTTTAGACACGATCCCGGAGACGTGAATCCAATTTTTTCTCCATATCCGGTCGAAAAGTCCTCTTTATGGATAAAAGTTGTGGCTTTGAAAGGACTGTTTTAAAGCTTTTCTCTCTAGCCAATTCATTTTTCAAAAACCGGCTCCGGGAACCATTGTAAAACTCTCCATTTTCTCCTTAAAAAGAAGGAATATGGGTAAATCACCCCACCCCATTCTACGCCAGGACAAATTTCCGCACTGCCTGAGCTACTCCGTCCTCGTGGTTGGTCGCGGTTACGTATTTGGCAATGGATTTCACCTCATCCTTGGCATTGCCAACAGCCACCGGCATACCGGCAAGCCGCATCATAGCCATATCGTTGGGACTGTCCCCAATGGCCATCATTTCCTCCGGCTTTACCTCCAGAATATGCTCCAGCTCCCGCAGAGCCGCCGCTTTACTGGTGGTCGCGCCGCCGATTTCAAGGTTATGATCGAAGGAAGTGGTCAGGGTGGTGTCTTCCAGACCCGAAAGAACTTCCCGCATCATAGACCGGTCGGCCTGATCGTCAAAGTTGACATTGATATTCTCAATATGATCTTTGTGTTCCAGAATGAAATCATACAGTCCTTCAATGGGCTGCCTCGTCGTCAGCACGTAGTCCACATGGCGGAAACTGAGACGCGTCTCCTTAATATGGTCATAGAAGGATTTTTCAATATACGCGCCTCCTCCTGTAAAGGCTTCAATCATAAAATTATACTGCTTCAGCAAAGCTACTGCCTTTTCCACAGCCTCCGGCGCGATGCAGTTCTCATAGATGGACTCTTTGGTCCTCAGATCCGTAATCACCGCTCCGTTGGAAGTAAGCACGTACTGGATTCCTCTGATCTGAAAGACGTCTTCCGGCAGCGCGCTATAGGTTCTGCCGGTGGCGATCACCACGTTGACGCCCCGGTCGATGGCCTCTTCAAGGGCTGAGCGGTTGGCCCTGCTGATGATTCTGTCGTTGTTGAGCGTTGTTCCGTCCAGGTCCAAAGCGATTAATTTTATAGTCATGATTCTTCCCCCACTATGTCCAGAAACTCCTTGTTCAGTCTGCGTACTTTCTTCATATTGCACCCGTCTCCATGTCCGGGATAAATGTAGATCTCATTGCTCCACTTGTCAATGATGTCCCTGCAGGAACGGACCATATCTTCCTGACAACCGTCTTCCAGATCCGTCCTTCCAAGATCCACGTTGAAGATCGTGTCTCCGGTGAATACCGTCTTGCTTTTTTCCGAATAAAAGCATACGCTGCCCCGGGTGTGGCCCGGCGTATGGATCACTCTCAGCTCTTCGTCCTCCAGCATGATTGCCTCGCCGTCTTCCAGCGGGTGCTCCACGGCCTCCTTATAGATGTCCATATCCTCCCGATGCAGAAAGACCGGGCAGTCAAATTCATTTTTCAGTTTTTTCACCGCGCCCGTATGGTCGTAATGGTGGTGCGTGAGAAGAATTCCTTCCGGTTTCAGATCCATTTTTTGAATATATTGAACAAATCGGTCCGAGTTGTAGCCGGGATCGATCACAAAGCAGCTGCCGCCTTCGTTCTGATAGATCACATAGCCGTTGCTTTCCAGAACACCTCCGATAAAACGTTTGATTTTCATATTCTCAACCATCCTTTTTATACTTATGAATTATTCTACCACAAATATAGAAATTCGTCCAAAAAAACAGCTTTTCCTGCTCTTTTTGCACTTCCTCTCAAATACCTGTTGCCAAACCGCAAATTAGTGGTAAAATGGTTGTGTTATTCATATTGGAGGTAGAAAATGAAGATTGCAATAGTTGGCGCGGGGAAGCTGGGTCTGAAGGTCACGGAAGCTCTCCTTGGGGGAGATCATTCTGTGACCGTCATCGATCAGGATGAATCCGTTTTACAGAAACTGAGTTCTCATCTGGATGTTATGACTGTAAATGCCAACGCCAAAGAAACAAAGATATTAAAGAACCTGGGTATTTCCACGTACGATTATCTGATCGCCGTAACGGAAAGCGATGAGACTAATATCGTCATATCCGCCTTCGCAAAAAAGTTAGGCTGCTCAAAGGTCATCGCCAGAGTGCGCGACCCGGAGCATATGGGGCAGCTGGGCTTCATTAAGGAAACTATGGGGATCGACAGCATTGTCAATCCGGACCTTTCCATTACTGTGGAAATTTATAAATACCTGGTGGAAAAATATACATTGAGCAACGGAATCTTTTCCAGCGGAAAAGTTTCTCTTCTGGAATTCAATTCCGAAAAGATGCCGCAGCTCATCGGCCTGTCCATGCAGGAGGTCAATTCGGTTCTGGCCGATATGCTGGTGGCGGCCATTTCCAGAAACGGAAAAGTGATTATCCCCCACGGGGATACGGTCATCCACCCGGAAGACGGACTTTACGTAATCGGAGAACGGACCCCTATCATGGAGCTGAACGCGCAGGTCCATGAAAAGGGAAAATACACCGACTTGCAGAAGGTAATGATCGTAGGCGGCGGAAAAACCGGATATTATCTGGCCGGAAAACTGTCCGAGTTCGGCGCTGCGGTAAAAATCATTGAAATGGATAAAAATCGCTGCCACTATCTTTCCACTCACCTGGAAGACGTCATGGTTCTTCACGGCGACGCGACAGATCTGGATCTCCTTGAGGAAGAAAACCTCGATGAGATGGATGCCTTTGTCACGGCCACCGGCTATGATGAAGAAAATCTGCTGCTGGCGCTCATGGCGAAGCGTCACGGCATTGAAGACGTTATCGCCAAGATCAGCAGAGAAAGCTATTCCGACCTGATCGAGAGCATGGGTATCGACATGGCGCTTAATCCGCTGGATATCACTGCCAGTACGATCCTTCGCTTTGTGCAGGGCTCCAAACGGGTGATCTCCTCCGTCCTGATTCAGGGACAAGCTGAGATCATGGAAATCGTAGCCTCCGACCACATGCGGATGGTCGATACGCCGCTGCGGGAGCTGAACCTGCCGAAGGGCGTAATCGTAGCAGCCATACACCGCGGTCTCAGCGTCATCATCCCTGACGGAGACACAGTCATCGAAGAAGATGACCGCGTTATTATTTTCAGCCTGCTGACAGAGCTTCCGAACCTGGAAAAACTGCTGCGGGTAAGCGGGAAATTCTCGTTCCTGAGGAAGTAAGGGTAGGGCAGACAATGAATTTAAGTTTACGTGCAGTATGCCGAATCATCGGACTGGTGCTTTTGGTGATCGGCGCTTCCATGATACCATCACTTGCGGTAGCAGGCATTTATAGCGAAATGCCTGCTCTTTTGGCGTTTTTGTCAACTATTTTGATCGCTGGAGTCTGCGGGTTCATCCTCATTCGTTTCGGCCATCGGTCCACTGCCATACTGAAAGTCAGAGACGGATTTCTCATCGTTACTTTATGCTGGATCGTTTCCGCGCTGATCGGAGCCGTTCCTTTTGTAATTTCACAGAGCATCCCCAGCTTTATCGATGCCTTCTTTGAAACCTGCTCGGGCTTTTCCACCACCGGAGCATCGATCCTTTCCGATGTGGAAGCGCTTCCCAAGAGCATTCTTTTCTGGCGTTCCTTCACCCACTGGATCGGCGGCATGGGAATTCTGATCTTTGCCATCGCGCTGATGCCTTCCCTGGGAATCAACGGCCAGAATATCGCCGTATCGGAAGCTCCCGGTCCCACTTTAGATAAAATTACGCCGAAAATGTCCGACACCGCCAAGGTTCTCTATGCCGTTTACATCATCTTCACAGTTGTGGAAACGGTTCTGCTCTGCCTGGGCGGATTGAGCCTTTACGATGCGCTGATTCACACCTTCGGCTCTGTGGGGACCGGCGGTTATTCCAATTACGGCGACAGTGTGGCGCACTTTAACAGCGCCTATGTGGATATTGTCATTACGGTCTTTATGGTTCTCTCGGGAGCCAACTTCAACCTTTACTATATGTCTTTGCGCAGAGGTATCCGTACCCTGTTCAAGGACGCCGAATTCCGGTTTTATCTGTTCATTACCGCTTCGGTAACGGCTTTAATCAGCCTGAATCTGCTCCTTTCCAATTATTATGAAAGTATTGGACAGGCTGTGCGTTACTCCGCTTTCCAGACCGCGTCGATACTGACGACAACCGGCTTTGCCACCACGGACTTTGACCTCTGGCCCACTTTCAGCAAGATGCTGCTGATGCTGCTGATGTTCATCGGCGGCTGCTCATCGTCCACCGGAGGCGGCGTAAAGGTAATCCGTGTTCTGATCCTGCTGAAGCTGATTCGGCGGGGCATCGCCACCCGGCTGCATCCCAGCGCCATAGTCAACGTAAAACTGAACGGGAGCACCGTGCCGGCCGATACGGTCACGGCTATCGCTAACCACGCGTTTTTATATATCGTGGTCATATTCATCTCTACGATCCTGATTTCATTAAACAATTTCAATCTGGTCACCAGCTTTACTTCTGTGATTACCTGCCTGGGCAATATCGGTCCCGGCTTTGAGCTGGTAGGGCCTACGGCCAATTTCAGCATTTACGCGGGCCCGGCGAAAGTGCTTTTATCCTTTTTAATGCTGGCCGGCAGACTCGAGCTTTTCACGCTCTTTATTCTGCTGACGCCGAAATTCTGGAATCAGGACCACTAACCGCAAGGGAGAAGAACCATGTCATTTAACACATCATTGAATTATCAAGCAATCGTGAAGATCTTAGGAGTCATCACCCTGATCGTTGGGATTTCCATGCTCCCGGCTCTTTTCTGCGCTCATATCTATAAAGAGCCGTCCAGCTTTAAGGCGCTGCTGATTTCTTCCGCCGTTACCATCGCCGCCGGAGGACTGACCGTTCTGCTCATCCGGCCGGTTAAAGCAAAGTTCCGTGCCAGAGAAGGCTATCTGGTGGTCGCTCTGTGCTGGATCATCGCTTCTCTGTTCGGCACGCTGCCCTACTATCTTTCGGATTACACCAATAGCTTTATCGACGGATTTTTTGAATCCACCGCCGGATTTACCACCACCGGCTGCACGTCCATCGGCGCCGGAATCATGCCCAATTCCCTGCTCATGTGGAAGGCCATTTCTCACTGGCTGGGAGGAATGGGTATCCTGGTATTCGTCATTTCCATCCTTCCCACACTGGGAATCAACGGACAGATGATTGCCAGAGCCGAGGCGCCGGGGCCTGTTCTGGAGAAAATGGCGGTGCGGATGAGCGATTCGGCAAAAATTCTCTACCTGATGTACTTTTCCTTTACGGTAATTGAATTTGTCATGCTGGCTCTCAGTCCCTCTATGTCACCTTTTGACGCACTTATCAACACTATGGGCAGCATCAGCACAGGAGGACTTGTGGCTCATCCCAACGGGATCGCCTATTACAACAGCGTTTATGTGGAAATCGTCATCAGCGTATTTACGATCCTGGCTTCCGTCAACTTTGTGCTCTATCACTATGCCATAAAAAGACAATGGAAGTATGTCTTAAAGGACATCGAGCTGCGGGCCTTTCTTCGGATTCTCATCGGAGCGGTTCTGCTCTGCACGCTGGGGCTGTATTTTCTGGGAAACGCCCCCAGTTTCGGCAAGGCGCTGCGCGATTCGTTCTTCCAGGTTATCAGCGTGGCTACCACCTCCGGATATTCCAGCGCCGACTACACCCTCTGGCCGGTGCTGTGCCAGATGATCCTATTTACCCTGATGTTCATCGGCGGCTGCGCGGCTTCCACCTGCGGTTCCATCAAAGTGATTCGTATCGTGGTCCTGCTCAAACTGATCGGGCGCGGCTTTTATAAACGGATTCACCCCCGTTCCGTCGTGGCGGTAAAGCTGCGCGGGAAGGCTGTGCCTGCTCCGGTGGTTTCTGCCATCACAGTGTTCATCCTTATGTATATGGGACTGTTTCTCTTCTCCTGCCTGATTCTCTCTCTGCAGAATCTGGATTTGGAAACAACGATCACCACCTCCGCCGCCATGCTCTCCAATACGGGAATGGCTTTCGGACAGGTGGGCGCTCTGGGGAACTACTCCATGTTCGGAGGCGGGCTCAAGCTGTATCTGAGCCTTTTGATGATCGTAGGAAGGCTGGAGCTCTTTACCATCGTAATCCTCTTCACAAGAAACTTCTGGGGAAGAGACCGTTAAAACCGCATGAACAGGAAATTTATGGGCACCCTAACAACAGGGTGCTCTTTTTTATGAAAGGAGCTGAATAATCAAGAAGCAGGGGGAAAATTTTATGCTGGTAAAGGATTTGATGAGCACGGGGATAAGCTGCGTGAAGGAGGACGCTTCTCTCAGGCAGATCGCCAAACAGATGAAGCAGGAGGACGTGGGCCTGATTCCGGTCTGCAATGATAAGGGGGAGGTTCTGGGCGTGGTAACGGACCGCGATCTCGTTCTGCGGGCCATGGCCCGGGAAATAGGGGATCGTTCCGGGCAGAAAAAAAAGCCGGAAAACTCCAGCTCCAGGGAAAGCGAATTAAAAGCATGCGATGTGATGTCCACAAACATTGTCTGCGCGACTCCCGATATGAATACCCACCATGCGGCTCTGCTGCTGTCCAAATATCAGGTCCGCAGACTGCCGGTAACGCAGAACGGCAAGCTGGTGGGAATGCTGTCCATGGCCGATATCGCAAGAAAAACCGTCTTTATCGACGAAGCAGGGGACGCACTTTCTTCAATCTGCGCGATTGCGCCTCCCGCGCATCTATAGGCCTCCCAAGGGATAAAGGCCGGGGACGTGCCTGCCGGTTTTCATACACCCGGCAGGTTCCGTGCTTCGTCCGGCGGCGCCTGCTATTCCTCAATTACGAAATTGATCTCCCGGTTCTCAATGCTGACCGAATCCACAGTAATGCGGACCTTTCCGCCCAGCATATAGATCTTGTGTCTTCGTTCCCCTACAACCCGATACTTTTCCGGTTCGTAAATATAGTAATCATCCTTAAGCGAATCGAGCCTGATCATACCTTCTATGGTATTTTCCAGCTGTACATAGATCCCGTATGTGGTCACGCCGCTGATGATGCCGTCAAAGGATTCACCGATGTGATAGGATATATATTCCGCTTTCTTCATTTTTTCAACCTGCCGTTCCAGGTCAATGGCCTGGCGCTCGGTGGCAGATGCGATTTCCGCCGCTTCGCGGGTTTTTTTCTTGAAGTTTTTCACGGTCCCGCTGTCCAGCTCTCCGTGGAGGCAGGCCTTGATAATCCGGTGAATAATCAGATCCGGATATCTTCGGATCGGCGATGTGAAATGGCAGTAGTATTTAAGCGCCAGCCCAAAATGGCCGCCGCAGTCCGTCCCGTAAAAAGCCTTTTGCATGGAGCGGAGCATCACCGTATTGACCACGTTTTCGTAATTCTTTCCCGACACTTTTTCCAGTATGCCGTTGAGGGTTTTCGGATGCACCGAATCGACATCGCCTTTCATCCGAATGCCGAAGCCTCTCAGGAAAGTGCGGAATTCCTCCATTTTTTCCGGCGAGGGGGACTCATGGACACGATAGACAAAGGGCACTTCCATCCAGTAAAAATGCTCCGCTACCGTCTGGTTTGCCAAAAGCATAAACTCTTCCACCAGCTTGTTGGCTGTCCTGCGTTCAGCAATGTCAACGCTTACAGGGATACCCGAAGCATCCAGGGTAATGTATGCCTCATCGAAATCAAAGTCCAGGCTGCCCCTCTCCTCCCGCTTTTTGCGGAGGATCTTGGCCAGCTTATCCATGATGAGGATGTCCTCAAAGACCGCCCTGTGCTTTTTCATCAGCGCCAGATCGTTTTTTTCTAGCATATCGGACACCTCTGAATAGACCATTCTGGCCTTGGAATGAATCACGCTTTCGTAGATATCGTGGTCCACCACTTCTCCCTGGGGAGTCACTTCCATATCCACGGACAGAGTCAGCCTGTCCACATCGGGATTCAGACTGCATATGCCGTTAGAAAGTTTTTTGGGGAGCATGGGCACCACCTGGTCGATCAGGTAAACGCTGTTTCCTCTTTTCAGGGCTTCCTGATCCAGGTAGCCGTCTTCTTTGACATAGTGGGTCACGTCGGCAATATGCACGCCCAGAAGGTAATTGCCTCCCGGAAGCATTTCAACGGATATGGCGTCATCGAAGTCCTTTGAGTCGGCTCCGTCTATGGTAATGATGGTCTTTTGCCTCAGATCCCTTCGTCCTGCCAGTTCCCGGTCCGTCACGCCGCCTTTGCTAACAGCTTTTGCCTCCGCGTTGACGCGGCTGGGGAAGGTCTCTCTGAGACCGCAGGCCCTCATCAGAGCCTTGATATCGCCTCCCGCCTGACCCCGGCGGCTTATGATCTCTACGATTTTGCCTTCGGCACTGTTTTCTTTATCCGGGTACCTGCTTATCTGAACTACGACCTTGTCGCCCCTCTGCGCACCGTGAAAATCTTTTTTCCTTACGAAAATATCTTCACCCATCCTGCGGTCATCGGGTGCGACAAAACCATAGCGCTTGCTTTTCTCAAAGGTGCCCACGATCTCCTTGGTATTGCGTTCCAGCACCTTGACAATTATTCCTTCTCCGGAACTGCCGGAGGTCTTGGGAATTACCTCCACCAGCACCTTGTCCCCGTTCATAGCTCCTCCCATACTGCGGGCGGAAATATAGATATCCGGGTTTTCATCTTCTGTTATAACAAAGCCAAAGCCTTTTCTGTGCTTTGACAATGTGCCTATCCTTTCAGGTCTTTTCATCTTTTTTCTCATATGTACATTCTAACACATCACGGCGGTTAACGCACCATAAAACGAGCAGGAGCCATCATCCCTTGCCGTTCCTTTACAGGAAAGCCAGCGTCCTTCTGAAAAAACGCTGGCTCACCGTTCAGCAAACCACCTATTTGGTAGTTTCTTTGGTTGTACTTTTCTGCGCATCATCTGTGTTGTCTGTGCCATCGACCATGTCTTTAGCACCGTCTTTCACATCGTCGCCCAGATCCTCGGCGTCATTCTTCAGATCTTCGCCGGCATCGGACGCTTTATCCGTTGTCTGCTCCACTGTTGTGCCATCGTTTACGCCACTGTCGCTTTTATTGCTGTCGCCGCAGCCTGCAAAGGAAAATACAGATACAGCCAGCAGCATCGCTAATATGATTCTTGCTTTTTTCAAAACGTCTTCACTCCTCTCTTTTTTTCTTAAACTATTATTTGCCTTTTACCGCAAATTTATCAATGAAAAAAGAAATTTTATTTGAAAACGTCTATTTGATGCCAAACAGCGCCAGCAGCTTTTGCCACCAGCTCAGTTTTTCTGAGGAGGATTCGGCGGGCGGCTCTTTTTCCGGAATCTCTATGGGATCATTTTTTATTACAAATTGAACGCTGCGGACGTCAGTATTCTTTTCGGAAACAAAGGACACTGTATCGGCGTCGGTTCCCGATATTCCCTGCAGCATCTCGTCGATCTGCTCCTGCGCCTGCCGACCCATATCGGAGGTTTTGCTGCTTAGCTGATCTGTTCCCTGGGCCAGAGCACTGCTGCCTTTTTTCATTTTCCCTGTTCCTTTGGCAAGATCTTCCGCGCCTTTGGTGAGCTTGCTGATCTGAGACAGGTCCAGTCCCTGCAGCTGCTTTACGGTCTTTTGTATATTCCGGTCAAATTCGCCGTATTTTTCCGCTAAAGCCGCCGCCCCCTTCTCTGTTTCCGAGAGTCCTTCCGCTGCTTTGTTGAGGTATTGTTCCGTTCCTTCTGCGGCTGCGATATTTCCCTGGGTCAATTTCTTTGCCTGGCTGATCTGTGAAAGGAGCTGGGTTTTCGTCGGTTCTGGCAGCTGCTCCGCCAGGGCCTTCAGCTGGTCCAGTAAGGTCATCATCTGTGTGTTTTGATTTTTCAGCTCATCAATATTCAGGCCGTTCTGCGCCATGGCTTGCTTATACGCGTCATAGCTGATTCCCTCTTTAACCTTTTCCATACCCTGATCCAGCGTTTCAACGGCGCCTTTGATTTCAGAGGAAGCCGTACCCAGCTTCCCCACCTGTTTTGTCTGCCTGGAAAGCTGCTCTACGCTTTTGTCCAGTTCTCCGGTTCCCTTTTTCAGTTTTTTTGCTCCGCTGTCCGCCTGCTCCGTGCCCTTTGCGACTCCCTTTGCTCCCCGGTCGATGGCGCTGACCGCTGTTGACAGCTGCTCAAACTTGTCGGTCAGCTTCCCGCTGTCAACATCCGCGTCCATATTCAGCCGGACGCCGTTAAAGGACAGACTTTCCATCTCAAAATTCTTCACTGCGGCCTGAACTTCGAGTGTCTTTTCCGTTCCCGGAAGCAGCGTCCAGGTCAGCTGTCTGTTGCGGCCCGCATTGGCCTCTGTCGCGCCTTCACAGCGGATATTCCCGCACTTTTCCGTATCGAAGGCGGCTGTGATCTGCAGTGCGTAATTGTCGAAAAAATCTTTCTTTGCTTTGGGATTTTTAGTAACTGTAATTTGCAGCTTCAACTGCCCGGAGCTTCCGGCAAGATCCTGCGGAACCGTCTCCCTGCCGTCCAGCCAGTAGGTCAGCCCTATGCTCCACGGCAGTTCTCCTTCCTTTAAATTCCCCTGGTAGTAAAGCATGTCCTGATCGGTCTCTATGAGGACTTTATCGCCGTTTTCACGGATTTTATCCGCGGAGGTCATGTTGCGGACGCTTTCATAGTTTCCGTAGTCAAGAATGGATTTTTGATTTTCGAAAATGTTAACCACGTAGATGCGCTCAGGCTGTCCTGCCGCGCCCAGATCCGCATAGACAACCTCATCCTTCTGGCTGGGCGTTTGGTCCGCAAAAGCCGGAACCGCGCTCAGGGCCATCAGAGAAAACAGCAAAGCCGCAGCTGTAAACCGTTTTATTTTTTTATCAATTTCATATTTTTTACGCATGTTTTTTACCCCCTTGCGCGAAATCCGTTTTTAGAGTCAGCCTGCTTATAAGATTATCCGAAAGATACAGGACCGCCGGTAGAACCAGCAGAACCAGCGCTGCGGATAATACGGCCCCGCGGGCTACCAGAGTGCCCAGTTCGATCAACACGCCGTTGGTGGAGATGGCTCCCAGCATTCCCCCTCCTAAAGTCAGGATGGAAGCGGAGGTGAGAATGGACAGAGCCGTATTTTGCACGGCCTGAAGGACCGCTTGCTTCCTGGGATACAGCTGACGCTCCTCAATATATCTGCTGGCCATCAGAATAGCGTAATCCACCGTGGCGCCCAGCTGAATGGCGCTGATAATCAGGTAGGCGATGTACTGCAGCTGCTCACCGGAAAAATAGGGAACCGACAAATTGATCCATATGGACGTCTCGATCACCAATACTAGAATCACCGGGATGATGACAGAGCGCATGGTCAGCAGCAGAATCAGGAAAATCGCTCCAATGGCGATGAAGTTGACCCGCTCCATATCTCTGGTTGTCACGTCCCGCATATCGTAGGTGGTGGCGCTTTCCCCTGCCAAAAGATACTTGCTCCCGTAATACTTTTTGCCCAGCTGCCGCAGCTTTTCTACGACTGTAAAAGCGTCCCGGCTTTCCTGATTGGTGCTGACGGTCACGACCATTCGGCTGTAATGGTCGGAGATCAATTTACTGCGGGTGTTCTCATCCAGATAGGCGGGCGGCACCTGCGGTCCTGCGGCATCCACGAAGGAGAGAACGCCCGTAACCTGCGGTATTTGGTGAATATCGTTGCTCAGCTCTTTTTCCTTTGCCGTATCCCCTTTGGGCACCATTATAACCAGCTGATTGGCCCTGCCGAAATCCTTTTCCACTTGAACCCGTTCCGCGTACGTTTCCGTTCCCTGCCGGAATATCTCGCCGGCGCCGTAGCGAAAATCATTGCTGCTCTGGGCCAGAAAGGCCGGTATCATTATCAGCAGAAACAGGATCAGCGCCGGAACCCGTATCTTATTGACAAATTTTGCGAATCCCTGAAACTTTGGCATCAGTGGCCTGTGCTGCGTCTTGTCGATCAGTCTGTAGCTCATGAGCGCCAGCACCGGAAGCAGGACCAGAACGCTGATCATGGAAAGGGCGATGGCTTTTGCCATGACGGTTCCCATATCCGGTCCGATACGGAATTCCATAAGGATCAGAGCCGCGAAACCGATGACCGTGGTCAGGCCGCTGGCCGCTATGGTAAAAAAGGATTTGCGTATGGCTTTTATCATGGCATCCTGAACCGGCATGCCTTCCGCCCGGTAACCGGAGAACCTGTGCAGCAGGAAAATGGAATAGTCCATGGAAACCGCCAGCTGCAGGATACTGCACGCCGCTTTTGTGACAAAGGAGATTTCCCCAAAGAACAGGTTAGTCCCCAGGTTAATCAGGATCGCAATGCCAATGGTCACCATAAACAGCACCGGCTCAAACCAGGAGGTGGTTGTCAGCAAGAGAATGATAAAGCACAGCGGTATGACCAGCATCATGATCTTTCCCACTTCAATCCCTGTCGTCGCCGTGGCTACCGCCGTATTGACCGCCGCCCCGGCCATTGCCGCGTCCTCGCCTGCTGCCTCGCGGACCTGATTATAGGTTTCCAAAATCTTATCGGAGGCAATGGTCAGGGTAAAGCAGGCCTTCCTTCCTTTATAGTATTCGTCCAGTGTCTTCTGTTCGATCAACTCCAAAGGTCCGTTGATATCCGCTGCGTCGTCGAGCCAGGCAATGTCTCTGACTCCTTCGATCTCCGCGATTTTTTTCTTCAAAGCCAGAGCTTCGGGAATTGAAACGTCCTGCACAGTCAGCCTGGCGTTGGGCGCGCCGCTGCCAAATTCCTCGTTCATCGTCTTTAAGGCAATCGTCGAGGGCGTATCTTCCGGCAGATAGTCGGCAAAGGTATAATTCACCTTTACTCCTGTGGAAAGAATCGCGCCCAGGACAGCGCACGCGGCAAAAATCAGCACCACGGTCTTTTTATGACTTAGTATTGCCCGAAAAAATCGTTCCATTGGCCTCTCCTTTATATTGACAAATTTCGTTTCAACTGATGAACATCATAATGCGCTTAGTTCCTCAACAACGGGTTCGTTTCGGCTTTGTTGTTGAAGTTTTTTCAAAGTTTACGGCCTCTGTTTCTGTTCAACGCTGCATATTGCTCGAATTTCCGCGTTCATATGCTCTGTAGCCTTGAAAAAAGCTCAACAAGGACTTGACTTTTCGCTGCGTGTTGATAAAAATAGTGATTTGCCTTTTTGGCATTTTTTCGTGCCCCTCATGTTTCAACGAGCCTGCGACCTCCAAAATGGCTGACGGCGCAGCTCCCTGCGCTTGCTGCCAGGAACAAGCACCTTCGGTAACTAATCCAAATTTTTTCGAAAAGTTACGCACTTTTCAACGAGCCTGCAGCCTTCAGAAAGATTGGCAGCACAAATTGTCATTTTTTACAATTTCTAGCACCCGCAATCCCACAACCTTGCGTAACTTTGCAGGATTTTTTCGAAAAGTTACCGCATATTGCGGCAGATTATGGGCCTGCCGTCAAATCGGCCCTTTTCGAATTTAATCTGCGACCATGGTGCTTCTTTGAGGGGCAATGGTCGCAGAATTTGCTGGTAAAATTGAGATTTGGTCGCAAATTCCAAAACATTCTTCGCTCTCTGCTGCGTTCGGACTACATTCGGACTGCATTCGGCTAAGAAGAAACGTCTATCCGATTTCGCATTGTAACGCGCTAAATTATTTCCGGATCTTTTATCCAAAAAAATAGGTGGAATCGGACCTTTTTTCAACGTTTCTTGTCCTTGGTGGTCAATCTCAAGTGGAACTTTCCCAAAAATAAATCCATAAACCCCGCAAACCTGCATATTTTATCCGCTCCTGCCAAAATTCAAAGCAAAAAGCGCCAGACCATCTTCCTGTCAGACAGTTCGTAAGTTACACGATCCTGACCAGTTGAGCCGGTGTTGCCGCAAGGCACAGAACGATGCGTATCTTATACTTTATTATAATAGGTATTGCTAAAATTTCAACAACCGGCTGGTACGGAAATGAAAGAATCCTCTGCAGATGAATAGCGCCCGCAGATAATCCTCCGCCTCCCATAATTTTGCATTGGAAATTATTGACATATTGTTGATTGGGCTATACAATGGATAAAAATGGTAAATAAAAAGGAGTATCGGGATATGGATCATTTTGCGCAATATTTCTTGCATTCAGAGGAAGAAAATTTTATAATAAAAGGAGAACTAATAAGAGAAAGTATTAAAACTTTTAGTTCAAATCGCAGCATTAAAGACAGTGTCTTCCGTCTGCTCTTTGATGATGAGGAAAATCTGCTGAGTTTGTTTAACGCCCTGGAGGATACGCATTACACAAAGAAATCGGATATTCGGATCAACACCCTGAAAGGTGCTATTTTCAACAAGGTGCGTGCGCAATGACCTTTCTTTTTCCGTGGAGGAGTGCTATCTCAGTATTATCGAGCACCAATCCAGCATAACCGGGAACGCACCGATACGGATGTTTCTGTATCTGGCGAGAGTCTATGAACAGATTCTGGACATCAGTAAGGCATACCAGCGGGCTTTGTATCGAATTCCGACTCCGCGGCTGTATCTTTTGTACAACGGAAAAGAAGATTTTCCTCGGGAAAAGCGGTATCGGCTCTCCGATGCGTTCCGGGCAGCCCAGGGAGAGACTCCAGTGGAACTGGAAGTGCTGGCCATCAATATCAACATTGAAAAGGAGCATCCGATTCTGGATCGATGCCCGCCGTTGAAGGAGTACAGCCAGTTTATCGGGCGAATCCACGCAAAACAACGAGATGGAAAAAATCGGGACATAGCAGTAAAAGAAGCGATTCGGGAGTGTATGAAGGAAAATATCCTGCGGAAGTTTTTACAGCGGCACGGTAAGGAGGTGTATAATATGATGTTTGACGAGATCACTTATGAGGATATAATTCGAATCCAAGTGGAAGAGGCACGGGAACTGGCACGCAAAGAGGCTTGGGAAGAGGCCTGGGAACAAGCCCGGAAGGAGACTTGGGGAGAAGCCCGGGAACAGGACATTGCCGGATTTATTTCAGCCTTCTGCGAGGAAGGTTTCTCTGAACAAAAGGTTGTTAAGAAGCTAAGGAAGCATTTTCAGTTAAATGCGGCGGAGGCACAAAAATATTACGATACCTACGCCGCCCATTAACCGGTCTTGCCGCTCTCCAGCAGACGGCAGGCAGAAACATATGGGATAGATGATCGGATTGAAAGAGGGAAGCGAATGAGTTTGTTTACACAAGCGTTTTCCTCTTTTTTGTTGCGCCGGGACTACAAGAAAAACACCTAAAACAAAATAGAACGAGCTTTGCATTCGCAAAGCCCGCCCTATTGGTGCATGTAATTATTGTAAGGAATTTCTTATTTCAAAGTTTGTTTGTACTATTATACTAACGCTGAATTCCAGTAAAGTCAAGGGTTTCAGCCGTTTTTTCAGCCCTTTATTTTGTTACATCGCAACCATGTAATAAATAGGTTTTATTATGTAACAAACGGGCATTTATTTTGTTCTTGCCTTTACAACCTTTGAATAGGTTCCATAAACCTTCTTACCTTTTACCTTCTGATAAGCTCTTACTTTGTAGTAATAGGTCTTGTTTTTCTTCAGCTTTTTGTTCGTGTATTTTGTCGTTGATCCTTTGGTGATCGTCTTTACAGCCTTGTACTTACCCTTCTGGGAAGTGGCGCGGTATACTTTGTATCCGTTTGCCTTGCTGACTTTCTTCCAGGAAACCTTGATGCTGGTCTTGCTGGCCTTCTTAGCCTTCACCTTAGTAGGAGCTTTCGGAACCGGTTTCGCGCTTACAACCTTTGTGTACGCGCTGGTCGATGAACCTGCGATCGCTTTTACTTTGTAGTAATAAGTCTTGCCGGTAGTCAGTTTTTTATTGGTGTAGCTGGCACCGGAGGTAGTGGCGACTTTCTTAAACTTACCCTTCTTGGAAGTGGCACGATATACCTGATATTTCTGTGCGCCTACAGCCTTCTGCCAGGAAACTTTAACACTGGTATTACTTGCGGAAGCTGCCTTTACGTTTTCCGGCGCGGACAGGCTTACGGAAACTGCACAGGCTGCGGTCTTTCCATTGGCTGTCTTGGCGGTAATGGTAGCAGAACCAACTGCTCTTCCGGTTACAACGCCGTTAGCGTCTACTGTGGCTACCTTCGTGTTGGAGGATGTCCAGGTTACAGTCTTGTTTGTCGCGTCAGCAGGCGTTATGGTAGCTTTCAGAGCAACGGTTTTGCCTGTCTTTACACTTGTTTTCGTTGTGTTGAGCGTGATTCCGGAAACATCCACCGCGTTCTTTACAGCCGCGCTGGTAATCACATATTCGGAAGCGTGAGCCAAAGTGAAAGTAACTGTATATTCGTCGCTTACGGTCAGAGGCTTATCTCCGATCTGTTCCAGTTTCTTTGTGTTTGGATTGATGTAATACAGATAAACGGTATCTCCAGCCTTAAACTTGTTCTTGTCAACAGACAATGTGATATTGGCCGGTGCCGGAAAATCTCCGTTGTGCGCCAGGGTAATGCCCATTGTCTTGGTGCCTGCCGGCAGCGCTGCGTCGGCCAGCTTCTGTGAGTCATCTTTTACACTGGCTTTGATTCCCGGATTAACAGCGATGTCATTCGCTATTTCTTCTGTGTTGAATACGAAGGTTGCGGTAATCGCATTTTCTTCATCTTTTGTCTTGATAACCAGCGTCTTTGCCTGGGAATCCTTTGCTGCGGCAAAAATCGCTTTATCAATTTCCGGAGCCTCGCCGTCTTTGGTCTGAGGAACGACAACCTCTACGGTCTCTTCTGCTCCCGCTGTGGCAAGGATGTTCTTGATCGTATCTACGGTTGTAGACTCCATTGGATCGGGTTTATCTACGTTTACCGTTGTTGTTTCGTCAGTTTTTTCTACATCTACCTTGTCAAAGCTGATGTTACATTTGATATCCTGCTGTCCACTTGCGGCGCTGATTGGGTTCATGACAAAGGTGATCAGCGCTTTGATCATATCACTATTATTTCCCGCATCGCGCAGACCGCTGAGCGTATCATCTGCTAAAGTCTCTGTATTCAGTCCGCTCAGATCAATTGTAGCACCCTGCATGAGCCTTGCTTCCGTTGCGCCAACACGCAGAATTGTTCCCGCCGGAATATATGCCTCTGCCTGTCTGCTATCACTAAATGCTGGAGCATTTGTATCCAGTTCAACAAGATTGCGGATATCCTTCTGCATTTGATCCAGATTACTGGTATCATCCAGTTTCAATGGTGTACCGTCAGGATCAGTAAAGCTCAGTCTTTCTTTTCCAATCTGCATGTAAGCCTTTGCCGGGATCATCATGTAGCTGTCGTCCTCAGCATAAGTAGTTGTTGTCACATGGGAAGCCAGAGACTGCCATGCAGCTCTCGTCTGCTCAGTATTGGTACTTGCCTTGATTAAATAATCACTGTCGTCCGGCTGTGTTTTATTCTCTATTTTATAGGAATACTCTTTTCCATCAATCTTGCCCGATATTTTCGCATCTTTAAAATTTGTAATCGGTTCGATAAATCCTTCTAGGGGCACACTGTCATGACCAGTCACGCCTGTATTAATGGATATTTCGTGGGATTTTTCCATATTCCCCATACCTAAGCTCTCGATATTTTTCATTGTAAGCTTAATTGTGGCATTGGCGGCGTCTACTGTCGCATTCTTCGTGATCTGCAAGTACGCGGAATAGTCATCCCGTACAACGGCGGATACCCTCGCATTGCCCGACTGAATGGAGAGATTTACCTTGTCAACTGTCCCCGTAACAGTAGGGTCATCTGACGTTTCGGCCCATACCGCCGGCGCTGACATGGTAAACAATACCGTCAGCGACAGGAGGAAGGCCAAAAGTTTTTTCGTTTTGCCTTGTTTCTTCATAACAAACTCCTTCTTTAAAATTGTTAATGAGATAAGTTATATTTTGTAAGACGGCGATTCGCCATCATTTTACAAACACAGCTGTGGTCTTGGAATATTTGCTATATACTTTCTTACCGGCTACTTTTCTGTAAGCCCGCACCTTGTAGTAATACTTCGTTTTCTTGCTCAGGTTTTGGCTCTTATAGCTCTTTGAAGCTTTTCCGGCTGTGCGGATCTTTTTGAAATGCTTCGTATCGGCCTTGGATCTGTAGATTTCGTATCCGCTGGCCCCCTGCACCTTGTTCCAGGTGAACTTAACGCTTCTGTTCTTTCCCGCTTTCGCTTTGACGCCCTTCGGCGCTGCCGGGATTACTTTTACTTTCTTGACCGATGTGTAGGCGCCATGGGTGGTTTTTCCATTTGCGTCGGCATAGGCCCTTACTTTGTAATAGTACGTTTTTCCTGTCTTCAGTTTTTTGTCTGTGTAATTGGTTGCTTTGGTTGTTTTGATTTTCTTGTATTTCCCGTTTTTGGAAGCGGCTCGATAAATCTTGTAGCCTTTTGCTCCCGCTGTTTTCTTCCAGGTCAGCCTGGTTTTGTCGTATTCTTTCGAAACTGCCTTCAAGCCTGCTGTCTGTGCCAGTCTTACTTCAACTTTGCATACGGCAGTTCTTCCGTCAGCGGTTTTGCCGTAGATTTCCGCGCTGCCCGGGGTAAGGGCCGTCACTTCTCCGCTCTGACTGACTTTGGCAACCTTTTCTTTGGAGGAACTCCAAGTGACCGTCTTATCGGCGGCGTCCTCCGGCTGTACTGACGCATGGAGCTGTGTCTTTTTCCCCGCTTCCAGGGTGACTTTGCTTTTATCCAGGGTAATTCCCGTTATGTTCTTGCCTTTGTATATCGTGTCTGTCACGACATAGCTGGAAGCATGGGCCAATTTCACGGTAATCTGACCTTTAGGGTCAACGGTTAACGTCTCGGCTGTAAGGGTCAGGTTATTCTTTTCCGTATTGAGATAATACAAATGAACGATATTTCCCGCCTTAAAGGTGTCGCTGACATCCAGGGTAATCATCACCGGTCCCGGGAAATCACCACTGTGGCTTAAATTCAACGTTTTCTTTGCCGCTTTATCCGGCAGGCATGCATCAAGCAATGCCTTCTCATTTGTCTTTGGAGTCTTGGAAATGTCTGTCTTTACCGGAATGTCCGGCTTGGTTATTTCAGAACGTTCAAAGACAAAGGTAGCAGCAATTTTATCATCCTCTTTTGTGACCGTCTGTATGACAATCGGTGCGCCTTCTGTTGCCGCCGCCTTTTCAAAGACTTCCGCAGGGACACTCGGCAATTCTTCCCTGGCTTCTTGTTCCAGCAAAATGACAACCGTTTCGTCCGTTCCCGATTTCTCTATGAGCTGAATAACCGGTTCGGCATCCAGCGTCCCCGCTTCATTGGTCTGCGGCTGAACGGTTACAGTTGGGCTTTCCCCTGCTCCCGGAATCGATTCTCCCGGTTCTTCCATTACGGATACTGCGCAGGTTGCCAACCGTTCTTTGCTGTTACTCTTAGCGGTTATCATTGTGTTTCCCGCATCTTTCGCCGTTACCAGGCCGTTTTCATCAACCGTGGCCACATCTTCATTGGAAGACGACCAAGTTATTGTCTTATCCGCCGCGTCTTCCGGTTCGAGCTTGGCGATCAGCAGCTCTTTGTTGCCCTTTGCGATTTCAACCACTTTTTTGTTCAGGCTGATACCCGTCACCAGTTTTTCAATCTTCTGCGCACCGCAATCCTCACAGGTATAAACCAGTTCCGTTTCCTCTGCGTTTTCTACTGCTTTTCCCCATTGATGATCCGCTGTTTCTTCGTATCCGCAAACGGTACAAGCGTGCTTGTGCTGTGTATCGCCGGTGCTGCTCCACGAATCGTATTGATGCGCTTCTGTTTCAATGGTTCCGCATTTCGGACAGGCCCTGGTATGATTCTGGGCATCCGATGTCCAATCACCAATATGAGGTTTTGCCGCAGGAGCTTCCATCGGCTTCCCACCCGCATCGAGCCATGTCAAATTAAAGGTATATGTTTTCGTTCCCTTTTGATCTCCACTGGCTTCTTTTGTCGTCAGGGTCAGTCCGGCATTGCATTCTCTGCTGACGAAAGATTCCTTGCCGCAGAGAACCTGTCCTGCCAGGGTTCCCTTTAGATCGAGGGTTCCGTTAAGAACCAGCTGTGCCGGAGTACGGTCCTGAGGATACTGGGTACCAGAAATATTTGTAGGATCCTCAAAGCTATCATAAAAGACAACTTTTTTCTTTTCCGGGATGGTAAGCTTCGCGTCAGCTCTAACGGTAACTTTTGATCCCGGCATGAATTTATAATCATTGTCAAAAATATATTCGCCATCGTTTAATTCATATTGATAGTCTCCGTCGATTGGATACAGATAGCTTTTGGTAGAAAGCGTCAAGCCAGTGATATCCAATGTGGAATTTGAAAACGTACCGCCACCGTATAGGCTAATGTTTTCTATTCCATTTTCATAAGTTTTCATTGCGTAGCTGCTTGTATCTTTCAGGCGGTACATCCCATTGTTGCCGTCAATCTGAGGAAAACGGGTATAGTTATACGTACTGCTTGCGTACATTTTGACAGTCCCCAAAAGGGAAGCGCCATAATCGATTCTGGTTGGAGCCTGAATGTTGTGGCAGTCGTATTCTGTGAACGGGAAAACGTTTGCCAAATACATCTTAAGAGCCTGAGATCCTCCCCGCCAATGCCTTATAACAAATAAATCCCTTATTTCGCTACCGGCTTTTCCGTGAATTTTTCCTTTTCCTTTTACATAACCGCATACATCCAGTATTCCACCGTCCTCAACATTGATAGATCCCTGTAGATTAATCTGGGAGTACCCGCCGGTTATATCCTGATCATTATGCCCACCTTGCGGGCGGCCTACTACTGCGTTGACAAGAACGCTGCCATTGATGTCCAGAGAAACATTCTCACCAATGGTCAGGGTATGATACAGGGTTGCCTTCTTTCCCAAACCGGTGGACGAATCGAGACTTGTACCGTCCGGGCAGTAACCACTAGCCGCATACCCCTTCGTATCCGTTGCGTCGGTTGGCAGTAAGAGGAATACGTCTTTTGGAACAACGGTATTTTCCGTCAGAGCCGTATCTCCTGTGAGAATAACCGTGTCTCCCGCCTTGGCAGAATCAAGGGCTGTCTTCAACGAGGCATAGAATTCACCGTTAATTCTTGCCGCATAGTCGTTCTTGCTAAAAACAGCTTTTAACTTTATATTCTTTTCAACGGTAAAGGAATACTCCTTGTCGGTTGACAGGAAACGGCCTTCCCCATCGACCCATCCCAGAAAATCTACACCCGAATTGGGAGTCGCTTTAACTGTCACGCTGCTTTTTCTGGTAATTTCGTTGACGGTTCCATCTGTTTTCAGAGGTGCCTGGTCGCATATGGCCGTTACCGTCCCCTTCTGAGGGTCGCCTTCGATTGTAACCCCTGCGTTTTCGGTCTGCGCCGGGGTGATGGTTACTGTTTTTGTATAAGTTTTACCGTTATTGTCAATGGATAATTCCAGCTTGCGTTCTGTGCTGGTTTCGGTCATAGGAATCTCAATTTTTCCCTCTGTCCCTGCGCTTACTGTATCGCCGTCCAGCTTCGCGGAGAGCTTAAGGCCGCTCAGCTTATCCGTCAGTTTCGTCTCCACGGTATATGTAACATTGCCCTTTGAGGGGAAATATTCTTCATTGATATCTTCAAAGCTGTATTTGTTGGAAGTCTTTCCGTTACTGACTGTGATGTCTGCGAGGCCGGTGATCAATGAGAAGTTTTTCAAGTAGACTTTTCCCGTCCCGCCTCCAATATACGCTGCCATCCATCCCATTTCTGTTTGACCCTCAGGGATTGACATAACGACTTTCTTAAACTGGCCCTCTGTGTCATAGTAATACTCATCAGAAACTACCAACATAGCAGAACCATCGTCGTTTTCCACTTTATATTCAAACGAGAGGACAGCCGACCCATCGATCGTTGCCTTTAACGTTTTGTACTCCTCGGAAGCGAAATCCGCCATATAGGCGTGTTCCGCCTCATCGTACTTCCACCCGCCAGGGTTCGAAAAGCTGGTTACGCTCCCGTCCGGCGACAACTTGCTTGCATCAATATCTTCCGCAAACACGCTGGCGCTCTGGAAGGCAAAAGCAAGCAGAACAATCACCAGTACCGTTAAGAAAGGATTTCCATAATTACGTTCTTTCACTTTCATCTCACTGTTCTCCATTTCATTTTTCGCTAAATCTGTATTGCAGGCTCAGCTCCTGCTTCCTGCACCGAATACTGCCCGAACAAAAAAACGCCATCTATCTGACAGCGTCCTTACTTCATAAAAAAGCAATCATCATCAAAACGATTTCTGAGAATCCGGTTCGGAAAATGTTTCAAAATTTTTTCTTTTATCTGTCGCACACTTTTTTGGCTGTCATTATTGTGCCTGATTTTATTGTTTCTCTACAGCCCGTAAGTCCCCTATTCGTATATTTATACTACCCCCCCCCCACCAGTTTTGTCAACGATTTGTGAGTTTTTTGAAAACAGGAAATTTGTTACATTGACATGGTGTAACAAACAGCCTTTTTTATGTAACAAACAACTCTTGACAATAAGCACAATGTTATAAAATGGAAAATCTCTGCACACAAAAAGAAACGGACCCACCTTTCGGCGAAGTCCGTTTCTTTTTGTGCATGTAATTGCAAGGAATTTGTTTTATTTAGTTTTTATCTTCTTGACCTTGCTGTAAGCGCCGTAGTACTTCTTGCCATCGATCGTCTTGTACGAACGTACCTTTACGTAGTAGTTCTTCTTGGCTTTCAGTTTTTTCACGGTCTTGCTTGTCTTCGTGGTCGTTGTGCTCTTGAAACTCTTATTCTTCTTCAAAGAGTAAGAAATCTGGTAGCCGCTCACGCCCGCGCTCTTCTGGCTCTTGATCGTTACCTTGAAGGATTTCTTCCCTTTCTTCAGCTTGCTGATGGCAGCTTTGGCAGGGGTGATCCTGAAGGTCGCGGTCTTAGCGCTGAGTCCCGCGCAGTCACCGATCGCGGTAACCGTCACGGTCGCTTTTCCGGTCTTGACGTTATTCTTATAAGCTACGGAGTAGTCTCTTCCGTTTACGAAAGCGGATAATCCGTAGACTGCCGGTGTCTTGGCGCCACCGTTGTAGGTGTACTGGGTCGTTGACAGAGAGATTCTCACGTTGTTGTACGCGGTTCTCTTGGCGTTCCTGTACTCAGTCTCGGCTTTCTGGATCTTAGCCAAATCCGCAGTCAGTAAAGCTTTCGTAGCCGGTGTTTCGGCAACTACGCTGTTGTACATGTTTCTGGCCGCGTCGATCTTGCTCTTGTCTGCTGCTGAATAGGTCGCTGTAGCCGGGAGCTGGTCAGCCAGTTTGCTGACTCTGTTGGCCTGTGAAACTGCCTCACGGTTCTGTGAAGCCTTGCTCAATTCCACCAAATAGTCTACATAGCCCTGGCCATAGTCTTCCTCTTCCATGACTGCTTTTTGATTTTTATCCAGTTTGGCAAAATCCGCTTCAATCTGAGCGATCTGTTTCTGCTGATCATAAGTCAGTACGCTATCTTCGAAATTATCAAATTTTGCCATAGCTGCTTTAACCGCTTGCACCTGATCGTCGAGGATCTGATATGCTTTCTCAGCCTCATTCAGAGTGCTGATATTTCTAATCATGGATTCATTATTTCCAGCGTACTGCTCTTTGAATCCATTGTATGCGCTTCTTGCTGTTTTTATTGCTTTACCGGTTTTGGCAGAATACACAACTTTTCCAATGTTTTTGATTGAATTTTCCACCGAATCCGCAGCTATTGCAGGCTCCATCTGTTTTGTACTGAATACATATTCAGATGCATGCGTCAATGTAATAGCCACTTCCTTATTGGCTTTTACTTCCACAATGCCGTGATCAATTAATGTCAGTTCATCTCCATTCTCATAATAGAGGTATCCTTTTTGGCCTTCCTGCACTTTCTGGTTTGTCAGCGAAAGTGTAATTGTGGCTGGTGCAGGGAAATCGCCTTCATGTTCTAAGCGGATTTTTTCTACTGCTGAATCTTCCGGTAAGCTGCTTGGTACATCGTTCATGTTTTCCAGAACAATATCAGTATTAACACTTACCAGCTTATTGATGTCTTTTGTATCAAATTCAAAAGTTGCGTCGCAAGTCTTTACATCTACATCTCCAACTTTGCGATTAGCAGCTTCCGCCTTGATTACCAGTTTTCCCACAGTATTTTTCTTTGCAATTTCGAAAACGTCTTCTGGAACGGTTTCTATCTCAGTCGGCATCACGATGACAACGTCTTTTATATTCTCCGTTTTCGCATTTTCGATTGCTGTAGATACAGCAGCTGTATTAAAGTCATCGTATTCATCAAGTGATGGCTGTATTGTAATTGTAGCTGAGCCTTCTGCAGTTGCCGCTTTAATAGTTACCTCGCATTCGGCCTTTTCTCCATTCGCCGCTGTTGCGGTAATGGTTACAGGGGTATCCCCCGTTGCGCTTACTGCGGTAACGATGCCTTGTTCGTTAACCGTAGCTTTTTTTTCGTCAGAAGACGCCCACTTTACTTCTCTGTTATAGGCATCCTCCGGAATTACTTTAGCAATCAGCTGTTCTTTATCTCCTACAGTTAACGTGGATTTCTCAGCATTGAGAGCAACACTATCAATTTCGATTCCTTGTTTCCAATTGATAACCTTTCCCTCTTCTGATACTACTTTATACCAGTCACCTGCAAGATAATCTACCCACGCTTCCTCTACCTTACTACCGTCTACATTATCAGCCTGGATTGGGTTTTCTTTCTGCAACTCTCCTCCATAAAGTGTAAAGGAAGGATCTGTTTCTACGCCAGAACCCTTGGAAACGTTAACGCCTCCCCAACCGTTGCCGCTGGCATAGAGATCATTTGCAATTATTGTCGAACCATTTGCAACTGCGCCGTAGCCTTTACAGTCTTTCACTGTCACATTATTTAATTCAGCATAGCTATTCTCACCATATGTCTGAATACCATGTTTTGCTGCCTGATTTCCATTAACCGTCAGATTTTCAATGGTGACAACTGCGCCATTCTGAACACCGATTACATGTCCCAGACCATCTTTTGCTGCCTTAGTAGCATCGGTCTGCTTTGCAGTAATCGTATGATTATTACCCACTAAAGTAATGTTCTTAGTGATTGCAATAGCGGCTGCGTTCGCATCTTGACCCATATCGACGGTAATATCTTTTGTTAATGTAACGGTTTCACCATCTGTAGCTGCCTCAAGGGCTTCCTTCAGTGTTGCATATACCAATGTTCCAACTTTTGCTTCACCTTCGGCAGGGGCAATTCCCTGTTTCCACTGAATAGCTGGCGCATTTTCATCCGTTTTTGTATTAACAGAGTACCAGTCGCCTGCGTTCTTTCCGAAGTTCACATAATCTTTGCTTACCTCGGATTTGTCAACATTGTCTGCCTGAATCGGATTTGCTTCGTTTAAGTTTCCGCTGTTAAACTCAAATCTTGGTTCGGTAGTCACATTAGCTCCCTTTGTTACGTTTACGCCACCCCAGCCATTGTCGTTTGTGGTCAGCCTAGTGGCCGTAATGGATGAGCCGTTCGCAACTACACCGTAACCAAAGCAGTTCTTTACTGTTATAGACGTAAGATTCGCTTCGCTACCATCACCGTATGTCTGAATTCCATGCCTTGCTGCTTTGTTATTTCCATCTACTGTCAGGTTCTTAATTGCAGCCTTTGCACCGTTCTGGACGCCGATCACATGCCCCATGCCGTCCTCAGCGCCGTCTGATTTTTTCGCTGTAATTGTTTTTCCGTTGCCGTCCAATGTTATGCTTTTGTCGATCAGAATTGCAGGCGCAGTCTTGTCTTTGCCCATATCGACTGAGATATCTTTGTTTAGTTTAACAGTATCCCCAGCCCTTGCGGCTTCTATTGCATCCTGCAATGTAAGGTATCCTTCATTTCCAATCTTAGCTACTATTGAGGCTAATTTGCCGTCCTTAACAGTGTAGGTATTGCTTGCTTGCAAAGTTACATCAGCTGCGCCTGTTTTTGCTTTAATATCTTTTACTCCGTCTTTTACAACAACGGTACAGCCTTCTTGTAAGTCAAGTACTTTTCCCTCCGCAAGAGATGTTTCAATTGTCAGTGTCTCGCTCGGGAATACTTTTTCCAGCATGCTGACAGTATGCTGTTCCGCTGTGCCGCGTTTCGCTTCGCCAGCTTTCTTTACGGAAATATTTATGGGTGCTTTCTCTGAACCGCTGATATCGCTTATTGATGTTTTGTATTTTTCAGCAAATGCGTCTTTATCTACAAATTGGAATCCTGCATAAACATCATTATATGTCAGATTTCCTCCGAGGGTCATATCAATAGCAGCCGCCTGTCCATAGTTTACACTGCCAACTCCCCATGTTCCCCAATTTTCTGTACCTGCTGCATTGTCTCCATCGTCATAATAGGACCCTGCGTAAATATTGCCTGCATTTCCTCCGGTAAGATTCAGAGTGGTCTTCCCTGTAATCATTACTCTCTGACCAAGTGCTATATCTTTCGTTTTGCCACCGCTGAAATTGAGGGTGGCATTCTCCACTTCGCCATTGGTACCGCCTAGTAAAATGCCAGCCTGCATCGGGGAAGTCGTTGCTGCGATTGTTCCTCCGCTGATAGTTACGTTAACATCTTTTACATAAGTATAGCCAAACGTACCACCGATTACTGCTTCCATATCTCCGCCGCTGATGGTCATGTTTACCGTGTCAATAGAAGCCTTCTCCTTGCGGTTAGCATAAGTATTGTTTGGAAGGTCTCTAGTTGCTCCGTGGACAATACCGATCGTTCCGCCTTCTACAGTAATATCTGCTGTCTTAACCTTCCCTGCATTAAAGTTACCACCAACTACATAGTCCACGACTCCGCTCTTTACCGTAATCTTTGTGGTATCTAAATCTGTCTTATCATTTAATCCTTCCGTACCGCCGACTACGGTAATCATGTTGGCTGCCGCAACCGGTTGCTTTTCTGTGGCAGCATCTCTAGATACAGTCAGGGATTTTTCTTCCTCCCCCTCTTTCCACGATGCGGTAAATCCGACTTTGCCATCTTCTAAATCTTTTGCCTCTGTAATTGTAACAGGATAACCCTCTGCAAAAAATACCGTTCCGGCATTGTGAGTCTTACTGCCATCCTGATTCACATGCGGCTTTGTTGTATCTACAACCTCATCAGTTGCCGCAGCCTTGGCCGCTTTCTTAGTCGTCTGTGCCTTCGCGGCCTCAGTCGGGTCCTTGTTACTGCTTTCTTCTACCGCAGGCGCTTCTGTCGGCGTCTGGTCTTCCGTCACGACTTTTTCCTGTGTCGCGCCGGTTTCTGCTGCCCAGACGAACGAGCTTGGGAGCGTCATTGTGAACGCAACCGCGATCACGACGACCCACGCCAGAAGCCTGCTGGATTTCTTTTTCCTTGCTTCCATGTTTTCCTCCTTAAAAAATAGTACAAAATAAAATACGTAATAGGCGAACCTGCTAAAAATGAGTACAAAAAACACACTATCAATCATGACAGTGTGTAAACTTTCATTTGATACGAGCTCCCGGATGGAGGGCCTGCTCCATTAAACTACGTTTTACAACTAGCTATCATGGTCCTAATAGCATCATTGATTGTATTTCACCCTTGCATGTCCCCTATTTGTACATTTATACTACCCCCCCCCCACTCACTTTTGTCAATACTTTTCATGTTTTTTTAGCAGGAGAAAATTGTTACATTGAAACGATGTAACAGGCGGATTTCATTATGTAACAAACAGCTCTTGACAGCATCTAAAATGTCATAAAACGGAAAACGACCACATAAAAAGAAACGGACCCGCCTTTCGGCGAAGCCCGTTTCTTTTTGTGCATGTAATTGCAAGGAATTTGTTTTATTTAGTTTTTATCTTCTTGACCTTGCTGTAAGCTCCGTAATACTTCTTGCCGTCGATCGTCTTGTACGAACGTACTTTTACGTAGTAAGTCTTCTTGGCTTTCAGTTTTTTCACGGTCTTGCTTGTCTTCGTGGTCGTTGTGCTCTTGAAACTCTTATTCTTCTTCAACGAGTAAGAAATCTGGTAGCCGCTCACGCCCGCGCTCTTCTGGCTCTTGATCGTTACCTTGAAGGATTTCTTCCCTTTCTTCAGCTTGCTGATGGCAGCTTTGGCCGGAGTGATCCTGAAGGTCGCGGTCTTAGCGCTGAGTCCCGCGCAGTCACCGATCGCGGTAACCGTCACGGTCGCCTTTCCGGTCTTGACGTTATTCCTATAAGCTACGGAGTAGTCTCTTCCGTTTACGAAAGCGGATAATCCGTAGACTGCCGGTGTCTTGGCGCCGCCGGTGTAGGTGTACTGGGTTGTTGACAGGGAGATTCTCGCGTTGTTGTACGCGGTTCTCTTGGCGTTCCTGTACTCGGTTTCGGCTTTCTGGATCTTATTTAACTCGTTCTCCAATAATTGTTTTGCAGCCGGTGTTTCGGCAACTACGCTGTTGTACATGTTTCTGGCCGCGTCGATCTTGCTCTTGTCCGCTGCTGAATAGGTCGCTGTAGCCGGCAGCTGTTCAACCAGCTTGCTGACTCTGTTGGCCTGTGAAACTGTTTCTGCGTCTTTGCTGGCGTCGCGAATATTTCCTAATTCCTGATATATTTCCTCATAAGTATAATCTTCATCAAACGCATCACGCTGCAACGCTTCTTTCTGTTCAATATTTAATGCGTTATAGGCTGCTTCCAGTTTATCGACTTCCTTCTGCTGCGCGTAAGTCATCGCGCCCTTAATTTTGTCCTTAGGGAATTCATCGACTGCCGCTTTGAATGCCTTTACCTGGTCGTCTAACGCTTTATAACTCGCCTCAGCCTTTTCTAAGGTGTCGTATTTTGTAACTAAGTCTGACGATGCTTCTTTGTATTGTTTTTTGAAACCATTATATGCATCTCTGGCTGCTTTAATCGCCTGATATACATCATCTGTATATGTGACCGCACCAATTTTACCAATCAGGACATCAACAGAGTCTGCTGCTGTTTCCGGTTCAATCGGCTCACTGCTGATTACATAGTCAGAAGCATGGTTCAGAGTAAAGGTAACCTTCTTGCTTTTACCATCTTTACCCGCTTTAACCTCCAGTGGCTCATTATCAATCAGTTGGAGCTTTCCGTCCCTGAGATAATAGATATATACAGTATCGTTTACCTGGATGTTCTCATCTGTTATGGTAATTGTAATCGTTGCCGGAGCCGGGAAATCACCCTCATGTGACAGAGACAGTCCAAGCTTCGCCGCATTCTCAGGAAGCTGCGTTGATACGTCATCAATGTCATTCGTCTTAATCTCTGTATTGACTTCTACAAATTTTTCGATAGCCGCAGTCTCGAATTCAAAGGTTGCCTCATAAGTGGTAGCTGTTGCCGGTACTTCTACGATTAATTTGTCCGCATCGCTCTCATTTGCTGCTACAAAGACTTCTTCACTCAGCACCGGAGCCACATTTTCCGGCATTCTGACAACAACTTCTTCTTTTTCTTTTGCATTTCCAATTGCCTGCATAACGTCTGATTCGTTGACTACAGTTTCCTCGTCTTCGTTTGTCGTTGTGCTTGGCGCCACTACAACCTTAACCGGTTCTTTAACAGCTTCCTGTTTTTTCTCTACGGTTATTGTACATTCCGCCGTTTTTTCTCCATCCGCTGCTGTTGCGATGACAGTCGCCTTGCCTTCTTTCACAGCGGTAACAAGTCCATTATCATCGACTGTTATTACATCACTGTCGTCCTCAACCGTCCATGTAACGTCTGTATCGTATGCATTCTCTGGCGCAATTGTTGCGATAAGCTGCGCCTTGTCTCCTTCAGTCAGAGACATTTCGTCAGCATTCAGAACAACGTCTGTAATAGCTGCGCCCGGTGCAAACTGAATGATCGTTTTATCGCCATCTTTTTTTGTTATGTAATGCCATTCAGTGTCTAACTGAATGTCAACCCAATCTGCATTTGGATCCTCAGTGCCAACGTTGTCAATCTGAATAGGATTATTCTCCTGCAGATCTCCACCCTTAAAGGTAAATGTCGGGTCAGTTTCTACACCGGATCCTTTGCCTACATTGACGCCGCCCCAACCGTTATCGCTGGTATACAGACCTTCGGCTGTCACGCTTGATCCGTTTGCTACTACTGCATATCCGATACAGTTGGTGATTTGTACATTCTGCAGTTCTGCAGCGCTGTCGCTTCCATATGTCTGTATTCCGTGTCTGGCTGTATCGTTGCCGTTGATGTCCAGATTCATAATCGTAACACCGCCGCTCTGTACGCCGATCACGTGACCGATATCTGTTTTAGAGCCAATCGCTTTAATGGTCTTTCCGTTTCCGTCTAAAGTAATTGCCTTATCAATGAGGATTGCAGGCTGATTTTTATCCGTTCCCATATCCACCTCAATGTCTTCCATTAAGGTTACTACGGAATTATCTTCAGCGGCAGCAAGCGCCTCTGCGAAAGTCTTATAGGTCACGCCATCTGTCTGAGCTTCGCCCTGTAATTCATTGCTCCACTGAATAAGTGTTTTATTGTCTATTTCACGAACGCTCTTCGTTGCGTACCAGGTTCCGGCGTTATCGCCAAATGTAACCCAGTTTGCCTTTGGCGCCTTGTCACCGACATTGTCTGCCTGGATTGGATTCTTCTCCTGCAGCGTGCCGCTGTTGAAGATAAAGTTTGGCTCGAAATCCACATCCGTGCCCTGTCCAATATTCACTCCGCCCCAGTCATTATCTTTAGCCGTGATTCTGGTCGCGTTCAGCTTACCGCCATTGATCATGAATCCATAACCAACGCAATTGTTCACTGCAACGGAAGTCACTTTCGCTACGCTCTGCTTCTCTTCTTTACTATATACCTGGATGCCATGTTTTGCGACCTTGTTGCCATCGATTGTCAGGTTTTTAATCGCAGCGTTTGCACCGCTGTCAACCTGAATCACATGCCCAATGTTTTCGGATCCGGTAGCTGTGATTGTCTTTCCGTTTCCGTCCAGAGTAATGTCCTTATTGATTAGAATTGCCCCTGTGTTCGGCACGGTGATAGATACTTCAAGGTCTTTGTTTAACTTAACTGTATCCCCATCCTTTGCGGCTTCTATTGCGTCTGCAAGGGATTCATAATACAGCTTGCCAATAACGGCTTCGCCATTGACTTCTTCTGCATTGCTAACCTTATAGCCATCTTTTGTTTTGTTGACCGCATATCCTTCAGTTACATAATCTGATGGGTTGGAGCTGAAGGTTCCGCCGGTAACGTTAATTCCATCGATTTTATTGCCATCGTCCTTTACAACGTATACGGCTTCACAGGATTTGGACGCTACGTTGCCTCCACTGATTGAGATGCTTCTGGTGTCTTTTGTCTCATTATTGTGGTTATATCCTTCTGCATAGTCAACGATAATTCCGTTCGGAATCAGATCATAAGTTCTGTCTCCAACCTTGCCTTTCAGATCTTTGTCACCCCTGGCATCTATCGTTGCTTTCTGCAGGTCAAGGGCACCGTTTCGCATAACAACGCCCGGTCCTTTTGTACTGATAATCGTTCCGCCGTTGATGTTCAGGTTTCCTGACTGCGGGTGATAAATACCACAGCTCGTATAACCATTAGAAACAATTTCACCAATGAGAGCGCCGCCGTTGAAATTAATGGTGGTTCCTCCATCGTTCGTTGTATTATCCTTGGTTCCGTTTCCAGCAATCGCTGCATTATCTCTGGCTCTCACATAGCCGGCATTCATATTCAGCACGGCGCCGTTTCCGTAAACGCCAATACCATATTCCTGACTATCGATTGACGCTCCTTCAATAGTTAATTTGGAATCTATTGCCGTTTCCCATGTGTCAGCCTTTTCATTTCCTATTACGTTGATGCCGTTATCTGTTTTAGAATAAATCTTTCCTCCGGGATAATCATCGTAATTTCCCTCACTATATACATAATCCGCTTTGACTGTGCTGTCTTTTATTGTGAGGTCCGCACCTTTCATTACCTTGAGTGGCACATAACCACAATTGATGTCTTTTCCATTCAGGTCGAGGGTAAGTTTTTTTGCTTCTACAGCAATTGAACTTTCCAAGGTTACGTCTTTTAACAGCTTTACAGTCTCTTTATCTGTTGCTGCTGCGATTGCTTCTGCCAGAGACGCGTATCCCTTGTCTCCAATGTTCGCAACAGATTCCTCATCACTGCTATTTAATGCTCTGACGATAAAGTTATCTCCTGATTGTTCAGATTTATAGCCAGCAATTACATAGTCTGATGGATTGGAGCTGAAGATTCCGCCACTGATCTTTAAATGGTCTGACGCATCCGCCCATGTGCCCCATGTCTTATCACTGTTCCACTTATAAGCTACAACTGCATCGTTATGTTCGGATGTAAACTCGCCGGCGGTAATTGTCAGGGAAGGATCTCCTCCTGGGTAATTTCTGCTTACTAGAGAAATAGCGGCTCCGTCACAAATCAGTCCATCACCTTCTCCTTTATTGGCTTTATTGTCCTGACCGGTGGCGATAATCTTTCCGCCTGTGATATTGATACTGCCTTCGCCCGCGCACATCTGAACACCGGTAGCTCCTTCCAGCGTTCCGCCTTCAATAGCTAACTTACCATCCTGTGGATGATAGACTGCTGCGTTATCATCAGTCGCAAGTCCTTTAATGGTTCCACCTTTTATGATAATTTCAGTTCCTGAATTCTTTGCCAGACCATTTCCGGCAATCCCGTAATATTGACCTACTAAAGTTCCATTTTCAACCGTCAATTTTCCTGCGCCCATTACTCCAACGGCCGCAAATGCGGTTTTTCCACTATTGATTTCACCGTTTCCAGTAATAGTTAACTCTGACTCTGCGCCGTTCACTTCTAATGGCTGTGTATGCTGCTGCTCATCAGTAAATAGTTGATCTCCTCCAGTAATTTTCTTCTCTGCCAGATCTAAAGTAATAGCTTTCTTTCCGGTTACAACTATCTTCTTATCGACGGTTACGTCTTTTAACAGCTTTACAGTCTCTTTATCTGTTGCTGCCGCGATTGCTTCCTCCAGAGATACATATCCCTTGTCTCCAATGCTCGCAACAGATTCTTCTGTGCTGCCAGGAGTTGTCGGGTCCTCAGTCCCGGTTGCCGCAGCCTTCGCTGCTTTCTTCTCCGTCTGTGCCTTCGCGGCCTCAGTCGGGTCCTTGTTACTGCTTTCTTCTACTGCAGGCGCTTCTGTCGGCGTCTGGTCTTCCGTCACGACTTTTTCCTGTGTCGCGCCGGTTTCTGCTGCCCAGACGAATGAGCTTGGGAGCGTCATTGTGAACGCAACCGCGATCACGACAACCCACGCCAGAAGCCTGCTGGATTTCTTTTTCCTTGCTTCCATGTCTTCCTCCTTAAAAAATAGTACAAAACAAAATATTCGATAGGCGGATCTGCTAAAAATGAGTACAAAAAACACACTATCAATCATGACAGTGTGTAAACTTTCATTTGATACGAGAGCCCAGGCGGAGGGACTGCCCCATTAAACTACTTTTTACAACTAGCTATCATGGTCCTAATAGCATCATTGATTGTATTTCACCTTTGCGGTTCCCCTACTTGTACATTTATACTACCCCCCCCCCACTCACTTTTGTCAATACTTTTCGTGTTTTTTTAGCAGGATAAAATCGTTACATTGACACAATGTAACAGGCGGATTTCATTATGTAACAAACAGCTCTTGACTGCTATCGGTCAATCCCATTTTACGCCGTCCGCCTGAATCGCTTCCGCATAAATCAGAACATCAAAAGGTTCCAGTTGGGCCTGACTGACATTGTCCTGAATCTGTATGGAGGTAAACAAAGGGATGGTTTTTTCGCCCGGCTGCAAGATGGAATTATAATAAAAGTAGTCGCCTTTGGCTGTCCATGCTTCCGTATTGAAGTCCACCGATGAAAATTTGATCATTTTGCTGCTTGTATATTTTGCCAGAACCCTGACCGAGCATGGCACCGGGCCGGTATTGGCTACCGCGACTTCCTTCTTGATTGAAATGCCCGGAAGAAGCTTTCGGGGCGGTTTGAAATCCTCTTCAATGGCGATTTCTCCATATCCGACTGTAAAGGCGTTGACCGTCTGGTCCCGATAGGTGCTGTACGCCAGAATTCCGAAGCATCCTGCCGCTAATAAGAGCAAAAGGACCATCGCGGCAATCAGTGGCTTGTCACGATTTTTAATCTTCACCATAGCGAACCTCTTTGTGCTTTTTCCTTTTCGAAAGAACACGGCCGGTGGCGATGAATCCGGCCAGCAGAATCGTTGTCAAAACCATCCCTCTTGCAGATTTTAAAAAAGCTGCCGCATATCCGGCCTTTGGTATTGAAAAAATTGTTTTCCCTATGATTTCCGCCTTCTTTACAGGCGCCGTATCCGCAGTCAGATTGTTGTCGCCTTTCGTTCGATAGACGCCGTCTTTCTCCGCAATGATCCGGTGGGCAACCGGCAGCCTTCCCTTTGAGAAGGCTACGATATCCCCCACCTCAATCTCTGTAGACTTTTTATCCACAAAGCACAGGCTGCCCGCAGGAACCACCGGTTCCATGGATCCCGATAAAACGATATACGGGCTCATATTGCCGAAAAGCCTCATGCCTCCCAATGCCAGTACTATGAACATTGCCAGAAAGATCAAAATCGTCTCCAGTATGCGATATAGTTTTATTGCCATAGTCTCCTCCCCCTGTTACTGAAAACCAACGCGATGATTCCACCGGCCGTTAAAAGCATTATGAACGCTGCTGCAAAAAGTCCGGTGTCATCTCCTGTCTGTACGGGATTTCCCTCTGTATCCTGCGCCATAAAGCACCATGTCACCTGATCCCTGAGAACCTGATAAGGATTGCGCAGGTCCTCAGGCACGCTGACGGTAAAGGAAATATCCCGAACACCGCCGGGGACCAACTCTGCCAGCAGGCGGTAATCCGATAAATCGCCGCAGGTCATCGGCCCTTTATAAAACAGCTCGTCGCCTGAGCGGATTGTCAGCTGCATCCGCCGCAGCAATGAGCTGTCCTCAGCGGTTGCTTTGAAATAAATTCGAACCTTTTTCTTTTCCGGGTTTCTCAGCTTCATCGTATCGCTGTAAATGTCTCCCGGCATCAGGCGGTCCAGACGGGACATGAACGAATCTCCATCCGCCGCAATGGTTTTCGCGCCTCCCTGATAGACCAGATTGATTCCCCGTTTGTCGGTCTTTTTGCTGACACCGGTGCGGTAGTTTTCGCCGATCTGGGATACTTCTGTTTCTATGCTTCCCCACGGGCTGCCGCTGTCGAAATCCGGGTTTAAATTTTCCGCCTGAATGGCTTCCGCAGTAATCTCCACACGAAATTCGGAAGCATCGGTTTCACTCCAATCCCCCGGCACCTGCAGCCCCTGATACAAATCGGCCGCCTGTCCATGTTTCAGCGGGCGGGTATAATAAAAATATTTCTCCTGCCTGACCCAGCCCGGCTCCATGCCATAGAAATCCTTCGTATCAATAACCCTCGTGTTCTGGAACTCTCCATGGATCTTTATTTCCGCCCGTACATAGCATTCTTCCGCACGGTTGATGACTCTGGGAATCATTGAAATTCTTTGCCCCGGAACGACATTGCCGGGGACTGTAAATTTCTTCTTGGTTCCGCCTTCCACCATCTTTGATTCCAGCTCAATACTGACTCCGCCTGTCTGAAATCTGCTGAAAACGCTCTGCTCCGGCAAGGCCGCAAGTCCCAGTATTCCCCCTGTCAGCAAGGTGAAAGCCAGCACTGCGGCTGCTGCTGTTTTCCGCCTCTTCATTTCAGCCTGCTGTCTGCTGGTTCTCTAGGACAGGCCAGATATCTTCGGGCGCTGTTTTCCCTCCGTCAATGTCCACCGTCTGTATCCCATAAGCCTCCACCGGAAGCTCAAGCGTTTCTTCTTCCATGCCCTGCCCTTCGATCACATTGATAAACCGAATCGCTCCGCCGGAAAAGAGCACCGGTGTGGTTTCTCCTGCTGCCAGAGGCTTACAGGCCTCTTTCGTTCCGTATGCGTAGACATATCTGCACCCGTCTTCGCCGTCTTCCCGGACAATCTGCGTCCACCCTTCACTGATCCCATAAGCAAACAGCTCCTGATTGATGGCTACATTCTGAGATCCGTTCTCATTGGCCGTTTTCACTGTTGCTTTCGGTATTGTGAATTCCAAGAACACAAAAGCGTCGTTGATGCCCGTATTGGTCACATATGGATCTTTAGCCAGGCTTTTATTCGGCGTGATATTCCGGTGTTCCTCCGGACGGGCATTGTACTCCGGTTCTTTCAGTTCAATGGCAACCTTACCGGTCGTGAACACGTTTGCCGCCGAATCCACATCTGTAAAATAGGCGCTGATCCCTCCGATGGTAATTACAGCAGCAAGCCCTGCCGCTAAAAGTACGGTTTTTCTTATTGATTTTTTCTCTTTTCCCATTTTTCTTTCCCTTTCTATATGCTGAACCCTGCCCTCACATCGAAGGCCGGAATCCAGGTATTGATAATATTGAAGCCTTTATACTCTGTTTCATAGCCTGCGATCCGGGCGTACGGTCTGTAGGCGATTACCTTTCCTCCTTCGTACTTGGGAAGTCCGGTAAAACGGTAGCTCCACTTTCCGTCCGCTCCGGGCCCTGCGATTCCCTGAGCTGCCACAGCATCGCCCTTCATAACCTTTACCTCCACCGATGCGGGGCGGTTATTCATCACATTGCCTAAATCTTCCCAAAGGATTTCCCCTGAAACATCTGTGGTGTAGTAGGCTGTTCTGGAATAGATCAGATTGTACCCTGAAACAACGGGGCCTGTGTAGCCGCTCAAAGCGTTTCCGGTTACTCCATAGGAGCTGACTCCCCCGCCTGCCTTATAGACCGGAACTGAGACGTTCCAGGCGCCGCCGGCGGCAAAGCTGGTATAGGCTTGCCCGTCCCGCATAATCGTTACGGTCCGCGTACTTCGCAAGCCATCCTGGTTGTTGTTATCCTGCCAGATAATGCTGCCGGACAACGTCTTTGACGTGGATACCGCCGGAATTGTTACATTTGCGGAAGCTTTACAGACTCCCGGCCCGTAGCCGCCGGAGGAGATATCCGTCGTGGTGATGCTGACAGGTACGGTTCTGGCGGCGGACCCATAGGCGAAATAGACCGTCTTGGTGTAAAGGTTTTTGGTTACGGTCGATGAATTGTTTCCGCCGCTCAAACCGTTGAAGGTTTTCGTGTAAGTTTCCCCGTTTATCTTGATATGAACTTTATGGGTCTTGGTGGTGCTGAATTTGTATTTGATAATTTTCAGCTGCGCGGTTACCTCCAGCTTGTACCGGCTGTTGGCGGCATCGCTTGATAAGGTATAGACGCAGTTGAAGTCATATTTGGAACCGTTCTTGGAAGTGGTGCCCGAAACGGTTTTTGCCATCACCGGCTCCAGAAGAACAATCAACAGCACTCCGCAGACAGCCAGGCAGAAGACACATCGCTTCAGTTGTTTCCAGCTCTTTTCTTTGTTCCGCATCTTTCTTCCCTCCTATCTTGCCGCGCCATTCTCACGGATGAAGCAAAAGCCTTTATCCGATTCCAGATTGGCGGAACGCAGCCACCATGGCCGCCCAAAGGCCAGGGCCGTTTCTCCGTCCGCCGCTCCATCGGGAACCAAATTGCGAAACAGTTTGTACTGAGTTCCCTCACCTTTTCCGCTCCGCAGCTTTCCCCAGTCCGTATCTTCGAAATAGATGGAAGGCTCCAGTTCCCGGCCTTCATAACCCCATGCGCCGCAGACCTCCGATTGCGACAGCAGCCAGAGGCGATCCCAGGTTATCGCGCCGGCAGGTCCGGCCTCATCGTAGGCCCAGCTTTCTTTTTTCACAGCGGCAACTACATCCGGCAGTGTTTTCGAGAGGTCGGAAAGACTTTGACGCAGCTGCGAATCCTTCCAGCCGCCCCGGTTGGTCTGCTGCGGATTGTATTTGGCTGTTGCCAGCGGTTCCTGAATAAGAAAGGAAATCCCTGCTCTGGTGCCGTCTTCCTTTATATCCTGATTAAATCCCAGGAGCATGGCATGATAGGTCTGCCCGTTCAGAGAAAAGGCTTTCATGTGACGGAGGGTTTCCTGTGAAAGCGTTCCGTCCCGCAGATCCTCTTTAACTGCGGTGAAGCATTCATCAAACAAGGTCTCCGCCATCCCCGAATCGGCGGCCTCCTTTATTTCTTCCCATGTGTAATCATCCAAATGCTTGTCCTTCCAGCCGGCGTACAGGGTCCGATCCTCTGTCAGCACCCGTTTTGTGTCAAAGGGAATCCCGCACTGCTGATCCTCGTACCATCCGAGAAACGCGAACCCGGAGCGAACGGGAATATAACTCCCCTCCTTATAATCGGAAAGGCTGTCATACTTTTCTGCCACAAGAGGCGCCAATGGCTCGCCGCCCCTCGTATCGAAGCGGATCGTTACCGTCTTTACCGCCTCCACTTTATAGCCGATCGCTGTCCTGCGGCTGATGCCGTCTTCCTCGTATTCAATGACCGTCGTATAGGTTCCGGCTGTTTTCGGGACTTTAACCAGAGGCGTTCCGTCTTCCCTGTTCAAAGCATATTCTCCCGGTTCCAAGGCCTCCTCAGTCCCGTCATCGTAGGCTGCCGTTACTTTCAGTTTTTCCCGGGGAAAGGGGCTGTTGCCCTCCAGCAGCTGTTTTCCGCTGTATTCGGCCACCAGCCCTGTAAGCCTGCGGCTCAGCCGGATCATGTTGGTCTTTGAAGCAGTATCCGAATAGTCCTGCCACTGTACCTTTTCATTGATAAAGGTAACGGCGCCATTGCGGCCTTCTGTCAGGTCAAATACAGCCTTCATTCCTTCTTTTCTGCCGTTTTCCGTCATTCCGGACAGTCCACTCGGCCGGTAGCGGATATGGTCCAGTTCCTCTACCGTATAGGTTCCGGCTTTCAGTCCCGAAAAGATAAGGGAATTTTGTACGACACCGTTTTGATCCCTATGCTCCTTCACGTATTCCTCCGGGAACGTGACAATCTGATATTCCTCCCAGGGTTCACCGTCTACGGTTTCCCCCGACAGCCGGAATACGAAACAGGGCGTCCCGTGGGCCGGATGGATATCCTCTGCCCTGAGCTGTTTGTTTACGGTCACCTGACAAGCTTCGACGCTGTCCACAGCCTCCACGTGCTGGGTGCTCCCACCTGTGGTGCTGTTCACAGAAAAACGAATTTTCTCTCCGCTCAAACCGTATCCCTTGGGTGGCTGCTTTTCCAGGAAATAATAGCCGCCCCAGGACAAATTGCCCACTTCGATCCTGCCTTCCTCATCCGTGGATAAGCCGCCTTTTATCAGCCGCCCTCCATCGTCAAAGAGATCATACACCGCGCCCTTCAGTCTCAGGGTCTTTGACTCATCCGTCTTGGTCAGGATTATCGATCCTTTTTTCTGCTGGTTTTGAACCTTAATCACTTGACTGAGGGACTCCGGTCCAACGGTGATTTTCCGAACCTGCGCCGACTGCACATACCCTTTGGGCGCTTTTTCCTCTTTGAGGAAATACGTTCCCCAGTTCAGGTTGTTTATTCGGAAAGTCCCTTTTTCATCGGTTTCGCAGGCTGCGATTCTTTGGCTACACGCCTCATCGTCATAGAGCGCAAACTCTGCGCCGGCGATGCTGTTGCCGCTGTCGTCCTTTTTTACAACCTCAATGGAACCGTACTTTCGCTGGTTATAGGCAGTAACTTCCGTTATTTCAGCATCCTTCACCTTTTCTGCCGCTTCCGCCCTCTCAATCTCCACATCGATCCGCTCCGCCGCCTTCTCATAGCCGGGCGGAGCTTTTTGTTCGATAAAGTAATAACTGCCCGGATACAATCCTTTTACGTACAGCAGGCCGTTTTTATCCGTGACATACTTACCCAGGTATTGATCCGGCGCCGGACTCCCCTCCCGGTCCTTTTCTCCCTGCCGGTAAGCCAGATATTCGGCCCCCGAAAGGTGATTCTCTGTCTTCTCTCCACTTTCCAGCTTTTCGTATTTGCTCAGGCGTATCCCATAGGGAACATGGGTGTTAACCAAATCAAATCCCTTATTCTCAGTGTCATATCCGTCTACAGGCTTTTCCTCGATTGAATATTGTATTTGTCTGCCCCTGTGCCGATATTTATCGACTTCCCAGGAATACTGCCAGTCATCGCCTGCTGAAATCGTTTTGGAGGCATACCGTTCTCCGTCCCGCATCAGATAGACAATAATCCTTTTGGGTCGCAATTTATCCAGATTTTCCGCATCGTTCCAGTGTTTTTTACCTGCTATAGTCACCTGTTCCGGAGGATGGGTATTAATGAGGTCAAATCCTGAAACCTGAATCGTATAGCCGGGGATCGGAACCTCTTCTACGGTGTAGCGTATTTCCCGTTCTTCTTTATCAAAACGGTCCAGATTTTTAAAACCGTACTTCCAGTTCTGTTTTTCATCTGTGGTCGTTTCCAGCAGCGGCTTCCCGTCTGCCAAAAGACGAATCGTGACCGATGCGGGGCGAATCCCATCCTGATCATCCTTGTCCTTCCAGATCTTTTGTCCCCGTATGTCATAGGGATTGATATGAACGGAAGCCTGGGCTGTTTTCCGGGGAACGAACATTGCCTCAGCAAGAACCCGATTGACGATATCCCGATCAGCGGCCTTCTTTTCAGCTCTGGCTTTATAGCGGATCGTCACTGTCTGCCCGTAGTCCAGCCGGTCCAGTCTGACCTTATATCCGTTTTCAAGATGAGTCAGCTGAGCGCCCGCAGCGCCATCCACCTGTATGGTTTCTCTCCGGATTTTCACTTCAGGCGGCAGGCTGTTATCCTCAATGGAGAGATCCAGCGCCGATGCCTTCGGCCTTGTCTGGGTCACCTTCACCGTATAGGCAATCTCATCCCCAACCCGGTATTCTTTTTGAGAAGCCTCTTTGGTTACGGAAAGCTTCGGAAGCGGCAGCTCCGTTGTCACGGTATTGGTGCTGCGAACCGCCTCACCGCTGCCCGTTTTATACAGGACCTTTCCAGTATTTTGAAAGACAAAAGCATCTCGGCCGGCGTCATAATGTCCGTGCTCCCTGAGGAGGTTTTCTGCGGCATCGGGCTTAATGCCGGCTTCGATGTACAGCTGATAGTTGCAGCCGTAAAAGGCTTTATCTCCGCAGTTCCCTGCTGACGCTGTGACCGTCTGGCCTGACCGGCTTATGGAAAACTGCGCCGACACATCCTGACTTTCATTTCTATAAACTTTCACGCTTTTTATCTCCAGGCAGCTGTCCAGCGTATCGGAAAGAGAAAAGCCTTTATAGAAGTTTCCCTGTTCCGTCTCAAGGGGAACCAGGCCGTTGAGGCAGTAGGTCCAGCGATCCCTTGCGGAAGCTGCGGTATTGACGGAGACTTTCGTTTCGTCCCCGTCGGATACGGATTTTTCCACAGCCGGAGGTATCGGCGAGGGAATCATGGAAGGAATATATTTTGCGGCGTCGAAACCGATCACGTTGTCCGAAGAATCCGCATTGCCGTCCAGCACATACTGGGTATGGTTTTTGCCCGCGAATTGGTAGGAAAACATAGCCGTGGCCGCTTTTCCCGGGTCATAGTTCCCGTGGGATTCGTTGGGTATAAGGACATCGTCCGATTTTATCAGCAGAAGGCCGTCCTCTTTTTTATATTTGAGAATCGTTCCCTTGGAATTGGTCCAGATCTTTTTGATCTGGTCAGCGGGAATCGCCAGTCCCTGGGCATCGTCCACATCTATGTAAGTAAAAAAGCCCTTTACCTGAATCGGCGTGTCGGTGCCGGAAACAAAGAATTCATGCTTCATTTTAAGCCACTTGACGTTGGTCCACCAGATCTTGCAGAAGCCTCCCGTTGCAAAGGCTTTTTTCTTGTCCTTCAGCGACCAGTTGGTGTAAGTGGTCTTTACATCCACCCAGGTATTGTTGTATTGGAACAGCTTGTTGTATCGAACACCGCATTTGCCCTTGCTGTTCTTATTGAGATAAAAGCCTTTTCGTTTCGTCCCCGCGTTATCCGTATAGTTGGCTGTCGTGCCGAAATACACGTCCACTGCCTTGGAGGCGGTTTTGAAGCTGTACTCCGGCTCTACCATGTCCGAACTGATAAAGTTCTCTCTGACCGGCTTAGCAGCATAATTGAATTTCCTAATCCCCGAATAGGATGACAACGACCGGTAGCTGCCGCCGTCTATTGTAAAGGCCCTTGCTTCCCAGACAAGGCCTGCCAGCAGAAAAAGCATCGTTACAAGTGCTAAAACCATCCGCAGATGGTGAAAGTCGCCATAGAACCGATCACCTCGTATATCAGAAGTCCCTTTGTATTTTCCCATTGCAAGAATCCCCCTTTGTACATATTCCCGCTTTTATCCCGTCACTCCGTTTACATTTATTTACATTATGGGATATTTTACAAATTTTGTCAAGTATTTTTTTACATTAATCCCTTTATATGGATATGCAAGACACAACTACGCCAGCCAAATTTCACGCAAAAAAAAGACCGTCACATCAAATAATTTTGATGCAACGGTCCCCGTTATATCTTTTCTATTTTCTTTTCTTAGATCAGGCCGCCGATGCTTACGAACAGTGGTGCGAATACTACTGCTACGATTGTCATCAGCTTGATGAGGATGTTGATGGACGGGCCGGATGTATCCTTGAACGGGTCACCAACTGTATCGCCTACTACTGTAGCCTTGTGAGTGTCGGAACCCTTTCCGCCGTAATGTCCTTCTTCAACGTACTTTTTAGCGTTATCCCATGCGCCGCCTGCGTTAGCCATCATGATAGCCAGCAGTACACCTGCCGCCAGCGCGCCTGCCAGCATTCCGCCCAGAGCTTCAACGCCCAGGATGATACCAACAGCCAGCGGTGCGATGATAGCCAGCAGTCCGGGAGCAACCATTTCTTTCAGAGCTGCTTTTGTGGAAATATCTACGCATCTTGCATAGTCAGGCTTGGAAGTACCTTCCATAATGCCCTTGTCTTCTCTGAACTGTCTTCTAACCTCTTCGATCATCTGGTTAGCCGCTTTACCTACGGAATTCATAGTCATAGCGGAGAACAGGAACGGCAGCATAGCGCCGATGAACAGACCGATGATTACCATTGGTTCCAGCAGGGAAATCACACTGATTTCCGCAACCTGTGAGAAGGATGCGAACAGAGCCAGAGCTGTCAGAGCCGCGGAACCGATGGCAAAACCTTTACCGATTGCTGCTGTAGTGTTACCAACAGAGTCAAGTTTGTCTGTGATTTCTCTTACGCCTGCAGGCAGTTCGGACATTTCTGCGATACCGCCGGCATTGTCGGATACCGGACCATAAGCGTCAACCGCTACAACCATACCGGTCGTAGACAGCATACCTACGGCAGCCAGAGCGATACCGTATAATCCCGCAAAACCGTTTGCTACGAAAATACCAACTGCGATGCAGATGATTGGCCATACTGTAGACAGCATTCCAACACCAAGACCGCTGATAATTGTTGTCGCAGAACCAGTCTGGGACTGCTCCGCGATCTTCTTAACAGATTTGTAATCTGCGGATGTATAAATTTCTGTAATCTTACCGATGGCAATACCAACGATCAGTCCGGCGATAATAGCGATCGCTGAGTTGAAGTTGCCCAGCATGTATTTGCTCAGAATCAGTGAAGCAATAATTACGATAACACCACTGATATAAGTTCCCATGTTGAGAGCCGTAGCCGGGTTTCCGCCTTCCTTACCTCTTACGAGCAGGATACCGATCACGGAAGCGATCAGACCGACAGCTGCCAGAATTAACGGGAACACGGAACCAACGACAGGATCCAGTTCAAAAGAAGATCCAAACATTGGAGTTACTTGCGGGATAATAACTGCAAGAGTAATTGCGGAAATAATGGAACCAACATAAGATTCAAACAGGTCGGAACCCATACCGGCAACGTCGCCTACGTTGTCGCCTACGTTATCTGCGATAACAGCAGGGTTTCTCGGGTCGTCTTCCGGAATACCGGCTTCGACTTTACCTACCAGGTCAGCGCCAACGTCCGCCGCTTTTGTGTAGATACCGCCGCCTACTCTTCCGAACAGGGCCATGGAAGAAGCTCCGAGACCGAATCCTGTAATTACGGATGCGGAATCAATGCCCATGAGAACGAAAATCACACCGAGTCCCAAAAGGCCAAGACCGGATACACACAGGCCCATTACCGCGCCTGAACGGAACGCCACCTTGAGAGCTTTGTTCATACCGCCTTCATTGGCAGCATTGGCAGTTCTTACGTTACCTTTAGTAGCAACGTTCATTCCAAAGAAACCTGCCAGAACAGACAGCAGAGCGCCAACTACATAGAGCCCAGCCGTTACCCAGTTCTGAAGGCCTAAGCCGATCAGCAGGAACAGTACAATGATAACGAAGATCATAACTTTGTACTCTCTCCTCAGGAACGCCATAGCACCCTCACGGATGTAACCCGAGATCTCCTTCATTCTATCATTACCCTCAGCTACTTTGCTGATCCATGATGACAGACCGAAGGCTACGATTAGTCCGATGACTGCCGCAATAGGAGCAATAATTGATAAGTTGTCCATAAAAATGATACCTCCCTCTCACTTTTACATAACTATAAGAGGAGCCCTTTGACACCTCTTATATAAAAGTGAAATATAATAATAAAATTAAACGAAACGAATTAATCGCTAACCCTAACCCTCAAGCATAACGAGAATAAGAGACAGCACGATGAACAGAATAGCAGCTACCGTAGAGATTCTATTGAGAATACCCTCGTATCCCTGACTTTTTTTCTTACCGAAAAGCTGTTCCGCCCCTCCTCCGATAGAGCCTGACAAACCGGCACTATTACTGGATTGCAGCAGAATGCTTATGATCAGAATAACACTTGCGATCGCCAGTACTACCATGAGAAATGTCTGCATTTTCTTACCTCCTTGTAAAGTAACTACATAAGTCTACCATAAGCTGTTTCAAAAATCAAGATTTTTCGCTTTACTGCAACTAAAACAAAAAAAGCCGCACATGCGTGTAAAATCACACATATGCGGCATGCCTGCCTTTTCTTATTTCAGGTTGTAGAAAGCATCAAATCCGGCATATTCTCCGGAAGTTCCCAGCAGCTCTTCGATGCGGAGCAGCTGATTGTATTTCGCGATACGGTCGGTTCTGGAAAGGGAACCGGTCTTGATCTGTCCGGCATTGAGACCCACAACGATATCAGCGATCGTCGTGTCTTCCGTTTCGCCGCTTCTGTGGGAAACCACTGCCGTATAACCGGCTTTCTTCGCCATCTCAATGGCGTCGAAGGTTTCTGTGAGAGTTCCGATCTGGTTAACCTTGATGAGAATGGAATTGGCAATGCCTTTCTCAATTCCGCTGGCCAGTCTTTCCGTATTGGTAACAAACAGGTCGTCGCCTACCAGCTGAATCTTCTTGCCCAGTTTCTCTGTCAGCAGTTTCCAGCCGTTCCAGTCGTCTTCCGCAAGTCCGTCTTCAATGGAAACGATCGGGTATTTATCCACCAGCATGTCATAATAATCAACCATTTCCGCAGCCGTTCTGCTCACGCCTTCCCCGGTCAGGTTGTAAATATCCTTGTCAGCATCGTAAAATTCGCTGGCCGCAACGTCCAGTGCGATGCGAACGTCATCACCGGGCTTATATCCGGCCTTTTCGATGGCCTCGATGATTACCTGAATCGCCTCTTCATTGGTGGAAAGGTTTGGCGCGAATCCGCCTTCATCGCCAACTGCCGTATTGAGCCCCTTGCCCTTTAATACGGCTTTCAGGCTGTGGAATACTTCCGCGCCCATTCTCAGCGCCTCTCTGAAGGTCGGCGCTCCTGCCGGCATAATCATAAATTCCTGAATGTCAACGGTGTTGTCCGCGTGGGAGCCGCCGTTTAAAATATTCATCATCGGAGTAGGAAGAACTTTTCCGTTTACGCCGCCCAGATACTGGAACAGCGGTAGTCCCAAAGATTCCGCCGCGGCTCTGGCCGCTGCCATGGAAACGCCGAGAATCGCATTGGCTCCCAGCTTACCTTTGTTGGGAGTTCCGTCCAGCTCGATGAGCAGTTTGTCCAGACCCACCTGGTCAAATACGTCGTACCCCACCACATGGTCCGCGATCACAGTATTCACATTCTCAACAGCCTGCAGCGTTCCTTTTCCCAGATAACGGCCCTTGTCTCCGTCCCGCAGCTCAACTGCCTCGTGAACGCCCGTGGACGCTCCGGACGGCACCATCGCTCTTCCCACACTGCCGTCGTCCAGCATGATCTCAACTTCGACTGTCGGGTTACCTCTTGAGTCCAGCACTTCCCGTGCGATTACATCTTCAATAAATGGCATGTTCTTCATCCTCCTTCTTAAAAATCAATAATTTCCATAAAATCTTTTGCATTCAGGCTCGCTCCGCCAACAAGAGCGCCGTCGATATTGTCCATGTTCATGATTTCCGTAGCATTGGCCGGCTTAACGCTGCCGCCATACTGGATCACTACCTCATCGGCAATGTCTTCGTTATAGAGGGCTTCAATCGCGTTTCTGATAAATTCGCACATATCCTCCGCCTGCTGAGGTGTGGCTGTTTTACCCGTTCCGATAGCCCATACCGGTTCATAAGCGATAACCAGTCTTGCCGCCTGCTCCGGAGTAATTCCCGCAAGCGCGCCCACCAGCTGATCCCTTACGATCAGATACTGTTCTTCTTTTTCTCTCTGTTCCAGGTTCTCTCCCACGCACAGGATTGGCGTGATGGGACCGGCAAAAAGTCTCTTTAATTTTCTGTTGATAAGCTGGTCGCTTTCTCCAAAATACTGTCTTCTTTCCGAATGTCCGATAATGCAGTAATCAACGCCTACATCTTCCAGCATCTTTACGGAAATCTCACCGGTAAATGCGCCTTCATCTTCATAAAAAGCATTCTGCGCGCCCACTTTGATCTCCGTGCCGGAGAACAGATTCTTCAAAAGCCCTAAATACACATAAGGCGCGCAGATCGCTGTTTTCACGTCCGTGTCCTTATACAGAGTCTTGAATTCTTCGGCAAACGTTACGGCATCCCGTCCCGTTTTAAACATTTTCCAGTTCCCTGCGATAAAAGGTGTTCTCATTATTTCTCCTCCAATACTGCAATTCCGGGTAATGCCTTACCCTCTAAAAATTCCAGCGACGCGCCGCCTCCGGTGGAAATATGAGTCATCTTATCCGCAAAGCCGAACTGTTCCACGGCAGCTGCCGAATCGCCACCACCTATTATAGTCGTTGCCTGGCTGTTTGCCAAGGCTTCTGCGATTTTTTTCGTGCCTTCCGCGAAATTGGGCATTTCAAATACACCGGCAGGTCCGTTCCATACTACGGTCTTTGCCTTTGCCAGCTCGTCGCTGATCAGCTGTACCGACTTCGGTCCAATATCCATTCCCATCATATCGGAAGGGATGTTTTCTCTGTCGCAGACCTTTTTCTCGCTGTTGTTGTCAAATTCTTTCGCGCATACCACATCCACCGGCAGCACCAGCTTCACACCGGCGGATTCGGCTTTCTTTATCAGTTCTCCCGCCAGTCCGATACTGTCTTCATCCAGAATGGAAGTACCAATCTCCAGCCCCATGGCCTTAAAGAATGTGTAGCTCATGCCGCCTCCGATAATCAGCGTGTCCACCTTTTTCAGCAGGTTTTCGATCACCGGGATCTTATCTCCCACCTTTGCGCCGCCCATGATAGCAACAAAGGGACGCTGCGGATTTTCCAGGGCATCGCCGAGGAATTTCACTTCTTTTTCGATGAGAAATCCGGAAACAGCCGGCAGATAGTCAGCGACTCCCGCCGTAGAGCAGTGGGCACGGTGAGCGGTTCCGAAAGCATCGTTTACGAAAATCTCTCCCAGCTGCGCCAGCTCTTTGGCAAATCCCGCTTCATTTTTAGTCTCTTCTTTGCGGAAACGAACGTTTTCCAGCAGCATAACCTGTCCCTCTTTCAGGGCTCCGGCAGCATCCACAATCTGCTGGTTTACCACTTCCGGAACGCTGATGAAGGAAACAGCCTGTCCCAGAAGCTCTTCCAGTCTTTCGGCTACCGGCTTTAATGTATATTCCATTTTCGCTTCACCCTTCGGCCTTCCCATGTGGGACATGAGAATCACTTTCGCGCCGTGATCGATCAGATATTTAATGGTTGGCAGAGCCGAAGTAATACGAATGTCGTCGGTGATTTTACCGTCCTGCATCGGCACGTTGAAGTCGCACCTCACCAGGGCTCTCTTTCCTCTTACTTCCACATCTCTTACTGTTTTTTTCATAATTCTACTCCCTTTCAAGTTGATTTCATTTTTCTTCAATTGAGTACACCATTGCGGCCTTACCGCGCAGCCTTTTTGAACAATATGCGTATTTTGTTCAACATCGGATTCATTTCGCCTTTATTGTTGATGCATTTCCAAGGTTTTCGGCCTCTACACCTGTTCAATTCTGCATATTGACCGAGATTCTATACCCTCATGCTCTGGTATCCTTGAAAAAAGTTCAACAAAACTTTGATTCTTTGCTGCATGTTGACAAAAATAGTAATTTTGGTAACTATGCCCCGCTTTTTGCGAAAAGTTACGCACTTTGCAACGATTCCGCGGCCTTCGAAACGGCCTGCAGCACAAAGTTTCACTTTTTACGGTTTCGAACACCCGCAAACCCACATCTTTGCGTAACTTCCCATCATTTTTACGAAAAAGTTACCGCAGCCCGCAAGGCTGCCTGGATTCAATCAAGCCGGCGCCGCAATATTGTATGGCGCATACGATTTGCCGCCTTACCGCGCGGCCTTTTTGAACAATATGCGTATTTTGTTCAACATCGAATTCATTTCGCCTGTATTGTTGATACATTTCCAAGGGTTTCGGCCTCTACACCTGTTCAATTCTGCATATTGACCGAGATTCTATACCCTCATGCTCTGGTATCCTTGAAAAAAGTTCAACAAAACTTTGATTCTTTGCTGCATGTTGATAAAAATAGTAATTTTGGTAACCATGGTCCGCTTTTTGCGAAAAGTTACGCACTTTGCAACGATTCTGCGGCCTTCGAAACGGCCTGCAGCACAAAGTTTCACTTTTTACGGTTTCGAACACCCGCAAACCCACATCTTTGCGTAACTTCCCATCATTTTTACGAAAAAGTTACCGCAGCCCGCAAGGCTGCCTGGATTCAATCGGGCCGGCGCCGCAATATTGTATGGCGCATACGATTTGCCGCCTTACCGCGCGGCCTTTTTCAACAATATGCGTATTTTGTTCAACATCGAATTCATTTTGCCTGTATTGTTGATACATTTCCAAGGGTTTCGGCCTCTACACCTGTTCAATTCTGCATATTGGCCAAGATTCTATACCCTCATGCTCTGGCATCCTTGAAAAAAGTTCAACAAAACTTTGATTCTTTGCTGCATGTTGACAAAAATAGTAATTTTGGTAACTATGCCCCGCTTTTTTCGAAAAGTTACGCACTTTGCAACGATTCCGCGGCCTTCGAAACGGCCTGCAGCACAAAGTTTCACTTTTTACGGTTTCGAGCACCCGCAAACCCACATCTTTGCGTAACTTCCCATCATTTTTACGAAAAAGTTACCGCAGCCCGCAAGGTTGAATATGCGTGAAACTTACTCCACGCAGCTCGTAAGCTATAACAAGCGAGCCATGTCGAGCTTGTTTCACGATTCTGTACCTTACGGCAACGCCGTTTCAATCATTCAGAATCGTATACGATATTCTCCAATTGAACCGGCTTCGCCGCAAGGTTGAATATGCGTGAAACTTACTCGACGCAGCTCGTAAGTTATAATACAACAGCCGATTCTTTCATCGGCTGTTGTATTGCAGAGAATATATTCTCTTTACCTCTATTTAGTATCTACACTGTTCATGTGTTTTATGAGCGAGAGGATTTTGCTGGAATATCCGTACTCGTTATCATAAAAGGCAATCAGTTTGAAGAATTTATCGTTGAGCTGGATGCCTTCTCTGGCATCGAAGATGGAAGTATGCGGATCTCCGATAAAGTCGCTGGATACCACTTCATCATCCACGTATTCGATTACACCCTTCATATCTTTTTCGGACGCTTCTTTGATCTTTGCGCAGATCGCTTCGTAGGAAGCGGATTTTTTGGTCATGATATTCAGATCGATAACGGAAACGTCGGCAGTGGGAACACGATAGGAGATACCGGTCATTTTTCCCACCAGAGATGGGATAACCAGGCCAACCGCCTTTGCCGCGCCCGTTGAGGATGGAATGATATTATTGAAAGCGGATCTTCCTGTTCTCCAGTCCTTCAGAGAACGTGCGTCTACAACCTTCTGTTTTGCCGTAGCCGCATGGATGGTGGACATGAGCCCCTGCTCGATTCCCCAGTTATCTTCAATAACTTTAGCCAGCGGCGCCAGACAGTTGGTAGTGCAGGATGCGTTGGATACGATCTTCATATCTTTTTTATAACCCTGATGGTTTACGCCCATTACAAAGGTAGGTGTTGTCTTATCCTTTGCCGGTGCTGTGATAACAACCTTCTTTGCTCCCTGATTGATATGTACCATTGCTTTTTCCGTAGTGTTATATGCTCCGGTACCTTCTACGATATACTCTGCCCCACATTCGCTCCAAGGGATATTAGCGGCGTCACTCTCGCTGTAAACAGGAACTTTCTTGCCATCGATCACGATTCCATTGTCGTATACAGCCAGGTCCTTTGGAAAACGGCCGAAGATAGTGTCATACTTGAGCATGTACACCATGTACTCCTTGTCCGCATTACGTACGTTGATTCCGCAGATATCGATATCTTTGTCATCCATAGCTGCGCGGATCACTACTCTTGCGATACGACCAAAACCACTAATACCGACTTTAATTGCCATTTTTAATCCTCCTCGATTAACTAAAAAATATATTCTAAATGTATTAATTAATACCGTCTTCGTTTGGATGAGGATAGAATGTTCATCTCATCTCTGTATTTTGCTACTGTCCTTCGGGAGATATCAATGCCCTTGTCTTTGAGCATCTTCACCATATCCTGGTCACTGTGCGGCGATTTCGGATCTTCGCTGTCCACAATTTCCTTAATAAAACTCTTGATGCTCTTGGAGGAAATCCCCTCTCCCTGGTCGCCCGCTACGCCTCCTGAGAAAAAGTATTTAATCTCGAAAACGCCCATTGGGCTCTGCAGGTATTTGCCGTTGATGGAACGGCTGACCGTAGATTCATGAATGCCCACTTCTTCTGCGATTTGCTTTAAAGTAAGGGTCCTCAGATATTTGCTGCCCTTGTCAAAGAATTCCTTCTGATATTTGACAACGGCTTTTACCACATTGTAAATTGTCTGTTTTCTCTGGTCGATGCTCTTGATGAGCCAGACAGCCGAATTGAGCCGGTCCGTGAGATATTTGGAAAGGTTGGAATCCTTTTCCGCTTCTCCCAGCAGCTTTTCATAGTAAGAGCTGACCATCAGATGCGGGGTGCTGCTGTCATTGACCGTTACCACATAGTCGTCATCCACCCGCTCCACCAGAACATCCGGCACAATATACCTGGTGTCCGTCTGGGTAGCGAATTGACGGCCCGGCTTCGGTTCCAGCGATTTGATCACATCCGCCATCTCCTGAATTTCTTTTACCGGAATTCCCATAGATTTGGAAATAGCGCCCAGTCTGTTGGCCGCCAGATCTTCCAGATGCTCGTTGATAACGGTTTCATATTCATCTGTCAGCATGCCCTGGTGCTCCATCTGGATCAGCAGACATTCCCGCAGATCCCTGGCCCCCACTCCCGCAGGGTCGAAGGTGTGTATGATATCGAGGACCTCCTCAATCTTATCCTCCGGCACACCGGTCACTTTGGATATCTCTTCCACTGTCAGCGTCATATATCCGTTCTCGTCCAGCGATTCGATGATATATCTTCCCACGTTGCGGCATCCTTTTTTATGAGAAGCGAACTGCAGCTGAAACATCAGATGCTCCGGCAGTGTCACATCATATGTCGTATACTGCTCATAAGAGTTTTCCTTTTCCTCAGGATCTTTGTACTCCCATTGGCGATAGCTAATGTCGTCGTACTGCCGGTCTTTGAGATATTCCTTCCAGTCGATCTCGCTGTCGTGATCGTTCTTTTCAGACGCGGAGGTTTCCTCTCTGCCTTCGCTTTCCTGCTCGCGATGTTCCTGTGAGTCTCCCGGCGCAGATGCTCCCTGTTCCAGTACCGGGTTAGTCAGCAGCTGCTCCTGCACATAGGAATCCAATTCCTGGGTGTTGAACTGCAGGATTTGAATCGCCTGGATCAGTTCCGGTGTCATCACCAGTTTTTGCGTTTGTTCAATTGTCAGATCATACCCAAGTCTCATGCTCATTAAAACACCTCTGTAAAATCACGAAATTCCCTTTATTGTTTACAACACTTACGCAATAATTATACCATAGTCAGTTTTTTTTTCTAGAGCTTTTAGCTTAAATTCGGAAAACCCATCTGCCTCAGCGCTTCAAAGAGAATGATATTGGCTGAGTTGGACAGGTTGAAAGACCGGAGCCTGGTATCTTCGCTCATGGGGATCCGTACCGCGTTTTCTTTGTGCTTTTCAATGAAATCCCGCGGCAGTCCTGCCGTCTCTTTTCCAAAGAGAAGCATATCTCCATCCCGGTAGGTCACCTCCGTATAAAGGCGTTCGCCTTTGGTGGTGGCCAGATACATATTTCTTCCTTTATATGTGTCCAAAAACTCATCAAGGCTCTCATGAACCTCCAGCTTTACAAAGGGCCAGTAATCCAGCCCCGCCCGTTTGAGACTTTTGTCATCGATGGAAAAGCCCAGCGGTTTTACAAGGTGCAGCACGCTGCCCGTAGCCGCGCAGGATCTGGCGATATTGCCCGTATTGGGCGGAATTTCCGGTTCGACCAAAACTATATGGATTGCCATGTTCTTTCCTCCTGATCAAGACTTTTATGCAAGACTCCTTTCATTGTGGCGGCTTGGCGAAAAAAAGTCAATGGCTTTGTAACCAATCGCAAAAATTTCTAATTTTCTAAAGACAAATCTTCTTTTTTGTTATATAATTTTTTAGTCAATGCATTTTGAGATCGTAGGAGGTATTCTGAATGAAAACAGTAAAGGTTGGTTTGCTGGGTCTTGGCAACATCGGGACCGGCACGTATAAAACCTTAGAAATGAACAAAGCGCAGATCGAAGCTGCCGCTGAATGCAAAATTGAGATAACAAAGATCCTTGAGCGGGACGTGGACCGGGAGCGCGACATAACCGTTGTGCCGCAGCAGTTCACACAGGACCCGGATTCGATCTTCAAGGATCCTGAAATAGATATTGTCATCGAGCTTCTGGGCGGTATCGAACCGGCATCCACATTCATGCTCTCTGCCATGGAAAACGGCAAGCATGTGGTTACGGCCAACAAAGCTGCCGTTGCCGCCAACTTTGACCGGCTGATGAAAACCGCGAAAGAGAACCATGTGGAATTTCGCTTTGAAGCCAGTGTAGGCGGTGGAATTCCAATTCTTAACGCCATCACTACCGTGCTCCGCTCCAACCAGTTCGAGGAAATCCTCGGTATCCTCAACGGAACTACCAACTACATCCTGACCCAGATGACCGAATACGGGCTTCCCTATGCAGACGTGCTGAAAAAAGCCCAGGAAAAGGGATTTGCCGAAGCCGATCCGACCGCTGACGTGGAAGGAATCGATGTCGCCAATAAACTGTCTATTCTGATGGCGCTGGCTTTTGACACCTATGTGGCTCCTGAAGACATTCCGACCACAGGCATCACGAGCATTACCAGATCCGATATCACGGATGCCGCTGTCAACGGCTGTAAGATCAAGCTGATCGCTTCTGCGAAGAAAACAGAAAACGGGCTGGAATACAGTGTGAAACCGACACGCATTCCCAATTCCCATCCTCTGGCGACCATCAACAATGAGTTTAACGCAGTCTTTGTACGCGGCAACGCAGTGGACGAGCTGATGTTCTACGGTAAAGGGGCCGGCCCTCTTCCAACCGGCAGCGCGGTCATGGGCGATGTGCTGGAAATAGCAAAATTATGTGGGAGGAAATAGATAAATGACTTTGTACGAACAATGGCGCGACCTGATCGAAAATCAGACGGATGCCACATTCAGAGATTTCTGGGAGGAGTACAGCGAGGCTGAGACAAGGATCTACAGCGATCTGTTGGACAACCCCGGCCAGAAAGTATCCGCTCCGCTGAAAGATCTGGCGGACAAGTATCAGACCCGTCCTGTAATCTTCATGGGATTTCTGGACGGAATTAATACCAGTCTTCGCAAAGAGAACGATTTTGAAAACTTCAGCGAGGATTCTCAGGTGGAGCTGGACATTGACCTGGAAAAGCTTTACTACAATATGCTGGTGGCCGATGCCGATTACCTGTACGGCCTGCCCCAGTGGGACGAGCTTCTGACCGAAGAAAAAAGGCAGGAGATCACCAAGGCTTACAAGAAGTCAAAGACTGTTGTAAAGGGAGAAAAAATCGGGCGCAATGATCCATGCCCGTGCGGAAGCGGCAAGAAATACAAGAAATGCTGCGGAAGATAAACAATTAAAAATGGGAGCTGCCGCGTCAATGGTTCAGCCTTTGGCGCAGCAAGCTCCTTTTTTCATGTGTTTTATAAAATCCGCAGTCCCTCACGGAAGTCCAAATACTGCCTTGGCTTTTCAGCGGCAGCATTCTCTTGCGGATCAAATTTCAAAGATCACCGGATTTCCCATATGTCTGAGGAATTTCAGGAAATCTTTTTTTGTCAGCGACAGAGTAGCCGTGTTATCGTTGGGGTGAAAGTTCACCAGGGTTCCCTCCTCCGCGTCGCAGACCGCCTTTCCCAGCACTACAATCACCTGATGCTCCCGATCATTGAGCAGCCCGAAAGGGCCTACGGATCCCGGCGTCAGTCCCAGACATCGCATCAGCTCTTCATCACCTGCAAAAGCGGCTTTGTTTCCCCATCCGGTCAATTTCCCAAGGGCTTTGAAGTCCAGCCGGCAGTGGTCTTCCAATATGACCAGCCAGCGCTCCGGTCCTTTTTTGTGCTTTATAAAAAGGTTCTTCAAATTTAGTCCCGGCAGCGCATATCCCTTTTCGTCAGCCTCGGCAACGGTAAAAAACGCCTCGTGCTCGTGGACCTGATACGAAATCTTCAATTCATCCAGCGCCTGATATACTTGCCCGCGGGCATTTTTTCCGTCTTTCTTCATTTTGCGTTTACGCCCTTCTTTTTACATATGTAACCGATTACACAGTTTTCGCAGTCCGGCTTTCTGGCATGGCAGCAATAGCGGCCGTGAAAAATCAAACTATGGTGCGCCCGGGACCATCTGTCCTCCGGCAAAGTCTTCATCAGCGCCAGCTCCGTCTTCAAAACATCCTTTTCACTGACCAGCCCAATGCGGTTGGAAACCCTGAAAACATGGGTATCCACGGCGATCCGCTGATGCCCGAAACCAACTGACAGCACCACATTGGCGGTTTTTCTTCCCACACCGGGAAGCTCAATCAGTTTGTCGTAAGCCTCGGGGACCTGCCCGTCGTATTTCTCGACCAGCATCTTGGCCAAAGCCAGAATATTTTTCGATTTCGTCTTATACATCCCGATCCGCTTAATCGTTTCTTCAAGATTTTCCTGATCCGCCCGGGCTAAAGCATGGGCGTCCGGGTATGTTTCAAAAAGTTTTTTTGTGACTACATTAACGCTTTTATCCGTTGTTTGTGCCGACAAAACAACTGCCACTAAAAGCTGAAAAACGCTGCCGTGCTCCAGTGCGCAATCAGCGTCCGGATATTGCAATTCCAATTTATCCAGGATTTCATTGACCTGGGATTTCGTAAAGCTCATTTCATACCTCCTTGAGTACGAATATGATTATACATGCATCCCAAATTGTTTTCAACCGCAAGCAATATTTTGAGTTTTCTAAAAAATTAAAAAAAACTAGTTACATTTCTGACAATTTATAGTATAATTGGTTATGAAATAATTTATGCTTTATAAATTTTAATATGGAGGTGTTTAAATGTCAACGCACACACAAGTAGTTCGCAACGGACTATACGAATTGACGGATACTGCCAAGGCAGAACTATTGTCTTCGAAGTATTACAATGAAGACTTGGCTCCCACTTCAGTATCCCAAAGAACCTGGACTACATACAACATTTCGATGCTGTGGGTAGGTATGTCGATCTGTATCCCATCCTTATCTCTGGCATCCGGACTTATCGGCATGGGCGTATCCCCATGGCTTTCCATCATCAATGTAGCCTTAGGCAACATCATCGTTCTGATCCCGATTCAGTTGAACTCGCAGGTCGGAACCAAATACGGTATCCCGTTCCCGCTGTTCGCCAGATTGACCTTCGGCGGAAGAGGCGCACAGATACCGGCACTCTTGAGGGCGATCACCGCCTGCGGCTGGACTTCGGTGCAGGCCTGGGTAGGCGGCGGCGCTGTAGCGGCTATCATCGGCTGTTTTATTCCAAAATTCGCACATGACGATTGGACCATGAGTCTTCCTTCCTGGGGCGGTATGGAAACAGTCGTAGCCGGACAGTTTATCGGTTACATCATCTTTATCCTCTTCATTGGATGGGTTGCTTACAAAGGTATGGACCAGATCAAATGGGTCCAGAATGTCGGCGGACCACTGCTCATCGCTGTTATGATCGCACTGCTGATCTGGGCGGCTATGTACGCAAGCAATGCGGGATATTCCTTCTCAGACGTACTCAATTCACCGAATAATGACGCTCTGATTGAAAGCGGAGGCGGCTTTGCTCTCGTTTATCTGGGAGGTCTGATGGGCAACATCGCGTTCTGGGCTACAATGGCACTGAATATTCCGGACTTTTCCAGATACGCCAGATCCCAGAAAGATCAGTTCAGAGGCCAGCTGTACGGCATGCCTGTTCCAATGGCATTCTGCGCATTTGTAGGCGCTTTCTTCGCAAGAGCGACCGAGCTGGTAGACGGTCAGGCAATGTTCGACCCGACCGCCGTATTCTATCGGATCGACAACAAGATCATCGTATTTATCGCAGCTCTGGCTGTAGTTGCAGCTACGGTTACTACCTGCGTAGCAGCCAACGTAGTAGCACCGGCCAACGGATTCTCCAACATGAACCCGAAGAGAATCAGCTACAAGAAGGGCGTTGTTGGTACTATTTTCATCGCGTTCTTCATCTTACAGGCTTGGTGGATCTATGGTTCCGGCGGCGCGTACTTCACTTGGATGAACGCTTACGGCACTATCCTCTCACCGATCGCGGCTATCTTCATCGCAGACTACTTCGTATGCAAGAAGAAGAAGGTAGAAGTTGCGGCACTGTTCAAGGGAGAAGAAGGAAGATACTGGTACAACGGAGGATTCAATCAGGCTGCAATCATCGCCTGGATCGTAGCATTCATTATTCCGCTGATCACTTACTTCCAGCCTGCCGGCGCAAGCAACGGTTTCTGGACGCTTATTACTTGGATCAATTCCATTAACTACATCTGGTCCTTCATTATTGGTTTCATCGTTTATGTATTGCTGATGAAGACCAGCATGGCTAAGGATTCCTACATCTCTGACGAAGAGTTTAAGGCGATTGAAAAAGTAGAATCATAAAGAAGTTCCGTTTTCACAAAGACTTAAATAGCAACATCGTAGAAGCCTTTGAAACCAAAGGCTTCTACTCTTATCCAAAGGGCAGCGCTGGCCCGACCATTTTATGGCAACAGCGTACATTGTCGATATTTCCGAAATATTGAAATCAATGTTTTCTACATAATAGAAGGAGGTTGTATTATGGATTTATTAATCAAGGGCGGCACCGTCGTAACAGCACAGTCGAGCTTTAAAGCGGACGTGGCCGTAAAAAATGGTAAAATCACTGCCATCGGTGCAAATCTGAAACCGGAAAAGGGAGCTGAGGTAGTAGATGCCAAAGGCAAACTGGTACTTCCGGGCGCAATTGACGGACATACTCATCTGGCTATGCCGTTCGGCGGAACGATTTCCACAGATGACTATTATGCGGGCACAAGATCCGCTGCCTGCGGCGGAACAACCACCGTATTCGATTTCGTTCTGCAGGGACAGGGTGAACCGATGCTGGATGCCATCAATAGAAGAAATGATCTGGCTGCTCCAACTGCGGCAGTGGATTACTCGTTCCATATCGGCGTTGGCGATGTCACCACTGATGAAATGCTGGATTCCATGGAGGATGCCGTTAAGTTTGGCGTAACCTCCTTTAAAGTATTCATGGTATATGATTTCGGCGTAGATGACGGACAGTTCTACAAGACTCTGGTAAAAGCAAAAGATATCGGTGCTCTTGTGGGCGTTCACGCTGAAAACAGAGAAGTAAACAATGTGCTGATCGCTCAGTATCTCTCCGAAGGCAAAACAGATGCCTGGTGGCATTATATGTCCAAGAATGAAGCAGTTGAAGGCGAAGCCGACGTAAGAGCCATCAATTTGGCGAAAATGGCCGGCACTTCTCTGTACATTGTTCATCTGGCAAATAAGCAGGGTATGGATGCTGTTACGGAAGCAAGAGACCAGGGTTATCCGATCTTCGCAGAGACTTGCCCGCAGTACCTGTACTTTACCAGCAAGGTTTATAAGGATGGAATTCCGGAACAGAATCTGAGAGCCCGCGACTTTGTATGTTCCCCTCCAATGAAGGGCAAGGAGTCCCAGGACGCTCTGTGGGAAGGAATTAAGAGAGGCGACATTTCAACCATCGCAACAGACCACTGCCCGTTCACGAAAGCTGAAAAGGACTGGGGAATCACGCAGAAAGACGGTACCCCAGGAAACTTCACTACGATCCCGAATGGGTGCGCAGGCATTGAAAACATGTATCCTTACGTTCTCTCGGAAGCCAACAAGGGCAGAATCTCCTTTAACAAGGCGGTTGAGCTGTGCGCAACGAACCCGTCAAAGCTGTTCGGGCTGGATCACGCAAAGGGCGCTCTGCAGGTTGGACTGGACGCGGATATCGTAATTTACGATCCTAAGAAGAACTTCACCATCACCAACGACGCTATGCATGGCGACACCGATCATACGATCTGGGAAGGCGTTCCTGTAAAGGGATATCCGGTAGCTACTTACAGCAGAGGAAATCTGGTTTACAAAGACGGCGAGTTCCTCGGCAAGAAGGGTGACGGTAAATTCGTAAAATGCAATAAGATTAAGCATAAGACTCCGACACTTTAGTACATCATAAGCGCCATATCGAGTTGTTTTTGAGAAGAGAGGGACTGCAGCATCATGATGCTGCAGTCCCCTTTTATTTGAATGCCGCAGGAGCATTGCAAAATAGGTAAATTGCGATTTTTAGCAACACGCAGCAAAAAATCGAGTTCTTGTTGAACTTTTTTCAAGGGTGCAGAGCCTGCAAGAACAGATTCTCGGTCAATATGCAGCTTTTGGACCGGTCGGAGATCGCAAGCTTTGGAAATACTTCAACAAGAAAGTAGAAATGGGTTCGCTGTTGAACAACTATGTAGATTGCTTAAAAAAGGCTTCATCTCCAAGGGTTACGGCTGCCTCCCTCTGCCCAAAATAAAGAAAGTTTTTCGCCACGGCGAAAAACTCCCACTGTTTTTTCCAACTTCAGGCCAGCACAATGCTGCCTTTTCTTTCCTTTTTGGCCTGATACATGGCCTTGTCCGCCCGAGCGATAAGATCTTCCAAGTCCAGGCTGCTGTCATAAGGCGTCGCGCCGATACTGACAGAAAGCAGGGCTCCCCCTTTTGTTTCTCCAATCGTGTACTGGCTCAGCTGGTATTGCAGCTCTTCCAGCCGTTTCTCCGCGTCCGCCCATTTATCATCGTAGATCAGCGCGCAAAATTCATCGCCGCCATACCGAAAGCACAGCATCCCGCACACCGGCTCCCGGCACTGCTCGCCTATGAATCTCAACACCGCATCCCCTTCCAAATGCCCGTAAGTATCGTTGATCTCCTTAAAACCGTCAATGTCCCACATGGACAGGAAAGTTGGGAGCGCTCCGATTTCCCCTGCTTTTGCTTTTTCCTGAAAATCACTTAAGGCTCTGAGATTATACAGTTTTGTCAGGGAATCCCTCTGGGCCGTCTCTTTCATTTGACTCCATGCTTCAATGCTTTGAAGCATCATTTCCCGCTTTTCATTTTCCAGGCGTATAATCGTCAGCGAGAGTACATAGATCCCGCAGAGAACAATTACTGCCAGCAGCAGGTCCGCCAGCTCATCCGCAAGAAAGACAACGGAGGGGTCAATGCAATAGATTGCGCTGAGACACCTTCCGATCAGGGCTGCGAAAAAAGTAATCGTTGTAAGGAACTTATCCCCATAAAATACGGTGATGATAATCATAAAAGCAAACAGCAAAAATACGGACGGAAACGTTGCATGAATAATGGCTATAACAAAAGCCGCTGCTACCGCCAGCAGCGACACTGTATACGCCTTCATCTTAAAGGTCGTTTTATCCGACTTGTAAACGATCCAGGCCGCAAGAACGCCGATCAGATTAAGGCCTGTCGGCAGGGCTACGTATTTAACAAAATATCTGGCCGGCTCTGATTCCATTGTACCCTGTGCGGACAGAACAAAGTAAAAGGCAATCTCAGCCGCAAATGTGGCCACAGCCATTCCAAAAAGCGTCTGCATGTGAATCGACAACGCTTTTTCCAGCGTTTTTTCATACCTATTGGTCATTTTCATTGTTTTCCTTTTCCGATAAATGAAAAGATACCACTTCCTGCTTTCGGAACCGTTTTCGGTAGATGCGGATGAGCAGCGTATAAATCAAATCATACAGCAGCAGAAACAGTACCCCTGCCGCGATCAACACCCCTGCAGGCAGATCCGGCAGCTCCACATTGCCCAGCGCCACGCCCCTGAATCCCAAAAACGCCGCCGACAGGAGTCCTGCGAAAAACAGGACTTTCAATAGCACCTGAACGACAGGGTTTCTTATCTTTTCAATATAATACTTTAGTATTCCGTAAATACCGAAGAGACAGGCATAGGGCAGAATTGCCACCTTATTGGGCACTACTAAAAGCCCCAGCAGTACGGCCGCGACATATAAAAGAACTCCGCCCTTGACCCCTGTCTCAATAATCATTACCGCAATAAACAGGGAACTGAGAGCGTACAGCGTCAGCTCCACTCCCGGAACAAAAGACGCCCCGAACATGAATACAACGGACAGTGCCAGACAAATTCCGCCCAGCGCAAGTTTAAAGGTTTTTTTGTTTGCCACCTAATCCCCCCTTGAATTTAGAAGCAGTCACAGCACATATCCGCGCAACAATAACACTGCAGAGCCTTGCAGAAAGCGTCCTCCGTCGAATTATAGCCTCTTCCGTAGGCCGTATTCTGATAGCTCCGGCCGACATTCATCATCTGACCCAGAGCCTGGCTGTATTCCGGATTAGAGGGGTCCATATTGACCGCCTGCTGCACCTTACTGACTGCGTCATCGTACCAGCCTTTTCTGTAGGACAGCATTCCCGACAAAAACATCCATTCCGCATTGCGGTTCTGGGTTCTGTTGAGGATCTCTTCCGCCGCTTGCAGATTCCCCATATCGATATTTCTTCTCACCTGATTGAACTCCGGCGTAGTCCGGGCCTGACCATATCCGTTTCCACGGCTGGACCCCGGCCCGTATCCCGTATTTGCGGAAGTACCCCCGTAGCCCTTCATGAGCATATCGTAGGCCTCGTTTACTTCCTGGAGCTTTTCTTCCGCCAGATCGGCCAGCGGATTATTCTGATATCTGTCGGGATGATATTTTTTCACCAGCTCTTTGTAAGCCGCTTTGATTTCTTCCTCGGAAGCCCCCTGTCTGACTCCCAGTACTTCATATGGATCCATTACTCCTCCTTTTGGGTCATATTCTGTGTTCTTCGCAATAACCCCTTGTAAATTATATTTTCTATTATACCTTCATTTTTCCTAATAGCAAGCAGATCCGCAGCCTTTCCCATTTCCCCCAGATAATGATAGAGGTTAAATTCGCAGGTTTCCATGATCCGCTCTCTGAAATCCGGCTCGCCCGGCTCATAGCCAAAGCGGTAGATCAGCGGATTATATGCTCCGCTCTCAATATTATCTTCAATATCGTCTACAGCGTCCATCAGATAAATCCATTTACCTAAATGGTAACCGATTCTGCGTAGCGCTTCCTGCTCTTTAAAGCTTTCCGGGAGCGGCCCTTCTTCAAAGATGGCCTCCATGATTCTGGCAAATGCCTCTGCTGCCTGATCCAGATTGCCGCATTTTTCCTCTTCCAGCCGGCCGAGCTCTTTCAGGCACTCTTCCACCTTGAGGCAAAGCTGTGGTCTGGCCTTTTCCAGCTTTCTATAGATGCCCTTCATTGTCCCCACTGCGGCCCTGGCATAAAGCTTTCCTTCGTCATGGGCATCATCCAGCAATTTGTGCCAGGCCAGAATCAGCATCACATCACCTGCGTAGTCGATCACTTCATTTTGCACGATGGTTTTCTTTTTCAGCGGATGGATGATGCAGTGCTCCTTTGAGGGGATATCCTCTTCTCTGCTGAGGCTTCCGATAAGCAGCGCTAAGAACGCGGCGTCGTAGCTCAGCACCATCCTTGGGAGTTGACCGTAGCGCCTTGCGATTGACTTGCAGATACCGCAGTAATATCCGTTATATACTTCGAATTCCCGCATTTTCAGTTCCGGCTTATCCGCTGTCACATATCCTAGCATTTGTATCTGCCCCTTTCTGAGACTTAGAGTACCATAACGCCTTCCGAAATTCAAACAGAATGTAGAAAATATCATAAAATCTTCATTAATTTTAAACCCAATTTTGCCTGAAAATACAGGGTTTTGCCCCCTGCGCCACTTTACTGCCGCACATCGCTCTTGACCTGCCATGCGCATACTGGTATACTTGTATACAATGATGTCGAATAAAGAACATCACGATTCCGCACCCCTTCCGGGGACGGTTCAAAAAGTCAATAAAGCTACATTATATAAGAAACAAGGAGGTCCATATACAATGGGAAAAACACTGGCATATAAGATCCTGGAAAACCATCTGGTGAGCGGCAATCTGACGCCGGGTGAGGAAATCACGATCAAAATTGACCAAACACTGACGCAGGATTCCACGGGAACGATGGTATACCTGCAGCTGGAAGCCATGGATGTAGACAAGGTACAGACAGAGCTTTCTGTGGCTTACATAGACCACAACACACTGCAGACGGGCTTTGAAAACGCAGATGACCATGCTTTTATCAAGAGCGTGGCTCAAAGACACGGAGTTCTCTTCTCCAAGCCGGGCAACGGCATCTGTCATCAGCTGCACCTGGAAAACTACGGTAAGCCGGGCAAAACGCTGCTGGGCTCCGACAGCCACACTCCGACAGGCGGCGGCCTGGGCATGATCGCCATCGGCGCCGGCGGACTGGACGTTGCGGTAGCCATGGCAAAAGGTACATACAGCCTGATAGCTCCGAAAGTAATCAAGGTAGAGCTGAAAGGACAGCTGCAGCCCTGGACTTCGGCAAAGGATGTCATCCTCTACGTACTCCAGCAGCTGAGCGTAAAAGGCGGTGTGGGCAAAATCGTGGAATACACGGGCGAAGGCGTGAAATCCCTCTCCGTAACCGACAGAGCCACCATCACCAACATGGGCGCGGAGCTGGGCGCGACCACTTCTGTATTTCCCAGTGATGAAAATACACAGGCATATCTCAAATCCCAGGGCAGGGAAGCGGATTACACTCCACTCTGCGCGGACGCGGATGCCGTTTACGACCAGGAATTGATCGTAGACCTGAACAGTCTCGCACCGCTGGCTGCACAGCCCCACAGCCCTGACAATGTAGATTCCGTAGCCAATATCGGTGAAATCAAAGTTGATCAGGTTGCCATCGGCAGCTGCACCAACTCATCTTATACAGATTTGATGAAGGTTGCCGCGATCCTCAAGGGGAAAAAGGTACACCCTGACGTAAGTCTTGTTATCTCCCCGGGGTCCAGCAAGATCCTGACAAAGATGGCTGAAAACGGAGCACTGGCCGATATCATCGCCAGCGGAGCACGTATTATCGAAAACGCCTGCGGCCCCTGCATCGGCATGGGACAGTCTCCCAAATCCGGCGCGGTTTCTCTGAGAACCTTCAACCGTAACTTCAAAGGCAGATCGGGAACGCTGGACGCTGATGTTTACCTGGTAAGCCCTGAAACTGCCGCGATTTCCGCTGTCACCGGCGTGCTGACCGACGGCAGCAAAACAGTACAGGCACTGCCGCAGATCGAAGATACGGACTTTACCTTCAACGATAACTTTATTGTTTATCCGGAAGGTACCAATACGGAAAACACACCGGTAGCCATGGGACCGAACATCAAACCGTTCCCGAGAAACACTGCCCTGCCGGAAACCGTAGAAGTAACCGTGACGCTTCATGCAGGCGACAATATCACCACAGACGACATCATGCCGTCCGATTCCAGACTGCTGCCTTATCGTTCCAACATTCCGCACCTGGCAAACTACTGCTTTGAAAAAGTAGACAACGAATTTGCCGGAAGATGTAAGGAAGCCGGTTCCTGCGCCATCGTAGGAGGCGACAACTATGGCCAGGGATCCAGCCGGGAGCACGCCGCATTGGCCCCACTGTACCTGGGCGTTAAATTCGTAATTGCGAAATCCTTTGCGCGTATTCACCGCTCCAATCTGATTAACAGCGGTATCATGCCTCTGGTATTTGAAGATCCGGCTGATTACGATGATTTTTCCATCGGCGACAAGCTGGTGATTGAAAACGCACCGCAGCAGGTTAAAGGTGGCACTGTAGAAGTAAAAAACGCAGGCACCGGCAAGGTTTACAAGACAAAGACAAACTTCTCCGATCTGGAAATCGCACTGATTTTAAAAGGCGGAAAGATCAATTACATGAAAGGTTAAAAAGGTGAGATACTATGGAATATGTGAAAGCATTTGAAACGATCGTAAAAGAGCAGTTGGAGAGAGTTGAGCGGATGAAAACCGCTCCTCAGTCCACGGATTACAAGAGCCTGGACAAGATCATCGTCGGTATTATCGACGGAGACGGCATCGGCCCTATCATTACCCAGTCCTGCAAGAAGATCATGGAAGAGCTGATGGCTGACGAAATTGCCGCCGGAAAGCTGGAGCTGAGAGACATCGAGGGACTGACCATTGAAAACAGAGTTGAGAAACTGGAGACGGTTCCTGCCGATGTCCTGGCAGCCGTAAAGGAATGCCACGTGCTGCTGAAAGGGCCTACCATGACTCCAGGCAAAGGCGATAACATGCCCAATCTGGAAAGCGCCAATGTTAAGCTGAGAAAAGAGCTGGACCTCTTTGCCAATGTAAGACCGGTTTCCATTCCGGAAAAGAATATCGACTGGACGTTCTTCAGGGAAAACACTGAGGGAGAATACGCGCTGGGAAGCCAGGGCGTGGACATCAATGACGATATCTCCATGGACTTTAAGGTTACTACCACCATCGGAACCACTCGTCTGGCCAGAGCCGCTTTTGAATTTGCCAAAGCAAACGGCAACAAGCGGGTTACCATCGTAACCAAAGCCAACATCATGAAAAAGACAGACGGAAAATTCCTCAGCCTCTGCTACGAAGTTGCGAAAGATTATCCGGAAATTGAGGTTGACGATTACTACGTTGATATCACAGCGGCCAACCTGATTAAGGAACCGACCAACAGCAAGTTCAACGTGTTCATTCTGCCCAACCTGTACGGCGATATCATTACTGACGAAGCTGCGCAGATCCAGGGCGGCGTAGGCACGGCCGGCAGCATCAACCAGGGCGGGCGCTACGCTATGTTCGAAGCCATCCACGGTTCTGCTCCAAGAATGATCTCCGAAGGAAGAGGCCAGTACGCCAACCCTTCCAGCATCGTAAGAGCCGGAGCCATGCTGCTGAGACACATCGGCTATCAGGATCAGGCGGCAGCGCTGGACAAGGCTCTGGATGAAGCGCTGGAAGCTCTCAACATGACATCCAACAATACAGGAAATTCCACTGACGATTTCACAAAGTTCGTAATCGAACACCTGAAATAATAAAGCAATTTCCTATACGATAAAAGGAGACAGTTATGGTACTCTACAAGCATTCTGATGATCCGAAATCAAATGCGCCAATTTCCAGCAATCTGTTTTCACAGCTGCAAAGAGATATTCTGACCGGGAAGCTTGCTCCCGGTCAGAAACTTACTGAGCAGGCGATCTGCAAGGAATACAAGGTGAGCCGTACTCCTGTGCGCGAAGCTCTGCGTCAGTTGGAGACCGAGGGGCTGGTGGAAAATATCCTCAACCGGGGCTCTTTTGTTATCGGTCTGTCACAGCAGGATTTTGAGGACATGTTCGAGCTTCGAAAGGCATACGAGATCCAGGCCGTCAAATGGGCCATCGAACGGATCACAGACGACGAAATGGAGGCGCTGGAAGAGACTTTCGAATTCATGGAGTTCTACACGCTGCGAAACGATGTTGATAAAATGCTCACTATAAATGCCGGGTTTCACCAGATCATTTACGAAGCATCGCATAACCGCATGCTGAGGCAGCTCCTTTCTTCCTACCAGATCTATTTCAAGTATCGGTCCCAGGAAGACATCTATGCCGATGACTATCTGACGACTGTGTTGGAAGAACATCGCATGATCTTCAAAGCCTTTACGGAAAAAGACGCCGAGGCCGGAGCGGAAGCGATGGAGCGGCATATTGACAATTCCAAAAAAAGAAGATGTAAATAAACAGAAAACTGTGATAAAATAAGTTAATCCGGTATTGCTTGTGTATAAAAGAAGAAGGGGGAATTTTTTATGACAATCTTTGGAGTCACCCTGAGCGCAGCGATTATCTGGCTGATTATAGCAGCTGTCTGCGGTCTGATTGAAGCGGCTACCATGGGACTTACTACCATCTGGTTTACCGGCGGCGCGATTATCGCATCCGTTGTAGCCATGGCCAGATTTTCCGTGTTGGTACAGGTTATTGTTTTCCTCGTTGTCTCCGTACTGCTCATCTATTTCACCAGGCCTCTGGCCAAGAAAAAACTAAAGGTGGGAAATGAAAAAACCAACGTGGATGCCTTAGCCGGCAAAGAGGCAATCGTAACACAAACGATTCAGCCGTTTGGCGCCGGTCAGGCAAAAGTGGACGGACTTACATGGACGGCTGTGGCAAAGGAAGCCCATGCTACGATCGAAAGCGGAACAACGGTCGTGATCGACCGCGTAGAAGGCGTGAAGCTGATCGTCTCTCCTTCTGAAGAACAGAGTTTAAAATAAAAGGAGGATCTTATGAATACTGTTATGTCCATCATTGCTCCGATCATCCTGATCGTACTGGTCATTTGGCTGATCGTGACGAATATTCGCATTGTGCCGCAGGCGCATGCTTACGTTCTGGAACGTCTGGGTGCCTATCACAGTACCTGGCAGGTAGGCCTTCACTTTAAAATTCCGCTCATCGACAAAGTAGCGCGAAAAGTTTCCTTAAAGGAACATGTTATCGACTTCCCGCCGCAGCCGGTGATTACGAAAGATAATGTAACCATTGAGATTGACACGGTCGTATATTTTCAGATTACTGACCCCAAGCTGTACGCCTATGGTGTGGAAAACCCAATGGCCGCCATTGAAAATCTCTCAGCCACCACCCTCCGTAACATTATCGGAGAGCTGGAGCTGGACGGAACCTTGACCAGCCGAGAACACATCAATGGCAAGATCCGTATCGTTCTGGATGAAGCTACGGACGCATGGGGAATCAAAATCAACCGTGTGGAAGTAAAGAATATCAATCCTCCCCGCGATATCCAAATGGCCATGGAAAAGCAGATGCGTGCTGAGCGTGAACGGCGTGAATCCATCCTGCGTGCGGAAGGCGAAAAGAAATCCGCCATCCTCATCGCCGAGGGTAACAAGGAAGCAGTCATTCTGGAAGCAGAAGCGGCCAAGCAGTCCGCTATCCGAGAGGCTGAAGGTAAGGCGGAAGCGATCCGTATGGTGCAGCAAGCAACAGCCGACGGTCTGCGTATGCTCTCCGAGTCAGAGCCGACACAGGAAGTTCTGACCATCCAGAGTCTGGACGCCTTTAAGGCCGCTGCCGACGGAAAAGCAACTAAGATCATCATTCCATCAGAGATTCAGGGAATTGCCGGTTTGGCCAGCTCCCTGGCGGAATTGGTTCAATCTCCGGTTGCCGCTCCGGCGCCGGTCAAAAGACCGCCTGCAAAGCCAGCGGTAAAAACGGAAGAAAAACAATAGCATATCGTTAATCAGAGGCCGTCGTGATAAGGAGCAAAACTCTTAGCGCGGCGGCCTTTTTCATGCTCTTAAAAGGCTGTTTTTTCCATGAAAAAAGCAAACCGCTTCACATCTGCGTATTTGCTTAAAAGTTGGGTCCTTTTAAATTGTTTCTACCTCCTCCGATAGGCAGGCGGTCGCTGCTCTCATTTGCCGGTCCCACCCGGCGGCAGCCTTTCTCAATCTCTCAGATAGCCTTCTACTACTGCCTGATCCAGTTTTATCATCTCAGCAATCTGCTCCTTTGACATACCGCTGGCTCGCATCTTTCTCACCAGATCGCGTTCCACCTTTTCCTTTGCTTCGGACAGCTGCCGCTCGCGATTAGCCAGCTGCGTTTCCTTATCTGCCAGTTGGCTCTCTTTGTCGACCAATTGTGTTTCCTTATCGGTCAGCTCCATTTCCTTACCTGCCAGTTGATTCTCCTTTTCAGTTAGCTGCGTTTCCTTGTCTGTCAGCTGATTCTCCTTACCTGCCAGTTGCGTTTCCTTGTCTGTCAGCTGATTCTCCTTACCTGCCAACTGGGTCTCCTTACCCGCCAACTGGGTCTCCTTACCCGCCAGCTGGGTTTCTTTTTCAATGCACTCTTTTTCTCTGCGGGCCCACTGACGTTCCCTGCAGGCCTGCTGCAGCAAAAACTTGTCCCTGGCAAGGGCTTCCTCACGAATGATTTCATCAGCCGTAGCCTTTTTTAGCAATCTCTCCGTCATTTGAATCTCCTTTCCTCCCTGTGCTTTCAGTTCGGAAAGATATGCGGCCTGCTGCGGGTCACCCGCATATCTCAGATACTCAAGGTATCGTTCCAGCTCCGTAAGCTGGCTGACCGGCCGCCTGTCAGGATTGACTTTGGGTAATTCCAGGTAATGCATCTCCATTAAATCAGTCAGAGAAAAATGTTCCTGAATCTCCTCAATGCCAAATTGGCAATGATAGCGCCGTGTCCACTCAAACAGGGAAAAATCCACAATAAAGATACTGATTGTTTTTTTCATCATACCATATTTCTGCCCGCTTTCCAATGCCTCAGTAATCATCCCTCCATGATAATAAATATTCCGTGGGATAAAGTCCTCGTCATAGAGCAGCTGGATCTCCAAATCCAGCAGTTCCCCTTGCATCGTCTCCCCTTTTATATCGAGAACCGATTCTTTTTGCGACGCGATTTTACGTAAGTTAAAGGAATTTTTGTAATCAATCTTCCTAATGGGATCCTCTTTCCGATCCAGGATCAAATTGAGTACGGCGATTAGCGCTTGCTTGCATTCTTCGTTTTCTCTCCCGTACACAGCTTTAAAAATTACATCATTTTTCAAATTTAGTGCAATGATATTCATCCCCCTTTCCGTTTAATAAATGTAGTATATCACGCAGTCTCCATTTTGTAAATATATTACAGTTATTTTTTTCCATTTCATATGAATATCTTTGCAGCGGGTTCTGATGAATTGCGGTTTGCGCAGTGTGCAAAGGCGAGCCAAAAAGAAGGCGTAAACCATGAGAAACGTAACTTTGGCCGCAACGCAGATGAGAAAAAACTTCCTCACCAGAGGGTCATTGCAGGGAGATGGCAAAACACCCACTGCCTGAACGAAGCCATTTTCTATGCGGCCTGCACATTTTCTCTTGATCCTATACATTTGCTTGTCAGCCAAATTGTGTTACAATATATCTCAGAAGCTGTTCCAGCAGTTTCATTCTGCTGCACGTCAGTTTTCTTTCAGGGGAGATGTGTGTATCAATAACAGGAAAGAAGGTTGTTAAATGAAGAAAATTGTTTGCATTATGACTGCGCTTTGCCTGCTCCTTGGCATTACGGCCTGCGCCGGCGGAAGCAGCAAAGAGAAAAATACGTCAGGTTCCAAAGCCGGCTCGGATGGAGACAGTCAATACACGATGGACGATGTCTCTTACGCTGTCATGGCTGAAACAGTTGACGGCGACATGCGTATCACAGATGTCAAGGAGGCATCCGGCAGCTATCTGATCGGGCTGATCGATGCGACCAATACCGGAGATTCCAGCGGTGCTATGAGTGTTACCATGACAAAAGAGCAGTATGACAATCAGATCAAAGGAAAAAAGAAAGTAAAATGCGATGCGAAAAAAACAGTGTTTCTTGTACTGTGCAACGAGACAGACAGGGAAACCTATAAAGCGCTCGCTTTTGAATATACCTTTGTTAAGACTTCTCTGGATACGGAGGATGCCAACAAGGATTATATGGATCGGGAGATGGCGACTCTTGTTTTAAAGGACCTGAACAGCCAGGAAAGCACCGAGAAGGCAAACCACTTGTGCACCATAACCGATCAGAACGAATTTGATCTTTACAGGAGCCCCTTTCATCCTGTCGATTAATCCGGTTTCAGCGTTTTTAAAGAGTATACATCTTCCCTGATCAATGCCGCTTTGCGGCTTAAGTTCCGTCTGACGGCAAGCGCATACCGCGCAAGCTGTCAATATTATGGTACACTTATAGAAACCAAAGAGTTGTGAGGTGTGCGTCTTGATTACAGTAATGGAATTACTTTCGTACCCGTTATTTCAAAATTTTACGCTTGTATCCGATGCTACCGGATTGATGAATAAGGTGTCGGGCACAGGTATTTTTGAATGGGAAACTGAGGATGATATCAGGAAAACCTTTCGTTCAGGCGAATTCGTCATGACGACGCTCTCAGCGTCCAGAGACGACCCTCGCAAGGCGGAAGAATCCTTAAAGCCGCTGATCCGCAAGCGGGTCTGCGCCATTTCTATCAAAACCGTTTATTATCAGGATATTTCCCAATCCTTCCTGCGCTATGCCAATGAGCATCACATTCCTGTCTTTCTTTTCTCCGATACTTTTTTCGATGACATCATTTATACGGTGAAGAAAGCCCTGCTGACAGATGATCTCAATGACCTGCTGGTAGAAAAGGTTTCACAGATCACTCACTTTCAGGGGGAAAGGGATGAAGCCATACGTCTCACAAAACAGCTCAATCCATTTTTCCACCCGCATCTGATCTGCTGCACATGCAGTCCCCTGCCTCAGGAAAAGCCGGAGGATATTATGGAACTGCTGAGAAGTCATCACATGAATATGCCGAAAACAGATCTGATCGACCCGGAGAAAAGTTCGTATTCTCTGATCTGGTACGAAAACAGAATTTTAATCATTTACACGGAGGACGCCGATGCTGAAGCTTTGCGAAACAGCGCTCTCACTTTTATTGAAAAATGGAACGAGTACCGAAAGCATCTGCAGATTGGTTTCAGCGAAGCGAAGGACGGATTGGAGCTTTTAGGAGAGGCAATCACCGAAAGTTTCTGCGCCAATATTTCCTGCCGGATCGACAAGGAAGATCAGCTGGAATTCCGCCAGATCGGTCTGGATCAATGGCTGATCCCTCTCAGAAACAACCCCTGGATCGACAGTCAATATCAACGTTTCCGCTCGATTCTGACCCTCTACGATGAAGAACATAACACAAATTTGTACGAAACCCTCTATCAGTATATGAAATGCAGCGGTGATGTTATCCTGACAGCAAACACCCTGTATCAGCATGCCAATACGATTCGCTACCGGCTGGCCAAAATCAAAACACTGCTGGATATCAGCGACTCCATGGATTCCTATTGCCAACTTTACAGTTTTATCCGTTTGTCCGAAATTCATCAGCTGCTGGGTGAAAAATAGGCGTTTCAAATGCGATTTTTTTCTTTTTTACACCCTTATATTACCACAAAATCGTTCAAATTTCAAGTCTTGCAGTCTTTCTCCCTTCGTAGTAGACTTCTTTATTACAAGCGAAAGGAGAAATCATTATGAATCAGCTTTCTTTTACCACGGCGCTGCAGGGGCAGCGTTATTCTCAGTTCCAAAAAATTATTGCCTGTAATTCACTAACCGCTCAGTATGGCCTCCGCCTCAGTCCTGAGGATACGGAGCTTTTGCTCTTGTCCCGGGAGCAGGCCCTAAAAGATCAAAACCGCATAGAACTTTCGGAAGGAATTCTCCCCCGGCTTATTGAGACGTTCTGCGACTCTCCCTATATCCATCAGGATACTTATGCGCAAACCCTCGCAGATCTGCAGGAACTATTCTACATCTATAAAAACGAATCCCTGGACCTGCTCACAGACGATGAACTTTTGGCCTTCATGCGCGAGCAATTTGACGGCATCTGCTGCGGTGACACGGACTATCTGGGAGGAACCTGCCTGGACCGGTTCGCTCAGGCAGCCCGTGCCGGGTATGACGGCTATCAGGCTACTGGAGGCAAAGGCATGTACGAGCAATTTTCTCAGGAGCAGCATTGGGATCACCAGCTGTTTTTAGAGGTATTGCGTGAATTGATCCAATAGGGAGGAACGTTATGAGCTATACATTAGAAGAACTTTTTCCTGTTTTACAAATGCTGACCCAAAAGTACACGTTGAACGAGAGCACATCCATTCGCAGAGAAACAGCCCAGCAGCTGATGACGGCAATCCTGTACTGCATCGAGGCTTATGAGGACGAGGATGCCTATGCTGTCCGCTCGAATCTGCGGGATTTACGCAATGCTGATGCTATGAAGGCCTATAAGCGGGGACGGGATTTGGTATATCAGAAAACCGTTGCGGCAAAAAATCTGTATGAAGGCCTTCTGAAGGAATTTGACGCTTATGGAAATCAAACGTATTACGATACGATTGTCCGTGGATTTTCCGCATTCTTCAATTACTACGATATTGATTTCGCGCCGCAGGACCATATTCTCACGCTGGATTATCCGATTCTCCGCCCTTTGCCGGATCTGAGCGGTATAAACGCGGTCCAAAGCTATCTTGCCTCCGTAAAGTTGGAGCAGCGGTTTTTAAGCCGTTTTCCAAGGGAGCACGTTTGCCGCGTGCTGGCGCATCATTACCCGGATTATGACCGGCAGGTTATGAACCTGTGCAGCCCTGTCCTGCGCCACGCTCTATGCTGTATGCTGCTGTTAAAGCCTCTCCGTCAAATTCCCTTTACCCCTTCGGAGCACGCCGCTCTGGCGGCTCTTGCCCGCGGTTCTGAGGCCAATGAATTGAAAGCGCGGCTGGAGAATCTGCTGCAGCTTTTTATTCAGCAGACAGGAGACGATGCTCCCGGCCTTTTTGAGTATCTGCGAGCTGATATGGACGATTTCGCAGTCAGACTGATACAGTTTTCCCAGCTCTATCCGGACTGTGAAACTTTTCATTTTTAGCTTTCCCGCAGACAAAAAATAAGCAGCGCACGTAATTTGGCGGGCGCTGCTTATTGCTAAATTATAGATGCTGTCAGGCAATGCTAGAACAGGCCTGTGATCTTTCCGGTTTTATCCACGTCGATCTTTTCCGCCGCCGGAACCTTCGGCAGACCCGGCATGGTCATGATGTCGCCGGTCAGGGCTACGATAAAGCCTGCGCCTGCGGAAACCTTCAGGTTTCTTACGGTCAGCACAAAATCTCTCGGTGCTCCCAGGAGTGTGGGATCATCGGAAAAGCTGTACTGGGTCTTGGCAACGCAGATAGGCAAGTCCCCAAATCCCAGTTTTTCCAGCTGAGCCATCTGTTTTCTGGCCGCAGGAAGGATATTGATATCATCGGCCCGATAGATCTTCGTGGCGATGGCGCGAATCTTTTCTTCAATGGACAGATCCAGATCGTAGGACTGAGCAAAAGAGTTTGGCTCTTCGCAGAGGCGGACAACTTCTTTGGCCAGCTCAATGCCGCCTTCGCCGCCCTTGCCCCAGACTTCGCTGAGAGCAACGTTTACCCCCAGCTCCCTGCATTTGTCCTCCACCAGCGCCAGCTCCGCTTCCGTATCGGTTGGGAAACGGTTGATAGCCACTACAGCCGGCAGGCCGTATACTTGGGTAATGTTCTCCACATGCTGCAGAAGGTTAGGCAGTCCCTTTTCCAGAGCATCCAGATTTTCCTTCCCCAGATCGGCCTTCGCCACGCCCCCGTGGTGTTTCAGCGCCCGGACCGTGGCAACTACTACAACAGCCGAGGGGGTGATCCCTGCCATGCGGCACTTGATATCCAGGAATTTTTCCGCGCCCAGATCCGCGCCGAAGCCGGCTTCCGTTACCACATAATCGGCCATCTTCATTGCCATGCGGGTAGCCATGATGGAATTGCAGCCGTGGGCAATATTGGCAAACGGTCCGCCATGGATAAATGCCGGTGTGTGCTCCAGTGTCTGTACCAGATTTGGCTTTAAGGCATCCTTCAAAAGTGCGGCCAGGGCCCCCTGGGCTTTCAGCTGTCCGGCTGTCACCGGTTGGTCGTCGTAGGTATAGCCTACAATTATGTTTGCTACTCTGTTTTTCAGATCCTCAATATCGCTGGACAGGCAGAGGATCGCCATGATCTCGCTGGCAACGGTGATGTCAAAGCCGTCCTCTCTTGGCGTTCCGTTGGCCTTGCCGCCCATTCCGTCCACCACAAACCGCAGCTGGCGGTCATTCATGTCCACGCACCGTTTCCAGGTGATCTTTCGGGGATCGATGCCCAGCCCATTGCCCTGCTGAATATGGTTGTCCAGCATTGCGGCCAGCAGATTATTGGCAGCCCCGATAGCGTGCATATCGCCGGTAAAGTGCAGGTTGATGTCCTCCATCGGCACCACCTGCGCGTAACCGCCGCCCGCGGCCCCGCCTTTAACGCCGAATACCGGTCCCAAGGATGGCTCTCTCAGCGCCACAAGTACGCTCTTATCGATTTTTTTCAGGGCATCGGCAAGACCCACGGTGGTCGTCGTTTTGCCTTCTCCTGCCGGTGTGGGAGAAATGGCAGTCACCAGGATCACCTTGCCATCGGCTGCGTCCTTTTTCTCTTCCAGCAGATTGTAATCCACCTTTGCTTTGTAGTTTCCGTAAAGCTCTATGTACTTCTGGTCCAGACCTGCGGCGTCCGCAATGTCTCTGATATTTTTCATTTCTGTTTCCTGGGCGATCTTTATATCACTTTTGATTTCCATTCCACTTCTCCTTTTTCATCATAAATAAAACTTATCTGTAACATACAATTTTATCCGCAGGCTGTCAACCGGCATCCGCATATTCCCTGTATGTATGCAAAATACAAAAAGAGCCTGACTGCCCGGACAAATGCCCAGACGGTCGGCTCATGATTTACATTATACTCCATGTGGTCGATTCCACTTATTCCGTCAGTCGTATAACAAATAAATAATAGCACCTCTCCTTTTGAGAATCAAGCTTTTATTTTAAGAAGTTTTTTAAAAAAGTCATCCGGTGGATGGGACAGGTTCCCTGCTGCCGCAAGCCTTCGTAGTGGGCTTTCGTGCCGTACCCCTTGTTTTTTTCAAAGCCGTAGCCGGGATAAACCTCGGCAAGCTCCACCATCATCCGGTCCCGCGTAACTTTCGCCAAAATCGAGGCCGCAGCGATGGAAAGGCTTTTGCTGTCGCCCTTTATGACGGAGGTCTGAGGAATGGCAATCGCATCGATGGTCATGGCATCGAAGAGAATATGCTCGATGGCAGCCCCTTCTTTTTCGGCTAATTGGGCGGAAGCCGCCTCAACTGCCGCTGTCATTGCTTCCTTCGTCGCCTGGAGAATGTTGATGGCGTCGATGCGCTCATGGTCAGCCATGCCGATACCGTAAGCCACCGCCTTTTCTTGAATAACAGGAAACAGCGCTTCCCTCTTTTTTTCCGTCAGTTTTTTCGAATCATCGATACCCGGCACGTCGAAATCCCGCGGCAGCACGACGCAGGCCGCTACAACAGGGCCTGCCAGCGGACCTCTTCCCACTTCGTCCACGCCGGCGATAAAACGGGTCGCGCTGCCGCACAGCTCTGTTTCAAACTGTTTCATCTCCTGCAGCCGCTGGGCCAGGTATGCTTCCTTTTCCTGCTTATTCATGAGAAGCCCTTTCCAGCGTGATTCTGCCGATGATCCCCGCCCGGAATTCGTCCAGCACAACCTTCGCGATTCGATCGTAGTCAATTTTTTTACCAGGAAGAATGCAGCCCCGTTTCATGGCTATGGCTTCCATGGTCTCCAGCGGCGTCTCAGATATCTCTTCCAGCTTGTAGCGTTCCCTCAGGAGGCTCGGATAGTCCCTCTGGAGGACGGAAATCAGCTCCAGGGCCAACGTCGCCACATCAAGAATTTCGTCCTTGATAGAGCCGCAGAAAGCCAAATTGAGCCCCGCCTTAGGGTCTTCGAACTTGGGCCAGAGAATTCCCGGCGTATCCAGAAGCTGCATGTTGCCCGGAAGGTTGAGCCATTGTTTGCCCTTTGTCACGCCGGGCCTGTCCCCGGTCGGCGCGCTCTTTTTCCCGGTCAGCCGGTTTATCAATGAAGATTTTCCCACATTGGGCACCCCTACGATCATCAGCCGGTATGGCCTTTTTCGCACCTGATCCCGGTTTTTTTCCTCCTGAAGACGGGACAGCAGCTTAAGCAGCTGGGCCGCCCCGCCCCCTGTCATGCAGTTCATAGTCAGCACCAGGTTTCCCCGCTTGCGGAAATACTGCTCCCATTCCTGGTTGGCCTCGTGATCCGACAAATCGCTTTTGTTGAGAATGATAATCCGTTTTTTATTTTTTACCAGCTCATCGATGATCGGATTTCTGCTGGAAAAGGGGATGCGGGCATCGATCACCTCCACTACGGCATCCACCATTTTCAGATTTTCCGCGATCAGTTCCCGGGTCTTTTTCATGTGGCCCGGATACCAGTTTATATGTTCCATCATAGGCTTTTCCTCTCGTTTTTAAAGTGTACCTAATTATAGCAGGGATTTTGGAGAATTACAAACGCCGGCTCAGGCAGATGTTTTCGGCCGGCGAAGATAGCGGCCAGAAGAAATCTGTTTTATAAAAAATCTGCGTTTTATGTTCCGTACGGCGACTTTTGCCGCCCATGTGAACATAAAAAAAGTCATTTAGATTACTCCTATCACTTATTTGCTCTTATATGAGCAATTGCACGAACCATTTTGTTCTATCCTCCTCTTGAATGCAGGAAATTGTTTGTGATTCTTACGCAATTCAAGAAAAGTATGTTCACAAAACAGGCTGGAAGCGCCATCAGGAACATAAAATGGCAATTTGACCTTTATGGCTGCTTTCTTTTGATAATCGCTTCATGAAAAAAGGCCGCCCCGCACAGGGGCAACCTCTTTGTAATGTCGTGATTATTCTTCTGTCTTAGCTTCTTCAGCAGGAGCCTCTGCTTCCGCGGCGGCTGCCTGAGCTTCTGCCTCGGCCTTAGCTGCCTGCGCGGCTGCTTTTGCCTCCGCAACTGCTGCCAGCTGTTCTTCGCTGTATTCCTTGGCCTTGATCTTCGCGGATTTACCGGTTCTTTCACGCATGTAGTGGAGCTTCGCTCTTCTGACATCACCTTTTCTCACAACTTCGATCTTCTCAACCAGCGGTGAGTGAATTGGGAATGTCTTTTCCACGCCGACACCGGAAGCGATTCTTCTAACTGTAAAAGTTTCGCTGATTCCGCCGTTCTGCTTTTTCAGGACAAAACCTTCAAAGATCTGGATTCTTTCTCTTGATCCTTCTTTGATTTTAATGTGCACTTTTACCGTGTCTCCCACATTAAACGCAGGGATATCTTTTTTGGTGTATTCCTGTGCAATTGACTGCATAACATCCATTGCTCATTTCCTCCTTCCCTCCAAGACGTTCGTGGTGCCCTTTTCCGCATCCAGAGGACCGCCCGTAATAACTCTCATATCTTAGCATAAAAGCCGGTCAGGCGCAAGGAGTTTTTGCACGTTCTCCCAAATTTTGTCCCAAATTAGAATTCCTGCACCGTTCTTTGAATGATATCGTCCTGCATCTCTTTGCACAGCTCAGTAAAGAAGGCGCTGTATCCTGCCACCCTCACGATCAGGGATTTGTAATTATGCGGGCTCTCCTGCGCACGCTTTAGTATATCACTGGAAATGATATTAAACTGCACATGATAGATATTCAGGTCGATAAAGCTCTTAATAAGGGAAACAATTCTGGCGTTTCCTTCCTCTCCCTGGGACGACATGGGGTCCAGACGCATATTCAGCAGCGTACCGGCAACATGTGCGTCGTGGTTTATCTTTGAAACGGATTTGAGAACGGCTGTCGGGCCTTTAACGTCCGTGCCGCCCTTGGGCGAGCAGCCATCCGCCAGTGGAGTTCCCTGCAGCCTGCCATAAGGAAGCGCCGCCACCACTTCTCCGTGGGGAACATGTGACGCAACCGGATACAATCCTGAAATATAGTGCGGACCCCGGTAGGACTGGTAGCTGGTAATCTGCTCGAAGGCGTAATCGGTCATTTCCCGGACGAATTCATCCACATAGTCATCGTCATTGCCATAGAACCTGCCGTTGCTTTCAACAAAGGCCCGCAGGTCTTCATGGCCCGCGAAGTTATTCTTGACAGCTTCAACGATTTCCTCCATCTTGATGACTTTTTTGTCGAAGACGAATTCCTTTATCACGGACAGAGAATCCGCCAGATCGGCGATACCCGTACCGATAAAGGCCGGTCCCACTGTCAGCTCCGCGCCGCCGCGGGTAATATCTGTGCCGCTTTCGATACAGCCGTCAATCATGGAGGACATATAGGGATAAGGCGTATATTCCGCATGCTGTTTTTCGCAGATGTGACACGCCGTAGCAATGTGCTTGATGCAGAAAGCCAGCTGCTCCTTCACCGCTGACTTCAATTCCTCAAAACTCATCTTTGTGGAATCTCCTGTTTCGACACCCAGTCTGCGATTGCCGTTGACGACGCTGACTCCATTGGTGAGGGCCAGCTCCATAACGGAACCGTAATTGTAATGCCCGCCATCGGTCCACTTGGACATCTTGCCCGGAATATACGGTTCCACGCAGCCGACCATGCAGTAATCTCTTGCGTCCTCAATGCCTGCTCCGCTCATGAGCATCATTTTAATCGTGACCTCATCGTTGTGAATGGCCGGGAAGCCGGTACCAATCTGAGACAATTCAGCTACTTTTCTGAGAAATTTTTCAGGCGACTGTTTGTGCACCCGCACAGAAAGGGAAGGTGAATGCAGGCGAACTTCCATCTTTGCAGTGATGAAGAGATAGGACAGCTCATTGGTGGCATCCTTGCCGTCCCTGTTGATCCCTCCCACGCAAGTATTCTGATACGGCTGGTACCCGGCAAAATACATGGCCGCGTTTGTACTCAGGAACCATGTGTTTTCAGCAAATTTCAGATACAGGCATTCAATCAGCTCCAAAGCCTTGTCATCCGTAAGCTTCCCCTGGTCCGTGTCCCTTCTATAGTAGGGGTAAAACAACTGATCGACTCTGCCCGGAGAGTAGGAAGGGCCGTTCGCCTCAATATAGCAGCAGATCTGCAGAATCCAGAAGGACTGCAGCGCTTCCATAAACGTCCTCGCCGGATTGGCAGGCACGTGCTCCAGATTTTCTGCGATCTGCAGCAGTTCCGCCTTTCGCTGCGGAGAAGCTTCTGCTGCCGCTTTTTCCCTGGCCAGCTTTGCGTAGCGGCCGGCCAGCGCCATCACTCCATCTAAAGAAATGCAGACAGCCTCATAAAAATTCTTTTTCTCATAGTCCGCCGGATTGACGATATCCAGCCCGTTCATGGCCTCGCAGGCCTCTTGTCTGATTCCCAGGAATCCCTTTTGCAGCACCTTTTTCACGTTGGGTGAAATTTCTCCCGGGCCGCTCTGGGTTTTGATCTCAATATCAATAATCCCTGTTTTCACAGCGATCTCTTTGACCTCATCGGGAATCTGACGCAGCCAGTGACTGCTGATATCCTTATCCTCCCAGTAAGGAAAGATTTCTTCCCGCAGAACTTTCTTCTGATCTTCCGTAACATCGTAGGGGTCCTGCCTCCTGGTGCTCAAATCGTCCAGCTCCTCTCTGAGCCAGCCGGTGGCATGCTCCGGACAGAAAACCGCGGCCCTTGGCACGGAAGCCGCACAGCCTACAATCAGCTCATCGTCGGCAATAAAAATGCTCTTTTCCTCACAGGCCCGTTTAAACGCCTTAGCCCTTCTGATCACCGTGGCTTCCCCTTCGGTCTCTTTGTAGGATTTTGTATAGGCAAGCGCTCTTTCAATACAGAGCTGCGGCTTAATATCAAAAAAACGGTCCAGTAATCTGTTTACCCGTGGAAACGCTGTGCTGCTCGATTGATCTATGGTTCCGCAGCAGGATTCTTTTTTTATAACATCGCTCATTGGTTTCTCCTTTCACTCTCTGTGTGGTATCGTATACAAATATTGTACCGTTTCCAGAAAATTTGTATATTCGCCGCAAGGATAAAAAGAGCCCGCGCATGTATACTCCCGTATACCTTAGAGGATGGTCCCCAGGATTTGATGTTTGCCTTCGATGTCCATTTTATTATAGATATTGGTTAGATGCTTCTTCACCGTGGGAACGCTGATGAACAGCTTTTTGCTGATTTCCAGGTTGTTCATTCCCTTAAACATACATTGCATCACTTCATATTCCCGCTCGGTCAGGCCGTACCGGTCCTTCACTTCCGCCAGGATATTTTCAAACAGGCTGGAATAGTCGTAGACTGTGGCTATGAATTTCCCGGTCTCCATGGATTTTTCCCAAACAAATACCACCTCAGCAAAATACGTCGCCCGGTCAATGGCAATTCTGCTTCTGGCGCTGGCGCCTTCGCGGGCTGTCAGAATGTTTTCCCCGGAGGCAAGCTTTCCCCTCAGACTTTTGCACAATGTAATCAGTGTACGCATCAGCTCCTCGATATGCTGGTACTGGATGGTCGGATTTTTTTCCAGATTGCAGTCCAGCAGTTTTAAATCGTAATCCCATATGCAGATGCCCATTCCCTGAATGTTGGACAGCAGGGGAAGCTCAAAGAGATAGCTGTTGATTTGCTCCCTCGTGTTCTGAAAGCGCTTGGCGATGTTGGCCAGATGCGGTCTGGCCATTTTGAGGATTTCCAGATCCTTATCGGAAAAATCCTTGTACTTTTCCGGCCGGTGTATGCCGATTCCGCCTACATAGCCGTTTTCCCCTACATACAGGTTTCCCTCGATCGAATGATTCATACCTGCGGGCCGCAGCAGTTCATTGTAGTATCTCGTCTTTTTTCGTTCATCAAAGATGAACACGTCGGAACTGCGGAACATCATCGGCTGGTCATTGGAAACGATAGGCAGCACATCGTCGATGCCGCAGTACCTGCCCAGGTAGCTCTGCAAATCCTTTTCGCCCCAATCGACAAAGATAAAATCCTCAAAAATAATCTGCCCGTCTTTCTTTTTATAGAAATAAATATCCCCCTTTTCAAAGAGAATCAACTCTTTGAGCTTGGCAAGAAAGTTTTTGAACGCTTTCTCATAATCATCGTCATCATGAAGCTCCGCCAGGATCTGATTGAGATACAGCAATTCTTTATTGTCCAAAAAGGTGCCCATATTCATTACCTCCCATACATCAAAATCAAAGTATCCCAATTATATAACTTGCGAGCAAGGTCGAGCAAGTTTCACGTATATTCAACTTCTCGGCGAAGCCGTTTCCAATGGAGAATATCTTATAACTTGCGAGCAGCGTCGAGCAAGTTTCACTGTTTTTTGCCTTACGGCGAAGCCGTTTCCGATCGAGGAAAATAGTATAACTTGCGAGCTAGGTCGAGCAAGTTTCACGTATATTCAAGCTTGCGGCAAGAATCGGCTCATATGAACACCTGTCCAAAAGGCAAATTGCTATTTTTATCAACACGCAGCGAGAAACCGAGTCTTTGTTAACCTTTTTTCAAGGATACGGAGCATGCGAGCACAAAATCTTGGCCAATATGCGAATTTGAAGGGGAGCAGAGACCGCAAACCTTGGAAATACCTCAACAACAAAGCAGAAATGAATCCGTTGTTGAACAAATATGCACATTGTCAAAAAAAAGGCTTCTGCTCCCCAGGTTACAGACGATGGATTTGGAGCTGGATTCCACGGCCTGAGTGACCCCGGGGTGCGGCCTGCAGGCTGTGGCAACCTTTTCGCAAAATTGATGCAAAGTTACGCAAAGTTGTGGGTTTGAGGATACTTGAAATCGTAAAAAGCGAAAATTTGTGCTGGTGGTTACTTGGAAAGCTGTGGAAACGTTGAAAGATGCGTAACTTTTTGAAAAAATCCGGATTAGTTACCGGGGGAAAGGGTATCGTCAAAGCAATTTAATCCCGATGGGAAAATTTTCTCCTGCAATCCACTGCCGCAGCTCTTCTTTCTGCTCTTCCGAATATTTCTCAAGCGTTTTCAGCTGGTAATCCTTCCCGATCCACGGATATTTGCTTTCTCCCAGATTGTGATAGGGCAACAGCTCCACGCCTTTGGCATTTTCCAATCCTGCCGCAAAGGAAAAGGTTTCCTCCAGGTTTTCTCTGCTGTCATTGAGGCCAGGTATCAGCGGAACTCGAAAGACCACGTCCTGTTTTATGTTATGGGCATTCTTTAAAATCAGCTCGTTTCCTGCTCCAGTAAGTTTTTTATGTATTCGGGAATCCATATGCTTCAAGTCAAACAGCACCAGATCCGCATATTCAATGGTTTCCTGGAATTTGTCCTCTTCTGCGTAAGCACAGGTTTCGATACAGGTGTGAATGGAATCCTTCCTGCACCTTTTCAATACCCGGTTTACAAACTGACTTTGAACCGCAGGCTCGCCGCCGCCGATGGTTGCTCCGCCGCCTGAATTGCGGTAAAACAGCCTGTCTTCCCGAATCTTATCCAGTAGATCTTCCTCGCTGATCCCATAGCCGATTTTTTTCTTGGCCTGAACCGGGCAGCAGGCAGCGCAGCTTCCGCAACTGACGCATTTCTCCCAGTCGATATGAAAATCCTCTTTATCAATCGCCTGCTCAGGGCAGATCTCCGCGCACCTGCCGCACTTTATGCAGTTTTTCAGCGTATACCCCACCTGGCACTCCCCGCTCTGCGATTCCGGATTGCTGCACCATATACAGCGCAGCGGACAGCCTTTCATAAAAACCAGGGTTCTGATCCCTGGCCCGTCGTGCAGCGAATATTTTTGAATGTCAAATATGGTTCCTATCATGTTATCTCATTCCTATTAATAGGCTGCGACCTCATAAAAGATCGCAGCCCCTTTCCATTAGTTGCTTTCTTCAATCTCGTTGTCATTGACAAACGGAAGCTTGTATTTTTTCAAAATCCAGACTTTCATTAACACGGTATAAACAATTCCGGTGATAAAGAAAGTCGGTATGATCGCGGTCGTATAGGGAAAGATTCCCGTCATGCTCGTCCAGGTAAGTGGATTGAGGATTAACAGGTATGTAGCAAAGCCTGCCGCCACTGCGATCAGCGCCGCCGGGTTCCAGCCCTTTGCATATTGATAGCCCTTGTTGACGCTGAAAAATTCCCTTAAGCGGAATCTGCCTCTGCTGATAAAGATAAAATCGGACACCACAATTGACGCATAGATTCCCGTAACCAGGCCGATAAACGCATAGACGTTGCTGACCATATAGTATACGGCGTTGTTGAGCATGAACAGCACCGGCACCACGGAAATGAGCAGCGCCGGTATCCAGCCGAATCTTGGAATACGGCTTTTCACCGCAATGGCCTCCGGATAAACGAGGGTGGCTACTGAAGTGATGTTCGCGATGGCAAACAGCACTAAACCTATAGCGGCGAGGAATCCCAGGCCCGTATCTTCGCTGACCTGCACGAACCAGATCGTCGGGTCGTACTTGCCGATGGCCAGAGCCGCGAAAGCAGCAAACAAACCGGCAACCGCAGCAAGCACACCCCAGCCCCACATGCAGCCGTGATATCCGTTGCTCTCTGTCTTAGCCAGTCTTGTCCAGCCGCCGAAGAAGAATCCCCATGACATTCCCAGCCCCAGGTTTGCTTCAAGGGCAGTGGCCCTGCTCCATTTTATGCCCATACCCGCTCCCATGTCAGCATCGGTATAGGGTTCCGCCGGTTTGGCATGTATAACGGAATCGATCCCGTGATACGCAAATAAGTATATGATAAGTCCTGCGAGTATCAATGCCATAAATATGGCGGAAAGCCTTGTAAACCATCTGAGAGCGTTGGGTCCCAGCCAGGCGATGAAGGTTCCGCCCACCAGCGCGATCAGCGCGAAGATCGTCACTGCCGCTCCTTCTGTGGCAAAGAATCCCGGGCCCGTAAGAACGGCTACGAATTTTATGGCGCTCTGTCCGAACATCAGGGTCGCCAGCGCCAGGGCCGGATAACAAGCGATCAGGAAGAAAAAGGTCATCAGAATCGATCCCTTTTGTCCGAAAATGCCGGCAGTGGCTGTCAGCTGTTCTACTCCGTACCTTGACGGGCTGATCGATAAGAATGAAATCATAAAAATACCAACGCAGTTTCCTGCCAGAATTGTCGGAATCGCTTCTCTGGCGGGAAGCAGCATTCCGGCCTGACTTCCGCAGAGGAAGAACCATGCCGCTATGCCAAAGCAGATCTGAACTGCGATCAGATCCCACATGCCGTAACATCTCTCGGCCTTGTTTGCCGGCAATAGAGATGTGTATACAGCTTCCGCAACGTTATTATTATTCGCCATTTTTTCTCCTTTCTCTATGCCAATAGAACGGCCACAATGTAATACAGTAAGATCAGTCCATTGATAACTCCAGCGAAAATATAATCGACTTTCCTGATTTTGGGAACATAGCCCTCCCCGCCCCTTGAGGTTTCGGGTTCGTGCTCCCTTTCAAAGTCACTGATTCGCTCCTCCAGTTCCTGTCGCATTTCCGGGGTGATTCCCTTAATGTCAATGGGTAATTGTTCAACTGGTAACATACGCTCACCTCTTTTCTGTAAAACAGCTTTGATTGAAACATCTATTACCATAATTGTAAAACAATTATTCATTGGTGATAATTATCCCCGAGTATACTTTGCCGCCGGGCTACTATCCCTAAGGTGTATCGGTCATCTGGCCAGCCTCTCCGCAAAAATAACTTCCCCCTTCGCTGCGCACGGAGAAAGGCCTGCGCAATTATTCAAATTTAAATTCCTCAAGTCATTTATAAATAACTCCCAAAAACAGAGTATTTCTTTGAAGCTTATGCGTTTGGACATGTTGTCCGAGACTTGGCCCAATTCTTATATGAATTTTTCTCTGGCTGGGGGCCTTTTTTTGACATGTGCATATTTTGTACAACAACGGAGTCATTTTTCCTTTGTTGTTGAGGTGTTTCCAAGGTTCCGGAGCTCTCCTCCTGCTCAAAACTGCATATTGAGCGAGTTTTTCTGCCCGCATGCGCCTGTATCCTTGGAAAAAGGCCAACAAAAGCCCGGATTTTCGGTGCGTGTTGATAAAAATAGCAATTTGAGTTCCGGGAGGGGTCTCATAGCAGTTCATCCGGGACTCAACTGCCAGACATCAATAAGTATGCAGAAGCTGCAAATTGCAGTTTTTGGAACAGTTCTTGCTTTTTAATAGATTGTTCCATTCAAATTTGTTTTCCCCATTGTTTATCAGGAGGTGTTTTTTATGGATGAAAAGCTGTCTTTGCGCACGGAAAGGAGAAGTATGGACTGTGATTATATTTTGACAGGAAAAAAGATCTACACGCTGGATGAAGACCATCCTGCGGCGGATTGGATCGCCGTTAAGGACAAGAAAATCGTAAAGGTAGGCGACGGCCCGATCCCCGAGGGCTGTATGAAAAAGGATTTTGGCGACAGCGTCATCATTCCCGGCCTCATCGATTCCCATGTTCATGCGGGGCAGACTGCCATTATGACCGGCGGTGTCAACCTGATCAACGCCTCGACGATTGGCGAGGTTCTGGCTTTGATTGAAGAGCGCTGTAAAACCACAGAAGACGATCTGGTATTCGCTCCCTTTTTTATCGTCGCTCAGATAAAAGAAGGCCGTTTTCCTACGAGGCAGGAGCTGGATTCCGTTTCCCACGGCAAAAAGGTCATGGTAATCAGCATTACCCTGCACACATCGGCAATCAACACCGCAGCCTATGAAGCTGTCGATTATCATGGAAACACCTATGGCCTGACTATGGACGAAAACGGGGAGTTCAACGGCTATCTCGCAGAAGATGAAGTCAATTTCTACACCCTTGGCGAGCTGATCGCAGGAATTTCGGAAGAAAAGTACGATAGCTATATCACACAGTTCGCCCAGATGTGCGTTGAAAACGGGATTACTACCGCCCACTGTCTGGAAGGACAATTTGTCACAGGAGACATTGATTTGGATCTGTGGATCAAACGGCTCGAGAAGGATGATCTGCCGCTCCACTGTGTTCTCTATCCGCAGATGTGGGATTATGAAAAATCCAGGAAATACAATCTGCCCAGACACGGCGGATGCCTGACGCTGGACGGAGCGGACCTGGATTACACCATGGCCCTTGACGAACCGTATACCTGTAAGCCCGAGGTCCGCGGCGACCTTTACCGAAAGGACAGTGAAGTCTATAATTTGACGGCAAAAGCTTACGCCGATAATAAGCAAATCGCCTTTCACGCCATGGGAGAGCGGGCCATCGATCAGGTTATGGACGCATACAGACGAGTTATCGCGGAGCAGGGACAGAAAAATCTTCGCCTGAGAGTCGAACATTTTACGCTCCCCAGAGAATCCCATATTAAGATGGCCGCCGAGCTGGGCATCGTTGTCAGCCAGCAGCCGGAATACACTTATCTCTTCGGTTCGCCGGGCGGGCCCATCGAGCAGTGGTTTGGCGAGGAGAGAAACAAACGAATGGAGCCCTATAAATATATCAGCGATCAAGGAGTTATCGTAGCCGGAGGCTCTGATTCACCGGTAAACGGGCTCAATCCTCTGACCGGAATTCAGGGGCTTGTAAATGCCCGCTTTGATACCAGGCGCATGAGCGTTACCGAAGCGCTGAAGGTCTATACTTACAACGCAGCCTATGCGGCTTTCGAAGAAAATGAACGAGGAACCATCAAAGAAGGCTATTACGCGGACTTTACCATATTGGAAGAGGACCCTTACGAGGCGTCTGACCGCATCGATGAGATCCAAGTCAAGGGAACGATTTCGGAAGGCAGGATCGTATTCGAAAAATAGGACGTATTGAAAGATAGGACGCAATGAACGCGTCGGAAAAATAAGCTGAGGCGGACCGCTGGGGATGCCGGCGATTATGGAGAATAAAGATTGCGTTCAGGCTTCCGGGTCCACATACAAACAAAAAGGGGATGCAGTATTGAATTTTCTAATACTACATCCTCTTTTATTTGCGTTTTTTCGTGTGGCTTATTCAACGACCCGAATAATCGCAGCTACCCGAGTACCTGAATTATTCAGTTGCTTCACGCTCTGGGAGCAGACTCCCTTTCTAACGTTAGCAGCATGGATAATCTTTCCGCTTCCGGCGTATATAGCGGCATGGCTATAACGTCCGCCCCTCTTAAAAAGAATAATATCTCCGGCCTTGGCCTTTTTGATGCTCTTCATGGAAGAACCCACCTTATACTTTTTAAGAGAAGAATACAGTCCTGCGGAAGAAGTCCTCTTTATCTTTTTCTTTGCGTCCACATTGGCATTTTTGTATACCCAGTATACAAAGCCGCTGCAGTCAAACGCTTTTGGACCCGAACCGCCGGATCTATAGCGAGCGCCGATTTTACTCTTTGCTTTTGCGACCACTTTCTGCGGATCGCTTTTCTTAGTCTTTGCTTTCGCGGCTGCGGAATAATCTCCGTAATATTTTTCGCCGTTCACTTCGGCGTACGCCCTCACCTTGTAACGGTAAGTCGTATTTGCTTTCAGCTTTTTGTTTACATAGCTCGTCTGCGATGTCTCTGTCAACTCAGTATACTGCTTCTTTTTTGAGTTATACCTGTAGACTTCATAGCCGTCTGCACCGCCTGCCGCCTTCCAGGTCACTTTGATCGTGCTGTCGCTTGTTGCCTTCGCTTTTGCACCGGTCGTTTTCGCCACTTGCGGTTTCTGTCCGTCAGCTCCATGCACTGCTGCCGGAAGACAAAAGATGCTGAACATCATTGCCAGGGTCACCGCATAGGTTACCATCTTTTTACTCATAAAAGCCTCTCTCTTCATGTTTTGCCTAGCTTTTATTGAATAACACGGGTATTACTATACCATCGAACATGCAAAAAGTCAAATTCCGCTCCATCCCTTGCTATCACTAGTATGCAGTACGATATTACCCAAAACAGCACAAAATTCTTTAAAAAAACTTTAAAAAAACGCCATATTTTTTATAGCTTGTAGACCCAAAGTCATTGAATTCTCTAACTTCTCAACTTATTTCGTCATGTTTTTACCGTTTTTGTTAAAATTGTTTTAATGTTTTTTCATGTATTTTTCTAACTAATTTGCTGTAAATTGTTCTTGATATGTACCTGTTTGTTTATCTGTTTTATTCATTAGAATGAATAAAAACCCATCTCAGGCTCTTGGGTGGGTTTTATCGTAAACATCTTTTATGCGATTTTTTGTTACAGTGAGGTAAATCTGCGTCGCTGAAATGTCCTCGTGTCCTAAAAGCTCCTGCAGCGATTTGAGATCCGCTCCGTTCTGGATCATATGGACGGCAAAGGAGTTTCTTATTATATTGGGCGTCAGCTTGTGTTCCAAATCAGCCTGCTTTCCGTACTCCTTTAAGATCTTCCAAAGTCCCTGCCTGGTAATGCGCTGCCCATAGTAGTTGACAAAGAGGGCTGTTTCTTCGGTGCGCTCTTTCAGCAGTTTGTTTCTGGCATCGTATATGTATTCTTCCAGAGCTGCTCTGGCAGGTCTTCCCACCGGAATGATCCTGGCCTTGCTCTGTTCCCCCGCGCAGGTGATGAAACCCATACGCAGGTTGATATCCTCAACGTCGGCCTCGATCAGCTCGCTGACCCGAATGCCTGTCGCGTACAAAAGCTCCAGAATCGCTTTATCCCGAATTCCGCGGACGCTCTTATCCGGCAGCGCCAGCAGACGGTCAATTTCCTCGATGGTCAGGTATTCAATCGTCTTTCTTTCAATCCTCGGCGACTTTATATCGCTGGTGGGATTTACGGCAACTTCCTTTATGGTCAGGAGGTAGTTATAAAGCGATCGTACGGATGCCAGCTTGCGATTAACCGTAGCCGCCGACTTCCCGTCATTTTTCAGTTTGAGAAGGTACGCTACCACTTCCGTGCCGGGAGTCTCTCTGAGGTCCCGGATTCCCCTCTGTTTTTCAAACTCGGAGAATTCCAATACGTCCCGCCTGTACGCTTCCAGCGTATTTTTGGCCATTTTCTTTTCATGTTTTAAATACTCAAAAAATTGTTCAAGAAGCATGTATGCTCCTCCCTCCTGGCAATTAGCCCTGTTTGGGCTCCATTTCCATTATAATCCATAGGGTTATGGTTTACAATAATATTCTGCCGAATTTTGACATTTTTTGTTGAGCAGTAATAAAGCGCTTTCGGTTAACATAATTTAACTAAGTAAGAGGAGGCATACATATGAAAAAATTTTTAAGGAATCACTCATATACTTTGAGTCAGGTTGCTGCCGTGGCTTTTGCCAGTAAAAAGGTCTTCCTGATCTCCGTATTCTTTTTTCTGACTGGCATCTCCACCGGAATTTTTCTGGAGCTGACCATGGCCGCCGACGAAAAAAGCAGCCTGGCTGGCTATCTCCAGCAGTATCTCTACATGGACAGCGGGTCTGTGGATTATCCCAATCCCTTTTTGTCTTCCCTCACCAGCAATTTGCTGCTCCTGCTGATTATATTCCTGGCCGGGCTCTCGGCCCTGGGATTTCCAGCCGCCCTGGCAGCGCTGACTTATAAGGGTATGGCTCTGGGGTTTTGTACGGGCCTGATCGTTGAAACGCTGAAGGATAAGGGAATATTGGTAATCCTGACTTCCCTGGTTCCGCAAAATCTGATCCTGATCCCGGTCTTCATCCTCGCCTCCGCGGCGGCGGTGAACTACGGCTTGTTTTCTCTGCGTTCCAGACGAATGCCAACAAAAAAGAACCTGAAGGATGTTTCAGGCTCTTACATTTTGCTTATGCTCTTTTTATGCCTGGCCATCGGACTGGCCTGTGGGCTGGAAGCTATTTTATACCCAATTGTTCTTTAGCCATAAAGATGGCGGCAATGGTTTTGGCATCTACCATCTGTCCGCAGGCTGCCATCTGATAGGCTTCTTTAAAATCGTATTCCAGAATGTCCAGGGCTTCATCGTCGTCAAAGCTGGTTTCGCCCGGCGTCAGGCCCGTGGCAGCGTAAAGATGGATCACTTCCTCAGTGTAGGCTACGCTGGGATTGATTTTCCCCAGATAGTGCATGCTGTCGGCCGCATATCCGGTCTCTTCCTTCAGCTCGCGCCTGGCGGTCTGCAGCGGGTCAGTTTCCCCCTCATCGATCTTGCCGGCGGGAATTTCTAAAATGACCTTTCCGCTGGGATAGCGAAATTGTTTGACCATCACCAGCTTTCCTTCATCGGTAATCGGTACGATGGCTACGGCTCCGTTGTGTTCGACGATTTCCCGGTAAGCGGTTCCCTTGGGCGCCGTTACGGTGTCCTTTCTCAGATTGAGAATCGCGCCTTCGTAGATCCTCTCGCTGCTGATTTTCTTTTCCTCAAAGACCATTTTCTCCTCCTATTTCGTCATGACTTTGGATTTTTCCACTGCTGCCGCAAAGCCTTCCTTTATATTGTCCATAAAACCGTTTTCAAAGAGTTTGTTGACGGCTTCGATGGTCGTGCCTCCCGGTGAGCATACATTGATACGCAGCTGTTCCACGCTGATATCGTTTTCCAGGACCATTTTAGCGGCTCCCAGGACCGATTGGGCGGCGAAGATTTTCGCTTTCTCCGGCGCCATACCGTGGTCTACCGCTGCCTGAATGAGCGCATCTATGTACATATAGGTATAGGCAGGACTGCTGCCGCTGACACCGATGACGCAGTGAATCAGCTCTTCGTCCACCTCCTCGGCCCTGCCGATGGCTTCAAAGATGCCGAAAACCTTGCCAAAGGTTTCATCATCCACGTTTTTGTTCCTGCACACCGCTACCATGGATTCTCCCACCTGTGCCGGTGTATTGGGCATGATGCGGATGATCCTGCGGTCGCTGCCCAGATAACCTTCGATGAAACCAATGCTGACACCGGCCGCCATGGAAACAATTACTTTCTCACTGCCGCATTCTCCGGCAATCTGGGGAAGCAGATCTTCAAACATATTGGGCTTTACTCCCAGTATGATCACATCGCTGTCGCGGGTCAGCTCTTTTTCCGAGGACCTCGCCGATACTACTGCAAACTGCGCTTCCAGAGCTTTTCCGTTTTCTTCCCTCTTATCATAGACAAGTATCTGGTCGCCCTTTTGGGCCGCGGTATCCGCGTATCCTTTCAGGATCGCTCCGCCCATGTTTCCTGCTCCGATAAATCCAATCTTCATATGTATTACCTCCCTGAGAATACTGTTCCCGTTTCTTCGCCGTTCCATGCCTTTTTAATGATATCCGGCTTTTTTCCGTTTAAAAGAATCATTGAAATTCCGTATTTATTGACCAGTCTGGCGGCTTCGATTTTGGTCGCTATGCCGCCTGTGCCAAAGCTGCTTTTTTCTCCAATATCAATATCTGAAAGCAGGCGATCAATATCCGACACCTCTTCGATCAGCTTTGCATCGGTTTCCGCCTTGGGATCCTTGTCATAGACGCCGTTGATATCGCTGAGGACGATCAGGGCGTCGGCATTCCAAAGGTTAGCCGTATGGGCGCCCAGGGTATCATTGTCGCCGATTTTTATTTCATCCACGCTTACACTGTCGTTTTCATTGATAATGGGGACCACGCCCTCATCCACCAAAGTAAACAGCGCGTTGCGGATATTAAGCGTCCTGTGGGGATCCAGAAAATCTTCTCGGGTCAGCAGAATCTGCCCCACGTGGATACCGTAATCCCCAAAATATTCTTTATAGGCCATCATTAACTCCACCTGACCGATGGCGCACAGGGCCTGCTTGTAATTCATATCGCCCCGGCGGCTCCACTTGTTGATGGCGCCCACCCCGCAGATTCCTGCTCCGGAGGAAACCATGATAACCTGTTTATGATTTTCTATGAGAGTATTGACCTGTTCTACAATATTGTGAAGGACCTCCCGGTTTACCGCCCCATTATCGTCGGAGAGCACATTGCTGCCGATCTTGATGACAATCTTCCGACTCTCCTTTATTAAATCGCTGATAGGATTCATTCTTACATCGCCTCTTTCTTTATTTATATGACCGTATAAGTATACGACAAAATCGGCGCTCCTGCAAGGTTCGCAGAGGTTTTTACCCGGCCTGCGGTTGAAAATTTACGGCAGTCTTTGCGGCAGTCTTGGAAATTCCCTGCTCCGGCGGCGGCGATTCCAGCTGCGCAGGCGATTTTTCGCATAATAAAGCCGGCTTCGCTGATTCATTTTATCGGCAGCGTTTGTTGCTATTGCGGGGCTGTCGCAGCAAGAGACAAAACTCCTTAACGGACAGCGACGGGCCGATGGACAAGAGGGAACGCTGCCTGATCCCTCTCATATAGCAAAATTTCTCCTTATTCCCTTCTTTCGAGAATAATATGGAAAACTACATATAAAAAGCGGAACCCGTTTTTTATGTACGCTCAGGTTCCGCCTGTGTTTGTCTGTATTTATCTGGGTTCTACGATCAGCTTGATCGCGGTCCGCTCCTCACCGTCTATTTCTATATCCGTAAACGCCGGCACAGTTACCAGGTCCACGCCGCTGGGAGCTACAAATCCTCTTGCAATGGCGATGGCTTTCACCGCCTGATTGAGCGCCCCCGCGCCAATGGCCTGGATTTCCGCTCCGCCCTTTTCTCTCAATACTCCTGCGAGTGCTCCTGCCACCGAATTCGGATTTGATTTCGCTGATACTTTTAAAACTTCCACGTGTACATCCTCCTTAATATAAATAGATATTCATTCGTCCCTCTCGGGCTTACAAGGTTAAAGTGAGGTTCAAACTTTTTTCAGCCTCATCCCTATTATATATTTCAAAAATACCAATTTATAGCAAAAAAAACCGACAAATTCTTTGCTTTTTTTCTTTTTTCTAAAATTTTTAGACAACCCCTTGATTTTTTTGACATGAACAGCTATAATCAAATTGTGGTTATCCCCCTGATAACCTCATTAATCTCTAATCCCAATACCCCTTTTGAACAAAACAGACTGCTCCCCTGCAGTCTGTTTTGTTTTTTGGAAAAGAGGGGGATTGTGGTATAATGGTTCCATAAATTGATACGGCTTCGCCTTTTTTCCCGGCGCTTTAGCGCTGCTGGAAAAACGGACAGCGTAGCGGAGCGGAGGAGTGAGCCGCAGGCGAACGTTGCCGTAAGGGTGGAACCATTGAAATATGCTCGACTACGCTCGCATATTATAATAAACCCAGTGGATATACATGGAACTGCGTAGAATGGCACCCGGCGGTAACTTTTCGAAAAAATAATGGAAAGTTACGCAAAGTTGTGGGTTTGCGGGGGTTCGAAAGCGTATAAAGTGAAAATTTGTGCTGGCGGCTGTTTGGGAGGCCCCGGAAACGTTGAAAAGTGCGTAACTTTTCGAAAAAAACGGGAAAAGTTACCGGGGCCGGCGACTTTGAAGGTTGCCGGGGCGGAGCGGGCCGCAGGCGAAGGCTGCAAGGTTGTTTGCTAGTTTGGTTGTTTGATATAAGGTCGCTTGGTATGGAGAATATCATATGGATTATATTACAGATAAAATTACATATCCTATATATACCTCAAAGGCATTTGATCTGTACTTTGGGGATATGAAGCTGGGAGTTTTGGATATTGAGACCACGGGGCTCAGTCCAAGGCACAGCCAGTTTGTTCTGGGAGGGCTTTTAACTGTGGAAAATGGGGCGCTGCAGGTTCGGCAGTTTTTTGCTGAGGACCTTAAGCAGGAAAGGGAAGCGCTGCAGGCTTATCTGGAAGCCATCGGGAAAGCGGATTTCCTCCTGACCTATAACGGGCAGAAATTTGACCTGCCTTTTATCCGGGAGCGTACCAAGGATGCGCCGCCGAAGCTTCCGTTTAATCTGGACCTCTATCTTCTAGTCAAGAATTACAGTCCTGTCCGAAAGTTTCTTCCCAATTTAAAGCAAAAAACAGTGGAAAATTTTCTGGGACTGTGGGATCATAGAAAGGACGAGATATCCGGCGCCGAGAGCGTGGAGCTCTACTATCAGTACCTGTCACAGAAGGAGCCTTACATAAAAGAAAAGATTCTGCTTCACAATCACGATGACGTGCTCCAGCTTTATCGTCTCTTGGCGGTTTTGGAAAAAGCTGACCTTCACAGAGCGCTTTTTCACATGGGTTTTCCGGTTAAATCCGACGGAACCGGGGCTCTCATCGTGGAAAAGATCGGGTTTTCAGGAAATCAGCTGATCATTTCGGGAAGGCAGTTAAAGGGAGCATGCGACTACAAATGCTTTGAATGGGGAGAAATCCCCTGCAGCGCGGATTTCAGCCGGCAGAAGAGCATTTTTTCGGTCTCAGTACCTCTTATAAAACACAGCGGCCTTATCCTGGTGGATCTGGCGGCGCTGAAAATGGACCTTTCCGTTTTCGAAAAATATCCCGGCTGTCAGGAGGGTTTTCTGATTCTCGAGCAGCAGGGAGAAAAACATTATTTAGAAATCAATCATTTTGTTAAAGTATTTTTAGAAAGGATGTTGAACCAATGGATTATAAGACCTTAGCAGCAAACGTCAAAGCCGATAGCTTTAAGATGGCGGCTCTGCCCCGGGAGGTACGGGATAAGGCGTTAGAGGCCATTATCGCAGCTCTGAGGGCAAACAGCAAAGCGATCTTTGATGCCAATGCCCGTGATCTTGTCAAAGCCGCGGAGGATTCGCTTCCCGCACCGATCCAGAACAGGCTGAAATTCGATGAGCATAAGCTCAGCGACTGCATCAGCGGCATGGAAGACCTCAAGGCTATGGAAGATCCTCTTTTTCGGCAGCTGCTCAAAAGAGAGCTGGACGAGGGGCTCACGCTCATCAAGACGACTTGCCCCATCGGCGTTATCGGCGTTATTTTTGAATCCCGCCCCGACGCGCTGGTGCAAATCTCCGCACTGTGCATCAAGAGTGGAAACTGCGCGATTTTAAAGGGCGGAAGCGAAGCCGCCAACACAAACCGCATTCTCTTTGACACCATTTATAAGGCCGGTGTATCCGCGGGCCTTCCTGAAAATTTTGCGCTCCTGATCGAAGACCGGGCCGGCATTGACGAACTGCTCAAGTGTCACGAATCTGTGGACCTGATTATACCCAGAGGCTCCAATCAATTCGTCCAGTACATTATGGCCAACTCCAAAATCCCGGTAATGGGTCACGCCGATGGAGTCTGCCATGTATATGTGGATGAAGACGCCGATATCGAAAAAGCGGTTCCCATCGTAATCGATTCCAAAACCCAGTATGTAGCCGCCTGCAACGCAGCGGAGACACTGCTTGTAAACCGCAAAATCGCCGCAGAATTCCTGCCCGGACTGGCGCAGGCGTCCGGCACCTCCATCGAGTATCGGGGCGATGAAACGGTCTGCAATCTGATCAGCTGCAAAAAAGCGGAGGCAGAGGATTTTGAAACGGAATATCTGGACTACATCCTGTCCATTAAAATCGTAGACAGCACCGATGAAGCTATCGACCATATCAACCATTACGGATCCCATCATACGGACTGCATTATTACGGAAAACGCGGACACCGCGTCCCGATTCATGGCTAACGTGGATTCCGCCGGAGTGTACCAGAATTGTTCCACCCGCTTTGCCGATGGATTCCGTTACGGGTTCGGCGCAGAGGTTGGCATCAGTACCGGAAAGCTGCACGCCAGAGGCCCTGTGGGACTTGACGGGCTTGTGACTTACAAATACAAGCTCTTTGGCAGCGGCCAGATCGTAGCGGACTATGCCAGCGGCGCCAGCCAGTTCCATTTCAAGGATTTGAAGTAAAACAACAGAGGAAACAATTTACGGGGAGAAGAGACTGTTATTTCTAAGGTTCAGGGGAGGACCAGACAAAAGATGAGTTTTATCACCAGGGTTTTATACGGCGTCCTGATCGGCGTCGCATCCATCGCACCAGGGCTTTCTGGCGGAACGATCGCCATTGCCCTGGGTTTTTATGAGCATTTAATCAATGCCATCGCGGATCTTTTGAAGCATTTCCGCAAAAACTTTTTATATCTGCTGCCTTACGGAATCGGCGGACTCGCCAGCGTGGCCTGCCTGTCCGTGGCGATCAATTATCTCTTTATCCATTATCCGCTTCCGACAAATACGCTTTTTATTGGATTCATTATCGGCACATTGCCTTTTATATGGGCAAAGCTAAAAAGTCATCAGGGAGAAAAAGGCCTGCGTTTTTCCCATGTCCTCACAGCAGGATTCTTTTTTCTGATCGTACTGATCCCCGTGTTTGCCAAAGGCGCTGGCAGCGGCAGCGCCTCCCTTTCAGCGGGTCCCCTTTCGATGATGATTCTTGTGGGAATTGGAATGATCGCCGCCACTACTCTGGTTGTTCCGGGACTTTCCGGAACAATGATCCTGACCTCGCTGGGCTACTACAAGCCGCTGCTTTCCATTGCCAGCACTTTTGTCACCGCAGCGTTTAGCCTGGACTTTCCTGCTGCGGCGCGGCAGCTCATTTTTATCGTGCCTTTAGGGGTTGGTGTGGTAATTGGCGTATTTCTTACAGCAAAATTCGTTCAGTTCCTCTTCAAGAAAATTCCTTCACATGTGTATTCGGCCATCGCCGGCCTCATCGCCGCCACGCCGGTTGTCATGCTGGCGGATGTGGAGCGCTCCGCTTTTTCTCCGCTTAATATTGGATTGAGCGCTGTCACTTTGCTCGTGGGCTTGTTTTTGACGAGAAAGCTTGGCGAATAAGATCTATTCTACAAAAAGAAACGGGCTTGCCCTGAGGCAGACCCGTTTCTTTTTGTATGGAATTACAAGGAACTAGTTATTTTGTTTTTATGCGCTTTACCTTACTGTATGCGCCGTAATAGTTTTTTCCGTCAATCCGTTTATACGCGCGCACCTTTACGTAATATTTCTGTTCGGCCTTCAGCTTTTTGATTTTTTTGCTTGTCTTGGTTGTATTGACCTTTTTAAATCCTTTGTTCTTCTTTTTTGAATAAGCGATCTGGTAGCCGGTTACGCCCGTATTTTTCTGGCTCTTTACCGTTACCTTGAATGATTTTGCGCCGCCTTTCAGTTTGCTGATAGCCGCTTTGGCCGGAATGATTCTAAAGGTCGCGGTCTTTGTGCGAAGTCCGGCAAAATCCCCTTTTGCTGTAACCGTTACCGTTGCTTTTCCGGTCTTCACATTGTTTTTATACGATATAACATAGTCGGTTCCCTTCACAAATCCGGACAGGCCGTTTACTTTCGGCGTTTTGGCTCTTCCGTCATAGGTATACTGAGCCGCTGCCAGAGAAATTCTTGTACCGCTGTACGTATTTCTCCTGGCTGTCTTGTAAGCCGTTTCCGCGCTGCGATAAGCGGCCTCGGCAGCTTCAATTTTTTTCAGCTCTTCTGTCAGCAACGCTTTTGCTCCCGGAGTTTCACTGACAACACTGTTATACACATTCCGCGCCGCATCAATTTTCTTTTTATCTTCCGCAGAATAAACGACGTTTATCGGGAGCTGTTCTACCGCTTTGATGACTCTGTTTGCATGTACCCTGTTTTCCGCTACTTTGCTGCCGGCCTCCAGTTCCAGCACATAGTTGTACTGATCCTGAACATCTTTTAATGAAGCCTTTTGATCCGCGTCCAGTCTTTCGTAGTCCTCTTTAAGCTTATCGGCATCCTGCTGCTGGTAACGGCTGAGAACGCCGCTTACTCCCTCGAAGGCTTTGAGACTTTTTCTGAAAGCTTCCACCTGCGCATCCATAGCTTCATATTTACGCTCTGCGGCAACAATAACCTCATCAGAGCCAAGCATAGCTGCTTTGTCCGGATACTGCGCCTTAAATCCGTCATAAGCCGCTCTGGCATCCTTAATCTTAGCGTCCCACTGGTGGGTATAGGAAATCTCATCCGTTCTGCTGATTGCTTCAATCTCCTGCTCGACAAGCGCCTTGGCAGCGGAAGCTTTCATCGGAGCACTGCTGAACACATAATCCGATGCGTGAAGCAGCCTAAAGGTTACCGTTTTGGTGCCGCTGCTGTCCTTTTTCACCGGTAAAGCCCCATTATCCACCAGTTTCAAAGAATTATCCTTCTGCAGGTGATAGACATATACGCTGTCGGCATTAATATTCTGATCCGGTAATGCGACTGTGATTACAGCCAGCCCCGGAAAACCGCCTTCATGTTCCAGCGAAATGCCGGTTATATCGGCACTTCCCAGTTCGACGGGCTTCTCTGCGATTTCTTTTTTTGTTATTCCGGTTTTTACTGCAATTGAAGTATCTTTTATGGTTTTCGCATCGAAACTGAAAGTCGCTTTCAAATTGTCGTTTTTATTCCGTGTCTCAATAATCAGATTGCTTTCATTTGCTTTTGCGCTCGCAATGAGATCCTGTTCAATGATCGGCGCCGGGACTTCTTCAGGTGCTACGACTACGATATCCTGCCCTTTGGCTGTATTGCCGATGGCCATTTTCACATCATCGCTGTTGATCCTTTGGTCTTTTACGGTCGGTTGGATATGGGTTGCTGACCCATCGTCCGTTTTGGCAAGGATCGTGATCTCGCAGGTAGCGTACTTAGCGCCATTGCCCTTTGCCGCAGCAGTAACAACAACTTTGTCATTAATCTCTGCTCCTTCCTCTATGGAGACAACGCCCTGTTCATCTACCGAGGCTCCCTTACCGGCTTCTGCCGACCATTGTATACCCGTATCATATTCACCTTTTTCCGTTTCCGGAATTACGGCTGCGATCAGCTGTGCCTGATTGCCCTGTTTCACATCCATTTTAGTAGCGTTAAGCTTTACGGCTTTAATCGCAGTCACCAATTGGGTCAGTTCTGCGTCTTTATAATATGGCAGCACGGAAGGCGCGCCGGCCAGCTCCGCTGATGAATCCGCATCCAATACTTTTGGCGCTGCTCCGCCGTTATAATTTTCCATAAAGCTATAGCCATCGTTTTTCTGATTCTTACTCATCTCAAAGGCATAATTCACATTCAGGAATTTATTATTGGTAACAGTCACCGGCACATTTGCCCCATTGTTGTCCAGGGAAATTCCTTTGTAAAAGTTTTCGAAGTGATTATCCTTAATGATGATTTCACCTTCTTTTGCATCCCCGGGATCTTTTGTCCGAACGGAGAGGATCCCGTTCTTATCAGGAACACCATCCCACGCTTTATTTCCTGAAATTACCGTATTGCCGATTAATTTTGAACCGCCGCCAATGGAGTTGAACGGTTTTCTCAGGGCGACATTAACACCTTTTGCCTTAAATGTATTGTTTTGCAGTGTAATAGCCTGTCCCGCGCAATGAACAATATTAAAGGAATTATAGTTCAGAACAACATTCAAATCCTTGATTGTCACACCTGAAACAGGCGTCTGAATCGGCGCCTTCCCATCCTTTGGCTCATAATCCACGGTAATCGTCCTATCCCCGTCGTCGGTAAGGGTGATCGCCTTACCGATTGTTATTGGCTGCGATAAGGTTATATCCGATACAATTGTCACTGTGTCCCCGGCTTCCGCTGCCGCAATCGCGCTTTCCAGGGAGTCATAAGGTTCGCTTCCGATCTTCGCCGCAACGGTTTCATTAATAACCCTTATTTTGCAGACATCCTTTTCTCCGTTAACCGCAGCAGCCGTAATTTCCGCAGAGCCCGGAGCGACCGCCTTCACCATTCCGCTAGCGTCTACTGTTGCGATCGACTTATCCGAGGATGTCCACTCAACGGATTTATCATAGGCATCGCTTGGCGATACCAGCGCGGAAAGCTGCAAAGTTTCACCTTTGTGAAGCGTTGCTTTAATTTTGTCCAGATCAACGCTTCGGATATCGGATCTGAGACTGCTTTCGCTCAGGCTTTTGTCTATATAAAATGGCGAAACGTTCTTGCTCAGTACCTGGCCATCATCCGATGTTACCGTAAGAATTGATTTAAAATCCGGTTTCGCTGAGTTCCAGTAATTTTTAGTCAAATCCAGGCTGCACTTTTCAATCCCCGTTATTTTTACAAAATCCGGATCCGTATGTTTCGATATCATATTCGGCTTATCAAAGATATTTCCGGTAACGGAAATGGATTTGGCGCTGTCATCGCCCTCTTTATTGCCCCTGAAATCTAACCGCAGAGCCCTGCCGCCGGTGCTGTCATCGTTCGAATCCCAATTGACGAGAATATTCCCTGTGATGGTTGCCTGGCCCGTATTTTTCTCATAACTGCTGTTTTTCTGGAACAATATTCCGTTATGCTCCGTATCCTTGATGTAGTTGTTGGTCACTGTCGCGTTATATGGGTTGCGCAGGTTAATACCCATCCCGGCTTTTCCCTGGATGGCCGTCACGCCCTCAATGCGATTATTACTGATTGTGGCATTTCCCCGCAGGTCTGAAAGCTCTTGGTCCAGCACGGCAATGGCGTTGGCGTTACCGTCAGAAGCCGGTTGAATACCTACGAATTTGTTGTTTGAAATGGTCACGTCCTTCTCGTCCGCAACTGTCAGTCCGTTTCCTCTAAAGGTAATCCCCTTCACGGTTATACTGTTATTTCTGGTGTGGCTGTCATCATATCCCAGGTACATTCCGCCGGTTAAAATTGTCTCTTTTTCAAACCAGCTGCTTTTATTGGGATCATTTTCGCTGTTCGCGCCCATCAGAGAAATGGATTTTTCCTGCGAATGGTTGGATTCCGGAAAAGGGTTCACCTTTTCATCGTAGGTCCCCGCCTGAATCCTGATGGTATCGCCGTCTTTTGCCGCGTGAATGGCATCGTTGATGCTTCCGCCGTCAACCACGTTGTATGAGGTTCCGTCAATCTTAACCACATCGACCCCGCGCTTTATAATTGGATAAGTGCCTTCGTTTTTCTCTGCGTTATAAGGCGTGTAATCAAATTTACAGTTTTCGATATTGATTTTTGTCGGGACTTCATTGAATTTTTCTTCGTAGCCTTTCGTTGTATTGCGCAGCGAATGGATGAGCGCGGCTCCGGGCTTGACTGCCAGCTTGTTGTTGAAGGTACATCTGCTAAGATTTATTATACTGTCATAACAGCGAATCGTCAGGCAGCTCTGCTTTGCTCCCGTTTGGCCTTCTTTCTTCTCCGTGTTAAAGATGGTATCCTCAACATCCAGCTGAACTTTGTGGAAATTTTCCTGCAGGGTTATTGCTCCATAATCATCGTTATCCTGGGCGATTCCAACTATGGTCGCGCCGGTGATCTTTATTTTGACCCTACTGTTTTCCAGCTTTCCCTCTACAAGCCCGCCTGCCGATGTCATAATAGCTCCCCAACCTTCAATGGTTCCGCCTTCAACGGTCAGCGTTTGGCCTTCATTTCGGATCCCGATTCCATAACGATCCTCGCCCTTTACATCGGTGTCCTTCAGGGTCAGGGCCGAGCCCTTGCTTTCCATGCGGAAAGCGGTCTCATTGTCGTGAATCGTACAATGCTCAAACCTTGCCGTCGATGGCTGCTCTCCTTTTAAGGTAATCAAGGCATTTTCATATGTCGTGTTTTCCCGGTTTTCTACTTTTAAATTCTCAAAAGCGCTGGTTCCGCCGGTGAGATCGATTTTTCCTTTAAGGATCGTCTTATCCTCGCCTTTTCCCCGCAGGGTAATGTCTTTGTTGACCGTCAGGTCTTCCGAGTGGGTCCCTTCTGCGATTTCGATGATATCGCCGGCCTTGGCCGCGTCAACAGCTGCCGCTACCGATACATAGTAGCGATCGCCGATGGCGGCTGCCGCAGTCTTGTATTCCAACTGACCGGAAACGCCCACGTGAATGCCGTCCCGGTCAAAAACCACCACCTCCACATTGTAATGCGTTCTTCCCAGCAAGCCGCCGAAAAATTCCATTCTTGTTCCGGAAAGGCTGTCTTTGTCTTCGGTTTTCTGAGAAGTCGTTCCAAAAAATGCTCCTGGCAGGCTGCCCTGATTTGTAACCTTAATATTGCTTTCACTATTGGAGCAATCTTTAACCTTCAGGGTGAAGCCCCCTTCTTCGAAGGATGTGCCGCCGTAAAGTCCTCCTGCCCAAATATATGCAGTTCCCTTCGCGTCAATATTGATCAATCCCGTATATTGACATCCATCTATCACTACAGTTCTGTCCCATCCACTGGAAATCTGCTGGATCAGCCCGCCGGCTATAATTCCGGCAGTATTTCCAGAAACCGTCAAATCGGCTGTGCTGGAACAGTCTTTCATTTCACATTGTTTTCCGTCTTTTGTATCGATCAGACAGGCTGCCAAGCCTGCGGCATTTTGACCGGAAACACTGCTCTTTCCAGTTACTTTTACATTGTCCATAACGGTAGAAGCAGCAAAGCTTACGACCGGAGCTGCAAAGGCCCCCGCATTGTCAATTCGAACCGCCTCCAGAGTGAGGTTTCTTATCTCTGCATTTTCAGTCGCAGTGAACAGTCCAATGTATTTTCCATAAGATGTCTTCTCCTGTTCTTTCGTTTCATAATTTTTCCCATCCATAGTCAGATTCTTGATTGTATGGTTTTGCCCATCAAAAACTCCTCTGAACGGATTATCGCAAGTCACATTGATCTTTCCATAGGTCCCTTCGGAAATCTGTGAAGAGCTGGCTCCGCTTCCGATCGGCGTCCAGTCCACCCCTGTAAGATCAATGTCGCTGCCGAGCTTTATCGTTTTACCTTTAAAATCTATTTTCTTATCGCCCAGTCCCGTATTGGTAAGATATGCGAGACCGGCCAAATCTGCTGCCGTGCCAATGGTATAAATTTCTTTGTCCGCGTCATACCACGAGATATCAACCGGTGCGACCTGATAGTTTCCATCGGTTTTTGTGACAAAGGAATCATTCGCTATGTACTCTATCGGATTTGTATTGAATATACCCGCTTTTATATAGGGATCCTTTCCTGTCAGTTTTTCGTACTCAATGGCACCCTGTTCTCCGGTAAAGGTGCCCCCGAAAATCTTTGCGGTTGCTTTCGTCCGAATTCCTCCGTCCCCGCCGGCGTTGTCATTCCCAACATGGACTGCGTTCCTTGGACTGTAAAATGTTCCTCCGTACACTTCTCCCGCCGATTCTCCCTCTTCACCGGCCACATACAGTGCATAAAAGGATTTATTGTTTCCCTTTTCCGCTGAAAAATGGCCGTCACGGATTACGATCTTTCCGGCCGCACATGCCACAGCTCCTTGGATACCCGTAACAGTCGCATTATTAATGGTCATTTCCTTGCTGTTTCTTATGCAGTATGCATAAAATCCTTTATCCGCATTAGGGAGCTTGTCCACACTGGAAGAAGTCGAATGAAAGCTCCCACCATTAATGGTACAGATTCCAGTATTGTATACTCCGTATCCCTTAGCGTCTACAGTTCCGCCGTTTATGGTAAGTTTACCTTGCGCGCTGGAATTGAACAGGACTGCGCCGCCTGTGTACGCAGTACGGAATGTTCCTCCGTCAACAATAACACTGCCGCTTTTCATATTTTTTAAAAGGCTGAGCGTCTCGGTTATGATTTCTCCGTTTGTTCCACTGTCTTTAATGGTCAGCTTGCCTTCATTGATAAAAGCAATACTTCCATACTGCGGACTGATAACCTTGATTTCTTTTCCGTTTAAATCCAGAGTCACATCCCATCCCTCGGGAATGGTCAAATACGGATCATCATTATTTACAGTTATCTCGATATTGTTTTCAATTTGATAATTACCTGAACCTGTGATCTCTGACAATTCGTTAATTTTTACGGCTCCATTGGCAGCCGCTTTTCCTGAGGCTTGTTTCTCCGATCTGCTTTCATTGGACGCAGGCTGCGCTGCCTGCTTTGCTGCCGCAGCCGTTTCCTCATTGGCACCGGTTTCTTTATCCGCATCATTTGCCGGAGCTGTTGTTTCAGCAACCGGCGCAGGCTCTTCCGGCGCCGTCGCTCCCCAGACAAAGGCGGTCGGGAATGTCATGGTGAATGTCACGGCAATGGCTATGAGCCATGACAAAAGCTTACTGCTTGTCTTTTTTCTCGATTCCATATGTATCCTCCTCCATAGACGGTACGGAAAATTAAAGAAGTAAAATCAGATCCTTGATACGCCACAAAAAGCACACTATCTGCGGTGATAGTGTGCAAGATGTTTTCAATATAAGCTTTCTCCGGCGAAAAAGGGTCTATTGAATTACAGCCCGTCAAACGCTATCATCTTCATCCCTTTAATAGCATCGCAATTGTAATTCACCCGGAATCCCCTTCTGTTCGTATAAATATACTACTCCTCAAAACCCTGATTTGTCAACGGTTTGCGGCTCTTTAAGATCGAGAAATTTGTTACACTGACATCCTGTATCAAACAGCCTTTTTCATGTAATAAACGCCCCTTGACTTTTTAATAAATTCGAGTACATCAGCAGTTTCCCGCGAAAACATAGTTTAGATATTGTCCGGCGATATCCACCAGTTCGTAAATTCGTTTTACTTCCGTGGGCCCTCTGTCCCGCATCCTCCAGTTGGGAAAGAATCGGGTAATATGCAGGGGGATTTCCGGATCTATTGCCGCTATCCACTGTGACAGCTCTCTTATTTCCCGGTCCGAGTCGTTCTCGCCCGGCACAATCAGAGTCGTCAGCTCCACGTGGCAGCTGCCGGCAGCCCGCCGGATAAAGGCTTTGACCGTCTCCAGATCGCCGCCCAGCATTTTATAATACCGCTGCGTAAAGCCTTTCAGGTCGATATTCATGGCGTCGATATAGGGAAGCACGGCTTCCGCCGTCTTTTGCGTGACTGAGCCATTGGTAACCACGACGTTTTTCAGCCCCCTGCTCTGCGCCAGCCTTGCCGTATCCCGTACAAACTCAAAGCCGATCAGCGGCTCGTTGTAAGTGAATGCCAGGCCGATATTACCCGCTGATTTCAGTTCTAAAGCCTTTTCCACCAGCTCCAAAGGGGAAATGTCATAAATCCCGAAAGCCTCCTCACAGGATGCGGATTGGGCAATCTGGTAGTTTTGACAGAAGGGACATTTGAGGTTACAGCCATAGCTCCCCACGGACAAAATTCCGCTCCCCGGGAAAAACCGCTTTAAGGGTTTCTTTTCAATCGGATCGAGCGCCAGAGCTGTTACCTTGCCGTAGTTTGTGCTGATGATTGTTCCGCCCTCGTTTTTTCTCGCTCCGCATATTCCCGGCTGCTGCGGTTCCAAAAGGCAGCGGTGCATGCAGACTTCGCATCTGGTCTTCATTTGTGTCTCACCACTTCAAATCGTTCCAGGCTGACGGGTTCATCCGGGCCAATGCCCGCTTTTTGTCTGGCAATGGCAATCTGCTCCTGAGGCGTGTTGATTCCCTCCAGATTGGGAAGCAGCAGTCCCCGCTTGCTTCCTTTGGTTACAATGACGCCGTATTTCTCAGTGTCCAGCTCATCTTCCGACGCTATGCGCTCCGGCTCTCCCAGCACATCGACGCTGTATTCCAGTTTTGTCAGTTCCTCCTGTCCCACAGGCGAAAACCGCGGGTCCCTCGTTCCCGCGCTGACCGCGTTTTCCAGAATTTCTGCCGCCAGATTTTCCCGCACCGGGCCAATCGTCCCAATGCAGCCCCGCAGCCTGCCGTCTTTTTCCAGGGAAACAAAAGCTCCCGCCCTGCGGCCTGTCAGCTCGTCCGGCAAATTCTCCGGCATTGACAGCATCTCTCCTGTAGTCACGTAGGTTTCAAGGGATTCCCTCGCCAGACGCACATAGATATCCTCGGCGGCTTTTCTTTCCTTCAGACGGCGCCTCTCCTTTTCCTCATATTGTTCCTTAAAATTCCTCTCGCTGTCTTCACCGATTACCCGATAGGCGCAGATTCCGTAGCCCACGCCAAAGGTATCCTGATAGGAAAGACGCTGCGCTTCTATTTCCGTTCGGTCCAAAGTTCCGGCCATGATGGTAAAGGCCCCATGGCCGCACTCGCTGGCATTTCTCCTGAAATCGTCGGTGAATTCAAAGAGACGGAAGAAGTTGCCGCTTCCCATCACATCCATGATATGTTTATCGTAAACCGGACCTTCTTCTTTATATCCGTAAGGTCCCTCCTCTTTCAGGCAGTGGGACAAATCTCCGCTGGCAACAATCACTGTCCGTCGCCGCATACGCTGCGCCGCTTCCCTGATCGCCTGTCCCAGGGCATAATGATCGGTCAGGGGCAGCCCTGAAAGCCCGACTCTCACCAGCTTATAGCCCCGGTATACCTGATCGATGAAATAGAGCGGCACCATAGTGCCGTGATCCAAAGAAGCATCCTGCTCCCCCAGCGGTCCTGCCATTAAGTGTCTGTCTCTGCAGACGGCGGATATCTCCTTTACCAGTTCCGTGTCGTATACTGCGTCAAAAGCCACCTGTTTTGCCCGAAACTGGCCAAAGTCTCCGTGAGCCTGCTGTCCGGGAGAAATGTGGAAATAGTCGGCATACATGGTGGCGTGGGGTGAAATAATGACAATGGTTTCCGGCTCCAGCAGGGCGATCTGCTGGGCAACCGCTTTGTACGCCAGCGTCGTATCGCTGATAGACGATTCCTGCCCTTTTCCAATTTCGGGAACGATCAGCGGCGGGTGAGGAACCATAAACGCGCCTGTAATATACATGAAGATCAACTCCTTTCCGTTTTTTCTCATTATAGCACGTTTGGATAAAGGTAACGGTTATGAATTTTTATCCACTGTCTTTTTTAAAGAAATTCAAAGAGGCTTGCCGCATCAGCAAAAAACGGATGCGACAAGCCTCTTTTTATGATAGTTGATCGTTTTGTATCCTGCTGTGGAGCCATACCAGATTATGGGCCATAACAAAGGACGGCCGCAGGAGCATGAAAATATTTACTTTGTTTTAATACTTCTCACTTTTGACCAGCTTGAATAGTATTTTGTTTTTCCCACTTTTTTATAGGTTCTGACCTTAACATAGTATCTGCGGTTCTTCTTGAGTTTCTTAATGGTTTTCGAAGTTTTCTTGTATCCTTTTACGGTTATTGTCCGGGTTTTGCTTTTAAATTTTTTGCTCGTTGAATACTGAATCTGATATCCGGTCGCCTGTTTCGAAACCTTCTTCCACTTAGCCGTAAACTGTTTTTTCCCTTTTTTCAGTTTTACGCTTGTGGCTTTCGGATTAATTTTGAATGTCCGGCTTACGGTTCCGCTGTACGGCCTTCCGTTAAACTTAACCGTAACTTTATACGTGCCTACGTTTTTTCTGCCTTTTGCGTAAGTCACCGTATAGTTTGACCTTGAAATGGCCTGGCCCCGATTGTCTTTTACCATTACGGATGGCTTCTTGACTTTGCCGTTGTAGGCATACGCCGCCTTCGATAACGATACGGTACGAATGGTCGGCTTTACAGTAAACGAAGCCTTGGCTGTTCCAAAGGTCGATACGATCTCGACGTTAAAGGTCTTTGCGTTCAGGGTGTACGCAAGGGACTCCAGATACCCCGGTTTCAGCGCGATTCTAAGGTATTCTCCTTTTTCCACAACATAATCCGTGCCCTTGGACAGCGTTTTTCCATTAACAACAACTTTTTCAAGCTGTTCCGTCAGAGCGTTTGTCTGGAAGGTTAAACCGGCATTCCCCTTTTCCCAGACAGCCGCGCTGCTGCTCTTTATGGTGTGAGCGCCCAGGTACTTGACTTTATAAGTATCGTCTTTTAACTTTGTATGCGCGATATTGTTTGTCGTAACTTCCACAACATGGCTTCCGTTCTTGCCCTTATTGTTGAGGAAGGGCTGCTCTCCTACTGTTTGCACGCTGTTGGGGAAATGAACGGTCTCCAGCAGCGCCTCTTTGAACGCGTACTTTCCGATAGTGCTGACTCCTTCTCCAATCGTGAGCTTTGCAAGGGTCGTTGCTTTGTAAGTTCCTTCAAAGGCGGACGCACCGATTTCTTTAACGTTTCCGGGGATCGTAAGCGTTGTCAGGTGATGCAGGTGGAAGGCCTTTTCGCCGATTTTCTCTACCGAGGATGGGATATTGAGCGAAGTCAGCCTTGCTCCGGCAAACGCGGTGGCGCCAATTTCAGTGACGGTATTGGGAATGGTCACCTGTTCAAGTCTGATATTCATAGAGAACGCGCCCTGCGGTATTTTTGTAACACCCGCCGAAAGCTTAAGCTTGGTGATATTGTTGTTGGAAAAGGCACCATTTCCCAGATCAACTACCGTGTCCGGGATTTCAGCCTTTGCAAGCTGATTGCCATAAAAAGCGCTCTCGCCGATTGAAGTAAGACCGGTCAGATCAACTGTATCAAGTGCGTTCTGAGCAAAGGACGATTTTCCAATCTTTTTTAAATTGGCAGGCAGATTCACCGAGGTCATACCTCCCGGTGATTCAATTCCAAACTTGGTAACTGTGACTTCATCGTCAGGAATTTTAAAGGCTTCATCGCCGATAGCGACGATATCCTTGCCCGACGGCGTTTGATCCGGGAGCACCAGGGCCTTTACGCCCGCTCTTGCCGCATTGCCGCTGTCGGACCATCCGGTAATCGTACCGCTTTCTTCGTCATAAGTGAAATCGTTTGCTGTCCAGCCCGTACCTATCAGCTTGTCGTATACAACTTTATGGGAATAGGAATTGGCAAATTCCGTGTTTCCCTCTTCAACCTGCGTTTTATTGGAGGTTTTCAACTGCACAATAGGGCTTGCCGGCGTCTTCGCATTACCGAATATGCAGTCGGCAGGTTTATTAGCATGGGACAAAATTACTGTACCTGGCAGATCAATACTTGTAAGCTTATTTCCCATGAAGGCTTCTTGTCCAATTGTCTCCAGACCTTCGTGCATAGTAACACTCGTGAGTCCATTGGTAAGTCCTTCTTCGGTAATTTTAAAGGCATATTTTCCAATCGTTTTGACGCTCTCAGGAATATCCAGATCTGTCAGCTGATGGTTCTGGAACGCATAGTTTCCAATTGCTGTAAGTGTTTTTGGAAGTGCCAGCTTTTCCACGTGTGTTCCGCTAAAGGCGTTTTTGCCTATTGTCTTGACTCCATCCGGAATTTCCAGGTTTTTTAGCTTTATTGTCTTGGATGTTCCGGCGTCGAACGCAGCATCCGGAATCGCCTCCATATTCTTTGAAAGCTTTACTTCCGTCAGAGCGCCGCAGCCTGTAAATGCTTCGCTTCCCATCGTAGTTACGCTATCGGGGATTACAATTGATGTGAGCTTTGCGTTCTGGAACGCGGTCTGCCCAATCTCTTTCAATCCCTTTGGAAAAACGACTGCAGTCATCTCTTTCTCGTAACCCGCCGAAGGATTCAAAGCAAACGCAGAGTTGCCGATTTTCTCCAAGGTTGATGGCAGGATTATGCTTTCCGGTGCATAATTTGTATCACCTTCTGTGTATACAAAGATGCCTTTTGCGTTTGTGCCGTCACCAAGCGCAGTGATCGTCTTCCCTTCCGGGCCCTGCTTCGGCAGGATCAAAGCCGCGTTCTTTTTAATCTTGCTCTGACCTTCCTCTGAAAGGCCTGTAATGGCGGTCCCTTCCTGATCGTATGTAAAATCCTTCTCATTCCAGGGCGCCTGATCATTCGGTATGCTGCCGATAATCAGTTTCTGTACCTTTGAGTTTCCTGCGTCCACATGTTCAATCAGGCCGCCGCCCTCCTGCGCCTTGTACATATATACGATTCCGCTCTCTTTTTCGGCAGCACTTGTTCCTGATGTTACCGGCTCCATCCCGGTATTTTTCAAAAATACTGTTCCTATCAGTTTCTCTGTATTTGACGGGATCCGGACAGAGGTTATCTTATTGATGGCAAAAGCCATGCTATCAATTTGGAGGTTAAAGTCTGTCTGCTCCGGGAACATCAGTGATGAAATGCTGTTTGCCGCAAATGAACCGTTTCCGATCATCATAAGCGATTTGGGTAAGTTTACAGCCGTAAGCTGATTATTCTTAAAGGCATTACTGCCCACATAGATCACTCCATCCGGAAGGTCGAGCGTTGTGAGGGCGTTGCCCTGGAACGCATTCGCACCGATGAAGAAATCACCTCGTTTGGTGAGCCCTTTTCCGGTTGTCTCCCAAGTCGAGTCATCATAATCTGTCTTTACTCCCTCCGGTAAGGTTAAAGAAGTAACGCCCTTCTTGCTGAACGCACTGTCGCCGATGCCCTGTACCGTTTTCCCGTCAGGGTCCTTTTCCGGAATCACTAAATTTTTATTGGATTCAAGCTTTTTCTCGCCGGATTCCGAGAGGCCCTTGACTACCCAGGCGGTAAAATTAGGCGTACTCTGATATTCATCCGCAGGCCAGAGTGTGAAGGACTGTTCCTGATACAGGAAATCCTCTGCTGTCCACTCCGACGTATCGGTCAGGTACAGTTTATGGTAATCGGAAGCGGGGAAATTGGTCCTATCCTCATACTGTGATTTTAAGGATACATAAACTTTCGTAACAATGGCCTCCGTACTATCGGAGTACTCTTTCCGAAAGGTATTTTTGTCTATCTTTGTTACAGTTTTCGGGATACCAATGTCGCTGATACATTTATTTCGGAAAGCGTCGGCCCCGATGGTTTCAAGGCCTTCATTCAATGTTACAACGCAGGGGTCTTTCAGGTAATTCTTCGTAGAAAAGGCATATGTCCCTATGGTTTTCACAGATGCCGGAATGGTTATTTCATGAAAATTATTTCCTGCGAACGCACGGCTCCCAATGGCAGTTATCCCTTCGGGGATTTGGATACTTGTGAGGCCCTCCATCCAGTTTTTGGCATCACTGCACCCGAACGCAGATGCCGGGATCTCGGTCAGGCCATTGGAAATGCTGATACGTTCAAGTTTTGGATTGGTAGCGAAGGCGCCCGAACCCAGAGTTGTTACGGTATCCGGCAAAATAACGCTGGTAAGGTTATTGGTCTGGAAGGCTGCTATCCCTATTTTTTCCAGTCTAGCCGGAAAGGAAACTTCACTGATTCCGCATTTCTGGAAAGCAAAATCACCGATCTTTGTCAGTTCATTGGGAAGATTCACCGTGTCGAATCCCTCATCTGCGCTGCCGAACAAACCATTGCCGCTGCCTTCCGCCGCAGCAATCTCTGTAATATATTGCCCGTCCTTATTGATGTCAGGGATCACCAGGTTCTTATTGGTTGCTCTCTTGGCTTCGCCAGACGCGGACAGGCCCTTGACCACTGTGCCTTCCACATTAAAATCATTAATGTTCCATGGCAGATCCGGATTCTGCGTCTCTCCCGTACCCTCATTGATAACCAGTTTTTGTACGTCTGATTGCTGTGACGCAGTGGACTTTCCTGTATGATGGATGCGGTCTTTAAGCTCCAGCTCCGCATTATCCGCATACATATACACGACTCCGGCATCATATGTCTTGTCCTCTACCGTATAGGTTTTATAAGCGGCTTTCGCATCAGCAGCAAGAGCCTCTTTTCCTGTGTTCCAGACAAAGGTATCCTTGTTGACCACCTCAGTAAAATCCGGCAGTCTTACGGATTTAATAAAATTTTTAGCAAAAGCCATCCCGTGCATTTCCAGCTGGAAATCACAGGTTGTCGGAAAGTTAACCGTTGTGATCCGGTTGCTGGCAAAGGACATTGTCTCAAGCCACCAGATTGTTTTCGGCAGTTTTACCGTCGTAATTTTATTATTGTTGAACGCCGATGACAAGCATGCAATGACGCCCTCCGGCAGGTTGACAGAAGTAAGCTCATTCTTTGCGAAAGCGTTTTCCGCAATCACAAAGTTGCCTCGCTTTGTCACTCTATGCGTAACCGTATCGTCATAGCTGATCATCATTCCGGTGGGGAATTTCACCGAAGTAAGTCCTTTATCATAGAATGCGTTTTCCGCTACTCCGACTACGGCCGTTCCTTTATCATCAACCGCAGGCAAAACAAGGTCTTTATTTTTCTCCAGCTTCTTTTCTCCTGTTTCGGAAAAACCGGAAATTGCCGTACCCTTGATGGTAATTTGCCTTGCATAATCGCAGCCGTATAATAGTTTTTCATAATCTGTGTACGTAAAATCTTTTGCGACCCATACCGAAGCATCAATTTCTTCGGCTGCTGCTTTTTCTACCGCAGTTGGGCCACTGCCGCCGGACGATGCTCCGTCTGTGGCAAATGCGGAAATCGGGCATGAAAGCACCATTATGATGCTGAGCACGATTGCCAATAGTTGTTTCTTTCTCAACTCTTACTCCTCCTCTTAATTCCAACAATTTTAGATTTAAAACCACCAAAATCGCCAGAAAAGCCATTAAATCGGCACCCGCGATTTTTCCACCTCATGATAGCACCATCACAACTGCCTACACAAACGATTTTCGCCAGAATTGTGATCCTCTATAAAACAAGCACCTAATATACGAAATATCTATACTTTTCCATAATCGCTTGTATTTGCCTATTTCCTATGAGATCATGAGTATGTTAAAACTATCGTACAGGAGTTAACTTTATGAACAAAAAATCCTCACAAATACGCATTGGCGTCATCCTGTTGGTCCTTGCCGCAGTTTTGGGAATCTGGCTGATTAAGCAGGGCGGAGATCTGATCTGGTACTGGGTATTAGGATTGGCATTTGGCTATGTTATGCAGCGTTCGTCCATATGTTTTACCGCATCGGCACGAGACCCGTTTATCAGCGGATCAACGTCTCAGTTTCGTGCGGTTCTGATGGGAATTTTAGCGGCATCCCTGGGAATTACGGCTATAAAATATTTATCATCGGGTACACTGGATCTCTTAGGAGTTTCGGCCATAAGCATTCCTTTGATGCTGGGAGCATTCATGTTTGGTATCGGCATGGTAATTTCCGGATGCTGTGCCTCCGGTATGTTTATCCGACTGGCAGAAGGACATACGGTGCAGATCATAACGCTTGTATGCGTCATAATCGGTTATGTGTTCGCAAACAGTCACCGTGAAAAAATATGGAGTCTATACATTGTGGACGCGCCGGTCATATTCCTTCCGCAAAAGTGCGGATGGTTTTTCGGGGTTTTTATAAATATCGCAATCGTTCTTTTGCTCTATGCGGCAGCAATAAAATGGGAAGCAAAGAAAAGCATTTAAATTCAATTATGCAGGGAGGTACATCATGAAAGAAAAGCGACTGGATTGTTTGGGCGAGGCATGTCCGATTCCATTAATGAAAACAGAAAAGAAACTCGCAGCCTTAAAAAAAGGAGATATTCTAATCGTTGAAGTAGATCACAACTGTGCGATTAGGAATATACCTGAATGGGCGGAGAAAAAAGGATATGACTGTCAGGTCAAAGAAGTCTGCGCAGGGCAATGGAATATTGTTTTGAAAAAGAATTGAAGGGTAAGTTCATGGTTAAACTGCATGAAAACGAACGCTACAAAAAAATAATCGCAAGTCCGTTCAGCTATTTGACAGGAGCCGTACTTCTGGGGATCTTAAACATCGTTCATTATATCATGCTGGAATCCGGCTGGTCGGTGACAGGCGCATTCTTCTATTTTGAGGATATATGGAAAAATTTATCCGGAACTGCCTGCGACCGACTGTCATGTCAAGAGAACGCAATGCTTGCTGTCGGACCCAATATTCGCAACCTTGGTTTATTGGTGGGTGCCCTCATCTCCGTTTTCACCTGTGCACGATTTAAGATTAAAGGGATCAGATCCACGAAGCAGGTCATTGCTGCCGCGGCGGGCGGACTTCTTATGGGCTACGGCGCAGGAACAGCAGGCGGATGCAATATAAGTGCCTTTTTCACAGCCGCGGCTTCTCTGTCTCTTTCGGCATGGATTTTTCTGATATTTTTATTTGCCGGAGCATTTGTTGGTGTCAAGCTCTTATACAAGTTTTTGTAGAGGATATAAAATGAAAACAGCGAAAAAGATTAAAAATCAAATCAAGAATATAATACGCGGTATCAACACCTATAAAAAGGAACAGCGCGTAATTGCGGTCGTGCTGCTATGCTTTCTTTTAACCGGCGCAGGACTGCCTGTTGTCAAAACCCATCTTGTTCCTGCAGAGCTTTCACCACAGGCCGTAGCTCCTTCTGCGTCAATTGAGGAAAGCACAGGCAATGCAGACGACGATCCAAAAGGCAGCAGCGAAAAAAAAGATAAGCACGAAACAGTTCAGGATAATACGGAAAGTAAAGCAAATAAAGACAGCAGCAGTCATGAAAGCACCGCCACCCAGGACAGCAGCAAAAAAGACGACAAGCGGGTTTCAGACTCTTCCAAAAAGCAGACAAAAGAAACGCCGGCATCTGACAGCACGGGTAAGAGTGAACGGAAATGGGTACCGCCCGTATATAAGACGGTTCACCATGACGCTGTCTACGAAACAAAAAAAATAGTAACCTGCAACTATTGCGGCGCAACGTTCAACACAACCGGAGAGTTTCAAGTCCACAAGGACGCTCACGGCGGGTGAAGCGGCATGCATAAAACTTGCCGTGTTGCAAGTCAGCGGGTTCTGGTAAAGGAAGCCTGGGACGAACGCGTCCTGGTTTCGGAAGGACATTATGAATAAACAGTAATATTTTAATAAATCAAAACCGCCTCTCCGGGAAATGCTCCCGTAAGAGGCGGTTTTTTATGATCTTCGCTTATACCAACTCTAAAAATACGACTTCCGCGCAATCGCCGCGTCTTGGTCCTAATTTCAAAATTCTTGTATATCCGCCGTTTCTGTCAGCGTAGTTCGGTGCAATCTCATCGAACAGCTTTGAAACCACGTCTTCATCGTAAACGTACGCGAGCACCTGTCTTCTGGCATGGAGATCGCCGCGTTTCGCAAGAGTGATCATTTTCTCAGCCTGACGTCTGGCTTCCTTCGCTCTGTGCTCTGTTGTGGAAATCCGTCCTTCTCTCAGGAGATCCGTAACCAGATTTCTCAGCATTGCTTTTCTATGAGCAGTAGGTCTGCCTAGTTTTCTATATCCTGGCATCGCTAAATCCTCCTTTATTCATCGCTTTGTCTTAATCCAAGACCTAATTCTTCTAGTTTATGTTTTACTTCGTCTAGAGATTTCTTACCAAGGTTTCTGACTTTCATCATGTCTTCCTCTGAACGGTGTGTCAGTTCTTCGACAGTATTGATGGCCGCACGCTTCAAGCAGTTGAAAGAACGAACGGAAAGTTCCAGCTCTTCGATGGTCATCTCCAGAGCTTTTTCTTTCTGGTCTTCTTCCTTTTCGACCATGATTTCCATCGTATCCGTGCTGTCCGTCAGCTCGATGAACAGGTTCAAATGCTCCTGCATGATCTTGGCGCCGATGGACACCCCTTCGCTCGGTGTGATCGAACCGTCTGTCCAGATCTCTAAAATAAGCTTATCGTAGTCAGTAACTTGACCAACTCTGGTATTTTCAACAGTAAAGTTAACTTTTCGCACCGGCGTATAAATCGAATCCGTCGGAATCACTGCGATCGGTGTACTCTCCGTTTTGTTCTGGTCAGCGGAGACATAACCTCTGCCCCTGGCCAGATTCATTTCCATAACGAGCGTCGCATTTTCCTCCAAGGTAGCGATGTGCAGATCCGGGTTGCAGATTTCCAGATCGGAATCTCCAATGATATCCGCAGCAGTTACCTCTTTGGGCCCGATGGCATTGATCAGAACCTTCTTTGTATTTTCGCCGTTTAATTTAATTGCTAACTTTTTCAGATTTAAAATAATCTCTGTAACGTCTTCTTTGACTCCTGGAATGGTTGAAAACTCGTGAAGTATTCCGTCGATTTTAACAGATGTGACAGCTACTCCTGGCAGTGAGCTTAAAAGAATTCTTCTAAGGCTGTTTCCCAGCGTAGTGCCGTAACCTCTTTCCAGAGGCTCTACAACGAACTTCCCGTAGTTGGGATCTTCGTTTGAAAATACACATTCAATTGTTGGTTTTTCGATTTCTATCACTCAAAACCCTCCTTTTCTCCCAAATCACAGTCAACTAACAAACGCTAATCAACCTGTTATTTGGAATATAATTCGACGATCAGGTGCTCTGCGACCGGAGTATCGATATCCTCTCTAGTCGGCAGCGTAACAACCTTGCCTTCCAGCTTTTCAACATCCACTGCAAGCCATGACGGGGCAGTGATGGTCATATCCTTAATCTCCTTGAATTTCGGAGAACTTGTGCTCTTTTCTTTAACCTTGATCACGTCGCCTGCTTTTACTTCGTAGGAAGGAATGTCTACCTTCTTACCGTTTACAGTAAAGTGACCGTGTGTAACAAGCTGTCTTGCTTCTTTTCTGGAAGAAGCGAATCCCAGTCTGAATACAACGTTGTCCAGTCTGGATTCCAGCATAATCAGCAGGTTTTCACCTGTGATTCCCTTTCTTCTCGCAGCTTTATCAAATAGGTTTCTGAACTGAGTTTCCTGCAGTCCATAAAATCTCTTAGTCTTCTGTTTTTCTCTTAACTGAAGTCCATAGTCAGAAACTTTCTTTCTTCCCTGACCATGCTGTCCAGGAGGAAAGTTTCTCTTTTCGATGGCGCACTTTGTGCTGTAGCATCTGTCGCCTTTTAAGAACAGTTTCTGTCCTTCTCTTCTGCATAATCTGCAGCTAGCATCTGTATATCTTGACATTCTACCTTGCTCCTCCCTTCAATTAGACTCTTCTTCTCTTCGGCGGCCTGCATCCGTTGTGCGGTATCGGAGTGATGTCCTTGATCATGGTGATCTCAAGGCCAGCGCTCTGAAGCGCTCTGATAGCTGCTTCTCTTCCGGAACCCGGACCCTTTACGTACACTTCAACGGTTTTCAGACCATGCTCCATTGCGCCTTTGGCAGCTTCCTCAGCAGCCATCTGAGCAGCGAACGGAGTGGATTTTCTCGATCCCTTGAATCCCAGTGAACCGGCACTGGACCAGGATAAAGCGTTTCCTGCAAGATCTGTAAGAGTTACAAGCGTGTTGTTAAAGGTAGACTGAATATGTGCTTGGCCTTTTTCAATGTTCTTGCGTTCTCTTCTCTTTTTTCTAGCTGTTTTTTTCACAGTTTTAGCCATTGTTCTACCTCCTTACTTTTTCTTTCTTCCTACAGTCTTTTTAGGACCTTTACGAGTTCTGGCGTTTGTCTTTGTTTTCTGTCCTCTCACCGGAAGACCTCTTCTATGTCTGATGCCTCTGTAGCATCCGATTTCCATGAGTCTCTTGATGTTCAGTGAAACATCTCTTCTCAGGTCACCTTCTACTGCATACTCCTGGTCAATGATCTTTCTGATCTTACCAGCTTCATCCTCGGATAAATCCTTGACTCTTGTGTCAGGGTTTACTCCGGCTTTTTCCAAAATTGCGTTTGCTGTCGGTCTGCCAATACCGTAAATGTATGTCAAACCAATTTCAACTCTCTTTTCTCTTGGTAAATCGACACCGGCTATACGAGCCATATTTCCCTCCTATTCCCATCTTCCGTCACGCTACCTACCTTGCGCCAGGCCGAAGGCCCTAGGCGCTCAGTGGCCGTAATATAAACGGGATGTTCTTTTGCGTCTTGCAATTTAAAATAACTTTTTATTTAGAAACCATCAACTCCGGCAGGCCATGCAGCCGCGAACCCGGTTTGAGCAATAGCTCTATGCCAAGTCCATTCGCCCCGCCTCAAGTCAATAATCTCCTGTCAAGCAAAAACATTTTGCGAAGGCAAACTCCGCAGGACGGCGTATCGCGCAAGCGATACGGCGCCGGCCGAGGACCTTGCCGGAGTAAAATGTTTTCGCGCTTTTAACCTTGTCTCTGCTTGTGCTTAGGGTTTTCACAGATAACCATTACTTTCCCCTTACGCTTGATTACTTTGCACTTTTCGCAGATCGGTTTTACGGAAGCTCTAACTTTCATTTCGCACTCCTCCTAACCTTTCTTGTTTACGCTTTACCTCTCCAGGTGATTCTGCCTCTTGTCAGATCATAAGGAGAAAGCTCAACCTTTACTTTATCTCCCGGAAGAATCCGGATAAAGTTCATTCTGATTTTTCCTGAAACGTGTGCAAGCACTTCGTGGCCGGTCTCCAGCCTTACTACAAACATTGCGTTGGGCTGAGCGTCTACAACCGTACCTTCTGCTTCAATGACGTCTTTCTTCGCCATAATAACACCTCTCTTTTTACAATGTAAGCAACTCTGGCTCACCATCAGTAATAACAACAGTATTTTCATAATGGGCGGACAGCTTGCCGTCCAGAGTGACTACAGTCCAATTGTTGAGAAGCGTCTCAACTTCATAATCACCCTGTGTGATCATGGGCTCAATGGCGAAAACCATGCCTTTTGCAAGTCTTGGTCCCCTGCCCGGCGCCCCATAGTTGGGAATCTGCGGCTCCTCGTGCATATCTCTTCCTACGCCGTGGCCTACAAAATCCCGAATCACACCGTATCCTTCACCCTCAGCCCTCATTTGGATGGCATGAGAGATATCCGAAAGCCTGTATCCCACCTTGCAGAACTTCAGGCCTTCAAAAAAGCTGTCTCTTGTCACATCGATCAGACGCTGTGCCTCCGGATCGATTTTGCCTACAGGATATGTCCTGGCCGCGTCGCTGACGTAGTCTTTGTAGGTTGACCCCACATCCACACTGACGATATCGCCCTCTTTCAGCTTTCTCTTTTTCGAAGGAATCCCATGGACCACTTCCTCATTGATGGAGACGCAGGCGCTCGCCGGGAACCCGTACAGTCCCTTGAAGGACGGCGTCATCCCATTTTTTCTGATCGTGTCTTCAACAAACCGGTCAATATCCATCGTTGAAATGCCCGGCTTTATAAAGTTTTCCAATTCTTTGAGTACCAGCCCCGTAACCCTTCCGGATTCGCGCATTATGTCTATTTCCTGTTCTGACTTGATGATGATCATACTTATTCACCCAGGACGCTCACAATGTGGTTAAACACGTTTTCAAGTCCGATCGCACCGTCGATATGAGCGATGTTTCCGGCCTTCTCATAGTATTCAACCAGCGGCATTGTCTGCGAATTATATACTTCGATTCTGTTTTCAACAGTTTCTTTTGTATCATCGGCTCTCTGAATCAGTTCGCCGCCGCATTTATCGCAAACGCCTTCCTTTGCGGGAGGCATGTTCTTCACGTTATAAGTGGCACCGCAGGCTTTGCATACCCGCCTGTTGATGAGCCGTTCCATCAGTTCTTCCTTTTCAACCGCGATATCCAGTACTTTATCTACTTTCTTACCGTGCTTTGCAAGGAATTCGTCCAGTTTCTCTGCCTGATAAACCGTTCTTGGGAAACCGTCCAGCAGAAAACCGTCTTTACAGTCGTCCTCAAGCAATCTGGTTGTTGCGATTTCGCACACCAGATCATCGGGAACCAGTTCGCCCTTATCCATATATGCCTTGGCTTTCTTACCAAGCTCCGTACCATTTTTGATATTAGCTCTGAAGATATCGCCGGTAGAAATCTGTGGAATTCCATATTTTTCTACAAGTCTTACTGCCTGAGTACCTTTTCCGGCACCCGGAGGGCCTAATAAAATTAAGTTCATTTCTTAACCTCCCTACTTAAGGAAACCTTGATAGTTTCTCATGACCATCTGATTTTCCAGCTGTTTCATCGTATCCAGGGCAACACCGACCGCGATCAGCAGCGACGTACCTCCGAAATGAAGGTTCATATGCGTGTACTGGCTGACGATTGTCGGCATTACAGCCACCAGAGCCAGGAAAACAGCTCCTACAAAAGTGATTCTTGTCATTACTTTGTTTAAATATTCAACCGTGGCCTTACCCGGTCTGATTCCCGGAATAAATCCGCCGTTGGCCTTCATGTTCTGAGCGACTTCCATAGGGTTGAACGTAACCGCCGTGTAGAAATATGTGAAGAATAAAATCAGTATCACATTGAATACGGCATATACCCATACGCCCGGTGAACCCTGCGGCGACAGCCACTTGGTGATCCACATGGACGCGGAACTGTCAGCTGACATGAAATAGGTGATGGTCAGCGGGAACTGTAAAAACGACATGGCAAAGATTACCGGGATAACCCCCGCCTGGTTTACTTTCAGCGGAATGTGCGTTGACTGTCCGCCGTACATCTTTCTTCCTACAACGCGCTTGGCGTACTGTACCGGAATTCTTCTCTGACCCTGCTGGATCTCGATGATTCCGATAATAACGATCACCGCGAAGACTACGAACAGCGCCAAGGATACGAACGTCATCGTACCTTCTGTGTATTTCACCCACATCTCGTGGATGCCGCTGGGCAGTCTGGCAATGATTCCTCCGAAAATAATCAGAGAAATACCGTTTCCGATACCGCTTTCATTGATTTTCTCACCCAGCCACATAAGGAAAGCCGTACCCGCTGTCAGAACCAGCACGATGACCGCTACGGAGAAGAAGTCCGTATTGATCAGCGCCTGCCGGAACATGCCGACGGACATGCCGATGGCCTGGATGATCGCCAGCACCACCGTCAGATAACGGGTGTACTGGGCAATCTTTTTCTGCCCTTCCGTGCCCTCCTTGGCCAGACGTTCCAGCCTGGGGATGGCAATGGTTAAAAGCTGCAGTATGATGGAAGCCGTGATGTATGGGGTGATACTTAGAGCAAATATGGTAAAGTTACTGAAAGCACCACCAGAAAATAGATTAAACAGAGCAAACAATCCCTCATCCGTATTCATTGCCTGGGCTAAATAAGTTCTATTGATGCCCGGCACTGGGATATTGGAGCCAATACGGAAAATCACCAGCATCAGGAGAGTAAAAATGATCTTCTTTCTGATATCTATGATTTTCCAGGCCTTGGCGATTGTTTTGAACATCTCCATTTTAAATCACCTCTGCCTTTCCTCCGGCAGATTCTATTTTTTCGATCGCTGTCTTGCTAAACTTGTGAGCCTGAACCGTAATGTTCTTTTCCAGGGTTCCATTCCCCAGAATTTTGATTCCGTCCTTCACCTGCTTAACAAGCCCTACTTCTTTAAGCAGTGCCGGCGTTACAACAGTACCCGCGTCGAATCTGTTTAAATCATCAACGTTTAAAATGGTATACTCTGTTGCCCAGATATTGGTGAATCCTCTCTTTGGAATTCTTCTGTAAAGGGGCATCTGGCCGCCTTCAAATCCTGGCTTTGTACCGCCGCCGCTTCTGGAGTTCTGGCCGTTCATACCTCTTCCGGCAGTTTTACCCTGTCCGGTAGCAGTACCGCGGCCCTTTCTCTTGGGCGCCTTTGTTGCGCCCGGGACAGCTTGTAATTCATGCAGTTTCATCTATTTGCACCTCCAATCCTATAGCTCTTCTACAGTCAAAAGATGCTTTACCTTGTTGATGGAACCCCAGGCTACCGGAGAGTCAACAAGTTCAACTGACTGGTGCATCTTTTTTAGTCCTAACGCTTCTACTACTTTTTTCTGCTTTGGGGAAGCGCCAATCGTGCTTTTTGTTAAAGTGACTTTAATCATTTTAGCCATTGTTCTTCCTCCTTATCCTAAGATTTCTTCTTTGCTCTTGCCTCTCAGGCGGGAAACCTTTTCTACAGTCATCAGGTTTCTCAGGCCTTCGATGGTTGCGTAAGCCATGTTCGCAGTATTGTTTGAGCCAATGGACTTAGCTCTGATATCCTTTACTCCCGCAGCTTCTAAAACCGTACGTACGGATGAACCCGCGATAACTCCGGTACCTTCGGCAGCCGGCATCAGCTGTACTCTGCCTGCTCCAAACACTCCCAGAATTCTGTGTGGAATCGTTGTTCCTACAGTTGGAACCTCGATCAGTCTTTTCTTTGCGTCTTCCGTTGCTTTTCTCACTGCTTCAGGAATTTCCTGAGCTTTTCCGAGACCAACGCCTACGTGACCTTCGCCGTCGCCAACTACTACGGTTACGCTGAATCTCATGTTTCTACCGCCCTTAACTGTCTTGGCTACACGTCTGATGCTGACGATAGTTTCGTTTAAGTCTAGCTTGGAAGCATCGATAGTATTTCGCATTCCTTATTACCTCCTGTTAGAATTTCAGTCCAGCTTCGCGAGCACCGTCAGCCAGTTCCTTTACACGTCCGTGATAGAGGAATCCGCCTCTGTCAAAAGCAACGGTTTCGATGCCCTTATCCAGCGCTCTCTTAGCAATAGCTTCTCCGACCTTTTTGGCTGCGTCTTTGTTGCCGCCATATTCGATCTGGCCTTTCAGCTCCTTATCCAGTGAGGAAGCGGAAGCGAGGGTAACTCCATTTACGTCGTCAATAATCTGAACGGAAATGTTCTTATTGCTTCTGTAAACGCAAAGTCTAGGCTTCTCAGGAGTTCCATAAAGGTCTTTTCTAACTCTCTTGTGTCTTGCGACACGCTTATCATTTCTGCTGTTTGCCATCTTATTTCACTCCTTTCCTTATTTTGCTCCGGTTTTACCTTCTTTTCTGCGGATATGCTCGCCGACATAGCGGATACCTTTGCCCTTGTAAGGCTCCGGTTTTCTCCATGCGCGGATATTCGCAGCATAGTTGCCTACGGCAGCTTTATCAATTCCCTTTACGGTGATTTCCGTATTGGAAGGTGCTTCCGTAGTGATCCCTTCGGGATCTTCCAGTTCTACCGGGTGTGAATATCCAAGGCTCAGGACCAGTTTCTTGCCCTTCTTTTCCGCCTTATATCCAACGCCGACCAGTTCCAGTTTCTTTTCGTATCCTTCGGTAACTCCGGTCACCATATTTTGAATCAATGATCTTGCCAGTCCGTGCTGCTCTCTGTAAGCTTTTGCGTCGGATTCTCTGGAAACTGTAACTGTGTTATCTTTAATTTCTACTTTTAACAACTTGCTGATCTGCTCTGTAAGTTCGCCTTTCGGTCCTTTAACAGTAACTGCGTTATTACCGTCAACCTTAACCTCAACGCCAGCAGGAAGATCAACAGGTTTGATACCTATTCTTGACATTGTCTACCTCCTACCAAACATAACAAACTACTTCGCCGCCAACGCCCAATTTTCTGGCTTCTTTATCGCTGATAACTCCGTTGGAAGTGGAGATGATCGCGATTCCCAGTCCGCCGAGAACTTTTGGAACATCGCTTGCCTTGGCATAAACCTTCAGGCCTGGCTTAGAGATCTTTTTGATCCCAGTGATAACTCTTTCTTTGTCAGGACCATATTTCATCTGAACACGGATAACGCCCTGTTTGTTGTCGTCTATAACGTCAAATCCTTTAATGTAGCCTTCTTCCGTTAAAATTCCCGCGATGGATTTCTTCATCTTTGAAGCCGGAATATCAACCGTGTCATGACCTACAGTATTGGCATTTCTGATTCTTGTCAGCATGTCTGCTATTGGATCTGTCATTGTCATTACAGTATTTCTCCTTTCTTGACCAGCTTTGCCCCACCGGGCAGTTCTGGCAATGTTAACTTTTTACCAGCTCGCTTTTTTCACGCCGGGGATTTCCCCCTTGTAAGCAAGCTCTCTAAAACAGATACGGCATATTCCATACTTTTTCAGAACGGAATGCGGTCTTCCGCAGATTCTGCATCTTGTATATGCGCGTGTTGAATACTTCGGTTTTCTTTGCTGTTTTATTTTGAGAGATGTCTTTGCCATGTTTCCCTCCTATTATTTCTCGAACGGCATTCCGAGAAGTTCCAGCAGAGCTGCCGCTTCTTCATCTGTTTTAGCCGTTGTAGTGAATACAATGTTCATGCCTTTGACCATGTCAACCTTATCGTAGTTGATTTCCGGGAAGATCAGCTGCTCTTTAATTCCCATGGAATAGTTTCCTCTTCCGTCAAAGGAATTCTTGCTGACGCCCTTGAAGTCTCTTACTCTAGGAAGAGCGATGTTGAAGAATTTATCAACAAACGTATACATGTTCTCTCCTCTTAAAGTGACTTTCGCTCCTACAGGCATACCCTGTCTTACCTTAAAATTGGCGATTGATTTCTTTGCCTTGGTAACTACAGGTCTCTGACCAGTAATCAGTGCCAGTTCTTCTACTGCGCTTTCCATGATTTTCGCATTGTCTTTGGCTTCGCCAAGACCCATGTTGATCGTCACTTTTTCCAGCTTTGGAACTTCCATTGCATTCTTATATGAGAATTTTTCCATCAATGCTTTGAACACATTGTTGTCATAGTTTTCTTTTAATCTGGCTGTCAAAATCGTCTCCTCCTTTCTTAATCGATTACCTCTCCGGTCTTCTTGGCTACTCTGACTTTCTTGTCGCCTTCCATCTTGTAGCCGATTTTGGTGGCTGTCTTAGCTTTTGTGTCGTAGTACATAACGTTGGAAACGTCCAGCGGACCTTCCTGATGCTTGATCTCAGCAGGCTCTTTTTGCGTCTGCTTCTGATGCTTTGTCTGCATGTTGACGCCTTCTACGATCACTTTGCCTTCTTTCGGCATAGCTTTCAGCACTTTGCCGGTCTTACCTTTATCTTTTCCAGTAAGTACAATTACTGTATCGTCTTTCTTAATTCGCATCCGCTCGCCTCCTATAATACTTCCGGTGCCAGCGACACTATCTTCATGAAGTTTTTCTCTCTCAGCTCTCTGGCTACTGGTCCGAAGATACGAGTGCCGACCGGTGTCATATCATCCTTCAAAATTACAGCTGCGTTCTGGTCGAATTTTACATAGCTGCCGTCAACTCTTCTGGCACCTTTTTTCGATCTTACTACAACTGCCTTTACAACGTCGCCTTTTTTAACAACGCCGCCCGGTGTTGCATCCTTAACTGCGCAAACGATCACGTCTCCGATGTTCGCATACTGACGGCTTGTTCCGCCCAGGATACGGATACACAGAAGTTCTTTTGCACCGGAGTTGTCAGCGACTTTCAGTCTTGTTTCTGTCTGAATCATTCTGGTGCCTCCTTATTTAACTTTCTCTACGATATTAACAAGTCTCCATCTCTTGTCTTTGGACAGAGGTCTTGTTTCCATAATTCTAACTTTATCACCAATGTTGCATTCGTTGTTTTCATCGTGAGCCTTGACTTTTTTGGTTCTCTTTACAGCTTTACCATAAAGGGAATGTCTTACGAAGTCTTCCAGCGCAACGACAACAGTCTTATCCATTTTGTCGCTTACAACAACGCCAACTCTTGTTTTTCTGAGGTTTCTTTCAACTGTCATATTACATCCTCCTTTCTATTAGCCCTGAGCCTTTTCAAGCTGTTTTTCTCTGATGATCGTCTTGACTCTGGCGATGTCTTTCTTTGTATCTCTCATTTTAATCGGGTTTTCAAGCTGTCCGGTAACGTGCTGGAATCTGAGATTGAATAAATCCTTCTTCATCTTTACCAGTTCAGCATTGAGTTCCACTTCTGACATTTCTCTCATCTTCTTCAGTTCCATTATGCTTCACCACCCTTTGCTTCCATTTCTTTGATGGCAAATTTACATTTAACAGGCAGCTTGTGAGATGCAAGACGCATAGCCTCTCTTGCCTGGGCCTCGGTTACACCTTCGATTTCAAACATAACTCTGCCTGGTTTTACAACTGCTACCCAGTACTCAGGAGCACCTTTACCGGAACCCATACGTACTTCTGCAGGTTTCTTTGTTACTGACTTATGCGGGAAGATTTTAATGTAAACCTTACCACCTCTTTTTACCGATCTTGTCATGGCAATTCTGGCTGCCTCGATCTGATTTGAAGTAATCCATCCGCATTCGGTAGCCACCAGACCGTAATCACCGTAAGTAACTTTGTTACCCTTGGTAGCAACGCCCTTCATTCTACCTCTGTGGACTCTTCTGCGTTTAACGCGCTTTGGCATTAACATCAGCGTTTCCTCCTCTCTGCTGTCTATTCTTCAGTTGGTGCTTCTGGTGCCGCATCAACCTGTGCTTCAGTGGTCTGCGCCTCAGCTGTCTGAGCTTCGGCTGCTTTTGCCGGTTCTTCCTTCGGAGCTTTTCTCTTTCTAGGATTTACTGCCTTTGGAAGCTCCGGTTTGTCGTCTCTTCTTCTGTCGTTTCTTCTTCTGTTGTCGTTATCTCTTCTCGGTCTTCTGTCGCCGTCTCTTCTGCCCCGCTTGCCGTCTCTTCTGCCGTTTCCTTCGTCGCGGACCGCGCTCTTGAGTCCCTTGTCGAGGATCTCGCCGTGGTTGATCCAAACTTTAACGCCGATCTTGCCGTAAGTGGTATCCGCTTCCGCGAAACCGTAGTCAATATCAGCTCTCAGCGTGTGGAGAGGAACGTTTCCTTCGCTGTACTTTTCGTTTCTGGCGATTTCAGCTCCGCCCAGTCTTCCGGAAACCAGTACCTTGATACCTTTTGCTCCGGCTTTCATGGTTCTGCCGATGGCCTGCTTCATAGCTCTTCTGAAGGAAATTCTTCTTTCCAGCGCCTGTGCGATGCTTTCAGCTGTCAGCTGCGCATCCAGCTCGGATCTTCTTACTTCTTTGATCTCGATGGAAATAGTCTTTCCTGTCATCTTTTCCAGATCGCTTTTCAGTTCGTCGATGCCGTTTCCGGATCTTCCGATGACCATACCCGGCTTAGCGGTCAGTACGATGACTTTCAGTTTGTTGTCAGCCTGACGTTCCAGCAGAATCTTGGAAACGCCTGCTACATAGAGCTTTTTCTTTACGAATTCTCTTACTTTATTATCTTCGATCAGGTAGTCGGCAAAGTTTCCTTTGTCAGCATACCATTTGGAATCCCAGTCTTTGATGATGCCCACTCTCAATCCATGTGGACTTACTTTCTGACCCATTAAATGAACCTCCTATCTTAATTCTTTTCTCTTAAAGTGACGCCGACATGACTGCTTCTCTTTAAGATGATCGATGCTCTGCCCTGTGATCCAGCTCTCCATCTTTTCATAGTCGGTCCCTGGTTGGCATAAACTTCCGCTACATATAAGTTGTCTGTGTCCATTTCCTTAACGTCAGCGTTAGCCAGAGCGGACTGAACAACCTTCTCTACGATTTCAGCACCTTTACCCGGTGTGAACTTCAATATAGTAAGTGCCTCATTAATGTCTTTTCCTCTTACAAGATCTGCAACAGGTTTAAGCTTGATCGGAGACATTCTTACGTATTTTGCAATTGCTTTTGCTTCCATTTTTCATGTTCTCCTTTTCTTACTTTACTTTTGATGACTTGTCTGCAGCGTGACCCCTGTAAGTTCTGGTTGGAGCGAATTCTCCAAGTCTGTGTCCTACCATATCCTCAGTGATATATACAGGTACGTGCTTTCTTCCATCATGCACTGCGATTGTATGTCCCACCATCTGCGGGAATATTGTGGATGGTCTTGACCATGTTTTAACAACTTTCTTTTCGTTGGCTGCGTTCATAGTTTCAATTGCCGCAAGCAGCTTTCGATCGACGAAAGGGCCTTTTTTCAGTGATCTACCCATTAATCTATGCTCCTTCCTTATTTTTCATTTCTTCTCTTAACGATATACTTGTCGGAAGCCTTGTTCTTCTTTCTTGTTTTGTATCCAAGCGCAGGCTTACCCCAAGGTGTAACCGGACTTACACGACCAATTCCGGCCTTACCTTCACCACCGCCGTGTGGGTGATCGTTCGGGTTCATTACGGAACCTCTAACGGTAGGTCTGATGCCCATGTGTCTTTTTCTTCCCGCTTTACCGATCTGAATGTTGGCGTGGTCTCCGTTGCCAACTTCTCCGATGGTAGCTCTGCATTCCATTCTTACTTTTCTCACTTCGCCGGAAGGAAGTCTTACCTGTGCTTCTTTTCCTTCTTTAGCCATGAGCTGCGCTCCGTTACCTGCGGATCTTACCATCTGGCCGCCTTTGCCAGGCTTGAGCTCGATGTTGTGGATCACGGTACCTACTGGAATGTTTGCCAGCGGAAGAGCGTTGCCTACTTTGATATCGGCCTCTGTGCCGGATTCGATGATATCGCCGACCATCAGCTTTTCAGGAGCAAGGATATATCTCTTTTCGCCGTCCGCGTAGTTGATCAGCGCGATGTTCGCGCTTCTGTTGGGATCGTATTCGATCGCCGCAACTGTTCCCGGAACACCATCTTTATTTCTTTTGAAATCGATGATTCTGTATTTTGGTCTGTAACCGCCGCCTCTGTGTCTTACGGTGATCTTACCTCTGACGTTTCTGCCAGCGTGCTTTTTCAGCGTTACCGTAAGGGATTTCTCTGGGGTGGTCTTTGTGATTTCTTCGAAAGCCGAAACCGTCATTCCTCTCAGACCAGGAGTAGTCGGATTGTATTTTTTAATCGCCATTCTTTCTACCTCCTATTATAAGCTCTGGAAGAATTCGATTTCTTTACTCTTATCTGTCAGAGTAACGATTGCCTTTTTACTAGCGGCAGTCATACCTACGTTTCTTCCCATTCTTTTCTGCTTGCCAACAACGTTCATAATGTTTACTTTTTTAACTTCCACATCGAAGATTTCTTCTACAGCGTGCTTGACCTGTGTCTTGTTCGCATCAACTGCAACCTTGAATGTGTATTTTTTATTCTGAGCATCTTCCATACTTTTTTCGGAGATGACAGGTTTTAAAATTACATCGTAAGGCGTTTTCATTATGAGTACACCTCCTCAATCTTGTTAATCGCATCTTTGGTAACAATGAAGCTTGGGTGATTGATGATCTCATACACGTTCATTGTAGATACCAGTTCTGTTCTGACTCCCGGAATGTTGGCTGCGGAACGAATTACGTTTTCGTCTTTTTCAGCCATAACGATCAGCGCTTTTTTGCCAGCTTTGATGTTTTCCAGAACTTTTACCATTTCCTTTGTTTTAGGAGCATCGAATTTCAGCTCGTCTAAAACGATGATTTCCTTTTCCTCTACCTTTGAGGAAAGCGCGGATTTCATTGCCAGTCTTCTCAGCTTCTTAGGCAATGTATATCTGTAACTTCTTGGCTTTGGTGCGAATACTACTCCGCCGCCTACCTGAGATGGGTCTGTCGTGCTTCCCTGTCTGTGGCGTCCCGTACCCTTCTGTCTGAAAGGCTTTCTGCCGCCGCCTCTTACTTCGGCTCTTGTCTTTGCGGACTGTGTACCCTGTCTCTGGTTCGCCAAGTAATTTTTTACTACAGCGTGTACTGCATTCTGGTTAGGCTCGATTCCGAAGATTTCATCGTTCAGTTCGATGGTTCCGGCTTCTGCTCCAGTCATGTTAAGCATAGTTACTTTTGCCATTTTACTTCCTCCTTCCTGAAGTCTTCTATTTGTCCTCACCCTTTACTGCGTACTGAATGCGGACCAGGCCACCTTTGTTTCCCGGTACAGCACCTTTTACCAGCATCAGGTTTCTGTCTTCAATAACTTTTACTAAAACGACATTCTGTACGGTCACAGTGTCGCGTCCCATTCTACCGGACTCTTTGTTTCCTTTGAAAACTCTTCCCGGATAGGATGCGCCGGCCTTACCGCCCGGCAGTCTCTTGTGCTTGGAACCGTGGGTCATCGGGCCTCTGTGGTGTCCGTGTCTCTTGATCTCGCCCTGAGTTCCCTTACCTTTGGAAGTTCCTGTGATGTCCAGTTTTTTTCCTTCTTCGAAGTCAGCAACTGTGATGACCTGTCCTACTTCGTAAGCTTCGCCGTCTTCAATTCTGAACTCCGCCAGGTGCTTCTTTACGGAAACGCCCGCTTTTTCAAAATGGCCTGTCATCGGCTTGTTCACTCTGTGAGCCTTCGTGTCTTCGAAAGCCACCTGAGCCGCGGCATAGCCGTCGTTTTCAACTGTTTTGACCTGTGTTACTGTTTCCGGACCTGCCTCGATCACTGTTACAGGGATCACTTCGCCTGCGTCAGTAAAGATCTGAGTCATTCCGACTTTCTTTCCTAAAATCGCTTTCATATTTTTCCTCCTAATTCTTACAGCGGATTGCTCTGGTTTGGATCATGGCTGTCTGCAACTCTTAACTTCGCCCTTCCCTCTCATGCAATCTTACTAAGGGGAGTTCCCTTACACTTTTGTTTCGGTTTGCGCCGGATAAATGATCATCTCGGCTCCGAGTTTTACAGCTTGATTTCGATATCCACGCCAGCAGGCAGATCCAGCTTTGTTAAAGCGTCCGTAGTCCTCGGTGTCGCGCTGGTGATGTCGATCAGTCTCTTGTGCGTTCTCTGTTCGAACTGTTCTCTGGAGTCCTTGTATTTGTGAACCGCCCTCAAGATTGTAACAACTTCTTTTTCCGTCGGCAGCGGAATCGGTCCTGAAACTTCTGCGCCAGTCTTCTTGGCTGTTTCAACGATCTTCGCCGCGCTCTGGTCAAGCAGTGCGTGGTCATAAGCTTTAAGCTTAATTCTGATTTTCTGTAATTCGCTCATTTCATCCTCCTAAATTTTTGTACTGTTTTCGCTATGCTCGTACAAGGGGTTCTGATGCCCGCTTTTCAACGTGTGTACGGGATCTCGCTTGTCAAGTACACGGCTCCGTGTGTTTCCTAGTTTTTTACACAAAGCAAAAAGCCGGCGAATCCCTTCGCCCCCATCCGGTGGGGACAATTCTCCGTAGAAATTATCCTATAGCAAGGTAACTTCCTACTTCATCGCCTTACACAAGCTTTTGTAGTATATACCACCCCACTGGAAATTGCAAGAGTTTTTGGCAAAAAAATTGAGATGTTTTTTAATTTTTTTGGACAGGCCAAACGCCGCATTTTCAATTGATTGAAAGCCCTCATTCTGTACACGCTTCCGTGTGTTTCTCGCTTACTTGAATTTAGTGGATAAATATTGAAATCTCAATGTATATCCACTATATTTCGTGTATCTTGACGTAAATATATTGACATCGCCGTAAAAATGTAATAAAATTACTGTAATATATTTCCATCACCTGCTAAAGGAGGCCTCTCATGGGTAAAGCAAAACGTTCTTATAAAGACGGCACGTTCCGTACTCTGTTCAATAATGAAGAAAAGCTTCTGGAATTATACAACGCGTTATCCGGCAGTCATTATCCAAAAGGCACCAAAGTTCGAATCGTCACACTGGAAGACGCGATCTTCGGAGACATAAAAAACGATCTGGCTTTTATTATTGATGACCGGCTGATTATTCTCATCGAACATCAATCGAGCATCAGTTTTAATATGCCCCTGCGGATGCTTGTTTATATCGCCAGAGAATATGAACGTCTCTACTTTTCGGAGGCCATCTACAGTAAGAAGCTGGTCAAAATCCCCACACCGGAATTGTACGTTTTCTATAATGGAAAAGCGCCTGCGCCCCTGGAACAGGAGCTGAAACTTTCTGATGCATTTATCGAAAAATGTGGTAAACTATCCTTAGAAGCAGTAGTCAAGGTCATCAATGTCAATTACGAGCAGGGAGCTGAGCTTTTGGCCCGCTGCCGGACACTGGCTCAGTACAGTCAGTTTATCTACCTGGTGCGGAAAAACTGGGAAGAAAAAAATCACCTTGAATCTGCCATCCGGGATGCGATCGATCTCTGTATCAGACAGGGAGTGTTGACCGATTTCCTGAAGAAGAACGGTGGTGATATTATGAGTTTTTTGTTTGAGGCTCTTACCCGGGAAGAATGCGAAGCAATCCGGGAAGAGGACGGCTATGCGCGGGGCAAGGCAGACGGCCTTGTGCAGGGCGCAAAGGCAATCGCAAAGAAAATGCGGCTTCAAGGCTTCTCTGCCAAAGAAATCGAAGATTTGACCGGTCTGACGCAGGAAGATTTGGAAGACTTAAGCGATGAGCCGTACGAGGACGAAAACCAGGAATAATTTCAGGGGCTGTTACAGCCCCCGAATAAGTTTAAATTTCAATTACGCCCTGGGAAAAGATCTGAATCTCCGCACCCAGGCTTACCGTCTCATCGTCATTGTTGATGCAGGCAATGTCTCCCCGTCTGGCTGACATCTGTTTTGCCGTCATTTGCTTTTTCTTTAATATTTCTGACCAATAAGGCACAAGGCTGCTGTGAGCCCGGCCAGTAACCGGGTCCTCATTAATCCCTGCGTTAGGGGCAAAAAATCTCGAAACAAAATCACAGCCAAAGCCATCCCCTTTGGCAGTTACAATTACACCAAACACATCATCAGGCACCCCTGCCTCCTCTTTCACCAGTTTAAGTTTCTCAAAATCTGGTTCTAAATTAATCACTTCTTCCGGCGAATCGAAAACCAGTAGGAAATCGCTGGCTTTGAGCGTTTGAAACCGATCTGTTCCAAAGGCCCGATCAAAAGACCGGTAATGCCTGCTTGGCTCTGGTTTTCTCTTGGGCAGCGTCAGCCAGTAGCGGCCGTACTCCCTGGCAACTGACAGCACTCCGGACAAAGTATTAAAGCGAATTGCTTCCGACTCGATTTCCTCCTGCTCGTACAAAACATATCCGCAGGCCAAGGTAGCATGGCCGCACAGCTCCACCTCTACTTTCGGCGTAAACCACCGCAGATCATAGGCATTACCATTTTTCAGAACAAAGGCAGTTTCCGACAAATTTATCTCAGCCGCTATTTTCTGCTGCAGCTCTGTAGGAATAGCTTCGTCTAAAAGGCAGACCGCCGCAGGATTTCCTCCAAACCTCTCTTTGGTAAAGACGTCGACAATATAGTAGTTTATTTTCATTTTTCTGCTCCTTTCAAAAAAAGAACGCTCCGCAGAAAGCCAGCTCCTAAAAGGGCCGTCTTCAATGCAGGCGTTCATTCTCTTAATCACGATGATATCTTAGTATCCCAAATTCTCATTAACCAGTATGATATGTATCCGATCCTTGACCGCACTGGCTCTAGTAGTCATTGTATAACAGCACATCGACTGACCCAGACATTCGGCACACTTTCCCGTTACCGCGCATGGCGTCATGAGCCCCAGCCTGATCGCATTTGGTACGCAGGCCTCGGTCCGAATCCGCCCTACTGCTGCGTCCTCATCCTCGACGATCTTATTGACCCCTGCTATGACAATTACTTTTTTAGGTCCGAAGCACATGGCAGCCACCCGGTTGCCAGTCTTATCAATATTGACCAGCTTACCGTCCATGGTAATGGCATTGGTCCCCGTCAGATAAACATCGGCCATAAATGCTTTCCTGCGGTTTTCCAAAGCTTCCTCAGGAGAAGGCGCAGTTCCGTCCAGCACATTTTTCAGTTCTTTCTTAATTCCCAGTTCGTCCAGCGAAGCGGAGCCGCCCCAGGATACCAGATCATCCTCATCGATCATAGACAAAATCTTTGCCTTGGCCTCCTCAGCATTCTCACAATAGTAGCCGCTCATGTTCCTGGCTTCCAGATTCTTAATGATCGCCTCAATCCGTTTTTGATTGGCTGTTTTCACATGTTCATTCATTCATTTATCCTCCCCTCGCTCATCTGCGGATTTACCGGGCATTTGCACTCTAAAGCAATCGCTGCCGCTTTCATTCCGTATGCGGCGATGGCTTCTATATCCATCCCTTTTACCGTTCCGTCGAGAATGGCAGCGGAAAAAGCATCTCCCGCGCCCTCTTCATTGGCAAAGGGCAGCACCTGCTCCGGACGCAGAATTCCTTCCTTCATACCTTCCTTATAATAGACGCCGCCTCCGCTCATGGTGATAAAGATTCGTTTTACACCCTGATCGGCAAACCATTTTCCGGCTTCCATCAGCTGCTCCTCGCTGAAAATGTCCATGCCGCAGATGGCGGATGCTTCACCGCGGTTGGGTTTGATCGTATGGAACGCGCCCAAAAAGTCCCTGGCCTTTTTCGCGTCCTCTTCTGAATGGGGGTCAAAAAAGAGAGGCACCTCAGTCTTTTCCGTCAAGTATTTTAAAACCTCTTCAGATAAAGTGCCGTCCGCGCAGACCATCTTCGATCCGTTGATCATCGAAAGCGCTTCATCGATTTGCTCCGTACCCAGGCGGTCGTACACATCCACATTACCCACGCCGAATTCCAAATCACCTACGATATTGAGAATCGCGATATTCATAGCCGTGTTCTCCCCCTCGATCAGATGCAGCTGCGAGGTATCGACTCCCAGCTCCTCCAGCTGCGACTTCGCGCCTTTTCCCACAAAATCAGCCCCAGCCATGGCTACTATGGCCGTATCAGCGCCCAGACGTCCCAAATTTTCTGCGATATTTCGTGCTGTTCCCGTGTATGTCGCGGAAATGACACCTGCATTTTCCTGCTCGGCCATCATCTGCTCTCCCGCATTTGCAACAATTTTTCCTTTAATTCCGCCAATCACTGTAATCTCACTCATTCTAAGTTTCTCCTTATTCTCTTCTATAAACTATTCTGCAAATATGCTTCCGCCGACGAATTCCCGCAAAATCGAATTGTTGGGAATGATCGACTCATCTTCTATGACTTCAAAGAAAGTCAAAAACTTGAGCAGCCTGCGGGCATCGCTGTATTCCGGCTCAGAGCGATCGATCTCTTCCAGCAGCGGCTGCGCGTACTTTTTCAGTACGGCCAGCTCATAAGTCAGAGCCGAATTGAACAGCACATCCGCTTCCCTGCTGAATGGAAATATATTCTTATCCTCCCCCTTACGCACCTTGGGCCAATCCGCAATGGTCATTTTAGCCGAATGTCCCCTGTAAAGATGGTCTCTCACCATACGCCTGAGGATTCTGGCATCCGTTGTCGGTATCCGATTGTGACTGTCGATGTTCAGCTGGGTAAACGGACTGATATAAATCCGAAATTTTTCTTCTTCCTGGATATACTTGGTCAGCTCTTTATTGAGAGCATGAATTCCCTCTATAACGATCGGCTGATGCGGCCTGATCGATGTAATTCGTTTTCCGTATACTTTGGTTCCCTGAATAAAATCAAAGGTGGGCAGGTCTACGTTCTTTCCGCTGAGAAGTCCGTTCATATTGCTGTTGAAAAGCTCAATATCAATGGCAGAAAGGTCTTCATAATTCGGTTCTCCCTCTTCGTCCAGAGGCGTATCCTTCCGCTCGACAAAATAGTCGTCCGTTCCCATATAGAGAGGGTCCAGACCATTGACTTTAAGCTGTATGCACAGCCGTCTTGCGAAGGTAGTCTTTCCGGAGGACGACGGTCCTGCGATAAGCACGATGCGCTTTTTGCCTTTGGTTATCTTATCGGCGATTTCCGCTACCTTCTTTTCATGCAGCGCTTCCGAAAGCAGCATCAGCTCCTTATATTCACCGTCCCTCACCTTTTCGTTGAGATCGGCCAAATAGGACACCCTCAAGAGCCGGTGCCACTTTTTCGCTTCCCCGAAAGCGGCACATAGCTTTTTCTCATCCACATACTGGGGAATCCTGCCGGGATCAGATGGGTATGGAAATCTGAGAATAACGCCCCGCCGATACTTTCTCAATTCAAAAAACTGGATATATCCCGTAGACGGAACCATGTCCCCGTAAAAAAAATTTTTATAGCCGTCCAGACAGTAAAACACAGGGTTCTTAATCTCCGGATGATTTTTCAGGATTTCAATTTTTTCGTTATATCCTTTTTCCGAAAGAATTTCGATTGCCTTATCCCAGGAAACCACTTCCTTTACGATAGGCTTATCCTCTTTTATCAATTTTCGCATCCGTTTTTCAATGGCACGGACTTGCGGCTCGGTCACTGCCCGGGCCGTTTTGATCTCCGTATAAAGTCCTTTGTTCAGGGAATTCTGTATCTCTACCGGCACCTTCCCAAGAACATCCTCGATCGCTTTCAGATAGATCAGGCACAGACTGTACTGATAGATCAGATTCGCCGCCTGCGTACGCATATCCAAAAACTCGATATGGCAGTCCTTTTCTATTTTCATGGTCAGTTCTTCTATCTTATTATCCACTTTGGCCGCAAGAATCGTATAAGGCAGATCCCGGCCATGGATATTGAGTAATTCTTCTATAGTGATGGGACTTGTTATTTCGATTTCACGTTCCGGCTCTTTGGGGCCTTTTTTCAATTTAATTTTCACGTGACTTCCTCCTTAAAACGATTACTGATTAGTATATCATATTTTATGTAAAAATGGGCAAAATACCTGTTGAAAGGGGTGAGTACTTTGAAAAAATTAGTTCTTGCACTGATTATCATTGGCGCACTGAATTGGGGGCTGATTGGCTTTTTTAACTTTAATCTGGTCACCGCTATCTTTGGAGACAGCCTGCTCTTCATCAGCAAAATCATTTTCGCTGTAGTCGGGCTTTCCGGACTTTATGCCATTTCATTCTTCTTTGACAAAAGCAAAAATTCCGTCTGAACTCAGACGGAATTTTTGTTTGCGTGAGACAAGCTGTCAGCAGTCGCAGGCCGGTTCGCAAACCGATTCGTTCTCGCAGCATTCCTGCCCGCATCCAACGATTCCCGGCTTGCAGAAGATCAGCACAAGGATCAAAAAGAAAAACAGCAGAGCAGGCTCAATGCCTTCTTCGTTTCTGTTATAACATCTCATATGGAAATACCTCCTAAAAAGTCTTTTTCTATCACTATATGCAATCTTCCCGGTTGTGTGCTTTTCCGTCAAACGTCACGCTCTTTGAGCAGCAAAAGAATTTTACGCATCTCACTGGGATGCAGTGTGATTCCCCTGGACATATGTTCGTGATCCGGGTCCCAGTCTCGGATATCATATTTAGCCGGATTCCCGTTCCACGACACCAGATTCAATTCCCTGTTCCAGCCGGTCGGATACGGCTTGATCACACCGATTCGTTCTTTGATCTCAAAGACGATCTCACTTCTGTCATTGTCATGCATTTTATGTATCTCTCCTTTCCCAAAATGGATACAGGCCCCCTTTTGCCCGCATCCATATTATATAATATTTTACATTTTATGTCAATCTCCTTTTTTGTATTTTTCTTCCAGTTCACTAAAGCTCTTTACCGGGCTTTCGCAGCGCTGTCCTCTGCAAAGGTAATAGACTGCACCCTCCTTGGGTATAGGATATTCTCTGAGGAAGGGCGCGATCTCTTCCATAGTCTGCTGATTAGCTTTTGTCTTTACTATGACTTCCGTATCAAAATCATTGAATTGCGTCGCAGTCAATTCTCCCTCAGAAACGCATATCAGCTGCGCATCGTCCTTTTCCCGCGAAAGCTGCCAGAGGAAAAAACTATGTGCCGCCGGGCGTTCTCCGGCTCTGCCTTTCATAAATTCCCGCTGCTTTTCCTTCGCGCAAAGCCACCTGTCTTCGCCCGTATAAAATGCCAGCCTGTCCATCACAAGCGCTGCTACGGAATTTCCCGACGGCATAGCCCCATCGTAAGTCTCCTTAGGGCGGATAAACAACTGCTCGCTATCCTTCCCGTAAAGGAAACATCCCCCATGTTCCCCATCAAAAAATTGTTCCAGCATCCGCTCTCCGATTCGAATCGCACGTTTCAGATAATCGGCGCAAAAGGTGCTGCGATAACATTCCAGCAGTCCCCAGGCGAAGAAAGCATAATCCTCCAGCGTTCCCGCATGGGCGGCATGTCCCTGTCTCCATCTCGCATTGAGGTATCCGTTCTGCTGCAGATTGTTCCATATAAAGTCTGCGGCCCGCTCCGCTCTCTCCAAGTATTCGGGACGGCGGAGCAATCTGGCGGTCCTGCACAGCGCAGCGATCATCAAGCCGTTCCAGCCAGTCAGCACCTTATCATCTCTGTGAAGGTTCGTTCTTTCTTTTCGGTATTGGCGCAGTTTTGCCAGCTGTCCTTCCTGCGGTATTGCTTCATACTGCGGATCTTTAAGCCTGTTGGGAATGCTTTTGCCCTCAAAGTTTCCACTGGCAGTAATATCAAACCGTGCGCAAAATTCCTTTCCCTCTTCCTCTCCCAGTACGTCCATGATTTCGCCGGGCGAAAAAACGTAATACTTCCCTTCAACTCCGTCGCTGTCCGCATCCTGACCACAGTAGAAAGCGCCCTCCTCAGCAGTCAGCTCCTGCTTTGTGTACGCCGCTGTTTTCTCCGCCACTTTCCCATAAAGCTCGTTTCCCGTCTCAGCGTATCCCTGGGCATATGCCAGCATCAGCAGGGCGTTGTCATAAAGCATCTTCTCAAAGTGGGGCGCCAGCCAGCGTTCATCCGTGGAGTAGCGGCAAAATCCGCCGCCGATGTGATCGAACAGACCGCCCCGGTACATCTGAACCAGCGTTTTTTCTGCCATACGCAGACTATGTTCATCCCGCTGCTCCATTAGAAACAGCAGATTATGGGGCGACGGAAATTTGGGCATTGGACCAAAGCCTCCCCATTTTTCATCGAAGGTCTTTCGGAAGTAGTGCTTTGCCTGCTCAATCAGAGTGTCTTCACTGACCGCGCCTTTGCTGTCTGTTTCCATATTTTCTTTTATAAAGGATGTTATTTTCTGCCCTTCCGCTATCAGCTTTTTCTTATCCTTCCGCCATGCCTCGTGGATAAACTCCAGCAGCTCTATCATGCCGACTCCCCCGCTCCTTCCTCTTTTGGGGAAATAGGTCCCTGCGAAAAACGGTTCTTTTCCCGGCGTCATAACGATGGTCAGCGGCCAGCCCCCGGAACCGGTGAGGGCCTGGCAGACCGACATATAGACGGAATCAATATCCGGCCGTTCCTCCCGGTCTACTTTTATGGAAACGAAATCTCTGTTCAGGAGCTGTGCCACCTCTTCATCTTCAAAGGATTCCCGGGCCATCACATGGCACCAGTGGCAGGTTGAATATCCGATGCTGAGAAAGACCGGCTTGTCTTCCTCCTGCGCTTTGTCAAAGGCTTCTTCGCTCCATGGATACCAGTTTACCGGGTTATTTGCATGCTGCAGCAGGTACGGAGATTTTTCGTTTGCTAATCTATTGGGTACGGTTTTCTGATTGTTCATTTCATCACTTCCTTGTAATATAAAAGAGTATCTGTCTTTTACAAATACCCTTTTTTCTTTATCTTAAATATCTTTCTATTTTATCTTCCCAAACAATTGATGTTGTTATACCCTGTACATCATTGATATTTATAGAATCCGTTCTGGCATTCTTCTGAACCACAGAAGAGCCAGTTTGTTCTATCTAAAAGAGTAAATCAATGATTCCTTATTTTTGTGTTTTAAACGCAGCTATAATGGGTGCTAAATTTAATTTTCCATAATCCAGGCTATTTTTAATACCATTATGGAATTTATTAACGATATAATTCATATCCGCTAATCTTGTGCCATCAAAAACGTATTCTTTTTCATTTAAATCACAATCCACCATCTTCAAACCTTTCTAAACTACTTAATGCGCTATAAAACTTTTGAAATGCAGGATATAAAAGTCCCGGCATAAAAGTCCCGCCTCAATCCTTTGTATCGTTTGGCTGCTATTCATATGGATTTCTCTACAGATTTCAAATTAGTGATTATAAAAATTATATCTTTGCTTGCCCTGATTAATCCACGAAAAACCGCTTATATGTTACTGGTTAAAATGTCTAAACCATTCATATATAATATCTTTCTTATTCAAACTGATATACATTTGAATTTTCTTTAAATCTTTAGCTGGTATATTTGCATTATTATGTTCCAGTACAATTTCATCATCGCGTATCCAAAACTTTGTGCTATTCTTGGATGGCTTCCCTTTGCATACATGAATATGCGGCGGTTCTTCATTTTCGTTGGACCAAAAGAAAAAGCAATATCCCAGAAAGTCAAGTAATGCTTTAGGCAATTGAACTCAACTCCTTTTCCCTCGCAATTTCCCAAATCAAGATGGAATTGTTGCGTAAATACCTTTCCTGTTCTAATATTTCATCTTCCGAAAACCCAAAACCCTTAATGTTTGATATGCAAGGCAGTTTCCATTCGGCATAATCAAAGCCATTATTATTGGCCCGTTCAAACCTGGCTATAATAGTCTCGAATCCCTGTTCATTTCGCTTTATATTAGAAAAAGTAAGCACTACTTCATCAATCGTACTATAATAATTTATCATAATGATGCCTCCAAATCTCCAAAATCAACCATACTTTAATTGTATATATTATAGCACAAATTTATTTCAGTGACTCATTCTATTTTCAATATGTGCACACATGAATATGCGGCGGTTCTCTATTTTCGTTGGACCAAAAGAAAAAGCAATTTCCCAAAGGCGAAAGACTTCCGGTCGGATTTTTTCATCCTGCATATGGTCCCTCCTTCGACTCATTCTCAGCTTTTGTCGGAATACCCAGCCGCTTGTCCATTTGTGCCGCAAAGACGCATGTGACTGCAGAAGAGCAGAGGTCCGCCAGCGGCTGGGCCAAAATCAGTCCGGTAATTCCCATAAAAGCAGGCAGCGCAGTAATCAGCGGGATGAAAAAGATGCCTTGTCTTCCAAGGCTTAAAATACTTCCCGGCAAGCTCTTGCCTGCGGAAAGGTACAGGGAAGCGTATACCATCTGAAACCCAAAAGCAGTAAAAAGAGCCGCACTGATTTGGAGCGCCCGTGCGCCCAGGCTGATCATATCCGGATTGCTGCCAAAAAGCTTGATGATCGGCGTCGCAAAAAAAATGCAGACAGCCGCCATAAACACACAAAAACAGGTTGAGCCCAGCAGGCAAAGACGCGTCGCCCTCTTTAGCCTTTTGTACTGCCTGGCGCCATAGTTGAATCCCGCAAAAGGCTGAAAACCTTTCATAAACCCGAACACGATATAGATACCAATCGTCATCACCCGCGTAACCGCTCCCATGGCCGCCACTGCATAGTCTCCGTAGCTTTTGGCGGCGATATTGGTCAGCCCCAGAGCTGCGCTGGTAAAAAGCTGAAAAGCCAAAACCGGTATGCCTATTTTAAGAATTTCCCCGTAAATCTCCCCGTCGGTCGATACATATCTGAATGAAAATCGCAGCACACCTTTTCCCTTCAAAAGATAACCAATATATAACGCCGCATTCATACACAGGGAAAGAACTGTCGCTATTGCGGCACCTTCAATACCTAAATCCAGCCCATAGATTAGAATCGGGTCCAGAATGATATTGGACAGGCTGCCGCTGATCATAACAGTCATTGTAAACTTAGCGGCGCCCTGGGCGGTCAGCAGATTGTTCATCGTTACGTTAAAGACGTTAAGAATCGACCCGGCCACATAGATTCTGGCATACACTCTCGCATAGGGCAGTATAGTAGCCGTCGCCCCCAGAGCAGCCAGTACAGGTTTTAAAAACAGCAGGATACAGGAAATAGCTATTCCCCCTACAAGCAAACCAGAAAACAGCGCAGCAGAAGCGGTCCGACTGGCCCGTTCGTAATCCTGGCTGCCGAGAAGCCGCGAGATATAGGAAGATGCTCCGGCACCAAACATCATTCCCAGCCCAATGATGATTTGCACAATAGGAAAAACAACGGAAACCGCTCCCATCTGTGCCGTGCCCAGACCGCCGACAAAATAAGCATCGACGGCATTGTACAGCGCCGATACCAACATACCTGTCATTGTCGGTATGCCCAGTTTTAGCAAAGCCCGGGGTACGGGTTCCGCTTTAAGAATGTAAAGCCTTGTTTCATTTTCTGCCATAATGATACCTCCTGAATTTCCGGTGTCCTTTTACCGCCTCGGCGCTCAGAGTCACCGTTCCCAATAATAAACAATCGTTCAATATTGTTCAATAAAAAAAGGAACCGACTTAAAAGCCAATTCCTTGTAAATATGCAGTTGCCAGTTTATTCAACAGCTTCATCGCCCATTCCTCTCCTTTATAATGATACATAATCTGCAGCAGGCCATCGACAAAATTGCTGGCGATAATATGTATGTACACGGGATCATAATCTTCGATCTGCTCTCTATGCAAATTGAGATGCTCCTCAATCTGGCCGATCAGTTTTTCCTTCTCGTTTCCATACCTGGTATTTTCGCTTTTGTCCATCATGATGAGAAAAGCCTGCCTGTGACGCAGCAGATTTATGAGGCAGTCCCGCTCCTCCCGGCTGAGCCAGTCGGACCCCTCACCTTCATGACGCTGATCCCCTGCGGTGAATACACGCTTCCAGTCATAACTGACGGGTCTAAGCACTGCTTCAAAGAGAGCATCCTTGCTTTTGTAATAGGAATAGATCAAACCGGCCGGGATCTTTGCCTTGGCGGCGATGCTCCGCATTGTAGCTCCTGAAAAGCCTTTTTCATAAAAATCTCTCTGAGCCGCATCCAAAATATTCGTGCGTATTTCATCCTTCAAAACCTGGGGCATAGTTTTCGCCTTTCAATATTGAACTTATGTTTAATATTATACGTTTCCTTGTATTTTGTCAAGCCTGATCACATATCCCATTCAAAGCCAGCGTTCTGACTGTAAAGCTCCAAAAGCGTTTTCCCATTTTTCCGCACTTCATAAAAGACCGTGCAGGTAAGACTTTCATGAATAATGCGGTCCATACTGCCCTGGCGGGGAGCCTTCAAAGGCTTCGAATCTTCTTCAATCAGACGCACCGTCATCTGGATATTCCCCTGGGATAGCCGGATCTCCTCTTTCGTTACTTTATGCAGCTTGACTCCCAGATAAGTCGCCAGGCGGTGCTCCTTTCCATTGAGATAAATAAAACCCACACATCCTATAAAACGGCGGCCGGCAAAGGGAATCTCCGCAACGGAAAGCATGATGCTCCCGCCTGTGAAGTAGCATTGCGTCCAGCAGTAACCCCTGGGAAAAGACTTCCCACGATCACCCTCTATATATCCCAGGCCCTGCTGAAACCGGTATTTCTTTCCGTCAATCAAAAGCTGTCCCTCAACACGGTGGTGAAGGCTGATTACTTTATGGCGGCATTCCATGAACGGCACTAAAGCGAACGGACCCATAATATCGTACTTGGGCTTCTTGATTTCTTCAAAATTCAGGATTCCCGTTACTTTATGCTCCCCCGATTTTATTTCCAGCCGGCAACCCGCCCGGGAGAATCGGCACATTCCCAATTCCACCAGAAATCTGCTCTGGGCGGCATGGAATTCCTGTGCGGAGTATTCCACATCGAAAACCGTCTGCTGCGTTATGACTTGCAAAGAGGCCCACTTTCTCCCATCTGCGTTAATGTGAAAGGCCGGAATAAACGCTGCGGTTCCATCCTCACCTGTCTGTTTAAAGTACCAGCCTTCAAAGTAGGCGCTGTGTTTTCCATTCCCGTGAAAGTGACTCATTTCTTCACACCCTTCCTCAGAAGGTCGGTCTGCGACGGGCCGGCAAGCAATGCTCCGTCCTCGTCGAATCGTGAACCGTGGCATTGACACTCCCATTTTTTCTCATAAGGATTCCAATTCAGCCGGCATCCCAGATGTGGGCATTTAGGGGCAGCTCCCGCCCAGGCCAGAAAAAGATTCTTTCCGCTGATGGCCCCATCTTTAAGCATAGCGGCGGTTCCCCTGGACCACTTGAATCTCCGCGGGCTGAAAATACTCTTTTTGCCGGCGCTTCTGTCGAGAATTTTTTCCGTTAAAAGCCTGGCGCTGACCATTGAATGCGTCATACCCCATTTGTTGAAACCAGTCGCCACATACCAGTCAGGTGTTTTGTGCGAAAACTTTCCGATATAAGGGATATGATCCGCAGTCATACAGTCCTGTGCCGACCAGCAGTCAGATATCCGGCTTTCGGGCCAGAGGATTTTGGCCTGCTTTGACAACTGCCTGTAAGGATCTTCCCCCGGGATCATCCCGGTCCTGTGGTTGCATCCGCCCATCACCAGTTTTTCCCGGGCACAGCGAAACGACCAGCCAAAATCCGCATCAATACCGTAATACATACCCTTCAGGGGCTGAGCGTTTTCCAGAGCCGCCGCATAGCTTCGCTCCTGATGCATACGCATAAAATAGTATCCGGGACGGTTAATAAAGGGATAATGCGTCGCAAAAACAATCGTCCCCGCGAGGACCCCTCCCCGGGGAGTAAAAATTCGCTTGCCCTCTACCTTCAGTACCGGCGTTTTTTCGTAAATCTCCAGTTTCTCCCCCAGCGCCGTAAGGAATTTGAGCGGATGGAACTGCGCCTGATTTTCGAATTCCAATGCACCGCCGATCTCGAAAGGAAGTTCTGTTTCATTGTGAAATCTGCAGGGAACTCCCAGAGAGCGGGCGGCCGCTTCTTCCTGTTTCAAAACCTGCCGCTGTTTTTTCGTGTATAAATATGCCGGCAGCCTCTGAAAATCACAATCGATTCTTTCTTTGCTGATAATCTGCGCGTAGTCCTCAATCGCTTTCTGATTGCGGAGTGCGTATTCCCCGGCCCCATCTTCGCCAAACCACGCAATCAGCCTGTGGTAAACAGCACCGTGCTGACTGGTGATCTTAGCAGTGGTGTTGGCGGTTTGCCCACTTCCAACGCGGTCCGCTTCCAAAACTGCCACGTCCACACCCCGGCTTTGGAGAAAGTACGCGGTCAGGATTCCCGCCAGTCCTCCGCCGACCACGACAGCCTCTCGTTTTATGGTACTGGAAAGCTGAGGATAATTTTTCTGTTCAATTGTTTTCTGCCAAATGGATTTTCCGTTTTTCATAATTCTACCTCAGGCTTAGTATGAACCGATTTTGTCGGAAAAATCCTCCGTAAATTTCACGCATATTCAACCTTGCGGCGAAGCCGACTCAATTGGTGAATATCGTATAATAAAAAGTTATCCATATTTGCTTCTTTTAAGAATAATATGGATAACTTTGCAACGGTCTGAGGGCTTCATTTTTTAAAATCGGGCTGTTTAACAGGAAATGGTCTAAAACAGACCTCTCCTGGCCACAACTTTTATCCATACAGACGTTTTTTCTGCTTAAAATGGATAAAAAATCCTGAATGTGGCAAACTTCCCCAGATCTGTACTTCTTGACCCATATCCGAACAAATGGCAGCGTTCAGGTTTTATCAACTAATGCGACATCCCTTTCATAGAAAGAAGGAACGCTGCAGCGATTTATTGCTGCAGCAGTGTTCCCACGATTGTAAATACCCAAATATGCAGCGGATAATATACGTAGAACATCCACTTGGCAAATCCGTTTTTCGGCCCCCGCCTTCCGTTGTACAGCAGAATAAACGGAATAACGGTCACCATTGCCCAATCGCAGTTTACGGCGAAGAACACATCCCATTGAATGTCTCCCGATGAACTATAGGTAATGCTGGTCACGGCAAGTATGGCTGAAATGACAATGATGACCAGGCTGAGCCACCATTTTTTCCCGTATAGAAAATAGCTGGCAACGATAACCGGAATTATGCAGAACCCACCTTCCGTATAGATCATCGCAATCACTGCGACAACCGCAGCAGCGGTAAAGGCTATGAGTTTACTCTGTATCGTTTCGGCATTCTTCCGCGACCATTGAAAAATCCAGATAGCGCCAAATCCAGCAGCAAGGGTCAGGAACATGCTGTGGCCGATGGGAGCATCATTTCCCGTCAAATATGCCACCAGCTTATTTCCTGCCCACATGATAATTCCGGCAGCAGCCAACCTTATAAAATACTTGGCCCGATCAGAGGTATGGAAAAATCCCTGCACCAGAAGATAGGCAAACAGAGCGCCCACGAATCGCGAAAAGATGTGGTAATAGGGAAACGGCTCCTGGTTCAAAAGGATCACCGTATTATCCAGGGTCATAAAAAGCAGGGCGATAAATTTTAGCTGAAATGAGCTTAATCCTATTTTTTGCATATTTGACGTTCCTTTCCGGTCTTTTAAATCTGTTTTCTATATTGATTATATCCTACCATATATTTCTTAACAATTATCTGTTCTAAATATTAATTTTTTGTGAGGATAATATGATATAATTAGATAGAATATTCCGTTATTAAGCACAACTCCATCTTTATCGGAAACGAACTGCGATGTGTGGCTTATTCGACTCAGTTTACAAGTTTTAGGAGGATTAATCATGAAATTGCGCCCCCAATACCGCGACACCGTTAACTGCCATAGTCTGCCGAAAGTTATTGTTCTTGTCACCATATTTTTATTAGCAGCCGCTCTCCTTTCATCCTGCAATGAAAACGAAAAAGAGAAAAGCCAAAAAGATCCGAAACCCAAAGAAAAAATTTATAAGATAGGCGAAGTGGTTTCCTTGAACGATTGGGAATTTACCATCGAAAGTGCCGCTGTGGTTCCTTCCGCTGAAGACCAATTTATGACATATACCCCTGACGAGGATACGGATCAGTTTCTGGCCGCTTTCATAACGATAAAAAATAATTTTAGCGAGAAAAGAATTTTTGTGCCGCCGATTGTGCAAGAAAATCAGGATACTTTTGTGACTTTGATCTGCAAACAAAAGTATAAATACAGCCCCACGCTGTTGCTGGGATATCAGGAAGATTTAAATAATGCAACGCTTGAACCTTTATCAACTAAAACGGGAGCTTTACATTTTAGCTATCCCAAGGAACTGGGCGATGATACCAGCGATATGTCTATCGAGTTTAAATCCGGAGGAAAATCTGCAATCGTTAATTTACAGCAAAGCGCAGATGTTGCTAAAGCAGCGAAAAAGGAGAGTTCGCAGCCAACGACTGAAACGCCATCACAAAGTTCATCCGAAACAGACAGCAATGGCCACGGATACTGTGAACCCACTTCCGAGGGAAATAAAATTGTGGGAATGTGGGCCGGTGACTGGATGAGCAATAGCCGTATTGAGTTTGATTTTCTAAAAAACGGAGAATTTTATTGCAGTATATATTATGAGGATAACGACTCTAAGTCGATCGAAGGGCAATATTGGCTAAGAGGTGATCAGCTCGAACTGGATACCGGTGAAATTTATACCATAAAATCCGTAGGAAATGGCGTGTTGAAATTAAAAACATATGATGGTACCTTTTCCCTTGACAGGATGGCCGTATAAAAAACCATAAGTTGCGCAACACTTAATAGCCCAAATAGCCATTTCGGGCAGCAGCATTCAAAAACAGCAAAAAACAAAAACCCGCCAAGCGCTTGAATTACTGCGCTTTAGCGGGTTTTCAACATGGAGCGGATGAGGGGAATCGAACCCCCGTTGCCAGCTTGGGAAGCTGGAGTTCTACCATTGAACCACATCCGCATATTAATGCTGACCAACAACTGTTATTTATTATATCGAATTTCTTCCATATAGTAAATAGGGTTTTCGAAAAACATTCTCATATGCGGCCATTTTCCTTTCATGCTCCGTCTCCAGCCGGGAAATGGAACCCCTGTAAAAAGCGTGTGCATGACGGAATCAAAGATTCCTATGCACACATGTCGCCCGCAAGGGGCGACGCTTTGCAAGGTACGTTCTTTGAAACTTCGTCAACATCGCCAAAGGCGATATTTCCTACGTTATAAAAAATTAACAAACGGATACAAAAAACCGAACGTTCCATTCTTTGTATCCGTTGCTCTATACTTATCTATTTGGCCCGGCCTTTGATGTTATTCTGCCATCGCAGCTTTAATCATAGCCGGCAGCTTTCGGCAGGAAGCTTCGGAAATGGAAGCTACCGATACGCGCAGACCTTTTGCCAGCGGTACAATAAACAGCCCATCCGCCTCCAGCTTTTTACTGATTTCATCAGGATTATCGCATGGAATCGACACAAAGAACCCGGCATCAAACGGCACGATTTTCAGGCCGCATTTTTTCGCTTCCTCTTCAAAGGCGCGTCCTCTGCGAATCAGCATTTCCCGATAGCCGGCCCTCTCCTCATTGACTCTTTTCAGCAAGGCAGGATCCTTATAAATTTTTGATAAAATCACCTGAGCCAGTTTCGCGCTGTTGGACCACGAACCTCTTGAGGAAAATTCACAGACGCGTTTAAACTCAGCAGCAATTTCCGGAGTCTGCGCCATACAGATCATAGCCCCGCAGCGGGTGCCATAAAGCGTGTATGTTTTGGACAGACTATACGCTATGATCGGCAGAACGTTTTCGGGAACATCCTCCAGCTTTGGTAAAAACTTTCTGTATTCCTCCTCATCCCCCGCAAAATCTATATATGCCACATCCACCAAAAGTACGATACTTTCCGCTTTTGGAGCCGCGGTTTTGACAGCCTGCATCACCTGCTCCCAGTCCTCCATTGTCAGCGAGTAGCCCGTCGGATTGTGCGCGGGAGTGTTGAGAATAACCACCAGACTTCCCTGTACGGCAGTCAGCTCATCAACTTTTTTCGCAAAGGCAGCAGCATTAAAATTTCCATTTTCATCAAACATCTGGTAGGTATCGATGCTTCTTCCCATTTCTCCGGCAATGGTATTGTACGGGGCCCAGTGCCAATCAGATGTAAGAATTTTGTCCCCGGGGGAAGAATAATTGGCAATCGTATTTCGAATCGAACCCGTGCCGCCAGGCGTGGAAACCGCTTCCGTAAATCTTTTGGGCTGAAAACTTCCGAATGCCGCCTTTTTAACCGCCTCACGAAACGGAGGGATTCCTCCGATAGGCGCATAATCAGCAAAATCAACAGGTTCCAGCTCTTTTACTACCTCCACCACAGAAGACAGCACCACCAGATTTCCGTCATCATCGAGCAGCGACCCAATCGTCGCATTGATGACCTTATCCTTTCCCTCCTCAGCAATCATCTTTTTCGCACGATTGCTGATACCGAATATTTTATCCTCCAAAGGAATTTTTCTTCCGTTCTGTTTCGCTAGAATGTAGTCCGACATTAAATCTCTCCTCATAATCTCATCATAATTTCAAATTTGTTTTCAAAATATACTTCTCACAGTATAATACGAACTCCATTTAATTACAAGCAATTGACAGTATGAAAATTTTCATCTATGGCGATAATAAAGAATATTGGAGGTGAAACTTTATGCGAGAAAAGAAAAAGAAAAAAGATCGGGCAGCACTGGCATTAGTCCTGTGTTTCTGTGTCGTAGCGCTTACCTCAGTATTTGCAGTTAAATCCAATTTGGATAAATTGAATACCGAAGACAAGAATATGGAAATTTCCAAAAGTACGAAAACGGAAACGGAGGGCACCCAGGCGGCAGCGCAGACGCCGGTGGTGGACAGCAAGAATTCGGAAAAGAAGACTGAGGAAAAGGCATCTGTCGATTACATCGCACCCTTAAAGGGAAAGATACAAATGGAATATTCAATGGATATGCCCATTTATTCCAAGACTCTGGATCAGTATATGACCCATCCGGGCATAGATATCGCAGCAGCTATGAGCACAAAGGTCAAAGCCATCGCAAACGGCACTGTAACCAGAGTCGCCGAAGATGATCGTTATGGCATGACAATAGAGGTAACCCACGGAAACGGAATTGTATCCATTTATTCCAACCTTGCGGAAAAGGGCCTGGCAGAAGAGGGAGATGCGGTAAAGCAGGGAGAAGTGATCGGAGCCGTAGGCGAAACCGCGTTATTCGAAACCTTGGAAGAATCCCACCTGCATCTGGAAATGACCAGAGACAGCGCGTATGTCGATCCGACGGAATATATTAAAGGGCTGTAAAACAAAAACCATACACAAGGAGACCTGCCGCCTCTCTTGTATATGGTTTTTCCAGTAAAAGAAATATGGGCCTGCCCGCGCAGCGCCCATATTTCTTTTTTTAATGCAAAGCCGAATTGGGGTTTACGTTTTTATCAGCTTTTCTTCTGTACCGCTCTCCTTCTAAGCACTGCGTAAACCATTGCGATTGCCGCAAGCGTCATCAGAAGCATCAGCCACAGAATGTTAGAGTCATCGCCCGTCTGGGGCACTTTCTTCACTTGATAAGTGTTGACAAACGTTACATTTTCCGTATCTCCACCCTTAACCGAGCAGACTCCTCCTTTTACCTCGCAGGTATACTGCTGGCCGCCGGCCTTATCCACAGGAGTTCCATACTCGTCTACCTCTGTTACATAGTAGGTTACGGCTTCTCCCTTCGCTCCCGCCGGTACAGGCACTTTGATCGTGGCTTCCGATTCGTTATCCAGCGCAATCGCGTAAATAACGTCTTCACCGTTCTCATCCTTCAGCAGTTTTGTATAATCGCTGTCCGTGAAAATACCCGCGTAGTACACGTCATCAACGTTATAGGCTTTATCTCTCAGCATGGTTTTCTTGGTAATATCAATGGTTCCTTCATAATAGAACTGTTCCACGTTGAGGGTGTTGGTAATGTTCATACCGTTTACTTCCGCCGTATAATCGGCCTCGGCTCCCGTTTCTATTACCGAATATTCATAAGCCTTTCCGTTGCTGTCGGTGCCAGGAAGATTTACGAAGCTGTAAGTCCAGTCATCTTTTGCTGTAATGGTCTTCACAAGAGCGCTGTCTGTAATCGGATCTCTGTAAACCTTTCCGTTCTGCAGCAAGGTTACCTTGATGGAATCCGGCCTCTTGTTCCCGGCGTTATTATCGTCGTTCCAGGTCTTGGTTCCCGTCAGGGCCGCTTTTTCAGCATACTCATTGGTGATGGTCACGGCCTTTGTTCCCCGTGCGTCGGCAGTCACCTCCGGATTATCAATGCTGATTGTAAACTCGTTTCCGGCTGTGATGGCGTTGCCCTGGCTGTCGGTCTCGGCTATATAGTACTTAACCGGTTCTCCGCCTGCTCCCAAAGGCAATCCATCAATGACAACCGCCTGGCTCTCTGTCCCGTCTACAGGAAGGGCCGCCAATGCAGGAACTTCTCTGCCATCCATATTAATCGTTAAAATGTTTTCGCACGCAGAATCCGTAAATACGCCTGCATAGAATACGCCTGCCACATTGTAAGGATTTCCGTTTAAGGTTACCTTCTTTGTAATGCTTACGGACCCCGCCAGATATCCTTCCAAAGTGTTGGTCAGATCCATGCCTTCGGCTGTTACCGCATATCCGTCTACCGCTGCCTCATCGATTGTGTATTGATACAGATTTCCGTCCTTATCGAATTTCGGCAGTTTGTCGAAACTGTATGCCCAGTTTCCGGACTCATCCGGTCTTACTGTCTTTTCCTGATAGTTGTTCCCGTTTTGCAGCAGTTTTACTGTGATGCTGTCCGGCCGGAACATATCAGCTACGAAAGTATCGTTTGCCCAGTTCTTAATGCCGTTTACGGATGTCTGATTGTCAAAGGCGTTGGTCACTTCCGCCTGGCTGTCGTGGTTCTTAACGGTCAGCGCGGTCATATTGCCCGACTTTCCGTCAACCTGAACGGATGCCTTGTATTCGTAATCACTGGCCAAAGCCTGACCGCTCTCATCCGCCACCTCGGCAATATAGTACGTAACCGGGTTATCCACGGTTCCTACCGGGATGCCTTTGAATTCAGCAGTTCCGGAATCGCTTCCCTTTATCTCGATTTTCTGAACAGGGATATTGATATCTCCGCCCTGTCCCTCTACGCTCGGATCCGGCATCTTAGCCCTTACCGTGCAATCCTCATCGCTGAAGAGCGCCACATAGAAGGTATCCGTTACTTTCTGCGGATTGCCGTCAGCAGTAACTTTTTTGGTCACCTTGATGCTTCCATCCCAGGAATAAGCTTCATAATCATCCAACGTGTTGGTAATGTTATTCCCGTTATACGTCACAACGTAGCCGTCCGCTTTTTCCTGTCCATTTTCTGTCTTTACGTCCTGATCACCCACCTTCGTTTCTTTTACCGTATAGCTGAGCTTCGTAGCTCCGTCATACAGCGGCAGGTCCTTAAACTCATATGCCCAATCCTTATCTGCGGTTACCGTAATCTTTTGATCGGTCGCTTTACCATTGGCAAAGAGAGTTACTTCAACGCTGTCCGGCCGGGTCTTAAACTGATCATCACCGTCGGCCCAAACCTTCGTACCTTTGACATCAATCAGAGGCGTAACGATAACCGGCTCTGTCTCAGCCTTTACATTAGGATCATCGCCGACGATTACAACGCCGGTATTCTTAATCTGCTGGCCTGCGTCTTCCGTAACCTTTGCGTCAAAGCTTACCTTAACATTGCCCTTGGCAGCCTTTTCAATCGTCCAGGTCACTTTCACCGCTCCGCTTGCAAGAGACTCTATCTTTTCCGTATATGCCGCACCGGCTCCGTTAATTGTCACTGTCGCCGAATTGGCCGTATACTCCAGTCCCTTCTGCAGTTCATCCGTCACGGTAATATTTGCGTCTTTATCCGCATTGTAGTAAGAAATCTCAAACGGCAGATTCTCGCCTACGGTTGCATAACGCTCATTATCGCTCAGGTCTGGCTTTGCAGTCGCTTTCGCTGTTTTCGCTGGCTTGGAATTGGTAATCGTAAACTGGTTATCATCAATTTTCTGTACCGTTGAAATGTAGCCATCTATAGCGCTGCGCTCTTTTACCGTATAGATATATTGATCGTTGGTCAGCTCACCGCCTTTTACGACAAACTTCGGTAAGCCGGTAAAGGTATGGGACCAGTTTTCCTCACTGAGTTCTTTCGATTGATACAGCTTTGGCTCTGCCCCTGCTTTTTCAGCGCGGTACAGATCCACCGTCACTTTCGCTCCCGCAGGCGCCTTCGGCATCCACTGTTTTTCTACGGAAACGGAAACCGTATCGCCTACCGGATTGGTAACTGGCTCAGCCTTGTATGTTCCGGCCGGATCTTTCACCTCTACCTGATTGGTCACGGAGTCAACCGCATCCGCGTTTACTGTTGCTTTAAAGGAAACCGTTCCCGATGTTCCCGGCGCAAGCTTCTTTGTTGTCCAGATCAGGTTTACAACATCTCCTGATTTTTTTGTTTCAAATTTCTCGATATTTCCGCCTGTTGTCGCGGAATCATCCACGTAAGAAAGTCCCTTCGGCAGCATATCTGTAATTGTGACTACCGCCTCTGCCGGCTTATTCTTTTCATCCACCGCATTGTTCTTATAAGTGATTTCATATGTGAGCTCATCTCCCACATTTAAGTCTCCTGCGGTTGTCGTTTTTTCAGGGATAACCGGGATGATTGGGGTCTTTGTTGTTACGGTTGCCTTATGGTCATTGATGGTAACGTCCGCGCCATTCTCGATTTCCCCTACTGCCGTATCTTTTACGTTAACCTGATAAGTGATATTTCCTGATGCGCCTTTTGCGACGTTATCAATTGTCCAGGTCAGCTTGTTTCCGTTGATTGACGGCTCTTTTTGACTCTCAGTGCCGTTCAGGGTTAGTTTTGCGGTTCCCGCCTTATAGCTCACCTGACTGTCAATGGTATCGACGATGGTTACTTTTGTATTGTCGCCGTCCGGATTATGGAAGCTGATTTTATAAATAAGAACTTTATCCGGATTTTTGCTGAAATCAAATTTGCCCTCTGTCGTTCCCGCAGTCACCTCTTTTTCAGGTTTCTGCGCATTGGTCACATCGTAGCCCTCATAGCCTGCGAAGTATCCTTCCGGTACGGTCTCTACGACTCTGTACTGGATCTTCGTTCCCTTTTCATATACAGGCTGCTCGCCAAAGGAGTATTTCCAACCGCTCGTTTCTGATGCCACAGCTGTCAGCGGCTGATTGTTTTGTCCGGACACATTTGTCCAGCTGCCGGTTCCAACTTTTTTCTGCAGGGTCATAGTCACTGCCGAGCCTTTGTCGCCGACCCAGGTTTTCTTTCCTTTGATCTCTGTCTTTTTAGCCTCATAAGAGTTTGTCACTGTAAAGATCGTTGTGTTTTGTCCTGCACTGCTTTCCACCTTGCTCCGATAAACGATTTTACCTTTCTCTGCGTCCGTCCAGGCCGCCTGGTTATTGTCGCCCACCGCTGCGCCGCCTACCTTTGTCTCAATGACTCTGTATTCGATCGGGGTCTTTGAATCGTCTTTTTCATAGAGCGGTACATCCCAGTTCTTTGTCCACTGGTTGCTGCTGTTAAGCGTTTGCGGATCGCCTGCATCACTCCAGGAAACTCCTGATTTTTTCTGCAGCTGTACAGTAACATTGTCCGGTCTCACGCCGTCCTGGTTCTCACTGTCATTCCAAACCTTCTGAACCGTGATGCCCGTATCCGGAACGACCGTATTGGTCACCTCATTTGTAGAAACATGATTGACCAAGGCTTTGTTGACCAATTTGTCCTTTGCGTCTTTTGTCACTTTGACCTTGAATTTTACAATGCCTGATTTACCGGAAGGCACATCCTTGATTGTCCATTGCAGATCTTTTCCCTCTTTGCCGAAAAGCCCTGCGGAAGAATCAAACTCATAGCCGCTTTTCGCAAGCGTCGCTCCACCAAGGATTACACTTTCTTCATCGGCGTAAGTCAGTCCATCCGGAAGCTTATCTTCTATCGTGATGTCTGCCTTTTTATCCGTGTTGTTCCTGTAAGTAACCGTATAGTAGAATTCTGATCCGATATTTACAGCCTTCCCATTGACGCTTACAGTTCCATCCGTAACGTCCTTCTCCGGGTCCACATCGTTAATCGTAGTCTTTGCCTTCACATCGACCTTAGGATCGTTGTCCACCGTAACGTCTGCCGCATTCACAATATCCCCCACTGCGTCTTCCTTCACCTTTACTTTGTAGGTCAGGGTTCCACTAGCCTTTGATGCCACATCCTTAAACTCCCAGGAAAGCTTTTGGCCGCTTACTGTAGGTTCGGCAGCCTGCGCTGCTCCGGAAATGGTAACCGACGCGCTGTCTTTCACATAGGAAGTCTTGGCGTCAATTGTGTCTGTAATGGCAATATCCGCCTTATCGTTTTTATAATTGTTAAAGTTAATCGTATAGGTCAGCTCGTTATCAGCTCCGAAGGTAAAGTCCTCAGCTGCTGTTTTATCTGCCTTTTTCGCATTGGTCAGCTTAACGATAAATTCTCCGTCCTTGGCTGTCGTTTCAACATGTGCATCATAACCGGCCGGCGCCTCTACTTCCTTTACCGTATAAGCAATCGCTTCGCCGTTCTTGTTTTTGTCGAGACCGGTAAATTCTCCTTGCCACTCGTTGGCGGCGGACAGCGTAATAACTTTTCCTTTAACTTCGTTTTCAACTTTGTCGATGACAGCATACAGCTGTACTTTGACACTGGCCCCCTCAGGCGCCTGATTCCCGTCGTTTACCCAATCTTTTTTAACAGTCACTTTTGTTTGATATATCTGATGGGTATTGGTTACCGTCAGGCCATCATAAGTAGCTACATAGTTGTCATTGTAGTTAGCTCCTTGAGCCACTTGTTGCCCATCTTTATTGAACTCAACGACCGTATACTTAATCTTTGTTTTATCCGGATTATATACAGGAAGATTCTCCCATACTGCGGTATCCGGATCCCCATTTTTATTGACCGTGACCGTCTGCTGGCTCTTATCTATAAGCTGCCCGCCCTTTTTAAGTCCCAGGATTATTTCACCCGGCCTTACGTTGTCTTGATTATTTTTATCATCCCATTGTTTTTGGGCCTCGACATCTTTCAGTCCAAGCCATGTATTGGCAGCAGTCACACTGGTTTTACCGTTATAAGTAATGTCTCCATATTGATCTACCCGAACCGGAATGTCGGCAGCTGTTTTCCAGCCGTAAACGGGAGTTTCTTTAATTGTATACTCGCCTTTGTCCAGTTTGACCGGGTTCTTGTTTGAATCGACAAACTTAACCGGTCCGTAAACGCCGTCTTTTACCTGCGTATCATCGGTAACTGCCGCAGAACCGATTACTTGGTTATCCTTGTTGTAAAGCTTGAACTCAAAGGAGAATTCTTTAGGAATTGTTCCTGCGTCCGTTCCTGCTTTCTCAAGTGCCTTGGAAATTTCCGGGACCGGTCCGGTCTTTTTATACTCGTTGGTAACATTCAGTCCGCTTTTATCCACGTTGGAAACGTAGTTATCCGCATCATCGTCTTCTATTTTAATTTCTTTTACAAAATATTGAATCTGTGCTGCGGTTCCATCTTCCGCAATTAAAAACTTAGGAAGGTTTTCCCACTTAACTTCGGTCGTTTCGTTCCATGTCTTGGTTCCACCCTGCGCCTGTACAGGTGTCAGCGTCGCAGGATTATTTTCAATATTAACTTTGCTCTCCTGTCCGCCAATTTTCTGCCACAGCTCAAACTGGACCGATTCAGGAACCGTTTTGTCTTGGAAACCTGCGGATTTCCAAGTCTTTGTAGCAGTCACATCTGTAACGCCATAGAATTTATTTTTAAACTCGTTGGTTCTGTCTTTGTAAGCCGCCTTTCCATCCGCTACGGTAACAGCAAGCTTCTTTGTATCATATTTCCAGCCTACCGGCACCTGGGAAGCCTTCTCTATGATGACATACTCACCGCTTCCCACTTTTTGTCCAAAAGCTTTTTCAAAGGTCAAACCCGTTTCTTTTAATTCTTTTGCGGTAATCGTCAGTGTCTGTAAGGCATTTCCTTCTGCCTGCGGGTTATCTTTTGTTCCGCTATTTTTGTACAGATTAAAGACAAAGGCAAGGTTTTCCGGAATTTCATCCTTACTTGTGCTTTTTTCAAGCTTAATGGTTTTCTTCACTTTCAGCTCAACTGGTTTTGGCGTATTGGCTACGGATTTAAACTCCGATGCCGGTTTGCCATCTATCGTCACCTCGCCGTATGAAACCGTGATACTGTGCTTCTGATCTTCTGCCGGAGTTTGATATCCATCCGGTACCTTGGTTTCTTGAAGCGTATAGTTCCCGGCCGGAATCCGATTAAAGGATACCGTTCCGTCCTTTGACTCTGCCGTCAGCACGACATCTTTTTTACTGCCTGTCGCTTTACCGCTGAGAGTAAAGGTCGCTCCTGCCAGAGGCGTTTTGCCGTCCTCTTTTACTTTCTGAAAGCTGAAAGCTCCTGCCAGGCCTTTTACCGCCGGAACATGGAATCTCTGATACTTTAATTCACTCTCGACTCCATCATCGTTTGCCTTTGAGAACATAAAGTATGCTAAATCCGTGTTCCCATTTGTATTAGCAGCTTTGTTGAACTCAAAATTTTCTTTGGTCGTATCCAATGCGACCGGATAAGTCAGCGTGTAGGTATAATAAGTCTTATTTCCCTCTTTTTTCTCTGTTCTCGGACTGTTCTTAATATCCCATAGCAGTTTTTTTGTCCCATTGCTATAGGTAAAGGCGTTATTCTTATCGGTTCCGCTCTGGCTGCTCTTTCCCTGATAGATAATGTTTTCTGCCATGGGGTCTGTCACATACCATGCCTCTGCACCCAGTTTTATCAGCTCCAATATAGTCTTGAAATTATCCATCAGACCCGATGTGTCTGTTGATTTAAAAGCTTTGCTGGAAAATCCACTCAGCCACCTGTAAACATTTTTTTCTTCATACTTACCGTTTGCATTCTGGAATTCCGCATCCCCTATAGCAAAGGCTATGGAATACAAGGAAACCGGGCTGTCGTTTACTTTTAAATTCTTTATCTTCTCAGCGATCCCTCCAGCTCTGGTAACCGAGTTGTGATCCTCCCAGGAAGCTACGTCACCGCCCCCTCGGGTTCCCGCTATCTCGTTGGTAGCATCGCGGTCTGCGCTGTCCGCTATATGATAGGTGGGACATCCATCTGTCAATAGGATAACGTTGACATTTTCAATGCCTTTTAACGTGTCATCCTTTTTCGCCGCATTTATTACATTATATGCCAGCTGGAGGCCACCCTCTATGTTGGTACCGCCCTTTAAATTGTTATTTTTGAACCAAGTAATACTTCCAATATCATCTTTGCTTGCCTTCTTTCCCTCGGCGCTTATGACATTCTCCCAGTTCCAGCCATTCTTTACTTCTGCGTTACTGGCGAATTGCACCAGCTTTACAAGCCTTTTACTGGTAGGAGTTCCCTCCACGTCACCAAAAGCATCCACAAAGTTTTTTGCTGCAGAGGCGGCTGCGGCTGCCCGGCTCTTACCCAGTGACACATAGTTGTCGCTCATACTGTTGGATGCGTCCATGACAAGTACAACCGCGGCATCCGCCGAAGTAGGTATCTCGTCCAACCTCTCTGTTGTCGTCACATCCAATGTGATATTAAATACATTTTCTGTATCTGTGCCCTGAATGTATTTGTCAATCTTCAGATCGCCGTTTTCAAATGTCTGCACATTTTTGCTGGCATCCGTAATCTGAACTTCGCTGCCCTGAGCTGCTTTACTCGCTGCTGCAGACACAGGTGTCGCCTGAATAAATGCCATCGCGACAACTGTCATGATTGCAACAATCCTGCGCCATCTTTTTTTGCGTATACCTTTCATTTTTCATCCTCCTGCATTCCACTAATTGTCCGCTCTCCGGCTCGGAGCAATTAAAGTGATATTCGCAATATTCCATTTAGTCACATTATAATCTTATCAAGTTACATATAGGTTACATTGTTACTTTTTATTTAAAATTTTTTCCCTTTATTATAAATAAAACTGCCGTAAGTTTTTTTAAACACTTACGGCAGTTCCTAAACTACAAATATCTATTTTAATTTCAATATCTCTGAGCTACTTACAACAGCACATAATTGATATTCTTTCCCGCGCTTCGAAACTTATCCTCATATTCTGTCGTAATCTCCCGAGCCGCATAATCACTGCTGTGCAGGTCTCTGGTCATTTCCTTTATTTCCAGCCCCAGTCTTTCGATCTCCTCAAGGGTAAAATCGAACAGTCCGTCGTTATCGGTTTTGACAGCAATAAATCCATCCTCTCTCAGGACCTGCTTATAGCGGACCAGATACTCTCCATAGGTCAAACGCCTTTTAGCGTGACGGGCCTTCGGCCACGGATCGCTGAAGTTGAGATAAATGCCGGAAAGCTCACCATCGCCGAATAGATCCCGGATATCACGAACAAACATATGAATGAATCGTATATTGACGATTTCTGCTGCGTCTGTCTTTTCCAGCGCCCGCAGCAGTACGCTGTCCTGTCCTTCAATACCGATAAAATTCGCATCGGTATTGGCCTGGGCCTGGCCGATTAGAAACTGGCCCTTCCCACAACCCAGCTCCAGATAGAGCGGGCCTTTGTTCTCGAAAACCGAGTGCCAGTCTCCTTTATATTCGCCTGGCGTTTCAATCAAATAGTGTTTCAATGCAGTCAGGCGTTCTTCCATATTTTTTGCTTTTCTCTGTCTCATTCTAAGATTCCTTTATATTCTAAATGCCCCGATCGCCGCATCCCGGATCAAGTATTCCGTCTTCACAGCAAAATCCGTTCCAGCACGATCACTGCCAGAAAAGCGATCAGCAGAATGACTGCTGCCAGATCCCGCTTTCCCAGCTTCATGCCGTTCATTCTGGTTCGATGCTGTCCACCCCGGTAACAGCGGGCTTCCATAGCCATCGCCAGTTCCTGCGCGATACGAAAGGCGCTGATGAACAGCGGTACCAGCAGCGGAATCAGGCTTTTGGCCCTTCTGATGATATTGCCGCTTTCAAAATCCGCTCCCCTTGCCTGCTGCGCTTTCATAATCTTATCCGTTTCCTCCAGCAGAGTGGGAATGAACCGCAAAGCAATTGTCATCATCATTGCCAGCTCATGAGCCGGAACGCCGATCCGCTTTAAGGGCGACAGCAGAGCTTCGATACCGTCCGTCAGGCTGATGGGCTTGGTCGTCAGCGTCAGCAGCGACGAACCAATAATCAGAAGGACCAGCCGTGAAGCCATAAAAAACGCAGTATTCAGACCTTCCTCCGTAATGGTAAGTATCCATATATGCGCGATCACCTTTCCCGGTATCATGAACATATTCAGCACAAAGGTGAACAGAATAATCAGGAATATGGGTTTCAGACCTTTTAGCATAAATTTAAGGGGCACTCTGGATACTGCGATCACAATTCCCAGCACTGCGACAGCAATCAAAAGTCCCCAGAAATCTGTCACCACAAAGAGGGCCACAATGTAAGCCAGTGTAACTATGATTTTGATCCTGGGGTCCAGCCTGTGGACCCAGGATTCGCCTGGGTAGTATTGCCCCAGCGTAATATCTCTTATCATTTAAACGAGTCCTTTTTTAAAAATTGATATAATGCTTCTTCCGCGTCTTCCACCCGCAGGAAACTGCCGTCAAAGGGGAGTCCCTTCTGCCTGGCCAGTTTCATCAGCTGGGCGGGTTCCGGCAGGGCAAGTCCCATAGATGTCAGCTCTTCTTCCCGCGAAAAGACTTCCTCCGGGGTTCCATGCATCACCAGCTTTCCGCTGTCCATAACCAAAATCTTGTCGGCCATGCGGGCAATATCATTCATGTTGTGAGACACTAAAAATATAATATTTTTTTCATGGGCGTGGACGGTTTCGATCATCTTCAGTACGTCCTGATGAGCTTTAGGGTCCAGTCCGGCTGTTGGCTCGTCCAGAATCAGAACTTCCGGTTTCATGGCAATCACACCTGCGATGGCCACCCGCCGTTTCTGCCCGCCGGAAAGATCAAAGGGCGACCTTTCATGAATTTCTTCATAATCCAGGCCCACCAGGTCCAGCGCTTCCCGTACCCGCACGCTCACCTCCGCCTCGTCCAACCCCAGGTTCAGAGGTCCGAAAGCCACATCCTTTTCCACGGTTTCTTCAAACAGCTGATACTCGGGGTACTGAAATACCAGACCGATCTTTCGGCGGATGTCGCGCATCACTACGCCGGAGGCCGTAATATCGGTCCCGCTGACAACAATGGTCCCTGACTTGGGCTTGAGCAGACCGTTCAGGTGCTGAACCAGCGTAGATTTTCCGGACCCCGTATGCCCGATAATACCGATAAACTGTCCGTCATCGGCGCTGAAGGTCACATCCTCCAGGGCAACCGATTGATGCGGCATGCCTTCACTGTATATATGTGTTAAGTTGTTTACTTGTATTGACATAAGAATTCAACCATTTCTTCCATATTGATAATGTCCTCCGGCACTCCAATGCCTTTTTTTCTCAGTCTGTGGCACAGTTCAACAGCCAGAGGAACGTCCAGGTTCATTGCCCGGATCTTGTCGCCCTGGGCAAACACCTCCTGCGGGGTACCGTCGAGGGCAACTTCCCCCTGATCCATAATCACGACCCGCTCCGCTTCCGCCGCCTCCTCCATAAAGTGCGTAATCAAAACCACGGTAATGCCTTCTTTATGCAGTCCCTTTATGATATCCATAACCTCGCTGCGTCCTTTAGGGTCCAGCATGGCTGTCGGCTCATCAAAGACAATGCACTCCGGCCTCATTGCTATGGCGCCGGCAATAGCAATCCGCTGTTTCTGCCCGCCGGAAAGAAGGTGAGGAGCCTTTTTCCTGTGCTGATACATATTCACGGCCTCAAGGGAATGATCGACCCGAATTCGGATTTCCTCCGGAGGTACTCCCAGGTTTTCCGGCCCGAAGGCTACATCGTCCTCTACGATAGACGACACGATCTGGTTATCCGGGTTTTGAAAAACCATCGCTGCGCTCTGGCGAATATCCCAGACGTTCTCTTCCTTTCTCGTATCATAACCGTTAACATAAACAGCCCCGCTGCTGGGCAGCAGCAAGGCGTTGATATTCTTTGCCAGGGTAGATTTTCCGGAGCCGTTCTTGCCGATGATCGCCGTAAAGCTCCCCCGCTCGATCGCAAGAGAGACGCCCTTGATGGCACGGACGCGCTCCTGATCCTCGTCCCGCGTATATTCAAATACCAAATCTTCGATTTGTATCATCTTATTCATTTATTCCATTACTCTCTTTCCTGCTTCTGCCTCCAGATAGGTGCAGGTATTATAGTATTCCTTGCCGGCCTCCGCATCGCTGAGATCCAGCTTGCCGCCCATCTGCTGCACATAGTCAAGATATTCACCGAGGATTCCCGCAAGCACAGTATCCGGATTTTCCTTCAGAAAAGTCCGGTATGCCGTTTCCGCTTCCTTCAGAAAAGCTCCGGTCTTAAGATCAAAATTGGGACTGTCCGCCGCGCCTGCCAAAAGCAGTTTTACATAGTTTTTATACAGAGCGTCCGCATCCTGCCGAATCGCCTTTTTTTCCGGGTCCTTTCCAATCAGAATCTCAAGCTCATTGGCTCTGGCACATAGCTCTGCTCTCGAGATCGCCAGCTTGCCGGCCTTTGTAGCGGGATTCTGCTGTTCCTTCTCTTTCATCCCGCACAGGTCCTCATAGTGTGAGCTGGCATATTTGCCGTAAAGCGTCCGTATCCTGTCATAATCAACATTTCCATTATAATAAGGATAAATATACGCCTCGTATTCGATCAGCATTTCATCGGCTGCTTCTTCCTTCATATCGGAAAGGTTCTCTTCGAGGTAGGTTTCCACTTTTTCTATCTGCTGCTCAGATACCGGCGTTTCCATCAGAGACACATACTCTTTCTGAATGTCCACAGGGTCTTTTCCACACGCTGTAAGCGCCATGACAGCAGCCAGCAGCATGAAAACAACTGCCTTTCTTCTCATATCCGTTCCTTCCCAAAACAATACCTCATATCCGATCTATTATATCATAGGAATCTCATCTGCGCATCAGTAATATTGTACGAGGAAATCATGCAGCGTCTTGGCGTCCAGCTGCCCCGGCGCCGAAGCTTTTCTTCCTGCCGCAAAGGTAATGACAGAGCCGAATTCACCGCCGCAGATCCTTGTGGTGGCGCCCAGCTCACCCATCGACAGGGCAATAAAAGGGATTTCCGCATAAGTATCCCTCATCAAAGCCGAGACCTCCAGGAGGCTGAACACATCGCTTTCCGACTCAGGCATTACGGCCAGCTTCATCATATCCGCACCCAGCTCCTGCATAACAAAAAATCTTGTCAGCATTTCCTCCAGATCCGGAGTCTGCTCAAAATCATGATTGGAAAGCAGTACCTTTGATCCATTTTTATGGGCATAAACAATAAAATCGCGGATTTTCTCTTCATCCACCTTTCCCGGTCCGTCAAAGGTTTCAATATCGATGAGATCCGCCATCCCGCCTTCGGCGATAATTTTATTAATCAGATAGTAGTCTTCTTTTGACAGATCCGCCATTCCGCCCTCTTTGACAGTGCGAATTGTAAAAAGGATCGGCAGGTCCAGCGCTATACGCAGATATCCCAGCACCTTTTTCAGCTTTTCGCCCTGTCTCTGCGGGCTTTCGCCCTTCATTGCCTCCAGCATGTAATCCGCACGCCATTCCACCAGCTGGCACGGAAGCATTTCTGCAAGCTCTGCCTCTTTTAATATCTCGTCCTGTCCGGACCCTGTCAGAGGTATGCAGATTTTGGGCATTCCCTCGCCTAGAACCAGGTCTCCTATTGTCAATGTCTTCATATTCTCAATTCTCCTCAATGCTTTGCTATTCCTTAGTTTAGTACACTTTCGGGGGTTCGTCAAGGAGGCGGCGCAATGTTTTGCCGCAGCAAGGCTCTCGGAGGACGCCTCTGGGATTGGACCTGCGCTCTCCGACGGGTTTTGTCGTTTTAAGCGATGCTTTCCGGCGGCTCCGGCAAGTGAAACCTTCCGGTAACCAGAGCGGTTTTTTTGTGGAAAGTTACGCATTTTTCAACGTTCTCACGGTATCAGGAGCAACAGATAGCACAAATCTTACCTTTCAGTCGGGATCAGCAGCCCCAAACCCACAACTTTGCGTAACTTTTTTCTTTTTTTGCGAAAAGTTACCGCCTGTCCGGGGCCGCAGATGGGCGGACGGAAGAATCGGCTCATCTAAAACACTGCCCAAAAGACAAATTGCTATTTTTATCAACACTCAGCGAAAAAGCCAAGGCCTTGTTGACCTTTTTTCAAGGATACGGAGGCATGTGAGTATAGAAATCCGATCCATACACGCCTTTGAACGGGAGCAGAGGCCTCAAACCTTGAAAAAACATCAACAATAAATTGGAAATGAATCCATTGTTGTACAAATAGGTACATTGCCTTAAAAAGCTTCAATTGAAGCAGGCACCCCGACCTGGCAGGCCGGACCGATGGGCAACAAAGACCGCTAGATCGTAGGAGGGGGCGCTGACTTCCATCATGTCCGTTATCCCGTCGGAAGTCCGCCGGACCGATGGGCGGCCAAACACCGCCTGCAAAAAACAAGGACTCCCCGGGACGAACAATAACTGTTATAATGTAACCATGAAAAGTATAACCGCAAGATTAATCTTCACAATTATTTTAATATCCCTCTCCGTGAGCCTGGTTATCGGTGCTACAACTTTGTACCGAAGTTCTTCTCTGCTGGAGAATGAAACTAAGACGCAGATTCTCTCTTCCACAAAAGAGCAGGCCAACGGATTGAGCGCTAAATTCAGCCATATTGAAGGTCTGGTCGACTCGCTGGCCGGCACAGTGATGGCTTCTTTCGATGTGAAAAAAAAGCAGGCGGATCCCAACTATATAAGCTCCTTTAACCGGGATCTGAAAAAAATCATCAAAAACAGCCTTTCCGCCACCCAACTGGCTCACGGTCTGTATGTGACTTACAACCCCGAATTCACTTCACACAACGATGAGGTCTGGTTCGCCCGTATGGACGGGCGGATCACCTACATTGCCGCAGACTTCGCAGCGAATAAGCGGGATTTCTCTCTGCCTTACGAGGAAGATATGGCCTATTTTTTCAGGCCCCAGGAAACCGGTAAATCTTCCTGGACAGGCCCTTACTTTGATAAGGATGTGAGTCTGAATGTTCTTTCCTATTCCAAAGCAATCCGCATAGACGGCCATTTCATCGGTGTTGCCGGGGCGGATATCACCACAGGCACCACTCTGGATCTGGTCAGTTCCATGAGGCTTTATCCCCACGGCTACGCCTTCCTGTTGGATGAAAACCTCCATCCCATCATCGCCCCCGCCGATTCCCAGGCACCGAGTTATATAAAACCAGGCCAGGCTGCCGTAACGGAATTCACTGCCGATGAAAAGCTGCTGATGGCTTATGCCCCGCTGTCCAACGGCTGGGTCCTGGCTACAGTACAGCCCCAATCGGAGGTTTACGCCGCGATTTCCCAGTTAAAAAACGCATTTCTTTTAATTTTCATCATCACCCTGGGCGCCATTATCATTGTCGCGATTTTCTTTTCCCGGGCCTTCTCAAAGCCAATTGAGGAAAAACAGCTGCTTTTGGAAAAAGAGAATTATGAAAAAGACGTTTTGCTTGTCTATCAGGCCCGGCAGGCCAAGATCGGTGAAATGATGGGCAATATCACCCACCAGTGGAAACAGCCGCTCAACAGCATCCATCTGATTATCGAAAACCTCCTGGATGCCTATAACTATGATGCGCTGGACCGGGAAACCATGACTTCGGCCGCCGATAAAATTGAGACCATCACCAAAACCATGGCGCGGACCATCACCGATTTCACCGAGTTTCTCAAGCCGCCGGCGGAGAACAGTTCCTTTGAAGTCAATCGCTGTATCGCACTTGCCGTCTCCCTGATGGAAGAAAGTTTGAGACGCAATAATATCTCCGTGGATTTCGACACGAAAGAAACCTATCGGGCATATGGAAACGCCAACGAGTTTTCCCATGTGCTCTTTAACGTACTGAACAATGCCCGGGACGCGATCCTGGACAGCCGCACGGATGACCGCCGGATACGCATTGACCTGCGCCATTGCATGAAAAGCGGAACCCAGTTTACGCAGCTGGAGATCTACAATGCAGGTATGCCAATCGATGACGAACAGCTGTCTCAAGTCTTCGACCAGTATTATACAACCAAACCGGCCGACGAGGGCACCGGTCTGGGACTGTACATCTCAAGGATCATCATTGAAAAGCGTATGAACGGCACCATCCGCCTTGTCAACCGCAGCCGTGGAGTAAGCTGTATTATCGAAATACCAACAAAAGGAGAAGCATCATGAATGAAAACACTCCCCTCAGCAAAGTAAAAGTTCTCTATGTGGAAGACGACGACAACGCCCGGGATGCCCTGGCTTCCATGCTGAAAAGGCGTGTAGGCAGATTGTTTACGGCGAAAAACGGAGCCGAAGGCCTGGAGCTTTACCGCACCTATGAACCGGAAATCATCATCGCCGATCTTTTCATGCCGGAAATGGGCGGCGTTGATATGATCCGGCGAATCAGAGCCGACGGGAACAAACCTTTTGTTATTATAACCACGGCAGTCAGCGAGTCGAAAGTGATTCTTGACGCAGTTGATGTGGGAATCGACAAATATATTGTCAAGCCGCTGGATCTTCCGGACCTCATGGAAGAGCTGACGCTCATGGCCAGTGAAGCCGAAAAAAGGTCCGCGACAGGCAGCTCCCTGCCAGTGACGGTTCTGTCCCACAAAAAGGAGTTTGAAGCTTCCATAAAAAAGGATTTTTCCGCCTTTTTGAAGACCTTCACCGGCAAGGGTCCCTTGGATGTGAAGGTCCTTATCACAGACAGCAGTCTTGAAATTACCGCTATTGGAGTTTTAACGCCTTATGAAAAAACACTGCTTGACAACTTTCAGAATATTGCTATAATTAAACAAAACAGGCAATTGTTTTTCTCTATTAAAGGACCGGAGATCAGTAGGTTGATCGCAGATTGCTTAAACATGGATGTAGAAGTATCTGAAATCACCATTGACCCAAGAAGGGATATTAATAAGTTGACGTTTCATTGGAAAGGTTAATAAAAAAACAGTCCTTTATCTGTTCGTTTATTAAAACCAATGCAAAGTGATTTGCGTTGGTTTTTTTAATTGTTATTTTCATATCAAAGTAAAAGAAAGGAGTGGAAAATGACAGACAAGCTAAAAGCGGAAGCCCGCAATTTTAAACCGTTGCGATCATTGATCGCTGTAGTCGTTGTAATCTTAGCAACTTATTTGATTACAAAATTATTTATTCCCAATGATGCTTCAGATTTGGGAGCATGGTCGCTTATACCTGCATTATTCTTAGTTATTTACATTTTTGCAACCAAAAGGATTTTGGAATCCCTCACCCTTGCATCTATCATGGGATTCATCATGGTTTCTGACGGAAGCAATCTTTTAAAGACCTTCAGTGATTCTTTAATCGGAGTTATGATGTCTGAAGACATCGCCTGGCTCATCGTGGTCTGCGGCCTTATGGGCAGTATCATCAGCCTGATTGAACGTTCTGGCGGCGCCTTTGCCTTCGGCGAATGGGCCGCAACAAAAGCAAAGAGTCGAAAATCCGCACTCATCTGGACCTGGATTCTAGGGGTTATTATCTTCATCGACGATTACCTCAACTCGCTGACTGTAGGTTCCTGTATGACATCCTTGACTGACAAGCATAAAGTCCCCCGCGAGATGTTGTCTTATGTGGTAAGCTCAACAGCCGCACCTCTATGTGTATTGATTCCTATTTCCACCTGGGCCGTATTCTGCGGCAGGCTGCTGGAATCTAACGGCTGGGCACCGGAAGGCAAAGGGCTTATCTATTTCATTTATACGATTCCCTTTAACTTTTACGGCTGGGCTGCCGCTCTTCTTGTCCCCCTCATCGTTATCGGTTTGATTCCCATCTTCGGTCCTATGAAGGGTGCGGAAAAGCGTGTTGCGGAAGGCGGCCCTTTGGCGCCTCCGGGATCGGAAAAAATCGACATTCATGGGGAAGGCAGTGAAATGGAAATGCCTGACCATCCAAAGATGATGAATTTATTTTTACCAATTCTAGTATTAATTGGTTCCACGATTATCTTTGATGTGAAAATGGAGATGGGCGTTCTCTGTACATTAGTATTTATGTTTGCATTTTACTTAATACAGGGGCTCATGTCTGCCATGGAATTCGCCGATGTGTGCGTAAAAGGACTCCAGAGCATGATTTTACCGCTCATGCTGATGGTATTGGCCTTCCTTTTTGCAGAGGTAAACGATCAGATTGGCTTTACTGCCTATGTAATCCATTCCGCCGCCAAACTCATGACTCCTGCTCTGATGCCATTTATCATTTTTATGGCACTGGCTGTTACAGAATTCATTACCGGTACCAACTGGGGAATGTACGTTATTGCGCTTCCTATTGTAATTCCCCTTGCCACAGAACTGGATGTAAACATGGCGTTAGCTGTGGCCGCAGTTCTGTCCGCCGGCGTTTTGGGAAGCCACTGCTGCTTCTACTCTGACGCCACCATCCTGACCTCCTCCGCCTGTGGCTGTGACAATTTCCGTCATGCCTTTACGCAGATGCCCTTCGGACTTTTGGCGGGCGTAATCGCGGCTGTCGGATTCCTGATCTGCGGCTTCATCTTCTGAGTTATCGGCCAGCGGCGTATACGGAATATATGAAAGAAGGACAGGGAGCATATCCTCTTGGAAGCTTCCTGTCCTTTCAATTTTTCTTTTGTTCCGCAAATCCACCTTAAATATCAGATAGGCTCCAAAAAATGATAGTATTGCCTGGGCTGGCATTGGAAAATAAGAAGGAATATCAAAGGGTATAATTATTTAAAGGGGAAATGATACTTTCAGGCAAGAACGCAGCGAAATTTTCATAAAACTATCAAAATAGAGCAATGGAATATACCCTATTGATATTCAGATCTTCCGGCCCGCTATGGCTGCGATCACAACCGGCAGGTGGCGCCCCGGTAACCAAAGCGATTTTTTGTCAAAAGTTACGCATTTTCCAACGTTCTCACGGCGTCAATCGCAACAGATAGCACAAATTATTCTTTTCAGCCGGCACGAGCAGCCTCAAACCCACAACTTTGCGTAACTTTTTTCTTTTTTCGCAAAAAGTTACCGCCCGCCGCCCAGCTAGAGGCTGGACCGACGGGCCGCAGGCGGGAACATCCAAATTGAGGCGCCCGGGGCTGCTGATGGGCGGTCGGAGAGTAAAGATTTGTGCTGTTGGCTCTTTCGAAATTTGCAGGGTCGTTGGAAATTACGCAATTATTGGAAAAAGTCAGGCTGTGTAGAAAAAGCTGACAAAAAAGTAAATCGCTATTTTTATCAACACCCAGCGAAAAACCCGGTTCCTGTTGACTCTTTTTCAAGGGTACAGCGCACGCAAGCACAAAAATTCGGCCGATATGTGAATTCGAGCCAGGAAAGAGGCAGCAAACCTTGAAAATGGTTCAACAATTAGACTGAAATGAGTCCATTGTTGGACAAATATACGGATTGCTTGAAAAAGCCCCACCTGGCTCCCGATTCTCCAATGAAACTGCCCCGGCAAGTCAGGAGCGGGCAACCCACAGTGCGGCAGCAGCCTCAAACCAGATACGAATCAGATACGACAAAACCACCGGATCTCCGGTGGTTTTGTCTACTATATGTCAAGTTGTTTTTGACTACTCGATGATGCCGGATACGACTCCGGATCCTACTGTTCTTCCGCCTTCTCTGATGGCGAATCTCAGTCCTTCTTCAATCGCGATCGGTGTGATCAGTTCGATTGTCATCGTGATGTTGTCTCCAGGCATGCACATCTCAGTTCCTTCCGGTAACTGCAGATCGCCTGTTACGTCCGTTGTTCTGAAATAGAACTGCGGTCTGTATCCGTTGAAGAATGGTGTGTGTCTTCCGCCTTCTTCCTTTTTCAGCACGTATACTTCGCCTTTGAACTTAGTATGCGGGTTGATGGTTCCCGGTGCTGCCAGTACCTGGCCTCTTTCGATTTCATCTCTCTGCACGCCTCTCAGCAGCGCTCCGATGTTGTCGCCTGTCTCCGCTACGTCCAGCAGCTTTCTGAACATTTCGATTCCGGTTACGACTACCTTTCTTCTCTCTTCTGTCAGTCCTACGATTTCTACTTCTTCGCCGACTTTCAGGCAGCCTCTTTCTACTCTTCCGGTCGCTACCGTACCACGGCCTGTGATGGAGAATACGTCCTCTACCGGCATGATGAACGGCTTGTCGTTATCTCTTTCCGGTTCCGGAATGTAGCTGTCTACTGCTTCGAACAGTTCCACGATCTTGTCACCCCATGGGCCAGCAGGATCTTCCAGCGCCATCAGCGCGGATCCTCTGATGATCGGTGTGTCGTCTCCTGGGAATTCGTATTCATCCAGCAGTTCTCTTACTTCCATTTCTACCAGATCCAGCAGTTCCTCGTCGTCTACCATGTCGCACTTGTTCAGGAATACGATGATATATGGTACGCCTACCTGTCTGGACAGGAGGATGTGTTCTCTTGTCTGCGGCATCGGGCCGTCTGTCGCTGCTACTACCAGGATCGCTCCGTCCATCTGAGCAGCTCCTGTGATCATGTTCTTTACGTAGTCAGCATGTCCCGGGCAGTCTACGTGAGCGTAGTGTCTGTTAGGAGTTTCGTACTCTACGTGAGCCGTAGCGATGGTGATTCCTCTTTCTTTTTCTTCCGGGGCTTTATCGATCTGGTCGAAAGCTACCTTTTCACCCAGCTGATATCTCTGCTGCAGAGTTGTTGTGATCGCTGCTGTCAGAGTTGTCTTACCGTGGTCTACGTGACCAATGGTTCCGATATTAATATGCGGTTTGTTTCTTTCAAACTTTTGCTTTGCCATTTTAATTCTCCTTTCTGTCGATTCGCAAATTGTGCGAACCGCAATCCCTTCTTCCTTCCGGCTGACGCCGTCCTAATCAAAGAAAGGGTTATTTATTGATAGATTCTACTAAGCTATCAGGCAGTTTTTCGAAGTGGTCGAACTGCATTACATAAACGCCTCTGCCCTGTGTCTTGGAACGAAGGTCTGTTGCGTATCCGAACATTTCGGAAAGCGGCACGTATCCTCTTACGGCTACGGCACCGTTATTCATGTCGGAACCTTCGATTCTTCCTCTTCTGGAACTGATGTCGCCGATTACGTCTCCCATATATTCTTCAGGAACCGTAACCTCAACCTTGAAGATCGGCTCAAGGAGTACCGGTTTCGCCTTTTTGCAGGCTTCTCTAAAGGCCATGGACGCAGCGATCTTAAACGCCATTTCAGAGGAGTCGACTTCGTGGTAAGAACCGTCATACAGCTCTACGCCGACATCGACAACCTGATATCCTGCCATAGGACCGGTCTGCATCGCTTCTTTGATTCCTTCTTCGATCTTGGGGATGTATTCCTTCGGAATCGCACCGCCCACGATAGCGTTCTTGAATTCAAAGCCTTCGCCCGGCTCTCTCGGGAAGATCCTAATCTTAACGTGACCATACTGGCCGCGGCCGCCGGACTGCTTGGCATACTTGTGATCCACGTCAGCAAGCTGCGAAATAGTCTCTTTGTAGGAAACCTGCGGCTTACCTACGTTGGCCTCTACTTTGAATTCGCGCAGCAGTCTGTCTACGATGATTTCAAGGTGGAGTTCACCCATACCGGCGATGATAGTCTGTCCTGTTTCTTCGTTGGTATAAGTTTTGAAAGTCGGGTCTTCTTCAGCGAGTTTCGCCAGAGCGATACCCATCTTTTCCTGTCCGGCTTTTGTCTTCGGCTCAATGGCGATTTCAATTACCGGATCCGGGAATTCCATGGACTCCAGAATGATCTCGTGCTTATCGTCGCACAGAGTATCACCTGTCGTCGTATCTTTCAAACCTACGGCAGCTGCGATATCTCCGGAGTAAACCTCACTGATTTCCTCTCTCTTATTCGCATGCATCTGCAGGATTCTTCCGATTCTTTCCTTCTTGCCCTTCGTTGAGTTGTAAACATAGGAGCCTGATTTGAGCGTACCGGAGTATACTCTGAAAAAGGCCAGTTTTCCAACAAACGGGTCAGCCATGATTTTGAATGCCAGAGCGGAGAAAGGTCCCTTATCGTCAGCAGGTCTTTCCTCTTCCTCTTCTTTTCCCGGAACAGTTCCCTTGATTGGCGGGATGTCCAGCGGGGAAGGCATATAATCCACAACTGCGTCCAGCATCATCTGAACACCTTTGTTTCTGTAGGCGGAACCACATGTTACCGGAATCATTTCACCGGCCAGAGTCTGTACTCTGATGGCGTCTTTGATTTCCTGCTTTGTCAGTTCTTCGCCCTCCAGGAATTTCATCATCAGCTCTTCATCCGTTTCGGCAACGGATTCTACCAGCTTGTCTCTCCATTCCTGAGCAGTATCTTTCAGGTCATCCGGAATCTCCTCAATGGCAAATTCCTTTCCAAGATCGTCTTTGTATATCTCTGCTTTCATCTCTACTAAGTCGATAATCCCAATAAAATCTTCCTGGGCACCGATCGGCAGCTGGATAGGCACTGCATTGGCCTTCAATCTGTCTTTTACCATGTCTACGACTCTGTAAAAGTCAGCTCCCATGATGTCCATTTTATTGACGAAGATCATTCTCGGAACACCGTACTTTTCCGCCTGTCTCCAAACAGTCTCGGACTGAGGTTCAACCCCGCCCTTTGCGCAAAGTACAGTGACCGCTCCGTCCAGTACTCGCAGGGAACGTTCTACTTCAACGGTGAAGTCCACGTGTCCCGGTGTATCGATAATATTGATTCTAACGTCTTTCCATTGAGCTGTAGTAGCAGCAGAGGTGATAGTGATACCACGTTCCTGTTCCTGTTCCATCCAGTCCATTGTCGCCGCGCCTTCATGCGTTTCGCCAAGCTTGTGCGTTCTTCCTGTATAGAAAAGAATTCGTTCTGTGGTTGTGGTCTTACCGGCGTCGATGTGCGCCATAATACCAATGTTTCTAGTTTTTTCTAATGGAAAACTTCTAGGCATCATATCCTCCCTTCTACCTGTTGTTTTTTAATTAAGTGATACGTCATCGTGTGATGCAGAAAAAATCGTTCGCAGCCAGGCGTCAAAACGCTGAAAGCGGGCGTACAAATAAGTACGTGAACCGCACGAATCGCAGCCAGTGACGCTGTGGGCGATTTTGGCAAATCACACTACCATCTGTAATGCGCAAACGCCTTATTCGCTTCTGCCATCTTATGCGTATCTTCTTTCTTCTTCACGGACGCTCCGGTGTTATTGGACGCATCCATGAGTTCCTTGGCCAGTCTGTCGGCCATTGTCTTTTCGCCTCTGGCTCTTGTGTATTTTGTGAGCCATCTCAGTCCCAGAGTCTGGCGTCTTTCCGACCTTACTTCTACCGGCACCTGATAGTTGGCACCGCCGACACGTCTTGCCTTTACTTCCAGAACTGGCATAATGTTGTTCATTGCTTTTTCAAATACTTCCAAAGGATCTTCGCCGGTCGTCTCTTCTACCTGCTTAAAAGCATTGTAAACGATGGCCTGTGCGGTTCCTTTTTTTCCATCCAGCATGATGCTGTTGATCAGCTTTGCTACAACAACACTTCCGTATACTGGATCCGGAAGCACTTCACGCTTTGGTACGTTTCCTTTTCTTGGCACTTCTCTTCCCTCCTTGCCATAATAACTTCGCCTTTCACGGTCTCGTGAAAAGTTACTCTCCCCGCTTCCTTTGATAAACCGAATCGAAAACGGGCAAGTGTGCTTTCGGTACTCGTGGATTAGAGCCTTATCCCGCAATAATCCCCGTGGCGCTCATGACATACATAAAATCTATGATCAAGAACACGCTTTATTTCCCGATTACTACTTCTTAGGGCGTTTAGCGCCGTATTTGGAACGGGCTTTGCCTCTGTCCGCTACGCCAGCAGTGTCAAGTGTACCGCGAACGATGTGGTATCTTACACCTGGCAGGTCCTTAACTCTTCCGCCTCTGATGAGCACAACGCTATGTTCCTGCAGGTTGTGACCAATACCAGGAATATATGCTGTTACTTCGATACCGTTCGTAAGACGAACCCTTGCAACTTTTCTAAGAGCTGAATTCGGCTTCTTCGGGGTAACGGTCTTTACAGAAGTGCATACGCCTCTTTTCTGAGGTGAATTAACATCGGTAGGAACTCTTCTGATGGAGTTCATTCCTTTACCTAGAGCCGGTGCAGTTGACTTTTTCACGCTGCTGGTTCTGCCCTGACGTACTAATTGGTTGATAGTAGGCATTCTTTTCTCCTTTCTTCCGCTGCTTTTCGCAGCCTGGTTTCTATATTTTAAACCTTAAAAGTTTAAAATCTTTGTAAGCACTCTAATCTCGGGCTTTGTCAAGCCCGAGACCGAAGTTAATTCTATCATAGGTTTCCACAAAAAGTCAAATTAAATTCATAATTATTCTTCATCAAACTCGATGATATCGGATGCTTCGCCTTCAATGGGCGCCGGAACAGCTTCCTGTGCGTCCAGGTCCGCATCCGTCTCCGCCAGTTCCAGATCAGCGTCATCATCTTCAACTTCAAATATTTCTTCGCTTTCACCTAAAGCTTCATCTATGACCGGCTGACTTGCAGTCTCCATTTCCGGAGCTTCTGCCAGGAAGTCATCATCCTCTTCCTCCTGCTCTGCCATCATAGCCGTATAAGCTTCCATAAGAGCTGTATTGACACCGTAATCCAGATCGATGTTCTTATAGCGTTTCATGCCGGTTCCCGCAGGAATCAGTTTACCGATGATAACGTTTTCCTTCAAGCCCTGCAGCTTGTCGTTCTTACCCTTGATCGCCGCGTCGGTGAGCACTCTCGTGGTCTCCTGGAAGGAGGCCGCTGACAGGAATGAGTTGGTTGCCAGGGATGCCTTGGTGATTCCCAGGAGTATCCGTTCGTACTTGGCCGGTTCCTGATCTTCATCCAGGGCAGCGTTGGTTTCTTCAATCTCAAACTTGCTGTACTGTCCGCCAGGGAGCAGTTTGGTATCTCCCGCGTCGGTGATCTTGCACTTGGAAAGCATCTGGCTTACGATTACTTCCACGTGCTTGTCGTTGATATCTACACCCTGCTGCTTGTATACACGCTGTACTTCCTTAAGCAGATACTGGTAAACGCCTTCTACGCCGTTGAGTCTGAGGATATCCTTCGGATCCAGCGGACCTCTGGTGATATTCTGTCCCGCGAGGATATAGTCGCCTTCTTTGACATTGAGTCTGGCACCGTAAGGTACGATATATTCCCGTTCCTCTTCTCCGCGGACTTTAACCAAAGTCTTATTGTCTTTTCTGGCTTCGATGGAAACCACAGTACCGTCCGCTTCGCAGATCTCAGCCAGACCTTTTGGCTTTCTGGCCTCGAACAGCTCCTCAACTCTTGGAAGACCGTGGGTGATATCGGAACCCGCTACACCTCCGGTATGGAAGGTTCTCATGGTCAGCTGCGTACCCGGTTCACCGATGGACTGAGCCGCTGTGATACCTACCGCTTCACCGATGTTTACCGCCTCGCCGGTGGCCAGATTGCGGCCGTAGCACTTGGCGCAGATGCCGGTCTTGCTGTGGCAGGTCATAACCGAACGGATCGCCACGGATTCGATGCCCGCGTCTTCGATGGCCTGAGCCTGATCTTCCGTAATTTCCTCATTTTGCTCTACCAGCATTACGCCTGTCTCCGGATGATAAATGTCCGTGAGCGATGTTCTGCCGATGATACGCAGTTTGAGGGATTCAATTACTTCTTTTCCGTCTGTGAACGCTCTTACTTCGATACCTTCGTCTGTTCCGCAGTCAAATTCACGGACGATCACGTTATGGGAAACGTCAACCAGTCTTCTGGTCAGGTAACCGGAGTCAGCTGTTCGCAGAGCCGTATCGGCCAGTCCCTTTCTGGCGCCGTTGGAGGAAATGAAGTACTCCAGTACGGACAGCCCTTCACGGAAGTTAGCCTTGATCGGCATTTCGATGGTCTTACCGGTGGCGTTGGCCATCAGACCACGCATACCGCCGATCTGTCTGATCTGGTTCTTACTGCCTCGAGCTCCTGAATGAGCCATGATAAACAGATTGTTCAGGGTTCCCAGGGAATCCATCAGCGCGTCTGCCACATCGTCAGTTGTCTTGTTCCAGATCTCTATAACCTTTTCGTAACGTTCCTGGTTGGATACCAGACCTTTACGGAAGGCCTTTTCGTATTTATCTACCATTTTTTCCGACTCTTCGATGATTCCCTGCTTTGCTTCCGGGATCTCCATGTCGGAAATACCTATTGTAATCGCTGCTCTCGTTGAATAATGGAAACCCATATCCTTGATATAGTCCAGCATGATAGCGGTACCAGTGTTGCCGTGGATACGATAGCAGCGGTCGATGATCTGTCCCAGCTTTTTCTTATCGCACAGAAAGTCGATTTCCAGCGCGTAAGGGTCCGCGTCCCGGTCCACAAATCCCAGATCCTGCGGAATCTCCTGGTTGAAGATAAATCTCCCTACTGTGGATTCCACCAGCTTGCCCCGCTTGTCGTCTTCGTCCATGTACATGCGGACCTTGACTTTCGCATGGAGGCCTACCTCTTTATTCTGATACGCCATCAGCATTTCGTCGATGTCGGTGAATACTTTGCCGTCACCCTTTTCCGCCGCAGTGTTTCTTTCTTCTACGCCAGGGTGGGTCAGATAATAGCTTCCCAGGATCATGTCCTGTGTCGGCGTGGTGATCGGGGAACCATCCTTCGGCGCCAGAATGTTATTGACGGAAAGCATGAGGAATCTGGCTTCTGCCTGAGCTTCCACGGAAAGCGGCACATGTACCGCCATCTGGTCGCCGTCAAAGTCCGCGTTGAAAGCGGTACATACCAGCGGATGCAGCTTGATGGCTTTGCCTTCTACCAGTACCGGCTCGAATGCCTGGATACCCAATCTGTGAAGAGTCGGGGCACGGTTGAGCATTACCGGATGTTCCTTGATAACGCCTTCCAGTACGTCCCAGACCTCAGGTCTCACCTTTTCCACCATTCTCTTGGCGCTCTTAATATTGTGGGCGTAGCCGTTTTCCACCAGCTTTTTCATGATAAACGGTTTGAACAGCTCCAGCGCCATCTTCTTCGGAAGCCCGCACTGCCAGAAACGCAGCTCCGGACCGACTACGATTACCGAACGGCCGGAGTAGTCAACTCGCTTACCCAGCAGGTTCTGTCTGAAACGTCCCTGCTTACCTTTGAGCATGTCGGATAAGGATTTCAGCGGTCTTGATCCCGGACCGGTTACCGGTCTGCCCCGTCTGCCGTTATCGATCAGAGCATCTACCGCTTCCTGCAGCATTCTCTTTTCGTTTCTTACGATAATGTCCGGAGCGCCCAGTTCTAAAAGGCGGTTCAATCTATTGTTTCTGTTGATTACTCTTCTGTAGAGATCGTTCAGGTCGGATGTGGCAAATCTGCCGCCGTCCAGCTGAACCATCGGTCTCAGATCCGGCGGAATAACCGGAATCACTTCCAGAATCATCCACTCCGGTTTGTTGCCGGAAGCTCTCAGAGCTTCGATCACTTCCAGACGTCTTACGATTCTGATTTTCTTCTGCCCGGTGGCGTCCTTCAGCTTGCCCCGCAGATCTGTGGACAGTTCATCCAGATCGATATGGGTCAACAGCTCTCTCACTGCCTCGGCTCCCATAGCGGCCTTGAATTCACTGCCGTATTTATCTTTTGCTTCTCTGTACTGCTGCTCGGTCAGAACTTCTTTGTAAGCGAATTCCGTCGTACCCGGATCCAGTACGATATAAGCTGCGAAATACAGAACTTTTTCCAGATTTCTGGGTGATATATCCAGGACCAGGCCCATTCTCGATGGGATGCCCTTGAAATACCATATATGAGAAACAGGAGCGGCCAGCTTGATGTGGCCCATTCTCTCCCTTCTTACCTTTGCTTTTGTAACTTCTACGCCGCAGCGGTCGCAAACGATCCCTTTGTAACGGATGCGCTTGTACTTACCACAGTGACATTCCCAGTCCTTTTGAGGTCCAAATATCCTTTCGCAGAAAAGTCCTTCCTTCTCCGGCTTTAAGGTCCTGTAGTTAATAGTTTCAGGTTTTGTAACCTCTCCATGCGACCATTCCATGATCTTCTCCGTGGAAGCCAGGCCGATCTGCAGGGATTCAAAATTATTTAACTCATAGTTGTTGTTTTCACTCATTGGTCACTTCTCCTTCCCTATAACGGGCTCGAAAGCTGTTTCCGCCCCGTTTCAATGGTTCTCACTTTTCTCAGCAACGCTGTTTTCAATGGAAGAACCATTACAAACGTTCTTCAGGATCTTCGGCCGGTACATCGTCTTCCAGGTCATCCTCTAAATCGTCATCGTCCGGCCCCTCTTCTGAGAAACCACCTTCATCAAAGATCTCTTCCTCATCGGCGACACCAGGGTCCGCGTCGATAATGTCTTCGATTGCGGACAGGCCTTCCAGCTCCTGTGCCTCTTTGATTTCGATCTCTTCATTGTCTTCTGTCAGGACCTTCACGTCCAGGCCAAGGCTCTGCATTTCTTTGATCAGTACCTTGAAGGATTCCGGAATTCCCGGTTCCGGAATGTTCTCGCCCTTGACGATGGCTTCGTAAGTCTTCACACGGCCTACGATATCGTCGGATTTAACCGTAAGGATTTCCTGCAGAGTATATGCGGCGCCGTATGCTTCCAGCGCCCAAACTTCCATCTCTCCGAAACGCTGTCCGCCGAACTGAGCTTTACCGCCCAGAGGCTGCTGCGTTACCAGTGAGTACGGACCGGTACTTCTTGCATGGATCTTATCGTCAACCAGATGATGGAGCTTGAGCATATACATGTAGCCCACTGTTACCGGGTTGTCGAACTCTTCGCCGGTACGCCCGTCTCTCAGCTTCAGCTTACCGCTCTTATCAATGCCCACTTCATCCAGCAGTTCGATGATGTCTCTTTCATTGGCTCCGTCGAATACCGGGGTGGCGATATACCAGTCTTTTCTCTTGGCCGCCAGACCCAGATGGACTTCCAGTACCTGACCGACATTCATTCGGGAAGGTACGCCCAGAGGATTCAGCATGACCTGCAGAGACTGGCCGTTTTCCATGAACGGCATATCTTCTTCCGGCAGGATACGGGAAATTACACCCTTATTTCCGTGACGTCCGGCCATTTTGTCGCCTACGTTGATCTTTCTCTTTGTGGCGATATAGCAGCGAACCAGCTTGTTTACGCCAGGAGGCAGCTCGTCGCCGTTCTCTCTTGAGAAGATTTTAACGTCAACCACAATACCGGTCTCGCCGTGAGGAACGCGCAGTGAGGTGTCTCTAACTTCTCTGGCTTTTTCTCCGAAAATGGCTCGCAGCAATCTTTCCTCCGCTGTCAGCTCCGTTTCGCCCTTTGGCGTTACTTTGCCCACCAGAATATCGGAAGCATTAACTTCTGCGCCGATGCGGATGATACCCTCTTCGTCCAGGTCTCTGAGAGCATCTTCACCTACGTTTGGAATGTCTCTGGTGATTTCCTCAGGTCCCAGCTTGGTATCTCTGGCTTCGGATTCATATTCTTCAATATGGATGGATGTGAGCACATCCTCCATAATCAGTCTTTCGTTGAGGATAATCGCGTCCTCGTAGTTGTATCCTTCCCAGGTCATGAAGCCGATCAGCAGGTTCTTGCCCAGTGCCACTTCGCCGTTTTCGGTGGAAGGACCATCGGCAATTACTTCGCCCGCTTCCACGTGTTCGCCGTGGCAGACGATCGGCCTCTGATTGATACAGGTTCCCTGGTTGGAACGCTTGAATTTGAGCAGGGTATATTTGTCTGTGCCCTTGCCGTCGTCTCTGCGGATGGTGATTCTGTCCGCGTCGACAAATTCTATAGTGCCGGCGTTTTTCGCCAGCTGAACGACACCGGAGTCTTTAGCCGCTTTATGCTCCATACCGGTTCCTACGATCGGCGCTTCCGTTACCAGAAGAGGTACGGCCTGACGCTGCATGTTGGAACCCATCAGCGCACGGTTGGCGTCGTCGTTTTCCAGGAATGGAATCATGGCCGTAGCAACGGATACTACCTGCTTCGGCGATACGTCCATATAGTCGATCTGGTCTCTTGGAACCAGGTCGATTTCGCCGCCCACTCCACGGGAAGCGACTTTCAGGTTTACGAAGTGTCCCTCAGAATCCAGCGGTTCGTTGGCCTGAGCCACGATCTTGTCTTCCTCATCGTCAGCCGTCAGGTAATGGATCTCATCCGTTACCCTTCCGGTTGCCTTATCTACAACACGATACGGAGTTTCGATAAAGCCGTATTCGTTGATAATTCCATAGGTGGTCAGCGAGCCGATCAGACCGATGTTCGGTCCTTCAGGCGTCTCGATCGGGCACATTCTTCCGTAGTGGGAATGGTGTACGTCGCGGACTTCGAATCCGGCTCTCTCTCTGGACAGTCCTCCTGGTCCCAGAGCGGACAGTCTTCTCTTGTGCGTCAGCTCCGCCAGCGGATTGGTCTGGTCCATGAACTGCGAAAGCTGGGAACTTCCGAAGAATTCCTTAATAGACGCAGTAACCGGACGAATATTCATCAGCGCCTGAGGCGTTGCGATCTCGATATCCTGCGTAGTCATTCTTTCCTTAACGGTTCTTTCCATTCTGGCAAGGCCGATGCGGAACTGGTTCTGCAAAAGTTCTCCCACAGTTCTCAGTCTTCTGTTGCCCAGATGGTCGATGTCGTCCGTCTCTCCGATACCGTAATTCAGGTTGAGGATATAGCTGACGGACGCGATGATATCCGCGATCAGGATATGTTTCGGGGAAAGGTCATGCTTTCTGGAAACCAGGGCTTCCTTGATTGCCGCATCGTCATTCCCTTCGTTCTCGCTGAGGATTTCCATCAGCACAGGGTAATAAACCTTGTCGGGGATCTTGGTATCCGACAGGTCAAATTCCACATAAGCGCTGATGTCAACAAACTGGTTGCCGATTATTTTCGTAACCGTCTCTTCATCGTTTCCGTATGCGAAGATATGGTGGACACCGGCATTTTCGATCTGGCGAGCCATCTGCGCGTCAATCCGCTGATCCTTTTCCACTAAAATCTCACCGGTATTCGGATCCGTTATGTCTTCTGCGGCCACCCGGTCTGCGATACGGTTGAACAGTCCCAGTTTTTTGTTATATTTATATCTGCCTACCTTGGCAAGGTCATATCTCTTAGGGTCAAAGAACAATGAGTTGAGCAGGGACTCGGCACTTTCCACTGTAGGAGGTTCGCCCGGTCTCAGCTTTTTATAGATTTCCTTTAATCCTTCTTCATAGCTGTCAGTAGCATCCTTTTCCAAGGTTCTCCTGAGTCTGGCATCTTCGCCGAAGGTGTCGATAATTTCCTGATCGGAGCCCATCCCAAGCGCCCTGAGGAGTGTAGTGACAGGCTGTTTTCTCGTACGGTCAACTCTTACCGAGATGATCTCGTTGCTGTCTGTCTCGTATTCAAGCCATGCCCCCCTGTTTGGAATAATGGTCGTCGAGAACAAATTTTTACCCGACTTGTCTATTTCTACCGCATAATAAGGTCCCGGTGAACGCACCAGCTGAGTTACCACCACTCGCTCGGCGCCGTTATAAATGAAGGTACCTTTCTCGGTCATCAGCGGGAAGTCCCCCATGAACACTTCCTGTTCTTTTACTTCCCCTGTTTCTTTATTTATCAGTCTTACTTTTACTTTAAGTGGAGCTGCGTATGTTACGTCGCGTTCCTTACATTCCTCCTGTTCGTACTTTGGAGGGTCGTTTAAGGAATAATCGATAAATTCAAGCACTAAATTTCCTGCATAATCCTTAATCGGGGATATGTCCTCAAAGACTTCCTGCAGGCCTTCTTTGATGAACCAATCGTAGGAATCCGTTTGAATCTGGATCAGATTTGGCATTTCCGCGACCTCATTGATCTTGGAAAATGTCATACGGTCTTTTCTACCTAATTTTACTGGCTTTGGCATATTTATCACTCCTTATATCTCTAACAAATTACATTTGCGTGGCAGTCTAATATGATATCACCCCGATGTCAATTTGTCAACATATTTTTGGAAATTTCTAGCCTTTTGCTTTCGGGCCCAAATTGTAAAGATTGCAAATTTTGTATACAAGTTTGTTCAAACTTGCCTCAAAATACTCAATATCCAACGATTTTTTGCCGCCGCAAGCCGTATTTATATGGACATCACCGGCAAATTGCAGTGTTTCGAATATAAATAGCGTTAACTTCCGCCGGCTAGAGCCGCTCACCGCCGACCGAAAAGCAAAAGCAGGCGGGAATCCTGTTCCCGCCTGCCGGAGTAAGTCAATAGCCTCACTTATTTCAGTTCTACTGTTGCGCCAACTTCTTCCAGCTGAGCCTTCAGTGCGTCTGCTTCTGCCTTTTCTACGCCTTCCTTCACGTTGGATGGAGCTCCGTCTACCAGCTCCTTGGCTTCCTTCAGGCCCAGACCGGTGATTTCTCTTACAGCCTTGATAACCTTGATCTTTTCGCCGCCAACTTCTGCCAGAACTACTGTGAATTCAGTCTGTTCTTCTGCTCCGCCTGCTGCCGCTCCGTCAGCTGCCGCTACTACAACGCCTGCCGCTGCGGATACACCAAATTCTTCTTCACATGCTTTTACAAGCTCGTTTAATTCCAGTACGGACATTTCTTTTATAGCTTCAATAAATTCAGCTGTTGTTAATTTTGCCATTCTAATTTACCTCCAATTAAAATTTATTTGATGATTCGTAATAAAACTTACATTTAAAATATATTTATGCTTCTGCCGGTGCGGCTTCTTCGCCGCCTTCGCCTTTTTCTGCGATCTGGTTAAGCACACGTGCAAAGTTGGCAATTGGGGACTGAACGCTTCCCATGAACTTTGCGATCAGGTTCTCTCTTGACGGAATCTTCGCGATCTGCTTTACGCCTTCCGCGTCGAAAAATTCGCCTTCGATAACACCTGCTTTAAATTCCATTTTTTTGTATTCTTCGATCACTCCGTTAATGACTCTTGCCGGTGCTGTCGCATCTTCGTAGCTGATGGCGAACGCACTGGGTCCTGCAAGAGCATCGGCCAGGCATTCGTATTTAGTGCCTTCGATGGCTCTCTTTGCCAGCGTGTTCTTGTAGACGGTATAGTCCACATCTGCCTCACGAAGCTTTTTTCTCATTTCGTCAGCCTGCGCAACTGTGATTCCCATGTAGTCGATGACTACGGCAGCCTGCGCTTTTTCCAGCTTTTCTTTGATCTCGTCAATAACGGCCTGTTTTTCCTGCCATGCTTCTTTTGACATACGTCTCTCTCCTTTCCTGAGATTTGGTTTGCGGTACGCCGTAAATGAAAAGCCTTGATCTGTGAAGACAAACCAAGGCCAATATACATTCATTTATATTGTACCTCGGCGGGATGATTAAGCTCGTACCGAAATACTCGCCCCCGCTGTCTACGGTTATTATTCAGATTTTAATTCCGGTCTTAGCCAAGCTTCTGTGCGTTGACTTTGACTCCAGGTCCCATACTCGAAGCAACCGTTACGCTCTTCAGGTACTGACCTTTTGCTGCAGCAGGTTTTGCCTTGATAACAGCATCCAGCAGCGCATTGAAGTTATCTGCCAGTTTTTCCTTACCGAAGGAAGCTTTTCCAATCGGTGTATGGATAATGTTGCTCTTGTCGAGACGGTACTCAACTTTACCTGCTTTTACTTCCTGGATCGCTTTTTCAACGTCCATGGTAACCGTACCGGATTTCGGGTTTGGCATCAGGCCCTTAGGACCTAAAATCTTACCCAGACGTCCTACGACACCCATCATGTCCGGAGTCGCGATTACTACGTCGAAATCAAACCAGTTTTCTGTCTGGATTCTCTGCGCCATTTCCTCAGCTCCTACAAAGTCAGCGCCTGCCGCCTCTGCTTCCGTAGCCTTCGGTCCTTTTGCGAATACCAGTACTTTCTTTGTTCTGCCTGTTCCGTGGGGCAGTACGATCGCGCCTCTAACCTGCTGGTCGGCGTGTCTTCCGTCTACGCCCAGTCTGATGTGCGCTTCAACAGTTTCATCAAACTTGGCTTTAGCGGTCTTGATGATGATGTCCATCGCTTCCGGTACATCATATACCGCCTGTCTGTCATAAGCTTTTAATGATTCTTTGTAATTCTTACCTCTTTTAGGCATTTTTAACCTCCTTGTGGTACTGACGGCCTTTCGGCCTCCCACTCTCTTAGTCTTCTACTACGATTCCCATGCTTCTTGCAGTTCCCTTGATCATCTCTGTAGCTGATTCAAGATTTGCTGCGTTAAGATCCGGCATCTTTGTCTTTGCGATCTCTTCAACCTGAGCTGTTGTCAGTGTAGCCACCTTTTTCTTGTTAGGCTCACCGGAAGCAGTATCGAGACCTGCGGCCTTTTTCAGCAGTACTGCTGCAGGCGGTGTTTTGCAAATGAATGAAAACGATCTGTCCGCGTAAACTGTGATTACTACAGGAATGATCATGCCTGGCTGGTCCTGAGTCTTGGCATTGAACTGTTTACAGAAGTCCATAATGTTAACGCCGTGCTGACCCAGAGCAGGTCCTACCGGAGGTGCCGGGTTTGCGTTGCCGGCCGGGATCTGAAGTTTGATATAACCTTCAACTTTCTTAGCCATGTTTTTTCTCCTTTCTCTTAGATTTTATCTACCTGTGCGAAGTCAAGCTCCACAGGTGTATCTCGACCGAACATGGAGATTCTGGCCTTCAGTGTCTGTTTTTCCATATTGACCTCTTCTACTACTCCCATGAAGCTTTCGAATGGTCCATTGATAACCTTTACACTGTCGCCCACTTCCACATCCAGATCGATGTATATTTTTTCGATACCCATTCTTCTTACCTCTTCCGTGGAAAGAGGGATCGGATCGGAGCCATGACCTACGAAACCCGTAACGCCCTGTGTGTTTCTCACCAGGTACCAGGATTCGTTGGTAACAATCATTTTTACGATAACGTATCCAGGGAACATTTTTCTGGTTTTGATCTTACGCTGTCCATTTTTGATCTCCACTCGGTCTTCTGTCGGCACAACAACGTCAAGGATCAGATCCTGCATTCCCCGATTTTCAACGATCTTCTCAATATTCACTTTTACCTTGTTCTCGTGGCCGGAATAGGTGTGGACTACATACCACTTAGCCTCTCCGTCGCCTCTGAGACCCTCCAGCTCTTCAATGTTGAGCTTTTTCTTCGGAGGTTCTTCGGCCGGAATCTCTTCCGTTTCGTCCTGTACGTCTTCCTGAATCGTCTCTTCTTCAGGAATCACCGCCTCAGCAGCTTCTTCCGTCTCAGGAGTCTCTTCCACCGCAAGGTTCTCTTCCATGATAGTATCCTTTTCGTTCTCTCCCATTATACCTTCAGTCCTTTTTATCCTTCATTACATAGTAATACCAAGCAATCCTTTGAGTACTGCCAGAAATCCGGTATCAATTGCCCAGAAAGCGACAGCAAAGACAGCACAGGTAACTAGTACGACCACCGTATAGGAGCCCAGCTCCTGTTTTGTCGGCCATACTACCTTCTTCATTTCCAGTTTGACACCCTTGAAATAGTCTTTCAGGCTGCCTCTTTTTTTCTTAGGAGGAGCTACAGGAACTTTTCGTTTTACTTCCTTGTCCTTTTTTGCCATGATTACTACTCCTTATTTGGTTTCTTTGTGGATCGTGTGCTTCTTGCAGAACTTACAGTATTTTTTGAATTCGATACGATCAGGATCATTTTTCTTGTTCTTGATTGTATTGTAGTTTCTCTGCTTACATTCCGTGCAAGCTAATGTTACTTTAACTCTCATCTTGATTGTCCTCCGTTTAACTCAAAATTCAGAGCCTCATGTAGCTCTGTTTGTAATTATCATCATAAAGTCGCTTGATAATTGTATATTAGTGGCCCGTCAATGTCAAGAGATTTTTGCCAATTCTAAAGATCGATTTCTTTTGGGTCGTCTTCTTCAATCTGGTACCACTCTTCCTCGGCAAAGCCTCCGTCGCTGATCTTCGAAAGCGGCAGAATCATATATTTCCCCCAGGCCTCTACCGCAACCGTACCGTCAGGCAGCAGGATCTCGCCAGTGCCCTCAAAGAGCTTGCGGTTTTTTTTGGTGACCCTGGCGACAGCTTTCAAATCCGCTTCCGTTGGAATCGGTTTTTTGTACTTCATATGCAGCTCCACTGTCACGCCCCAGAAATCGTCGCTTCCCTGGGCGGCCGCCCGTCCGATCAGTTCGTCCAAAACTCCTGCGGCCATACCACCGTGCATTCTGCCCGGATAGCTCTGGTGCCAGTCTTCCGAACGGAAAGTAGCTGCGATCTCTCCATTTTCCAGTTCGTAAAAGCGGCAGCCCAGGCTGGCTTTGTTCTGATCGCCGCAGACGATGCACCTGGCACTGTTGTTTTGCTTCCTCTTTATCTTTTGCTTCATGATTTTCTCCATTTTAAAACTGCGGTACATGCCGCAGCTTTATTTTTATAATGTTATTATATTCCTTTATTTTTGCGCCGTCAAGTGACCGGGATCAGCCTTTTTTCCTCAGTCTTCTCCGTTCCAGGCGAAACAGTCCGTTCATTACTGCCCACACGGCTCCGGCCTCCAGAAACAGCGCTGTCGCAAGGGACGTTGTAAAACGGCTGAGTACCATGATAAGCAGCATGGCGCCCACGAGGACCCGATTCATCATTTTAAAGGTCCTGTATCCGCTTCTGTAAGCGATCATCCTCTCACGAATCACCCTTTCATCCCGCAGGTTCCCTTTTTGATTGAGCCTGGGCCTGGTGCTGAGACCTGCCAGCATTTTTTTCGTAAACCACAATGCCGCCAGAATCGCCAAAAGCAGCACTGTCATCCAGATTCCCGCACTGATGCTTCTAGCGCTGCAGAGGAAAAAGCGAATCCCTATAAACAGAAATGTCAGCATCATAAACAGTTCCAGTAGATAGTCCGCTGTTTCCAGCCCATCTTCTATCTTCTCAGGGTCATTGAGCCGCGAGGTCTTTTCTTGTTTTCCGGCGTCTTCACTTTCAAAGCGAAAAAGCCATCCTGTCGCGCAAGCTGCCAGATCAATGCCGATCATGATCCACGTCAGCAAATTGACGGACTTCCTCAGCTCCCCTCTTTGAAAATCAGCCAGGCTGCCGCTCACTTCAAAATAAAGCAAAACCGCAAAGATCCCCAGAATCGCGATCACACATAAAAGGGTTACAATTCCAATAAAAATAAGTCCCCCGTTTTCTTTTCTGATCCGATTATTCTTCATGCTCCCCCTCCTCATAGACAAACACGTCTTCCACCCGCGCATCGAGCGCTTTGGCGATCTTCAGCGCCAAAGTAACGGAAGGGGAATAGTCGCCCCGTTCAATCAGACTGATGGTCTGACGGGAAGTCCCCACCAGTCTGCCGAAGTCCTGCTGATTAATATTGAGCCTGGCTCTGTATTCTTTTAGCCTGTTTCTCAGCGGCATTGCGGCCCCTCTCTTTCTTTTGACCAGTTTCATTTACAAAATGACAATTATTTTTGTCATTCAATCATATCACTGACAACAATCACTGTCAACGGCTTTCAGGATATAAAAAGGGGCCCTCCCGCGCGTAAATCCAAAGATTGTACGCGTAAGAGGGCCCTCACTCCAGTATTTATTTCGGATTTACAGCGCACTAATTTTACAGACGCGCCTCTTTTTTCAGCGATTTTATGGTAGTCAGGATCAGTACAATGGCTAAGATGAACAGAACTGACGCGACCCCTCCCATCAGGAAATTTCCCGCACCGAAGAAGTTCCTGGCAAGCATAACCAGCGCAGTAAGGGTTACCGCAAACATGATTACCATGGGAATCGCTGTCGGCAGCTTGATTCTGCCTGTTCTTGCAAACCAGGCGGTCAGCGCCAATAAGGCCAGCCCGGCAAGCAACTGGTTGGAGGCCCCGAAAATCGGCCAGATTTTTTCATAGCCATAGAGCATCAGTAAAGCGGCGCACCCCACTGTAACCACAGTCCCCACGATCGGTTTCTGCAGAAATCTCTGAAATTGGGGCTGATCCTCTTTTTCTCCCTTTCCCATTAGTTCCTGGAACATATACCTGGCGATTCTCGTGGCCGTATCCAAAGATGTCAGCGCAAAGGCGGAGAAGGAAAGAATAATAAATACGGTTCCCACTTTCATCGGCAGCCCGAATCCTGACATAAAGGTCGCCACGCCGGCGGCAAAGCGGACTGCCGGAGTCCCGTCAACCTGCACCGCCGTATATGCCACTGCGATAATCGTCACGATTGCCACCACCCCTTCAATGAGCATGGCGCCGTAGCCGATCAGTTTGGCATCCGACTCCTTGTTGATTTGTTTTGATGTGGTGCCCGAACCCACCAGGGAGTGGAAGCCGGAAATCGCCCCGCAGGCGACGGTGATAAACAGAATCGGGAAAAGATACTGTATCGAGGTTCCGTCACTGACCGCAAAGGATGTGAACGCGTCCAGCTCCAGGTTGGGATGTTTGATAAAAATTCCCGCAACAGCGCCGATCAGGAGCGCATAGAGCAAAAACGAGCACAAATAGTCCCGCGGCTGGAGAAGAATCCATACAGGCATAACCGACGCTATGACAATATAAACCAGCACAATGACGATCCACGCGGTCTTGGATAAGGTAAGTACGGGGAAGGTGTATCCCACCCAGATACATACAAACAGAGCAGCCACTCCAATTACTGTAGAGACCGCAATATTGGCGTTCTTCCGATAGACGAAAATTCCGAACAACACCGCTAAAGCAATGAAAAGCACCGAGGCCGTACCGGCCATGGCCCCTGTCAGATTGTCCGGGTTGGCCGGATCATAGGCAAAGGTCCCCGCGCAGATATCCGCAAAGGCAGCCACCACCAGAACCAGCGCCAGCCAGGAAAAAAGGTTGAACAAAAGCTTTCCCGTCTGCCCGATATTCTGACGCACCACCTCACCGATGGACTTGCCGTCATGGCGCAGGGAAGCGAAAATGGAGCCAAAGTCATGGACTCCTCCGAAAAAAATGCTCCCGATCACTACCCAGAGATAAACCGGCAGCCACCCGAAAATAATCGCCTGAATCGGACCGGTGATAGGGCCTGCTCCCGCGATGGATGAAAAATGATGACCCAGAATCACTTTGGCGTCCGCCGGACAGTAATCCACATCATCCCTCAGAGTATGGGCCGGCGTTGACCTTCTGGCATCAATTCCCCATTTCTTGGCAAGAAACCTGCCGTAAGTCGCATACGCGACTAAAAATAACACGATCCCAATAATTAACAATAACGCTGCATTCATATCTGTCTCCTCAAAATCATTTGTCTAGGCGTTTTGCCACTGATAAACCCTCTTAATTTCTTTTCCCAGTTTATTGGTATACACGTTTCCATCACCCAAGTCAACACAAATCAGGCGGATTTTCAAATATCCACGAAAAAAGAGCAAAAATGACTTTTGAAAGTTTAACCCTCTCAGCAGTCCGGCAGTGCCATCCGGCATATGATCGCTGACCAGAATCCCGGTTATATCCGTATAGAAATGGTCTTTTCCGGGCTGGATTTTTTCCGCTTTTTTCGTCAGCCAGGAAAAAAAGGCTTCAATATCGGAAAGCGTGGGCTGCAAGATCTCTTTCATGTAGCATGTCTCAAAAGTCTCATATTTATCAATAATATCTTTCTTTGTCAGAAAGAGCCGGCCGGAAATCTGGTGATAGCGGGCGATCATCAGAAATTCTTCGCCCTCGTCAATCGCCGGCGCCTCAATTTCAAAGTTAGCGGAAAGCCGCTTTCGAATCAGTTCCAAGTATTGCTTTTTTTCCATTTTCTCAAATCCTTCCCCACTAAAAGAGCGGCCGAACCAGTCAGCCGCTCAATCTGCTTTTTTCTAAATAACTTCCAGACAGTCCTTCGGGCACTGACTTACACACGCTTCGCATGTAACACAGGCTTCCTTGTCGACTTTCCAGACTTTTTCTTTTCTGTCAATGGTCAGGGCTTCAACCGGGCAGGCCTTTCCGCAAAGTCCGCAATAAATACAATCGCTGATTTTGCATCTCAGACCGGCTTCGTCCTCCGGACAGCTGTACTCAGCTTCCTTTGGTTTTTCAGCCTTCTTGTCTGCCTCAGCTGCCGGCGCGTCCGCACCGCCCAGGGACAGACACTTCTTCGGACATTTTTCTACGCAGGCTCCGCAGCTTACGCAGGCGTCCGTATCCACTTTCCAGACTTTTTCTTTTCTGTCTACCGTCAGCGCGTCGCACGGACAATTCTTTGAGCAAAGTCCGCAATAGATACATTCATCCAGATTGCAGGTCAGCTCACCATCAGCAGCTCCGCCATCAGCTTTGCCCTTGTTGGGCGCGGCTTTCTCCGGCTTGGGAATTTCGAAGGTATCCACAACCTTTTCCGGTCCCGGCTCCGTATACTGATTTTCCATGATCAGGCAAGTCTTTGGACAAGCCTCAACACAGCAGTTACACTGGATGCACTGCATTCTTTCAATCGTCCATGTACGTTTATTTCTATCTACTGTAATCGCATTTGCAGGGCACTTTTTCGCACAGATACCGCAGACAATACAGTCCTCTTTACGAATGTCAATGTGTCCCCTTGTCCGCTCCTGCCACTCTCTCGGCACTACCGGGTACATGAGAGTCGCGGGCTTTTTGAACAAGCTTCTTAATACTACTTTTCCAATTCTAAAAGTTGCCATTACTCTCACCTACCTTTCTGTACAGCTGATGCAAGGGTCGATAGTTAATATCAGAATCGGTACGTCGGCCAGGTCACATCCCTGCAGCATCTTAACCAGCGCAGGAATATTCATGTTGGTCGGAGTTCTGACTCTCATTCTTTCCAGGAACTTGGAATCCGCGCCTTTGGCGTAGTAGAACGCTTCGCCTCTTGGCTGTTCCAGTCTTACTGCGAACTCGCCTTTCACATTTCCTTTAACCGGTACATCGATCGGTCCGTCCGGAATCTGTGAAACAGCCTGCTCGATCAGGTCGATGGACTGGAAAACTTCTCCGATTCTTACTTTACATCTTGCGTAGCAGTCGCCGCCTTCTTCTACAACCGGCTCGAAGTTCAGCTTGTGATATACTCCCGGTCCGTTCAGTCTCAAATCCTGAACCAGTCCGGACCCTCTTGCCACCGGGCCTGTAGCGCTCAGGTCGATCGCATCCTGCTTGGACAGGACGCCAACGCCGCACAGTCTGTTTTTAACAGAGGTATCCGTGATGAATACATCTGTCAGTTCTTTAATTTCTTTTTTGAGTCCTTTAAGCGTATCAACGATCTCTTTGAGTGTTTCGTTGTCGATGTCTTTTCTCAGACCGCCGACTTTGCAAACCGAGAAAATAACCCGGCCGCCAGTTGTCTTTTCAAAAATATCGAGAATCGTTTCTCTGAGCTTCCAGCAGTGCATGAACAGGCTGTCGAACGCGAAAGCGTCGGCCAGAAGTCCCAGCCACAGCATATGGCTGTGAAGTCTGGACAGCTCGTGCCAGATGGTTCTCAGGTATTCCGCTCTTTCCGGAATCTCAACATCCATAGCTCCTTCCACAGATGCGCAGTAGCCCCATCCGTGTCCAAAACTGCAGATACCGCAGATTCTCTCTATAACATATACCATTTCGGTATATTCCTTTTTTTCCACCAGCTTTTCCAGTCCTCTATGTATAAATCCAATAGAAGGAATCGCTTCTACTACCACTTCATCTTCAAGCACCAGGTCGAGATGAACCGGTTCCGGAAGCACCGGATGCTGCGGTCCGAAAGGAATAATCGTTCTTTTACCCATATCTTTCTTCCTTTCTTAGTTCTTTGGATTCCATGGAGTAGGTTCAGCCACCTTGAAGAAATGTCCGCCATAGTCCAATTCGTTATTTACAATCTTGATTCCAAAGAGATCGTGCATTTCGTTCTCATAGATGAACGCGCCCCAGTATTCGCCGGTAACGCTCTGCACTTCCTCTTCTTCCGGGATCGTTACTCTCAGATTGGTGAGCTCGTGATCCTTATCGAAGGAATATAAAATTTCGAATCCTTCGGAAACCTTTGTGGCGCAGATTTGCAGCATTCTATAGCCTTCGGCTTTCATGTTTCTGACCGTAGGCAAAAGATCAGAAGCTGCAACGGGCTCAATAATCTGTTCTTTATATGATCTCATTTAAGCTTCCTCCTTTTCCGCAGGTGCCGGAGCCGCTGTATTTCCGTCCATAGCGTTTCTCTTTTCCTGAAGAACGCCCAGGCCTTTTACAACGCCGTCAATGATAGCTTCCGGTCTTGCCGCGCATCCCGGAACGTATACGTCCACAGGGATCACGGTGTCCACACCGCCTAAAATGTTATAACATTCTTTGAAAATACCGCCGTTGTTGGCGCAGATGCCGATCGCTACTACAACTTTCGGTTCCGGCATCTGTGAATAAATCTGTTTTACAACTTCTTTATTCTGTTCATTTACAGAACCAGTCACCAGGAATACATCCGCGTGCTTTGGGTTTCCGGTATTGATAATACCGAACCGCTCAACGTCGTACATAGGTGTAAGGCATGCCAGTACTTCTATGTCGCATCCGTTGCAGCTGGAACCGTCATAATGGATGACCCATGGTGATTTTGTTACATATGACATCTCTACACCTCCTTATACTAAATATACGATGAATAGGTTGATCATTCCCAGTACCAGCGCTACGATCCACGCTGAATTGAGAGCAACCTGCCATTTCATTCTTGCGAAACAGTTATCGATCAGAACTTCCAGGAAGTAAGCGGCCAGACAAACGACTACGCCGATCACGGTTCCCCAGATTGTGCCGTTGGCAAAGAAGAGGAACACGAAGCCCAGAAGGAAAATGTTCTCATACCAGTGAGCCACCTCGATAAGAGCCATCGTCTTTCCCGAAAATTCCGTAACCAGACCTTTTACCAGCTCCTGATGCGCATGGTGCGACATGGAGAGGTCGAAAGGCGATTTTCTGAACTTGATAGTCAGAATAAATATGAAGCCGAAGAATACTCCGATCAGCGGCAGGAAGGCCATCGCATCGCCGGAAAGGATCTGACGAACCTCAAAGCTTCCGGTATAGATGTAGAATCCAATCGCTGTTAAAAGTACCATTGGCTCATAAGCCAGCATCTGCAGCAGTTCTCTTTCCGCTCCCACCTGTGAGTAGGGTGAGTTGGATGAAAAGGCTGCCACGATGAGGAATACGCTTGCCAAAGTCAGTGTAAAGATTACCAGCAGTAAATCTCCGCCTGCGAAGAAGAAACAGCCTGTAACCAGTACGAAGATAAAGAAGCAAGTTACATAGAAGTCCTGGACTTTATTAACTGTGATCGCTTCTTTTTCCCTCAGCTTAAATACGTCGTAGAACGGCTGAAGGACCGGAGGGCCGACTCTGCCCTGCATTCTTGCCGAAATGATACGGTCGATACCCGCGAGGAATCCCCCAACGAGCGGCGCAAGAACAAGATATGCAACTACAAATATTATTATCTTAATCATTTTAAGCAGCACCTCCTGTCATGATTGCAACCAGCGAACCGATCATCAGGCCCAGTCCGATGATAATAACCGCTGAGGTTATTACGCATCCGATAACGTTCATCTTAATTTCGCCGAAATATTTTTCCATGTGCCAGTTTCTCAGGGAAGCGGATACCGGTTTGTCCATGGAACCATGGAACTGCAGGTTGTCTCCCTCGTTAACACCCGACATATAGATTGGTACGATTTTCTTCTTGGTCTTTCCGAAGAAGAAAGCGACCAGAAGCAGAACAACCGCTACCATAACAACCATGATAATCATGTTGTCCGCTGATAATGCCATGGAAGAAAGTCCTCCGAACACGCCTTCCAGGTACGGAACGAGCGTAGTGCTGGAGATGAGCGGGAACGCCAGGCAGGCTACGATTGTCAGCACTACCAGTGTGGCGTGAACAAACCACTCTTCTTTATGTACATTCTGTTGAATATTTTCTGTGCCAGCTACGATGGCCGATAATTTTCCCAGCCATTTTGTCCAGTAGAAGGCCGTTGCCGCACTTCCGAAGCAGATAATTCCCACCAGGATCAGATTTCCGGAATCTACGAAAGCTGTCATGGATGCCCATTTTGAGATCAGCATTCCGAAAGGCGCCAGGAACATGCCAGCGATACCGATCATCATGAATGCTGCCAAACGAGGCATTCTGCCGAATAATCCGTCCATGTCTTCGATGTTTCTGCTGCCGATGTTGTGCTCAGCAGTACCTACGCACAGGAACAGTAAGGACTTGGTAATCGCGTGGAATATGATCAGCATGATACCTGCCCATACCGCACCGGCTGTTCCGATGCCTCCGCAGGTTACGATCAGTCCCAGGTTCGCAATTGTGGAGTAAGCCAGAACTTTCTTGGCGTTGCTCTGCGAGATTGCCGCAAAGGATGCCATCAGGAACGTTACTCCGCCTACCGTCATGGTCATCAGTCCGGCAAAGTTGCCCATTCCCAGGCAAGGAGCCAGTTTGATAATCAGGAATACGCCAGCTTTAACCATTGTTGATGAATGGAGCAGCGCGGAAGTAGGTGTCGGTGCTACCATAGCGCCGAGCAACCAGCTGTTGAACGGCATCTGAGCCGCCTTGGTGATTCCCGCGAAAGCCAGGAATGCCGCCGGGATCGCCATGATACCGGAGTACATCATTCCGTATGTAATCATCGTGCTCAGCTCTAAAGTCTGATAAACAAATCCTAAAATGAGGATTGCCGTCGCGAAGCCCATACCGCCCAGAAGGTTCATGATCAGGGCGCGGAACGCATTGTTGGTCGCCTCTCCTGTCTTGGTGTATCCGATGAGGAAGAAGGAACATAAGCTCGTGATCTCCCAGAAGAAGTACACCCAGGTCAGGTTGTTGGACATTACCAGTCCGAACATAGCCCCCAGGAAAAGGAACATAACGAAGAAGAACCAAGGTCTTCTGTCTTTCTCACCTGCATGGTGATGCTGGAAGTCTTTCATGTAGCCTAAAGCGTACACAGTGATTAAGCTTCCGATAATTCCAATGATGAGTACCATAATCACAGAAAGGCGATCGTAATACAGATTATGCGCCACTTCAATGTGATGTCCTTCAGTAAGTTCGAACCATACCATGACCGGAGTCTGGATGATTGCAAAAACTGATGCCAGGTATTTCTTGTGCTTGATGCCGGTGATGACAATATACACCGCCAGACATACTTCAATTACCATTAGAACGTAATTGACGTTTTCGTTACTAAAATCGAAGTAACGATCACCGCCTTGGAAATACTGTACTGCGAGGTAGATGGAAGCGGCTGCGATAACCAGTGCCGCCAGCTTAACGATCACACCTCTTGCTGCGTCAGCTTTAACTACTAAAAGAACAAAGGCCACAACTAATGGAAACAAGATTAGAAAAAATATAGTGCCCATTTTATCCTCCTAATAAATAAAACTTTTATGAGTGCCAATTTCTCACACCTCATTATACCTATATATATATTTAATAACAAGCGGTTCAATTATATTTTCAATGTTCTGAAAACTTCGGTCTAACGGCTGTAATCGTTGAATTTCATGGGTTTGTAATTTTTGCGCAAAAAAGTCTCAAAAAAAAGACAATTTTTTGACGGACTATGAAAGAAATTACCTTGGATTCTGTATACATTCTCACTTTAAAGATTCCCTAAAGATTGCCTTTTTATGATATCTTCACCAGCTAAATAAGACGTTCCAATATCCGGGAGTCTCTTTTTTGAGATTGCGCCCCAAAAACGAAAAGAGCGCCCGTAGCTAATCAGCCCGGGCGCTCCTGATAATTAAATCACAAGTTTTAGTTTTCTTTCTGTGGTTCGACCTTCTTGGAAAGGATGAAGAATACGATGCACGCCACTGCGCAAACCGCTGTCAGAATACCCAGTCCAACCTGAATCGTTCCAACGATCGCATTTACATCCGCGCCTTCCAGGACACCGTCAAAGTAGTCGCCGGACTCCCAGGCATCCTCCGTACCCCAGCCTTCATACCAAGGCTCGAACAGCAGAGCAATACCGTTCATAATACTCATAACCAGGAACAGGAAGGCTATCTTCCTTGTATCCCCTACGGCAAGGCCCGTCTTCTCGTTCTTCGGGTAACGTTCCGGATCTTTCCTGGTAAGACCACCATATCTTCTTCTCCAGATGAAGTACAGGATCGGACCCGTTATAATACCGATCATTCCGCCCAAATAGTAATCTGAGCCGTTAACAAAGTTGGCAAATATCGCCACACAGATTGGAACTATGCAGATCAGGGCCAGCAGACCGTTGCCTCCCGGAATCCGGAACACATATTCTTCTTTTGGAATTCTTCTTCTGAGAACCATCGCCGAAATGTATACCAGTATATAAGAAGCCATCAACAGCGCTACATCCAGAATAATGATAAACCCGAACGGGAACATACAGAAGATCAGGTTGAAAATTCCTACGGACAGCACTGCCACATAGGGAACACCATACTTCTTGTCGCATTTTACCATTACCGGAGGAGCGAGATAGTCGTCGGCCAGCGCAAAGAACCCTCTCGAACCCGATGCGATATAAGTATTATAGATTGAACATTGGGCCAATATGGCAACAATCGCAAAGATGACACCGAACACAGGACCCCAGAAGTGAGCAACAACCTCCGCATATCCTACGGCATCGCCTTCCGTTCCCCAATTTTCCCAGTTTCCCAGAGAACCGAGACCTGCCGTGGTCGGCAGAATATATACGGCCATGATCAGCGGAATGGTTATCAGCGTACCTTTCGGAATAACCTGAGGATTGGAAACCTCTCCCGCTATGGTTGACATCGACTCATACCCGGAGTACATCCACATACCGATGGAAATACCTCCTGCTATATAGAAGAACCAGTCGCCGAGACCTTCGGCCGGCTCTGCTGTCATCTGGAAGGAAATTGTAGACGCTGTCTCCGCGTCGCCTCCCCAGTTGATGAATCCGCATATCGCAACTACACCAAAGGCTACCATTACTAAAATAGATAAGATCGTGCTCGCAATACCTACATCTTTTACGCCTCTGATATTGATCAGCGTAAAGATCAGAATCATACCGAATTTAAGCGCGAATTCCGTTGTCCAAGTCATATCCCAAACGGTCGCGGCATATCCTCCGGCCAAGATTACATATGATGTATTATCTATGTAGATGGAAATCGTTCTCCACCAGCCTGCCTGGAAACCCCAGAATTCACCGAGAGCCTCCTGGACCCACTTGTAGTAGCCGCCTTCCTGCGGTCTCACGGAACCCAGTTCCGATGCAACCAGGCCGAAAGGCAGTCCCCATACGAACGGCAGGACGCATAGCATAACTATGGTCAGACCAGGGCCGCACTCCGGAATCATTTCCTCGATTCCGTAACATCCGGCAGCAACAAGACAGAAAATCATGAACACCACGGTGGATACTTTAATGTCATGCTTTTTCAGCCCATGTTCGCCAACATCCATGGCTGCAGTGCTTTTTTGTTCACTCATGTCTTTACCTCCTCAAAACATAATAATATAGAATTAGTACAGAATCCATTATACACGTTTTGTTTGAATTATCAATAAATTGAAACAAATTAAAAGAGAACAGCAAAACCGTTCTCTTTTAATATCAAATTTGTTATATTTTTTCTCAAATCTTACTCCCTTGTAAATAGTTTCCACCTATTTTGTAAGATCCGGGAAGGTTTCGTCGAAGGTCTTTTCGCCTGCGGCAAGAGAATTGACGGTTCTGGTCTTGCCCATGGCTTTGGTAATCTTCTGTACGATCATCGGAATAACTACAGCCGCACACGCTACCGCAAATACGATCGGGCCGCCGCCGGTGATCTCCGGATCGGCAAAGGCCATCAGCAGCAGGCAGCAAAGCTGCGCGATCATCGCAAACCACGGAACCCACGACTGTCCCTTGCTGACTCTCGCTCTCAGACAGGTATCCGGCTCATAACCTCTCTTTTTAAGTCTGACTCTGAACCGCTTCTGGGAAGCGATAATTCCTACCCACGCAAGGGTTCCTGTGAAACCCGACATGGACAGCAGATTGGTGTACAGATTAGATAAGAATCCGGTCAGCTCGGAAACCAGACCGATAATCAGCACGATCCACATAAACAGTAAAGTGAAGAGTACCGCGTTCTTCGGGTTGGCGCTCTTGTTCAGCTTGCCCAGGAACTTCGGAGCCAGCCCTTCAACCGAAAGACCATACATACATCTAACTGTGCCATAGAATCCAGTGTTGGCGCAGCTGAATGCCGCTACCAATACGACCGCGCTCATAATGAAGCCAAAGGGCCCCATGCCGTAAGCATGCATGATGTCCGCAAAGATCGGAGTTTCATCGGTTCCCAGATCAGTCGGATAAACCAGGATTACCAGCAGAATCGGCACCAGGTAAAGGCCGACGATACGGTATGTAACGCTCTTGCAGGCTCTCGGTACGGATTTGTCCGGATCCTGGGATTCAGCAGCCGCAAGACCGACGATTTCCGTTCCCTGGAAGGTAACCAGTACAACAACCATGCAGGTCAGTACGATCGCAAAGCCGTTGGGGAACAGGTCTGCCATAAATTCTGCATCGCCGAAGTTTACGCCCATGCCCTTGAATCCGTCTTCCACAGCACCCTGAACAACTCCCTGCGGATTTCCCCACAGGCCTACCCAGATACCGAAGGCCAGGAGGGCGAATAGAATAATTACAATAACTTTGGTGATCGCAAGACCAGACTCGATCTTCGCGAAGATATCAACCGCGCAGAGATTGATAATGGTCAATGCGGCCAAAGCCCCCAGCGCAAAAGCAACATAAGCGACAGCGCTCTTATTGCCGGTCAGGCTCTGCAGCACATAGGACACCGCGATGGCTTCCGACGGTACATAGCATACCCAGTTGAACCAGAAAGACCAGCCCATGCCCACTGACATGGTTTCACCCAAAAATTCGTTGGTGTACGCTACAAAGGAACCGCTTCGCGGTAAATTAACCAATAACTCCGCATAAGAAATCATAAGACCATAAACAATAAGACCAACTACCGCGAAGGCGATGAATACCGCAGGCCCCATAGCCTGGATACACCAGCCGACACCAAGGAAATAACAGGAACCGATAACGCCGCCGAGACCGATGAACGCTACCTGCCAGCCCTTAATCCCTCTTTTCAGTTCTTGAGGTTCTTCTGCTGTCTGTACAGCTCTTTTCTCTTCTGACATATTTGCCTCCTTCTCACATATTAAAGAATATGATTAGATTTGTCCTCAACTGGCTGTTCCTCCTCTTCTCCAAGGGTAAAGCCGAGTTGGAGTTGTCAGTATTTTAGGACTTTTCTATTTTTTCATACTTATCAGTCATTGTCAACGATTCTGAGAAATTTCTCAATTCTGAATTTTAGCCTTCTTATTGTTGAGATATTGCAGACAAAAGTTTCCCCATCAAAAGAGCTTTTCCTCCTTTTTTCTCCACAAAAAGACCGGCTCGCTCTTTTTGAACGAACCGGCCTTTTTTTCTATTTCCCTTGGATTAGTTTGTATGCGATTGTAAATTTACTTTGTAAGATCCGGGAAAGTTTCATCAAATGTTTTCTCTCCGTTGCCCAGTGCGTTGATATCGCGAACGTGTCCTGTTTTCTTAGCGATAACACGAACGATCATCGGAACGACTACAGCCGAACATGCCAAAATGAAGATTGGCAGCTGTCCTTCGCCGAAGGCCAGCATTACCAGGCAGATGAACTGTGCGATCATCGCGAACCACGGAATCCATGACTGAGACTTTTTCACTTTTGCTCTCAGGCAGGTTTCAGGATCATAGCCTCTCTTCTTGAGACGTCTTCTAAAGAGAATCTGCGATGCGATGATTCCGATCCAAGCCAGAGTTCCGGTGAAGCCGGACATGGAAAGCAGACTTCCATACAGACTTTCCAGCGCGCCTGTGATCTGGGAAACCAGACCAATAATTAGCACGATCCACATGAACGCCAGTGTAAAGAGTACAGAATTCTTTGGATTTGCGCTCTTATTCAGCTTGCCCAGGAATTTCGGAGCAAGGCCTTCGATGGAAAGACCGAACATGCAGCGAACTGTTCCGTAGAAACCAGTATTGGCACAGCTGAAAGCAGCTACCAGTACGACCGCACTCATGATCAGAGCAAATCCGTTAAGGTTATACATTTTCAGAACATCCGAGAAAATCGGTGTAGCGTCCGTACCCAGGCTCCATGGGAATACCAGTACTACCAGCAGAATCGGTACCATGTAGAGTCCAACGATACGATATGTAACGCTCTTGCAGGCCTTCGGAAGGGATTCGTCCGGATTTTCTGCTTCTGCGGCAGTAAGTCCAACGATTTCCGTTCCCTGGAAAGTAACCAGTACAACAACCATGGATGTAAGTACAATTCCAGCGCCTTTCGGGAAGAGCTGTGACATGAAGCTTACATCTGCGTCTCCGAAGTTCACGGTCGCTCCCAGGAATCCTTCGCTGCCCCACAGGCCAACCCAGATTCCAAAGGCCAAAACGATAAATAAGATAATTACACAGACTTTTGTGATAGCAAGTCCTGACTCGATCTTTGCGAAGATATCAACCGCGCAAAGATTGATGATGGTCAATGCTGCCAGGGCGCCTACTGCGAACGCTACATAGGAAACGCTGCTCTTGGATCCTGTCAGATCCTGCAGAACCGTAGCAACCGCAATGGCCTCCGACGGTACATAGCACACCCAGTTAAACCAGAATGCCCAACCCATACCTGTCGATATGGTGTCGCCCAAAAATTCGTTGGTATAGGCTACAAACGAACCTTTTCGCGGAAGGTTGACCAATAATTCAGCATAAGCAATCATAAGTCCGTATACAATAAGTCCAACCACCGCAAATGCGACGAATACCGCGGGTCCCATATCTCCTATACAAAGACCCAGCCCCAGGAAGTAACAGGAACCGATTACACCACCCAGCCCGATGAATGCAACCTGCCAGCCCTTAATACCACGTTTAAGTTCCTGGCTTTCACCCTGTTGTTCAACAACATTTTTTTCTTCTGACATTTTTGCCTCCTTCTCACATATACAATATATGAATATGATTAGATTGTCCATTTTTCCCAGCAGGCCCTGCCTTTCCAAGGGTAAAAGGCAATTCGAAATTTTCAGTTACTTAATGGACTGCTCTATTTTTTCATATTCGTGCTAAAATGTCAATATTTATGAGAATTTTCTCGAAATTGATTTTTTCTTGTATCATTTTCGAGAAAAAAATGCCCCTTTTTTTGAATTTTCCGATTTGGCTGGCACTTATATCAATAAAGCCGCTACCAATTTTGTTTATATTTATGCAACATTATAAATTAAAAAACAACAGCAGCCCAATGGCTCCCGGAACGCCAAGAATCCCTATGATTACAGCGCTTAGAGGATTCAACGGCACGAAAAGGCCCCACTTCCCTCCCAAAATATTTATTAAAATTATAAGCACAGCCCCTATCATACTGCTGATGAGCATTCTTCCTGCCCATTTGAGGGGCACGATCAGCAGTTTCCCCAATATGTAAATCAAAAAAAGCCCCGCTGCATAGGCCACAAAGATGCCGGCTTCCAATCCAAAGCTCATAATACCCTCCTTAACCTTTGTCTACTGTTTCTTATGTAACAGGCTATGCGAAAAGCATTAAAAAAAGACCCGTTCTCAGCAACGGGTCCAATGATCTTTCTTGTTTTCAGATAATTCCTTACAATTCTCTGCGGCCTTCCATGGCTTTGAGAAGCGTAATCTCGTCCGCGTATTCCAAATCTCCGCCTACCGGTACGCCATGGGCGATTCTGGAAACTTTGATCCCGGAGGGTTTGACCAGCCTTGCGACGTACATAGCAGTTGCCTCCCCTTCTATGTTGGGGTTGGTCGCTAAAATAATCTCCTTTACATCCTCCTGCTGGAGCCGCACGATCAGCTGCTTGAGGTTGATGTCTTCCGGGCCGATGCCTTCCATGGGGGAAATGGCTCCGTGGAGCACATGGTACAGACCGCCGTACTCCTTGATCCGTTCCATAGCCACCACATCTCTGGGGGTTTCCACAACGCAAATAACGCTGCGGTCCCTGGACGGGTCCGAGCAGATTGCGCAAGGGTCCGTATCGGTCAGGTTACCGCACACCGAACAGTATTTCATGTTTTTTTTCGCTTCGGTAATGGCCTCTGCCAAAGCAAGGGCCTCTTTTTCTTCCATCGAAAGAATATGAAAAGCCAGCCGCTGGGCAGTCTTTCCACCAATGCCCGGCAGCCTGGATAGTTCGCTGATCAGTTTGCTCAGCGGTTTGGCGTAGTATTTCATAGTCTACAGCCCCGGAATCCCCAAACTTCCGGTCAGCTTGTTCATCTCGTTCTGCGAGATTTCTTCCATCTGTCTCAGCGCCTCGTTGGAAGCGACCAGAATCAGATCCTGCAGCATTTCAATATCGTCAGGGTCTACCACTTCCGGTTTGATCTCAATGGATTTAATCTCCTTCTTGCCGGTCACTGTGACAGTTACCGCGCCGCCGCCAGATGTGGCTGTCGTCTCCATCTGGTCGATTTCACCCTGCAGCTCATCCATCTTGCGCTGCATAGCCTGCATCTGCTGCATTTGCTTCTGCATATTTCCCATACCGCCGGCTTTCGGTTTTTTGCCGGCTCTCATACCTTTTCCCATTTTATCCTCCTATTCAATCTCAATGTTCAATCCGAGTTTGCTTTCCGCTATTTTGGCAAGACGCTCCGCGTCGCTCGCCTTCGGAGCGCAGTCCTCGCCCTCCAGCTCACAGCGCAGCCCTCTTCTCCTGCCTGTATGTTTTTCCATCAGGTCCTCCAGAACCTGCCGGTTGTTTTCCACATATCCGCCTACGGCTGCGTTGGAGGCAACGACTGTGAATATTTCATCGGTCATTTCAGTCAGCCTTGTGCCGCTGCGGATTAAGTTAAAGCTGCCTCGCGAAGCTTCAGCTTCTTCAAAAATGGCATGCCACAGGCTATCGTAGTCATAGCTCTTTTCCGGAGCCGGCTCTTCCTCCGCCTCCGACTGGTTCTGCGACGGCTCTGCGGGATTTCCGGCTTCTGCGGATGTCTCCTTTTGCGCTTGAGCCGAATTCCTCTTGGACACTGACGCCGCTCCTGATCCTACTCCTGTGGCCGCTCCGGACGCAGCTCTTGATGCCGCTCTGGGCACTGTTCCTGAGCCTGCTCTGGGTGCCGCGCTGCCCGGGTCGATCAGGTCCGTAGCCATCTTCACCATGCACAGTTCCAGCAGAATTCTCGGCTGCGTAGACCACTTGGCCTCTGACATGGTTCGGGACAGCTCGATAATTGCATTGTTGATATCCGCCAGGTCCAGGCTGTCGCTCTGGCGGCGGATCCGATCTACATTTTCCGGAGAAAGATTGAGCATGTCCTCCGGGTTTTTAATAAATTTTGTGATAAGCAGATTTCGGTAGTGGGAAAGCCAGTCCTTCATAAACTGCCTTACATCCTTTCCATCCGCCAGAATCTGTTCCAAAAGCAAAAGCGCTTCCTGGGGCTGCCTCAGGGTAATCTTGTCGGTAAGCTCCAGAAAAATTTCTTCTCCGGCAGTTCCCAGAAAATCGAGGATGTCTTCTCTCTCCACTCTGGTCTGTCCCCCGGAAATACACTGATCCAGTATGCTCAGGCCATCGCGCACCGATCCGTCGGCATTGGCCGCGATCAGTCGCAGGGCTCCCTGAGAAACCTCGATCCCCTTCTGCGCGCAGATATCATCCATGCCCCGCACCAGGGTCTCCTCCGGCACCCTCTTGAAATCCAGCCGCATACATCTGGAAAGGATGGTAGCAGGCAGCTTCTGGGGCTCCGTGGTTGCCAGTATGAACATGACGTTTTCCGGCGGCTCTTCCAGCGTTTTCAGTAAAGCGTTGAAGGCTCCTGTGGATAGCATATGTACCTCGTCTACGATGTACACCTTTTTTCTGCCCACTGCCGGCGGGTATTTGACACTTTCCCTCAGTTCACGGATGTTTTCCACGCCGTTATTGGAAGCCGCGTCAATTTCGATCACGTCCATGAAGGTGCCTTCTTTTATTGCCGTGCAATTGGCGCAGACACCGCAGGGACGCTCTCCGTCCGCAGTGCAGTTGACGCCCTTTGCCAGAATTCTGGCCGTAGTCGTCTTGCCGGTGCCCCTTGTCCCGCAGAATAAATAAGCGTGGCTCACCGAATCGGAAGCCAGCTGATTTTTTAATATTTTAATGATATGGCCCTGACCCAGGATCTCTTCAAAGACCTCCGGTCTGTAGGCCCTGTATAGTGCAGTATACATATTCATCCTCACTCAAATTAAAACAAATTGCCCTTTGAAAGCTCCGCAAGGCGTTAGCAAAGGCTGATCTGCGGCACATAAGAGCTTCCGCTTATTGCTGCTTCCTTCCGGACCTGACAAGGTTCACGGAGTCTTATTGCGCAGGACCCCAACCATACCAGACGGAGCTATCAAAGGGCAATTTCATGCTTATCAATTATATTATTTTTATTACCTTTAGTCAAGGATTTCTTTCTATAGGCTTACGGCTTACATATAAATCTAAATTGCACAGATAAAATCCATCCCAGGACTCAGGAAAATAGGAATATGCTGATTTATGTTCCAAATGGCACTCTGCGTCAATTCTGTGAACACACTTTTCTCAAATTGTTCGAAGCATCCAGACAATTCGCAGCATTTTCGGAAGCAAAAGTGCAAATTTATCTATGTAATCCACAGTTTTAGAGCAATTTAATGCTTTTGCAAGCTTAAACAAATTTATTTTATGTTCCGTTCTGCCGCAGAAACCATGGTACGGAACACAAAACGCAGTTTTTCCAAATCCGCCATCACAGCTACGCATTTTTTCAGGCAGCTTTCTCATGAATCCACCCCGGACAAATAACGCTTATTCCTGTTCGCCAACCACCTTATATAGCTCATCGCTGGCCGGCGGCGCGATCTCAATAAGTTCATCCTTAATATTCATGCAGATGCCCGCGGAGGAATCCTTGATGACACCTATGTAAGAGGCTGCAACGCCCGCTGCGGCCATTGCCTTTTCCATCTCTTCCTTTTTGTCGGGAGCCACCATGATAATCATGCAGCCGCTGGAGATCAGCCGCAGATAATCAATGTCAAAGTAATCGCAGATCTTCCTGGTCACCGGCTCCACCGGAACCTGGTCCACCCAAAGCTCAGCGCCGGTACCCGCGATCTGGCACATTTCCCAGACAGCGCCCAGCACTCCGCCTTCGGTCACATCGTGCATGCCGTGGGTACCCACTTCGCCGGCTGCCACGCCTTCCTTTACAACACTGACCTGACCCAGCAGGCTCTTGGCTTTCTCAATTTCTTCCTGGGTCAGCACTTCTTTCAGCTGGTCCTCAAAGTCACAGGCAATGATCCCCGAGCCCTCCAGACCGGCGGACTTGGTTATCATGATGTAATCCCCCGGCCTCATGTTTTCGGAATGCTGAGAAGCCCATTTTTCGCCTCTGCCGATGGCTGTAGAAACGATCACCGGCTTGGTCACGGCAGGGGTAATCTCCGTATGTCCTCCGATGATCTCAACGCCCAGCTCCTCCGATGCCTCACCGGCCTGACGCATCATCTCTTCGATCTGTTCCTCCGTCGTTCCCACAGGGAGCATGACCGCCAGCATGATTCCCAGGGGCTGGATACCGTTGGAAGCGACATCGTTGCAGGAAATATGAATGGACAGTCTTCCGATCTCGCTGATCGCCGCTGTAATGGGATCCGTAGACATAATGCACTCATAGGACCCGAAATCCACCACCGCGCAGTCCTCGCCGATTCCCGGTCTTGTCAGGACCTCCGGCCTCTTAAATTTAATGTTGTCAAATACGATTTTTTCCAGCAGTTCACTGTCCAGTTTTCCTGTTTTAAGCATTGCGTTTTCTCCTTTTCAGACTTTTGTTTTCACTCTAATTATCCGCTTCTTCAAGAAGTTTCAGAAACTGTTCTTCCGTAATGATCGGGATTCCCAGCTCCTTGGCTTTTTTATTTTTCGATGACGCCGACTGGCTGTCATTGTTAATCAAATAATCCGTCTTTTTGCTGACCGATCCGGCAGCTTTGCCGCCCTTCGCCTCAATGACCGCTTTCAGAGCATCCCGGTTCTCGTAATGCTCCAGACTTCCGGTGATGACAAAGGTCTTGCCGGAAAAAACCTGATCCGCGGTTTCCTCAAAGCTTTCGTCCAGCACCAGCTCTTTTAGCAAATCCCTGACGATCTCCCGGTGCTTTTCTTCCTGGAAATAAGCCACATAGCCCGCAGCCATGATCTCCCCGATACCGTCAATAGCATCCAGCGCTTCCTCAGTCGCGTTTTGAATCTGCTCCCACTTGTTTTTAAAAGCCCTGGCTATCACCTTGGCGTTGGCCACGCCTATATTGGGTATGCCCAGGCTGTAGAGCAGCCTGGCCGGAGTGGTGTTTCTGGCCGTTTCCAGCGCCTTCATCAGGTTCTCAAAGGACTTTTCTCCAAACCCTTCCATGGAGGTGATCTCCTCCCGATATCGCTCCAGGCGGAAGAGGTCGGCCAGCTCCTTGATATAACCCCGGGATACCAGCTTTTCCAGCGTTGCCTCAGAAAGCCCGTCGATGTTCATGGCATTGCGGCTGACAAAATGGGTCAACGACTTGATCTGCTTTGCCAGGCACTCAGGATTGGTGCAGTACAGCACCTCCACATCCTTTTCCTTTTTTATAACCGCCTCTTCTCCGCATACCGGACAGGCATCGGGAATGGTCAGATTATCGCTTTTGGTCAGATTATCGGCAATCTGCGGGATAATCATGTTGGCCTTATAAACCTCAATTTTATCGCCCAGCCCCAAATGCAGCTCTTTGAGTATGCTGACATTATGAACCGAAGCCCGGCTGACCGTCGTTCCCTCCAGCTCAACCGGCTCAAAAATAGCCACCGGATTAATCAGTCCGGTTCTGGAAGCGCTCCATTCAATTTCCTTGAGGGTCGTCTCTTTTATTTCATCGCGCCATTTGAAAGCGATGGAATCCCTGGGGAACTTGGAAGTCGCGCCCAGAGACGCGCCATAGGCGATATCATCCAATATGAGCACAAGCCCGTCGGAAGGCACATCGTTTTTTTCCACATGACTGGCAAACCATTCCACCTGGCGGCTCAGATTTTCCTGGGTGACGACCTTATACTCCACCACCTCAAAGCCCTGACGGGTCAGCCAGACAAACTGCTCTTCCCGGGAAGTCTGGTCCATGCCCTCAGCGCTGACCAGTGTAAAGGCAAAAAAATGCACGTTCCGCTGGGCCGTAATCTCATTGTTGAGCTGGCGCACGCTGCCGCTGCAGAGATTCCGCGGGTTCTTATAGCGGGCGGAAACATCTTCTATGGTTTCATTGATCTTTTCAAAATCCGAATATTTGATGCAGGCCTCTCCCCTGAGAATCAGCTCCCCCTGGAAAGGGATATTCACCGGAATGTTTTTAAAAACTCTGGCATTGGAAGTGATGACTTCTCCCACCTCGCCGTTTCCCCGGGTAACCGCTTTGTAGAGCTTCCCATCCCGATAGGTGAGCACAATGGTCAGACCGTCGATCTTCCAGGAAAGCACCCCCTTCTGATCCCCCAGCCAGTCCGCCAGCTCAGTCACCTCTTTGGTCTTGTCCAGCGAAAGCATGGGCGACGGATGGCGCTCCTTGGGCAAATCGCTCAGCACCTGGTAGCCCACGTTCACCGTAGGACTCTGGGCCAGCACGATACCGGTTTCCTTCTCCAGACGCACCAGCTCATCGTAAAGCTTGTCGTATTCCAAATTGCTCATGATCTCCCGGCTTTCCTGATAGTAGGCGCGGGAGGCCTGATTGAGCAAATCCACTTTTTCCTGTATTTCCTGTCGTTTATCTTCCATTCTGTCCTGCTTACCTTTCATTTTTTGGTATGTATCTGGTGAGAGGCGCAATGCCTGCCGCCAGCTTTTTTACCGATCCGTCCCGGAAGGAAACTTCGATGATCTTATCACTGGCTTTGAGCACAGTGCCCCGCCCGAACTTGGGATGGGTCACATCGTCCCCCTCCTGAAAGGTCTCTGCCGCCGCAGTTCTCTCTTTCACCTGCTGCTTGACGTATTTCAGCTGATCGAAGGGATTGAAAGGAGTTTCTCTGCTGTATCCGTCGAGAGAAAGAGAATTCCTGGCCTCTTTTTTCTTTTCAAAAATAGCATCCCCATCAATGAGCCGTTTATCCATATCCCGCAAAAACTGCGATTCTCTGGTGAGATCCGTTCTGCCGTACAGGGTCCTCATATTGGCGCTGGTAAGGCAGAGCCGTTCTCTGGCCCGGGTCATGCCCACGTAACAGAGCCGACGCTCCTCCTCCAGGCCGTCCTCCTTTTCAAAGGCCCGCCATCCAGGGAAGAGGCCGTCCTCCATACCCGGCAGGAACACAAAGGGAAATTCCAGACCTTTGGCGCTGTGCATGGTCATCAGCACGACGGCGTTTTCGCTCTCGTCATGGTTGTCCACCTCCGCCAGAAGGGCGATCCGCTCCATGAACTCGGGCAGGGTCAGCTGCTCGTCATCCTTTTCGTAATCGTAAATGACGGACTTGAATTCCATCAGGTTTTCGATTCTGCTCTCCGCCTCCAGATTGTTCTGATCCTCCAAAGCCTTTAAATATCCGGTTTTGACCAGCAGCCCATCGTAAATATCCGAAACCCGCAGGGTAGACTGCTCTTTGCTGTACTGCTGAATGACTTCCACCATCCCGCGAATTCCCGCGGCGGCCTTGGCAGAAAGTCCGCTCACCACCTCATCATCGGTAAGCACGTCAAAAAGGCTCTCCTTCCGAACTCGGGCCAGAGCCTGGAGCTTTTCCACAGTCTTGGTTCCGATTCCCCTCTTGGGCTCGTTGATAACCCTGAGAAGCGCCAGATCATCGTCCGAATTCTGCACCAGACGCATATAGCTGACAATATCCTTTACTTCCTTGCGGTCGTAATACCGCAGTCCCCCCAGCACCCGGTAAGGGATCTCCCGCCGGGAAAGGGCCTCTTCAAAGGTACGGGACTGGGCATTGGTCCGGTAGAGAATGGCAAAGTCGCTGTAAAGCCGGTCGCCGGTTTTAAGGCGGTCGATCTCCTGGGCGATGTAACGGGCTTCGTCCCGCTCGTCATCGGCCCGATAATAGGCGATCTTATTGCCGTCCTCTTTCGCGGTCCACAGCTTCTTGTCCTTTCTGCCCCGGTTCTTCTCAATGACAGAATGGGCCGCGGCCAGAATATTGCCGGTGGACCTGTAGTTTTGTTCCAGCTTCACCACCTTGGTGTCGGCAAAGTCCTTTTCGAATTCCAGAATATTGCGGATATCGGCTCCGCGCCACTGATAGATGCACTGGTCGTCATCGCCTACCACGCAGAGATTGTTATGCTTTTCCGCCAGCATTTTCACGAAAGTATACTGGATGAAGTTGGTATCCTGGTATTCGTCTACCATTATATAGCGAAAACGATTCTGATACTCCAAAAGAGCCAGCTCATCCTGCTTGAACACCCGCACCGCATTGAGCAGCAGATCGTCAAAATCCATGGCATTGTTCCTTTTCAGCAGAGCTTCATAAGAGCGGTACACCTGATAAACGATCTTCGTCCTGGGGTCCTCGCCGTATGTCTCAAGATACTGCTTCGGATCCAGCGCCTTTTCCTTGCAGTCGCTGATGATTTTCAGGAAAAAAGCCGGCGTGTACCGCTTATCGGTCAGGTTCATCTCTTTGACGATGCTCTTCATGGCAGCCTTCTGATCCGTAGGGTCGTAAACCGCGAAATCCTTTTTATACCCCAAAAGCCCGGCATGTTTTCTGAGCACGCGAAGACAGGCCGAATGGAAGGTAAGAATCCACATGTTGACTCCGCCTCCGATGAGGCTTTCCACCCGGTCCCGCATTTCCTGGGCCGCTTTATTGGTAAAGGTAACCGCCAATATGTTGTACGGGCTGACGCCCTTTTCTTCGATCAGGTAGGCGATCCGATGGGTCATGGTGCTTGTCTTGCCGCTTCCCGCGCCCGCTAAAATCAGGAGAGGCCCCTCTGTACACAGAGCCGCCTCTCTTTGCTGCGGATTGAGATTGTCTAAATAATCCATTTCTTCCTCCGCTTAAAATATAATATAGTTCCAGATCAGATTCATGAAAAAGTTCACGCCCGGCGTCAGAATCATACCGGTGATATTGAACAGAATCAAGAACATCAGTATAAAGAATCCGTTGTTATAGATGGTGTAGTAAAGCTGCGTATGCTTGATGTTGAAGAGCTCCGTAACGATGGAAAAACCGTCCAGCGGAGGTACCGGGATCAAGTTGAAAATCATCAGCACCAGATTGATCTGTACCACATAAAGCAGAATCTCCCAGATAGCCTCTCCGAGACCTCCCAGGAGGAAGCCCTGGCCCGCGATCATAACGATCAGCTTCATGATAAAGCCGAAGACAACGGCCATAATCAAGTTCATCACCACGCCCGCTAGAGAAACGAGCAGCTCGTCGCGTCTGCGTTTTTTAAAGTTGTTGGGGTTAATCTCAACGGGGACGCCCCAGCCAAAGCCGGCGAACAGCAGAGCCACCAGACCGATGGGATCGATATGTGCCGCAGGATTGACCGTCACCCTCCCCTGATACTTCGGTGTGGGGTCCCCCAGCTTGTATGCTACCCACCCGTGAGCGAACTCATGGAAAGAAATTCCCACTACGACCCCCGGTATAATCAATATGGTGTGCATCAGCCACTCCATGGGGCTGGAATAAGCGCGCAGCGACGTAAACAGCATCAGCGCCAGAAATATCAAAAAAACAGGGTCAATTATTCTTCTTCTCAAATCCTTCATCCTTTCTTTTTACCTTTTAGCCGGTCCCATCCGGCAAACTTTTGTTCCTGTACATAAAGTATTATATATTCTATCACAATTCAGGCCGTTTTTAAATATGATAAATGAGAAAGAAATCGGCCGTAACCGGCCAGGGAGGAGAGACAGTTTTTATGGCTAATAAATATGTCTGCGTGGATGTTTATACCGTCCAGGCAGGAGATACGCTTTATTCCATCGCTCAGCGCTGCAATGTGGATGTCGGCCTTTTGATGCGGGCCAACCGAGTACACAACCCTTACAATCTCAGGATCGGGACCAAGCTCTGCATTCCGGGACCCGCACAGGAGGAATCGGTTCCCCGACCGCTTCCGGAAATCAATCCCGGGGAAAACCCGGAACCGGGACCGCAACCGCCAGAGTCGCCGGAGCCGCAGCCGGACACTCCGCCGGAACAGTGCTGCCGGGAGACGCACACGGTAAAAGCCGGAGACACCCTGTACATGATCGCAAAGATGCACAAGGTAACGCTGGACGCGCTGATGAACGCCAACCCGAAGATCGACCCCTACAACTTGCAGATCGGAACGGAAATCTGTATTCCGCTCTAAAAAAAAATTTGCGCAGGCAAAATCCCGGCCCGCTAAGGGCTGCGGAATTTGCCCGCACAAAAGGTCTGCCGCCGGAAAGCCGCCGTCACAGAAGATCGGACAGCAGCCGCGCCACGCTCTCCTTGAAGCGAATCCAAAGGGAACGGTTATCATACAGCTCCAAAGTCAGCTCGTGACATTCCTCCATATCCTTCTCGAAAATGGCTTCCAGCCTGCGGGCCTCTTCACCGTCGTAGATAAAGGCATTGGCCTCAAAGTTAAGGGTAAAGCTGCGCCGGTCAAAGTTGGCCGAGCCCACGCTTGCCACTTCGCTGTCCACCACAATGGTCTTGGCGTGAAGAAAACCCTTGTCATAAATAAACGCCCTGCCGCCGGAATGGATCAGCTCACCCACATAGGCATACGTCGCCCAGTACACGAATATATGATCCGGTACACAGGGGATCATGATCCGCACATCCACACCGCTCTGGGCCGCCATCTTCAGCGCTTCCAAAATGCTGGCATCGGGTACGAAGTAGGGAGTCTGCAGATAAATATTCTTTTGCGCGGAAGAAATCATCTTCAGGTAAGCCCGCTTTACTTTCACCCGATCGGAATCCGGGCCGCTGGAAACGATCTGCACGCCGGTGTTTCCCACCTCAATCACATCGCTGTAATAAGCCTGTGAAACTGCCAGCTTCTCCTTTGCCGCAAATCTCCAGTCCAGCAAAAACCGGGCATTGATATCCTGAACGCAGCTGCCCATCACCCGCAGATGGGTATCCCGCCAGTAGCCGAATTTCTTTTTCATGCCCAGATATTCGCGGGCAATGTTGAATCCCCCTATATAACCCACTTCGCCGTCTATGACCGCCAGCTTTCTATGGTTGCGGTAATTGAAGCGGATGTTGACGATCTTAAATTTAGGCGGAAAGAAATAGGCCCGTTTGCCCCCGGCTTCAATAAAGTCTTTAAGTACACGGTCATTGATCTGCCGGCTGCCCATGGCGTCCATCAGGAGGCGCACCTCAACGCCCTCCCTGGCCTTTTTCGTCAGAGCTTCGATAAAACGACGGCCCACCGCATCGTTCTTAATGATAAAATACATGATATTAATGGAAGTGGTGGCGTTTTCAATATCCCGCAAAAGTGTGCGGAACTTATGACGGCCCCCGGTCATGATGGTGATGCGGTTGTTCTGGGTATAGTAAGCCTCGCCGTACAGCTGATTGAGGTGGATCATATCCTTCCACAGCTCAGCCTCCGGGTTGGCAAAATGATAGGAGCCTTCTTTGATTTCCCGCATTTGCTGGTGCAGGCTGCCGTCTATGGCCTCTTCCTCCGCCCGGGTCAGGCGGAAGATCTTTTTTCTGGCAATGTTCTGAGAGAACAAAAAATAAAAAATTATTCCTGCTATGGGCAGCAGGAATAATATCATGATCCATGCCAGGGTTGCAGACGGGTTTTTACGCTCAAGGAATATGATAGTGAGCGCTATAATCAGATTCACTACAAACAGTACGCTTGTAAATTGTGCGAAATGCGGCAGCTCCTGCCATATCCCAAACCAGTCAAACATTGTAAACTCCCTTTTCCCCCAGTATATACCTACAGAAGCATTCTGTCATTATCGATTTCAAATTTCTCAATAAGTTTTTCCACGGTCATCGCATCCCGTTCCGCCCCGGTGATATCCATGACTACCTGTCCGTCGCGCATGAGAATCGTCCGGTTTCCATGTTCCAGGGCAGCCTTCATATTATGGGTAATCATCAGGGTACACATGCCGTCTTCCCCCGCGAACAGGTCGGTCAGCTCGAGAACCTTTTTCGCCGCCGAAGGGTCCAGCGCCGCTGTGTGCTCGTCCAAGAGCAGCAGCTTTGGCCGGGCGATCACTGCCATGAAGAGGGTCAGCGCCTGACGCTGTCCCCCTGACAGCAGCCGGGCCTTTTCCTTCATTCTGTCCTCCAGGCCCATGTCCAGAAGCCTCAGCTTTTCTCTGAACAGCTCTCTGTCCTTCTTGCTGATCCCCGGCTGAAAGCCCCTGCTGCGGATCTTATTATAGGCAATGGAAAGATTTTCTTCAATGGTCATGTCAAAGGCAGTCCCCTTCAGCGGGTCCTGGAATACGCGGCCGATTTTTTTCGCCCGTCTGTGCTCCGGCAGGCGGGTAATATCCTGTCCGTCCAGAAGAATCTTCCCGCCGTCGGCGCCGTGAACGCCCGCGATACAATTCATCAAAGTGGACTTTCCTGCTCCGTTGCTTCCTATAATCGTAACAAAGTCACCTTTTTTCAAAGAGAGGTTCACCTTGTTCAAAGCCAGCTTTTCATTGACCGTACCCGGGCTGAATATCTTTGTCAGATTGGTGATTTCAAGCATTTTTCGCCCCCCTCTTCTTCTTTCTGGCGGAGAAGCTTTCCCCCAGCACGCCCATGGACAACGCGATGACTACGATAACCGCGGAAACCAGCTTCATATCCGTGGCCTGCATACCCAAGTTCAGGGCAACGGCCAGTATCAGCCGGTAAACAATAGCCCCCAGAGCCACGGCAATCAACCTTCTCAGCAAATTGCTGGTACCGAAGATCACTTCGCCGATGATGACCGAAGCCAGTCCGATCACCACCATGCCGACACCCATACCGATATCGCAGTATCCCTGGTACTGCGCCAGCAGACCGCCGGCCAGTCCCACGAATCCGTTGGAAACGGAAAGCCCCAAAAGCTTCATATTGTCGCTGCTGATTCCGGCAGCCCGAACCATTTCTTCATTATCCCCGGTCGCCCGCAGGGCAAAGCCCATCCGTGTTTTAAGGAAGAAGAAGAATATGGCGATGACTACCACCAGCACGATGGCCCCCACCAGCAGCTTGGCCCACTGGGAAGGGAAGAGTTCTTCCGCTTTCGTATAGAGGGTCTCGCTTTTCATCAGCGGCAGGTTGGCCTTGTTTCCCATGATGCGCAGATTAATCGAGTAGACGCCCAGCATAACCAGAATTCCGGCCAAAAGCGCCTGTATTTTCAGTTTTGTATTCAGCAGGGCAGTAACTGCGCCTGCGCAGGCTCCGCCGATGAAGGCCGCCACAAGGGCCAGGACCGGATGGACGCCCAGGGTGCAAAGCATGGCCGAAGCCGCTGCCCCTGTGACGATGCTCCCGTCCACTGTAAGGTCAGGCGTATTGAGTGTTCGGAATGACAGGAAAACACCTAATGCCAGTATAGCATATATCATTCCCAATTCTACGGAGCCTATGAGTGCACCGACTGTTATCATTTCCTATTCTCCCAAATTCTTCGCGCTGTCCAGGATGTCCTGCGGAATTTTTGCTCCGATGGCATCGGCTGTCGCTTGATTGATATAAGCCTGCATGTCGTCCATGACTTTGACCGGCATTGTGCTGGTATCTCCGCCCTTCAGGACTTCCGCGGCCATCTTGGCGGTTTCTGCTCCCAGGACCTCGTAGTTGATGCCATAGGTTGCCAGTCCGCCGTCTTTTACCATGGAGTCGGCGCCCACATAGAACGGAATCTTAGCGTCGTTGAACACGGTGGTTGCCACGGACATGGCAGAAGCTACCGTATTATCAATCGGGGAGAATACGGCGTCGCATTTTCCCGCCATGCTCTGAGCAGCCTGCTGAATCTCGTTGGAGTTGGTCACTGCCGCTTCCTTTACCGTCAGACCGTTTTTCTTGGCAAACTCTTTCAGGTCGTTTACCACGGATACGGAGTTGACTTCACTGGAATTGTACATTGCGCCGATGGTCTTTATTTCCGGCGTGATCTGCTGCGCCAGACCCATGATTTTATCCACTGCGATCAGGTCGGAGGTTCCGGTGATGTTTCCACCCGGCTTTTCAAAGCTTTCCACCAGCTGTGCCGCCACCGGATCGGTTACTGCGGAGAATATGATGGGAATGTCCTTGGTTTCTCCATAAGCCGCCTGGGCTGCCGGCGTGGAGATGGCGATAATCAGATCGCATTTATCGGACACGAAGCCCTGGCAGATCGTCTTCAGGTTGGCCTGCTCATTCTGGGCGTTCTGATAATCAATGGTTACATTATCCCCTTCCTTATAGCCTTCTTCCTCCAGCTGCTTGATGATGCTTTCACGAATCGTATCCAGCGACGGATGTTCCACCAGCTGGACAAGTCCGATCTTGACCGTTTCCTTGTCCGATCCGCTGTCTCCTGATCCGCAGCCTGCCAAAAGGCCCGCCAGCACCATTACCAGTGCCATTAAAATCGCTAAACTTCTCTTTTTCATTTTTTCTCTCTCCTTATCCATGTTTTTTGGATGTTCTCTGCCAGAGATTTTCCACAAAAAAACACTTGTCCTCGTTACAAGGACAAGTGCTTGACCTGCGGTACCACCTTGTTTGACGCATGTGCGTCCTCTCTAGCGAGTGCCATCACACTCTCTGCCCGTTACGCCGGCATCGCGTCTCGGCTACTCGGTTTTCGGCTGTGCGTTCGGAACATGCATTTGCTTTCCGCCGCGGCCTTCCGCCTTTCACTTCGCCCTCAGAGGCCCATTCTGCCAAAACTGTCGTCTGTCCGGCTCACACCGCCCCGGACTCGCTGGAAGACCGTCCCTCAGCTTTACTCCCTCGTCTTCGGTTTCGTCATTCATATGCGACTATCTTACCACCTGATTCCGGCGGTGTCAATATTCTTCCTGCATTTTGACGCTGACGCCCGGAAGGCCGGGTGCCAATCAGACGCAAACCGGGCACTAACCGGGCAAAAATGAAACCATATACACACTTATTTACTGCGCCTGAGCCGTTCCACGACGCTGCCCTTGTTCCACATGCGGTCCACCAGAGCGGATATCACTGCGGCGGCCAGCAGGTATACCGGCGCCAGCGCGCATGCGGGCAGCAGGGTCATATGGTACAATGTGAACCACCATCCTGCGGTCAGGCCCTTTACAATCGTCACCGAGGCTGCCGCGCTGAGGACAATTCCCGCAAGGGCTGCCGCCACAGCATAGAACAGTCCTTCCAGAACGAAGAGCCTGCGCAGCTGTTTTCGGGTCATGCCCACGCTCTGCATCACTGCGAATTCTCTCTGGCGGGCAATGGCTCCGGTCAGAATCACGTTGAGCAGATTGAGCAGCCCTATTATTCCGAAGATCGCCGCGATCACCGTACCGCTGATGCTGTAGGTCTGTCTCGTTTCCTCGAACGCTGCGTCCACGCTGGTTCGCGTCTGCACGCGGATATTGGCTCCCGGCTGATCCTGGTATTTCTCAATGGCTTTATTGAGTTCAGCAAAGCCTCCCTTTTCGGCATCAAAGATGTGGCGTATGGGCCGATCCTCCTGGGGATACAGGGATTGGAACTGTTCCTTTGGCAGCAGCAGACATCCAAAATCGCCGATGCTGCTTTCATAAAGCAATGCATAGTTGACAGCTACACATGCCATAACCTCGTAGGTTTTTTCTTTTCCGTGGAAATCGGCAGTAATCCGATCTCCGGGATGAAGGGAAAAGGTGTCTGCGTCGACCTTCTGCCCGGTATCGTCCAGGGGACCCACCTCCAGCACATAATTTCCGGAAGCAAACTTTTTCATATCCAGTTTTCCCTCGGAAACTTTACAGCGTTTCAGGGCGTTTTCATCGAACCCGTAGACCTGTTTTCCTCCCAGATCGTTTTCGTCCTCATAGGGCTTTCCGTTCCTGGTTTTGATTACTGCGGGGTCTGCGGAAATGTCATTGATATCGTGATGGTAATAGACGCTTGATAGGTCTTTGACCTGCGGCTGATCCTTGATAAACTGCGAAAAATTTTCCGGGATCATGTAGTTGGGTGAATCGGTTTGGCCGGAATCGGAGCTTTTTACAAGGAAATCCGCGGCAACCCGTCCCTTGGCATAGGTTTCTTTATCAAAACAGTCGGTCAGATTGAGGATACTGTTGAAGATTACAATGCTGAGGGCGATGGACAGAACCACCAGCAGAGTCTTTCCTTTATTTCCCGTCAGATTGGCCGACGCCATACGCACGATACGCATTTTCGATTCTTTTCCCCGCTTGACCGCCTTCTTGCTGTTTTCCTGTCCGTTGTACCGCAGGGCTTCAATGGGCGAAATCCTTGCTGCCGTGCGTCCCGGTTTCTTGCAGCTGATCCACACGGTCAGCAGGGCGAAAATACCCGATGCCAGCATAACCCAAAGATTGGGCGCTACAAAGTACGCGGTTCTCCCATCCAGCGACTTCATAATCAGGGGCAGCAGCGCGTTTCCCAGCAGCCAGCCCAGAATGAGCCCTGCCGGTATTCCGATGACAGACAGCCGCAGGCCCTGCCGTTTTACGATATAGGCCAGCTGTTTCGGTGAAGTTCCGATGGTTTTCAGCTGCCCGTAGAGACGGATGTCCTTTAGCACGGAAATCTGAAAAATGTTGTAAATAATCAGGTAACCGGCAACCAGGATCAGGATTGCCGCACCGATAACGGCTGCGATCATTTCCGGCGCCAGGGAAGCACTCTGCTCATAAGCCGGGTTTACGTTTGCCCGCAGAAAGCCTTTTTCTCCCACATCCGCGCCGGGATCGTAGCCTGCGCTCTTTACAATGCTGTCCAGCTGCTCGCTGATGTTCTCATCGGATTTGAGGGTTCCCATGAGAATCAGACAGCCGGCCGCTGTTTCTCCGTCCTCTGGTTTTGCTTCGCCGGAAAGGGCGCGGTCCGCAAATGCCTCAGATACCGCGATATTGGAAGACGTTTCGTCTTTTTCCCCTTCCCAGAAGCCGCTGACGGTTACTTTTTTCGTCTCTTGCCTGCCGTTTACTTCATAGGACAGATCAAAGGAGGCTCCCGCCCGATGGGGAAGGTCCAGAAGATCCAGCACTGTGGTATCCACTGCCACCTCGTTTTCCTTCTCAGGACGCTGTCCTTCTTTCAGTTCCATAAAATTCAGATCGCACAGCGTTTCGTCCAGCCAGGCGACATTGACTGCGAGCCGTTCCAGTCTGGGGTCGGTACTGGTGCCTACAAAACGCATTGTGCCTATTTCCTCAAAAGCCGGGTCGCGCTTGATCTGCTCCGCCTTCTTTTCCGGCATATATTTGAGAGAAACCATTGCCTTTGTTCCCGACTGGCGGATAGCCTGCTCTTTGATACAGTACATGCTGCCCTGCAGAATCGTCGCCACGGAAGTAAAGAGCATAGCGGTGAGGATAATCGCCACGACAGCAATGATGTTCCTGGATCTGCTGGCTTTTAGACAGCTTTGGGAAAGGGTTTTGATAAATTTCTTGTTGTTATTCCGCAGCATGTTATCTACCTCCCCCGCTGGTTTCGGTCTGAGATTCCCGGACGATCCTGCCGTCCTCGATGCGGATCATGCGGTCTGCCATCAGCGCAATTTCGGGGTTATGGGTAATCATAACCAGTGTCTGATGAAACTGTTTGCAGGTGACTTTCATCAGCCGCAGTACGTCCTGACTGGTCTTGGAATCCAGATTGCCGGTGGGCTCATCGGCAAGGATAATCGCCGGCTTGCTGGCCAGCGCCCGGGCTATGGCCACCCTTTGCTGCTGGCCGCCGGAAAGATTGCTGGAAAGGTTGGAAAGCTTTTCTTCCAAATGGAGGAAGTGAATAATCCGGTCAATATATTCCCGGTCCACCTTATTGCCGTCCAGCTCAATGGGGAGGATGATATTCTGATAAACGTTCAGCACCGGAACCAGGTTGTAGTCCTGAAAGATAAAACCGATGTTGCGGCGGCGGAATACGGTCAGCTGCTCATCGTTCATCCGCTCGATCTCTTTGCCGCGGATAACGACGCTCCCGGAGGTGGGATTGTCCAGGCCTCCCAGCATATTTAAAAGGGTGGATTTTCCGGAACCGGAAGTTCCGATGATGGAAACAAATTCTCCCTGGCGGATGTTCAGACTTACTCCATCCAGAGCCTTCGTCAGGTTTGGTTCTTTTCCGTAGTATTTTTTCAGGTCTTTTGCCTGCAAGATATAGCTCATCTTCGTACCTCTCTTTTCGTTGATGGCTTTAGTATAAAAAAAGATTATCACAAACGCTTCTCAACATTGTTACAGCTTTGTGATAATCTGCTCGTCATGCCACCGTCTCCGCTTCACCGGGCAGGTGTACGGAAAAAACGGAGCCTTCGCCCACGCGTGAAGAAGCATCGACGAAGCCTTTCTGATTCTCAACAATTTTTTGGGTTAAAAACAGCCCGATGCCCACCCCTTCCGTTTCGTGGACATCAGCCTCCCGGTAAAAGCGTTGGAACACTTGGTTCAAATGGTCGGGAGGGATTCCCTTTCCGGTATCACTTACGGAGATTTTAACAAAGAAATCCGTCCTGGAAACGTCGATGCGAACGCGGCCGCCCTCCGGCGTATATTTTACTGCGTTGTCCAAAAGGTTGAACACTGCTTCCAGCGTCCATTTATAGTCGCACACGGCCCGGATGTCCTCACCGCAATCCGCAGCGATACGGATCCCCTTGCTCTCCGCTTTCAGCGCGATATCACATACGGCCTGCTGGATCAGGGGGTAGATCCGTTCCGTTTTCGGAGATACTTCTATGATCCCCGTTTCCAGACGCGACAGCTTAATCAGGCTCTGCATCAGGGAATCCAGCTTTTCCACCTGACTGTCCGCGGCCTGCAGGAATTCCTTTTGCTTTTCTTCCGACAGCTCCCGGTTCATCATGATCTGATGGTACATCCGCACATTGGCCATGGGCGTCTTAATCTGGTGGGAGATATCGGAAACGATCTCCTGAATTTCCTTTTTTTCCTCTTGACTCTGCCTGCTCCGCTCTCTCAGGATTTCGTAGAGCTGCCGCAGCTTTAGCTGGATTTTTGCCGTCAGCGTCTCATTTTCCTCGTCAAAAACGATTTCCTCTTTGCCGCTGATCATTTCTTCCAGGCTTTTTATCACCTGTGAGGTATATGTGACCAGCTGTCTGCGCATCCAGAAGATGGCCGCGATATCCGCGATCAAAAGAAGAATGGCTGCTGCCAGTAAGAATTTCTCCATTTACAGGCCGCCTCCCTTCCACTGATATCCCATGCCGTACATGGTCTTGATGTACAGATGATCCGGGTCCTCGATCTTTCGCCGAAGCCGGTTGATGTTTACCGCCACCACATGCTCATCGACGAAATTCCCTTCACTGTCCCATATCTTTTCCAGAAGGATCTGTTTTGTCAAGACTCTGCCCTTATTGGCAATCAAAAGGTTGAGTATTTTAAATTCGGTAGGTGTCAGGGACAAAGTCCTGCCATCCTTTTTCAGAACCATCTGTCCGAAATCGATCATCAGATACCCGTCATTATAACGGGCGTCTCTGTCTTTGGCAGCGTTTTTCCGCAGGGCCACCTGTATCCGCTTGTGGAGGACCGCCATGTTAAAGGGTTTGGTGATGTAATCATCGGCGCCGCATTCAAAACCTTTCAGCTCGTCCTCGTCCATATCGCGGGCAGTGAGGAAAATGATCGGGATATCGGTTTCCGCTTTCACGCCTCTGCAAAAATCATAGCCCTCCCCGTCGGGAAGGTTCACGTCCAACAGGATCAGATCCACCTGCTTTGCCTCCAGTATCTCCATTCCCTCCGCCAGACAGCCGGCCGGATACACTTTATAGTTCTCCGCTTCCAGATCATAAGTAAGCCCCATATTCAGCGCTTTGTCATCTTCAATTAATAGTATTTTTTCCATAGGTCCGTGTCGTCCTTTATCTGTTAAAAAGCTCTCTTTCCTGCCAGTGATGATTATAACAAAAAAGAGGGGGATTGTCTCCCCCTGGATCAGGCTTGCTTTTATGTATTGGGATTGGGCACGCTTCCCTTGCAGGGTCCCCGCAGAACCGGTTCTGCCGCCCATCTGCCGATTTTGAAGATCCGGGCCGCGATGGTGGCCGGCACAGCAGTCAAGAGGCTTAAAAGAGCGCCCATCTTCGCGGCGTCTGTCAGTCTGGAATCTGTAAAGGCGTTTTCAGATACGAACAGAGCTACAGTCAGTCCAATGCCGCTTATGAACCCCACTGCCGCCACATCTTTAAAATTCATCCCCTCTGGAAGGGATGCCTTGAATTTCACCGCCAGCCAGCTAAACAGCAGAACTCCGCCGCTCTTGCCGATAAGGAAGGCCAAAAAGATAATCAGGCTGAGGGAGGAAAGGCTGCCCAGCTCTACTCCCGCATTGGTGAAGCCGAAGAAAAAGAGACCGTAGTCCACCGCCGCCCCAATCCGGTGTTCAAAGGTATGCAGGGCGGATTTTCCATAGGTATGGTCCGGGCCGTGTTCATCGTTCTGCGGTATGCTCTTTCCTGTTCTCGGCAGGAAGGGGATGATGAATACCAGAGCCAGCGCCGGGTGAACGCCCGCATGATACATGCCCATCCAGCTCACACTGCCGCATAGGAGGATATACGGTTCAAAATACCGAACACGGAGCTTTCGCAGGCCCCATGCCAGAATCATGGCGGCCAGGACCAGAAGCAGCCAAACCGGCTGCACGGTGCTCCCGGGCTCGGGATAGAAGACCGCGATGATTGCCAGGCCCACCGCATCGTCAGCCACTGCTAAGAGCAGCAGGAAGTTGACTGCCGGGTGAAGGGTGCCGAAGATCAGTCTGGCCACCAGCCAGGCCAGGGCAATATCCGTTGCCGTGCAGATTCCCCAGCCGTTGGTATAGCTGCTGTCCCCGGCTACCCAGTTGATTATCAGAAAAACGGCCGCCGGAAAAATCACTCCGCCCGCCGTGGCCATCAGAGGCGCGACCGCCTTTTTCAGCGGGTTGAGAGAACCGCCCTTGGAAAGACTGTTGACAATCTCTACTCCCGCGATGGCAAAGAAAAACACCATGAAGATATCATTTACCAGCCAGTGGAGACTGATGGTCTCTCCAAAAAACGGCGCATGAATCACATGGTGATACATATTCGGAAACAAATTGGCGCCAGCCATGGCGCACACTACCCCCAGAATCAGGGGAATTGAAAATTCTCTGCATATTCTGTTCAGGTTTTTCAGCATTGTTTAAATTATTACCTCCCTTGGATGTGCTTTCGCACATTAAAGTATCGACTTGTAGTATACATTATACAGGGAGGCGGCTCGTCTTGTCAATAATTGATTATTCAGAATTTATTGTACATTTTAAAAAAAGACATAGGGGGCGTGTATCTTCCATGGCGGTTTTTAGCTTTTTCAGCATTTCCTCTTTGTTCCATTCAGGCGATAGGACCTTTTGGGAAGCGGAACGGTATACGAGCGGCTCTGCGGCGCTCTAAAAGATGACATCAATCCTTTTTTTCGCCGGCGTTTCCGGCCTGCTCCGTGTTCTCCGGCAATGCCGCCGAGTCCTCTACAATATCGGTGATAAGCTGCCGGAAGTCTGCCGCGTTCTTCGCTGTGATGACCGGCCACCTGTTTCCGCTTCAAGGGCTTGCCGGGCAACTCCAGCGACCCTGCCGCCGCGCCGTGCGACCTTTTGGCTGTCAGAAAAACCCTCCGGCTGCTCCTCTTTGGATATACCCGTTGTGGATGCTTCCGCAAGCATCGTCAGCACAAGCTCCAAGTCACTCATATTGTCCCGCAAATTTTCCTTTTTCAAGCCTTTCAGACGCTTGTATTGCCCGGTACTCATGCCAGCCCACGCACGGGTGATCTCGTCGGTGAGGATGGCATATTCCTTGCCTTTCTCCACGCCGCGTTTCTGCCATTCGTCGGTCAGCTCGTTTCGGATGCGGATTGCTAAAAGCCGCTGATGTACCCATTCTTCCGTATACCCTTTTTTCAAATAGGTTTCAAGGGCGCGGTCTATGGCCTGTTCGGGATCAATCGTTTCCTCGATGCGCTCCCTGCCGACCCTTGCTAACTAAACCTTGAACGGCTCCGCTTTGGGCGACGGGATAGACTGAACGATGCGCAAAAGCTGTTCAGTGTCGGCAACATCCGTCAAACGCTTTTTGCCGTCCGTCGCGGTCATTTTCAACTGCTGACAATTTGTCAGCAGTTGATCCGCGCCTTCTTCTTTTAGCCGCTGTTTTAGCTTTGCCCAATAATTGCTTGCCCCTCGCTGCGTGGGCTGATCTGTCAAGACGGCAATGACATCAACGACGGAAAAATACCATTCTTCTTTGTCCGCATCCCATGCCGTACGGATTTTCTTATCTTCAAAAAGCTGGATGTTGTCTTTCAGCTCTCCCATGCTATGTACCTCTCTTTCAACTGTGCGGTTTTTGCTTGAACTTCGTTCCCGTCAAGTCCTCAAATGCCCTATCCTCGCAGTCACAGCCAATTAACTGTCCACCGCAGACCGGGCATTGCATTCAGATAATAATAGTTCTCTCTTATTCCACTATACATAGATCCTGTCACACATAATTATAATACAGGTAATCATATTTTGACACCCCTTGCATCTAAGGCTGTTCTCTGCCCCCGGTGTTCGCTTCAAAGCTGTATCCGAGATTCAGCAGCTTTTCATCCTCGCCGTGCCGCGTTACAAAGGTAGCTCCCTGAGGCACCCCTTTCCCGTCCTTCCCAAAGGGTACGGTCAGCTCCGGATATCCCGCAGCTGCCGGAGCAGATGAGCCGGAACTGCCCAGAAATACCAACCCGTCCAGTCGATTTTCATCAAAGAGTGCGGCAAGAACGGAGTCGGCGTTCTTAATAGCTGTCTCAATGGGTTTTAAATCCGCTTCCTTTCTTTCATTGGCTTCTTCCAGAAGGTCCTGCCCGTATTTGCACCTTCTGTCCGGGTCTTCCTTATTGAACGCAATCAGATCATCCAGCTTTTTAATTGGCAGGTTGTAGGTTTGGGCAAAGTCTTCAAAATCTTTTTTGAACGAAAACTTGATGTTGGTGAAAACGTCTATATCCTTTTCATCTATGGCAACCTCTGTCACACGGGCGCCCATATCCTCCACGGAGGCTTTCAGCTTTTTCAGCATTTCCTCGTCGCTGTATTCATATTTTACCAGGCCGATATGCTTGCCCTTCATTTCCTCTTTGTTCCATTCAGGCGATACGTCCTTTTGGGAAGCGGAACTGTATACGAGCGCGGCGTCCTGAACGGTTCTGGCGATCGGCCCCGGCGTATCGATCTCTTTGATGAGGGGCAGGATGCCTTCCGCGGAAATATGTCCTCTGGTAGGCTTGAACCCTACGACGGAATTGGCGGATGAAGGGGCCACAATGGAACCGTCGGTCTCCGTACCGATGGAAACAGGAACCAGATTGGCCGTTACCGCAACCGCGCTGCCGCTGCTGGAACCCGACGGGGAAATTTTCAGAGGGTCAAAGGGGTTGACGGTCTGCCCCTTTCTTCCGCTGTATCCTGCGGGCATTACGCTGGACATGTAGTTGGCGAATTCACTGAGATTGTTTTTCCCCAGAATGATCGCGCCCTGGCTTTTAAGTTTTTTTACCAGCTCCGCGTCCTCTTTCGCTGTAAAATCAGCCAGAGCCGCGGCACCGGCGCTGGCAGGCATGTCGGCCGTGTTGATATTATCTTTTAGCATCACCGGAATACCAAGCAGCGGCAGGTCCCCGCTGTTTTCACCGGAGCCGGCCTGCTCATCCTGCCGCTTTGCCTCCTCCATGGCATGAGGATTTATGGATATGACGGAATTATATCCATGATGGGACTGATCCAGCGTTTTGATTCTGTACAGGCAGATAGCCGTTATCTCCTGGCGGCTGAGTTCTCCTGCTTTTACCGCCTTCTGAATATCGGAAATGCTTTTCTCTACCACATAATGTTCTTTGTTCTTTATGAGGCTCTCCATATCCAGACCGCTCAGCTGCCGGTCTATCTCCGCGGTCACTTCCTTGCTGTCGTAGGATATCCATTCCTCTCCCGGAGGCGCCGCCATCCTGTAATACGCAAAGGCTCCTCCGCCAGCCAGCAAGACAGCAATAACAAGTCCAATAATCAGTTTTCTTTTCCCGCTCATCCGCTTTCCTCCTATATGTGTTGTTTCTATATAGATTATACCTTTTTTCCTTCCCTTAATACACCCCCTGGACAATCATAAAAATTGCCTGCGATGAGGGTGGTTTCCTGCATAACGCAAAACCGCCGCAGAGACATCAAGTCGCTGCGGCGATCTGTTTCTTTTATTCGATTTCCGTCAGTCCCCTGACCCCGGTGATTCCCAGGCCCGGCGCTTCGGTCAGCGTAAACCAGGGAATTTCTTTTTCAAATCCGCCCATTACCGGATCTTCCGCCAGCAGGATTGCTGCGTCCAGATCTACTCGGGTAATGATTTTTTTTGCCGCTGCCAGATGGGCCGCGGCCGTAAGGCTGATCTTGCTTTCCACCATGCTGCCCAGCATACATTCCACGCCGTAGGTCTCGGCAATGGCTGCGATTTTCAGGGCGTTGTAAATGCCTCCGCACTTCATCAGCTTGATGTTCAGAAGGTCCGCGGCCTGCATTTGCAAAAGATCCAAAGCATCGCGGGGTGAAAACAGGCTTTCGTCTGCCATGATAACGGTATTCACATTATCTTTGACCCGCTTCAGGCCTTCAAAATCACGGGCCTTAACCGGCTGTTCCACCAGCTCGATATCCAGTCCCAGGTCCTCCAGTCTGGTGATGGTGCGGATGGCTTCATCCACTTCCCAGCCCTGATTGGCATCGAGACGGATTTTCATCTTATCTCCCACTGCCCGGCGGATGCAGGCCACCCGGCGTACATCTTTCTCCGAGTCGATTCCCACCTTTAGCTTGAGGGCGGAAAACCCCTGCTCTGCGGCTGCCACCGCATCGGCCTCCATTTCTTCCGGCTCATTGATGCTGATGGTCAGGTCGGTCTCCACCTGATTTCCATAGCCGCCCAGATACTGGTACAGCGGTACGCCCAGGCGCTTTGAAGCCAGGTCATAGACAGCCATGTCGACAGCGGCCTTGGCGCTGAAATCCCGGTCAGTGGCCGTTTGCAGGGCATCCTGGATTTCTTCCAGATTTGCGATATCTTTGCCCAGAAGGGCCGGGCGGATGCTGCTGCGGATGGCCGCGATGGTCGATTCATTGGTATCGCCAGTGATGACCTTTGTCGGCGGCGCTTCTCCATAGCCGGTCTGCCCGTCATCCGTATGAATCAGCACCACGGTGTTCTCAGCTGTTTCCACCGTTCTGAGGGCTGTTTTAAACGGTTTTTTCAAGGGGATACTGATATGCTTCAGCTCGATTTCTTCAATCTTCATTTCTATCCTTTCCGGCTACATCTTCAAGTCTCTGCCTTCCAGCTTATCCTCATGTCTTTTGCTGAATACGATCCATGCGAAATATGCGATCAGTACGGCGTATCCCAGGAATCCGATCCAGGCGTTTTCCGTACCCGGAATCAGGTTGGTCATATCCACGCCTATGTACAGAAGGGCCGTTACAATTACGCCCATCAGAGCGTCACCTGCGATCAGGCCGGAAGCGTAAAGGGTTCCCTTTTCGATCTTCTTTGCTTTAACATCTTCTGGCTTCTTGCTCTTCTCTACGATGCCTCTGACAGCACCGCCTACCATCATCGCCGCACTCAGGTGGAACGGCAGGTACATGCCTACCGCAAAGGGCAGAACCGATCCTCCCATGAGCCATACGGCCACTGCGATGCCCATTCCCATGAGGATGAAGGCCCACGGCAGGTTTCCTGACATAACGCCCTCTGCGATGGATTTCATCATGTTTGCATGAGGTGCCGGCAGCTTCTGTGATCCGATTCCGTATACGTCATTGAGCATGATGATGACAGCTCCCATAACAGCGGCGGAAGTCAGAATACCGATCATCTGTCCGTACTGCTGTTTTTTCGGGGTCGCGCCCAGCAGAAAGCCGGTTTTCAGGTCCTGCGCCATGTCTCCGCTGACACCGATGGAAATGCAGATGACAGATCCTACTACAATTGTGGCGATGATACCGCTGGTGCCGTTGAAGCCCATAATGCGGAACAATACTGCCGTTACCAGCAGGCCGCCAATGGTCATGGCTACGATCGGGTTGGATGAGCTGCCCACATAGCCGACCAGATGGGCGGAAACGGCAACAAAGATAAATCCGAAGATCAGCACCATGATGGCTCCCACGCTTCCGGCCGCCACGCTGGGGAATACCGGAAGGAAGGCGATGATCGCCAGTAAAACGATAACCCCGATCAGAAGAACTTTCTTGGGGATGTTCTTCTCCGTACGCTTTACTTCGTCGTCTTTCATCTTATATGCGGCGAAGGTTCCTTTGAAGGATTTTACGATAATCGGCAGGGCGCTGAACAGGCTGATGAATCCGCCCATGGTAACGGCTCCGATACCGATGTATTTGATGTAGTTGGTCCAGATGGCCCAAATGTCCATGTCGGCAATGGGAATATCCCCGGGCGCCACGATCAGTCCAGGGGCCATGGAACCGATGAAATAGATCAGCGGCATGATTACTACCCAGCCGATAACCGCACCGGCCAGTGACATGGCGCAGATTCTCGGTCCTACCAGGAATCCTGCTCCCAGAAGAGAAGGCAGGAAGTCCATGCCCACAGCTCCGCCTTTGAGGTATCCTTTCAGCGGCAGGTCGATGGTGGCCGGGAACAGGGCAATTCCGTCGGTGATGAACTTGAACAGGCCGCCGATGCCCAGAGCCTTGAGCAGCATCTTGGCATTATTGCCGCCCTCATGTCCTGCGGCAACTACTTCCGCGCAGGCGGTACCTTCCGGATACGGCAGGCTTCCGTGCTCGTCCTTGATGAGGAACTTGCGCAGCGGCACCATCAGAAGACAGCCTAACAGTCCCCCGATCGCCGCAATTACAAATACGGTAACGATTTTAACATCAATATTAAGCAATAATAGCGCCGGCAGTGTAAATGCCACTCCCGCAGCAAGCGCTTCTCCCGAAGAGCCTACTGTCTGTACGATATTGTTTTCCAGAATCGTACTGTTTTTAAAACCTCCCTTTAATACGGCAAGTCCGATTACGGCTGCCGGAATAGAGGCGCAGATGGTCATACCGATCTGCAGGGCCAGATACGCATTGGCAGCACCGAAGATAATGGACAGAACGCATCCGATGACCACGGCTCTGACGGTAAATTCCTTGATATTGGCCGATGGCGCAACATAAGGTTCATACTCTTCTCCGCTGACCTTGGCGGTAAATCCGCCCTTTGTCGCTTTTGGGTTTTTCCCTTCCATGAGTTTTCACTCCTCCTTTTCTGTTATCAATTATTTTCTTCAAAAAAATCATATACGATCTTCGAAGTTCTTGCTAAAATCTCCCTCGCGTCGTTATTGGACGCGGCATCCCAAACAAAAAAGCAGTAGATGTAGTCCGTCTTTTCCCCATAGACGATGGCAATGTCGTGATTCAGGCAATCCAGTTCACCGCTCTTTCTGGCCATGGGCAGCTCGTCGGGCAGATCCACCCGCATCATGCATTCGTCCGCCTGGCCTTTCATGATCTCCAGCATTTTGCTGTCATACGGCTCGCCCAGCAGTCTTCCGTCGTAGAGCCGCTGCAGCAGCTCCGCCATTTCCCCTGCGGAAGTCAGATTTTCCTTTCCCCTTTTTGCTGCTTCAAAATCCATCATTTTGCGCTGGAGCAGGGATTTTCCAAAGCCCAGTTCTCTGATGCACCGATTGATCCGCTCCATCCCCAGGAAGTCAATCATCACATTGGTAGCCGTGTTATCGCTGTAAACGATCATCAGCCGCAGCAGTTCTTCCAGCGTATAGTCCCTGGGATTTAGAAATTCCAGAACGCTAAAGGGCACCACGTCGGAGCTTTGAACCGGAATCCGGTCCGCCAGACTCAGTCTGCCGTCCTTGACCCGTACCATGGCTTCCGTCAAAATGAACATTTTTATCAGACTCGCCGAAGCAGTCACAGTCTCCGACCGGTATTCCCAGGTCTGTCCGTCTTTAAGGCTGCGGATTACGAACGCGCCCTCAGCCCGGCCTTCCAGCTGGCGAATCAGTTTTTCTTTTATCACGTTTTTCTCACCTTCTTTCTTCGTACAAAAAAACCCAGCGGCAAAACTAGTATTCACTAGCCTTGACTGGGTTTCATTCAGGATGATATGCGGGGTAAGCCGCCATATCTATTTGAATAAAGCAGTTTGGTAATACTTTTCCTTAACTTCCGTATATTTTTTTATCGCATCTTTGTATGCGGTGATGATTGCTTTCTGTGATGAGCCGAAATACCGCCTGGCCAGTTCTTTTTCCACTTCCGGATCGTACTGGCTGAAGGACTTTCCGAGAAAGAGGTCGTGAACAAACCGATTGGTGATATCAATGGTAGCCGAACATTCCAGATCCGCCACCAGGTCTGTCTGCGTGTCAATGACAAATCCGATGAAAAAGATTTTGAAATTGCTGGTAATTGCGTTGTCACTGCTGGTTTTGCCGTGACCTACGATGTAAACGGTGCTGTCTTTATACATTGGGTCGCCTTTTCTAATCTGGTTTGAAGGCAGCGGCGTGTTGAAATATGCCGGGCTGCAATCGTATATTAGAACAATAGCATAATTTTTGAGGATTGTCCATAAAATTTGTCGGAAAAGAGGGTTGGGGGTGGGGCGGGGTGTCGGGGGAGCTGTTGGGCGCGGGGGTTGGGAAGCGGTTGGAGGTAGGGTGTCGGGGGGAACTGTTGATGCCGGGTGTTGGGCGCAGGGGTTGGGGCGAGACGTCGGAAACTGTTGGGGCGGGGTGTTATAAAATGTGAAAAAAGCAGGCGTTTTATAAAAAAGTTTCCCGTTTCGGCGCTGCCTGATGAGAAATTTGCGGAAAATCCTCTCTGGCTGCCGGAAAAGCGGGCGCAAACGTTGAAAAAAGATATAAAACTCCTGCGATTTTCATTTTTTATACGGGCGAGCGGGCGGTGGGTTAATCTCCGCATTGGGCTGCAGCGCTCCCTTTGCTTGGATGCGGATAACAGCTCCGACTTGGGTGGAGTGTTGAGCGGGGTACTCCAGATTTGAGGTTCTTCTCCATTTCCGGCGAAAAAACCTTCTTTCTGGATAAAAGTTGTAGGCTGAAAGGCTCTGTTTTGAATCATTTCCCGCTGAATGGGCGCATTTTAAAAAATGACCCGCTCAGATCGTTGAAAAGTTACCCATATTTTCCTGAAAACAGGAGAATATGGGTAACTTGGTTATACGAACAGGTTCCCCGAGCCTGGCGGGTCAGGCGTTTGCCAGCTGATACATGGCCTGGGCCATAATTTTAGTATTGTTGAGCAGGTTGGGAACGGATATATATTCGTTTTTCTGATGGATCACGTTTTCCTGGTCCGGAAAGACCGGTCCGAAGGCTACAATATTTTTCATGGCTTTGGCATAAGTGCCGCCTCCGATTACAATGGGATCGGCTTTCGTTCCCGTCTGTTCCTGATAGATCCGCTGCAGCGTTTCCACTAAGACGCTGTCCTCCGGCACGTACAGAGGCGGGGTGTTTCTTTCCAGCTCCGCATGAAGTCCAAAGTCCGCCGCTTTTTGCGCCGCGCTTTTAAAAGCCTCTTCAAAATCCATGCCGTATGGATACCGGCAGTCAAACCAGATTACAATGCGATTTTCGTTGCCTTCCAAAAGTCCTGCGTTGACGGTCACGGCGCCGAACTTGCCTTCGTCATGGGCGATCCCCAGTCCTTTTCCATCCGTCTTATCGCCCACGCAAGCGCTGAAAAAGTCAGTAAAGCTTTTCAGGTCCCCAGGCAATTGACATTCTGCCATTTTTTCCATCAGCTTTGCGATGGCGTTTTCTCCCTGCCAAGGCGTACTGGCATGGGCCGCTTTTCCCTGAGCTTCCAGTTTCCTGGAGGTTCCGTCCTCAAGGCGCAGCTCAGCCTTTGCCAGGTCCGGCACCTGATTTACGGCCTCCCCTGCTGAGGCTGAAATTAGGGTTTTGGAATCCAGGTTTTTTTCGATGCGAAAGCGGGCCAGCCCTTTTTCAGAGAAAATAACCGGGTAATCGGCGTCTGGCGTAAATCCCATAACCGGACTTTCCTCCGTTTCATTATAACGGTCAACATCCTCATCTCCGCTTTCCTCATCCGTGCCGAAGATCAGCCGGATGCGCCGTTTCAGAGAAACCCCTTCCTCTTTAATGGCTTTCAGCGCATACAATGCCCCGATCATCGGGCCTTTATCATCCAGCGTTCCACGGCCATAGATACGGTCGCCGCACAACTCTCCCAGAGGATCGTGGTCCCAGCCGTCGCCCAGCGGAACCACGTCCAGATGGCCCAAAACGGCAATCATTTCCTCACCCTCTCCGTATTCGGCGTATCCGATCATATTATCAAGATTCCTTGTACGAAAGCCCATGGACTCCGCCAGCTTTAGCGTATGCTCCAGCGCTTTTTTAGGGCCCGAACCGAAAGGCGATCCTTCCTCCGCTTCTCCGCGTACACTGTTGATGCCGACACATTTCAGCACATCCTCCACCAGATTATCTTTGTTCTTTTCGATAGCTTGTTCAAACATGAATGTCAGTTTCCTTTCTCAGTTTCTTTTTTATCGCTTTTCCGTTTCAGCGATATGAATACGCCGACAGCGCAGACCACCGCAAAAATCAGGAAGGCGGTATGCATAGTCTTAATCAGAAGCTCCGGCGGCGCATCGGCCAAAGCCTGACTGCCCATATATCTGGATACGATCACCGTAACGATTACCATGCTGGACGTATGTCCGATGGAACGCATCGTAGCCAGAATGGAAGACGCCACCCCGTAGTCCTTCGCTTCCACGCAGGCCATGACCGCATTGGTGTTGGGCGACGAGAAAAAAGCGAATCCGACGCCGGTTATAACCAGGGCCCCGATGATGACCCAAAGCGGCGTATGAAGTCCCACAAAGGCGAAGATCAGCACGCCCGCAGCGCATAGTCCCATGCCGAAGGATGCCAGCTTGAAAGGCGATATCCGGTCGGACAGCCTTCCGGTATAGGGGGATAAAATAGCCATCAGCGCAGGCTGCGCAATGAGAATAAAGCCCGCGGCCTGTGAACTGTAGCCCATAACCACCTGCAGGTAAATGGACATCAGGTATCCGATGGCAAAGGTCGCCCCATAATTGAGAAGCGCCGCCAGATTGGAAAAACTGTAAGCAATGTTGCTTTTAAAAATCCGCACCTGCACCACCGGATCTTCCATTTTCAGCTCGTGGCGCACAAAGATCACACCCAGGAGCAGCCCGCAGGCAACAAGAAGAATGGGGATCAGTTCCATTCCAAAATCGGACAGTCCATACATGGTAAGGACGATCATTCCGATATACAGTACGTTTCCCAGGATGTCATAGTTGGCTCCTTTGCTTTCACAGCTGTCCTTAGGCAGCTTGCTCCAGGCAATGACAAGCACCACGTATCCGATGACAGCCGTGAGAACAAAGATCGACCTCCAGCCGAAATTGTGGTTGAGAAACCCGCCGATCACGGGTCCTGCCGAAAGTCCCACGTAGGTGGAAGCGATGGAGTATCCCAGAACCTTCCCTCTGTCCTTTCCCGGAAAAGCGCTGATGAGAACCGCTGTATTGGTGCTGAAAATCATCGCGCCTCCCAGTCCCTGCAAAATACGCAGACCGATCAGCATCCACATGGAAATACCGAATACCGATGCCGTGGAGCTGAGGCTGAAAATCAGAATTCCAATGACCAAAATACGTTTGCGGCAGGTCAAATCCGCGATCCGTCCAAAGGGAACGGACAGCGCAGCAACAGTCAGCATATACGCGGTTACCAGCCATCCGACAAAGCTGGCGCTCACATTGAAATGCTGCCCCATATCCGGAATGGACAGATTCAGCGCGCTGCCGGTAAAGGTTGTAACAAATGCTGTAGTAATGACTACAAATATAGTTGTCTTTTGATCTTTTTCATATTTCATAACTTTATTATACGTCTTTTCCCATAAATATACTGTGGTTTTCTACATTTTCTAATTATAACAAATCCTGGCTTAAATTGACAATGCCCTCTTCAGACCTTATAATTATATTAGTACATGCGGAGGAAACGATTATGGACACCAATATCTTTCATGATTTTGAAAATAACATGGAACACACGGCTGAACTGTTGGACGGAATCGCTTCCAGCGTCAGTCTTTTCATGCTGTCCGATGAATTGAAATTCCTTCATTTCAATCGGGCTGCCGATGAAATGTTCGGCTATGAAAAAGGCGGACTCTACGCTCTGACCCAAAAGGATCCTGTCAGCATCTTTCATCCCTCCTATGTGGATGGACTGTACAGCGAGATCATCGCCACCATGCGCAACGGCAAGCTGTTTCATTTTGACTGCCGCATTCTCTGCCGCGACGGCAGCTACAAGTGGACGAATCTTTCCGCTGAGCTGGTTCAGCAGAAAGAAGGAGGCCGTCTTTATTTTTACTGTGTCCTTTCACCCATCGAAGCGCCCCGCCACTCTCTGCTGGAGGGCCGCCATTTTCTTGTTGCCGCTGGCGATGACTGGGACCGCCATACTATTACGGATTTAATCGAAGGTATGGGCGGAACCTGCCATACTGCAGGCAGCGGCCTGGAAGCATTGGATCTTTTCATCGCTTCGCAGGAAGATCCCTACCACTCTGTTTTCATCGGTTCCCGTCTGACCGGTATGAACGGCTTTGAGCTTTCCAAGGAAATCCGCCACTCCGACCATCCTGACGGCAGCAAAGTTCCCCTGATTCTTTTGATTTCAGAGGATGACCACGAAACCATGGTCCATGCCGCTGAGGAAATCGGCATCAACCTTTTCCTGCAAAAGCCCCTGGAGAAAAAAGCAATTCGCACCCTTTTGACGCAACTGTCCCAGTCCAGCACGTAACGTGCGCCAGTAGCAAACTCCTCCTTTCCCGCATAAACTGCTGATAGGAGGGAAAACCATGAGCTATCTTTCACGCCTTGACCGGGCGTTTTCCGATGTTCCCCGTCTGCCGCTTTCCGATGAGACCAGATACGTTCTTGTCAGCGACTGCCACCGGGGAAACGGCACATCCAACGACAATTTTCTCAAAAACCAAAATCTTTATCATGCCGCTTTGGAATATTATTTCCGCAAGGGCTATACTTACATAGAGCTGGGCGACGGCGATGAACTCTGGGAAAACCGCCGTTTGCAGCAGATCATTCAGATCCACAGCCAAACCTTTGAGATGCTCTTTAAATTTTATCAGCAGGGGCGGCTTTATTTTCTGTACGGAAACCACGATAAAGCCAACGAGCATCCTGCGCCGATCGGCTTTCCTGCTATTGCCCGCCATTCCGGGCTCATCCTGCAGGACCAATCCGGCAGCGGCGACCTCTATCTAACCCACGGCCACCAGGCCGATTTTCTCAATTCCAGTCTTTGGCGGCTGTCCCGCCTGCTGGTCCGCTATCTGTGGAAACCGCTGGAGCATTTCGGAGTCCTGGACCCCACCAGTGCCGCGAAAAACAATCAGCGCAAGAATAAAACTGAGAAAAAACTTTCCCATTGGGCGGAAGAACGAAATCGCATCCTTGTATCCGGCCATACCCACCGGCCCCGTCTAGGCTCCAAAGAATCCCCCTATTTCAACACGGGCAGCTGCGTCCATCCCTATGGGGTTACGGCTATTGAAATCACCGGCCGCTGCCTGACTCTGGCAAAGTGGTCGATGCGCACCCGGGAAGACATGGTCCTGTACGTAGCCCGCGAGGAGCTGGCCGGGCCGGTATGTACAGACAAGTTCTGACCTTTTTCTTTGGCATCCCGTCACTTGTTAATCAGCACCAGCCCTACGAGGCAAAAAACGATTCCCGCCACCTGCCTACCGGAAATATGCTCCTTATACAAGATCAAGCCCACTACTATCAGCAGTACTGCTAATCCCAGATTGCATACTAACGACGCAACGCTGATATTCCAGCCGATGCGGTACATCAGGATGTTGCCCACTTCCAGGCAGACAATGGTCGCACCCAGCACCACCGGCGCCCAGTTGATCTGCTTTAGCTGGCCGGCCAGGTCATGCTCCCCCGGAAGGATCAGAAAAAGCGCTAGGCTAGCCAATGCCGCTACGCTGTATGTCACAAAGAGCGCTGCGGTCGGATTTATTCCCTGGGGAACTTCCTTAGAACAAATGTGATACAGCACATTGGCGCCGATGACCATAAACACGGGAACATAGTACGGCATGATTTCCACCTCCTCAAAAAGTACAAAAGATATAAATGGCGCAATATCAAAGAAAGCCACCCTGCTGGAAAGCAAGGTGGCAATCTCATACCTGTCGGTACTGACTTCTCACGTATTTATTATACACGAAGTTTTGGTTGGGGTAAAGATGTGTGGCGGGAATATTGGGGGTGGAGATGGGAGTTGCAGTTGTGGGGCGAGGCGCTGCTGGGGGGCTGGCTGCTGAGGAGAAATGTGAGAGGATTGGGTGTCGGGAGCTGTGCGCTGGTAACTTTTTTGGAAATCAGGCCCCTGGTTACGCAAAGTTGTGGGTTTGCGGGCTCTCGAAACAGGTGAACGCGAAAATTTGTGCTTTCGGCTGCTTCTGAGGCCTGCAGATCGTTGAAAAATGCGTAACTTTCCCAAAAAATTTGAAAAAGTTACCGGGGATACGCCGGGGGCCGGGAGTTGTGGGGCGAGGCGCTGCTGGGGGCTGGCTGCTGAGGAAAATGTGGGAGGGGTGGGTGTCGAGAGCTGGTCGCTGGTAACTTTTTTGGAAATCAGGCCCCTGGTTACGCAAAGTTGTGGGGTTGCGGGCTCTCGAAACAGGTGAATGCGAAAATTTGTGCTTCCTGCTGCTTCTGAGGCCGGCGGATCGTTGAAAAATGCGTAACTTTCCCAAAAAATTTGAAAAAGTTACCGGGGATGCGCCGGGGGCCGGGAGGTACTGGAGAAGTTGGGAAGCTGGCGCTCCCTGAGAGGATGAGCGAACCGGCAATTGAGGGGCTGGATGCGGGGCGCTGGCTCGCATTATGGTCAACATATGGATTTCCTTTGATAAGTTCCCCATTGATGTGTGCATCCGGACGTTTTTACATAGTTCGTCCGCCATATGCTAAGGCAATACTGCAAGCTGCGCGGATAGTTGTCAGCGATATAAGGAATATCGGCCTTTATTATAAAGCGCCAGCCCCAGGATGATGACGGCAATCCCTGCGAACATATACGGCAGCGCCTGCTCCCCACTGAAGGGGTAAGGGGCGCTTCTAATAAGATGGCTTTTCTCCGGATTTTCTCCATCTGCGATGAATACAAGTTGCGTTTGATCGAAAAGCTCTTTCAACGGCACCTTATTTAAAAACTGCTTTTCTTTATAAACGTATACGATGTCATCTTTATTTTTGATGTATACATACGGCTCCTGCACGGCAAATTCAAAGGAACCTTTTTGGCCCTTAGGGACTTTGTAGGCATATAAAAAAGTGCCTTCATCATCGTACACGTTTACACATGCAAAATTTCTGAACAGCGCATACAGCTGCCCTTTTTCATCCTCATATATGGCATCGATCGTTCCCCGCAGCGCTTGTTCTTCGTCCAAAACCGTCTTGTAATCCTGTTCATCCCCCTGCAAACTGTTTCCGATACCGATCCCCAAACAGGTCAGTATGCCAAAGACAATTACCATCACTGTACCAATTACGGCGATGATAATACCAATTCTCTTTAAGCCGTTCTTTTTCTCATCTGTAAACTGGTCCGGTCCCGATTTTGGAAGCCAGGCTAATATTTTTTGCTGATCCGTCCATTGCTGACAGGCCGCAGCTTCGTCTCCAGCCTCTTCACGGGGAACGGTTATTGTATAGGAACGTTTCGCCTGTACTTGAATCCGAAGCTTTAGGTTCCCATGGCATCCTGTAAACGGAGCGGTCGTTTTCCATGCTTTTATAACCTCTATTTGCTCATACGGGACAGGCATACCGGATACCGTTTCCGCCCAAAATCCTTTCGACGAAAAATAAAACTTTTTATCGAGTTTCAAATATATAAGATAATGCAGCACAAATGCCGCAATGTAAAGCAGACACATTGCAAAATAATCCGCCGCCGCTTCGCAAGCATCATATATCTGCTCTGCCGCAACGGCCATAACGACCAATGCCAGACCTCTCAATATCCATAATTTCCAATTCGAGTATTCGCATTCGATAATTTCTTCCTCTTCGGAATGCTCTGCAAGACATGCTTTTCGTCGGAATCTGGTGGGATATGGAAGGAGCATTGCGGCAGACAGGATTATGCCTGCGATCATAATTGTGATTATTAGATACACTTTTTATCCTCCTACGGCATTGCGATTATTGTATTGCGGGGTCTTAGCACCCAACTATCAGTAGCGGTAAGGAAACAGCATAATTTTGATACTTTCACGGCAATTCGGGAAAACAAAAGCGGCTGAATGTCAATGGGGCGTATTCTATTGCGCTATTTTGATAGTTTGGTCAAAAGTTTACCATATTCTTTTCCTGAAAGTATCGTTTAACCGTTAAGTAGTTGTTTGTTGCGACATTCCCTCTTATTGTCCACGGGAAATCCAGGCAGGAATATCATTTTTTGCTTTTTTCGGCATCTATTTGGATAGTTTTCCTTTTGGGCGCAAGCTGCCGGGCATAAAGTTTCGCTTTCTTTGGCAGGGCCTACTCCTTTGCGGTATTCTTTATTACCACGTCCGTGCCCCAATCTCCATCCTCGTCAAAGACAAAATAGCAATTCGGGCCATAGGGCGTATTTTCCCCTTCGACCACTCCATTTTCAGGGGTTAATATTTCATTGTTCTTCCCCAGGGTCATTTTCTTTTCCGCAAGGAAAGGCAACAAGCCATCGCCAGTCTCAACTGTAACGCTTCCTCCCGGGCTTAAGTTTATATTGATATATCTGCCCGCTTTCACCCTCACGTCTGCCGCGACATCTTCCTCATCCGATACTTTTTTTACTGTAATGGCAGAATTACCCATGATATTAATGTCTTTTTCTGCGTCAAAGAGTTCTGCGCAAGCTTTAACATTTTCCACACTTAAATTTTTTCCGGACGCTTTTTCAGAAAGCGTCAGCTCCGCATCCCGGTTTTGCCCGCGAACCGTTACGGATTCCCATCCCGATATCCAAACCAAATCATTGTTTCCCTCCACATTGACCGTAAAGTCATCAGTCGAAAATATGTAGAGTTTATGGTTCTTTTGTTTCAGATTCCGAATTGTCAATTGGGAAGCTCCCTCACATTCAATTTTCAGATCAGCATCAGCTGTGCCGCTGATTGTTACATCGTCGCTTCTCACCTTCAGCAGCCCGGGGTTCGCAAAGGCCCAGTCCTTTCCTGCAGTCCCTCCGGAAACCTCGATGCCGTCCTCTTTCTCCCCCAACAAATTAACAGCGGTCGCTATAATCATCATTGCAATCAAAATACACAGCCAGATAAAAGCACCCCTGATTTTTTTCTTTTTCACAAGACTCTCCTTAATAAATATTGCTTGCTGCCTGGTATACGACTTTACCTTTTTTCAATTATCACGTTCGCGGCATCGTTGCCTTGTGAATCACAAATAATCGAGTCGCCCAGCGAGTCCTCCGCATTGAGTATTTCGCCATTTTCCGGTACCAGAATTTTGTTTTTCTCTCCTAAGATTATCCTGCCCCTTGCGCTAAGCGGAAGAACGCCATCTGCAGCTTCAATTTCCAAACGCCCGCCGGTTTCCATATTTATGTTAATATTACCGGAGGCCTGCACTCTGGCCGCCAATGATTTTTCATCTGCGTCATCCATCTTCTTGACAGAAACGACTGCGGACCCCGCAAGTTCAAAATTTCCACTTGCCGTAAAACGTGCCGCGCAAATCCTGGCATTATTAATATTTAGATTCTTTGCGGATGCTTCATTATAAAGCAACAGATCCGCAGGCTTCCCAACACCCCGGATTGTCATGGATTCCAGGCTTTTAATTGAACCCAGCTCATTGCTTCCAGCAAGTCAACGGTGATATCCTCGTAGGCCAACACATCCAGCCGATGGGTTCCCCGTTTCAAATCCTGAATTGTCAGTTTTGAAGCGTCCATACATTCAATTTTCAAGTCCTTTGTCACCGTTCCGCTGATTGTTATGTCGTCACCTGTGATCTGTAAAACTTTAGGGCTTTCATACTGCCAGTCCACTTTTTTTGATCCGCCGGAAATTTTGATTCCGCTGTTATCCGGTTCTTGATCTGTCCCTGACTGTAACCCATGGGTATAGGCTGATAAGGCAATCGTCACTGCACATATAACGACCGCGATATTAAAGCATTTAAACATTTTAGGTTTCACTTTCCCAGGGTTAACTGTTTTTTTCATATTTTTTCCTCTTATTTACGCTCTGCTTTTGGCAGTACGCTTATAAAACCCCAATAGATACTACCTGAGAGCAAAATCAGGGCTCTCACTCTCATTTCATAATTGCTTCCCATTGCAACAATCAGAATTATAACTCCCAGTATGGTAATTGTTATCGCACATGCCACAGCAGCCTTCCGCTGATTGATCCCCTTAGCTGATCTTAAAACCAGATAGGAGGCGCATATTGCAAGCAGACATGATAGGAACATGCTATGATACCCAAACGCTCCCACGTCTTCAAATTGCAGGTGACTATAACCCAGGCCAACTCCTGTTAGTACGGCCGAAATGATGATCATCTCTACTATTGAAACAATAATTACTACAATATAAGCACCCATCGCAAACAAATATGCACGTATGTATTTCTTCGTATTTGGTTTGAACATGTCTTTATTAGGTAAATTTTTATTTTACTCCTATGTTATTTTTTAGAAGTTTCATGTTGTCTCGCAGTCCTACTTCTTTTGCGTATTCATATGGTGTATTGCCTTCACTGTCCTTTGCCTTAACATCCCCGCCCTGCTTAAGCAAATACTTCAGAATATCGGCACTTGGGCTTTCTGCCGCAATATGCAAAGGCGTTTTGTCAACATCATCGCTTTTTATCTTCTGGTTCACATCTGCTCCGTCTTCGACTAAATAGCGCACGCTTTGAAGGTCCCCGCATTTGATTGCTAAAACTAAAGGGGAAGTCGTCTCATCATGGCTCTGCTTGATTTCTTTTTTAAGGAGCTCCTTGAGCAAATCATGGTTGCGCCATTCGACTGCCTGACAGAGTGTCCCGTTGGAAACTTTTGCGCCCATTTGAATTAGTTTGGCCGCATGCTTTTCAGTCGCATTGTTTACTGCCAAATCTCCATCATAAGACACATTATAGGGTATATCTTGTTTTAATAGTTCATCAAACACACTGTCAATGCTGCTGATATATCCCTCATAACAATTCTCATTCGTTGGTTTATATCCCAATTTTAATAGAAGCTTTACGGATTCAGCAGTACCCCGCTGGCAGGCATCAGCCCAAGTCAAATCCTGATAATGATAGCCCTGATCCAGAAGGAGCCGGAGCGTATCTTCCTTCGCTCCAATTGCCGCATAAGTTATCGGCTGACACCCATTTTCGGATTTTTGTTTTCCGTTGAGCCCTTTTTCCAATAAAAAGGCGACGACTTTTTCTGTGTTGCATAACGCTGCGATATGGAGCAATCCCATCCCATTATCGTCCTCTATGGAAAAATCGTATTTCTCTTCTGCCATAAGTTCCAAAGTTTCCACATTGCAATTAGCGGCGGCAAACAATAATGTCTCTTTTTTATTTTTTATCCTGTCCTCTCTTATTAAGCGCTGCAAGCCTGAATCATTACCCCTGACAGCTGCTTCCAGCCCTGGTTCCAGAGCGCCGGTTTCCTTCCGGTCATCTAACCATTTTAAGACATCCTGAGCGTATAGGTATCCCCATTCGTTTTTTAAACAGCTTTCTATCAGTTTGTTGTTAAATTGCGCCCCATTGCGGATTAAAAGCTCCGCTCGCTCCCTTGCATCTGTCATTTCAGGGTCGGAAAATGCCAAAAGCGATTCCAAAGGCGTTTCTTCACCGCCATTTACATCGGCACCGCTTTCAATCAACTGTTTGCAGAGGCTAAGGGAATGGTTACAGACGGCATCATTCAAGTAGGTATAAGTATCCTCCGGATCAGAAGCAGGGGCACCCGCTTCAATTAATGCACCCGCTACTGCATCGTCCGAATCCTGGAGGGCAAGCGCAAGAGCCCGCCCATCTTTTTTAGGTTTTCCATCTCTGAATGCATATGGAGTGATCTCATAGTCTCCCAGATCCAGGAAATCAATTGTTTTGTTAGATTGAACCACTTCTTTCACTCCCTGCAAGTTGTTGCTCGTGACGGCACTATATAGTTTCCAATTTTGTTCATGCTGCTGCCTTGGCGTGCAGCCCACTGTGAAAGCCATCATGATAATTATCCCTCCGATTATGTTTCGCTTGTGCATGGGCAGGCCTCCTTATTTATATCCCCAGATTAACCGTTTCTACCCTATGGTTCCACTACCGTCTTCATATACGATGGAGGGGCTCCGTCTCTTCGAAATATAGGTATTGAGCGCTTTCGTACCTCGGGGACCTTTTCACTAATCAAACGAAACAGCTCCGGGTTAACAATCGTTGTACGCATATTTCCCCAGGCTTCAAAGCTATCGCTCACATAGCCAAGCGCACCGATTCCTGCCTTGGTCATTGTATAGATTTGGGGATTTAAAGAGCCATGGAGGTGCCAATTATAATCTTCTATCGCTTCGCCTTCTTCGCCTTCATACGGGATCCATTTCACGCACCCCGTAGCCGGATCCTGACACCATACATACTCGTCATCTTCAGTAAAAAGGAATAGGCTTTCCGGCGGGAGGGTGTGTTCCTTTCCCCATAGCCGATAAGCTACGGTCTCATAGGTTCTCCCTTTTTTATAGGCCTCTTTAAAACAGCTTGAATCCACGCCGCGCTTTATCAGGTACTCGTAAAGCTTCGGGGAAAGATAGCTTTCAAAATCAGGCGTTATCGCTCCATCTATACGTTTTTCAAAGGCCCTTTTTGTTTTAATTGGGAGATTAATATAGATCGGAGGCCTGGGATACCATTGCCCCAGCGCATCGCTGGCAATCTCCATGCAGTCGTATTTTTCAAAATCAGGATAGTCATCATAGTAATAGCATTTGTTGGTAAACTGAAGCAGATAGGCGGACGCACTTTCATAATCCTGATTTTCATAAACCGTATACGGATAAATGATAATATCAAGTTTTTTCTTGTACTGCTCATTAAATTTCAGGAACGCCTGATATTGCCCATCCGTACTTTTGATTTTGTAGGAATAGTAGTGCCGCCTGCGTACTCTTTGTTTTTTAAATTCAACATCAAACGCATTGACGACCGCCAGCATCTTCTTCGGGAAATTATACATTTCTTCATCATCGATTGCGCCTTTTGGCCTAAGTTCAATGTCAAGCACTATGTACATACTTACCTCCTGTGTGGCCGTCAGTTCCTTTTAGTGAAACGCCTCCATATCGACCCATTTCCCTTCTTCTGCGTCTAATATCAACAATTGTTCTGTTTCTTGAAAATATAGTGGCGGCGATGACGCAAAGCTTGTTTCTACCACTTTTTCCAATTTGAAATCCAGATCTTTGCAGGAGAAAATAAGGGATTCCTTTTCGTACATCAGTACCAGACATTCACACTCCCGAACCAAGTACGCTTCCATCGGACAGTAATTCCTGGGAGATTTCAGCTTTTTGACAACCTTCATTGAATTATTCTCCACAAAGACACAGTACATTTTTAAAAAAGCATCCTCCATTACGAGCGAAAACCGCCCGTCAGGGTCAACGAAATACAAAACTCCCGATTTTTGAACGGTCATTTTATCCGCCTGCATAACGGATATTTCCATTTTGAAGGGGAACTTGTCCGACTGGAACCAATGTCGTTTACAGGAGATCACATTGCTGTCACACTTAGGCTTGTATCTCTCGTTCCTGACAATTTGAAGCCCATTTTGTTTGTCAAACCAGAGCTGATTCTCCGTATCTTCTCTGCACACAACTTCCATATCAGATGCAGCCATATCATACAGGGCAGCCAGATTGTATTCATACTGAATCCGTATCAGCAGAAACAGCAGGTTATCTTTTATATGATAAAGTCCTTTGATTTCCCACTCGTCTGATTCATCGGAGAGATTTATGTCAGCCTTTTTTACCACTTCAAACGTTTGCAGATCAACAAGATAGATTGATTCACCGGTAAAGGCATATAAAAACTCTTCCTCCGTATCTAATTCTAACCCTTCTACCAGTTCTATTTCCAATGTTTTCAGTTGTTCTGCCGTCTGAAGATCATATTTTTTCAAATGGTTTTCATCGGCAATAACAAAAGCATTCTGCCGGTTTGACAGGATCCCGGAAGTTCCTGTTATTTCTATATCATATATTTTTTTCATATCCATTAAGCCCCCTTATCTCTTTGATACTAAATTAGCTGCCCCAATTAATAGTTTAATTGCTTTTAGTGTTGCTTTTGCCGAAACCTTGTTTATACTTCTTGCCTTATTTTTTGACACATATTTAGGAAACGCCTTTCGCATCGCTGCACCTACTTTCGTCGATGCATACATTATTAAGTTAGTTGATGTATAGTACGAATTCGTATGCATATGCTTGTGTAAATTGTATTTGATCTTTTTCAAATTTCGTTTTGAATTAATTCCAATATCTGCTTTTTTCAAAACAGATCTTCCTAATTTTGCTTTTTTAGCAGCCTTTGCAATAATATGATGTTTTTCATTCTTTGTGTTTCGCTTTCTTTTCCATGACTTTTTAACTGCTGTCTTTAATGACTTTATTAGAGCTCCTGTCACTGTCTCAGCTACTTTAACCTTCTCAACAACTCTAAGTATCTTCTTTAACGATAGCCCCGACACGATACTTACTACGGTGGTTCCTATCCCAGCTGCAATAAAGCTTGCCATTGAAGATCCTGTTATTGAGCCAAGCGCAGGCAACGCCCATACGAAATGCCCACTCGGATCCACAAAATTCACCGGATTATTCGCACAGTACGCATACAAATGCCAAGTATCAGGCTCATCCTGTTCTCCACGATACGTATCCTGCGACAAGAATCTTCCATCCTCCGGATCATAGAACCTAGCATTGTAGTAATACAACCCTGTACCCTGATCATACACCTGCCCGGTATAGCAAATCTCGTTATCGAACTGTTCCCCGGCCCGCACAGTCGTCTCACCAAACTCGTCATACTCATAAGCCGCCGCCAGTTCCCCGGCGCTGTTAATCATGCTGCTGGTGCTTTCCCGTACGTCCTTGTTATACAGATACCAGGTTGGACTTCCTTCACCTTTACGCTCCGTGGCGATCACGTTGCCACTGGTTCCCATCAGGTTCAGGCTGGTCAGATTGCCGTTCTGGTCGGAAGTATACAGCACGCTTCCGTCCTGATAATAATAGTTGCGGGTTTTCGATTCCGCACCCTTTGTCTCTTTTTTCTGAATCCTCTGTCCATTTCCATTATACCGATTTTCCTGGGTCACGACAACCGCATTGTCTTTCTTTGCCTCATACTTACTCAGGCGGTTGGCCGCGTCGTAAGTCAGGGTCGCTGTCTCTCCGGTCTTATGGTCGGTCTGCCCAATCTGGTTGCCGTTGCGGTCGTAGCTGTAGTCGCCATACGGTGTAAGATCGGTGATCTCCCCTGTGTCGGCATTAACTTTTCCAGTCTTAGTGGCCGTCAGCTGATTCAGCGGGTTATAGGCATAAGTGGTGGCTTCCGCGCCGGTGATCTCCTTCGTCCGGTTGCCCACCTCGTCATATTCGTACTGGGTCATCTTGCTTGCCGCCGCGCCTTCTCTGTGGTCGATCACATTGACATCTGTCAGCCTGCCTACACTGTCATAGGTATAGTTCTTGGTACAGTCTATGCCTTTGCCGTCGGCCATGACATAATTGCTGACGATTTTTTCTTCGATGATATTGCTGTTTTTATCGTACTTGTAGGCATAAGTTTCTTTCGCTTGGTCGGCGTCCTTGCTGTCCGTATAAGTCATGGACGTCACACGTCCGAAGCGGTCGTAGGAATAGGCTCTGGTAATGGTGCCGTTTCCGCCGTCAGCGAATCCATAGTGGTCCTTCATCTGCGATACGCGTCCAAAGTCATCATAGGTGTATTTCCGCAGGGTCTTATCCAACAGGCCGCCCTTGGCACTGATACCGGTCAGCCACTTGTTGCTGTCATAATGATACTTGAGGCCCGTGATGCCGTCCTTGGCGAAGGCATAGTCGATATCCGTCACCAGGCCGTCCTTACTGTAGGTATAGGACACCTTATGCTGATCCAGCGCTTCCTGGCTTGGCATTTCCGGCCCATCACATTCAGAGAAAGCGATCAGGCGTTTCTGCTTGTCGTAGGTATAAACGGTGCAGCGCAGAAGCGTCTCCTTGTTTCCCGCCACCGTATAGTCGCACATCTCCGTCACGTTGCCGGAAACGTCGTAGGCATAGGTTGTCTTTAAGGTCTGTTTTTCCTTGCCGTCTTCCTTTTCGTAATATCCGGTTTCCGTTACCCGGTCGTTGGCGTCATAGTAGTAAAGCCTGTAATTGCCTTTTGCCTGTGATTCTTTTTCCAGACGCCCCTTCTCGTCATACTTGTATTTGGTCCAAATGGACTGATCCGTGCCGTCCTCCTTTGTATAAAGATCTTTGATTTCCAGCTGCTCTCCGTCCCCGTTGCTGCGAACCTGGCTGACCTGTTTTTTCGCGTCGGTCATGGTTACCGTGGTTTCCAGCTGACCGTTGACGTAGGTTTCCTGGTTCTTGAAGCTGGTGGCAGCTTTGTTCGGCAGAGTCACCTGGTTCAGTTCGCCTTTTTTGTCATAGCCATAAGAAGTCTTATGCCCCAAAGCATCGGTGGAGGTAAGCTCCTTGCCCGCATCGCTGTACTCAGTGCTTTGACGGATGGAATCCGCTCCCACATAGAATCCGTCCGCCTTGCTTTCCGGAGCTGTAATCGTATCGCTCTGATAGCCTTTTTTATTGTAGACGTTCAGAGTCAGCAGGCCGTCTTCCGAGGCTGGATTTTTACCGGCCTCATAAGTGCCGATCTCTTTGCCGTATTTGTCATACAGGGTATCAGTGTACAGCCCATTTTTGAATTCCCGGACCGTGTTGCCCACCTTATCCTGCCAGGACTGAGACAAAAGATTTCCATCCTGATCGGTTTCCTTTGTCATGTACGCGTTTTCTACGGTCTTCGTTCCGCTCCCGCTGCTGCTGTGTACCGCTATATCCTCATAGCCGCGGCTGGTAGTCACGGTTTGGGCTTCCCCATTATCATCCGTTGTCTTGCTGACCAGTTCATTCATGGAATCATAGGTATAGGCTGTCGTCACTGTATCCGTTTTCCCGTTTTCTGTGGTTACAGTCGTTTCTTTTGTCAAGGTGCCGTTGTCGTCATAAGTATTTTCGGTCACGGTTGTGATGGCTCCATCCTTTACCGTTACTTTCACGGCCTGACCCATGCTGTCGTATTCTGTTACGGTTTCACTGTCCAGATCGGCAGCGCCCAAAGTTTTATCCGCGGCCCCGGACTTCACCGATACGGAAACCTCATTTCCCATTACATCATACTTTGTGATGGTTTCTGTCTTTTTATCGCCGCTGATTTCTGTCACAGTCTCGGTTTTATTGCCTTTGTCGTCGTAGGCGTAAGCATAGCTCGTGGTCCGCACGACCTCCTTCAATACGTTTTCGTCCATGTCCACGTCATAGTCCATATCGCCGACATAGTACTCGGTTTCGCTTAAAAGCTCTCCGTCTTCGTCGTAATCGCTGAGGGTGGTCATATCTTCGATATCATCATAGTCCTCGATTTCGTTGCCGTATTCATCGTATTCATAGTAGTCGTCTTCCACCAGATCCAGATCCGCATCCAGCCTTTCCGTATGGCTGACCAGATCCTGAATATCCAGATCTGATGTGTCAGCATAATAAACGTAGGTGGAAACGCTTCCATCCTCACTGACTTCTTTATCTACATTTCTGCGTTTTCCCAGCTCCGTCAGCTCTTCCCTGGTTACCTCGCCTTCGCTTTTAATGGAGCCGTCCTCCGCAACATAAGTGCTGTCCTCTTTCCAGGAGGAGCTTATGCAAATGCCGTCCGTATAGTCAAAGGTTGTGCTGTTGCCATTGGCATCAATGTTTTCCATGCAGTAACCGCTGCGGTCGAACCGGTCCGTCTGGCTGCTGACCTCGCGATAGCCAAGGAGCAGACGTTTGTCAGCCAGCTTTTTGGTCACAGTTTTGCCGCCTTTGTCTTCTGTGTTTTCGTATGTTAAAGTCAGCTTATCGGAATTGGGATAAACCGCTTCTGTCACCTTCTCATCCTGATACTTCAACTCATACGGATTGCCCTTGGCATCTTTGATTACGTTCACATTCGGCGTATCCGCGTTGTCATATCCGTATTCGTAGTTAATTTCCTTACCATCGCTACCGACCGCTTTTACCTGAGTCAGCAAGCTGTCCGTTCCCGACTGCTGATAGGTGTATTCCCTGGTTCCACCATCCGGAAGAGTGACTTTTTTAACCAACAGGGTGTCTGCATCCGGATCGGTAGAATTATATGTAAAGTCCATGGTCAAATTGCGGTTTGTGATAATTTTTGCCAGAAGACCGATTTTGTCCTGATATTCAAAGAGCAGGAAGTTGCCGTTAGGCTCCGTAAGGTATACCAGCTGGCCGCCGCCGTTAAAGCGGTACTCCTGATTGTCCTTGGTGCGAACGGTGTACTGGCTGGCTACCTGGACGGTTTTCATCTGGTTTTCGCCGGATGCTCCGGCCTTCTTTTCCTGAATCTGCACGTCCTCGGTCTTTACCTCTTTCTTCATGGTGATGTATTCACCCATGGAAGAAATATAGGTGTCCGGGTCTTCAGGGCTTTTGACAAAACGGAAAATGCTGCCGCTGCTGTCTTTGAATACCACGTTGTCAAAGCTGTCGGATTCCTTATCATAAACATTGAGCAGTTCCAAGTCATAATTGTGCGTCCATCCTAAACCGAAGGCGGACTTTTCGCTGGACTGGCTGTTGTAGGTTCTGGTCAGCTCCACTTCCAGCTTTTCATTGGGCAGCGCAGCGTCCGTCTGCTGATAGACAAAGTTGCCGCTGCTCTTTTCGATGCTGCCGCTGCCTACCGGAGTCTTAAAGTCCTCATACTGCCAGTAGTCCTGCAGACCCAGGCGTTTTGTATGCTCGTTATAGTCCAGGATTCTGCCGCCGAACTCTTTCGAAGGCATGCTTTCGGAAATGACTTTTCCTTCTGCGTCCCGTTTGACAGCTGTAATGCGATAGTAATAGTTTCCTCCGTAATTGACGTTGATTTCACTGTAATAACCGGCCTGTACATTCTCTGCGGCCAGATTTTTTTCTGACGGCACGAAATCTTTATCAGCACTGTGATAAATGTTATAGCTTACACTGCTGTCCGCATCCGGCAGCGTGTTGTCCCAATACAGATACACCCGGTCGTTGAGACGGTGCTTGACCGAAGCAGTCTCCGGTATGTAATTGCTTAAAGCGCTGACATTGAAAGCTTCCGCCTGCAATGTATCCATCTCCAGTGATGCGTCTGCGAAAATGGTCTCCTCAGCGCAGGATACTTTTACTGTGAAAGTGTCTCCATAGGCCTGCTCGTCTGTAAGCTCCGAAATCCGGTAAGTTTTACCCGGCTCTATGTTCCGGAAACTTCCGTCTCCAACCTTGATCTGGTAAGAGAGCGGCTGTCCGCTTTCGCTTTCTGCTTCGCAGGCAAGGCGCAGGGACACCACATCTTTCTTTGCCTCGATTGTCTTTTCTCCGCTGGCCGCGGCAGTCTGTCCAAAGGAAACGGTTTTAATCAGATCGTTTTTTGTAACCTGTCTGCTGTAGGAATACCCGCCTTTTTCTGTTTTATGAACAGCTAAAATCCGATGGTCTTTGCCATCCTCATAGGCTGCGAAGTCTTTTTCCAGGACTTTTCCGGTTCCTGCGTTCCGGTTGTCAACAAACCAGGTAATATCGCCGGAGGAGAGAATGCCCTCTTCCAGCTCTTTCAATTCCATTTTTCCTGTCTGCGCCGCTATGGTAAAGGGGCTGACGGAATAGTCCGTATACCAGGACGGCCGCTTTATATTGAATTTTGCGTCCTTCACCTGGATGCAGGTTTCATCTGCCGGTTTGTAGATCTCCTTTAATGCCTCGGCCTGATTTCCTGCCAAGTCCGTTACCACCAGCTTCAGCTGATATTGCTGTCCCGTCTTAAAGTAGGTGTCTGTCAGATCCAGAATACCCAGCTCTCCGTCTTTTACTTCCTGCGTGCCGCTGAGTTTTTCCGTGTATTCGCTGTCCGGCTGCTGTGCCTCTTTGCAGAGGATTTTCCACTCTTTCAGCTGAGCGTCACTGGCCGTGCCCTTGATACGCCCTCTTGCAAAAGATTTTATCTCTGCGGTTGGAGCCGTCTGATCCCAGACACAGGTCTTTTCCGTAACCTTCGTAGCCGCACCCACCGTGTCGATACCACGGAAGCGGATCTTGTAGCTGCCCTCTTTCGGCAGCTGTATTTCAAACTGGCCGGAGGCCTTTGCGGAATCGGGTACCTTCGTCCATTCTGTATCATCGCTGAATTGATACTGCATTTCTTTGAGCTTTACAGTATCCTTTTCAAACTCCCAGCTTACCTTCAATGGATTATTCCGTACCAGATCTGCCGTGATTATCGGCGCTTCCTGCGGATTGACGATCTTTATGTCATAAGTTCCGTTTCCTTCCAGGTCGGAAGAATCCTTTACCGCTGCTTTCAGCCGGTAGGTTCCGTTTTCCTGCTGGTGGGTATCCCATTCTACAGTTGTACTCTCTGTGATGTCCTGCTGCAGGGTTTCAACGAATTCTTCTTTTTCCGTTTCGTTTCCCTGCTCATCGGCTGTCTTAGTAACGCGGTACAGATTCAGCTTCGCTTCTTTCAGCGGGCTGCCGGTACCATTAAGCTCTGCGGCAATGGTGACGGTGTCTTTTGCTTCTGTAACCGCCTCCGCCCCGCTGTGAGCCATAACTTTTAACTTTGCCGTCGGTTTTTCGTTATCCCGGTTAAAAGCCAATGATTTAACTTCCACATTTCCTGCGATGTCTTTAACCCGCAGGTGTATCAGATACGCATTGGACTTCATGGCCTGTTCTTCCTGACTCAGCCGGAAGGTGCCTTCATACGGCGCGCCGGAGGAAATAGTCTCGAAATTAACTGCGTGATAGTCCTCTTCCTTGGGCTGCGCGTCCGCAGCAGTGATGGCATACTGGATCGAGGATTGTTCCAGAGGCATGTTGTCCGTGATTCCGTCAAAGTGGATCGTCGGATTCGCATCGGTCGTCCAATCCGTTCCCAGGGTCTCTTTGTCTTTTGTTTTAATGCCCACGTTGCCGATGGAAGGTTTGTCCATATCCAGATAATAGGTAAAGCTTTTTGTTGTGACGTTGCCATAGCGGTCCGTAGCCTTCATGACAAACGTATGGCTTCCTGATGCTTCGAAAGTTTTCAGCGCCTGACTGCCGCTGGCGTTTAAGCTGCCACTGCTGTAAGCGCCACCGTCAACGGAGTATTGTACGGTACTCAGGTTGGTATCTGAGGCGGACCAGGTAATCGTCGGCGATTTTATTCCCGACGGGGCGGCCGCTGTGGTGCTTGGTCCGGATAAGGTCAGGGCCGGAGGTGTCCGGTCAACCGTTACGCTGCCGCTGTAACCCGCGCTCCCGGCGGCTCCTCCTGCATTTACACCCCATACGGCTACCCGGAAGATACCGTCAGGCAGCGTCGGCAGTGCTGTACTCCCGCTGCTGTTGGCTGTCCCCGAGGTATAGTCGGCATAGCTGGAACCGTTGTATTTTTGAATTTTATACTGAACGCTGCTTACGTCTGTCATATCCATTCCACTGTGGCTGAAGCTGAGGCCTGTGCCGGTATTACTTCCCGATGTGGAAAGGGATACGCTCGGCGCGTTGGGCACCTTGTAATGGGTGACTACCAGCTTTGGCCTGTAGGCGCTGGTTGCATGTCTGCTGCCGTAAAAGCACGCATAGCTAGGCGTCGCGGTATTATTATTAAGTATGATTCCGTAGCTCGGTATGCTGTCATTGGCCAAATCCCGCGCATAGGACAGCAGGTTAAAGGTGTGTGCGGATTTTGCGGTTTTCTTTGTCGTAATCGTACTGTAAGCAGTGCCGACAAAAGCCGGTCTTTTTGTCCAGGTGACACTTCCCGGCGACCAGGATTCCTTGATGCGGTGAGCCCCGACTTTCTGTTTGCTGGCGCCGGTACCCGTCTCATAAACGGTCAGCTTTGCGCTTGTTACCGTATGCCCCTTGATAGTTTTTTTAATGTCGGTAAACTGGATGCATGTACGGTGTGTCCCGGTGCTGTTCTTTCCTGCCGGCATCACCTTTGTTCCGCTTTCATAAAAGTTGGTATTTTTGTAGCTTCCGCTGATGATGTACGCATCCTTTACTTTTCCTGATCCGGTCCATGTTGTGGAAGGATCGACGGTCACCGGATACTGACGCTGCGGGTCGGAAAGGTAAGCGTCGTCTATGGTCATTGTCAGCAGATATTCGTCATCCTTCGCTGCGTCCTTTTTCATCTCGTAAGTAATCGCTTCGCTGTATGCGTCGCCGCTGGCATCGTTCATCCATGGCGCGGAAATATCCCCTGTTATATCTCCGGTTTCTTTATCATAGAAAGTAATGCCCTGATCTGTGACGTTTTTACGGGCGGTCATTCCTTTCAGCCTGAGCCGGTACTGGAATACGTTGCTCTCCGGCTTTTTTTCCAGAGTAAGCGTTTCCTTTACTCCGTATTCCCCTGAAGTATACGTGAGCGTGGCCGCTTTGTTTTCGTCCCCGTAAACCGCGTTGATCGGCAGTTTTTTCTCTTGTTCGTAGGTGGTTGGAATTTTTTCTTTCTTGACCTCTACGTTCTCTTCTTTTGTCCCCGACTGTTTCAAAGTCTTGTTGGTCGGGGCAAAAGCGATCTGATAGTCTTTGTATTCCATGAGAATGGGTGTTTTTTCCGAAAGCGTCTCGGGAATATATTGCTTTTTGTCCCCCTCTTTATTCTCATAGGCATACTTGTCCAAAGCTTGATTCTGTTCTGTTTTTTCACCATCCTTGATCTCAACCAGGGATGGATCATAATCGATCAGTTTTCCTTTTTCATCCTTGTAACGGACATCGCCTCCGTGGAAAACGGTCATTTCCTGGCCGCCTCCCAGATCATAGGTGGTGGTGTCTGTCGTTTTTTTCGATTCAACTACGTTTTGTTCTGTTACCTCCTCCGGATCAATCACTGGGGTTTTGGCGCCGGCAGAAGCCTTTTCTGCGGCAAATCCCAGTTCCGGGGTCAGCGTAATGACCAGGCATATGGATAGAATCCATGCCAGGACCTTGTAGCTTTTTCTGATTTCCATAGCTTTCCTCCTTGCAATTGTTCCCCCTATATTTAATAAGACGGATTTTCATATTAAAAATGTTACAAATTTTTTAAAATTTTATCTTGTAACAAAATCATGGGTCTTTTGCGTCTTACTATATATAAGGGATTTTTTATTCAAGGAGGTCATTATGAAAAGATTAAAATTATTTATCCTGCTGTCTGCCGTTCTTGTTCTGTTGGTTCCGCAGATGGCCTTCGCTGCTGTATCTGAGGGGGACATACCCGATGAAGTGCTTTTGGAAAATGAGCTGATCGATGACAGCAGCAATGCAGAGTCTGACGGAAGCCCATCCATTGTGCCTTTTGCTGTATCCTGTTCTATGACCTTTACAAAATTGTCTTCATCAAAAGCCCAGGCCACAGTCGTTGCTGCCAGAGCCGGCGCTTCCAGCATCACATCCACGATCCGGCTGCAGTATCTTGCCTCTGGCGGAAGCTATAAAAACGCCAATGCGGCGGCAGCCGTACAGACTGTTAAATCCAATCAGATGCGTCATGTGGCGAAATTCGGCATATCCTCAAAGAAAAAATATCGGATCAAGGTAACGATTAAATATGTAAAAAACGGAACATCCTACTCCAACACTTATTACAAGGCACTTTCTTCCTAGCCGCGTGAAAACAAACAAGGGCTGTCAGAAACGCTTATCTTTGAAACTTTATAGATAAGCGGTCCTGGCAGCCCTTGCCGGTACGGTTCTATTAATCTTCCGTTTATTTTTCCAATCCCTCAGCCACTCGCATCAACTCAGTTTTATCCAAATCTCCGCTGATATCCATCACACCGGTTTCCGTGTAGACAGTGGCCGTATAGGCTTCATCAACCTCATCATAAGAGATAAATATCTTACGATCCTTCTTTTCAATCATTTCGCCCTGCCCCGAGGAGGCATAGCTGTTATCTCCCACCGTAAACATAGCGCTGATTCCCAGAGTTTTGCCTTTTGGGTCGGAAAACGCATATGCAGCTGCGTAATCCCCGTCGGCATATTTATTTATGGATAGATCGTCCAGCTTATAACCTTCCGGGATATATTGCGGCACATATAGGCCCGGCAGAAAGCGTTTCGCTTTTTCTATGTCGTCCATGCTGTTTATGGTCAACGCTTCCACCTCGTCATCCGGGCTGATCGCTTCATCGGAATCTGTTACGACTCCTGCGATGCCCTGATAAAGCCTGTGAAGGATTCCTTTATCTCCATAGGACTGGGAATCGTTTGAAATCAGCAGGACCATGTTGGCGCCCAACAGAGCAATCACAACCACTGCCGCCACTTTACCAAAGGAAAAACTTCTCTTTTGTTTTGCTGTACGATGGGATTTCTTTTTCAGGAAGTCCAATTCCGGTACAGCCGCGCTTTGGCAGTTCTTCTCGAAATCCGCTTCAAAAGCGTGCTTCAGCGCATATTCAAAATTCGTATGGTTTTCTTTATCATTCATGCCTGCCGACCTCGCTTTCTCTCCGCTGCTTGCAGTAATAATTTTTCTCTACCTGTTTCAGACCTCTTCGGTAATACACTCTCACCGTGCTGCTGTTCATATTGAGAATCTGGGCCACATCATCAAAAGTAAAGCCCAGGAACAGATGGAGGGAAATGATCTCTCTGTGGGTCTGGGCCAGATCCACGAACAATTCCAGGATAGCTTCCTGGTCGATCAGCTCATCCACAGCATCTCCTGCTTTCACATCCAAAATTTCCAGATCATCGATGTTCAGCAGGCCGCCTTCACTGCCGCCGCGTTTCTCCGCGCCCTCTGCCCGGTAATGGGAGAGCAGTACATTATGAGAAATCTGCATGACCCAGTTTTTGTAGGACTGGGGTCTTTTTACTTGATCCAGCTTTTCCCAGGCACTCCGCATGGTTTCCTGCGTCAAGTCTTCTGAGAGAATCGGATCTCTGGTTTGTGCGTACAAGTATTTAAGCACTGCCTGATAGGAGGGCAGTATATTCTGTTCAAACAATTTGTCCTTTTTCATCTCACCTGGTTTCCCCACTGAAGTTCTTGCTCTTTCTTATCCCCCTATATCATACCGTCTTTTTCTGTGTCTGACAAATGTTATTTTAATCTATGTCCCAGCCAAAAATCCCTTGTCGGCGCTCCAAATCTTAACAATATGCATATTTTATTCAACAACGGATTCATTTCGACTTTATTGTTGATGTATTTTCAAGGTTTGAAGCCTCTGCTCCTGGCCAAAGCTGCATATGAATCGAGATCCTGTGCTCACATGCTCTGTATCCCTGGAAAAAGTTCAACAAGGCAGTGTTTTTTTACTGTATGTTGATAAAAATAGTAATTCGGTAACTATAGTCTACTTTTTCAAAAAGTTACAGATTCTCCAATGACCCTGCGGCCTCCAGAACGGCTGGCAGCACAAATTTTCACTTCTTACGATTTCGAGCACCCACAAACCCACAACTTTGCATGATTTTCTTAAAAAGTTACCGCAGCTCGCAGGCTATACGATATTCAACCTTGTGGCGAAGTCGTCTCAATTGGTGAATATCGTAAACTGTCTGACAGGAAGATCGCCTGCCGCCGCCTGCCTGGCGCTTTTTGCTTTGAAATAGGACCAGATCGGACAAAATATGTGGGTTTGCGGGTTTTGCGACCTTATTTTTTGGAAATTTCCACTTAAGATTGCCCCGCAAGGCTAAGAAACGTTGAAAAAAGATCCGCTTTTGTCTCCTTTTTTGATGAAAGATCCGGAAACGATTTAGCACGTTATAATGCGAAAGCGGTCAGACAATTCTTCTTGCCCAAATTGGACGAATTGCCCGCATTGAGCAACTTGAACAAATGGACAAATTAGCAAAATGCCGTTTCCTGGCAGAACGCGGCCCGGTTACAACAGTAAGCGGCTGCGGATTTGCGACCAAATCCCGATTTTCCTGCCAAATCCCGCAACCATCGTCCCCTAAAAAGCACCTTGGTCGCAAAGACCATACAAAAGATCATACAACAGACCATACAAAAGAGCCTATAAAAAACCCTACATATATTAACAAGCAGCGCCGCTTCTAAACCCACCCCCCAACCGCCCCGGCAAATAGCCGGGCCTGTTTTGGGGGTGCCGTATCCGCTTATCGCACTGCGAAACTTAAGCTATATCACAATGCAGATAAAATATTCTTTTCCTATGGATAAAAGTTGTGGGCTGGAGAGGCCTGTTTTGCATCCTTTTCTGCTAAACGGCCTGATCTCAAAAAATGAACCGCTGGGAGCGTTGCAAAGTTATCCATTTTCTTCTTAAAACGAGCGAATCTGGATAACTTTTGTTATACGATATTCACCAATTGAGTCGGCTTCGCCGCAAGGTTGAATATGCGTGCAACTTACTCGACGCGGCTCGTAAATTATAAGATGCGAGCCACGTCGAGCATCTTTCACTTATTCTGTACCTTACGGCAACGCCGATACAATCCGGTCAGAATCGTATAGATTCCATACACAATCCATGCTGCCGCTACACCTATTAATCCGGGTGCTGCAATACAGGCATAGACGAGAAGTAAAATCCCCATTCCCGTAAAACCGCTAAAAACTTCAGTAGCCACTGCATATGTCGTAAAAATTAAAAGGAGCCCTATTATAACCGCAGGAATAAACTTGAGTATCACACGATCCTTTTTAATACACAGGTAAAGTTGAAGGGCCAGAAATACAAACATAGCAGGTATACTTATATAGGGTACTTCTACCATGGCATTTAATAGTTCCATATTTTTTCTCCTCCTTTTCTAGCTACAAAAACGCAAAAACCCACAATGACAATGATTATAAATATTGGAATGGATTTAAATTGTACGGTGTTTAACTTGATGCAAAGATAAAGTTGAACACTCAAAAAAATCAACATGGCCGGTATGCTTATATAAAATTCCTGCAACATAACCCCTATCAATTCATGAAATAGAAATACTATAATTCTCTCTCTTCGCATTGTTATTTATTTAAGTAGTATAATATGGTTCTATCATTTGCTGCAAGATTAAATTTTATTAGTTATAACTTATAAAACTTTTTATTTTTGATTGTTTATTTGTTACAAACTGTATATACTATATAACACAGTGCTAAAGGAGGTTGTCACTTTTATGATTAAACGTGAATTATATATGTCCCGAATACGTCCTTTCATGGGGAAAGACCTGATTAAAGTTCTGACTGGAATCCGCCGGTGTGGAAAATCGGTCATGCTGGAACTGATTAAGGATGAGCTGCAAGGCCAGGGAGTTCCCTCCGACCATTTTTTCTCTTTGAATTTTGAAGACATGAACAATATGCACCTCTGTTCGGCAGAAGCGCTTCACAGGGAAATTGCCGATTGGGCGGCCGGGCTGGATGGTAAGGTATATTTGTTTTTCGATGAAATTCAGGAAGTCGAGCAATGGGAAAAATGCATAAATTCTTTTCGAGTGGAATTTGACTGCGATATCTATATCACTGGCTCTAATGCGGCTCTGCTTTCGGGTGAACTAGCCACATACCTTGCTGGCCGCTATGTGGAATTTACCATTTACCCATTTTCCTTCGTTGAATTCTCCCAATTGTATGAAAGTATCTTCCCCGGCAGCTCCGATCAGGAGCTTTTCACAAAATTCCTGATGCTGGGCGGAATGCCGTACCTGGGGAATCTCCGCTATTCCGACGAGCCCAGCAGGCTGTACCTGCGGGATTTGTACAATTCTATTGTCCTGAAAGATATTATGAAACGCAACCGTATCCGCGATGTCGATCTGTTGGAACGGATCATCGGTTATATAGTCTCCAACATCGGCACAACTTTCTCGGCTACGGCGATCTCCAAATATTTTAAAAATGAGAACCGGACAGTCTCTCCGGAAACGATTTTGAACTACATCAAGTACTGCGAAGAAGCCTTTCTATTCTATCGTGTACCCAGGCAGGATTTACAGGGTAAAAAACTCCTCACAGTCAATGAGAAATACTATCTGGCCGATCAGGGAATGCGTCAGGCTGTTCTTGGCTCCAATCCCAAAGACATCAGCCTTGTCCTTGAGAACATCGTCTATCTGGAGCTGCTTCGCAGGGGCTATACGGTAACTGTTGGAAAAACCGGGACAAGGGAAATCGATTTTGTCTGTGAAAGGGACGGCGAAAAGCTTTATGTACAGGTAAGCTATCTGCTGGCCTCCCCTGAAACAATCGAGCGGGAGTTCGGTGTATATGCTTCTATCCGCGACAACTATCCCAAATACGTCGTAACCCTGGATGAATTCGATATGAGCCGCGAGGGTATCAAACACCGAAACATCCGTGACTTTTTGCTGATGCCGGACTGGCAGTAGGTTGATCTCCTGGCCAAAGCTGCATATGAATCAAGATTCTGTGCTCACATGCTCTGTATCCTTGGAAAAAGTTCAACAAGGCAGCGTTTTTTGCTGCATGTTGATAAAAATAGTAATTTGGTAACTATGGCCTACTTTTTCGAAAAGTTACAGATTCTCCAATGGCCCTGCGGTCTTCAGAACGGCCAGTAGCACAAATTTTCACTTCTTACGATTTCGAGCACCCGCAAACCCACAGCTTTGCGTAGCTTTGTATGATTTTCTTAAAAAGTTACCGCAGCTCGCAGGCTATACGATATTCAACCTTGCGGCGAAGCCGGCTCAATTGGTGAATATCAGAAACTGTCTGACAAGAAGATCGCCTGGCGCTTTTTGCTTTAAAATAGGATCGGAGCGGACAAAATATGTGGGTTTGCGGGTTTTGAGACCTTATTTTTTGGAGATTCCCACTTGAGATTGCCCCGCAAGGCTAAGAAACGTTGAAAAAAGATCCGCTTCTGTCTCCTTTTTTTGATGAAAGATCCGGAAACGATTTAGTACGTTATAGTGTGAAAACAAGCGGACAATTCTTCTTGCCCAAATTGGACGAATTGCCCGCACGCATTGGAAGAATCGGACGAATTGCCCGAATTAAATGAATTGCCCGCATTGAACACATTAGACAAATGGACAAATTGGCAAAACGCCGCTTCCTGGCAGAATGCGGCCCGGTTACAACAGTAAGCGGCTGCGGATTTGCGACCAAATCCCGATTCTCCTGACAAATCCCGCAACCATCGTCCCCAAAAAAGCCCCTTGGTCGCAAAGACCACACAAAAGATCATACAATAGACCATACAAAAGGCCACACAAAAGACCCTACAACAGATCATATAAAAGAGCCTACAAAAAACCCTACATATATTAACAAGCCCCCAGCACCGCTTCTAAATTCAAAAACCAGCACCTCCAAAACAGCCCTGGCAAATAGCCGGTCTGTTTTGGAGGTGCTGTATCCGTTCGTCGCACTGCGAAACTTAAGCTATATCACAATGCAGATAAAATATTCTTTTCCTTCATCGCAGATTTTCTGCAGGGATTTCTGGACCTTCACCCGAATATTTTCCGGTACTCCCGCCAGCTTGCTCTGCATCTGCTCAGCCACCATATCGTACAGTGTCTTGCCGAAGATATTGGTTTCCCAGATCTTCTCCGGCTGGGTTTCAAACTCTGTCAGCAGATGTTTGACCAGGTCCTCCGTCTGCTGTTCGCTGCCCACCACAGGCGCCACTTCCGTAGTAATATCGGTGCGGATGATATGCAGGCTCGGCGCTTTCGCAGTCAGCCGCACGCCGCACTTGTTGCCTTGTTTGAACACTTCCGGCTCGCCTAGCACCATCTCCGTCAGCTTCGGCTGAACGATCCCGTAGCCGGTGGCTTCCACCTGCTCCATAGCGCCTTTCAGCTTGTCGTAGGATTTCTTGGCCTCGGCGAATTCCCGCAGCAGGCGGAAGAATTCATAGTCGTTTTCCACCTTTTCATCCATCAGCTCTTCGATCACTTTGTAGAACAGGCCGTCGGCCATCTGCACATCTATGACCACCTGACCGCTGCCCAGATCCATATCAGCGACCCGCGCCGCTCGGATGATCTGCCCGTCGGCCAGAGAATCCACAGTCTTCTGGATATCCTCCGCCGTCTCAAAGGTATCGGACCAGCCGCGGATGCTTTCGATTACCGAGGACTTGATCCAGTGGTCGGTTTCCAGCCCTTCCATGAATCCTGGCAGCTCAAAGGAAATTTCGCTGATCGGGAATTGGTACAGCACTTTTTCCACGATTTGATTCAGCTCCTCACTGCTCATTCTCATACAATTGACCGCCATCACCGGCACCTTATGCTTTTCCTGCAGCTCCTGAGCAAGGGACTGCGCTGCCGCGGCTTTCGGTTCCGTGGAATTAACCACTACTACAAAGGGCTTTTTCAGCTCCTTGAGCTGGCGGATGACCTTTTCTTCCGCCTCTTCATAGTTCTTCCTCGGAATATCCGAAGTCGTTCCGTCGGTGGTGACTGCGATTCCAATGGTGGAATGTTCCTCGATCACTTTCCTCGTTCCTTTTTCCGCAGCTTCTTCAAAAGGAATCTTCTCCTCATCCCAGGGAGTGTTTACCATTCTGGCTTTACCATCTTCGGAATGGCCCAGTGCCTCCGGCACCAAATATCCTACGCAGTCCACAAGGCGAACACGGCAATTCATATTACCGGGCATCTTCAGGCTGGCAGCCTCAGCCGGTACAAACTTCGGCTCCGTAGTCGTAATCGTTCTGCCCGAACCGCTCTGGGGCAGTTCATCCAGCAGCCTTTCCTTGGCGTAGATGTTTTTCATATTAGGCACTACCAGCAGATCCATAAACCGCTTTATGAAGGTTGATTTTCCTACGCGGACCGGACCTACGACGCCTATATAGATATCACCCTGGGATCTTTTAGCAATGCTTTCATAGATATTTAAATTTTCCAAAACAAAAACCTCCCTGTGCTTGTGACTATAAATCAATATAGTATATTAGAGAGGTTCCTACATTATTCAAATCTTTTGCGATAAGGCCAATTTATTTTATAGACCGGAAAATACAAAATCAGTGCCAGAAGCACGCCGGCCGCCAGATCGAGAACTGAATGCTGTTTGATAAAGACGGTGGACAAACAGATCAAAACGGCCGAGGCCAGCCCCACGGCCCGCGGCTTTGGAAACTTTCCCCAGCGTTTGGATTTCCAGATGGCGATACAAATAGCTGTGGACTCAAAACAATGAATGCTGGGAAACACATTGGCCGGATTGTCTGCCGCGTAAAGGAGCTTTATCAGGAACGTAAACAGATTGTTTCTGGGAAATTCCTGCGGCAAAAAATCGATGGACGTAGGATAAATCAAAAAAAACGCCGAACAAATCCACATGCCCATCAGCAGATAAATACCCAGGTCCAGAAAATCCTCTCTCGATTTAATAAAAAACCAGACCAATGGCCCGGAAATAAAGCCATACCACCAGATGTAGGGAATGACAAATATCTCGCAAAAGGGGATCATGTCATCCAGCGGCACATGGATCACATGCCGCTCCATAGGGATATGAACCGATATCAAATAAAACGCGTATGCCAGCAGGATTCCGGCAAAGATGAGCAGATCCCGCTTATTTTTAAATAGCTCTTCCAATGCTCTCACCTATTTTAACGATTGTTTCCAAGTTGTTTCCGGTATTCGCCAAAAGCTCTTGATCCATCCGCACGCAGCCTTCCTGCAAAAGCAGAACAATGGTCGAGCCTCCGAACTGAAACATCCCCTTCTCCTCACCTTTGCGGAAGTTTCCGGCCTCTTTAAAATTGTCGATCTTTCCCACCATCAGCGCGCCCACTTCCACCTGCACGGCACGGCCAAAATGGTCGGTATCCATCACCGTGTATTCCCGGCAGTTTTCCTTATAGATATCGTGGCGCTCAAGGGCAATGGGCTGGACGGTATGAAGCTTTCCCGGTATGAAAATATTGGGTCCCTTTGTGCCGCTGTCCACGTAGCAATACCGATGATAATCATCCACGGTCAGACGAAAAGTCAGGCAAAGCCCGCCTTGGTACATCTCTGCCAGCTCGCTGTTCCGCAAAAGCTCGGCAATGCTGTAATCCGTTCCCTTGATAGAAAACCGGCTTTCCCGGTCGATTCGGTAAACAGAAAGCTTGGCGTCACAGGGAGATATCAGGCTTTTGGGGTCCCCATCCATGGAAACGCCCTCTCGCAGCCTTCTGCTGAAAAAAGCATTGTAGCACTGGAAAGGACCTTCTTCATAACGGTTCATATCAATTTGATTCTTTTCAATGAAACCCTTTATCATGCCCCGCGAAAGCCGGCTGTTCATGAAAGCGCCTCCTGCCTGGGAGACAAACCGGTTAACCAGCAATCGCAGGAGCAGCCTTCCCGGAAACGTTCTGTATAAAAATTTCAGCGATCCGCTCTCATTTTGCGGATGGAGTACAGGTCTTGTTCTATCCGCCATAATGGAATCCTATAAGCATGCATACAATTTCCGCGATACCGATGAGAATCATAACTACAGCCGCTGCCTTCCCAGGCTTCTTTATACGGAAATTGAGAAGAAAGGCGAATGCGATTACCAGCAGAGCGACTCCGTAGATCTTATGAAATTCGATTTCCACGAATCTTCCCAGTATGTAGACCAACGGGATAATCAGCGCCACCGAAGTAACCGGAAGGCCCACGTATTCTTTTCGCCGCTCAGGTGTCCGGCTCTGGCGCTCTTCCTCCATGACATTGAAGTACGCCAGCCTGGTAAGGGCGGCCATGACATAGATGAAAAACACAAACACATAAAATCTATTGGTCATCCCGATGGAATACCCGATGACCGTAGGCAAGACGCCGAAGCACACCAGGTCGCTGAGGGAGTCCAGCTGTATGCCGAATTTCTGTTCCGCCTCGCACCTTTTTTTGGTCCGGGCCACTTTACCGTCGAACATATCGCAAAATCCCGACACCATGAGACAGTAGACAGCGCCCGCCACATGGCCTTTCATAGCCATATAGATGCCGAACACCGATGAGATCAGCGACAGATCGGTCAGTATGACCGTATAGTTATAATATCCGATCAGCTTCATTCCTTGTTCCTCCTTTTGCTTTGCCTTCTCAGTATGGACAGATGATAGGCAATCGTATAGATTCCACACAATATAAAACACAAATAATAGTTGATGCCTCTTGTAAAAATCATTGCCGGCGCCAGTGCGGCTGCCGGATAGATCCCTGCGAAAAGAAGCAGAAAGCTTCCCTCCGAAACGCCAATCGCTCCCGGTATGGGCAGGCTGTTGACCGCCATGGCCAGAATCGACTGCAGCGCTATCATGTCTACATACCCGGCATGGGAAAAACCAAAGCTTTTATATATAAAATAGCCGATTGAGAAAAATGCGATCCGCTGCAGAATGTTTCCCGCAAGCACGGCAGCCATTACGCCCGGTTTTCGCTTTACAAGATCCATCCCCGCCTGATAACGGTCCACATATCCATTGATCTTTTCGATCTTTTCTTCCTTGTATTTAATAAAACGCAGCCGATAGAGACACTTTATGACAAAGCTGCCCAGATTCCGGATCAGCTCCTTTGAAAACATGCATAAAAGACACAATGCTACCAGCAGGACCTGCAGAACGAATCCAATGATAAAGAGCAGCTTGAGCAGCCTGCCCGCTCCCATGAAATGGTGCATTTTTATCAGCAGTCCCCAGGTTCCCATGATAATCAATGAAATGGTATACAGCAGGATATTGAGTACCAGTATGGTGGTACTGTCGGAAACCTTGATTCCATCCTTTGCCATGTAATACGCCGAGGCCGGCTGCCCGCCTGTCGCCGAAGGCGTTATAGCGGAAAAATACAGGTCCGCAGCCGAATAGACCGTGGCTTCCCGCAGCCGCATCTTATAGCCCAGCGCCCTCCCGATAATGGCCAGACACTGTCCCTCAATGACAATGAACGCCAGCATGGACAGCAGCGCCAGCACAATATATTCTTTCTTTAAGTGAATAAAAACACTCCACAAATCCCTGAAATTAACACCTTCCAGCTTGCTGTGAAGTGTGTAAAAGGTCAGGAGAATCAGCACGGCGATAACCGCCAGGCTGATCAACTGGTTTTTCCTGCTCCCTCCCTTAAAAGTAGCCTTTTCTTCCATAGAATACACACCTTTTATTGTTTATATGACTTCCCCTTCCAGGCTGAAAGTCTTGCCTTCCGTAACTTTTACGTCGATAATTTTCCCCACCATGTCCGGCGTCCCGGCAAAGTTAATCAGTTTGAATTCCTCTGTTCTTCCTGTATAAGTCCGGTCGCTGGTTTTGCTGAGTCCTTCCACCAGAACCTTCTCAACCCTTCCCACATATCCGGCGTTCTTCTCCGCGGATATGGAATTGACCGTCTCCACCAAACGGTTAAACCGTTGGTGCTTCACGTCCTCCGGAATCTGGTCCTCGTATTTCTCCGCAGGAGTTCCCCTGCGAATCGAATAGAGAAAGGTAAACGCGGAATCGTACTCGACTTTCCGCACCAGATCCAGGGTCTCCTCAAAATCCTCCTCAGTCTCACCGGGGAAACCGACAATGATATCGGTGCTGATGGTGATCTGGGGAACGGTCTTTTTCAGCTTGGCGATCAGATTCAGATAGTCTTCCCTGGTATACTTGCGGTTCATCCGCGCCAGGACTCTGCTGCTGCCGGATTGTACCGGCAGATGGATGTAATTGCAGAGTTTGTCACAGTCCCCATAAGCCTGAATCAGCTTGTCCGACAGGTCCTTCGGGTGGGATGTCATAAATCGTATCCGTTCGAGTCCGCTGACCTCGTTGAGCCGGTAGATCAAATCGGCAAAATCCGTATGCTCATCTCCCTTGTAGGAATTAACATTCTGCCCCAGCAGGGTAACCTCTCGCACACCGTCGGATACAAGGCGTTTTACCTCATCGAGGATATCCTGTGGACGGCGGCTTCTCTCCCTGCCTCTGGTGTAGGGCACAATACAATAGGTACAGAAATTGTTGCATCCGTACATAATATTGACAAAGGCTTTATGTTTATAGAGCCTCTTTGCCGGCAGCCCTTCTACGATGTCTCCCCCGTCCTCCCAGACGTTGACAACCTTCTCCTTTTCACGGAGAACGCTTTCTAAAAGCTGGGGGAACTGATGAATATTGTGGGTGCCGAAAATGATATCCACCCAGGGGTACTTGCTCTTTATGCTGTCGATGACATGCTGCTGCTGCATCATGCAGCCGCAGACGCAGACGGTAAACTCCGGGTCCGCCAGCTTCTTTTTCTTCAGCTGGCCCAGGGTTCCGAAAAACCGTTTGTCGGCATTCTCCCGCACGCTGCAGGTATTGATAATGGCCACATCCGCTTCGTCCCGCCCTGGGCTTTCTGAAAATCCCATCTGGGAAAGCATTCCGGCGATAGTTTCCGAATCGTGCTCGTTCATCTGGCAGCCAAAGGTCGTAATATGATAAGTCTTAGGCCTGTTCATGTTTTTTGTCTCTCCCCATGAGGATTTCCACTGCGTCTCTGGCATCGGCCCTGCCATTGATTACTTCATAGAGCTGCTGGGTGATGGGCATTTCCACCTGCTCCCGCTGGGCCAACTCGTAGGCGGCCTCCGTAGTAAACATGCCTTCCACGACCATGCCGACTTTTTCCGTAGCCTCTTCCGGCGCCATTCCCTCGCCGATCATGATACCGCAGCGTCTGTTTCTGGAATGCATACTGGTGCAGGTAACGATCAGATCGCCCACTCCGGTCAGCCCGGCAAAGGTCGCCGGGTCCGCGCCCAGCTTTATACCCAGACGCTTGATCTCGGCCAGACCCCTGGTCATCAGCGCAGCCTTGGCATTGTCGCCGAATCCCATGCCATCGGAAATACCGGCGCATAACGCGATAATGTTTTTCAGTGAGCCTCCCAGCTCAACACCGACCACATCTTCCGTCGTATAGACACGGAAACGATCCGTCATGAAGATTTCCTGAACCTCCTCCGCCAGCTTCAAATCGTTGGAGGCCACTGCTACGGTGGTGGGCAGCCTCAGGCCTACTTCTTCCGCGTGGGAAGGGCCTGAAAGGACCACGTACCTGGCCTCAGGCAGAATTTCAAAAGCAATTTTGGACATGCGGAGCAGCGTTTTCTGTTCGATTCCCTTGGCCACGTTGACCAGAATCATCTCCGGCTTTAGATACGGCAGAGCGTTTTCCAGTGCGCTGCGGAAATGCTGCGCCGGAGCCGAAAACAGCACCATATCCGCATCCTTTATAGTTTCTTCCACGGTCTTTCCGATCTTCATATTATCATTGAATTTGATATCCGGCAGGTATCTGACGTTTTCACGCTTTGCCTGCAGTTCTTCCAGGTGCTGCGGATTTACGTCCCATATCGTTACCTGATGTCCTTTGCCGCTGAGAGTCAGCGCCAGGGCCGTTCCCCAGCTGCCCGCTCCAATTACGCCTACCTTTTTCATCTTTTTTTCTCCTTATCAAAAATACTCAGCTTTGGCTCTTCTCCTTTGAATAGCCGCTTGATATTTGCCCTGTGTTTGATCAAAATAATCAGCGCCAAAACGATTCCCAGATATATAAAATCTTTTTCTAAAAATATGCAGAGCACCGGAAAAGACAGCGCTCCCAGCATGGAGCCCACGGACATCCTCTGTGAAACCAGCACCCCGACGATTACAACGCCCAGCGCCGAAAGTCCCAAAAGAGGGTTGAGGCCCAGCAGCGCCCCGAAGGCAGTCGCCACGCCTTTTCCACCTTTAAAACGATATACGATGGGCCAGATGTGGCCGAACATCACTGCCATAACGCAGAGCATCGCACAGCCGTGGCCGCAGATCAGCCCTCCCAAAAGTACGGAAACAACGCCCTTCAGTATATCCACAACCAGCGTAAGGACTCCCGCCTTTTTGCCCAGGACCCGCAGCGCATTGGTAGTTCCCGCATTGCCGCTTCCCGCTTTCTTAATATCAATGCCGTGCCGCTTTGCCAGCATGATCGACGGGGAAATGTTCCCTATAAAATAGGCCAGTAAAACGACGAAAGCAAAAATAATATAGTAGATTATCAGCAGTGTATTGACAGAATCCACGGCAAGTCCGCCGCTGTTAAAAAATTGTCCCACCAGGCCCATATCTCCGGTCGCATATACTTGTGTCGGCCCATCGGCTCCGCCAATGACTCCTATACTAGCATCAAACATCTTCCTTTTCACCCTTTTCTCTGAATACAAATTTTATAGAAGTTCCTTCAAATCCGAAACCTTCCCGTATTTTGTTCTCCAGATACCTGGCATAGGAAAAGTGCATCAGCTCTCTGGAGTTTATTTTAAACGAAAACAGCGGAGGTTTCACCCCAACCTGCGTAACGTAATAAATTCTTAATCTTTTTCCCTTGTCCGACGGAGGCTGCTTCATCATCGTGGCATCGGTAATCAGGCTGTTCAGCTGGCCCGTGGAAATGCGCATCGCCCGGTTTTCCGCTACGGCCTTAGCAGTAGAGAGGACGTTCTGAATCCTCTGTTTCTCTAGAACGGAAATAAAGACGGAGGGCGCGTAGGACATGAAGGTCAGTTCTTTTGCGATTTCCTTTCGGAACTGATTCATGGTATTGGATTCCTTTTCCACCAGATCCCACTTGTTCACCACGATTACGATTCCCTTGCCCGCTTCGTGGGCCACGCCTGCTATTTTCTTATCCTGTTCAGTGATCCCTTCCGTAGCGTCGATCATCAAAAGACAGACGTCGCAGCGTTCAATGGCCGCAACGGCCCGGATTACGCTGTAGCGTTCGATATCTTCGTTAACCTTGCTTTTCCTGCGGATTCCCGCGGTATCGATTAGCAGATACTTCTCCCCATCCTTTTCAAAGGGCGTATCAATGGAATCTCTGGTGGTTCCTGCGATCGGCGATACGATGACCCGGTTTTCCCCCAGAATCTCATTGATCAGGGATGATTTGCCCACATTGGGCTTGCCGATGACCGCGATCCGGATCTGGTCTTCCTCTTCGGTTCCCGCGCCTTCGGGAAAGCTGGAGACGATCTCATCCAGAAGGTCGCCCAGATTGAGCATGTTGGCCGCGGATATGGCAATGGGCTCACCCAGCCCCAGCTCGTAAAAATCATAAAAATCATCGGGAAGCTTTGGCCGGTCGACCTTGTTCACAACCAGAATGACTCTCTTTCCGGTACGCATCAGCATCATGCCCACTTCCCGGTCAGCTGCGGTCAGCCCTTCTCTTCCATCCACCATAAACAGGATCACGTCAGCGGTGGCGATTGCCACTTCCGCCTGTTCGCGCATCTGCGAGAGGATAATGTCCTTGCTGTCCGGCTCAATGCCGCCCGTGTCGATGAGGGCAAAATGAACGCCGCTCCACTCTGCTTCCGCATAGATCCGGTCCCGGGTCACACCGGGAGTATCCTCCACAATGGCCACCCGTCTGCCCACTACTTTATTAAAAAATGTGGATTTGCCCACATTGGGCCTGCCCACTACGGCAACGATCGGTTTACTCATCGAAGATTCCTCCTGCAAATTCAGCCGGATCGAATTCTTTCAAGTCTTCAATCCCTTCGCCTACGCCGATATATTTGACCGCCATGTCAAACTCATCGGCAATGGTGATAACGATGCCGCCCTTGGCCGTACCGTCCAGCTTGGTCAGCACGATTCCCGAAATATCCGCGCTCTCATTGAATTCTTTGGCCTGGGAAACCGCGTTCTTTCCGGTGGTCGCGTCCAGGACCAGCAGGTTCTCTCTGGCAGCTTCCGGGAATTCCCGGTCAATTACTTTATTCATCTTAGTCAGCTCGTCCATGAGGTTCTTCTTGTTCTGCAGCCGGCCCGCGGTATCGCAGATGAGGACATCGATATTCTTTGCCTTTGCCGACTGGATGGCGTCGAAGATCACTGCGGAAGGGTCCGCTCCTTCCTGGTGGCGGATTACGTTGACTCCTACCCGGTCTCCCCATATCTCCAGCTGTTCGCTGGCTGCCGCCCGGAAGGTATCTGCCGCTGCCAGCATGACGGATCTTCCCTGCTGCCTGCATTTATGAGCGATCTTGCCGATGGAAGTCGTCTTGCCGCCTCCGTTGATACCGATCATGAGGATAATCAGAGGGGATTCCTGGCAGAGCTGATGGCGCTCCCCTTTATCGATCAGCTCAGCAATGATTTTTTTCAGCTGATCCTTCACCTGCTCCGGTTCTCTCAGGTATTCATGCTTTATATCGCTTCTCAGGCGTTCGATAATGTTCATCGTCGTTTCCATGCCGATATCGGAAGTAATGAGTATTTCCTCCAGTTCATCCAGAAAGTCCTCGTCAATCGTAGGTCTTGCCAGAATCACGTCTCCGATCCGTTCGGACAAACGGCCAAAAAATCCTTTTTTCTTTTTTTCAAAAGCCATAGCTTCTATCTCCTTATCTGTATATTATGCGCTGCACCCGTTGTTTTTCATCGTGAAATCGGTGCTTTACAGTTGGAAGTCATCACCCATATTGAGGGAGAGCACTTTGGATATTCCCTGCTCCGGCATGGTTACGCCGTAGAGGACGTCCGCGTGTTCCATGGTGGCCTTCTGATGTGTAACTAGGGTGAACTGTATGTCTTCAAACGTCTTTAAATACTTGGCGAACCGCTCGATGTTGGCATCGTCCAAAGCAGCCTCCACCTCGTCCAGAATACAGAAGGGCGTCGGCTTTGTCTTCAGCACCGCGAACATGAGGGCAATGGCGGTCATAGTCTTTTCGCCTCCGGAAAGCAGGTTGATATTCTGCAGTTTTTTGCCCGGTGGCTGTGCGATAATATCAATACCCGATTCCAGAGGATTGTTCTCGTCATCCAGCCTCAGCTCCGCGTGTCCGCCGCCGAAGAGATCGGAAAAGACCTGTTCGAAATTGACGACCACCTGATCGAAGCTTTCCTTGAATCTCGCTTTGATCGTCCGGTCCATATCGGAAATGATCGCATTGAGGCTGTCCATGGCTTCCAGAATATCGGACCGCTGAGCAGTGAGAAATTCATACCTCTCACTGACAGTCTCGTATTCTTCAATGGCTCCGATATTCACCTCGCCCAGCTCTTTCATTCTGTTTTTAATCCGGCGGTTTTCCTTTACCGCGGACGACATGACAAAGTCCTGCTTTTTGAACTCCATCGCCTGGATATAGGACACTTCAAAGTCCTCCCAGAGCTTTTCCTTATATGAATCCAGCTGGGTCTCGTTTTTGGCTTCCTTGATTTCCAGCTCGTATTTCTGATCCTGAAGGGCATTGACCTGACGGTCCGCTTCCTCTTTTTCCCGGGTCAGCCGGTCAGCCTCGGAGGAGGCCGATGTCCGCTCGGAGGATAAGTCCGCCAGATACTGTTCCAGATTTTCTTTAGCCTCTTCCTTTTCCTTTACCACGGACTCAATATCAATGTGTCCGCAGCGAAGGCTGTCCTTTTCTGCCGCCAGGTCCGCGATCTGCTGCTGCTTGTGCCGCTTTTCCTGTTCCAGCTCCTCAATGGAAGCTTTTACTCTTTCCGCCATTTCATCGGCGCCGTTCTTTCTGCTCTCGCAGGCCCCGGCCTCGATTCTGGCTGCGGTGATCTCTTCGCTGACGCTTTCCAGCCGCGCCTTTTTTCCATCGCAGAGATCCAGCAGCTCTCCGGCCTGCGTTTCCTTCTCTGAAATGGTCTTTTCTTCCTGCCGGATCTTGTCTTCCAGCTGCCGGATCATCCTTTGGGACGATTCCTGTTCATCCCGGATATTTTCCAGCTCCTTTTCCCATTTGCCGCTGTTGGTCTTAAAGTCATTGAGCGCGCTTTCCGTAACGGTCAGTTCGTTTTCCCTGCTAAAAATATCCATTTCCAGTTTTCTGGCCGTTTGTTCTTTTCCTGCGATTTGTCCCCGCAGGCGCTCAATCTCCTGTCTCAGATCCGCCAGCTGCTCTGTGCCCTGGGATTTTTCTTCCCGGGCGGCCTTCAGTTGTTCTGCCAGACGGGTAACTTCGGCTTTTCTTTCCAGAAGGTTGGCGGTCTTATTCTTGTATCTTCCGCCGGTAATGGCTCCGCCGGCATTGATGATCTCCCCTTCCAGCGTCACAAAACGAAGTCCTGCCGCTTTTTTGGAGAGCTTCACCGCATGCTCCATAGTATCTACGATTACCACCCGGCCCAGCAGATATTCCATGACAGGGCGGTACTGATCTTCAAAACGGATGCAGTCCGTTCCAAAGCCCTGAAATCCCGTCTCCTGTTCCAGCCTCGTTTCATAATGACCGCGGCCTCCGCGGATGGATGAGATGGGAAGGAACGTCAATCTTCCGGCCCGGCTTTCTTTCAGCCTGGCGATGGCGCCCTGAGCGCTCCGGTCATCCTCACAGACGATATTCTGCATAGCCGCGCCCAGCGCTGTTTCAATGGCCACTTCCAGACCCTGGGGCACGGAAATCAATTCGGCCACGGTCCCATGGATACCGGGCAGTCCGGACCTCATGATATATTTTACGGCGTAATTATAGCCTTCATAATTGCTCTCCATCTCTTCGATGGTCTTTTTTCTGGACGACAGCTGCCCGATGGATATGCGCAGATCTTCCAGCTGACCTGCCAGCTTCCTCTCTTTTGAAACGCTGCTGTCATATTGTGCTCTGTTCTGAGACAGCTCATTTTCCAGCTGGCCCAGTTCTTCTTCCAGCTGGCTTTTATCCGCACGGAGTTTGTTGAGCGCATCCAGGGTATCCCGGTTGCTGTCTTCTCCGCTGCTCTTCTCCGCCTGAATCTGCGTTTTCCGCCTCTCCAGCGTTTCTCTGAGATTTTCCAAGCTGCTGATCTCCGCCCTCTGTGAGCTGACAGCGCTGTGGGTGCGGAATATCTCGTCCTTATATTCATCGGCCTGCGCCGCTGCCTGTGAAAGCTCATCACTGAGCGCCCCGTGCAGGCGGATTTTCTCCTGCAAAGCCCGGTTTACCTGTTCCATCTCCCGGTCAGCCTGCTCTTTTGTCTGGTAAAGCTCCCTGGCATTGGCCGTTTCTTTTTTCAGTTTGTCTTCCAGTATTCGGATTTCGTCATTCAGTCTGGCAGTATTGGTCTCGATTGTACTCAGCCGCTCACCGGCCAGCTGTCCCTGGCTGACCAGTCCATTGATCTCCTCGATGCTTTGCACCAGCTTTTCCCGGCCTTCCGTAATCAGCTGTTCCAGCTGTTCGCTCTTCTGCCTGCTCTCCGTAAGCTGCCGGTCCATGGCTTGTCTGCTGTCCCGAATTTCATCCAATTTATTTTTCAGCTCTGAGATATCGTCTTTTATGTATTCGTTTTTCAGCTCCAGACTCTCGATATTTTTCAGAGTAATGTTGATTTCCAGTTCCTTGTTCTGATCTCTCAGCCCAATAAATTCCTTTGCTTTAATGCTGTCTTCCCGCAGGCGGTCGATTCTTCCTTCGATCTCGCCGATGATGTCGTTGACCCGTTCCAGATTGGCGCTGGTTGAACTGAGCTTCCGCTCGGACTCCGCCTTCTTAGTCCGGTACATAACGATCCCCGCCGCTTCCTCAAAGATCTCTCTCCTGCTTTCCGTCTTGTTGCTGACAATGTCGGAAATTTTCCCCTGCCCGATGAGCGAATATCCATCGACGCCGATCCCCGTATCCATGATCAGCTCCCGGATGTCGCGAAGCCTGCACTGGTTGTTATTGATGGAATACTCACTTTCCCCGGATCGAAACATCCGTCTTGTGATCGCCACCTCATTGTAGTCGATGGGAAGGATTCCTTCTTCATTGTCGATGACCAGCGTCACCTCTGCCATCCCCCTTGATTTCCGGTTGGCTGTTCCGGAAAAAATCACTTCCTCCATCTTGCCGCCACGCAGCATCTTTGGACTCTGTTCCCCCAGTACCCAGCGGATAGCGTCACTGATGTTGCTCTTTCCGCTGCCGTTGGGACCCACCACGCAGGTGATCCCTCTGTGGAATTCAATTGTCACGGGCTCCGCAAAGGACTTGAACCCGTGCATTTCAATTCGCTTAAAGTACATCGATACCCCTTTCCATCGCATCCTTTGCCGCGTTTTGTTCTGCCAGTTTCTTGCTCTTTCCCTTACCGTAGCCTACCGGTTTCCCCAAAACCTCCAGTCTCACGGAAAAGACTTTGTTATGATCCGGGCCTTCTTCCTTCTCGAGGACATAGTGCATGTCTAAAATTCCATGTCCCTGAAGCTGCTCCTGAACCTCCGATTTGTAATCCTGGATGTTCAGCTTGCCCTTTCCCGCGGCCTGCAGGTCTTCCTGGAAGATTTCCACTACAAAACGACGAACCTCTTCATAGCCTCCGTCCAGGTAGATCGCTCCGATAACCGCTTCCATGCCGTCGGCCAGAATCGAGTCCCTGTCGCGCCCGCCGCTTTTCTCTTCGCCCCTGCTGAAAAGCATATGCTCCCCGATGGAAAGCTTTCTTCCCGCGGCAGCCAGAGATTTTTCGCAGACAATGGAAGCCCTGGCTTTTGTCAGGATTCCTTCCTCTGCTTTGGGCAGCCTTCGATACAGCTCTTCCCCGATGATGGCGTCTAAAAACGCGTCGCCAAGAAATTCCAGACGTTCGTTGTCGCAAAGGCGGCTCTGTCCGGTTTCCTTGACATAAGAGCTATGGGTCAGCGCTTTGTCAAGAAGCTGCATATCTTTAAATGTATATCCGATAATATGCTGAAACTGCGTACTATTGTTCACTGGCAATAATCTCCTCTAAGTCTGTTATTGCATCCTTTATGATCTCCACGACACCTTCCTGGGCATAAGGGATGCCTTTGAGAATGGTATTTTTCACTGCTTTGGCATTGGAGGATCCGTGCATCTTTACTACCGGCCCCTCTACTCCCAGAATCGGAGCACCGCCGTATTCGGAATAGTCGAATTCGTTTTTCAGCTCGCCCAGCTTATCCTTGAGGAATATGGCTCCAATTTTAGCCTTGAATCCGTCGAGGAATTTTTTCTTCAGCAGCTTGAGTATGTTCCAGGCCAGCCCTTCTGTCAATTTCAGGATGACGTTTCCCACAAATCCGTCGCAAACGATGACATCGCAGGCTCCGGCCGGCACTTCCCTGGCCTCCACATTTCCGACAAAATTGATCGGCGCCTGGGACAGCTGTTTGAAGGCGGCCTTTGTGACCGTAGTTCCCTTGCCTTCTTCGACTCCCAGATTGACAAGTCCAACCTTTGGATCCGGGCGGCCGAGTACCTTCTCTACATATATACTGCCCATTGTTCCGTATTCTAGTAAATTATGCGGCTTGGATTCTGAACTTGCTCCCGCATCCACCAAAAGGCAGGCTTTTTCTCCCAGCACCGGGTAAATACTGGCAAGGGCCGGACGGTCTATACCGTTGATTCTGCCCAGTATCATTCTGCTGCCCACCACCAGCGCGCCTGTATTTCCGGCAGAAACAAACAGGTCGCCTTTGCCTTCTTTGACCAGTGTCAGTCCTTTGACCATTGACGAATCTTTTTTTCGTTTAATGGCCTTTACCGGGCTGTCTTCGTTGGTGATTACTTCTTCTGCGTGCACAACTTCGATCTTCTGCGGATCGTATTTATATTTTTCCAGTTCCGCTTTGATCTGGTCCTCTTTTCCCACAATGCAGATCTGGTGCTGTGTCTCCTTGGAAGCCTCTACTGCTCCTTTTACGGTTTCAAAGGGTGCGTTATCCCCGCCCATACCATCAAGAATTACTTTCACTTGCGTTCCTCCAATCAACCATTTCGTTCATACCTTTGTATTTTAACGTCAAAATCTATCAGAACATAAAGATACAGATTAGATGATATCACAAATGGGAGGAATTTGCAAACCATAGGGACAGTGGTGTTGTTAACTTGTGATAATGTCACTATAGGATTCACTTGAGAAAATGTCCCAATTTGGTACACTGAAACTTATGAAAGAAGGTAACATCACAT
>NZ_JANFXK010000010.1 GCF_024459955.1 Anaerovorax odorimutans
AGTTTGTAATCTGTTCTGCAAACAACTGTTCGTATCCCGCTTTTTATGATAAAATAAGAGAACGGATAAAGTCCTGAAAGAAAGGGAAGCTTATGGAGCAAATTACATTCTTTGAAAACAATGAAACCCAGCCGCTGGCTGCCAGGTTGCGGCCCCAGTCTCTGGATGAATTTGTGGGGCAGCGCCACCTGTTGGGCAAAGGGAAAATCCTGTATCGTTTAATTGAAAGCGATCAGATCTCCTCTATGATTTTCTGGGGGCCTCCGGGCGTGGGCAAAACGACCCTGGCGCGGATCATCGCAGGCCGTACAAAGGCGGCTTTCATTGATTTTTCGGCTGTGACCAGCGGAATTAAAGAGATTCGGGGCGTTATGCAAAAAGCAGAGGAAAACCGACGCTTTGGCGAAAAGACCATCGTCTTTGTCGATGAGATCCACCGCTTTAATAAAGCGCAGCAGGATGCTTTTCTGCCTTTTGTTGAAAAGGGCAGCATTATATTGATCGGGGCGACGACGGAGAATCCTTCCTTTGAGGTTAACGGCGCGCTTCTTTCCCGCTGCAAGGTTTTCGTGCTGCAGTCCCTGAAAACAGAAGAGCTGAAAGATCTGCTGACCCGTGCCCTGAAAAGTCCCCTGGGATTTGGAGAGCAGCATGTTATTATTGACGATAACATGCTGGAGGCAATCGCTGCCTTTGCAAACGGCGATGCGCGGACAGCCCTCTCCACTTTGGAAATGGTGGTGCTCAACGGAGAAGCGGAGGGCGATTCGATCACAGTTACTAAGGAAACGCTGGAGCAGTGCATTTCCAAAAAGTCGCTGCTCTACGATAAAACCGGCGAGGAGCATTACAACATTATTTCGGCCCTGCACAAATCCATGCGCAATTCCGATCCGGACGCAGCCGTATACTGGCTGGCGAGAATGCTGGAAGCAGGCGAAGATCCGCTTTATGTCGCCCGCAGGGTGACCCGGTTTGCCAGCGAAGATATCGGAATGGCTGATCCGCGGGCGCTGGAAATCGCAGTAGCCGCATATCAGGCCTGCCATTTTATCGGTATGCCCGAATGTACCGTACATCTGACGCAGGCTGTGGTTTATATGTCTCTGGCGCCGAAATCCAATGCCCTTTACACGGCTTACGGCCATGCGAAAAGGGATGCGCTGACCCAGCTTTCCGAGCCTGTACCGCTGGTGATCCGCAATGCTCCCACCAAACTGATGAAAGATCTGAAATACGGTGAAGGCTATCAATATGCCCATGACACGGAAGATAAGCTGACCAACATGCAGTGCCTGCCGGACTCCCTTTTAGGCAGAGAGTATTATCAGCCCACGGAGCAGGGGCTGGAAGCAAAGTATAAGGCCAGGCTGGAGCAGATTAAAGCGTGGAAACGGGAGCACGAGAAATGAAGGGCAGAGGTGAAACGCGGAGCATATTGCCCGGATTGCTGAGGCATAGTATAATATAGAGCGTTGGAGACATGGCTGGAAGGAATCGGACACAGGAGGTAAGAGTTGGTTGAAAAGATCAAAGATATTCTATATATGGATCGCTACATTTTAGAGCGTGAAAGCAGAGCTAGAGATCGAAACCAGCGGGGTATCGCAGTGATCGCGGCTGCGGTGTTTGTGGTTATGAGCCTGCTGAACATTAAACAGCATTCTTCGGTAATGCTGGCCACAACAAGCCTCAGTGCGGTTTTTCTGGTAATCGGGTATTTTCTAAGCAAATATAAAGGTAATTCAAAATTCTTGCGTGGAATGTTCTATCTCATTTTTATGGCGGTCTTTACCTTATATACGGTTATGGGCGGAAATGAAGGGTTTGCGGCCCTCTGGCTGCTGGTCGCCACCTACGCGGTAATGATATCGATTGATTTTCGAGTCGGCTTTATCATCAGCGCGTACCACTTTGTTATGCTGATGCTTGTGTTCATCGGCCCGTTGAACGGGCTGCTTCAATATGCATATAACGAAACCTTTATGCTGCGATTCCCCTTCCTGTTTGTGGCTAATTTTGCCTTTGCCACCTATATTGCCATCCGCATCCGCTCGTACCAGTATGCCCTTTTGTTAAAACAGGAGGAACTGGAGTATTTCAACACCATTGATCTCAGTACCGGACTGTTGAATCGAAATCGTTTTATTAAAGATGTAGAAGCTTTTCAGGCCGGCGATTTAAACACGCTTTCTGCGGTTTTTATCGATGTCAATGGTTTGCATGGAATCAATAATCGCCATGGCCATAGTGCGGGAGATTCCATGCTGCGGGAAATTGCAAATTTGTGCAAAGATTATTTTCCCGATAACGACATTTATCGAATGGGCGGCGACGAGTTTCTGATTCTTTGTAAAAATGAAAGCGAAGAAGCCGTGACCACTGCGGCCCGGTTGCTATATGAAGCGGTAGAACAGGCGGGCTATTCCATTTCTTACGGCGTTGAAACGCAGGACGCTGATTTTGATTTGGACAAGGTGGTGAGAGATGCCGATGAGAAGATGATCGCGTTCAAAAAGGAGTATTACCGGTGCCGCAGGGATGAAGCGGAGCGAGTGAGCAGGAATTAAAGACGCTGCAAAAGCAATGGACAAAGGAGGGTGATAAAAGCCCTTCTTTTTCATAATACAGGAAATATCTAATGCGTGGCATTTCCTATATTTCAAACCAGGTCGCAGCTTTTTTAAGCGATGTACATATTTGTTCAACAGCGGATTCGTTTCGTCTTTGTTGTTGAAGCCTTTTCAAGGGTTGCGGTCTCTACTCCTGTTCAAAGGGGCAGTACCGATTGCGATTCTGCGCTCGCAGGCTCTGTATCCTTGAAAAAGGGTCAACAGAGACGTGATTTTTTGCTGCATGTTGATAAAAATAGGAATTTGTCTTTTGGGCAGTTTTTTCAGCCGTGTTTCTTCCACGGAAAAACGGTAGGTAACGCATCTGAGAGGCTGCTAACATGGATGGCCGCCGACACTTGATACGGTACATCAACTTAAGGGGATTAAAAGTTGAAACCATAGGGCAGCAAAGTTTTATAAACTCGCCCAAATACAAGAAATATGTTATCATAATATCTACATCAATTGTGGTGGCGTACTCAAGAAAGGCAAGAAATATATAATGTAAAATATTTACATTATAGTAAAATAATGATAAACTAATAATTGAGCTGGGTAACAGCTTAATTACTCGGGCAAGCGGGAGAAAGGAAGATAAAATGGAAGAAATGACAAAAGAAGAAATGCAGAGATTTCTAATAAAGGAAGCCCAGCGAGGCAGTACAGAGATAGAGGCATACAGAAACCTTATGGAAATTTTGGGAATTGAGTTTCCAAGTGATAAAGAAAAGTCTGCCGAATAAGCAGAGCAAAAGTTGGCAAGGAGAGCGGGCTTGCCACCGCCCTCCGACGGAGATAGCAACTATAGTTAACCGCTTTTGTGTACGAGACAGACTGTTTGAGCACCGATGCCCACACAAAATTGCCTAAAAACTGTAATTTTGCGCTGCATTGACCCTGGCCACGCAGCCCTGCGGCGCCGCCAAAACAGATCCCCATTTTGTAGAAGAACACAGTCCGGCCAGTGAAAATAAGAGGTATCAAATGAGTAATGATTTTATAAACTTAACAGCAGAAAACCTTGCGGATGAACATTTGAGCTGCATTATACGCACCAGGAAGACCCATCCGGGTATTGAAGCAAAACGGCAATGGCTTTCAGACCGGCTGAAAGAAGGCCACGTCTTTCGAAAGCTAGATGAAAAGGCCACGGTCCTTATTGAATACGCGCCCCTTGAAACCGCCTGGGTTCCCGTAATCGGCGACAACTATTACTATCTGTACTGCTTATGGGTTTTGGGCGCCGCCTACAAAGGAAAAGGGTACGGAAAAGCACTGATGGAGTATTGCTTGGCCGATGCCAAAGAAAAGGGCAGATCCGGCGTTTGCATGCTGGGAGCTAAAAAACAAAAATCCTGGCTTTCGGATCAGGCATTTGCCAAAAGCTTTGGCTTTGAGGTTGTGGATACCACCGACTACGGATATGAACTACTCGCCCTTTCCTTTGACGGAACAACGCCGAAGTTTGCGCAAAATGTCAAAAATCCGGAGATTGAAAGCAAAGAACTGACAATTTATTATGATATGCAATGCCCCTATGTCTACCAAGCCATTGAGCGGGTAAAAAAATATTGTGAAGCCAATGATGTTCCTGCCAATTTCATGCAAGTGGACACGCTGCAAAAGGCAAAGGCGCTGCCCTGTGTATTCAACAATTGGGGCGTGTTTTACAAAGGAAAATTCGAGACAGTGAATCTGCTTGATGCAGCATATTTAAAGAGAATTCTCAAAAAGTAAAGCGCACCGTCAACACACAAAGAAGAAGGGGACATCAACATGGCTATGTGGAATCCGTGGCGGGGCTGCCACAAACACAGCGAGGGATGCAAATTCTGCTACATCCATAAGGGTGACAGCAGAAGGAAAGTTGATACCAACGATATCGTAAAGACGAAAAACTTTTCCGCACCCATCGCAAAGACAAAACAGGGAACCTATAAAATGAAGTCGGGACAGACGGTTTATCTCTGCTTTTCCACCGACTTTCTTCTGGAAGACGCGGACCCGTGGCGGGATGAGTGCTGGCAGATGATCCGGGAGCGATCTGACTTGCATTTTCTGTTTCTGACCAAGCGCATAGAACGATTTGAAGCCTGTATGCCGAACGACTGGGGCGATGGCTATGAGAACGTTACGGTCGGCTGTACCATTGAAAACCAGGATCGAGCCGATTACCGGCTTGCGATTTTCGATCGGCTGCCCATCAAGCATAAAAATATTATCTGTCAGCCCCTGCTCGAGAAAATCGACATAGAAAGCCACCTCCACGGCGTTGAATTGGTGGTCGTTGGTGGGGAATCGGACCGGTACGCCCGCCCGCTGGACTATGACTGGGTCCTGAATATCCGGGAGCAATGCGTCCGAAAACACGTACACTTTCAATTCAGGCAGTGCGGGACTCACTTCATTAAAGACAATAAAAACTACACTTTGAACGTACGCTTACTCTGCAGCCAGGCGAGGAAAGCCGGCATTGACTGCTAGAAAAATTCTGCTGTTTTAAAGCACGAAGGAGTAAAAGTACCGCAGGATTGTCCCCATCATCAGGATGATCCTGTATTTTTTTCGGCGATTATTTTTGCAGCTGGCCGCAGCTGCCTGTGTCAGCGCCCTTGCTAAATTTCTCCGGTAGCGGCACCAACGGCAATATGGCAAAATAAGTCGAGAAAGCAGCGGGCAAACACAGTATCATAAGAAGCATAGGAGGTGGGAACATGCAGGAACAGCGCAAGGCCGTACAGAGAATGCAGGATTATATAGAAAAACATATCGCAGAGACCATTACCCTGGCAGATTTGGCGAAAGTATCGCTCTTCTCTCCCTGGTACTCTTATCGGCTGTTCAAGGATTATACGAACTACACGCCAGCCGATTACATCCGACGGTTAAAACTGTCAAAATCGGCATTGCGACTAAGGGATGAGGGCTGCCGGGTAATTGACGCGGCTTTTGACCTGGGTTTTCAGAGCGCTGAAGGCTACCAGAGAGCTTTTTTTCGTGAGTTTGGATGCAATCCCGGCGAATACGTAAAAAGCCCGGTACCGCTGTATTTGTTCACTCCTTATGGAGTCCTATACAACCAGCTTGGAAAGGAGCGTAAACAAATGAGTGAAGTGAAGAATGTGTTTATTCGTATGATTAAAAGGCCTGAAAGAAAAGTGCTGATCAAACGGGGAAAGGATGCAAAAGACTATTTTCAATACTGCGAGGAGGTTGGCTGCGATGTATGGGGACTGCTGACCAGCGTCTCTTCCATAAGCGGAGAGCCGGTATGCCTGTGGCTGCCGGAAAAATACCGCCGTCCGGGGACTTCGCAGTATGTGCAGGGAGTTGAAGTGTCCTTGGATTTCCAGGGGCCGGTTCCCGAAGGCTTTGATATGATTCAGCTGCCGGAAGCTGACTACATAATGTTTCAGGGAGAACCTTTTTCAGAAGAGGATTACTGTCAGGCGATTGAAGAGGTGCAGCAGGCGATTGAGAAGTATGACCTCAGCACCGCAGGCTATGAAAGAGATCCGGAAAACCCCCGGATACAGCTGGAACCGATCGGCAAAAGGGGATACATTGAGATGCTGGCCGTGAAAGAAAAGCCGGCGGCAGGCAAGTAGGCAATCGAAGAAAAGCGCAGGCTGGAAAAAGGAACTTTGCCCGATCCTGTTCGTATAAAAAAGTTTACCCATATTCTCTTGTTTTCAGGAGAATATGGGTAATTTTGCAATGATCGGAGCGCTTCATTTTTAAAGAACAGGCCATTTAGCAGGAAATGGTTTAAAACAGATATTTTATTTGACTGTTTCTACCCGGATCAGGTTCGTTCTTCCGGTACTCTGCAGCGGAAGGCCGGCGCTGATAACAACCGTATCGCCTTCTTTGACGGCTTTCATTTTCTTTGCTCCGCCTTCAGCCTGCTCAAGCAGCATGTCCCACTGATCCTCATATTCGGTCAGAACCGGGTAAACTCCCCAGGAGAGGGCCAACTGGTGGAATGTTTTCTCCTTTGGCGTAGCGGCGACGATGGGCTGGATCGGCCTGAATTTTGACATCTTTTCCGCCGTATAACCGGATCGGGTAATGGCGATGATTGCTTTGGCCTTTAAATCCTGGGCTGTGGTGCAGGCCGCATGTCCAATGGCGTTGGATTTATCTCTGGCGTCCATTTCGTAATCCATGATTTTGTATAGATTGACATCAAAGGCGTCTCTTTCCGCCTGCTTAACGATTTTCGCCATGACCTTTACGGTTTCCACAGGGTATTTCCCCATGGCGCTTTCGCCGGAAAGCATCACAGCCGAGGTTCCGTCAAATACCGCGTTGGCAACATCGGTGATCTCCGCTCTTGTAGGAGTGGGGCTGGCCACCATGGATTCCAGCATTTGAGTGGCAGTGATGACAATTTTCCCCGCCTGGCAGCATTCCTTGATGAATTTTTTCTGAATACCCGGCAGCTTGGCAAAGTTTACTTCTACACCCATGTCGCCTCTGGCGACCATGATGCCGTCGGAATGGGTGAGAATCTGCTTGAAATTGTCAATTCCCTCCATGTTTTCTATCTTGGAAATGATTTTTATTTTTTCTCCACCGTTTTCACTGAGAAAATTCCGGAGATCGATTACGTCCTGCGGCGTACGAACAAAGGATGCGGCAATATAATCTACGTTATTTTCAATTCCGAAAAGCAGATCCCGTTTGTCGGCTTCACTGAGATATTCCAGATCCAGATGTGTTTTCGGAACGTTTACTCCCTTGCGATTACTGATTTTCCCGCCGTTTGTCACCCGGCAGATAACGTCGTCGCCTTCCGTTCTCTGTACCTTTAGCGCAACCCTTCCGTCATCGATCAGAATTGCTGTGCCGGAAGTCACCTGCCTGGGCAGGTCTTTGTAAGTGATGGTGCTCCGCTCCTGATTACCCAGTACGTCGGCAGCCGTCAGGGTAAAGGTTTGACCATTTTCCAAAACGACGCCGTTCTCCTCAAAATCTCCAAGACGAATTTCGGGGCCTTTGGTATCTAGCAGCACTGCCGCAGGCAGTCCCAGACGGTCTCTTACTTTTCGGAATTTGCGGATCATTTCACCATGCCCCTGATGATCCCCGTGAGAAAAGTTGAGACGCGCCACATTCATGCCGGCCAAAAGCATCTTTTCCAGGACTTCTTCACTTGAACTGGCAGGCCCCAGCGTACATACAATTTTAGTCTTCTTCAAATTCAACACCTCTTTTCAACGTTATAAGCAATATTTCAGGCGGATGGTTTTGCTGGTTGAGCATATTGATATATGCGGCATGATAGATTCGTTGATCCAGGCCGCGGGCCAGCTCCAGGACCTTCCGCTTTTCCTCTTCGCCTCCGGGGTGGCCGCTGTACATGGTAATGCACACCAGCCCGTCCACAGACAGAAGTCGGAGCGCTGCCTTAACGGCTTTTACAGTCGTTTCCCCACAGGTAGCGATCTCCTTTGAAGCGGCAGGTAAATATCCCAGATTGAATACAACCGCTTGAACGTTTCCCTTTATATATGCGCCCATGTTTTCGTGGCTGTCCTGTATCAGATGGATGTTTTCAGAATACAGATTCTCCTTTACAAGGGCGGCTTTGGTGCGTTCGATGGCTGTTTTTTGAATATCGAACGCATAGATATCCTTTGCGCCTGCTCTGGCCAGCGCGACCGTATCGTTTCCGTTGCCGCAGGTGGCATCGACTGCCGTCCCTCCGGGGCGAAGGTATTGGGATACGAAAAACATCGCCAGCTGAGTGGTGCTGCGTATTAGATTTTTCATGAAATTATTATAACACAAGTCAGATCTGTTTAGCATTATATCATAGAAGAAATCAGGCTATAAGGCCTGATTTCCTTTTCGTACTATGATTTTTTCGGCATCTTCGCGCCGCAGCGCAAGTACGGCGCCCATCACTTCGTAAGCTGTGGGATTCTGTGCGGGACTTTTGAACAGCGTTTTGACTTTCAGCGACGGAGCGAAGCCGAGATCTATAAATCTGTCTTTTTCCAGTCCACGGGCATTGATGCTGATGATGGTGCCGCTTGCGCCTACTGGAAGGTGGGACAGAGCAAAAATTTCTGAATTCATATAGTATGTTCTCCTTCTCGAATTTAAAAATTATGTAGAATAAGGAGCCCGTATCCAGGGTAATCTAATATAGTATATGAAGACAAAGGGCTGATTGTCACAGGAGTTTTGAGTGTCGAAAAAGAATAAATAATTTTATCTGATTTTATCTGAAAAAATGTGTTGACATATCGACCACGAAATGGTAATATAACTCTTGCAGTTACTTCGAAAGTACTGATGTGGCGGTGTAGCTTAGTTGGCTAGAGCGTCCGGTTCATACCCGGAAGGTCGGAGGTTCGACTCCTCTCGCCGCTACCACTTTCGGGCGCTTAGCTCAGCTGGGAGAGCATCTGCCTTACAAGCAGAGGGTCATAGGTTCGAGCCCTATAGCGCCCACCATTTGCGGTCCGGTAGTTCAGTTGGTTAGAATGCCAGCCTGTCACGCTGGAGGTCGACGGTTCGAGCCCGTTCCGGATCGCCAATTTTTTAAAAATCAGTATTGCATAAGTAGCTGACGGCATATATAATATATTCACCGGAAAAAACAGCGTTGCTGAAAGGTTGAATATATTGAAACTCGCTGCGACGCAGCTTGCGGGTTATAATATATATGCGTTATGTGGTGGGTATCGTCAAGTGGTTAAGACAATGGGTTGTGGCTCCATTATGCGTGGGTTCGAATCCCACTATCCACCCCAATTTTATAAAACTACGATGGGGTATCGCCAAGCGGTAAGGCAATGGATTCTGATTCCATCATGCGCAGGTTCGAATCCTGCTACCCTAGCCAACAAAATTGGCAAAGCCTTGTGCTTTGCCTACATACGGCGACATAGCCAAGTGGTAAGGCAGAGGTCTGCAAAACCTTTATTCCCCAGTTCAAATCTGGGTGTCGCCTCCAAAGATGAAATTCCAATGTTTTCGGACGTTGGAATTTTTCTTTTTGTCAAAGAATGAAGGGAAAAGGCCGCCGCCGGTAAAGGAAATAAAAATTCTGTATTTTTTTGCATAGCAAAATATACAGAATTTTTTGTTATTAAGACTTGCCTAGCAAGATAGTCTGAGGTATAATACCGGTATACCGGTATGCTGGTTAAAACCAAAATTATAACTTATGAGTTACGTCGAGTAAGTTTCACGTATATTCAACCTTGCGGCGAAGCCGGTTCAATTGGTGAATATCGTATAACTTATGAGCTGTCTGGCAAGGAGACGGCCTGGAGCTTTTTTCTTTGAAATTGGGTCAGAGCGGATAAAACCTGTGGGTTTGCGGGTGTTCCAGGTTTAGTTTTGTGAAATTTCCACTTAAGATTGACCCGCAAAGGTAAGAAAGGTTGAAAAAAGGTCCGCTTTTGTCTGTTTTTTATGAGAAAAGATCCGGAAATAATTTAGCGCGTTACAACGCGAAATTGGATAGACGTTTCTATTTAGTCAAACGCAGTCTAAATACAACAAAATGCAGAGAATGGTTTTGAGTTTGCGACCAAATTTCAAATTTATAAGCAAATCCCGCAACCATTGTCCCCAAAGAGACACCTGGTCGCAGAGCAAATTCGAAAAGAGCCGATTCGGGGGCAAGATCATAACCTGCTATGACCTGGCCCGCAGCTTATACAATATCTTCGAGATTGAGTACTTTAGGATTTTCCATATGGAGCATAGTAATATCATAAATATTTGCCAGATCACCGGATTGCATAGCACTTAGTATAGCCTCATGTTCCTTGATCGTGGCCTGCATCCGGCCCTCGTGTTTCAGCGAGAGGACAGCCAGCCGTTTGATTTGGTAGATAAAGCTTCCGAATAATTGGTTAAAGGCTGAATTACCCGCATAGGCAACTGTTTCGATATGAAACTGATTGTCATAATCGACAAACTGATTGATATCTTTGGAGTTTTCCGCAATCTCCCTCTGCAGCTGTAAGTATCCGTTAAGTTTATCGAAAAGAAGACGGGCATGATCGCTATTATAATTCTGCGTGATTTGGTAAGTACAGTAACCTTCGATCGCAGAGCGTACTTGAAAGGTTTCGATAATGTCCTTATGTGTCAGCTGGTGAAGGCAAAATCCCTTACTGGGGATGATATCAATATATTTTTCCTGCGCCAGACGAAGGAGAGCATCCCTTACAGGGGTGCGAGAGATACCAATTTCTTTCGATAATTTTGTTTCAGAATAAATCTGGTCGTATTGAAATTGGTCGTCCAATATTAAAGCCTGAATATAATCATAAGCCGTTTGTTGTAAAGGTTTTGTATTTTGCATAATGAGTTCCTCTTTTCCGGGTTCATTTTACACTATGCAAAAAACCTTCGCAATACCAATATGAATATTTTGTTAATGCTCATGGAACTGAAAGGAGTTAAAACATGTCGAATCAAAAAGTCCAAGTATTGCCAGAATTGGATGTGGTCTACGAAAACACGCGGCTGCCGTTCCCTCTGGCAGAATATCAGGTGAGGCTCACAAAAATTCGCAGAGAAATGGCCGCACGGGAGATTGATTTGCTTTATTTGAGCTCTCCTGAAAGTATGTATTATGTCAGCGGCCTGAATCTGACATGGTACCGGACAGGGGCATCATCCGCGTGGGACGGGTCAAAAGCTGCAGGAATCGCAGTACATGTAGACTATGATTATTTCATTCTGTTCGAGACGGCGGACGAATATGGGCTGGTATCCGGCTCAACCTGCACTGCGGATGTTCGGATCATGGACGAAAGACCTTTTGAATCCGAGGATAAAGGATCAGATCCTTATGACTTCATCACAGACAACCTGAAAGCGGAGGGGTGGCTTACAGGAAAGGTCGCCCTGGAAATGAGATGCTCCAGACCGCCCAGGCATGTAAGTGATATCATGCGGGCAAGATTTGAACAGAAAGGCTGTTCGGTTACAGATGGCACGGATCTGTTAGTAAAAATCCGCAGAAAAAAATCACCCATGGAACTCAATTATATAAGGAAGGCCAGCGCCATAGCCGATATTGGTCATAAAGCTATAGCTGATCAACTTCGCGCCGGCATGACAGAACTGGAGGCGGCAGGTATCTATACCCATGCGATGATGAAGGCGGGAGGCGAAAGTCCGGCCATTGTGGATATGGTTAAAAGCGGAAAGGGGAAGCTTTGGTGCGGCCATGCCCCTGCCGGAAGAAAGCTCATTATGCCCGGCGAACCGGTCCAGGTCGACCTGGCGGGAGTGTATAACCGCTATCATGCTTATATGGGCCGTTGTTATCATATCGGAAAGCCGGATCAGGATTTTGCCGATACCTGCCATAAGGCAAACGTACTGGTCATGGAGGAAGTAAAACGTATATTAAAACCCAATATGCCAGTAAGAGAATTTTACAAAAAACTGATGAAAGTCTGCGAAGAACTGGGTCTGCGGGAAAGCACCAAAAGGATGGGCGGCTATGAACTGGGCATCGCGTTTCCGCCGGACTGGTGCGGTGAATTTGTCCACGGCCCCGATATGATCTATAAAGAGGAGCGTTTTGAAGCGGGGATGGTTATCGCCTTTAAGACCGGCATGGGTGTGGCAGACACCATTCTTTTTACAGAGCACGAAGCCGAAATCCTGACCAACACCACTCATGAACTGAAGATTATTGAATAGGAGGAAGAGGAATGAGCAAATTGATTGAACCGATGAAAGATCTGACTTTGATCAGCGAAGATATGGAACTGCCATTTCCGCTGTATGAATATAAAAATCGCTTGAATAAAATAAGAAAAAAGATGGAGGAAAAAGGCATAGATACCCTCTATTTGACTTTGCCCGAAAACGTTTATTACGTCAGCGGTCTCAAATTAATCTGGTACAGAGCCAATTCCTCCCCGGTGTGGAATGATACAAAGATTACAGGGGCCGCGATTCATGTCAATTCGGATAAGTTTATGATCTTCGATTGCGTTGATGAAGAGGGAGCCGTATATGGAAGCACATGCTGCACAGATCCGAGAATCAAGAACGATATACCGCAGAATGTGATGATGGGGGAAGAACGGGAATGCCCGGCTGCGGGCGAGGACTTCATGGACCTGGTGGTTAAGGATCTTTACAACGAAGGCTGGCTCAAAGGTGTGGTAGCCCTGGAAATGGGGAGTTACCGCCCGCCCAGAACCGTGAGTGAAATCTTTCAGGCAAAACTGGAAGCAAAAGGAGCGAAAATCGTTGATGGAACGGACATTGTTCTCGATATCCGAACAATTAAGTCGCCTCTGGAAATTAACTGCATTGAGAAAGCAGCGCATATTGCAGATATTGGACATAGAGCCATCCGGGAGAACCTTCATGAAGGGATGACCGAACTGGAACTGGTCGCTGAATACACCTCGGCCATGATGAGAGCGGGCGGCGAGAGCATGTCGCTGGTCGATATGTGCCGTTTTGGAACGGGAAAATATTGGTGGGTTCATTCACCTGCGGGAAGGAAAAAGCTGATCCGAAATAATCCGGTGGCAGTGGATCTGTGCGGCGTTTATAATCGATACCATGCCGATCAGGTGCGGGCCTACTCCTTGGGGGAACCGCCAAAAGAAATCGCTGAATCCTACGCAATGGCAGGGAAAATTATGAGACAGGTGGCAAAGATTATCAAGCCCAATTTGTCCATCGATGACTTTTACGATGAGATAACACGATTCATTAAAGACGAGGGTGCCTGGGATGAACAGTACTGGCTCGGCGGCTATGAACTTGGGATCTCCTTTCCTCCCGATTGGGTAGGCAACTTCGTTTATGATCCATATATTGATTCCAATGGCGCCAGGTTCGAACCGGGAATGGTGGTGAATTTTGAAACTGGATTCGGTATTGTGGATACACTTGTTTTTACGGAAAAAGAAGCCAGAATCCTGGGCACGACACCGTGGGAACTGCAGATTGTGGACCCGGATTCTCCTCTGGTGGAATGAAGGGAGGAAAAACATGAAAAAATTCGAAACGGGCGGTGAGATAAAGCAATATCACGTAGGTCTTTTGGCTGCTATTACGATGGTGTTTTCATTGGTGGCCGCAGGAGCGTATGGCGTGGAAGAGATGGTTCCTGCATGCGGGCCCGGCATGACGATTATTTTGCTGTTGGTGATTCCGTTTATCTGGGGCCTGCCTATGGGGTTTGTTTCCGCAGAGCTGGGAGGCGCCCGGCCGGTAGAAGGCGGCTATTATAAATGGGTCCAGGAAGGACTTGGCGAGTTTTGGGGTTTTCAATCCAACTGGTGGCGAACCTGTTCCTGCTATATAGGAAATGCGGAATCAATCGTTTTGGCCAGCGGGTACATAGGAATGGCGCTGGAACTCAATCAAACGGAGACTTATATTTTGCGAGTAGCGCTGGTCATTCTTTTGATTGGTCTGAACATCCGCGGAATTGGAGATGTCAGCGTTGTTACCCGATTTTTTATCCTGTTAGTTCTAACTGCTTTTGGGCTGATTGCCATTCTCGGATTCGTGCATTGGAGCAACAATCCCTTTGATCCGTTCGTACCCGAGGGCATGGGGCTTTTCGAAGCAGCAGCGTCCGGGATCATCATTGGAATGTGGATGTACTCGGGTTACGAAAGCCTATCCACGGTTGCGGGGGAGATCAAGCAGCCCCAAGTAATTCCCAAAGCCTTGGTGATCGCTCTACCGCTGATCATTGCAACCTATGTACTTCCAATTACCGGAGGTCTGGCATCCATCGGACAGTGGGAGAACTGGAGTACGGATCCTTCCGCACCGGTAGGCTATCATACGGTATTAACCAATTATCTGGGATCTTGGACTGGCATCGTCTTTCTCTTTATTTCTGCCGGGGCAATGGCAGCTTTATGCAATGCGTATATTGCCACCAGCTCAAGAGGGTTTTTCACGTTGTCCCATGACAGGTTAGCGCCGCCGATTCTGGTCAAGGTATCAAAAAAAAGGGGCGTACCTTACGTTCCAATCTTAATCATGGGCGCAGTAGATATCATTATGTGCCAGTTTGACTTCACTGCGATTGTAGTAATCGATGTATTTTTCTTCATGACCTCGTATATCGTCATTTATATCGCAGCTATTCGGTTGAGAAAAACAATTCCCGATGAGGAGAGAACCTTCAAGCTTCCTGTCAGCGACGGCGTATTTACAGTTATCTGTATTGTTCCCATCATTTTGGCAGTCTGCGCTTTGTTTGTCAATGGTGCCGATTACTTTATCGGCGGAGTTATAGGACTTGTCAGCGGCCCGGTTATATATGTATTCTGGAAAAGAAGATATGGGGGATTGGCTGTGAGCGATCCTGATCATTATCCGCTGAATCCAAGGACAAAGCTGGGTCGAGGAGATCTAAAGCGAATCGGAAATTTGTGCTTGATGCTTGCGACCGTAGGTCTGGCAGGGCGTTTTTTCCTTCCATGGTACGAAGCCGGGGGAGAAAGCTATTATGATGAGACTTACGGAATGGACCAGATGTTTGACACCTTCATGTGGGTGCTCACAGTGGCGACGATCGTCTTATATGCAGCAGCGATCATCCTTCTTCGTACTGCGAAAAAAATTGATCAATAGCGCTTATATGGAAAAAAGGATACTGGGCAACAACAGGTTGCCGGAAAGAGGGATGTATATGAAGAAAATAGGTTTTATTGGATTGGGAATTATGGGTAGGCCAATGGCGCTGAATCTCCTTCGTGCTGGCGCGGATGTTCTGGTAAATGACGCGGACAATAACGTCCTGCGGATGGCAAAGGAACAGGGGATTCATACTGGTACGATTTCGGCGGTCGGCAGGGAATGCGACTTGGTTTTTATGATTCTGCCCAATGGAGATATCGTAAAGGAAGTTATCTTTGGAGAGGGGGGACTGACTTCTTCAATAAAGAAACCGCAAGTGATCTGCGATATGAGTTCGGTAACACCGGCTGAATCCCAATACTGTCATAAGCGGCTGGAACAGATGGGTATTGGCTTTGCGGATGCTCCGGTCAGCGGCGGCGAGCCGAAAGCTATTGATGGAACCCTGTCCTTTATGGTTGGCGGCGATGAGCAGAGCTATCAACTTTTAAAGCCGTATTTTGAAATTATGGGCAGTAGTTCTGTTCTTATCGGCGGATCCGGCAGCGGAAGCATTGCCAAACTGGCAAATCAAATTATAGTCAATCTGTCCATTGCCGCAGTTTCGGAGGCTTTCGTCCTGGTAAAAAAGGCTGGTGCAGATCCGCGAAAAGTATATGAAGCGATCCGGGGAGGATTGGCCGGCAGCGAAGTTCTGGATGCCAAACTACCAATGATTCTGAAACGGGATTTTACACCTGGGGGAAAGATTGCCATCAATCACAAGGATATTAAGAACGTACTGGAGACAGCAAAGGATCAAAAGATTCCGCTACCGTTCACAGCGCAGCTTTTTCAGGTTATGCAGGCGCTGGATGTCAGCGGAAACATGGAAGACGATCATTGCGGCATCATTCAGTATTTTGAAAGGCTGGCAGGAGTGGAAGTCGGTTGAAGCTTGAAGAGGGAGATAAGATGAAAAAAACAGAACTTGAAAGAGGCAGCGTTCAAATATGTTCCTTAAAACAAATGGGCGACATAGACCATATCTTACAAAAAGAGATTGAAAAAAATGATAAAAAGCTTGTTGTACTGGACGATGATCCCACAGGAACGCAGACCGTGCATGGAGTTTCGGTATATACGGACTGGAGTAAAAGCAGCATCAGCGCAGGCTTTGACGAACCCAATAAGCTGTTTTACATTTTGACAAATTCGAGAGCTATGACAGAATCGGAAACCAAGACCCTGCACGAAGAAATAGGCAAAACGATTTTAGCAGTTTCTAAAGAAAAAGGGAAAGACTTTATTATCATAAGCAGGAGCGATTCCACGCTCAGAGGCCATTTCCCTTTGGAAACCAGCACCCTGCGATCGGTATTGGAACAAGAATTTCCTGTGGACGGGGAAATCTTATGTCCCTTCTTCCTGGAAGGCGGGAGATTGACGATTGACGATGTTCACTACGTAAAAGAAGGGGAGAATTTGATTCCTGCAGGGAATACGGAATTCGCAAAAGACAAAACCTTTGGATACCGTTCCTCCAATTTAAAAGCGTATATTGAAGAGAAAACGTCCGGGGCATTTGCTGCCGAAGCTGTAAGTTCGATTTCTTTGGAAATGCTCCGAAATGGCGAACTGGATAAAATTGAAAGCCTGCTGCTCCAGATAAGGGATTATCATAAAGTGATTGTCAATGCGGTGGACTATCAGGATTTGAAGGTGTTCTGCACCGCTTTCTATCGGGCGGTCGGTAAAGGGAAATCTTTTCTGATTCGTTCGGCAGCATCTATTGTAAAGGTTTTAGGAGGAATCAGCGATGCCGCGCTGCTCAATAGAAGGCAGTTGCCTGCTGGAGGGGGAGATGCCGGGGGACTTATTATAGTCGGTTCATACGCAGAGAAAACAACCAGGCAGCTGAATGAACTCAAAAGACTGAAAAATGCTGTTTTTATTCAATTCGACTCCGACTGCGTTTTGGATGAAATTGCACTTGCTGGCGAACAAAAGCGTGTTGCGAGCGAGGCGGAAAAGGAGCTTAAAGAGGGTAAAACAGCTGTGATTTTTACCAAGCGCCAGCCTTTACAAGTTGAAGGTGATACCAAAGAAGCTGTGTTAATCCGCTCTGTAAAAATATCGGATGCGCTTTCATCGATTGTCAGCCGCGTGGAAACGGTCCCCAGGTTTGTCATTGCCAAGGGAGGCATCACTTCCAGCGATATAGCCACAAAAGCGCTGAAGATCAGGAGAGCAACCGTGCTGGGGCAAATCAAGCCTGGTATTCCCGTTTGGAAAAGTGAATCTGAGGGTGCGTATAAAAATATACCCTATATCATCTTCCCCGGGAATGTCGGCAAGGACGGGACCTTACTGGAAGTGGCTAAACTGCTGGGCTGTTAGCTTAGGCAGTAAGGGATTATTAGCTATCCGGCCAGTACGGGCCGGACAGCGGTAATTCACTTTTTTCACAAGCAAAATGATATTTCTTTTGGAAACAAACAGCCGAGCATCCGTTTCAGTTTCTTCTATGAAGATAAAAGCACATCGCTTTATTGACTTGGCTCCTCGCATAGCATATAATACAGGTAAGAAAAGAGTTACCGATGAACGGTCGCTCCAAAATGGTTAAAGTAAAAGCACTCGTCCGATTTTGAAGGTTGGGACGGGTGTTTTACTTTATATAAAAACTAACGCTTAATCTTAACGACTAAGGCGATAACCGTACAAAGTACAAGTGTGTAGGTCATAAGACCGTCAAATGTTATGTACATGGCATCACCTCCCCTTGCAGGGGGCAACCGCCCACCGTGTCTCTGGTAACTCTTGATGATAGTATAACTGATAGACGGTAGAGTGTAAACTATAAGTATACATAATCATTCACAGATACGATATACCTTTTAAATCAATGCCGCTACAACATGGAAACCAGTAGAGCCTGCGACCAAGGCGTTCCTTTTGGCCCAATGGTGGCGGGATTTACTGGCAAAATCAAGATTTGGTCGCAAACGCCGTAAATATTTTTGAAGCATGCACAAGGTGATGACTTCGATAATTACCAAACAGAAAGCAAACAACTCTGAAATTGAAGCTAAACAACCTAAAGTTTTAAACACTAAGCTATATGAACAATTGAGTTTGTGTCATATTACATACTGGTATCATAAACAAAGTTAATTGACGATGAAGATAAAAGCACATCACTTTATTGACTTGGCTCCTCGCATAGCATATAATACAGATAAGAAAAGAGTTACCGATGAACGGTCGCTCCAAGATGTTTAGAGTAAAAGCACTCGTCCAGTCTTGAAGGTGAGGACGGGTGTTTTACTTTATGTAAAAACTAACGCTTAATCTTAAATCAATGCCGCTACAACATGGAAACCAGTAGAGCTTGCGACCAAGGCGTTTCTTTTGGCCCAATGGTGGCGGGATTTGTCGGCAAAATCAAAATCTGGTCGCCAACTTCTCCAATTTCACAAACGCCGCAAACGCCGCAAACCTGCGGCTAATTTAATCTCTGCATCTTAACTATCCTCAAGCTCATTGATCCCAACGAGTTTGAGGATACTTTTTTTCTATGACGGGCATTCTAAAGGGCGATGCCACCCGCAAAGAACGAAAAGGATAATATCTTACAAGCCTTTTGGAATATGAAATGGTACAATGACTTTCGAAAAGAAGGCATCAGGGAAACATCCCACCCGGCTTTGAGGGGGCTGCCTGAAAGTAACGTGTCTAAGAAAAGAGGTTAAACAATGGATTCAAAAAATGAGAAATGCGTGATGATAATTGACGAAAATTTACCGCTGGGCATTATTGCAAATACAGCGGCAATTATGGGGATTACCCTTGGCAAAGAGATGCCGGAAGTGGTCGGGGCTGATGTGACCGACCAGACTGGAAATCAGCACCTCGGCATTATAACGTTTCCTGTACCAATACTGAGAGGCTCGTCGGAGATTATTAAAGAAATAAGAGAAAAGCTTTATCAGCCGGAATTTCAGGATTTGATCGTGGTTGATTTTTCTGATTTGGCGCAGGGATGCAAAACCTATGATGACTTTATTGAAAAGATGGCCGATACGCCGGAAGACGCTTTGCAATATTTTGGCCTTGCGATTTGCGGCACGAAAAAGAAGGTGAACAAACTTACCGGCAGTATGCCGCTTTTACGATAGCGATGGCTTCCGCGAAAAACAAGAGAATAATCAGTTCGCCTTCGTAAAATTTGTGAGAACAGGTCCAGACTCTATGTTATAATTAAAATGGCATAGAGAGGAGTATAAAGGAACATAAATGAGAAAAACTACTTATTTTAACAGCAGCGACGAGAAGAACTATGGAAGGCACAACTACCGGATTCTCATAGCGCTGACACTATGCGTTTGTCTGCTGCTGGCCGGATGTACGAATGGCGGAAATGAAGCCTTAAAATCAGGAGACGCGGCAGGCGATCCCACCATATCGCTTGAGGATATACCACAATATCAGGGAACCCCATATCAGAAAATAAACGGAAATGAACCGTATTTTGAAGAGGCCGATTTAACAACGGACGCCTTTGAAACTTACAGCGACCCCGATAATCTGGGGCGATGCGGCACAGCCTATGCCTGTGTAGGGAAAGAGCTTATGCCGACGGAAGAGCGTGGATCTATCGGCATGGTAAAGCCGACCGGGTGGCATACGGTCAAATACGGAAACGTCGATGGCAAATATCTGTACAACCGCTGTCATTTGATCGGTTACCAGCTGACGGCGGAGAACGCCAATGAAAAAAATCTCATCACGGGCACCCGTTACCTCAATATCGAAGGGATGCTCCCCTTTGAAAACCAGGTGGCTGATTACATAAAAGAAACAAACAACCATGTTTTGTACAGAGTCACACCGATCTACAGCGGCGACAATCTGCTGGCCAGCGGCGTTCTTATGGAAGCGAAATCCGTAGAGGATAAAGGAGAAGGGATCACGTTTAATGTCTACGCCTACAATGTCCAGCCGGGCATTGCAATTGACTACCGCACAGGAGAAAGCCATCAGGAGGGCCAGACGGAAAGCAAGCAGCAGACGGAGGCTTCTGCGGATGAGAGTGCGCAGGAATATATTGTAAATGTCAATTCGGATGTTTTCCATAGGCCGGATTGTGCAAGCGTAAAGAAAATGGCGGAGAAGAATAAAGAACGCTTTCAGGGAAGGCGAAGCGTCATGATCGAACAGGGACTGAAGCCCTGTAAAAACTGCCAGCCGTAAAAAGATTTTGCTGGGGAATCATCGCTGAAATATGTTAAAATTAACATAGGCCATGCGGAACAGATTTACGGGAGGTATACGATGGATGATAAAAAAAGAACCGGAACCCTGTTTGAAAGTACCCCAAGCTACATCTTTATGCACAGCGGCGAAGAAAACCCGTCGCGGTTTTTACATATGCGGCGCTGCATTGACAAACTGGAACGTTTGGGAGAAACGCAGAGCTTTCCTAAAAATCATACGATTATCCGGGCGGGGAAAATCCCGGAATGCTGCTATCTGGTAAAAAGCGGGCAGGTGGTAGCGGTGACGGAAACCGAATCGGGAAACGAATTGTTTTTCTGTATCATGGAGACCAATGCTTTGTTTGGAGAAATGAATATGCTGTTTGAGCGGATTCTTCCCATCACCTTTCGGACAACGGTTCCTACGGAACTGATTCGCATTGAAAAACAGGCACTGAAAGAAGCCTTCAAAAACGACAGTGATATCGCAATGGCGATCCTGGAGTACGCAGCGGATAAATTTTTTGCGGCCATCGACGAAAATCAGAAGATGAAGAGTCACAACGCGACCTGGCGGCTGTGCGATTTGCTGCTGAGCCTGGCAGAACAATACGGCGTTGCCTATGACAATAAGACGCTGATTCAAAAGAAATTCAGTATTGAAATCATCACCAGTATGCTGGGAGTGAACCGGGCTACCACGGTGCGGGCCATTAAATCGCTGAAGGATCTTGGCCTGATCGAAACGATAAACGGATATTATTGCATACGTGATATTGAACTGCTCAAGACGCATCAGGAGACGATTACCTCGCTGTAAGCGCGATGCGGGCAGGCGGCAAAGCTGCCATGCATGAGCGGCCGGATAAGAAAGAGATACGATATACGTGTGTTTAGCAAAAGGACGTTGGAATTCCAACGTCCTTTTGCTATGCCATCAAAGGCGGAGCAGCAGAAACGTGCAGATAGCGAAACGACGATGACCTGGCCTTATAACCGCTTTAACATTGGGGTAGTCCCGCATAAAAAAGCAGGCGCATTTGCGCCTCCCTACGCAAATACATATTGTTAAAAAAACAGAAAAATCGCAAAATGACAGTAACGAAGGCAAATGTGGCTAAATTATTTTTTAAGGAGGAATAGGAATGGCTTTACCAAACTTTGATTACATCGCTGCCAAAAGTCTCAGGGAAGCATCGGAACTCGTCTGCAACCACGGCGAGAGGTGCGTTCTGATGGCTGGCGGGACAGATGTCATTTTGCTCATCAAGGACAGCGTCTTAAAAGATGTGGATACGGTTATTGACCTGAAAGACATCCCGGAACTGGACCGGCTGGAATTTGTAGAGGGAGAAGGATTGAAAGTGGGGGCATTGACCAAACTTTTCACAATCCAGACCTCGCAGGCAGTAGAAGAAAAAATGCCCGCAGTAGCGGACGCCGCTCACTATGTGGCTTCCGCCCAGATACGGCGCAAGGGTACCATGGCGGGAAACATCTGCAACGCGTCGCCGTCTGCGGACACTGCTCCGATTTTGCTGGCAATGAACGCTGTTGTTAAAACTTACAGTAAGAACGGTGGAAGAACGATTCCCATTGACGACTTTTTTACAGGGGTCAAAAAGACCTGCCTGAAAAAAGAAGAAGGAGAGATCGTAACGGAAATCGATATTCCTGAATTAAAGGCAGGCGAAGGCTCCGCCTATTTTAAACACGCTGTCCGCAAAGCCATGGACCTGGCTATCATCGGCTCCGGCGCATGGGTAAAAATGGACGGAAACAAAATCGCAGGCTGCCGGATCGCCATGGGCGGCGTAGGAGTAACTCCGCTGCGGGCGAAAAAAGCGGAACAGTTCCTGATCGGCGGGGAAGCGACAGAAGAGCGGTTCGCGGAGGCGGGAGTCATCGCATCCGGTGAATGCAGCCCGATTTCAGACGTTCGAGCTTCGGCAGAATACCGCAGTGACATGATCCGTGTATTTACAAAACGCGCATTGAAAAAAGCCGTAGAAACTTTGGCATAAAAGGAGGAAACGCAGACATGAAACGAATTATCAAGTTTAAACTAAACGGCGAGGATGTCGAAGTGCTGGCGCAGGACAACATTACAATGGTCGATTTCCTCCGCAAAGAATTACAGCTGACAGGAACCAAAAGAGGCTGTGAAGAAGGGGAATGCGGAGCCTGTACCATTCTCCTGGACGGCGCAGCAGTCGATTCCTGCATGATGCTGGCCGTGGAAGCCGACGGACATGAAGTGGTAACTATTGAGGGACTGCAAAAAGACGGCGTCCTTCATCCCCTGCAGAGAGAGTTCATTGACAAGTGGGCGCTCCAGTGCGGATTCTGCACACCGGGGATGATCATGTCAGCCGTATCCCTGCTCAGTGAAAATCCACATCCAACAGAAAAAGAAATTCGCGACGCCATTGCCGGCAACCTGTGCCGCTGCACGGGCTATACCAAAATCGTCGAGGCCATCGACGCTGCGGCAAAGGTCATGGCTAAGGAGGTGCATGCATAATGGCAATAAAATCAAAAGATTACTACGCTGAAATAGAAAGCGTATACAAAAAGCCGGAAGATTACGAGCTGGCGGGGAAAGGAAATGCCTACGTCCGCATCGACGCGGAAGCAAAGGTAACGGGAAAAGCCATCTATACCGACGACGTAAGCTTCCCGGACATGTACTACTGCAAACTGGTACATAGCCCTTACGCCCACGCCCTGATTAAGAGCATCGACTTTTCGGAAGCATTGAAGGTTCCGGGGGTAAAAGGCGTGCTGACCGGTAAGGACTTTCCGGAAGGCCATAACCTGGGAAACCCGGAAGCCTTCAAAGAACTGGCGGACAAAGAGCCGCTGTGCCGGAAAAAGGTCCGCATGATCGGCGATGAAGTGGCGGCAGTCTGCGCCACTACCGAAGAAATCGCAACAGAAGCGGCCAAACTGGTAAAGGTAGAATACGAGCCGCTGCAGCCGGTACTGGATCCCTTTGATTCCATGCAGCCGGACGCGCCGGCCATCCACTACCCGGACAGCAGCAACCTCTCAATTTTTACGGTTATGAACGCGGGTGATCCGGATAAGGCCTTTGAAGAAGCCGACTATACGGACAAACGCTACTATAAAACGCAGGAAATGGTTCACGCGGCCATCGAACCTCATGGCGCGGTAGCCAAGTATGAAAACGGGGAGTGGACCGTATGGTCGACAACCCAGGGCGCGTATGTGAGCCGCTACTGGATCGCCTGGGGACTGGGCGTACCGGAAAGTCAGGTTCGCCTGATAAAGCCCATGGTCGGCGGCGGCTTCGGCGGCAAGCTGGACGTGTTCGCCCATGAACTCTGCCCGTGCAAATTTGCTCAGATGACCGGCCATCCGGTTAAATGCGTATTGAAAAGGGACGAAGTATTCATGTGTACCCGTACCCGTCATCCGATTTCCTTTGAGCTGGAGAGCGCTTTTACGAAAGAAGGAAAACTGCTGGCCAAAAGATGCAAGCACATCTTAGATGGCGGTGCTTATGGCGGTTCCGGCATTGCGGCCAATACCTTGTCGCTGATTTGCGCCACCTTCCCATACAAGGTAGAGAACATCGACATGCATGCCAGAAGGCCCTATACCAATCATCCGGCATCTGGTGCCATGCGTGGATATTCCGCCTGTCAGGTTCACTTTGCCCACGAAATCCACATGGACGAGGCGGCCAACGACCTGGGAATTGATCCGTTGGAGATCCGGCGTATCAATGAAATCACCCCTTACTACACAGGTCCGACAGGGCTGGAATTTACCTCCTGCAAATTTGAGGAATGCCTGGTAGCCTGTGCAGAAGCAGTTGATTGGAAGAACAGAGAGCGGTATCCGATTGGAAGCGGCCAGGCGCTGGGCCTGTCGGGATCAGGCTTCATGTCCGGAACAGGCTTCCCGGTACTGGTGACGCCTCATTACTGCTCCTCATCGACGATTGTCCGTCTCAACCGTGAAGGCTATGCAGTTGTATTTTCAGGTGCCAATGACATCGGGCAGGGCTGCGATACGGTCATGACCATGATTGTAGCCGAAGAACTGGGACTGCGCATGGACGAGGTCAAGCTGATTCAGTCCGATACCACCAGCACTCCCTGGGATGCGGGCTCCTTCGGTTCCCGAGTGACCTTCCTGGGCGGAAATGCCTGCCGGAGAGCCGTGGGCGACGCCAAACTCAAGCTGCTCAAACACTGGGCCGAGGAATGGGGCTGCAAGCCGAGTGACATCACCATGAAGGACCACAGAGTCTTTGTTAAGGGCGATGCGGAAAAGAACATTTCCTACAACGAAGCCTGCTTCGGCTATGAAGAAAAGAACTTCGGGCGCTGTGTAGCCGGCGTCGGCTCCTTTGCCCATGAAGGGGATAAAGACATCTACGTTAAGAACGTAGGAAACTACGCCACGGCATATTCCTTCTCTGCGTCCGCGGCCAAGGTAACCGTGGATAAAGAGACCGGCCAGGTTGAACTGGATGACTTCGTATTCGGCCATGACTGCGGACGTCCGCTTAATATCCGCGCTGTCGAAGGCCAGATCGAAGGCTCCGTACTCCTGGGCTTTGGTTTCAGCTGCTTTGAAGAATGTATCTACGATGAAGAGGGCAGGCACAAGAACCCGAGCTTCCGGGATTATCGATTCCCGACTGCTCTGGATATGCCGCCGATCAAAACGATCATTTGCAGCGAGTATGATCCGGAAGGCCCCATGGGAGCCAAAGAAGCGGGCGAAGGAAGTACCGCTCCAGTAGGTTCAGCCATCGGCAATGCCATCAACTATGCCACCGGTCTGACACTCAAGGAGCTGCCCATCACGCCGGAAAAGCTCTGGAGAGCGCTGCGGGAAAATGAAAAGACCGGCAGAAAAGAATTCGGCGCCGAGGATCTTCCTGAGAAGTTCGCCAATATGCCTCCGCTTCCGCAGAGAGACTGATGGTCCTGAGACGTTGCGGCAGGAGAAAGCGATGACTGAGAAGAATCGGATTTTGGAAAATAAAGAGTGGGAAGTGAGTTCTGCGCAGCTGCGCAGAACTCACGGTTATGCGGAGCCCAAGGAACAGAAAGAGCTGTTTCGCCGGGCCCACGAAGCAGAGGAGCTGGCAAGTGAAATCCTCAGATTAGCACGGAGCACGCTCTTGATCAACCTGCGGTTTTTGGAATCGGCCCTTGTGAGAGTTGTTTCGGAAAATGAAACCGCCACTTCGGAAATGGCAACAGACGGCCAGTTCCTCTATTATAATTCCGTACATGTATGCCGCCAATTCAGAAAGGCGAAGGAAATACCGGTGCGGGATTATTTGCATATCGTTCTCCACTGTCTCTTCCGCCATCTTTTTGTCGGCAAAAAAGTCAAGAGCGACCTGTGGGACCTTTGCTGCGATATTGCGGTGGAAAGTTTGATCACAGATTTAGGCATAAAAGCCCTGTATTGTGAGCGGCAGGAGCGACAGAAGTGGCTGGTCGAAAAGCTGAGAGCGGAGCTTCCGAGATTGACCGCCGAGCGGCTGTACCATTATTTCCTCAATCAGGAAGAAATACCGCCCGGTGAATGGCAGCGGATCAGAGAGGCTTTCTACGCCGATGACCATAAGATCTGGCATAACCGTCCCGAACTTTCCGGCGAAAACGGAAAAGGGGACCAGCGGGACAGCTACGCTCCGGAAGATGGGGAAAATGTCGATCCGAACACTGCGTACAGCGGTGAAGACGAGATGGAACCCCAGACAGAGGAAACAGGGGAAGAACGATCCGCAGACGGCGGCGCTGAGAACGATGCCGGCAGTCCGGGCGAGGGAGAGAAGGGTACAGGAGATCCCAATAAGGAAAAAGAAGACAAAGACAAATCTGCTATGGCCCCGGAAGACATCGAGCGGATGTGGAAAGAAATATCCGAGCGGATACAAGTGGATCTGGAGACTTTTTCCGGAACCTGGGGAGACGGAGCGGGCGATATGAGGCAGGCACTGGCGGAGATTAACCGGGAGACTTACGATTACGCCCAACTACTGAAACGTTTTGCCGTGCTGGGAGAGAATATGGAAATCAACGATGATGAATTCGATTATATTTTTTACACCTACGGTATGGCGCTTTACCAAAACATGCCGCTGGTAGAACCCCTGGAATATAAAGAGGTAAAACGAGTGCGTGAGTTTGTAATCGCCCTGGATACCTCCGAATCCGTGTCGGGAGAGCTGGTACAGAAATTCGTCACCAAGACGTGGAATATCCTAAAGCAGAGCGAAAATTTCTTTACAAAAGTAAACGTACACATCATTCAATGCGGTGCCCGGGTGGAAGAAGACACCAGGATCACCAGCGACAGGGAATTCGACGCATATATAGAAAGTATGGTCCTGAAAGGCTTTGGTGGAACCGATTTTCGCCCCACGTTCACCTATGTGGACAGTCTGATCAAACAGCATGAATTTCAAAATTTCAAAGGATTGATCTATTTTACGGACGGATACGGAACCTTTCCTGCCATGCCGCCGGACTATGAAGCCGCGTTCGTCTTTGTGGACCAAAAACGAGAAATCCCCGATGTGCCGCCATGGGCAATTAAAATCATGCTGACAGAAGCACAGATCCGGTTATTTTAAAAAAGCAAGTGAGCAAAATGGAAAACAAGGAATTTGAGATTAAGGATGGAATCCTGATTAAATACAATGGCAAAGAACCTTATGTGACCGTGCCGGATGAAGTAACAGTCATAGGCGAAGGCGCTTTCCGCGATTGCAGGGAACTGAGAGAAGTGACGCTGCCCCGCAGCGTGGAGAAAATTCTGGACGAAGCGTTTCAGTGGTGCGCGAACCTTATCAGTGTTCAGGCAACCGACAGCCTGATTTATGTGGGCAGAGACTGCTTCATCGGTACGCCCTTTTATCAATACTACAGCGAAAATGAAACAGATTGGAATGAAGATTTTCTGTTTTTAGGAAAGTGCCTGGTGAAAGCCCGCAGAAATATACGGCAGGCTAAGATCCCCGCAGGGACGAAGATGATCGCCGCCGACGCCTTTGGCGAGCGGGTTCTCCTATCGGAGCTGGTTATCCCCGACAGCGTGGACTATATCGGCTGGCGAGCCTTTTCCGATTGTACGGGGCTGACCGGTGTCCATATTCCCGGCAGCGTTAGGGTGCTGGGCTGGCACTGCTTTAAAGGCTGCACAAGGCTTTGGGACGTGCGGCTGGAAGAAGGATTGGAAACTATTGAAAACGGCGTGTTCTCCGGGTGCAGAAGACTAAATCGCATTGTCTTTCCAAAGAGCGTGGTCCGGATTGCGGGATGGACCTTTTTTTCCTGTGGAAACCTGGAAACCGTACAATTCCTTGGAAGGGTAAAGGATATAAATGACTGGGCGTTTTCGGGGTGCGCGGGCCTGCGGAATGTGGTGCTGCCGGACAGCCTGGAGCGTGTAGGTGTGGATGCGTTTTATGAATGCACCAATCTGGAAGTGATGCTTCCTGATAGCGTCAGATGCATTGAGCGGAGAGCTTTTTTCGCGAACCGTTGCCTGACAAAGCTGATGCTGCCGGATAAACTGGAGTTTCTGGGAGACAGCGCTTTTTACGGCTGCGCGGGTCTGGAGGAACTGCGGGTCGGCAGCAGACTGAGAGAATTGCCGGAGCATGCGTTTTTTGGATGCGGCCGACTGGCCAGGCTGGAGCTGGCACCGGGGCTGAAAAGGATCGGAGACAGCGCTTTTGAAAACTGCAGGCATCTGGAAGAGGCGGAGCTTCCGCCAGGGGTGGAGCGGATCGGAGCACAAGCGTTTTCGGGATGTGGAAGTTTGAAAAAAACGACAATCCCGGATAGCGTGAAGGAAATCGGCCCGGGAGCGTTCTGCGGCTGCCGGGAGCTGACAGAGGTCGTGATTTCAAAAGCGGTTGAGCAAATTGGAGGCGGTGTCTTTGACGACTGTCAGGCGCTGAAAGATGAGGAAGGTTTTATTCTCATCGATCGCTGGTGCTATGGGTATATTGGAACGGCAACAGAGCTGAATCTGCCTGAACGGGCGACAGCCGTCGCAGCAGGAGCCTTTCGGGATAAGGCGGCGTATAAGCGAATTCGGCTGCCGGAGACGGTTAAGCTAGTGGGAAATGGCGCTTTCAATGGCTGCGGCCGGCTGGAGCATATCCAGCTGTCAGCAGAAGTCAGAACGCTGGGAAACGATCCTTTTGCGGGCTGCGAAAATCTGACGGTCATTGTGGCGCCGGGAATGGTTCCTGGTGAATTTGAAGAAACACGGGATGTATTGGCGGCTGTTATGGGATTTTGTGAAAACGAAAGCCTGTATGGGGAGACGGCAAACCCATACAGGGCTTATGCGGAGCAGAATCTGATTTCGGTGCTAAACCGGGCGGTTGACTGCAATTTGCTACCCGCAGTAACATACTTTACAGAACACAAACTGATCGATGCGGAGCTGTTTAATATCACACTTGAACGCGCCCAGTCCCAAAAGCACATGGAGATCATCGCGGCGCTGCTGGATTATCGAAGCAGCAGTTTAACGGAATTTTCCGCATTTGACAAGTACAGGATTTGAGACAGGAGAAAAGTGAGGAAAGGCTATGAATATCGCGCAGGCAAAAGAACAGATCATGAATGCCATGACGGCTTATTTTACAAAAGATGAATTGGGAAATCCCCGCATCCCGGTGGAAAAACAGAGGCCGGTGTTTCTGATCGGACCTCCGGGGGTAGGAAAAACTGCCATCATGGAGCAGATCGCCGCAGAGCTGGGCGTGGGACTTGTCTCTTATTCCATGACCCATCACACCAGACAGAGCGCTCTTGGACTTCCCTATATTACAGAAAAAGAATATGAAGGTTTTTCCTATCAGGTTTCCGAATATACCATGAGTGAAATCATCGGCTCAGTCTATGAACTGATGCGAAACACCGGTCTGCATGAAGGCATTCTGTTTCTGGACGAAATCAACTGTATTTCGGAAACACTGGCTCCCTGTATGCTCCAGTTTCTGCAATACAAAGTATTCGGGCAGCATCAGGTGCCGCCGGGATGGATTGTGGTTACTGCCGGTAACCCGCCGGAATACAACAAGTCAGTTCGGGATTTCGATATTGTCACTTGGGATAGATTAAAGCGGATTGACGTGGAACCTGATTATGAGGCATGGAAAGCTTATGCCAATAAGAAAGGTGTCCATCCGGCGGTTATGACCTATTTGTCGGCCCGGAAAAAAGATTTTTACAAGGTGGAAAGCACTGTGGACGGAAGGAATTTTGTAACCGCGCGCAGCTGGGACGATCTTTCGGAAATGATCCGGCTCTATGAAGAAAACAGTCTCAAGGTGGATGAACGCCTGATCTGTCAGTATTTGCAGGATGCCAAGACGGCCAAAGAATTCGCCATCTATTATGATCTGTTCAATAAATACCGCAGCGATTATAAGATTGAGGAAATCATGGACGGAAGGGCGGATGAGGCGATTGTTTTCAGAGCCAGCCAGGCGGCGATTGATGAGCGGCTGTCCCTTCTGGGGCTGTTGTTTGATGCCGTCACTTCAAAGCTGCGCAGTGTATGCGAGCAGGAAGATGTGCTGGATCTCTTGACTGCCGAGCTAAAGAAGATTAAAGAAGCGCTGCCGGACCGGGAAGGCAAGGTGTCGGATTTGCTGGAGGAACATATAGCCGCGCTGGAGGAAAAGCTGGAAAGCGGGCGAAAAGCCTCATCCATGTCCGCGGCCAGCCGGAAATCCATGCAGCGAGCCATCGCAAGACTGGAGGACTTTCGGGCGGCTGCAATGAGAGAAAGGGCGGCGGACTTTGAGACAGTAAGGACGGCTTTTGGAACCCTGGTGTCGGATTTGAAGCTTCTGGCCGGGAAAGCGGGAGCAGCGCTGGAGCATAGCTTCGGTTTTTGCGAAAAGGCTTTTGGCGATGGCGATGAGATCCTGCTCTTTGTCACAGAGCTGACCGTCAATTATTACAGCGCGAGATTTATCGGTCATTACGGCTGTGACAAATATTATCTCCACAATAAAGAGCTGCAGTTTCAAGAGCGGCAGCAGGAGTTAATAAAACGGGTAAATAAGATGGATTGGGAATGGTAGTACCGATCGTTTGAAGGAGGAAACTATGGGCAAATACAGTACGATTGAAGAACAGAAGAAGGTCTGCTTACCACTGATCGAGGAGGAGCGAAAGGCCTATATCAAAGCGGAGCACGGACGTTTGCAGGGCGTGATGAATACTGCCTATTGGGACAGCGAAGCCGGAGAATATGTGATTTTCCATTCTCTGCCTGACTTAAATCCGGCCCTGGACGAAGTAGGTGACCCCTACGATCTGACCATGGAAGAGATCGCGCTGCTTCCAAGTCTGAAAAAGCGGATTGAACGTGTACAGACGTACAGCTATCTAAAGCTCTATCCGGTATTTCCGGAAGAAAGGGAGCGGCTGACGCTCCTGGGACAGATGAAGACCAAGCTGGATCTGGGAAAGCTCTGTACAGACGAGGAAGTCGAAGCGCTCATCTCGGGGCACCAGCGATTTATCCACTATAAGCTGGATGATGCCGTTGAAGTAATTATGTGAAAGGGGAACAGCCATGAAAACTTTGCGGAAAGAAATAAAGGAAAATCGTATGACAGTTACGATCCAGGCGGCTCCCGATGAATATCGAATGGCAGCAGGAGAGTCCATAGAAACAGCTGTGCAGCTGTTTTTCGATCGATTCCTTGCAGCGGAAAAGCTTCGGATTATCGGTAAACCACAGGTGACGGAAGTCTGCTGTCCACCGGACAAGAGCCTGGAGTTTACGGTAAAGGCCGATTTGTACCCGGAGGTGCGTTTGGGACAGTACAAGGGCATTCAAGCTTCTGTGAAGCGGGAAGAAAACGAAATGGCCTTTATGGATCAGGTCTTGAATATTGCCTGTGACAATATGGACGCCGATGTGACCGAGCCTCTGATCGCACAAAAATTAGACGCCATGATCGCCCAGGAAAAACTGAATATCCATCAGGATTCCATCTACTATCTTTTAGCTGACACCACTGCGGTGCTGACAGACGTCTATCACATAGCGGGCAGCTACAGGCCGGCCGAGCAGGTCAAGGCTGAAGCTTTGGATATTATGCTGCAAGCCGTATCTTCGGATAATCAGGAGCAGGAGGTTCCCTTTATAAAAGCGCAGATGAAAGCCATGGCTGCCAGATACAACGATCTTTCCGAGGATTTTGACCGGCAGATCGACGAGGCTTTTGAGCGGCGCAGGACAAAGAAGGCGGCCATGACGGGAGACGACATTGCGGATGAGGCCTTCACTGCTTACCTGGGTACCATCGGCCTTGATGAAGAGAAGCTGCGAAAGGAGCGCCGCCGGGAAGCCGTGCGGGCAGTACGCTGTGATCTGTTGTTTGACGCCGTAGCCCAGGCAGAGCGGCTTACCGTTTATCAGGATGAAATGGACGCAGAACTGAATCAGATCGCCCGTCAGTATCAGATGGAATTGGAGGACGTAATCGAAGGAGTGGATCCGGAGCCGATTCGCTGGAAGCTGCTGCGGGACCGGGCCTGCAAACTGATCCTTGAAAGCGCAGTCTGCGGGGACAATGCGTAGCCTGAAGCTGGGACCGGAAGCAATGGAGCACGGCGATTTAAAAAGGCTTTTGGTCAGCTTTTGTGTTCCGTCACTTTTAAGCAGTCTGGTGACTTCTGTCTATAATATTGTGGACCAACTTTTCATCGGAAATGCGATGGGAATCCTGGGAAATGCCGCTACTAATGTGGTATTTCCGGCCGTCACGCTGATCACGGCGCTGTCTTTGATGTGCGGTGTCGGCACCTCCGCAGTCATGAACCTGGCCCTGGGCAATGGAGATATGGAGAAAGCCAGACACGCCGCCGGCTGCGGGATCGGTCTGATGATTCTGTGCGGCGGGGTGGTTTCCGCGGCAATGCTGATTTTTACCGAACCACTGCTGTATCTATTCGGGTGTACTGATGCGGTGCTGCCCTACGCGATGCCCTATGCCAGAATTACGGCAGTCGCCTATATCTTTTCGCTCATAGGGACGGCAGGCCCGTTTCTTTTGCGTGCCGATGGAAGTCCGGGATTCGCCCTGGTCTGTACCGTGGCCGGTTCCGTACTGAATGTGGCGCTGGATGCGCTTTTCATTTTCGGCTTTCATTGGGGGATCCGGGGAGCAGCCTGGGCAACAGTGATCAGTCAGCTGGTCAGCGCGGCGATGGTTCTGGTGTACCTGCCCCATTTTAAAACGCTGCGTCTGGACCGCAGCGCGTATAAACCCAATGGAAAACTGTATCTGAATATCGCCGCCCTGGGAGCAGGGCCTATGTTCAATTTTTTGACGCAGGCGCTGGTGCAGATCTTCCTCAACGGAGCTCTGCGAACCTATGGCGGGGCCAGCATCTACGGCAGCGAAACTGCGCTGGCTGTGGCCGGAGTCGCCAATAAAGTCAACACCATTGCCGTAGCAGTGGTTACGGGGCTTTCCAATGGTATGCAGCCGATTGTCAGTTATAATTACGGCAAAGGCAACTATAAACGCGTGGCGGAAACAGGCAAGCTGGTCATAAAGGTGATTCTGATTGTTTCCTTTGTGATCTTTCTCTGCTATCAGCTTATTCCCAGGCAGATCACAGCGCTGTTCGGTGACGGAGATGACGACTATTTTGCGTTTGCGGCTTCCTATTTTCGTATCTTTCTGATGCTGATCTGCGTCAACGGCCTGCAAAGCTCGGTAGGAGGATTTTTTTCTGCCCAGGGAAAACCAAAGCAGAGCATACTGATTTCTTTGACAAGACAGGTCCTCATGCTGCCGCCGCTGCTGATAATTCTGCCGCGGTTCTTCGGACTGAACGGAGTCCTTTGGGCAGGGCCTATCGCTGATTTTGCCATGGCGGTTCTGGCGGGCTTCCTGCTGAGGAACCAGCTCAACGAGCTAAGGATGAACGATGACCGCACTGCCGTGTAAATCGCACAGCGGCAGGAGCAGCAAAGATCCGCAGTTCTTTTCATAATCGGCGACCGCCTGCCTGGCTCCGCGAAACCGTCCGTTGTTATAGTCATGAAGCAGAATCATGCCTCCCGGATTGAGCCGGGGATAGAAGTATTCCAGACCGGCTGAGAGCGGAGCATAGAGATCGGCATCGAGACTGACAAGCGCATAGCGTTCTTCCTTTAGACCGGCAGATGTCTTTGGAAAGTAGCCTTTGCGGATTACCACCCGGTCAGGATGAGGCATGCGTGAAAGGACTGCTTCGGCAGAGGTATCGGAAAAATCACCCGCCGCCGCTTTGGAGCAGCCCAGTTCCATTTCTGTGGCAATATCCCTTGAGTCAAAACCCTGAAACGTATCGAAGAGATACAGTCTGCGCTCAGGAAAACGTTGGTTGAGTACGCAGGCGGTATCTCCTTTGTATACGCCCAGTTCGGCGATACTGCCGGGAATGTTCTGTTCTGTGATGCGTTCTGCCATGCGCAGCAGGGTGGCTGTGCGGATATCCAATTGCCGGTATAAATCGTGAAGGTGAATAAATGTTCCGCAAAAGCCGGCCAGATCAGCCTGCTGCCGCAGCTCCCGGCCGCGCATGGAATCGATGACACCAATCAGCGCAAACTGAGGCTCCAGCCGGATGGCCTGTTCAACAGACATGACGGGAATCCGGCCGATCCTAGTGCCGTGAAGCTCCGGATTGTTATCTCCGAAGGCTAAAAGAGTCAGGTATGAGTGATTGAGGAGATTGCTGAAGGCGCGGCCTGCCTGGCCGGCCCCCAGCATGACAGCAGTATACATAGGTGCTCCTTTTCAGTGAGGTTGTCGTTGGGGAGATGTTTCCGTTTCCAATTCGCCCACTATTTTTCCGGCGATCTTTACCGCTATTTTCGTCACAATAAAAGCAAAGATAAAAGCCAAAACGAACATGATCGGCCAGTCCCGCAGGAAGGTGGACCAGAAGATCGCAGAGACACTTGGCGCCGCACCGGCAGCAACAGCAGCCGCGATGGATTCGTTGGCGAAAATGTTCACTGCGGCCAGCACCAGACACGCCGCTGTGTTGAAAAAGAAGGTTGCCACAAAGTTCTCCAAAAGGATATGGGGCAGGGTGTTCGGTGTCAGATGAAGTCTGCGGCCAAGAGCGAAAGCCCAATCGGTCATCGGAAGGATCATGCCTGTGATGCTGATGGTCAGAAACGCGGTCCCCCAGTTTTTGATCCATAAGGGTACGGTAAAGGCCAGATGGTCAACAAAAATGGCCGCGGTAGCCATCATCAGGGAGAGACAGAGCGCAACAATGGAGGCAATAATCATGCCCACATGATTCTTGTAAAAGTTCATACGAAGCTCCTTTCCAAAAGGTCGGGGAAAGCAATAATTTACATACGAAGGGTATAGTGGCTGTAGGACTTTTACATCTGCCTTCAATTTAAGACAAGGATGGGAAAATAACAAGTTGTATATGCAACGGCAGGCGCATTTGCGCAGGAAATAAAACGATATTGCCTGCAAGCATCATCTTGCGCCATAACTGGTACAAATATGTGGTATTGGAAAAATCATGTAAAATCCTGTTGAAATTTAAGAAAATCGTGTGATAAAGTAAATATGAAAATTAAATAAAATATGTTCCGAACTGATTTGTCTAAGGGTCAACTATGAGAAATCAGTCGATGGGTATAGCTGGAAACGGATGTGCCTCCCGGTGGAAAGGAATGTAAGCAATTTATATTACAGTTTCCTTTGATGAAAACTGTTTTTTTTTTGGCATCATTCAAAAATGTCCGAAGAGAAACCGTTTAAACCAAGCAGGAAATCTGACGTTAGGGAGAGTAGATATGAATGGATTGATTAATTGGAGCGAGCTTTACAAACGAACGGCAGGGAGAAAACCCCCGAAGGACGACAGCGTCGATCTGGCGGAAGTCTGGGGCAGAAGCGCCGATATGTATGACCGTATGGCGAAAATGGAAAAGCCGTACACCCAGATGCAGATCGACCGGATCCTGGCGGGACCGGAAGACAGCGTAATGGATATCGGCTGCGGGCCTGGCCGGCTTACCGTGCCATTGGCTCAAAAAGCAGGACGGGTCACTGCGCTGGATCTGGCGCCCAGAATGCTGGAGTACTGCGAAAAGAATGTAAGAGCAGCGGGCCTCGACAATGTCACGATTAAAGAAATGGATTGGGAGACCGCCCAGCTGGGAAAGGATTTTGAAAAACATGACGTAGTGGTTGTTTCCCGTACTGTAGCCTTAAACGATTTGATTCGCTTAAATCAGACGGCCAATAAATATGTGTTTTTGCTCAGCTTTGCCCAAATGCCCAGCCTGAAAATCATTCGCGACGACCTTTTCCGGGGAATCGAAGAGGGTTTGATGCAGCCCAGGGAAGACAGGATGTTTGGATACAATCTGACCTTTAACATGCTCTATGATTTAGGGATCAACCCCAATGTGAATGTGATCACCGACGGATTTACCAAGGATTTTGAAAGCCGGGAAGCTGCCTATGACGATCTGAGGCTGCTGGGAGAGGTGCCTCCCGAAAAAATGGACATCTTCCGCCGCAACGTAGATCCGTGGCTGAAAGAAAACCCGCAGGGCGGTGTTACTTTCCGCAGGGAGACAAAGACTTATATCATTTGGTGGGAGCCGGTGGAATTAGAAGGAAAATGAACGGCCTGCTTATAGGCTGGTTTTATTTAAAACTTTAACTAAGAGGAGGAAGAAATGAAGAAAAAGTTATTATTGTTGATGGTAGTTATGGTATTGGCATTGGGATCCCTCGCAGGATGCGGAGCTTCGGAGTCTGCGGAGAAGCCGGCCGAAGGAACGAAAACCGTAAAAGATATGACAGGCGCGGATGTTACAGTTCCGGAAGAAGTGAAAACTCTGATCAATTGCTGGCCCTCCAGCACGCAGATGACAGTGACCCTGGGCGCTGTGGACAAGCTGGCGGGCGTGATGGGAGCACTGCAGTCTCCGTCCTTTACCTGGCTTCAGACTGTCGCGCCGCAGATCAAAGATGTTCCGGCCATATCCGATGACAAGGGCGGCGCTAATGTAGAAGAAATGTTAAAGATAAATCCGGATCTGGTTGTTACCAGCGGAGAAGAGGATGCGCAGGATTTCAGAGACGCAGGGCTGAATGCGGCGTGCATGATGTTTGACAGCTATGACGGACTGAAAAAGTCCGTTACCGCTATGGGAGAAATGCTCGGCAAGAAAGAACAGGAGACGGCGGACAAGTATGTGGAATACCTGAACGGAAACATTTCAAAGGTTGAAAATGCTCTGAAGGATCTAAAAGATGAGGACAGACCGGTCGTTCACTATATCGACGGACAGCAGGGCGAAAGCATTTATACGACGGCAGGTACCGGAACAATCATGAATGAATGGATCGATATCGCGGGCGGAAAGATCTCCACAGAAGGTATCGCAGAAGGAATGACCCAGGAGATCACGGCTGAACAGCTGCTCAAGGTGGATCCGGATATCATTGTAGTGGGCGGTATCAATCAGGCTAAAGCGTACAAACAGTTTATGAACGACAAAACCATGAAAGACCTGAAAGCTGTAAAAAACGGAAAGGTTTACCGTATTCCTCAGGGAACGTTCCAGTGGTGCAGGTTCAGTTCGGAATCGGCGCTGCAGGTGCTGTGGGCGGCTAAAACGATTCACCCGGACCAGTTCAAGGATCTGGACCTGGCAAAAGAAACAAAAGCGTTTTACAAAGAGTATTTCAATTACGATCTGTCCGATGATGAAGTGAATGCGATCCTCGCAGGGAAAAACGCGCCGGATGGTGAATAAAGAATATGAAGCGGACGATTGATGACAGGAGAAACTACGGCCTGCTGCCGAAACGGAACTACATGCTTTTATTACTGGCGCTTCTTGCGGCGGTAATCATAGTGTCCCTCTGTCTGGGGCGGTATTTCGTTTCCATCGAAACAGTAGTCAAGGTGCTGGGGTCCCATCTGCTGCCTCTGGAGCAGACCTGGGAACGAGTGGAATTCAATATAGTGATGAATCTGCGCCTTCCGCGGATACTGGGAGCGGCTCTGGTAGGCAGCGCGCTTGCGCTTTCAGGAGCAACTTATCAGGGGATTTTCAAGAATCCCCTGGTTTCTCCCGATCTTCTCGGCGTATCCGCCGGAGCATGTGTGGGTTCGGCTATTGGCATTTTGCTTCATGTGGGCTCCCTTTGGATACAGATTCTGGCTTTCATCGGGGGCATCGCTGCCGTAGCGCTGACTACGGGAATTCCAAAGCTGATGCGCAGGACCTCTGCGGTGACACTGGTGCTGGCCGGCGTAATTGTGGGCGGTTTTATGAACTCGCTCATTGGCCTGATGAAGTATTTGGCGGACCCGGAAACGGAGCTGGCGGAAATGACTTACTGGCAGCTGGGAAGCCTGGCCAATATCAAGTATCCGGATCTGCTCAGTGTAGGGCCGGTGATTATTATTTCCGGCAGCATACTGCTGGCAATGCGGTGGAGAATTAACATTTTGTCAATGGGCGAAGATGAAGCCCGGATACTGGGAATGAATATCCGCAGAGAGCGGAATATCGCAATCCTCTGTGCCACCCTTATGACAGCATCGGCAGTCTGTATCAGCGGTACAATCGGGTGGATCGGTTTAGTGATTCCCCATTTGGCCAGAAGGCTGGCCGGCGCCGATAATCGGCGGGTGCTTCCGGTGTCCTGCGCCATAAGCGCCGTATTCCTGATCTTCATTGATACCATTGCCCGAACCCTGACCGGAGCAGAGCTGCCTCTTGGGGTGCTCACCGGATTTATCGGAGCGCCTTTTTTTGCGTGGATCATGATCAGAGAAAGGAACGATGTGTAATGAAGGATGTTTTGCTGGAAGTAAAAAATGCCTCTTTTTCCTATAAAGGTGGGCGCATCATCTTTCATGATGTGAACCTGTCTCTCCATAAAGGTGAAATCTTTACTATTCTGGGGCCCAACGGCGCCGGTAAATCGACATTGCTGAACAGCATCGTCCGGTTGCTCAAGCTGAACGAAGGAGAAATCCTTTTGAATGGCAAAACAATAACCTCGATGAGAGAGCGGGACATCGCGAAGATGATCGCGTATGTGTCTCAGAGCAGCATGTCCACCTTTGACTATTCGGTGCGGGAATATATTGTGATGGGCCGGGCGGCCCATATCGGCATTTTCGGCAAGCCGGGAAAAGAGGATTATGCCATTGCCGACGCGATTATAGAAAAAATGAATATCCAACATCTGTCCCAGAAGCTGTACATGCAGATCAGCGGCGGTGAAAGGCAGCAGGCATGTGTGGCAAGGGCCCTTGTGCAGCAGCCTGAAATCATTATCTTTGACGAGCCCACGTCTGCCTTGGATTATGGAAACCAGTTAAAGACGCTGGCATTAATCAGAGAATTGTCGGAGCACGGCTACGGTGTGATTATGACGACCCATAATCCGGATCATGTGATTCTTCTGGGCGGAACAGCGGGAATTCTGGACCGGGGCGGCAGGATGAAAAGCGGCCCGGCGGAAGAAATGCTGGATGAAACCTATCTCAGTGAGCTGTACAGGGCGAATTTGAAGCTGGTCTATGTGGATGATGTGAAAAGAAAGGCCTGCCTGGCCATGCGCTTTTAACTTGTCAGGTCTGTTTTATATGTTATCCATTTCCTCTTGAAAATAAGAGAAAATGGATAACTTTTGTTTTTTGGCCGGACCCTGGGGCCGATCTTCCGTATCCGGCCCCAGGATTACAACATTTCAGATTCCAGGACAAAAAGATACCGCCGGTCATATTATGATCGGCGGCGCATAAATATAAATATGTTCCCTTATAAAAGGATGCAGGGAGCATTTCCCTTTATGCTGCTCCTTTTACGGTATGATAGCCTAATAATAAAGTATGTATAATTGCACGCTTTAACGCTATTCCTCCGTAGAATTTTCTTCCATGGCTTGCTTTTCTGCTAAAACTCTTTCGTATTCCGCAAAAATCGCTTCCTTAATCTTGTTCCTTGTTTCGGATACGAGCGGGTGGGCAATATCACGGAAGTCTCCTTCTCCCATTTTTCTGCTCGGCATTGCGATAAACAATCCGTTCTGTCCTTCAATGATTTTGATATCATGCACCACAAATTCATCGTCGAACGTAATCGATACAACGGCTTTCATTTTTCCTTCATCGTTTACTTTTCTTACTCTCACATCAGTAATGTTCATTCTTTGTTACCACCCTTTCATGCTCAAATTCATTCTGACAATTTTGTGCACTTAAATACACTTATAGGTATTATACATGAAATAGAATAAGTTTACAAGGAACTTTTTAAAAAATCTGACTATTTGGAAAGACCTCCACCGTCCGGCTTTCCTCATCCACATTGCCTAAATAGACGAGCGGGATGTAGTCGGCGATCTTTTTCTTTTCCGGAGCAATATTTGCAATAGCCACACCGATTCCCACTACCTGTGTGTCGAATTCCGATAGAATATCGCTGATTCCCTTGACGCTGCCGCCGCCGCGCATAAAGTCGTCTATAATCAGCGCCCGCGAACCGCTGAGGGCAGCTCGTTTGGAGATGGACATTTTCTGCATCCGTTCCGATGAACCGGAGAGATAGTTGATGCTCATAGTCGCCCCCTCGGAAATCTTCGCTTCCCGGCGGACAACTACAGAGGGAAGGTTGAGAAATTCAGCTGTTTTCAGGGCAAGCGGAATGCCTTTTGTTTCAATAGTCACAATGTAATCGGCGCCGCACTGACGAAATTTGCGGGCAAAGATCTGTGCCATCTCCTTGACGATGACCGGATCGAACATGATGTCGGACGTATATAAAAAGCCGCCGCCCAGGACCCGGCTTTCCTCCCGCAGCATCCGGCAGAGCTTGTCCTGAAACTGCAGGCCCTTTTCCTTGGAAATGAAAGGCACGTAACGAACGCCTCCCGATGCGCCGGGAATTGTTTCAACCATACCCAGGCCGGTGAACGCCGCGATTTCCCGTGCGGCTGCGATGTCTTCACTGATGCTGGATTTGGCCGCGCCGAACAAATCGCAGAAATAATTAAGGGCAAAGATCTTGTTAGGTGAATTGGAGATGATCTCCATAAAGGCACCTACTCTCTGGCTTCTTTTCATAAGGCTTTCCTCCTGAAATTCGAACGGATAAGGCGTATATATAAGATAATATTCGTTTTTTATTTTTTTGTCAATTAGAGCGCATTTTTTTGTGCAATTATGGTATAATCTTCTTATCATGACTAGGAGGGAAAAGACAATGGTGAGATTATCTGACTGTAAGCAGATACATTGCATTGGGATTGGGGGCATTGGCCTTTCCGCCATTGCTGAAATTTTGTTATCCAGAGGATACAAGGTCACTGGCTCGGACATGAGGGAAAGTGACATTACCGAAAGGCTCATGAAAGACGGAGCCGATATATTTTTAGGCCATAGAGCAAAGAACGTAGAAGGAGCGGACCTGATAGTCTACTCCGCCGCAGTAGGGGCAGACAATCCGGAGCTTGCGAAAGCAAAGGAACTGGGAATCCCTACCGCATCCAGAGCGGAGATACTGGGACTTCTCATGAGTGAGTATGAAAACAGCATTGCTATTTCAGGAACTCACGGAAAAACTACGACAACCTCTATGGTTTCTTTAATTCTGAAAAACGCGGAGGAAGACCCGACGATTCTGGTGGGCGGCAATCTGCCGGAGATCGGAGGCAATGTCAAGGTGGGGCACAGCCAGCATTTTGTGACCGAGGCCTGTGAATACATGGACAGTTTCCTGTCCCTGCGGCCGAAAATCGAGATCATTCTCAATATCGATTCCGACCACCTGGACTATTTCAAGGATATCGAGCATATTGCCAGATCCTTTGAAAAATTCGCTTCTCTGGTGCCGGAAAACGGTACCATTATTGCCTACGACGCAAATCCTTTTGTAAAAAGCGTTGTCCAGGATATGCCCAATGTGATGACCTTTGGCTTTAACGAGAGCTGCGACTATCACGTCAGCGACATCACGTTCAATGCCGACGGCATGCCGGACTTTTATGTGAATCGCGGAGAGGAAACGCTGTGCCGCATTCAGCTTTCCATTCCGGGCGAACACAATATACTCAATGCGCTGGCGGCCTTTGCCTGCTGCCATATACTGGGCGTTTCCGCGGACAAGATCGCTGCCACCCTGGAAACCTTCACGGGTACTCAGCGGAGATTCGATATTCTGGGAACTACCAGCCATGGCATCAAGATCATCGATGACTACGCCCATCACCCCACGGAAATAAAGGCAACTCTTTCCGCGGTGAAGAACATGAGACATAATAAGATGTGGTGCCTCTTCCAGCCCCATACCTATACCAGGACCATGGCCCTGTTCGACGAATTCGCCGAATCCTTTGAGGCGGCGGACAAGGTTGTACTGGCGGAAATCTACGCGGCGCGGGAGAAAAACATCTACAAAATCAGCTCCAAAGGACTGGTAAGCAAGATCAAGGAAGCTTACCCGGATAAGGACGCTTATTTCTTTGAAGACTTCGAAGAAATCGCGAACTTCGTGTACAACAACGCAGAACCGGGCGATCTGGTTATCACCATGGGAGCCGGCGATATATACAAAGTAGGAGAGATGATTCTTGAAAAGGATCGAAAATTCTAAAGCTTTTAGGGGGATTTATGAATTTACAGGAATATGAAGCAATTGAGAAAAAACGGCTGGAGATCAATCTGAAACATATGGAAAACGGTGTTAATTTTATCGACCTTCGGGCTGCGTATATCGATGAAACGGTAGAAATCGGAACAGGAACCACCATTTACCCTTGCGTTGTACTGGAGGGCAGTGTTAAAATCGGTGAGGACTGCGTTATCGGACAGAATACCCGTATTGTGGATTCTGAAATCGGAAACGGGACTCAGATTCAGAGCTCTGTGATTCTGGAAAGCAAAGTGGGCAATGAAACAAAGGTGGGCCCGTTTGCCTACCTGAGGCCGGGCAGCGATATCGGCAGCAAATGCAAGGTCGGTGACTTTGTAGAGATCAAGAATTCTTCCATGGGAGACGGCGCGAAAGCGTCCCATCTCACGTATGTGGGAGATTCGGATGTGGGCAGGAACGTAAATCTGGGCTGCGGCGTGGTGTTTGTCAATTACGACGGCAGTCAGAAATATCGCTCTACCGTTAAAGACGGGGCCTTCATCGGATGCAACAGCAATCTGGTCTCACCGGTAACCGTTGAGGAAGGCGCTTATGTCGCGGCAGGAAGCACCGTTACCCACGATGTGCCGGGCGGCGCGCTGTATGTGGCAAGGCCCAAGGCCAGGACGCTGGAAGGCTGGGTCGAAAAAAGAGGAATACTGAATAAGAAGAAAAAATAAGAAACGTTTTTGCGAAAGAAGAAGTAGGAGAAAGAAGAGGTAAAGAGTACAGATGAAAAATGGAGCGTTTTCAGATTACAAAGTATTTGCAGGAAATTCACACCTGGAACTGGCGGAAGAGATTGCGTCGATCATGGGTAAGCCCCTGGGAAAAGCGACTGTAACGAAATTCAGCGACGGAGAAATTTCCGTAAACCTTTGGGAGACCGTAAGAGGAATTGACACATATATCGTTCAGTCCACCTGTGATCCGGTCAACAACAACCTGATGGAAATTCTGATTATGATTGACGCTATGAAACGGGCTTCCGCAGGAAGAATCAATGCCGTTATTCCTTATTACGGCTATGCGAGACAGGACCGCAAAGCTAAGGCCAGAGATCCGATTACGGCAAAGCTGGTGGCAAACCTCTTAATGGCTGCCGGTGCTGACCGTGTTCTGACCATGGACCTCCATGCGGCGCAGATTCAGGGATACTTTGACATCCCGGTGGATCACCTCGTGGGCCTGCCGATTCTCATCAAGTATTTCAAAGAAAAGGCCATGGACGATATCGTTGTCGTATCTCCGGACCACGGCAGCGTAACCAGAGCCAGAAGCATGGCGGAGCCTCTCAACGCTCCTATCGCTATCGTCGATAAGAGACGGCCGGAACCCAACAAGAGCGAGATCATGAACATCATCGGAGACATCGAGGGCAAGAACTGTATTCTGGTAGACGATATGATCGACACGGCCGGAACCATTACCAACGCGGCCAACGCGCTCAAAGATCTGGGCGCCAAGAGCGTCGTAGCCTGTGCGACTCACCCGATCCTCTCAGGACCGGCAAAGGAACGACTGGAATCCTCAGCGATCGAAGAACTGGTACTGCTCAATACGGTTCCCATTCCGGAGGAAAGAAGAATCAGCAAAATGAAGATGCTGTCGGTCGCGCCTCTCTTCGCGGAAGCCATGACCAGAGTCTTTACCAATGATTCCATCAGCAGGCTCTTTGACTAAGACAGAGGAGCAGCAATTTATGTACATTATTGCAGGTCTGGGAAATCCGGGAAAGCGATATGAAAATACCCGGCATAATATCGGGTTCATCGCGCTGGATCTCCTGGCAGAAAGAAACGACATTAAAATCAATAAAATAAAACATAAAGCTTTGGTCGGAGAGGGACGTATCTCCGGCCAAAAGGTTTTATTGGTCAAACCGCAGACCTTTATGAATCTTTCCGGCCAGTCCCTCAGGGAAGTCATGGATTACTACAGAGAAGAGCCTGAACACCTTGTGGTCATCTATGACGATATTGATATTCCCACAGGGACCATCCGTATCCGCAAAAAAGGCAGCGCCGGCACCCATAACGGCATGCGTTCCATTGTCGGCGACCTGAAATCGGATCAGTTCCCAAGGATACGCATCGGCATGGGCAGCAGTCAGAAGGGCGATCTGCGGAACTTTGTGATCGGCGGATTTTCCAAAGAAGAGAAAGAACCGCTGGAGGAAGCGGTCAGGCGGGCGGTGCTGGCGGCGGAATGTATTGTTGAAAAGGGCATAGATAAGGCCATGAATGAATACAATATAAGACAGAAGGCCGCAGGAGAAGACAATGATAAAAAAGGGAATGATTAATATTACAGGAGCTGCCGAAAGCCGGGTAGCTCCTGTTATTGGGAAGATTTTAAAAGACGAAGCAAAGGGCCAGTGCCTGGTGGTGGTTCCCTCTTATATAAGAGCGAAGCGCCTGGCTACAGACCTTTCTTTTTTTGTAGACAAAAACATCTACGTTCTGCCTCCCGAAGAGGAAGGCTTTATCCGCTATGAAGCCAAAAACCACGACCAGATGCTGCAGAGGCTGAGGATATTGAAAGCGCTGAGGACGGGAGAGGACTGCCTTGTGGTAGCGCCGGCCACCGGCGCCATTCGCAAACTTCCGCCCCATGAGAGCTTTGATGAAAGCTCGGTTAAACTGACCCTGGGAGAGGATATTGATCTGGATCAGGTGAAGGAAAAGCTGGTTCGTATGGGATACGAGCGGGTGCCTGTGGTGGATGCAAAGGGCGAGTTCAGCATACGGGGAGCCATCATTGATATCTTCACAGCCGACGCGGAGGCCCCTTACCGGGTGGAGCTTTTTGATACGGAAATCGATTCCATCCGAAGCTTTGACCTGGACACCCAGCGCTCCATCGAGAACCTGAAATTCATAGAAGTTTATCCGGCGGAACAGCTGCTAAAGGACCGGACAATCTTTGAAAAAGCAGCTGTCAGGATCAAACAGGCCTACGGGGGACAGATCCGTAAATTCACAGGAGAAGGCGTCAGTGAAGAGGATCTGGAGCGGGGAGAAAATCTCAGACAGAGACGGGACCAGCTGATTGAGTTCGCGGAGAACTGCATGAATCTGCAGCAGCTGGAAAATTTCCTATACTATTTTTATGATGAAACCGAATATATCTGGGACTATATGCAGCAGCCGGTAATCATGATCGACGATCCGGCCCGCTGCTACGAGAATCTGGAAGCAAGGGACAGGGAAACGGTGGATGATTTTCAGACTTTGCTGGAAAGAGGCCAGGCGGTTCCGGGGGACCTGAAACATTTTTCCAATAAAAGCGATTTCCTGCACCTCTATGATTTGGACAGGGCGTATCTGTTCACACCGTTTCAGAAGACCATCAAGGGCGTGGAGTCTCTGGCGGAGATCCGCAATGTAGTGAGCAAGCCGACTCTGGTGTTCAACGGCAAAATGGACCTTCTGGAATCGGAGGTCCGTTCCTATCTGAAAAACGGCTATAAGGTAACCATCGTCTGCGCCAATGAGGAACGGGTTTCCAATATGGAGGAATTCCTGGAGCGGGCGGGCCTTCTCAGCCGGGTATGGGTAAAGCTGGGGAACCTCACCGGGGGAATCGACTTTCCCGAAGAGAAATTCTGCTATATCTGGGATGGAGATATTTTCGGAACGCCCAAAAAGAAGAAGAGAAAGAAAAAGGCGGCGGGAAGCGCCGGCCAGCCCATCAAGTCCTTTGCCGATATGCAGAAGGGCGACTATGTGGTTCATGAAAATCACGGTATCGGTAAATTCATGGGCATCGAGCAGCTGACCGTCCAGAATGTCAAAAAAGACTACCTCAAGATCAAATACAGCGGACAGGATATCCTTTATGTGCCGGTGGAGCAGATGGATATCATCCAGAAATACGTGGGAGCCGATACGGGAAATCCTAAACTCAACAAGCTTTCCGGCAGCGAGTGGAAGACGACTAAGGCCAAGGCCAAGGCAGCCATCGCCAATATGGCCAAAGAGCTGCTGGAAGTGTCGGCGGCGAGGCAGCTGGAAAAAGGGCACGCCTTTTCAACGGATACAGTCTGGCAGAAGGAATTCGAGGATAGTTTTCCCTATACGGAGACCGACGATCAGCTTCGCTGCATCGAAGAGATTAAACAGGATATGGAAAAGGATACGGCCATGGACCGGCTGCTCTGCGGCGACGTGGGCTTCGGCAAGACGGAAGTGGCGGCCAGGGCCATGTTCAAATGCGCTGCCGACGGCAAACAGGCGGCGGTTCTGGTTCCCACTACGATTTTAGCCAATCAGCATTACTATACTTTGAAGGAACGGTTTGAAAAGTTTCCCTTTAAGGTCGAGATGCTCTCCCGTTTTCGCAGCGACGCCCAGCAGAAAGCAGTCATCGACGGATTGGAAAAGGGCAGCGTGGATGTGGTGATCGGGACCCACAGGATTCTTTCCAAGGACGTGAAATTCAAGGACCTGGGCCTGCTGGTCATCGACGAAGAGCAGCGGTTCGGCGTTCAGCACAAAGAGGTAATCAAACAGCTGCGGAAAAACGTGGATGTGCTGACCTTATCGGCCACGCCAATCCCCCGGACCCTCCATATGTCCCTTGTGGGTATCAAGGACATGAGCGTCATCGAGGAGCCGCCGGAGGAACGGTATCCGGTCCAGACTTATGTGCTGGAGCAGGAAGATATGCTGATCCGGGATGCCATTGAAAAGGAGCTGGACCGGGGCGGTCAGGTCTATGTGGTCTTTAACCGGGTAAAGGGTATCAATAAGCTGGCGGCCCATATTGAAGAGCTGGTTCCCCAGGCGCAGGTGGCCGTGGGGCACGGCCAGATGAACGAACATCATCTGGAGGATGTGATTATGGGATTCGTTCAGGGAGAGTCCAACGTGCTGGTAGCTACGACTATCATTGAGTCGGGCATCGACATCCCCAATGTCAACACCATGGTGATTCTCGACGCGGATCGGTTCGGACTGTCTCAGCTGTATCAGCTGAGGGGAAGAGTCGGGCGTTCTAATCGCATGTCCTATGCCTATCTCATGTTCCAAAAGGACAAGAGCCTTTCGGAAGTAGCAGAAAAGAGACTGCGGGCCATCAAGGAGTTCACCGAGTTTGGCGCCGGGTTTAAAGTAGCCATGCGCGACCTGGAAATCCGGGGTGCGGGAAATCTTCTGGGTACCGAGCAGCACGGTCATATGATGAACATTGGTTACGAGCTGTACTGCAAGCTGGTGGACGATGCGGTAAGGGCTTTGGGAGGAGAAGTGGTCAACCCGGACAGAGAAGAAGCTTCCATCGAACTGAACGTAACGGCGCTGATTCCGGATCGCTACATTTCCGATGAAGTGCTTAAGCTGCAGATGTATAAGAAGATCGCCACAGTGGCGAGCGATGCCGATGAAGAAGAGATCATTGATGAGCTGATCGACCGTTTTGGAGAGATCCCGCGGGATACTATGAATTTGATTACCATATCCAGAATTCGCTCCATGGCTGAAAAGCTCTGTATTACCAGGATTCATGAGGAGGGCAGCAAAGTCATCTTTAATTTTGCCCAGGAAAACGGGCTGAGCGCCAAATCGCTGTCCGCCCTGTCCGCAAAGTACGGCATGCGCCTCTTCATTCACGGCGGTGTCAAACCCTTTGTACGGTTTACTCCGTCCAGCAAGAAACGCCTGCCGGAAATTCTGGAGTTTTTACAGGTGGCCGAGGGATAGGAGCGGAACCAAGCGGCTGCAAGCCCATGCGTTCCATATAAAAAGAGCCTCGAAAGGCTCTTTTTATATGGAACGCTTAGCACAATATAGATGAATGTTCATTTTCCTGTCTTGACTTTTCTTTTCTTCTTTTCCTTTTCCAAGTCATTGGGAAGATAAATTACCGTTGCCGATTCGTCTTTGTGGTCAGGGTCCTCCTCTTTCGGCTTTTTACGGGTAAAGCTATCTGAATGACCGGTAAAATACATGTAAGCTAACAGGCCCGCTACGACGAGCAGCCCTAAAATGATAAGCGGCATACCTGACCCTCCTTTCGCAATATCCAATTTCTATATGGATTCAGTCGTTCACATTGATGTAAAGAGAGGTAAACGCACCGCTTGCCTCTCTATGCGTCAACTTGTTCCAGTTTAAATAATATGTCTCTTTTTCTTTTCCCGCTCTATATCAGTCGGCAGATAGATGACTGGGGCAGCCTTGTCTGCTTTTCCATTGGAAGAAGCAGAGCCGCGTTTTCTGTTTCCCATGATCTCAATCAGAGCGAAGAGCCCTCCCAAGATCAATACTCCCAAAATTATAAGTGGCATAACGAGCCCTCCTTTGATTTTCGGATAAAGTCTGCAACTTCCCCATACATATATGAAACGTTTACTTAATTCTATTTTACCACGTTTTTTTCAGAATTACCTCTAAATTTTCGAAAAATTTTATTTATTTGGATGGGAAGAATAATCATGCGGACGATATCGTTTTGCTCTAATAGTTTGCGCATAACAGCGGCAATTAATTCTCAAACCTTTGGAATTGTTCCGTTGCCTGATGGAGCGAAAAAGGATATACTGTATAAAGGAAAGGAGCGGCGCTATGGTAACCATTGACGAAGCACAGATCATGCTGGATGAGATAGCCGAAGAGCTGCCGGCGGGGATTTACAAGGATCTCAACGGGGGAATCCTTTTATTGCCAGAAGCAAAAATGAGTCCCCACGCGATCAGCAACGATCTGTACATTTTAGGCGAATATCAAAGCGGCGGCAGTATGGGCCGATTGATTAAGATTTATTACGGATCCTTCGCAAAGCTTTTCGGTCATTTGGAAGGCGACGCTTTTAAATCCAGGCTGAGGGAAACGCTGTTTCACGAATTCACCCACCATCTGGAAGGACTGGCAGGTGAAAAAGGTCTGGAAATCGAGGATGAAAAGCAGCTGAGGAGATATCGAAAGGAAAGAGGTCTTTAAATGGTAAATATCGTTATTACGGCTCCCCGCGGGCATATGGACGGACTGATAGTCAAGGCTGCCTGTGAGCGGGACGACATAAGGATTGTCGGCGGGCTGGGACCTGCCGGAAGAGATTATATCGGCAAAGATATCGGACTTGCGGCGGGCCTGGGAAGAGAGATCGGCGCGCTGGTCTATGATGATCTTACGGAGATTATCGACCGGTGCGACCTGGTCGTGGACTTTTCCAGGGTAGAGCTTTCCATGGAAGTTCTTTCCGTATGCAAAAAATATAAAAAAGGATTTTTATGCGGTACCACTGGCTTTTCGGCGGAGCAGGAAAAAGCGCTGCTGGCGGCAGGGAAGGAAATCCCCATGATGAAGGCGGCCAACACTTCTTACGTGGTTAACGTTATGCGCAAGCTGCTGGGAATCGCCGCGGAGGCTCTGGGCGATAAAGCGAAGATAGAGATCATCGACCTCCACAGCCAGAACAAGCTGGACGCTCCCAGCGGAACGGCTCTGGAACTGGGAGAAGAGATCACCGCAAGATCGGACAAGAAGATGGAGGATATTGCCTTCCACTCTGTGCGGGCCGGAGACACGCCCTCCAGCCATAAAGTGATTTTTGGGTGCATGGGCGAGATGATGGAGATTTCCCACCACGCCTATAACTGGGAGTGCTATGCCAGAGGCGCCTGCGACGCGATGGTCTATATGGCGGAGCATGGGCCGGGACTTTATACGATGGAAGATGTGATCGGGCTGTAGGAATGCGGGCCCGGGCATATATAAAGGCAAGAAAAAAGATGAGTTTTATAGGAGGAAAAAATGGATTTTGGTTATTCGGACGAGCAGCTACAGTTGAAAGAGACGCTTCGGGAGTTTGCGGAGAGGGAGATCGTGCCTATTCAGGATAAGATGGATCGGGATGCCGAGTACCCGCTGGACACCGTAAAAAAGCTGGGGAAAATGGGTATGCTGGGTATGCCTTTTCCAAAGGAATACGGCGGAGCGGGCCTGGACTATGTGACGTATGTCATGGCGGTGGAAGAGATCTCTAAGCTCTGTCCGTCTCACGGAGTTATCGTTCAGACACACAATGCTTTGTGCTGCTGGCCGATTTTTACCTATGGCACGGAGGAGCAAAAGCAAAAATACCTTCCTGACCTTTTAAGCGGCAATAAGATCGGCGCTTTCGGGCTGACGGAGCCCAATGCGGGAACCGATGCGGCTATGCAGCAGACGATTGCGGAGGATAAGGGCGACCACTGGCTGCTCAACGGCTCCAAGATCTTCATCTCCGGAGGCGGAATCGCGGATGTCTATGTAGTCATGGCGATGACGGATCAGTCCAAAGGAACGAAGGGCATCAGTGCTTTCATCGTAGAAAAGGGAATGCCGGGATTCTATAAAGGCAAGACTGAGGATAAGATGGGAATCCGCGGGTCCATCGCATCAGAGCTGGTGTTTGACGATTGTGTCGTGCCCAAAGAAAACCTGCTGGGAGGGCTGGGAAAAGGCTTTAAGGTTGCCATGACCTCTCTGGACGTGGGACGTCTGGGCATCGCGGCGCAGGCGCTGGGCATCGCTCAGGGCGGGTTTGACAGGACTGTGGAATACATGAAGCACAGGGAGCAGTTCGGCAAAAAGCTCAGCGGTTTTCAGGCCATGGCTTTTGAGATGGCGGAGTTGGAAACCAAGATCGACGGCGCGCGGCTGCTGCTTTACAAGGCGGCGGATATCCGGGAAAGAGGTCTGCCGGACACCACCGTATCGGCGGCAAAGGCCAAGCTGGCCTGCTCGACGACGGCCATGGAGGTGACAGTTAAAGCCGTTCAGTTCCACGGCGGCTACGGATATATCAGGGATCTGCCCATCGAGCGTTATATGAGAGACGCCAAGATCACAGAGATCTACGAAGGAACTTCGGAAGTGATGAAGCTGGTCATTTCCGGGCAGATTTTTAAAAAAGATAAAAAACAGGTTAAAGAGGAAAAGCAGCCGGTGGTGCTGTGCGATACGGCGGAAGAGCTGATTGAGGCGTTAAAGGACGTGAAAAAGGATGAAATCATCTGCTCCGGCGGCAGAGGCTTCAAACGCACGGAGGATCTGCAGCTGGTGAAGGATCTGGCTCAGGCAGTGGGCGGCAGCGTAGGCGCTTCCCGGGGAGCCGTATCCATGGGCTGGATCGATGAGCAGTATCAGGTGGGGCTGACAGGCCGCACGGTGACTCCGGACATTTATTTTGCCTGCGGAATTTCAGGCATGAACCAGCATCTGGCCGGTATGAAAGAAGCTTCCGTAATCGTTGCCATCAACAAGAATCCTAAAGCGGCGATTTTCAAGGCAGCGGATTATGGGATCGTTGGCGATGTGTATGAGGTGCTGCCGCAGCTGATCGAAAAATGGGGAAAATAATTGTTTTCAGGGGAGAAAAAATTGGGAGCAGGGACAAAAAATAATTGAAATTGTAGGGCCTGTATGATAAATTAGACATGCAACAGATAGTATATGATTTTGATTATATGCTGGATAAGGTGATCGGGAGACTGGTTATGTTATTCAGCTTTTTTGTTGATACGGAGGAGTTATGAAGGATGAAAGAGCGTTAATAACCGGACGGATTGTTCCGACTCTGCTTGCTTTTGCGGCGCCGTTTCTGCTGGCCAGTATTCTGCAGGCTCTGTATGGGGCCGTGGATCTTCTGGTGGTGGGACAGTTCGCCGATTCGGCAGGCGTTTCAGCGGTAGCTATCGGCGGCCAGGTCATGCAGACCATCACGGGTATCGTTTTGGGAATCAGCACCGGGGGAACGGTGGTAATCGGCCAGTTCGTGGGGGCCAGACGAAAGAAAGACGCAGCCATTGCCGTGGGGAATCTAACGGCTTTGTTCCTCTTGATCGCAGTGGTTTTAACTGCTGTAATGCTGCTTTTCGTAAGACCGATTACTGAGATCATGCAGACGCCGCCGGAGGCTTTTGAATATACGATTCAGTACATAACCATCTGTGCGCTGGGGGTTCCCTTTATTGTAGGCTATAACGGGGTCAGTGGTGTTTTCAGAGGGTTTGGCGACTCCAAATCGCCGCTGTATTTTATTGCCCTGGCCTGCGTGATCAATATTGGGCTGGATCTGCTGCTGATCGCGGGCTTTCATCTGGGAGCTGTGGGAGCGGCGATTGCCACGGTTGCGGCCCAGGGAGTCAGCTTTCTGGCAGGCATCTTCTATTTGATGAAGAAAGGGCTTCCGGTTCCTTTCCGTATGGGATATATTGGTTTTAAAGGCGGCCAGGCTTTCCGCATCCTCAAGATCGGCAGCCCCATAGCCGTTCAGGACGCGCTGGTAAACGTTTCTTTTCTGATTATCACTGCCATCATCAACACCATGGGCCTGGTGGCATCGGCCGCTGTGGGAATTGATGAGAAAATCATCGTCTTTGCCATGCTGGTACCGACTTCCTTCGCATCGGCAGTAGCCGTTATGACCGCCCAGAATGTGGGAGCGAGGCGTATGGACCGGGCGAAAAAGAGCCTCTGGGTCGGTGTGGGACTATCGTTTCTTTTCGGGCTGGCTATATGGATTTATTGTCAGTTTTACCCGGAGACACTGACCGCGCTTTTCAGCAAGGACCCGGAGGTAATTTATACGGCAGGACTGTATCTGCAAAACTATACCATCGACTGTATGCTGGTGGCTTTTATCTTCTGTGCCAACTCGTTTTTCAGCGGCTGCGGCTATTCGCTATTTTCGCTGATTCACAGCCTGCTGGCTACTTTTGGCGTCCGTGTTCCTGTCTCCTATTTTCTCAGCAGGATGCCGGGAGTCACCCTGTTTGAAATGGGATTCGTGCCGCCGCTGGCCAGTTGTCTGTCCATTGTGCTTTGCCTGATTTATTTGCGAGTGGGCAAGGGCTTTAAAAATGAACGAAGATAAAAAAGAGGGTACCTGAAAAAGGGTACCTCTTTTTTTGAGAAAATTCTTGACTCTAAAGTAAACTTTAGGGTTAGCATGAAGATGTATGGACGGGGTAGATTAAGAGAAATATACATAGAAAGCGGAGGAAAAATATGAAAACGATCGAAGCGGTTGTCAGCACTTTTTCAAAAGAGCATGAACCGTGCTGCACGGTGCGGCCCGGGGAAACGGTACTGTTCAAAACATTGGACTGCTATTCGGGGAATATCCGGACGGAGAACGATTATCCGGAGGACATTACCGACGGCGATGCGGATCTGGCGACGGGTCTGGTGTATGTGGAAGGCGCGGAAAAGGGAGATGTTCTCGTTGTCGATATCCTGGATATTGATGTAGATGATCAGGGCGTGTGCTGCAATATCGGCGGCCCCCTTATGGAGCACTCTGTTCCCCGTACGAAGATCATTCCGGTAAAAAACCGGATCGCGGAATTCAACGACATCAAATGGGAAGTGGATCCGATGCTGGGCGTCATCGGCGTGGCGCCGGAGGAAGGCGAATTTCTCTGTTTCCTGCCGGGAAATCACGGCGGAAATATGGACAGCAAGATGATAAAAAGAGGTTCCAGAGTATATCTGCCGGTTCAGGTACCAGGCGCGCTTTTCGGTATTGGCGATGTCCACGCTTCTCAGGGAGACTGCGAGCTCTGTGGAAACGGCATTGAAATCGCGGCGGATGTTACGGTTAAGATCTCCCTTCTTAAAAATTTTGAGCTTCATTGGCCCATGACCGAGACAAAAGACAAATGGTATGTCAATGTGGCGGCGCCGGATTATGAGACTGCTCTCAAACAGGCGTGCCTGGAATTGCAGCGGCTGATGGTGGATGCTTACGGCTGGGATGAGACGGATGTGTTCCTGTACTTATCGCTGCAGGGAGACATTGAGATCAACCAGTTCACCCTGCCGTGTCCCATCGACATGATTTTGAGAGCCGGTGTCCCCAAGATAGCGGGCAGAGAATTAATTAAATAAAGGAGGCGAGAACAGCAATGAACAGCAATGCGGCCGGACAGGCCCCATCAAATGGTGGACAGGTTCAGCTGAAACGTACGCTCAAGCTGAAGGACCTGGTCTTTTATGGAATGATTATGATGGTGCTTATCGCACCTATGGCAGTATTCGGAGAAATCGAGCAGGCCAGCGGCGGAATGACGCCCTTTGTTTATTTGGTCGGCGTTATAGCCATGGTATTCACGGCTCTGAGCTATATGCAGATGAGCCGGCGTTTCCCGGTGGGCGGATCGGTTTACGCTTACGTACAGCGGGGAATCAATCATCATGTGGGCTTTGTGGCAGGATGGATGATCCTTTTGGACTACATATTTGTTCCAGCCCTTTTATACGCGCTGGTTTCCAACATCTGTGTGGAGACCTTTCCGGGAATCCCGGGCGTGGCATGGATCATCGTGTTTATCCTGATCAACACGCTCATCAATGTGCGGGGGATCGATTATACGGCGAAAGCCGATATCATCCTGTTCTTTATTGAGCTGGTGGTAGTAGTCATTTTCCTGATCGGAGGGATCAGCTTTATCGCCGGAGGCGGCGGAACGGGAGGATTCTCCATTGAACCTATGTACCAGCCGGGCAAGATCAACCTCAACTTTATCGCTTCCGCATGCACCATAGCGGCACTCTCCTTCCTGGGGTTTGACGGCATCAGTACGCTGGCGGAGGAAGCGCTGGAACCGGCAAGAGATATCGGCAAGGCGATTATGATCGCCCTGATCAGTATTGGGCTCCTCTTCATTGTAGAGACCTATGTAGCCTGCCTCATCCTTCCGGATTGGCAGCATACGGATATCGCGGCCGGATTTTATGACGCGGCCGCCCTTGCATTGGGTGAATGGTTCAGAATTGTAATGGTAGGCGTGACTATCGTTGCGGCAGGTATCGCCAATACCATGGTAGCCCAGTCCTCTGCGGCAAGGCTGCTCTACACCATGGGCAGAGACCGGGTGATTCCGCATATCTTTGCCAAGGTGCATCCTAAATTCCGTACCCCATATGTGGGGATTTATCTGCTGTCCATCTTCTCTTTAGTGATTGCGGTTGCGGTTCCTATCGATACATTGGTGAGACTGGTTAATTTCGGAGCGCTGGGATCCTTTATCATGCTCAATTTCGCGACCTTCTTCTACTTCTTCATTAAAGAGAAAAAAAGGGGAGGGACAGGATTTATAAAGAACCTGGTATGCCCGTTCCTGGGAATGGCTATTTTAATTTATGTGTTCACAGGATTTGACTACATCAGTTATATCGTAGGATTCGGATGGCTTATCATAGGAGTTGTCATCGGATTTATCAAGTCGAAAGGATATAAAGAAGTTCCGGAAGCCTTTAAAAACATCGAGTTATAGGATATAATTCAGGAAAAAGGCTGGGGAAGACATGTATTCCATTGGAAAATTATCAAAACTCACCGGACTGAGTATCCCCACTCTCAGGCATTACGATCAGATGGGGATTCTCGTCCCGGCATACAGAAACGAAACTACCGGATACCGTTACTATGATGAAGAGCAGATGCTGCAGGTCCAGCTGATTAAAAACATGAAAATGCTGGGCTTTTCGCTGGATGATATGAGGATGATTCTGGTTAAAAAGGATCTTTCCTGTTTTCGGGAAAAAGTAAGCGAGATCAGACACAAGATTGAGCTGCAGCTGCAGGCCGTCAGCGATATCGACAATTATCTGTCCAACGGCGAGTATATTCTGCGGGAATATTATTCCAAAGGAAGCCGGGCGTTTTATGACAGCTATCCGGCGGAGCTGCGGACCATGCCGGCCGCCGACGTTCTGTGCATGGAAACGGAAGCCCCTTTTCGCAGCATGCCGTTTTTTACCCAGTGCTGTCTTGAAATTCAGAACATGCGGGACCATCTTGGCGTTCTGCAGACTGGGGCTTTGCTGCTGATCCCGCGAACGAGGAACATCCGCAGCTTTATTCGGGGAGAAGGCGGATTTTCCCTTTGCATGCCCATCCAATATCGGGAGGGCTGCGGCAGGGAAGCGGTCCGGCACTTTAAAAGGGTGCGGGTTGCGTCCATCCTCAGCGTCGGCAGCTATGAGGCGCTGGAGAAGATTTACGATACTCTTCTCGCCTGGGTCAGCGAAAACCGGCTGCTTCCGGCGGGAAAGCTGGTTCTTCAATGCCTTTTGGAACCCAGCGACACGATGAAATCCGACCAATATATCTTCCGTCTCAATCTGCCGGTGGTTACAGAGGAGCAGAGCAGGGAAAAGCTGCCGGAGCTGCCCGTGGAGTTCGAGTGGGAGCTGATATGAAAACAGAGCAGGAATCCGTTGTCCGGCGTGGGGCCGGCAGCGGATTCTTTTGAAAGAGCCGGTTGAAAAGACCATCGGTCAGGGCGCATTTATCCCTTGACTTTAAAGCCGCAAGCATATAAAATATCAACGTATATGAAGTAAATAAAAAAGGCGCAGATGAAGACAGTAGCACCGCGTAAAATCCTTACAGAGAGATGTTTTTAGCTGAGAGAACATCGGTGAAGCGGACCGTGAAGATCACTTCGGAGTCTTATTCCCTAAAATGAAGAGGCAGCGCTTTTGCTGCAACCAGGGTGGTACCGCGGTATTTTATCGTCCCTGATTCTCAATATCTGAGAGTCAGGGCTTTTTTTCGGGACAAATCCAGGATAAAAAGGCAAAAATCCGCAAAAGGAAGGCCGCTGGACAGGACCTGACAGAAATACGGCCGCCTCAAAGATCCAGATAACTATAAGGTTAAAAATAGAAAGGAAAAGGGATATGTTTAAAAACTTATCGGAAAAACCCATAGCCCAGCTGCAGATGGAGCAGGCGGAGCAGTGGGAAAAAGAAGATCTTCTCCACAAATGCGTGACAACAAGAGAGGGACAGCCGTCCTTTATCTTTTACGAAGGCCCTCCGACAGCCAACGGAAGACCGGGAATACACCACGTTATTGCCAGGACGCTGAAGGACTCGGTGTGCCGCTACAAGACCATGCAGGGCTTCGAGGTAAGGCGTAAGGCCGGCTGGGATACCCACGGTCTGCCTGTTGAGATCGAGGTGGAAAAACAGCTGCAAATGAGCGGCAAGCAGGATATCGAGAAATACGGTATCAAGGAATTCAACGAAAAGTGCCGGGAGTCCGTTTTCACTTATGAAAGCATGTGGCGGGAAATGACCAAGAGGATGGGATACCTCATCGACCTGGACAACCCGTATATCACCCTGGACAACAACTTCATCGAGACCGGCTGGTGGATTCTCAAGGAATTTTTCAAGGAAGGGCTGATCTATGAAGGTCACAAAATCCTGCCTTACTGCCCGCGCTGCGGAACGGGACTGGCTTCCCACGAAGTGGCCCAGGGATATAAAGAAGTAAAGGTTAATACCATCACCGCCAAGTTCAAGCGCAAGGATGCGGATGAATACTTCCTGGCCTGGACGACGACTCCATGGACGCTGGCTTCCAACGTTTCTCTGACCGTGGGACCGGACGTGGACTATGTAAAAGTAAAGATGACAGAGGGCGATGAAGAGGGCAAGGTTTTCTATGTTGCCAAGGTTCTGGCCGATAAGGTTCTGGGCGCGGAAAAATACGAAGTGCTGGAAGAAATGAAGGGCAAGGATCTGGAATACATCGAATACGAACAGCTGATGCCTTTCGTAAAACCGGATAAAAAAGCCTTCTTTGTGACCTGCGCCGATTATGTAACCATTGAAGACGGTACAGGTATCGTCCACACGGCCCCGGCTTTCGGTGAAGACGACTATCAGACCGGCCGCCGTTATGGGCTGCCAGTAGTTAACCCAGTAGATGAAGAAGGTAAATATACAGAAACACCTTGGGCAGGCCGTTTTGTAATGGAGGACGGACTGGACATCGACATTATCAAATGGCTGGCAGGCGAGGACAAAATTTTCGGCAAAGAAAAGATTGAGCATAACTATCCCCACTGCTGGAGATGCGGAACGCCGCTGGTTTATTACGCAAAGCCCAGCTGGTACATTGAAATGAGCAAGCTGAAGGATCAGCTGGTAGCCAATAACAATACCGTCAACTGGTTCCCGGATTTTGTCGGCGAAAAGCGGTTCGGCAACTGGCTGGAAGAAGTAAAGGACTGGGCGATTTCCAGAAACCGTTACTGGGGTACGCCGATTCCCATCTGGCGCTGCGAGTGCGGCCATCTGGAATGCATCGGCAGCAGAGCTGAGCTGGTGGAAAAGGCTCAGGAGGACATCGACGAAAGCATCGAGCTGCACAGACCGTATGTGGATGACGTGCATCTGACCTGTCCGGTTTGCGGAAAGACCATGAGCCGTATTCCGGAGGTTATGGACTGCTGGTTCGACAGCGGCTCCATGCCCTTTGCCCAGCAGCATTATCCGTTTGAAAATAAAGAGAAGTTTGACGAAGAGCTGTTCCCGGCTGATTTCATCTGCGAAGGCATCGACCAGACCAGAGGCTGGTTCTACTCACTGATGGCGATTTCCACCTTTATCAAGGGCAAAGCGCCATATAAAAACGTGCTGGTTAACGATTTGATTCTGGATAAGAACGGCAAGAAGATGAGTAAGTCCAAGGGAAATACCGTTGATCCGTTCCAGCTTTTCGATAAATACGGCGCCGACGCCACCAGATGGTATCTGCTCCACGTTTCGCCGGCCTGGTCGCCGACCAGATTCGATGAGGACGGCCTGGTGGAAATCGTCAGCAAGTTCTTCGGCACTTTGAAGAATGTATATAATTTCTTCGTGCTGTATTCCAACCAGGACAATATCGATCCGTCCAAGCTTTCCGTGGCTTATGACAAGCGCCCTGAGCTGGACAGATGGATCATTTCCAAATACAACAAGCTGGTCAAGGAAGTGACCGAGGAAATGGATCGTTACGACCACATGAAATCTGTGCGCAAGATTCAGGAATTTGTGGTGGAAGATCTGTCCAACTGGTATATCCGCCGGGCAAGAAGGAGATTCTGGGGCGAAGAGTTAAATGACGATAAGAAGTCGGTATATGCGACCACTTATGAAGTGCTGGTGGGCATCTCCAAGCTGATCGCTCCGTTCGCACCGTTTATTGCCGATGAGATTTTTGTTAATCTGACCGGTGAGGAATCAGTTCACATCGCTTACTTCCCGAAGGCCGATGAAAGCCTGATGGACAGCAAGGTTGAAGAGCGAATGGATCTGGTCCGTGATCTTGTGGGCCTGGGCCGCGGAACCCGTGAGAAGGAAAGAATCAAGGTGCGCCAGCCGCTGGGAGAAATTCTGGTGGATGGAAAATATGAAACGCTGATTGGCGATCTGACCCCGCTCATCATGGAAGAACTGAATGTGAAGCGGGTAGTCTTTGAAAAAGAGCTGGATCAGTATATGAATTACAGCTTGAAGCCAAACTTCAAGGTTGCCGGTCCGATACTGGGCAAGAATATCAAGGCTTTCGGCGGTGCATTGGCAAAAGCCGATGCGGCCAGTGTGGTTGCTGAGCTTGAAGCAAATGGCAAGATCAGTCTGGATCTCAACGGCGAAATGACAGAGGTTACGGCTGATATGGTGGACACTAAGATCAGCGCCAAGGAGGGGTTTGCTGTAGCCATGGAAAATAACGTATTTACGATCCTGGATACGACTCTGACCAAAGAACTGATCGATGAAGGTCTGGCAAGAGAGCTGGTTTCCAAGGTGCAGCAGTTGAGAAAGCAGAATGATTTTGAGATGATGGATAATATCAAAATCACCATCGACGCTGACGAAGATGTTGCGGCAGCTGTGGAAGCTTATAAGGATTATATTATGAAAGAAACGCTGGCGGTGGAAATGGAGACAGGCAGCGGATTGAAAGAATATGATTTGAATGGGCATAAGACTGGTATCACTGTAGAAAAGAAGTAAGAAATAGTTCTCGCTACGGCAAGGTCCTCGACCCGCGCTTGCGTTGCGTTGCAACGCCGCGGGCCTGCGGAGTTTGCCTGCGCGAGAACTATTTCTTTTTGGGAAAGTAAGGCTTTGATTGAGGAGGGCATCTGCGGAGCAGATGCGGGTTGGTTTGGGAGATAAAAAGGGGAGATTTCTGCTTTGCGACCAAGGTGTTTTTTTAGGGGTAATGGTCGCGGGATTTGTTAGTAGGAGTAGGATTTGGTCGCAAATCCGCAGCTTGCAACCGGGCTGCGGGTTTGCAGCTTGCCCTTGAAGCCTGTTAAGAAACTCAGCCACGCATCCAATGCGTGGTTTTATTTATAACTTATGTAACTTACGGGCTGCGCGGCAGGCAGCGGCTCATATGAACCGCTGCCCAAAAGGCAAATCGCTATTTTTATCAACATGCAGCGGAAATTCAGGTTCTTGTTGAGCTTTTTTCAGGGTTACAGAGCCTGAGAACGCAGAAATTCGAGCAATATGCGATTTTGAGCAGGTACAGAGGCCGCAAACCTTGGAAATACCTCAACAACCAAGGCAAAACGAATCCATTGTTGAGCAAATGTGCATATTGTCAGAAAAGGTCTCGACGGACCAACACCGTATCAGCTCGGCCAGAATCGTATCATTTGCCAGCTGCGGTAACCTTTCGAAAAATTGATGCAAAGTTACGCAAAGTTGTGGGCCCTGCGGGTACTCGAAAACGTAAAAAGTGAAGATTTGTGCTACGGGCTCTTTTGAGGGCTGTAAGATTGTTGAAAAATGCGTAACCTTTTGAAAAAATCAGGATAAGTTACCAGAGCTGCTCCCTTTGGTGAGTGGCTTGCGACCAAGGTGTTTTTTTAGGGGCAATGGTCGCGGGATTTGTTAGTGGAATTAGGATTTGGTCGCAAACCCGCAGCTTGCAACCGGGCTGTGCAGTAGGAATCGGCTCATATGAAACACCGCCCAAAAGGCAAATCGCTATTTTTATCAACACGCAATGGAAAAATCGAGTTCTTGTTGAGCTTTTTTTAAGGTTACAGAGCCTGAGAGCGCAGAAATTCGAGCAATATGTGATTTTGAACAGGTGCAGAGGCCGCAAACCTTGGAAACACCTCAACAACCAAGGCAAAACGAATCCATTGTTGAGCAAATGTGCATATTGGCAAAAAAGGTCTCGCCTGGCCAACGCCGTATCTGCTCGGCCAGAATCGTATCATTTGCCAGTTGCGGTAACTTTTCGAAAAATTGATGCAAAGTTACGCAAAGTTGTGGGCCCTGCGGGTACTCGAAAACGTAAAAGGTGAAGATTTGTGCTACGAGCTCTTTTGAGGGCCGTAGGATCGTTGAAAAATGCGTAACCTTTTGAAAAAATCAGGATAAGTTACCAGAGCTGCTCTTTTGGTGAGTGGCTTGCAAATTGTAAGATGCGAGCCAGTCCGAGCATCTTACACCATTCTGTGTTTTGCGACCAAGGTGTTTTTTCGGGGCCAATGGTCGCGGGATTTTCTGGTAAAATTGAAATTTGGTCGCAAACTCAAAACCATTTTCTGTTCTCTGCTGCATCAGGGGTGCTTTCTTTCAGGAGGGAACGCCTATTTACTTTTGCGTAGTAATGTGCTGAATTGATTCCGGAGCTTTCATCAAAGAAGCGAGGCAAGAGCGGATCTTTTTTCAACGTTTCTTACCCTTGAGGGTCAATCTTAAGTGGAAATTTTATAAAAATAAATCCGTAATACCCGCAAACCCACAGATTTTGTCCGCTCTGGTCCAATTCTAAAGCAAAAAGCGCCGGGCCAGGTCGGGGGCCGGCATGGGCCAGACCATCTTCGCGCCAGACAGACCATAAGTTCCACGCATATTCAACCTTACGGCAACGCCGTACAAATTGGGTAGAATCGTATAAGATGTGAGTCACGTCGAGCATCTTTCACTTATTCTATACCTTGCGGCAACGCCGATACAAATCTGGTCAGAATAGTATAAAATGCAATCCGCATCGTGCATCTTTCACCCCCTGATTCGAAGGAATCAGGGGACATTTTCCCTGCAACTTGAAAAATTAAGAATTTGCCAATAAAATATTAACCTTTTTGTTTTATTTTTATAAAAGTTTTCTGTTATTCTATTTACAATGGGAATGACATTGTAAGCGGGCAAGGGGAGGAGCAGGCTTATGTATACGATAGTTGGTTTGCTGATTGATGGAATTTTAATTGCTGTTTTGGTGGTGCCGATCATATGGATCTGGCAGAGAATGTTCTACAAGGAGCTGGGGGCAAAGCATCGGTGGCTGGCGGCGCTTTTTGGCTGCTATATAGCGGAAATTTTCGCGGTTACGGGGATTCCGTCCGTTTGGCGGCTGAATGCGGATTTGTCTGTAAATCTGGTGCCCTTCGACGCCCTGCATACCAGCCCGATTCAGTATTGCCTCAACATTATACTTTTCATCCCGATGGGAATTCTCGCGCCGCTCATCTGGCATAAGTTCGGCTGCTTGAGAATGATCCTGCTATTGGGCGGCGGTTTATCCTGTTTTATTGAATTTATGCAAATGTTCAATTTCAGAGCCACCGATGTGGACGACCTCATTGCGAATACCGCAGGTGCTGTAATCGGCTTTGTGATCGCAAAGCTGATTGCGGGGAAACGGATAAAAAGAGAACAATCCGGCCTGTGCCGCCAGGGAAGAGAAGTGCTGGCGCTGTGCGCACTGATTTTTTTGATCAACTTCACCATCCAGCCTCTGTTATCCGAGTGGGTATGGTCGTTTATCGTTTAAAGCAAAAGGATGAGCAGCTGCGCCCCGATGACCGATCGCCACACATTCCGGCAATTCCCGCCTGAAAGAACTATGCCTTGACAAGGATTCGTAGTATAATAATATCCAATGAGAAGTGAGCTTTGCGAGAGTTTATTCGCGGCCGATAGCAGACAGCGGCCCGGACTTCTGTCCCCATACGCATCTGTATGGAGGGAAGCGACATCTCTTTTGTTATTTTAAGGTTGCATAAAGATAAAGAGGAGAGGAAGCATGAAAGCATCTAATTATGGCGGTAGGTTTACGGCGTTTATCCTTGTTTTGCTGCTGCTTGCCACACAGACAGCGGGGATGGCGTCCGTTTTCGGGGCGGAAAAAAGTTCGCTGTCGCCTGTTTATGTTTCATCGGAGGCAGCTGATTCAGGAAAGGGAAACGGCACAGAACAGAGTCCCTATAAAGATATACAGGATGCGTACAACGCCGTGTCAGATGGCGGAACCATCGTGATTAAGGGCAGCTATGTAAGTCAAGAAGAGGAACGCACGCCGTCTAAAAATATTACCATTAAAGGAGACAGCGCAGATGCGGCCTGGGTCGTGCGGTATGGTCTCAGCCTGGGCGGCAATTTGACTCTGGACAGCTTGAAGCTGGAGACAACTTCAACGGATCCTAGCGGCCGCTGTATTTATGTGAACGGATATTCCTTTACCATGACGGACACGGCCCAGTGCTACGTCAATAAAAACGACAAGCAAAAGGCCTACATTTATGCCGGAAGCGAAACCGGAAAGGAAATAACGGATCGCAAAGCGGCAATCAATTTGGGCGGCGGACATTTTAAGGCTGTCTACGGGTACGGCAGCAACAAGGCTCCGGTAGAGCAGGGCGTGGATATAACGCTCCGAGATAAAGCGACCGCCGATGCGGTGGAAGGCTTGTCGGAGAGCAGAGATCATACGACTTTGACAATTTCCGCAACGCAATATTTTACCAGCAATCTGAAACACATCGGTAAGCTGAAGCTGATGGCAGGAAAAACAACGGTCCACATGCTGGAGAACGTAAAAGATGTTGAGCTGGGGCCGGGGAGTGAGCTAAACATCACCGGTCAGCAAAAGCTCAGGATAGAAGGAAATCTGATTTTCCGTGGAACCATCAGCTGTGGTGCGGACATATCAGTTGTCGGCGCGATTACCGGAGCGGGAACGATCAGCAACGGATTTGTCGGAACCATAACCGGCTCGCAGGTTTCTGATGCGACGATTGCCTTTTCCAACACAACTTGGGATTGGGAATTGGTAAAGACTGAACCGGGCAGATGGGTCAGCAGGCCCAAAGATACGAGTGCAACGCTTTATGTGAATGGTAAGGCGGATGCGTCAGGCGATGGACAGAGCGCCGAGACTCCCTTTAAAACCATGGCGGAAGTAACAGCGGCGGCAGAGAACCTGAATAAGGAACAGGTACATGTGGCGGTGTTCGGTGATACAACGTGGGATCAGGAAGCCGTGCTGTCAGGAAAAACATTTACTTTTTACGGTCAGAACGATGCCAAACTGATCTTCCGGAAGCCTTTGAAGGTAACCTCCGATACTATCTTTCAAAATATTCATTTGGACTTTGACACCCCTGAAAAAGAAACGGATATTGTGATAGCTGGCGCTGTGCTGAGTTTTAGTCAGGCAGTAGCTACAGGAAACGTGCCGCCGGATATAACGACAGCTGACGGTCCCAAAGATAATCAGCTTTCCATAGAAAGCGGCAGTTTTGGCAATATAACGGATCCGGCGAAAGCGGGGACGTTCGATTTTCTCGGTGGGGAAATCAGCGGCACGATTTCGGGATGGTCGATGTTAAATGCAGGCGGTCTGGAAGATGATCAAATCGGATTGAACGCCGAGGTCAGCGGCCCGATCAGGGATATAGAATTTTTTTCCTTGGAGGCTAAATGCGACAATTTCATATTGAAGAATTCCGCAAAAGTGGGAGACCTGGAGGCCAATGGTCAAACCTTGCGGATCCTGTCGGGAAAGACCTTGGAGGCTGGTTCGCTTTGGGGGAGTTTGAATTTAATCGTTATTCCCGCAAATGAAGCCCCTGAGCTGCAGGAGGGCTCTTATTTGAGTTTTGGCGAGGTGGAAGACCAAGCGGAGGTGAAACTGAAGGACACATATGGGTACGAGCTGGAGAAAACCATTGGGGATAAGGTTACAACATATGGCCTCAAGCTTGTACCGCAGCTGGAAACGCCTGCACCTAAAGAGATAAAAGTAGAAAGCGTTTCTTTAAATACGTCTTCTAAAACACTGAACGCGGGAAGTTCCTTTCAGTTAATAGCTGCTGTTTCTCCGTCCAATGCCAGCAACCGCACGCTGACATGGACCTCTTCCAATCCTTCCGTAGCAGCTGTCACCGGCGGAAGGGTGACGGCTAAAAATGGCGGAACGGCAGTAATCACGGCATCTTCATCAGACGGGAGCCAGCGGACGGCCGCCTGCCGAATTGTCGTACCGTATCGGATTGTCTATGTACTCAACGGTGGGAACAACAGCAGCGCCAATCCAGCCACCTACTATGGAACAACGGTTTCCTTGCGGGATCCAACTCGTGCAGGGTATACCTTCGGAGGCTGGTACGGAGACGGCGGCTACACGAACAGAGTCGCATCCTTTTCCGGCGGCGATTATACCTTATACGCAAAATGGATAAAAGTGAACGTTTCCAAAACAAAGATTAAAAGTTTAAAGAAAACATCGAAGACTAAGATGAAAGTTTCTTATAAAAAGATCAGCGGGGCAGCCGGCTATCAGATCGCCTATTCCACCAGCAAAAAGTTCAGAAAGAAACAGACCAAATATACTACGACCAAGGCCACAAGCAAAAAACTGACTAAGCTGAAAAAAGGCAAAAGGTACTACGTCAAGGTGCGGGCTTACAAGAAGGATTCCGCGGGCAAAAAGATTTATGGAAAATATAGCGCTGTGAAATCCAAAAAATAAAGGACACCGTTACGTTTTAAGATAAAGAAGGAGGACAATTATGAGCGCACCCATTGAAAAGCTCAGAGAAGTCGCCAAAATCCCAATGAACGACCATCTGGCCATCTTTGACCATTACGTAGTTTTGGGAAGGGACCTGGAACGGATGGCTATTAAATTCGGCTACGATATCCCGGTTATCATCACCATATTGGAGGGCTACGGAGAGACGGTCTGCGAGGAATCCTGCGGCAGGCTGAGACATCTTTCGCAGCTTTTAGTAAAGGAATATATCGCACACTTTTACCCGGGGATCGCTTCGGAAAATCCGCAGAACGACTGGATCAATATCGAGGCGTACCTGGACCTCCGCCATCCGGGATGGAGAGGCGAGGTGCAGAAGCAAAAAGTTGCGGAAAAGAAGCGTATGAGCAGGAACAGAGGGTTATATTAAGGAGACAAATGATAAATTTAAAAGACTTGACGATAAACGAACTGGAAGATTTTTTTCAGCAACAGGGAGAGAAAAAATTTCGCGCAAAGCAGGTGTTTTCCTGGATTTACCGGGGCGCTCGGTCCTTTGAGGAAATGACGGATCTTTCCAAAGGCCTGCGGCAGGCCCTGAGCCAAAGAGCGGAGCTGGACAGCCTGCGTATCCTGCGCGTACAAAAATCCGGGAAAGACGGCACCCGCAAATACCTGCTGGGACTTGCGGACGGCAACACCATAGAAAGCGTCTTCATGAAATACAAATACGGCAATTCCATCTGCGTATCCTCCCAGGCAGGGTGCAGAATGGGATGCCGTTTTTGCGCCTCGGGAATGGACGGGCTGAAACGGAATTTGACGCCGGGAGAGATAGCGGACCAGATTCTGACCATAGAACGGGATACGGGCGAGACCATCAACCATGTGGTCGTTATGGGAACCGGCGAACCCTTCGATAACTACGACAACCTATTGAAATTCATCCGCAATATCCACGAAAAGGAGGGGCTCAATATCAGCCTGCGCAACATTACGGTTTCCACTTGCGGACTGGTGCCGAAAATCCGGGAATTTGCCGAAGACATGAAACAGGTCAACCTGGCAGTTTCCCTCCACAGCGCGGACGATGGGACGCGCCAGTCCATGATGCCGATCAACAAAAGCTACCCGGTGGACCAGCTGCTGGCAGCTTGCCGCCGGTACACAGAGGAAACGGGACGCAGGATCACCTTTGAATACGCGCTGGTGAAAGGAAAGAACGATACCAAAGAGCAGATTGACCTCTTGGCCGGTAAACTGAAAGGGATGCTGTGCCACGTAAACCTGATTCCCCTCAACGAAGTACGGGAAAGCGGCCTTTACGGCAGCAACCGGAAACAGGCGCTGGAGATTGCCGCCTACCTGGAAGCAAGAGGAATCCCTGCTACGGTGCGAAGGGAGCTGGGAGCGGATATTGACGCGGCCTGCGGTCAGCTGCGGCTGGGAGAACTGGAAAAATTTTGAGAAAATTTAAAAAATGTTGTCCGAGCAACATACTTTTTTTCAAAATAGTGGTAAACTTCTTTTTGTGAGCGAGCTCATAGTTTGTACGATCACAAAAGGAGAAACGACTATGAAAGTAAAAAAGTTAAGTCTATTGCTGGCACTGATGCTGCTAACAGCCTGCATCTTTGCGGGATGCGGCGATTCCAAAGAGGAGGCGGCAAAGAGCGAAGAAGGTGGGGAAATAACCGTACTGGCAGCGGCCAGCCTGACCGACGCACTCAATGAAATTATCACAGAATATAACAAGGACTGTAAGGACAAAATCAAGACCAGCTATGCCGGCTCCGGCGACCTGGTGCAGCAGATCAAGGGCAATGCGCCCTGCGACCTGTTCATTTCCGCCTCCAAGAAGAACATGGATGAGCTGGAGGAAGCCGATTTTATCGACAAGGAATCCAGAAAAGATCTTCTCGGCAACACCCTGACCCTGATCGCAACCAAAGAAGCGGCCGGTAAGGTGACCATGGATGCCCTGACAACAGATGCGGTAAAGCAGATTGCCATCGGCGAACCGGAAACAGTTCCGGCAGGAAAATACGCGACCCAGGTTTTTGAGAACATGAAGATCACCGATAAAGTAGAAAAGAAGATCGTAAAAGCCAAAGACGTAAGGGCCGTGCTTAACTACGTTGAAACAGGAAACGTGGAATGCGGATTCGTCTATAAGACCGACGCTATGCTGCTGGACAAAGACAAGGGCGAAATGGTCGCAGAAGTAAAAGACAGTCTTCACGACCCCATCGTTTATCCGGCGGCCATTATGAAAGACTCCCAGCAGGCCGAAGCTGCCGAGAATTTCTACAAATTCATACAGGAAGATTATGCGAAGGGCGTATTTGAAAAATACGGGTTTACGGTAAAATAAGGGATGCTGGCTCCGGTAGTGCTATCACTAAAAGTCGCGGCCATCGCGACCATATTCGCCTTTATCCTGGGAGTGTTTTTCGCCTATATACTGACAAAAAAGAACGTACCCTTTAAAAGCATCTGGGAGACGATTCTGATCCTTCCCATGATCCTGCCGCCTTCCATCGTTGGATATCTGCTGCTGAAGCTGTTCGGCAAAAGGGGCCCGCTGGGCGCCTTTTTGCTGGACACCTTTGGCGTTCAGGTGGTGTTTACGTGGGTGGCCTGTGTGATCGCGGCCTGCGTGGTGGCGTTGCCTCTGATGTACCAGAATGTCAAGGCAGCGTTTCAAAGCGTGGATGAGACTTATGAACTGGCGGCCCAGACCCTGGGAAGCGGGGAATGGAAAGCTTTCTGGACGGTGCTGTTTCCTTTGGCAAGACCGGGCGTTGTCAGCGGGATCATCCTCACCTTTGCCAGGGCCATGGGCGAGTTCGGCGCAACCCTGATGCTGGCCGGAAATATTGAAGGGGAAACCCAGACTATCCCCACGGCCATTTACTACGCAGTAGCTACAGGAAAAGAAGATCAGGCCAATACGCTGGTGGCGGTGATGACCGTATTCAGTTTTCTGATGATTTTCGGACTCAACGCCTGGCTGAAAAAGAAAAATTATAAGGTGTAACCATGTGTACCTATTTCAAAATAAAAAAACAATTGGATCGGTTTTCCGTTGATGTGGAGTATTCCTTTGATAAAGGGGTGCTGGTCATCCAGGGAGAATCCGGCGCCGGAAAAACGACGGTGCTCAACTGCATATCGGGACTCAAGCAGCCGGATGAAGGAAAAGTCATCATTGAGGAACAATTGGTTTTTGATGGAAAAACTAATATTCCGGTGCGAAACAGGCAAGTCGGATATTTGTTTCAGAATTACGCGCTGTTTCCCAATATGACTGTGGAGAAAAACGTGACCTACGGGATTAAAAACAAAAAAGAGTACAGGGATCGGGAAAAACGAAAAGAGCTTTTGGATTACGCGGACTACATTATGGAAACCTTTGGGATCACCCACCTGAAAAAACGGTACCCCGGCAATATTTCAGGCGGCGAAAAGCAAAGGGTAGCCCTGGCGCGGGCCATCGTGACCCAGCCCAGGCTGCTGCTCTTAGACGAGCCCTTTTCCGCGCTGGACGTAAAAACCAAGGAGGTTGTCTATGAAGAATTCGCAGCCTTCAAGGAGACTCTTGGAATTCCCACCATACTCATCACCCACGATCCAAGAGAAAGCGAGCTGTTTGCCGATCATCGAATTTTCATGAAAGACGGCACGATTCAGGAGCAATAGACCCGAGCCTTCCCGGCTGGAAATTTTTAAAATTATTATTAAATGAAGAAGAGGTTTATACAACATGAAAGAAATTGAAGTGCAAAAGGCAGTGGGAACCGTACTTGCTCACGACCTGACACAGATTATACCGGGCGAGTACAAAGGTCCTAAATTTAAAAAAGGTCATGTCATCAAAGAAGAGGACATTGAGGTGCTCCTTTCCATGGGCAAAAAACATCTCTATGTGGTGGAAAAAGACGACACGGATGTCCACGAAAACGAAGCGGCGCTGCGAATCGCCAAAAAAGCGGCGGGCCCTGGGATTGGGCTGACGGAGCCCAGCGAAGGAAAGATTGAATTGATCGCGGAAGAACGGGGCCTTTTGAAAGTGGACAGCGAGCTTCTGATCGACCTCATTGACCAGGATGAGATCATGTTTGCCAGCATCCACGAAAACATTGTGGTGGAGCCGGGGCAGAAGCTGGCAGGAACCAGGGTCATTCCTCTCTTTGTGGATGAAGCCGTTGTCAAACAGGCGGAAGGCGTGCTGGACAGAGGAACGCTCATCAGGATCGAACCTCTGCGCAGCCTGAAAATCGGTGTGGTGACCACGGGCAGCGAAGTTTATTCGGGAAAAATCGAGGACGCCTTCGGGCCCGTACTGGTGAAAAAGTTCGGCGAACTGGGCAGTACTGTGGTAAAACAGCTCTTTGCCGATGACGATGAGGAGATGATCGCAGACTGTATCCGTCAGCTGATCGACATGGGCGTGGATATGATCGGCGTTACCGGCGGCATGTCCGTGGACCCGGACGACAGAACGCCTTCCGGCATCAAGAGAGCCGGCGGCTATATCGTGACCTATGGCGCTCCGGTACTGCCGGGAGCCATGTTCATGCTCTCCTACATCGACGATATTCCGGTGGTGGGACTGCCGGGCTGCGTGATGTACAGCAGGACCAGCGTGTTCGATCTGATCGTCCCAAGACTCTTGGCCGGAGAAGTGATTACCAGAAGAGATATCAAAAAACTGGGTCACGGCGGACTCTGCCTCAACTGCAAAGAGTGCACCTATCCAAACTGCGGATACGGCAAAGCCTGATCCGCACGGGATTTTCCCCAAGAAATAAATTAAGAATTGCTGTTGCCCCAACTGGCCGGGTAGTGTATAATATATTTCAACATAAACAATCACGTAAGTACAGAAAAGGGAGGGCTTTGCTATGGTGAAATTATTAATTGGACATAAGGGAAGCGGCAAAACGAAGCAGATGATCGACTTAGCAAATGACAAAGTTGAAGAAAGTAACGGCAGTGTCATTTTTATAAATAAAAACCACAGGTTAATGTATGATCTCAGCCATAAGATTCGTGTAATCTGCATGGAGGACTTCGAATATATTACCAACAGCGATGAATACATCGGTTTTATCTACGGAATCATCAGTTCCGACCACGACATCGAAACCATGTTCATCGACAGCATCTTAAAGCATGCGGATGTTACATTGGGCGATCTGCCTGAGTTCATCGACAGAATCAAGAAAATTTCCAAGAACTACGATATCGAATTCGTAGTGAGCCTGAGCGCCGAAAAGGAAGAGATGATCGGAGTTGACTTTACAGACTGTGAGATTTTAAACTAATTCAGCCTGCGGGTAACATATCGTACATAGCGGAAACGGCGGTGTTTATCACCGCCTTTTTCAATGACACAAAGAATTTGGAGTGAGGTAAAATGAAGAAAGTTTATTTTTTTGTGGTATTAACAGCGTTTTTGTTCGGCACCATGGAGGTGGCGCTAAAGCTGGCAGGAAGTGAGATGGATTCCTTCCAGCTGACCTTTCTGCGGTTCATGATCGGCGGTCTTTTACTGCTGCCCTTTGCCATAGCGGAAGTCAGGCGAAATCATGTAAAACTGGAACTAAAGGATTTCGCTTATCTTTTATATGTGGGAATTTTGGGAATTCCGCTGAGCATGCTGTTTTTCCAGATGGGCGTGATGCATTCCAACGCGGCCACCGCATCGGTGCTGATTTCCATCAACCCGCTGTTTACCATGATTTTTGCTCACTTTATGACGGATGAAAAAATGACAAAAAATAAAGTCCTTGTACTTTTGGTTGGACTTCTGGGCATCATATTCATGATTAAACCATGGCATATGCAAGAGGGAAATACGGTTCTGGGCGTGATCCTCATGCTGCTGGCCGCCCTGTTTTTCGGTCTTTATACGGTGGCTGGAAAAATCAGCGTGCGGAAGATGGGCATTATGGCCCAGACCAGTATCAGCTTTATACTGGGATCCCTGGTACTGCTGGTGGTAATGCTCTTTATGGGACGGCCGATCGTAGCGGGAATCGTCGATAACTGGATGGTAGTGGCTTATATCAGTATCTTTGTCACAGGGCTGGGCTACTTCTGCTATTTCATGGCCATCAAGCTGTCCGACGCCACTACCGGCTCCATTGCCTTTTTCCTCAAGCCGGCCATCGCACCGGTTATGGCGGTGATCGTTCTGGGCGAATCCATTCTCTGGAACACGTACATAGGAATCGTTCTGATTTTAATCGCATCCTATATGAATATAAGAGGAACACGAAAAGAGGCGCAGTTGAATGAAAACCATAACCCTTGATAAAATTGAAAAGCTCTTTGAAAAACGAACTCCCCGGGTCATCGGAAGACATAATTATTTTTCCGTGCTGGTGCCCCTGGTCCAAAAGGACGGGGAGCTTTATCTTTTGTATGAAGTAAGGGCCGAACATATGAAACGGCAGCCGGGAGAGGTCTGCTTTCCCGGAGGGCAGGTGGAAGATGGCGAATCCTTTGAAGCCTGCGCGGTGAGAGAGACGATGGAGGAGCTGGGCATTGGCCGGGAAGATATACAGGTCATAAGCCAGCTGGATACCCTTTATACCTACAGCAACTTTACAATGTTCTCTTTTTTAGGTACTATAAAGGAGGAAAGCCTGTGGCAGCCGGAGCTGAATCCGGATGAGGTCAAAGAGATCTTTCTGGTGCCCCTCAGCTATCTTTGGGAACACGAACCGGCTGTTTACAAGATGAAGGTGGCGCCGATGGTGGGAGAAGATTTTCCTTATGAAAAAATCAAATTCTCCAAAGGCTATAACTGGCGCAAAGGCACTACGGAAGTCCCGATTTATGAATTTGAAAACCGGGTTATCTGGGGGCTTACCGGCAGAATTACCCGAAATTTCATTGAAACACTGAAAAGTCAGGAGGCGGAAGATGTTTAAAATTGCATTGTGTCAGATGATGGGTTCTATGGATAAAGAAAAAAGCAAAGAAAAGGCTGGCGCCATGGTGCGGGAGGCCGCTGAGAACGGCGCGCAGGTGGTCGCGCTGCCGGAAATGTGGAACTGTCCATATTCCAACGATTATTTCCGGGACTACGCGGAACCGGAAGACGGCCCTTCGGTAAAATTCCTTTCCGATCTGGCAAGGGGAAACGATATTTATCTGATCGGCGGTTCTATTTCTGAGCTGGACGACAATAAAGTATATAATACCTCTTTCAGTTTTGACCGGCAGGGAAAGCGGATCGGCAAACACAGAAAGGTGCATCTTTTCGACATCGACGTGAAGGGCGGCATTCGCTTCATGGAATCAGATACTTTAAGTCCGGGGGACAAAGCGACGGTAATCGATACGGAATACTGCAAAATCGGCGTGGCTATCTGCTATGATGTTCGTTTCCCGGAATTGTCGCGGAAGATGGCCCTTGCGGGCGCAAAGTTGATCGTGTTGCCGGCGGCCTTTAACCTGACCACAGGACCGGCTCACTGGGACCTGACCATGCGGGCCAGAGCGCTGGATAATCAGGTCTATTTCGCCGCGGCATCGCCTGCCAGAGACATGGACGGCGTATACCAGGCTTACGGCAGCTCCTGCATCGCTACGCCGTGGGGCGAATTTCTGGCTAAGGCCGATGAAAAAGAGACAATCGTATACGGAGACATTGATCTGGACTATGTGGAAGCCATCCGTCAGCAGCTGCCGCTGCTCAAACATCGAAGGGAAGAAATCTATAAATAGGGAGATTGCGATGAAAATAAAAAAGCTCTTGGCTGTTGTTACTGCTGTTATTCTGATTGCCGGACTGTCCGGATGCGGGCAGAAAAAGGAAGAAAAGCCTGTGACCTATGAGATTGCGATGCTGTCCGATACGGCCACCATTGAGGATGGATCGTTCAATGAGGCGGTATGGCAGGGGATCGAAGCTTTTGTCGAAGAAAATCCGGTTTCCTACAAATCGTATTTGACTACAGAAGCGGCAACTGATGCCTATCTTAGGACTGTAGAGGAAGCCATCGACGGCGGCGCAAAACTGGTTATTACGGCAGGTGCGTCCTTTGATGAAACCATCTATGAGGCTCAGTCGGAGCATCCGGAAATCTCCTTCGTGCTGCTGGACGGACAGCCAAAGGGCGGAGAAAAAGGGGATACGGAAGTGCGGAAGAATACGGTTGCCGTTACTTTTGCAGAGGAACAGGCGGGATATCTGGCAGGCTACGCCGCAGTGAAGGAAGGCTATAAAAAGCTGGGCTTTGCCGGCGGCAAAGAGCTGCCTCCGGTGCAGAGATTCGGTTATGGCTTTGTCCAGGGAGCGGATGCTGCGGCCAAGGATATGGGAACTTCGAATGTACGAATAAAATATGGGTATACGGGAACCTTTGATGCGGACGCCGCAGTGGAACAGCAGGCGGCAGACTGGTATCAGGACGGAACGGAAGTGATCTTTGCCTGTGCCGGCGGTGCGGGCAGATCGATCATGAAAGCGGCTGAGGCGGCTGGGGGTTATGTGATCGGCGTTGATACGGATCAAAGCAAAGAATCGGAAACCGTTCTTATCGCTGCTGTGAAAAACATTGATTCAACCATCAATGACATACTCTGGGGCTTTTACGGCGATGAAGAATTCGCCGGAGGGCAGACTGTGAAGCTGGACGCTGAAAATGGAGGTGTGGGACTTTCCATAGCTTCCAGCAGGATGAAAAATTTCACCAAGGATGATTACAACCGCGTTTTCAGCAAGCTGGAGAACAAAAACGTTACCGTAAAAGGGGATGGCATCACTGATGTCAAAGAACTGGAAACCAATAGGGTGAAACTTGATATGGCAAAATAGAAAGCATTTCCAAAAGGGCTATTGTCAGTTAAAGCAATAGCCCTTTTTTTGCGCTTTATGAAAAATTTAAGGCCGCTGAGTTGTATATAAGGTAAAAGGAGGGAAGAAAAATATGGATGTGTGTATTCAAAAAGCAGTGGCCGACTACGGAGAGACTGTTGCCAGAGCCGCCTTTACTTACCTGAAAAATGTTCATGATGCGGAGGATATTGCTCAGGAAGTATTTCTGGTCTTGCTTCAGAAAGAGCCGCGCATTGAAAATGAGGCTCATTTGAAGGCGTGGCTTCTCCGTGTGGCCGCAAATAAGTGCAAGAACTATCTGAAATCGGGATGGAATCGCAGCCGCGAACCGCTCCCGGACAATCTGGAGTATCTGGAAGAGAAGGAGAGTCAGGTGCTTTCTGCAGTTTTGTCCCTTGAGATAAAATACAGAGTACCGATCTACCTTTACTACTACGAAGGATATTCCATGAAGGAGATTGCCGGAATTTTGTACAGCCGGAGCGCGACAATCGGTACAAGACTGGCCAGGGGAAGGGAACAATTGGGAAGAATTTTGAGAGAGGAGTGGGAGCATGAGTAAAGATATTTATCAAAAGGCGATGAATCATATAGCGTTCAGCGAAGATCTGGACCAGAAGATACTCAGGTATGTAAAGAATACAGAAAACAAAAAAGCGCGGCGCCGTAAGAAATGGATGGCTTCTGCGGTAGCGGCCGCCGCATGTTTGGTCTGCCTTTTGGCAGGGATATTATTCTTTACAGGAAAAGACGGAGCGGAGATTGTGCAGCCAGGCGGCGGACAGGGGGAAAATCAGCTTCCGGTAATCACTTTTTCCTTTGCGGCTGAGGGCGCGGGGGGAGGAGAGGACTTCGGTTTTCTGGTAATAAAAAAGGGGGATTCTTTAAAGCAGGGGAATCCTACCCTGAACAATGTGGACGAAATCAAGCAGCTGCCGGTTTTTAAGCAGGAAAAGGGAAAAATTTGTGCCGCCATAGAGGATGGTGTCGCTTTAAAGGACATAAAAAAGCAGATGGAGTTTTCTCAGGAGAAAAAGGAGAGTGAGACTTTTTATAGCTTTGATGGAAAGAGCGGAGAAACGTACTGGAATTATTTTGAGGGCAAAGAGGCTTCGCTTGCGGAAGAACTGCTCAATTACGAGTTTAAACGTATTGAAGGTGTCGATCGTACATCTGAAGAAGGCAATGATTCATCACTTCTCAATTACTACCGAATACCCGGGGAAAAGGTGGGAGACTATCCCATTATTACGGGCAAAGAGGCTGAGGAAAAGCTGAGGCAGGGTAAATTCTTCGCTTTCGGTGGTGAAGAAACTGTGGCGAAAACGGCGGAGATTTTATCGGTGGAGATAACCTACATGAAAGACGAGTATCAGACCTATATTCAGCCGGTCTACAAATTCGTCATAACAGATAAGAGCTGGGAAAAAGGGCTGAAAACCGTTATGAAAGAAAACGGCTGCAGGAATCCAGGCGAGTTTACATCTGTCAGCGAGGTCTATGTGCCGGCCCTGCCGGACCAGTATCTAAAGATTACGGAGCCAGAACTGCATATGAATTAATTTGTTATTAAAAAACGATCAAAACGGCTCTCTTCAAGAGACTGCTTTGATCGTTTTATATTTGTTTTCTATTTTCTTTCCTTGATTGGCTTATAGTCCAAATGCTCCTGCACACAGTTATAAGCCGGACGCATGAGCTTTTTGCCGGCGATCAATTCTTCCAGTCTATGAGCGCACCAGCCGGAAAGCCTTGCGGTGGCAAAGAGCGGGGTTGCGATATCGGTTGGGATATCCAGAGCGCTGTAGACAAAGCCGGAATAAAGATCCACATTGGCTGGCATCGGCTTTTCTACGCCGTTGATTTCCGCATACAGCTCCGGTACCTTTTTCTCGATAAAATCGCAGAGCATGAAATCATCCACCAGATCCTTGCTGACAGCCAGCTGCTTGGCCATTCCCTTTAAGACCTTCGCTCTGGGGTCGGAAAGAGTGTAAATCGCGTGGCCCATTCCGTAGACCAGGCCGGTTTTATCGTTGGCCTGCTTGCGCAGGACTTTTACCAGATAGTCTTCTACTTGTTTATAGTTGGTGATGTCCTTGACATTGCGCTTTAAATCCTGAATCATATTGATTACGGCAATATTGGCCCCGCCATGCTTTGGACCTTTCAGAGCGCTGACTGCCGCTGAAATCGTCGCATAGGTATCCGTTCCTGAAGACGAGATCAGATGGGTAGTAAAGGATGAATTGTTTCCGCCACCGTGCTCCGCATGGAGGATCATCGCGATGTCCAAAAGCTTTGCCTCCAGATCCGTATACTGGCCCGTAGGGCGAATCATGCGGAGAATGTTTTCCGCTGTGCTCAGTTCCGGGATCGGATAGTGGAGGTGAAGACTTTTGTTGTCAAAGGTTGACGATTTGGCCTGATATGCGTAAGCGATCAGCGTAGGAAAATAGCCGATCAGGTCGATGGACTGACGAAGTACGTTTTCGATGGACGTATCATCAGGGTTGTCATCATAGCAATAAAGTGCCAGCACGCTGCGCGCCAGCTTATTCATAATACTTCTGGAAGGCGCGGTAAGAATCATATCCCTGGCAAAACCCACGGGAAGTTCCCGTTTTTCGCCTAAAAGAGTGTTAAAATCATTTAGTTGTTTCTGAGTAGGAAGCTGTCCGAACATAAGCAAATATGTAACTTCTTCAAAGCCAAAACGACCTTCCTTGATGCAGCTGTGCACCAAATCTTCGATGCTGTAGCCTCTGTAGTAGAGCTTTCCTTCCATAGGAACTTTTTCTTTGTTTTCATTGACCGAGTATCCCAGGACCTCTCCGATTCTGGTAAGCCCGACCACAACGCCCGTACCGTTGGAATTACGGAGACCACGCTTTACGTTGTGCTTGATGTAAAGATCGCTGTCGATCACGTTTTTCGCCTCAAGTTCCTGGGCCATTTTATGAATAAAGTTGGAAGGATCATTGCTAGCAGAAAGCCTAGCTTCACGTTTCTTTTTCATTCTTTCTAACAATTCGAATAACTCCTTTCCTATGTGCAAATTAGTCACATATAAGAATAATATTATACCATAATGAAGCGATAATTGGAAGATGAAACTCAAATATTTATACTATCTTGTTTTTATGATATACTATATGTAAATTACGCTTTCATACTAAAAAAGAAAGGAAAACGGTCGATGGACGGGAAAAATCTAGTCAGAATATTGGACTCTATGACTGAGACGGGAATCTATGTAATAAAACAGGATTCCCACGAACTGCTGTACTTCAATCGCCGTGTAAAAGAGGTCAGTCCGGAAGCGCAGCTGGGCATGAAGTGTCATGAACTTTGGGAGGGAAGCTGTGAAAACTGTCCGCTGACGGACCTGGGCGACAGGGATTCCAATCATACGATTCAATACAATGACCCCTTCGGAGAAATCATAGACACGAGAGCCGACCGAGCCCTTTGGGACGGCCATATTCCGGCCTTTGTGATAACCGTATCGCCGCACAAGCTGAACTTTGAAGAGGAACAGGGACAGGAGACGATAGAAGAAATGTACCGGCAGAGTCTGGTGACGGTATTCGGGGAATGTATCATCGCAAACCTGACGGCGGATTACTATGTGAACTGCCAGAAAGATACCCTGTGGACAGAGATTCCGGTAAGCGGACATTTTGACAACGAAAATAGAAAGTACGCGAAGATAACGATCCATCCGGATGATCTCGCCGCCTTTGAAGCGAATTTTACCAGGGATGCCATGATCGCGCAGTTTGCGGAGGGGAAAGAACAGATTTCCAAGAGGCTGCGGCGGCTGATGGATGATGGCGTTTATCATATGGTAGAGTTTACTGCGGCCAAGATACGCCAGACTGATGAGAGCCAGTGCTGGTGCGTACTAATCTTCCATGACGTCAATACCTCTTACCTGCAGGAGCAGCGGAGGAATGTGGAGATGAGCCAGCTGGCCGCGGCAGCGAGACTGGCTTTTGAAAAGCTCTTTGCGGTGAATTTGACAGGGAACAGCTATCACAGGGTCGAACGCGTCGGTTTTCCCGCCAGGAACGTTCATCGGTCGGGGCGCTTTGACAGACTGATTGAATCGGGAGTATCGACCGTAGACTCCGATTTTCGCGATGAATTCATACGAAAATTTTCCAGAACAAATATTCTGCAAGCTTTTGCAAATGGAGAAAAGAAGGTGGAAATGGAGCTGCGGCAGACGGATGCTGACGGGGTCTGGCGCTGGAAGTCCATACAGATCGTACAGGTGGAAAGTTCCTATACGGAGGATGTTTTGGGAATCGCCATGATTAACGATATTGATGAGGTGCGGCGCAGGCAGGAGGAAAACCTGGAAAAGGAAAAACGGGCAAAAGCGCTTTTGGAAGAAACGCTGGAAAAGGCAGAGGCCGCCAACCGGGCCAAAAGCCAATTCCTGTCGCAGATGAGCCATGACATTCGAACGCCTATGAATGCGATCATAGGCATGACTTCTCTGGCGCGGATCCATATGGCGGATACGGAAAAACTGGAGGATTATCTGCAAAAGATAGAAGCTTCCGGCACGCATTTAATGGGGCTGATTAATGAGGTGCTGGAGGTCAATAAGATCGAAAGCGGAGCGACAGAACTGGAAAATACGGATTTCAGTTTAGAGACTCTGCTGCAGCAAGTGGAGAATATGCTGCAGCAGGCTGTTCAGGCGAAAAGGCAGCGGCTCACGGTCGATCTGCAGGAGGGTACGCATTTATATGTATCCGGCGATGAACAGAAGCTGCGGCAGATACTGGTCAATATCGTGGAGAACGCATCCAAATACACGCCGGATTTTGGAGATATTCAGCTTACTCTCAGAGAACTGAAAAAAGAAGAGGAGCGGATGGGAACTTATCAGTTCGTGATAAAGGACAATGGAATCGGGATGACAAAGGAATATATGGAGCATATATTTGAACCTTTCAGCCGGGCCAATGATCCGCGAATTCAAAAAATTTCCGGGACAGGCCTGGGACTTACGATCGTCCATAATCTGGTAAGCATGATGGGAGGAGAGATTGAAGCGGAAAGCGAATACGAAAAAGGAACTTCCTTTACCATAACCCTGTGTCTTGAGAAAAAAGGCGCTTTACGGCAGGAATATTTTGAAGAAAGCACCGCTGCCGTGGGAAAAACTTATATAGGGATGCGGGCCCTCTTAGTAGATGATAATGAACTGAACAGGCAGATTGCGGCAGAAATGCTGGAACTGCTGGGAGTAACGGTGGAGATCGCCGAAAACGGCCAGGAAGCGGTGGACGCTGTAGTACATAACGTTCCGATGTATTATGATCTGGTATTCATGGATATTCAAATGCCTGTTATGGACGGCTATGAGGCTGTCAGGGCAATAAGAGGCTCCGGCAAAGAGCGGATCGACGAACTGCCGATTCTTGCCATGACCGCAGATGCCTTTTTGGAGGATATAAAGAAAAGCAGACTGGCAGGAATGGATGGACATATCACCAAGCCCATCAGCATCGATGCGCTGAAAAGCGCCCTTGAAAAGTGCAGGTCTTGGAAATTAAAACATTTGGAATAGAACGGAAGCTCCGGGAGGCAGCAATGGAGAGAATTTTAATTGTAGAAGATGAAGAAAAGATCAGAGAGGAGCTTCGGACCGCTCTGGAGAAAAAAGGATATACCTGTACGCTGATTGAGGAGTTTGAGGATGCGGCGGGGCAAATCGTAAGAGAGGCCCCGGATCTGGTACTGCTGGATCTGAATCTGCCCGTTCAGGATGGATTCTATATCTGTCAGGAAGTGCGCAAACAGCTGGATGTCCCCATCATTGTGGTCACCAGCTCCAGCAGTGACATGGATGAGCTGATGAGCCTCAATCTGGGAGCTGACGACTATATTACAAAACCCTTCAACATGCATATCCTGCTGGCCCATATTTCCACCGTACTGCACAGAGCTTACGGAAGAAAAGCAACTGTGACCCTGACCCATAAGGGGCTGACTCTGGATGTCCTCAAAGGGCGAATTTCCTATCAGGGAAGAGAAACAGACCTTACAAAAAACGAGCTGGGCATCCTGCGGATGCTGATGGAGAACGCCGGGCAGATTATCTCGCGGACCGATCTGATCTGCCATCTGTGGGAGATGGAAGAGTTTGTAGAAGACAGCACCTTGACGGTGAACATCAACCGGCTGCGGAGAAAGCTGGCGGATATCGGACTTGAGGATTATTTGCTTACAAAGCGCGGCCTGGGGTATATGGTATGAGCGTCTGGGAGTATATAAAGGATAAATGGGTGGCCATATGTATCGGCCTTCTGGTATGTATGCTTTCTGCTATGTTTATGCTGGTCATGGAGGTAGCGATGCCTGTCGCTGTGGCGGTGGAAGTGATTTTCTTCGCAGGTTTTGCCAGCATGATCGGTTATGATTGTTTTCGAAAGAAGACTTATTACGATGAACTGGAACGGACCTGGGAGGGACTGGATGAAAAAACTTATCTTTCTGAGATCATCGAAGAGCCCGGGTTTTATGACGGAAAAGTCTTGTATCGGCTGGTAAAGGACAACGGCAAATACCTGAACGATGTGATTGCGGACCAGCAGCGGGAAATGATGGACTACAAGGAGTATGTGCAGACATGGGTCCATGAGATCAAGACGCCTATCGCAGTGGAGCGTCTGCTTATAGAAAACAACAGGAACCCGCTTACTTCCAGCCTGGAGGAAGAGGTGGGCAGAATTGAAGGCTATGTGGAACAGCTGCTCTTCTATACCAAGAGCGGCAGTCTGGAATCGGATTATCTGATCCAGCCGGTGAACCTGAAATCTCTGGTTATGGAAGTGATTCGCAGACATTCCAAAATGATGGTGGGGGCCGGAGTCTTTCCCAAAATGGACAACCTGGACTATGAGGTGCTGACAGATCCCAAATGGATGGAATTCATTCTGGGACAGATTCTCACCAATTCCGTGAAATACCGCGATAAGAAAAAGCGGCCGTTTCTGTTCTTCACTGCGGAAGAAGAGGATGGCGACATGCTGCGGCTGACAGTGGCGGACAACGGCATTGGTATCCCCGCCAGCGACATTCCCCGAGTCTTCACAAAGGGATTTACCGGAGAAAATGGCAGGAATCTTAAAAGGTCAACAGGGATGGGGCTTTATCTGTGCAGAGAGCTGTGCGATAAAATGGAAATCCCTCTGGACCTTCAATCCAGGGCAGGTGAAGGGACAGAGCTGGTTCTTCGCCTGAAACGCAATAGGAGCTGAATATACGAAACGATAGCTGAAAAACAGGGCGGGTCTGATCCGCTGGGCAGCTGTCGTTTTTTAATACAATCAGGTTACAGAAATGTAATACAACCGTTAGGTAAATCTGTGGAAGCGCGGCTTGGGCAATGGTACACTGAGCGTAACAAATGAGAGAAGAAGGAGGAATATAAAATGCGTACAGTTTTGAGGGTGGAAAACCTTGAAAAATTTTATAAAAATAAGGGCAGCCTGACGAAGGCGGTCAATCACATCAGCTTTGAGGTACAGCAGGGTGAATATGTCGGAATCATGGGGGCATCGGGCAGCGGAAAGACGACTCTGCTCAATTGTATTTCGACGATCGACCATGCGACAGCGGGGCATATTATCATTAACGGCAAGAACGTCACAGGAATGAAGGAACGAAGCCTGGCGAAATTCCGCCGTGAAGAGCTGGGGTTCATCTTTCAGGATTTCAATCTTTTAGATACCCTGACAGGGAGAGATAATATTGCGCTGGCGCTGGCGATTCTGGGAGAAAAGCCGGCGCTGATCGACAAAAAAATCGATGCCCTGGCAGCCGAGCTGGGAATTAAAGAGATTATAGAAAAATATCCCTATGAAATGTCAGGCGGACAACAGCAGAGAGTGGCCTGCGCCAGGGCCATCATAACAGACCCTTCCCTCATACTGGCCGACGAGCCTACGGGAGCGCTGGATTCGCGCTCTGCGGAAATGCTTTTAAACAGTCTGGAAATGCTCAATGAGAAAAAGAAAGCCACGATTCTGATGGTTACCCACGATGCTTTTACAGCCAGCCACTGCGGGCGTATCCTGTTTCTGAAAGACGGCAAAATCTTCAACGAGCTGATTCGCGGTGACGATACGAGAAAAGAATTTTTCCTGAAAATTATGCAGGTGGTATCCTTAATGGGAGGTGAGAGGAATCATGCGGTCTAAGAAACGAATCTCTGAAAAGGTTTTTAAAGAACTGGCCTCAAAAAATGTAAAGAAAAGTGCTAAAGACTATTTTATCTATTTCTTTACCCTGACCTTTGCTGTCTGCCTTTTCTATACCTTCAACTCCATCGAAGCCCAGTTCAGCAGCCTGGGACTCCATGATTCACTCAATTATCTGGCTGCTTCCCAATGGGCCATGGCAGGTGTCTCGGTTTTCGTCTGCATCATCATAGGATTTCTGGTGGTATACGCCAACCGATTTTTGATGAAACGGAGGAAGCGGGAATTCGGAATTTATTCGGTACTCGGTATGGATAAGAAGGATTTGGAGCATCTGCTGATGAAGGAGACGCTGCGGATCGGTGGCGCTGCCCTTGTCTTTGGCTTTCTGCTGGGAATCGTCCTTTCCCAGGGACTGTCCATGATTACGGCAAAGATGGCAAATGCAGGGTTGGATCACTACAGTTTTATCATTTCCGGAAAAGCCCTGCTGGAGGCAGTCGTCTTTTTCGGTCTGACTTTCCTCTTTGTCCACCTCTTCAATGTGCGGGAGATCAGGAAAAAGAAATTAATCGAGCTTCTTTCTGATGGCCGGAAAAACGAGGAGATTAAGGAGGCCTCTAAAGGAAATGTGCTTATGGGAATCCTCTCAATTTTGCTGATGATCGCAGGATACCTGTCCATGTTCAAATTGTTTGATGATGACCTTAAGCAATCGGTTATGGTTGGAGGCGGGTTGCTGTCGGTGGGAACGGTACTGTTCTTCCTGTCTGTGGCAGGGGTAATGATGAAGGTCTTGAAGAAGAGAAAGGGGATATACTATCGAAAGCTGAATCTCTTTGTTGTCAATCAGCTGAGCAGTCGGATGAAGGCTGCCGGAATATCCATTGCCGTCGTATGTGTTCTCATGTACCTGTCTGTGTCTGTCATGGGGGTCGGCATGGGCATGGGGCAAAGCTCGATCAGCGAAAAGAAACAAATGGCGCCTTATGACGTAAGCGTGATATATTATTACGAAGGCGGTATGAAGAATGAAATCATTGACCGCGGCTCCGTTGAATCCGAACTGGAAAAACAAAAGGCGCAGCTGCCCGAACATCTGAAAAAAACAGCGGAAATTACGCTGTACAAAGAGAAAAAGCTGACAAGCAGTAAGCTGTTTTTAAAGGGATACACAGCAAACAGAAATGAGCAGAAGTTCTTTGGAAAAGCGCCCGTTGTGATGATTGGACTTTCTGATTACAACAAGATTAGAAAGCTGCAGGGAGAAAAGCCGATCACACTGGAGAAAAACCAGTATGCGATTTCCTATAATGAGCCGATGGCAGAGAAGGCATTGAATCATTATATGACATCGGAAGCGCAGGCCGTTAAGGTGGGGGGAGAATCTCTGTCGCTGAAACCGCAGGGCCTCTATAAAACGACTCTCTATAATCGAAATGTATTGCTGGATTCGGGGACGCTGATTGTACCGCAGAATTTACTGAAAAATGAAAGTCCGCTTATGAAGACCTTGAACGGTATGTTCCAGACGGGCGACGAGGAGGCATACGCGACTTTCTTACAAGACAGGAGGAACACGGAAGACTTCGATTTTCAGAGTCGGACAGATATTTATGTAGAAGCCCTGTCCAACCAGCTGACGGCTTCTTATATCGGAGTCTACCTGGGCATTGTATTTCTGGTGACAGCAGGAGCAGTACTAGCCCTGCAGCAGCTGATTCAGTCCTCTGACAATCAGAGAAGGTATGCCCTGCTCTACAAACTGGGGGCAGGAGCTAAGGCTATGAAGCGTTCGCTTTTGGCGCAGCTGGAAATTTACTTCGGCCTGCCGTTTGCTTTGGCAGCTGTCCATTCCGCCATCATTATGGGAGGAATGTTCCGCGGCATCCCTTATCTTACCGGAGCGGATGTGGCGAGGAATGTGATCTTCGCAGCAGGTGTGGCGGTTACCGTGTATGGCATTTACTTCATAACCACTTATGCGGCCAGCAAGAGAATTCTGAAAGTGTAAAAGGGCGTGTTCGCCCTTTTACACAGCTGGTTTGTCATACGAATTCCCATGGTGATTTTCTTTCTTGACAATCAAAAAACCTTATGTTAAAATACCGAATCTTTTGCGCACTAAAAGGTTAAAGATGCCATAGAGGAGGATTTTAATGAAACGAATTTTATGGGCTATTTTGATGATTGCGGTCAGTACCAATCTGCCGGCGCCGCTGTTCCCGGTTTATCAGCAGCAATATGGTCTTAACCCATTGGCGATCACGGCACTGTTTGCCGTTTACGCGGCGTGTCTGCTGCCGCTGCTTTTGGTTTCGGGATCTCTTGCTGACAGGCGGGGAAATAAACAGGTGGTGGCAATCGGTCTGTTATGCGCGGTCCTTTCCGCCGGATGTTTTTTGATTGCGGCAGGTCCGGTGATGCTGTATATCGCACGTGTTCTGGAGGGGTTTGCAGTAGGCTGTTTTATGGGAACGAGCAACGCTTTTCTTGTAGAAAACAGTAAGGGGAACGTACAGAACGCATTGGGCTATGCCAGTATGTTCAACATGTTTGGGTTTGGTTTTGGTCCGCTTCTCTGCGGCCTGATCGCACAGTACATACCGTTTTTTTCTTATCAGCTGCCATTTTTGCTTTTGCTCATCGCCCTTCTTTCGGCGCTGCTGATGCTGCTTCCGATCAAAAGCGAAAAAAAGCCTGCTTCGACATCGGCGAAAAGGAGCCGAATCAGTCTGGGAGTGCCTGATGAAAACAAGCAGGTCTTCTGGTTTTTTATTGCTCCGGCCGCATTTCTTATGCTGGCGCTGAATGGCGTTGTAATTTCGTTGGTCCCCACTTATGTAAAAACACTGTTTCATACATCGAATCTGTCATATTCGGGAGTGCTGCTCTTTATAATGCTGTTTGGTTCGGGGGTGGCACAGCTGATTCGCAGGCCGGGCAGAGCGGAAAAACGGATTCAGTGGGGGATTCTTTTTCTGATTCTGGGAACCTGGGGAATGATCGCCGCGGCGCCTTTTTCCAGCATTGCTCTGCTTCTTTTAAGCATGCTTCTTCAGGCGCTGGGGACTGGCTGGACGTTCCAGAGTGCCCTGCGAATGACCGGCGAGATCAGTACGCCGGAAAACCGCAGCCGTATTATTTCCACCTTCTATGTGTGCGCCTACAGCGGCATGGCTTTTCCCACCATTGGGATCGGGCTTTTATCGACCCTGTGGGACCTCAATACGGCGCTTTTTGCCTTTGGCATCCTGCTTACTGCTGCCGGCGCGGCGGTGGTGATACGATCGATACGCAAAAAGATATGAGTGATTAAAAAAGGTACCGGACAAATCCTGTGATTTGCCCGGTACCTTTTTAGAAATATGTACGGGGGAATTTCCCAATCTATCGGAGAATCTGCGATTATTTCCATTTGAGGGCATAGCCGCCGCATTCGCGCTTATCTTTTGTATAGACCTTTACATAGTAGGTGCCCTTGGAAAGACGTCCGTATTTTGTCTTGCTCAAAATATAATTATCGGTCTCGCCCTTTTTATATTTCAGGCCTTTTACTTTCTTTCCCTTCTTATTGTACACATCCAGATAGCATTGATTCGTCATCTGGTTCTGCAGGTAGAACTTTACTTTTCCCGATTTTTTAACTTTAACTTTATACCAGTCGTGGCCCTTCTTTCCGGATAAAACGTAACCCCTGACCTTTTTGTTCCGCTTTACGGTTACTGCCTTTTTCCTGGTGGCTCCGCTTTTTTCTTTAATTTTCGTATTTTTCACGCTGAGCCAGAATGGGCGGTCATCGGCCGGGCCAAGGTTCTTTAGCCGCAGATAATAAGTCTTGCCTTTTTTGACGCCAAAATACACAGGAGAGTCAATATCATACATCTTTAGAACACTTCTGGAAATCTGCTGTTTCTTGCTGTTCAAAAGAGAGAATTTCACATCGTTCTCTCCGGCATAGAGGGACACTTTGATGGTGCCTGTCTCTTTGGCGGTAAACTTATAGGACTGGGATTTGGCATTCGGGTTGAAACCAAAATATTCTTTTTTACTTATGCTGATGGTGCGATCCGCAGACGGATATAACCGCACCTTCAAATCAAAGGCTGCGTTAAAAGAACCGGACTTTCCGTAAACCGCGAAATAGCACTTTTCCCCGGTGACTCCGGAGTCTGTCAGAAGATGCTGTTCATCTTTTTTCATAGGTAATTTGGCTTCCCATTTGTCGTTAAGCTCTTCTTTTGTGCCGCAATCATACCAGATATCACCCGTTCCCTGAGAATTTTCAACGATTAAATCGATTGTCCCGCTTTCAGAAAAGGGAATTTCATAGAGCGCTCCGTGGTGTCCGTTGAAAAGGACAGGACTGCTGTTCGAAACCTGGCAGGTTGTCTTAGGGATACTTTCGTTTGGATTATAGACCTTTGTTGGCTGCAGGACTGCTGTGGGCTCGAGGCTTTCGGCAGCCAGGGCTGTTGCCGGAATCAGCGTTACGAGAAGCATGACTCCGGTTATCAGAGCTGTAATTTTCTTTTTCATACTTTCCTCCTTTTTTTACACAATAGAATTCACACTCAAATTATAACATGTCTTCTGAACTAATGCAATTTTCAGATAAATACTTGTGAGAAGGTACGGAACTGCTACAGCGATGTTTATACGTTTTATTTTATACTTTCGCGCCCTTTTCCCGGGAGGGGATACCGCGCGGAATCTTGATTTGTATGGGGGTGCGTGCTATACTGATACGTATATGGACAGTGTGCGCTTTAGCCGCAATTTGTCAATACGCATAAGTATTCGGAGAGGGGAAACGTTGATAATTCATTGCTCCGCTGTACATTTGGAAAGGATAAAAAGATGGGAAACGCACAGACGGTGAGCGGGACTGTAGATACATTTTGCCGGGCATGGCTTGAACAACGGGATGCCATAGGGGCGGCGGCATTTTTAGCAGAAGAAATTAGTTTTATCGGGCCTGGTGAGGGCGAGTACGCCAACGGAAAGGTCGATATGACTCAATATATTCGCCAGGATATTCAGGAGCTGACAGAACCGTTTTCATGTGAAACTTCAGTAATCCATGAGCACATGTTTGATGAACATGTTTGCAGTCTGTCCGCGACGCTTACCCTGAAAAATTCTCAATATACCTGGAGGCTGCGTGGATTCTTCGTTTTGGCCCGGCGGTATGAACGCTGGCTGATTCACGATCTGCATATTGCGGAACCGGGCAGCAGCCAGCGGGGGCAGGAACACTACCCCAAAACTCTGGTGATGGAAAATATTGTTCGCCAGCGGCAGCAGCTTCTGAACGATTCTCTGCCCGGGGGCATGATGGGTGGATATATTGAGGAAGGGTTTCCTTTCTACTTTATCAACCGCCAGATGCTGGACTACCTGGGCTATGAGAACGAAGCGGAATTCGTCACTGATATCGGCGGCCTGATTTCCAACTGCATGCACCCGGATGATCGTGCGGTGGTGGATGCGGCGGTAGGCCGCGGATTGGAGAGCAACAGCCAGTACACAGTGGAATACCGGATGAAGAAAAAGGACGGCTCTTACATATGGGTGCATGACACCGGGCTGAGGATGACCGCGGAAGATGGGCGGAGCGCGATTACTTCCGTATGCATTGATATTACAGAGGAAAAACTGCTTCAGGAGCGTGCTAAGGAGCTTTACGAAAAGGAAATCGCCTATTTTGCGGAGCTGACTGTTGCGGAAGGGGCCATGCAGGGACGCATTAATGTTACCAGGAACCAAGTGGAAAGCTATGTGGCAACTTCGGATGTGGCAGTCGCTACGGTAGGTGACACCTACGACAATACGATTGAACATTTGGCTTCTTCCGCCGCGGACCTAAAGCAGGGGAATGAGGTTCGCCGTGTTCTTAAACGTGAGAAAGTCCTCGATGATTATGCTAAGGGGGAAACGGACTATCATTTTGAATTCCTGCGGCAGCGTAACGGTGGGTCGGGAGCTTTCTGGGGAAGTACCAATCTGCGGACCTGCCTTAACCCTAAGACTGGCGATGTTGTGATGTTTTTCTACACCGTGGATATCACAGAACAGAAGCTGCAGAAACAGCTTTTGGAAAATGTATCCAAATTGGATTATGATATTATTACGGAGATCGACTTGCAGACAGGCAAGTATCGTCTGGCGGCATATGAGGACCGGAAAAAGCTGACGATTCCGCTAAAGGGGGATTTTCAAAAGGAAATCAGCCTTGTGGCGGACAGATATATGGACGAGGCAGCCCGGGCAGAGTTCCTCGAGAAACTCAATTTTGATTATATGAGAGCGGAACTGTCGGAAAACGGAGTCTATACTTTTATTTTGGAAGTCCAGGAGGCGCGAGGCAAACGGGTCAAGAGGTTCCAGGTATTCTATATCAGTGAGGAGCTGGACAGGGTCTGCATGACCCGTGCCGATGTGACTGACGTAATGCGGCAGGGGCAGCGGCAGAAAGAAGAACTGTCCGCGGCTCTGGCAGCTGCCGAACAGGCCAACGCCGCCAAGTCGGATTTTCTTTCGCGCATGAGCCACGAAATCAGAACTCCTATGAACGCGATTATCGGTATGAGTACTATCGCAGCCCAATCCATCGGCAATGATGAGCAGGTAGCGGATTGTATTTCTAAGATCGGCATTTCCTCCCGTTTTCTCCTGTCCCTTATCAATGATATTTTGGACATGAGCCGGATTGAAAGCGGCAAAATGCTGCTGAAAAATGAGAAGATTCCGACGGAGGAGTTCCTTCAAGGCATCAATTCTATCTGCTATACGCAGGCGGCGTCGAAGGGCCTGGACTACGAGTGTATCGTAGACCCGGTATTGGACGATTACTACATTGGCGATGCTATGAAACTCCAGCAAGTGCTGATTAATATTTTAAGCAATGCCATCAAATTTACAAGTGAAGGCGGTCGTGTAGCATTCTCTGTGGAGCAGCGCAGCAAGACAAAGAATGGTGCAGCGCTTCGATTCATTGTCAACGATACGGGTACGGGTATGAGTGAAGATTTTCTCCCACACATCTTTGAGGCGTTTTCTCAGGAGAGCACCGGTACTACGGCGCTCTATGGGGGCACCGGTCTGGGAATGGCTATCTCCAAGAATATCATCGATATGATGGGAGGCAAGATCACCGTGCGGTCCATTAAGGATATCGGTACGGAATTTACCGTGGATGTGAAGCTGGGCATTACTGAGGAAGAGAAGCTGCGGCACAAACAGAAGAAGCATGATTATAATTTTTCCTATTTGAAAACGCTGGTGGTGGATGACGATGTGGCGGTCTGCGAAAGCGCTGTTTCCACATTGAGAGAGCTTGGAATTACGGCAAAATGGGTGGACAGCGGCCGCAAAGCGGTAGAGCTGGTAAAGACCCAATGGGAAGCACATAAATATTTTGATATGATTCTCATCGACTGGAAGATGCCGGACATGGACGGTATTGAAACGGCACGGCAGGTGCGTGCTATCGTAGGTCCGGAGGTTACCATTATTATTATGACCGCTTACGATTGGAGCGCGATTGAGCATGAGGCCAGGCTGGCCGGCGTTAACCTGCTTATGAGCAAACCCATGTTCAAATCAGCGCTGGTATCGGCTTTCTCCAAAGCATTGGGACAAAAGGAGGAGCAGGAACAGAAAGGGGACAAGGAGGATTTTAATTTTATAGGAAAACGGATTTTGCTGGTGGAGGACAATGCGATCAATACTGAGGTTGCCGCCGCGCTGCTGGAGACCAGCGGGTTTGAGGTGGATACCGCAGAGAACGGATTACAGGCGCTGGAGATCTTCACCAGAAGCCAGGCGGGGTATTATGACGCAATCCTGATGGATATTCGGATGCCCCTGATGGACGGCCTGACGGCGACGAGGAATATCCGGCATCTGAGCAATGCGGATGCTAAGACAATCCCCATTATCGCCATGACTGCCAACGCATTCGACGATGACATCGAAAAATCCAAGGAAGCGGGAATGAACGCCCACCTGGCAAAGCCCATCGAACCCATGCGGCTATACCAGACTCTTTATGATTTTATTTTTGGGAAAGAGGAGTAAGCAACCGGTGCGCTGTGCAAGGAAATTTCCCTATATAGAAATCAAGGAAGCACAGAACGAACGTTTCTTTTATCCTGTGTTTCCTTGTTTTTTGTGCTGGAATGAAAGGAAAATAAGGTTTCAATTTGGGATATGGAATTTTTTTGAAATATGCATATTTGTTCAACAACGGATTCCTTTCTGCTTTGTTGTTGATGTATTTTCAAGGGTTGCGGTCTCTGTTCCTGTTCAAAGCTGCATATTAATCGAGATTCTACGCTCACATGCTCTGTATCCTTGAGAAAAGTTCAACAAGAACCTGACTTTTCGCTGCGTGTTGATAAAAATAGCAATTTGTCTTTTTTGCAGTTTTCCATATGAGCCGATTCTTGCGGCATAACTTGCTGCAAGGCAGAAAATGCTGGGCAGGGTGGGCTTATTAATTGAAATTACAAAGTGACTTGAAGCGGTAAAAGGACAGCAAAAACAGTAATGCGTGTTATGAATGAATTGATCTGTTTTTATGGAAAATGTTATAATTAGTTAAATCCAGAGGATACTTATTACGATATGCGCATATCCAGCAGGTTAAACATTGTGATATTAGCAGATTTTTTCTAAATTAGTTAAGGAGAATGTTTGGATGAATAATGATGGACAACTAATGACTTTAGGACCATTTATATTGCTTATTATTGTAGCAGTTTTTGTTATTGCGGGTGTAGTAGTATATAAATGTTTAAAAAAACCGAATCAAGAAAAAAAGAATATTAATAAAAATCCAGAAAAGTGAAATCAGTAACTAATTCTGGTGGACAAGTATAACTGTTAAAGAAGTACAGAACAAATGTTCCTTTTTGTTCTGTACTTTTTAATTTTTCTGTGCTAGAATGGAAGGAAAATGAGGGTATCTGTAAAATTATTAGTTTGGCAAGAACAGCTATGATAGGAGAAAATTTGTATGAGCGAATTTCCCTTTATTATTTATAAATCGCAGCAAGAAGATGTGTCTGTTAATGCGCTAATGAAGAATGAAACAATTTGGCTGACCCAAAAAGGAATGGCAGAGTTATTTGGAATTGATAAATCAGGGATTAGCAGACATTTGAAAAATATTTTTGAAAGTGGAGAACTAGATGAAAAAGTGGTTGTTGCAAAAATTGCAATACCCACTCAGCACGGAGCTATCCCTGATAAAGTCCAGAACTCCTTAACAAATTATTATAATTTAGATGCCATTATATCGGTTGGTTATCGGGTTGACTCTATGCGCGCTACACATTTTCGCATATGGGCTACGGGTGTATTAAAGGACTTTATAATCAAAGGATTCGCAATGGATGATGAGCGGTTGAAACAGGGGAAAACAGCCTTTGGGAATGATTATTTCAGAGAGCTGTTGGAGAGAGTACGGTCAATTCGAGCCAGTGAGCGAAGAATTTGGCAGCAGGTTACAGACATCTTTGCAGAATGCAGTATTGATTATGACAAAAACGCTGAGATAACACATCAGTTTTATGCTATGGTGCAAAATAAATTTCATTATGCAATTGCCGGACAAACAGCCGCTGAGATCGTTTATACAAAGGCAGACCATACAAAAGATCATATGGGCCTTACAACCTGGAAGGCTGCACCGGATGGGCGGGTATTAAAATCAGATGTTTCAATTGCTAAAAATTACTTGAACGAGAAACAAATTAGAAGTTTAGAAAGAGCAGTGACAGGATACTTTGATTATATAGAGGATTTGATTGAGCGCGAAAATACGTTTACTATGGAGGAATTTGCCAGCAGCGTCAATGCGTTTCTTGAATTCAGAAGATACGATATCTTACCGGATAAGGGCAGGATATCAAGTAGACAGGCGAAAGAAAAGGCAGAAGCTGAATATGAACTATTTAGTAAGACGCAGAATATTGAATCTGATTTTGATAAACAGGTAAAAAAACTATTGGAAGAAAAATCGAATCAGTAAACCAAGGGAGAGAAAAATAAATGCGTGAAGAACGACGTTTTGAAATAGCTTCAGAATACAAGCCCATGGGCGACCAGCCACAGGCAATCGAAAAACTGGCGCAGGGCATCATGGAGGGAAAAGAACATCAGACCCTGATGGGGGTCACCGGTTCCGGAAAAACCTTTACCATGGCCAATATCATACAAAAAGTACAAAAACCGACGCTGGTTATTTCCCACAACAAAACACTGGCCGCACAGCTCCACGGAGAATTCAAGGAGTTTTTCCCGGACAACGCGGTGGAATACTTTGTGTCCTACTACGACTACTACCAGCCGGAGGCTTACGTGCCTTCCACAGACACATATATCGAAAAAGACTCCGACATCAACGATGAAATTGAAAAACTGCGCCACTCGGCGACAGCAGCCCTGTCGGAACGGCGGGACGTTATCATCGTAGCCAGCGTTTCCTGTATTTACGGATTGGGAAGTCCGGTGGATTACGAGAATCAGGTGCTTTCCCTGCGCCCGGGCATGGAAAAGAACCGTCAGGAAATCCTCCGGCGTCTGGTGGACATCCAGTACACCCGCAACGACATGGGTTTTACCAGAGGAACCTTCCGGGTACGGGGGGATGTGGTGGATATCTATCCGGCCGGAGCTGAAAACGCCGTCAGAGTCGAGCTTTTCGGCGATGAGGTGGAAACCATCAAGGAACTCAATCCGGTTACAGGCGAGATCATCGGGCTGCGCAACCATGTTGCCGTATATCCGGCGTCTCATTACGTTACCACAAAAGAAAAGATTGAAGAGGCGGCCCTGACCATCGGCGCAGAGCTGGAAGAACGGGTTCAGTGGTTCAAGGACCGGGGCAAGCTGATCGAAGCCCAGAGAATCGAACAGCGGACCCGCTACGATATCGAAATGCTGCGGGAGATCGGCAGCTGCAAGGGAATCGAAAACTATTCCCGTCATCTCAACGGCCTGCCGCCGGGAACCCGCCCTTATACGCTGATCGACTATTTCCCCGACGATTTTCTGATTATGATCGACGAGTCTCACGTGATGCTGCCCCAGCTGCGGGCCATGTACGCCGGGGACCGTTCGCGGAAGAGCTCACTGGTGGAATACGGTTTCCGTTTGCCTTCGGCGCTGGACAACCGTCCTCTTCAATTCGAAGAATTCCAAAAGCTGGCCAACCAGTGCGTTTACGTCAGCGCTACGCCGGGTCCTTACGAAAAGGAACAGAGCGGCGGTATCACAGCGGAACAGATCATTCGTCCGACTGGCCTTTTGGACCCATTGATTCAGGTGCAGAAGAGCGAAGGCCAGATCGACCATCTGATCGGAGAGATCAATAAAACCGTAGAAAAGGAAGAAAAGGTTCTGGTGACGACTCTGACCAAAAAAATGGCCGAGAGCCTTACAGATTATCTGAAAAATGCCGGAATCCGTGTTAGATATCTCCATTCTGAGGTAGATACATTGGAGCGGATGGAAATCATTCGGGATCTGCGAATGAATGTTTTCGACGTGCTGGTAGGCATCAACCTGCTGCGGGAAGGACTGGACATTCCGGAGGTTTCCCTGGTGGCTATTTTAGACGCAGACAAGCAGGGTTTCCTGCGTACCGAGACTTCGCTGATCCAGACCATCGGCCGTGCGGCCAGACATTCGGAGGGCCGAGTCATCATGTATGCCGATGAAATCAGTCCGGCCATGAAGGTTTCCATTGAAGAGACGGAGCGGCGGCGCAAGATTCAGGACGCTTATAACAAGGAACACGGAATCACGCCGCAGACCATTAAAAAATCGGTGCGGGCAGTAATCGAGGCCACCAAGGTGGCGGAGGACGAAGCCCAGTATCAGGGAAAGAGTCCGCTGGAGCTGACGAAGAAAGAACTGGCGGCTTATGTAAAGCAGCTGGAAAAGGAAATGAAACAGGCGGCGGCCGATTTGCAGTTCGAGCGGGCGGCCATGCTGCGTGACCAGATTTTCGAATATAAAGTAAAACTATAAGAGGATAAGAGATGACAAAAGACATTCACATTAAAGGAGCAAATGAAAACAATTTAAAAAATATTGATGTAACCATTCCCAGGGATCAGATGGTGGTGCTGACGGGGCTTTCCGGATCGGGAAAATCCTCGCTGGCCTTTGATACCATTTACGCAGAGGGTCAGCGGCGCTATGTAGAGAGCCTTTCCTCCTATGCCAGACAGTTTCTGGGACAGATGGAAAAGCCCAACGTGGAATATATCGAAGGCCTTTCACCGGCCATTTCCATCGACCAGAAGACCACCAGTAAAAACCCCAGATCCACGGTGGGAACTGTAACCGAAATCTACGACTATCTGCGGCTTTTGTACGCCCGTATCGGGGTGCCCCACTGCCCGGTCTGCGGCAAGGAAATATCCAGCCAGTCGGTGGATCAGATTGTGGATTTGCTGATGGACTTGGGCGAAAAGACCAGAATTACCATGCTGGCCCCGGTGGTACGCCAGAGAAAGGGCGAACATGAAAAGATTCTGGAGCGGATTCGCAAGGAAGGTTTTACCAGAGTCAGAGTGGATGGAGAGATCCGGCAGATTAACGAAGAAGATATCAAACTGGAAAAGAATTTAAAACATATCATTGAGATCGTGATTGACCGAATTATCGTCAAGGAAGGGGCGGAAAGCCGTCTGGCGGAAGCCTGCGAGCTGGCTATTTCCCACGGCGACGGTTTGATCGTGGCCCATATCAAACAGGACGATGAAGAATACGACCGGATCTTCAGTACCAGTCTGGCCTGTCCGGAGCACGGAGTCAGCATCGCTGAGCTGGAGCCGCGGATGTTTTCCTTTAACAATCCTTTCGGCGCCTGCCCGGACTGCAAAGGGCTGGGGTTCATCCAGAGGATTGACCCGGATCTGATCATCACCAAACAGGATGTCAGCATACCGGACGGCTGCCTTTCCACGATCTTCGCCTCCATGGAGTTTTCAGGCTTTTACCGGCAGATGATCGAGGCTCTGGCTGAGTATCACGGTGTCGATATCAATACCCCATACAACAAGCTGCCGAAGAAATTTAAAAAAGAGCTGTTATACGGAACAGGTACCCGCCATCTCAAGTATTACTATACCAGCCGCAGCAACGGTACCAAGTCCTATCGGGATCACCCATTTGAGGGCGTGATTAATAATCTGGAGCGCAGATACCGTGAAACCAACTCCGAGTTTATTAAGGAGAAGATGAGCAAATACATGACCATAACGCCTTGCGATACCTGCGGAGGCAGGCGTCTGAGGCCGGAGATTCTGGCTGTCACAGTAGGCGGCAAAAATATTATGGAATTCTGCGAGCTGTCGGTACGTGACGCCTATGAATTTGTTGAAGGACTGCAGCTTACAGAGAGGGAGCTGATGATCGCCAATCAGGTTCTCAAGGAAGTCAAGGCCAGACTCAATTTCCTCATAGATGTGGGCCTGGACTACCTGACCCTTTCCAGAGCTTCCGCGACCCTTTCCGGCGGCGAATCGCAGCGTATCCGGCTGGCCACACAGATCGGCTCCAGTTTGGTGGGCGTTTTGTATATTCTGGACGAGCCCAGCATCGGCCTGCACCAGAAGGATAATGAAAAGCTGCTGGCTACCCTGCGCCACCTGACCGACATCGGCAACACTCTCATTGTGGTGGAACACGATGAGGACACCATGTACGCTGCGGACCATATCGTGGATATCGGTCCGGGAGCCGGCCTTCACGGCGGTGAGCTGGTAGCCGAAGGCACGGTGGAGGACATCAAAAAGAATAAAAGGTCCATCACCGGACAGTATCTGAGCGGTGCGAAAAAAATCGAAGTGCCGAAGGCCCGCCGCAAGGGAAACGGGCTCAAAATTCAGATCAAAGGCGCTGCGGAGAACAATCTGAAAAAGATCAACGTGAACATCCCCCTGGGCAAGCTGGTCTGTGTTACTGGAGTTTCCGGTTCAGGAAAGAGCAGCCTGGTCAATGAGATTCTTTATAAAGGAGTGGCTGCTGAAACTAACGGGCTGAAAGCCAAAGCCGGCGCTCATAAAAAGATTTTGGGAATTGAAAATATCGACAAAGTAATCGATATCAATCAGTCGCCCATCGGCAGAACGCCTCGCTCCAATCCGGCTACTTATACCGGCGTGTTTACGCCGATTCGGGACCTGTTTGCCCAGCTGCCGGAGGCCAAACTGAGGGGATACGAAAAGGGCCGGTTCAGCTTTAACGTAAAGGGCGGCCGCTGCGAAGCCTGCAGCGGAGACGGCATCATTAAGATTGAAATGCACTTCCTGCCAGACGTGTACGTGCCCTGTGAAGTCTGCAAAGGCAAGCGCTACAACCGGGAGACTCTGGAAGTAAAATATAAAGGGAAGAGCATCTTTGACGTATTGGATATGAACGTGACGGAAGCATTGGAATTTTTCCAGCACATCCCGTCTATTTCCAGACAGCTGGAGACCCTGGAGCAGGTGGGCCTGGGCTACATCAAGCTGGGACAGCCTTCAACGCAGCTTTCCGGCGGTGAGGCCCAGAGGATTAAGCTGGCTTCGGAGCTGTCCAAACGAAGCACCGGCAAGACGCTGTACATCCTGGACGAGCCGACTACAGGGCTGCATTTTGCCGACGTGGACAAGCTGCTGCAAGTTCTGGACACCTTGGTGGATGCAGGAAACACGGTAGTTGTTATCGAACACAATCTGGACGTAATCAAACGGGCCGATCATATTATTGACTTGGGGCCGGACGGCGGATTCCGCGGCGGCGAGATCGTGGCCGAGGGAACCCCGGAAGAGGTGGCGGAGGTAGAAGCGTCCTATACGGGTCAGTTTTTGAAAAAGATGTTGAAATAAAGTTGTGATGTAGGGAAATCTTTGGTCTGACAGGAAACTGGAAGCTGGCCTGGCGCTTTTTGTTTTGAAATTGGATCGGAGCGGATAAAATATGTGGACTTGCAGGTTTTACGGATTTTTTTCTTGGAAATTTCCACTTAAGATTGGCCTGCAAGGGTAAGAAACGTTGAAAAAAGATCCGCTTTTATCTCCCTCTTTGGTTGGAAGATCCGAAATTGCTTTAACACGTTACAATCCGAAATTAGATAGACGTTTCTTATCCGGCAGAATGCGGTCTTTTTTAACGAATTGTGCGTATTGTTAAAAAAGGTTGTGCCGCAAGGCAACAAATAGTATACCAAGTTGCATTTTCGCAACTCGCAGATGCATCAGAGCAACCAAGCGCGCATATAAGTTCAGAAAATTCAAAAACGTTAGAAAATACTCTCTTACAGCTATTTAAAAGCAGATAAGTACTCAAATTACAGCAAAAAAGTGTTTCAAAAATAAAACAGTGTTCCAAAGGCGCAAAACGACAATTGACTAAACTCGTTGAAATTTCAACGAGTTTTCTTTTTTTTGCCTTGGTACGGGTCTTGCAACATATATAAGTCAGAAGTTATTTCACGGCGTAAAAGAAAGGAGTGGATCATGTGCAGCAGGAAAAAACGATTGTAAAGAGGCTCGAAAAACTCGAAAAAGCAGTTCAGCCTGAGCACGCGGGCAGTCGGCGAAAAGATGCGGGTGCGCAGTACTTTACAGAGGCGGTGTGCAGCAGAAATGAGGCCATCGAAAGCAAGCTCAAACTGCTCAGAGGAAGTTTTTTCGGCCGGCCCATCGTAAAGTTTGAAGTGAAAAACGTAACGGACGTATGGGTGCCCTATTGCTATCTGGAATACGATTTTGCCGTAGAACGCAACATCATGTTCCGGAAGAAGGGGCTTATGAAGACCGGAAAGGTGGGACTCGTCTTTGATATGAACGAAATGCATCCTTTCCAGTACGACCTGTATGAAAGCGGAGAACTGCCGCTGAAAAAGGGCCGCGTGGACGGAAAACAGCGAAAGCTGCTGGAATGCTCCAATTCTATGCATGATGTCAAAGCAAAGGCAGAGGAATATCTCCAGTTTCGTGTCATGAAAAAGTTCTACGGAACGGAGGCGCGGCTGAGACTGGATAAGGAACGGCCGTTTTTCAGACCCGCAGTTGAGATCGAGGTCCTATACAAAGGAAAGAATTCAAATCTCAGATATGCGTATCTGGATGAATTCGCTGTGGAAAGTGAACACGTTTTAGGACTGAAATATCGGGTGGACAATAACTTTTAAATATTGAGAAAGGCGGAATTTTTTATGATTAATTTTGCAGAGATATGGTCCAAACTGGACTGGATGATCATTGTAGCTTATTTCGCAGTCATTATATTAGTCGGGCTGGTCATGCGCAAAAGGGCCAGCAAAAATATGAAGAGTTTCTTCGTAGCTTCCAGAAGGCTTACGATCCCGGTCCTTGTAGGCGTCGGGGCGGCCAGCTGGTACGATTCCTGGACCATAGTCGGCTTGGCCGAATGCGGTACCACCATGGGAATCTGTATTATCTTCATCTATGTAATTCCCACGGCCATCCTCAGATTGCCGCTGGCCGTATGGATCGGGCCCCTGGTTCGGAATAAGATTCCCGACTGGGTTATCACCATGCCGGATCTGATGGCTTACATGTATGACAAAAAGACAAAGCTGGTTATGGCGCTGGGAATGCTGCCGCCGTTTTTATATGAAGCGGCTCTTTTGACAGCCGGCGGGCAGGTAGTCGCCTATGTGACAGGGATGAACATGTGGGTAGCTTTTGCAATACTCGGGGTCATCATTATTTTCTATACTTCCCTGTCAGGACTTTGGGGTCTGGCTGTAACCGATATGATGCAGTTTGTGGTAATGTCCGTTGCCGCGGGCGTTCTCTGCTTTGGCATCTATGCTCACTTCCAGGGCTTCGGCAGCCTGTTCGACCAGGTGGAAGCAGTCAATCCCGACTTCATGACCATAACCGGAGGCAACGGCTTTATGGCCATACTGGGATGGGTAATCAGCGCGCTGGCTATGTACGCCAATTCCCAGTCTTATCAGCGGTTTGGATCTTCCAAATCGGGTGGAGACATCAAGGTTTCCTATACCTGCATCATGATCTTCGGGCTCTTCTTTAGTACGGTAATGGTTATCGCGGGTATGGCAGCCCTGGTTATTTTCCCGGAAGCAGCGGCGGCAGCTCCGTCAGAAGCTTTCTGGGGCGTTGTTTTCACCACTTTGCCCATTGGACTGAGAGGTCTGTTCGTAGCGGCGCTGCTTTCAGCTGTCATGTCAACGGTCAGCGCGGATTATCTGATTGCAGGAGCGGTGGTCATTCACGATATACTGAAAGGCTTCTTCAAGCCGGCCCTCAGTGACAAGGCGGAAGTCCTGGGAACCCGTGTGGTAATCTGGTGCATCGGCATCTTTATGATCGTTGCCACTTATTTCTGGCAGGACGGCATTTCCAAGGCTTACTACTACTGCGGAGGATTCCAGGTAGCGGCCTTTATCGTTCCGCTGATGTTCGGACTCTTCTACAAGAAGAAGACTGCGGCAGCCGGATTCTGGAGCCTGGTACTCACCATCATCGCCTATGCGGTATGGCAGTTCGCTCTGGGAATTCCATGGGGTATCCCCACGAATCTGGCCTGCATTATTTTCAGTATGATCGTGTATGTCGTAGTTGCCAAGATCACATATAAAGGTGAAAAAAACACATCCGTAGCGTGAGGAAAGGCAGGTAGAATGATGAAAAAAGAATTGAGCGAAGCAAAAAAAACGAGATTAGCGTATATCTGGGCAATTATAGCTCTGGTATCTTCCGTAGTCCTGGGAGCGCTGGTGGCAGCGGGATCGGATCAGATACTGCCGATCTTCCTGGGGCTGGCCACCATACTTTACGGGCCGATAACGGCTTTCCTCTATATTCGGGAAGTGAGGAACGGCGTATTCAGAGTGGAGGATGATGAAAAATGAGAAAAAAAGCTTTACGCTGCAAACATATTTATACGGGACTGTCGGAGGAGCTGACAGACGGTTATGTAATATGGGAAGATGGTACCATTCTTTTCGTGGGAAACGAATCGGATGCAGAGCCTTACCTGGATGGGGAGACAGAGATCCTCAGGTTCGACGATAATTTCATCATGCCGGGATTCCACGATTTTCACGTTCATCTGATGTCCGGCGCGCTGATGGAACGAGACGGAATATTGCGGTACGCCAATATAGAAGAAGAGGCGGTGCGGATGCTTTGGGAAAAGAATAAAGACCGCCGCTCAAAGGATTGGATCCTGGGAGGGGCCTGGGATAATTTCCGGTGGCCGGAAAATAAGCTTCCTTCCAAAGAAAGTCTGGATGTATACTTCAAAGATATCCCTGTATTTTTACTGAACAAAGAATGTCATGGGGCCTGGGCCAACAGCGAAGCGCTGCGCAGATTTAAAATTACCAGGGACACGCCGGATCCGGAAAACGGGAGTTTTTTCCGAAATTCCGACGGCGAACCGACCGGTTATGTCCATGAAGCTGCGGTAATTCCCATGTTAAAGGGCATTCTAAAGGACATGAGTTTGGAATCAATGGCCGATTATGCGGAATCTTTTGCGGAGAAGGCGAATACATATGGAATAACATCCGTAGGGGACTTGCCTCTGTATGGAATACGCGCGGACCGGGCCTACAAGCTGCTGGAAGAGCAGGGCAGGTTAAAGGTACGGATCAATTTCTGCATAGCGATGATGGAGGACCTGACGGAAATCTTCAGCGCCAGAGAAGAATATACGTCGGATCTGCTTCGGTTTATCGGAGTAAAAGATTTTCTTGACGGAACGCCCATGGGCCATACGGGTTTCATGCTGGAACCTTATACGGATATGCCGGAATTTCGCAGTAGCCCGATGATCGAGCCGGAGGTCCTCAAAGCACGGGTAGCCCTGCTGGCGGCAAATGATATCAAAGTACGGCTTCATGCCTGCGGCGACGGGGCGGTCAGGCTGGGTCTGGATGCCTTTGCCTATGCCCGGGACGCACTTGGGGAACGGGGCCTGAGACACTGCATCGAGCATATTGAATCCATCTCTCCGGAAGATATCAAACGGTTCGGCGATTTGAACGTGATCGCTTCCGTGCAGCCGGATCATCTGCCGAAATACGATTTCGATGGCCATCCGTTTCATCGAATGATTGGAGAAGAGCGGATGCGCTATTCCTGGCCCTTCCGTTCATTGGCCGAAAATGGCGCGGTATTGGCCCTTGGAACCGACTATCCGGTAACGGAGCTGAACCCGCTGCGAGGCGTTTACCGGGCAGTGACGCGTTTGACCGATGATGGAGAACCGAAAGGCGGCTTCTCGCCGGATGAAAAGCTGTCTGTCCACGAAAGTCTCAGGGCGTACACCTATGGCAGCGCCTATGCGGCGGGCAGAGAAAAGGAGACAGGAAGTCTCTGTCCGGGTATGCTGGCGGACCTGGCGGTTTTGGAAGAAAACCCGTTCGCCTGTGCTTTTGACAGGGATAAAATGTTTGGCATGAAGGTTTTGATGACAATTGTAGGCGGAGAGGCGGTGTATACCGGATAATCTGATTTTAGACAGGAGGCACGTATGGATAGACTTAGGGAAGAAGAACTGCTGGTTGAATATTATGATGAGATCCTGAATATCATGAATACGATTAAGGTGGGCGTGTTCATTACGGACGGCGAGGGGAATGTGCTGTTGGTAAACAAGGACTCTCAGCGCACGGGAGGCCTGGAACTGGAAGAGATCCTGGGGAAAAATATGCAGGAGCTTTTGGAACAGGGGTACGTGGATGAATCTTCGGTGCTGAAAGCTCTGGAGACAAAGAGTGAGTACCGGATGATACAGACGCTGGGGGACGGCAGCAGCATTTATCTGACGGCGGTGCCCTATTACAAGGACGGCACAATCCGGCTGGTGGTATGTACGGAAAGGGATATCACGGAAACCAGGGTTCTGGAAAGCCTCCTGGAAGAGAGCAAAGAGCTTTCGGAAAAACAGAAAAAAGAGCTGGAGTACCTGAGAGCCAAAAGCAATGGCAGCAGTCCTGACATTATCGCAGAGAGCCCGAAGATGAGAGAGATCATCCATACGGTGGAGCGGGTGGCTCAGCTGGACACGACCGTCTTGATCTGCGGCGAATCCGGTGTAGGAAAAGAAGTGATCGCCGACTACATATTTAACAAAAGTAATCGGACGGAAAAGCCGTTTGTCAAGATCAATTGCGCGGCCATACCGGAAAACCTCCTGGAATCGGAACTGTTTGGCTATGAAAAGGGCGCTTTTACGGGGGCCGATACAAAGGGAAAGGTGGGAATCTTTGAAATGGCGCAGGAAGGGACGCTCTTTTTAGACGAGATCGCAGAGATCCCCATGCGCCTGCAGGCAAAGCTGCTGCGGGTCCTCCAGGAAAAGGAGATCCGCAGACTGGGCGGCAAGCAGACTGTCAGCGTCAACGTGCGCATTATAGCGGCCACCAATGTGAACCTCAAGCAGGCGGTAGAGGAAGGGACCTTCCGGGAAGACCTGTATTACCGGCTCAACGTGGTTCCCATTGAAGTACCGCCCCTCAGGGAGAGAAAAGAGGATATACGCGCCCTGACGGAACACTTTGTACGCATGTTCTGCGAAGAATATCACACGAAAAAGCAGGTATCCGTGGAAGCCATGGCGGAATTGATGCACGCTCCCTGGCACGGAAATATCCGTGAACTGAGAAACATGATCGAACGATTGATCGTCAGCTTCGACGGTGAACAGATTACTTCCAGGCAGGTGAAAAATCTGCTCTTTGCCAGCGACCGATCGAAAAACATACTGGTGGAGGAAAAACTGTCCCTGGAAGAACTGATGGGTGAGTACGAGCGAGAGCTGCTGCTGAGTTATCTGGAAAAGTATTCAACGGCCGCGGAAGTGGCGAGAAAACTCAGGGTAAATAAATCCACCATCAGCCGAAAATTAAAAAAATACAATATCGCGCAAAAATAAAATTAAAAAACAGATCAAACTTTTTTCCCGGGATTGATCTGTTTTTTTGCAAAAAGGCTCTTCTGCGCAGGATTTTGAAAAACCTGGTTGCATCGAAGCAACCAATTTAGTTGCCTTGGCGCAACCAAAACCAGCAGAAATACCCGTCAGAATTCTTTGTTTTGCAACGATTTCAAAAATGGAAACAAATTAGTTGTAATTTCACAGCAAGAAACGGTTGCTTTTAAACAACTTCTAGGAGTTGGCAGGTTTTTTAGAAAATTTTGAAAATGGCTGAATTTCAATGGTTGGAAGCATTTGGGAGAGTTGGCACTGTTCTTGCTCTATATAGGGGCGTGCACATAAATTTCCGCAAGTATATCCGGGCAGCCTGCATGCGGCGGAAAGAAACGGACGTTATTGCTTGGAGAAGTAAAGAAAGGTGTGAGGAAAACGATATGGATAATTTCGGAATACTAACCTTGATTCCTCCCATTGTCATTATCATCTTTGCGTTAGTGACGAAAAGGACCTTTGAAGCACTTTTGATCGGTGCGGTCATCGGTTTTTTCATGACAGACAAATGGGGCGTTCTGGGTGCGACGCTGGACGGATTTTCCACAACAGCTGCTGAGAACATATGGATGGTCCTGGTATTCGGTCTTCTGGGAGGGTATACCTTCCTGCTGCAGAGATCGAAAGGCTCCTATGGTTTCGGAAGATTTGTGAGAAGGTTCGCCAACTCGGAGAAGAAAACATTAATTATCGGATGGATACTGGGAATTATCGTATTTATGGATGATTACTTAAATATCTTAACTATATCCACATCCCTTCGGGAAACCTGCGACAGACAGAAGACCCCGAGAGAAATGCTGGCTTACGTGATTGACTCCACAGGAGCTCCGGTCTGCGTGCTGATTCCTCTCTCCACATGGGCCGTATTCTATGCGGGCGTAGTCGGAGACGAAGCGGGGATGGCTTCCTACGGAAGCGGAATGGACATTTATATGTCATCCATTCCATTCATTTTATACGGCTGGATGGCCGTAATCGTAGTACCGCTGGTAATCCTGGGTGTCATACCGAAAATCTTCGGCATGAAAAAAGCATATAAACGGGTACAGGAAACAGGAAGAGTTTACTCGGAGCAGAGCGACAAATACAATCAGGGTATAACGGAGTTCGATAAGCTGATGGAAGACAAAGGAATTTCTGATGAAGAAGAGCAGGGACACATTTTGTACTTTATCATTCCTCTGGCAGTGGTAATCGCAGTGACCTTATATACCGATGACCTGCTGATCGGCCTGGCGACGGCCCTGGTGGTGATGGCCATCATGTATCTGCCGACCAAAGCCATTTCATTCGGAGATTTCTGCGAATCCTTTGCTTCCGGATTCGCTTCCATGGTGCCAATGATGTTCATCACCATCGGAGCGCTGACCGTAAAGCTTTCCATGGATGGGATCGGTCTGCCTGATTTTGTAATCAACGCCGTACTGCCGTACATGAACGGAGCGCTGTTCCCGGCAATCACATTCATTGTAGTAGCGGGGCTGTCCTTTGTTACAGGCAGCAACTGGGGAATTCCGGCTCTCACGGTTCCGATCCTCATTCCGCTGGCACTGGCAGGCGGGGCCAATCCGCTGGTCGTATTCGGCGCTATCATTTCCGGAGGAACCTTCGGAAGCCATGCGTGCTTCTATTCGGACGCTACGGTACTTACTTCGCAGACCTGCGGAATTGAAAATCTGGAACATGCGTTTACACAGTTCCCATACGCGATTATTTCCGCCGGACTGGCATTTATTGGGTTTATCATATGCGGATTCGCATTGTAAATAGTTAGAGAAACTTTGAAGAGAATTAAAGGAGGATTTTAAAATGAAAGCACTCGTATTAGGCGCAGGACTGCAGGGTATTGCAACAACTTTGGATCTGGCGTGGAATAAGAATATTGAAAAGATCACTTTAGGAGATTTTGATGTCAATCAGGCAAAAAAGGTTGCGGACCTGTGTAACTCCAAATACGGACACAGGGTTGATCCGGTGTTCTGCGATGTTAACGATAAGCCTGCTCTTGTGGAACTGATCAAGGCGCATGACGTTTGCATCAATATTGTAAATTACTACTATAACTGCGCGATCATGGAAGCCTGTCTGGAAGCCAAGAGAGATTACATCGATATCGGCGGACTCTATGTAGAGACTGTAAAACAGGTGAAATATGATCAGCAGTTCAAGGATGCCGGCCTGCTGGCGATCATCGGTATCGGCGGAACTCCGGGCGTTACCAACGTATGCGCGGCATGGGCAGCGGAACAGCTGGATACAATCGACACCATCGATTTCTTCTGCGGCTGCGACGACTGGGGCAAGAGCGAAAAGACCTTTGAGGTTACATATTCCATCGAAACCATCATGGACGAATTCCACATGAAGCCGATCCAGTACATCGACGGCGAATACGTGGAAGTAGAACCGAGAAGCGGCGGCGTTATGGTTCAGTATCCGAAACCAATCGGCGAACAGTACGCATATTATCTGATGCACTCCGAACAGGGTACGATTCCGGAATCCTTCAAAGATAAAGGTCTGAAGAACTGCAGATACAAGCTGGGATTCAGCGAAGAAGTGCTCAATACGCTTAAATTCCTCCACGGTCTGGGATTCAGCAAGCAGGAAACCGTTAACTTTGAAGGCCATGATATCAAACCGGTTAAAATTCTTAAGAAGCTGATGGAACTGCAGCCGGACGATCCTAACGCAGAGATTAATGACTGCGACGTAATCAAGACCGTTGCCATTGGAACGAAGGACGGCAAGAAGGTTCAGTATGAGCTGGATATGATCTGCAGACCGGTTAAGGAATGGCCGGAACTGATGGGCGCGCAGGTATACATCGGCGGAGCGGCCGCATGGGCGACAGAGCTGCTGAGAAAAGGCGTCATCACCGCAAAGGGCGCATTGGCACCTGAGCTGTGCATTCCGCCGGTTCCCTTCTTTGAAGAAGCAGCTAAGCGTGAAATGTATGTAAGAGTAACCAAACAGGAACTGCTGGGAAGCGACGACTGGGACGCAGCTATGAAAAAAGAGCTGGTAAACCAGGGAAGATAGATCATAGATCGTTAGTAGGAAAGGAGCAGGCTAATGAAAGTTTTAATCGTAGGAGCAGGCGGCCAGGGAGGCCCTTGCGCATCAATTTTAGCCAGAGATAACGCTGTAGAAGAGATTCGCCTCGCGGATCTGGACCTGTCCGTTGCACAGAAGGTGGCGGATAAGATAGACAGTCCTAAAATCAAGGTGGCGGCTGTGGACGCCACGAAATCGGGAGAAGTAGCTCAGCTGGCGGAGGGCGTGGACGTAGTCATGGACTTCGTAATGCCCTGGATGGCGACTTATGTAATGAAGGGCGCGCTCACAGCAAAGGCCCATTATGTGAATTCCGCTTTCGATACCCCATTCTGGGAAGAAATCGCAGCTGGCAAGACCAGAGAAGAGCTGACACTGTGCAAGGACTTTGAAGCCGCAGGACTGACCGCTCTCCTGGGATGCGGCATGGCTCCGGGATTCATCAATGTGCTCATCCGCGAGCAGACCGATAAAATGGATAAGGTCGACAGCATTAAGATTCGGCTGGGAAAAGCTAAGACCGGAGGCGGACAGTACGATGATATCATTGTTCCCTGGAATCCGGGCTGGGCGCCGATTCAGGCCCTCAAAGACTGTGCTGACAGCGCCATCTGCTTTGATGAAGGCAAATACGGATATGTAGAGCCTTACGCAGGAATCGAAGAGTGGCCTTTTGAAGAGCCAGTGGGGAAAAAGCTGGTATCTCACCACTCTCACGAGGAACCTTATTCTCTGCCGCTGACTATCGGAAAAGGACTGCAGTACTGTGACTTTAAGTACTACGTATGCTACCATCCGGCTGCCCTTGTAAGTCTGGGTCTGGCTTCCAGCGAAGAGATCGACGTAAAGGGCACGAAAATTAAACCGATCGACGTGTGCGCGGCGGTTCTGCCAAAGGCCGGCAACGCCTTCCTGACAGAAGACCCGTCCAAGTTCGAATACACGGATAAACATGTATTTATGTCCATGCAGGCGGAAGTAAAGGGCGAAAAGGACGGAAAGCAGGTAACCTGTCTGGTTGACTGTCCGCAGATGACCACTCCCTGCCAGCCGATCTACGATCTGTTCGGAACGACGCTGGTCAATGTAGCGCTTCCTGCCGTATGCGGAGCAAAGCAGATCACAGAAGGCGCGCAGCGCGGTGTGATTTTCGCGGAACAGCTGGATCCGCAGCGCTATCTTGAGATCCTCCGGGGAACCGGTTATCCGTATCAATGGAAAGTTACTGCAAAATAGCAGCCACTTTAAATCTTTACCTTTTAACATTTTCAAGAACAGCAGCGGAAGCTTTTGCGGCCGCTGCTGTTCCTTGCGCAGAAAAAATACGTATACAGAGCTTTTCTTACCGGGAAATTTGACAGGAATCGACATACAGGGGTTTACAATTTGCAACTTTTCGATGTAAAATGAGTATCAAACGGCATTGTTAAGGTAACTGTATAAAGTAGGTGAAAGTTTGTGTACGCAAGATAAAGCAGAAGTAATAGAAACCAATGATCGCAGCGGCAGCGGTGCGGAAGAGTCGAAACGGGCAAAGAAGGAAAGAACTCTGACCTATATGCTCATGACCTTTCTGGTCATTGCCTGGGGCTTCGATTATGTAGTGGCAAAGCATGCCCTGGTGCTTTTGGAACCGCTGACGCTCTTATTTTTAAAGTATTCCATCGGCCTAGTGCTGGTCCTCTGCATCAAATTAAAGACAGAGAGAAAGAGCATTATAAGGAAAAAGGATATCCCGCTGTTCATTCTATGCTCCATCTGCGGTGAAATCATTTATTATTTCTGTGAATATACGGCTATGGATTATATTCCGGTATCGCTGGTGTCCATTGTGCTGGCATTTGTGCCGGCGTTTTCGATTATCATTGAAAAGGTCCTCTTCAAACGGTCTGTCACCAAGGCTATGGTCATCGGCATCGCCGTGTGCATCTTCGGCGTTGTTCTGATTATCGGCGTGGACTTTGAGCTGCTTTTTCAGGGACGGATCGTCGGATATCTTCTGGCCTTTGGAGCGGTTTTTTCCTGGAACGCCTATAACTTCCTGACCGCTTCGCTCCATGACAGATACAGCAGCATAACGCTCACCTGTACCCAGCTGATCTGTACGGCGCTGTTGATCCTGCCGTACGCGATTCATACCATGCCGTCATTTCAGGCTTTTACACCGACCATAATCGGTGGTATAATATATCTCGGCTTGGTAAATGCCGGATTAGGATTTATGATTACCGTAAGATCGCTGCATGTGCTGGGGCCCACTTCTACGGCACTGTTTTCCAACTTCCTGCCGATCACCAGCACGTTTTTCGGATGGATACTTTTGAACGAATCCATTTCCGGACTGCAGATCATAGGCGGGATCATTGTGGTCGCGGCAGCTTGCGTTGTAATTAAAGAGAAAGGAAAAACGGAGGAATTATCCCGATGATTGAGAAACTGAACCTGACGATGCTTACCGACTTTTATGAGATAACCATGGCAAACGGCTATTTTGAGTCGGATATGGCTGATGACATCGCCTACTTTGACATGTTCTTCAGACAGAACCCCGATGGAGGCGGCTATGCCATCATGGCCGGGCTGGAGCAGGTTATAAACTATCTGAACAACTTGAAATTTACAGATGAAGATATTGAGTTCCTGAGAGAAAAGGACATGTTCAGCGATCGCTTTTTAGAATACCTGAGAAATTTCGATTTTGTATGTGATGTCTGGGCAATTGAGGAAGGAACGCCGATCTTTCCGGGAGAACCCATGGTCACAGTGAGAGGGCCGGTGATTCAGGCGCAGTTCGTGGAAACGATGATTCTCTTGCTGATTAACCATCAGAGTCTGATTGCGACAAAGGCGAACCGCATCGTAAGGGCCGCCGGCGGCAGGCCGGTCATGGAATTCGGAACCAGAAGAGCCCACGGTGTATCGGCGGCCATTTACGGGGCAAGAGCCGCTTATATAGGCGGATGCGCGGGCACGGCATGCGCTATCGCAGACCGGGACTACGGTGTGGCCGCACTGGGTACTATGGCGCACAGCTGGGTACAGATGTATCCCAGCGAGTACGAGGCCTTCCGCAAATACGCGGAAATCTACCCGGATAACTGCACGCTGCTGGTGGATACTTACAATGTGCTCAAATCCGGTGTGCCGGCGGCGATCCGCGTCTTTGATGAGATGCAGCCAAAGAATAAGGGTATCCGTATTGACAGCGGAGATGTGGCGTATCTGACCAAGCAGGCGCGAAAGATGCTGGACGAAGCGGGCCATGAGGACTGTAAGATCGTGGTTTCCAATTCTCTGGATGAATATATCATACAGGATGTAATCGTGGAAGGCGCCTGCATTGATTCTTTCGGCGTGGGAGAACGACTGATTACTTCCAAGTCCGAGCCGGTGTTCGGAGGCGTATACAAGCTGTCAGCTCTGGAAAAGGACGGCGTGATGATCCCCAAGATCAAGATCAGTGAAAACGTAGAAAAAATTACCAACCCTGGCTTTAAGACTGTATATCGTCTCTTCGACAGGGATACGGACAAGGCCATGGCTGATGTTATTACTTTGGACGGTGAGCCGGCGCCGGCGGGAGACGGCTACGTGATCTTTGATCCGCAGGCCATCTGGAAACGAAAAAAGCTGGATAATTTCTATGCCAAAAATTTGCGGGTGCAGATATTCGATAAAGGCAAATGTGTCTATGACAGTCCTTCCATCGATGAAATTAAAGAATACTGCAGCAGGCAGGTAGCCACTCTCTGGGATGAGACTCTGCGCTTTGAAAAGCCGCAGACGTATTATGTGGACCTTTCCAAAGAATTATGGGAGATGAAAAACCATTTGATTGAAGAATTCAATAAACTGTAATTGAATGACAGACAAAGAATATTTGTGATAAAAAAACGGGCTCTTGGACCCGTTTTTTTAGTACCATAAAATATTAACAAAATATTACCAAAATTCTGAAAATAAATTGACAGGGCAGTCTGCCTAAGGTACAATAACCTTAAATAAACCTTAAAGTTTAATGCTGATGTTTTTTTGACTATTTGATTTGCCAACCAGTTGATATTTCTGGAATATCAACAAAGTCTACCGCTGAAAAGAATCGGCGGAGCCAACTTTGTTCGAAAGAAGGAGGAAAAAAATGAATGAAAAACAAAAAGCGTATTCTACCATACTGAGGTCCCTGCCTCCGACGGACGCACGGACGGAAGTGCTGTTCCGGCAGGCAGGAGACGGCTTTCTGCAGGTGGAATACGGATATGAACAGCGTCTGTACGTGCCGGATTCCTTCCGCATACTCGCAATCGACGCCCAGGTAAAAGAAAAAAAGATCGAAGGGCTCATTGAGACAGTTCCCGGCCTTAGGACCAATATGTTCCATTTCGATTCCACAGTACTGGATATTGATAAGCTGATCGATGAGATCGCGGAATGTGAAGAGCAGCTGAACTCCCTGGAAGAAATGGTTATCCCCTCCAGACTGATTAAATTGCCGGTTGCCTTTGAAGATACGGAGACCAAGAAAGCCGTAGAAAAATATCTTCAGCTGATCCGCGCCGATGCTCCCAATTGCGAAAACGGATACAACCTTGAGTATATTGCCCAATGCAACGGTGTCACAGTACAGGAGGCGAAAGAAAAGTTTATGGAAACCGAGTGGTTCAACAGCGGCTGCGGATTCTGGCCGGGCGGAGGTTTTTTCTGGCCCCTGGACCCAAGATGCGCCCTTGTAGTGCCCAAGTACAATCCGCCGAGGACCTGGACTCCGGAAGGCGCAGTGGGGCTGGGCGGGCCATGCGCTTTTACGTATACAACGCCGACCGGAGGCGGGTATCAGCTGATGGGCAGAACCATACCGACCTTCCAGTTTGCCATGAAGCATCCCCAGTTTGCGGATACGCCGTTCCTGTATCGGAACGCGGACAGAATTAAATTCTATGAGGTATCGGAGAAAGAGGTACTGGACATCTATGAACACGTCCATGACAAGACGGACTATCAGTACGATATTGAAGACGGCCAGATTATTGTCAAGGACTATATCGACTGGCTGAATTCCGATGAGATTAAAGCAGAGACAGATCGTTTCAATGCTAAGAGAACCGCGGGACTTGCAAAAGCTCCAAAACTTTAGGAAGGAGGTATGACAGAAGATGTTGAGAATCATACAAGGAGGCGTACAGGCTGTTGTGGAAGACTGGCCGGGCAGGCTGGGCTATCTGGGCGCGGGAATGGCGCCGGCAGGAGCTATGGACAACGTAGCCCTCGAACTGGGAAATCTGCTGGTGGGCAATGAGCCCGGCGAAGCCGGTATTGAAATCGCCGTGGGCATGTTCAGCGCCCGTTTTGAGGCGGACACGGTGATTGCCGTAACCGGTGCGGATTTGAAACCCACAATCAACGGCAGGGAAATCCCCATGTGGGAATCCATAAAGGTAAAGGAAGGGGACAAGCTGAAATTCGGAACCTATGGCGAAAAGGGCTTTCGTGCGTACCTGACGGCTGCCGGCGGGGTTGATGTGCCGGTATACCTTGGCAGCAAATCAACCTGCCTGTTCGGCGGATACGGAGGATTTGAAGGCCGGCCCCTGAAGACCGACGATGTGATAAAATTCGGTGAGCTTAAAGAACCCGAAGACAAGCTGGTGGGAAGGAAAGTAAAAGCGGACCGGATTCCCGAATATTCCAATGAGATTGAACTGCGCCTGATTCCGGGGATGAACGCTTATCCGGATTTTGTGACAGAAGAAGGAATGGACTATCTGTTCAGCGCCAGACATAAATTCTCGGTCAATTCCAATCGTTCAGCCTGCAGGCTGGATCCGCTGCCCGATTACTTCTTTGCCAGGGAGGACGGGGGAGCCGGAGGTTCGCATCCGTCCAATATTATCGACCATGCGTACAATATGAGAGGTGCCATTAACGTTACGGGGAACACGCCGTCGCTGCTGACCGCAGACGGGCCAACCTTAGGCGGATTCATGTGCTGCGGCAATGTCATCAACGCAGACCTGTGGAAGATCGGCCAGGCTGCGCCGGACAGGGACTGCGCTAAATTTGTTTTATCCACTTTGGAGGAAGCCATCGAAGCGAGAAAGGCTCAGAGAGAGTGGCTGTCGATGGATTCGATCCTGGTGTAAGGAGGTTTTGAAAATGCTTAAAATCGATGTAAATGTTGACATGGGAGAAAGCTTTGGCCGTTATACGCTCGGAAGTGATGAAGAGCTGATGAAATACATTTCCTCAGCAAACGTTGCCACCTGTTTCCACGCCGGTGATCCGTCGGTGATGGAACAGACGATCAAATGGGCAAAACAATACGATGTAGCGGTAGGCGCGCATATCGGGCTGCCGGACAAACAGGGGTTCGGGCGGCGTCAGATGGACATTACGCCTGAGGAACTGAGGGCCGATACACTCTTCCAGATCGCGGCCATTGACGGCGTAGCGAAGACCTATGGCCTGAAGCTTCAGCACGTAAAGCCCCACGGAATTCTGTACCGGATGGTGTCGGAATATGAACAGTACATAGAACCGTTCCTGCAGGCTGTGAAAGACTATAATCCGGAGCTGTATATCATGCTTCCGCCGAACACGCCTGCATTTGGCAAGGGAAAAGAAATGGGGCTGAAAATGGTGGGCGAAGCGCTCATTGATTTGAGCTATGATGAAGAGGGTAATTGGGTAATAGAGCGTACGAAGATCGCCAGAAGTCCGCAGGAGGTCGCCAAACGGGCAGTTTCCGTAGCAACGCAGAAAAAGATCGCTACCATCAAAGGCAAAATGATTGATATCGATGCCTGCACGGTATGCATCCATGGCGATGCTCCAAATGCTGTGGAGGAAGCCAAAGTCGTAAAGGAGGTTCTGGAGCAAAATCAGGTAGAGATTGCAAACCTTTTCAAAATTGTTTAAACTATATGGATAAGGAGATGGACGATTATGGGATATCGGATTACAGCGCCGCTTCCCGGCTCTATATGGGAAGTGAAGGTTAAAGAAGGAGATCAGATTAAAGAGAACCAGGTAGTTATTATTCTCGAAGCCATGAAGATGGAGAATGAGATCCCCGCCGATTTTGACGGAACGGTGAAAAAAATCTACGTAGAAAAAGGACAAACCGTAAAGACGGGAGAACTCCTGGCAGAAGTGGACTGATAAGCCGGAGGGGCCGGCCTTTCACAGGCCGGCCCAGGTTTAAGGAGGACCAGCTATGAAGCCAAGGATTCCTATCGAAGTAGTTGTAGGCGTTTTGGGCGGCGTTTCCTGCCTGGTCACGATTTCAGGTTTGGGACTGCCTGTCTGGGCGCTGTTTATCGGATGGGCCTGGTATTTTGCTCTGGGGGCGGTCCCCAGCGCGTTCAAACAGATTGTACCGGCCGTTTTCCCGGGAGCGCTTTTGGCGGCGGCATGTATATGGCTCATGGACGTCTTTGATGGACTGGGTTTTACCGGAATGCCCAACATGATTGTATTCGTCGCATTGACCGTTTTCCTGCTCATGTGCTCTCTGCGTATTCCGATTTTTTCCGCAAGCCTTCCGGCATTCAACGCTTATTCCAGCATGTTTGCCCTGTATGCCATCGGCTCTTTTCCGGATCTGCCCTGCGGTCCAATACTCAGCTGCTGCCTGTGGGCTGTGATCGGCAATCTGCTGGGACCGGTTTTCGGGTGGCTGAGCATTGTTCTGCAATTTCCGAAAAAAGAAGAATAAGACTTATAAAAACAAGTAAAGCGAAGAGAGATAATATGAAAAGCATTGTAGTATTCAGCCAAAGGAAACGACTGGCTTTACTGATAGCCAAACACATAGAACGAATTGATCCGCAGATCAAGGTATATGAATATACGGATCCGGTGGATGCCCTTTCTTTTGTCGCAGAAAAGGAGGGCAGCTTTGGGGGCATCGTTGTCGATGTGGATTCCCAGGCCTGCGATGATCTCAGATTCATGAAGATCCTTCGGGGCCTGAACCGGTCCCTCTCGATTATATTTGTTTCCAAAAGTGGAAGATTTGCGGTGGAAGCCTTTGAATATGAGGTTTCCGACTATCTTACCCTGCCCATAAAAAAAGAACGGCTGGAAGAAGCCATTGAAAAGCTGATTGAAAAAAACAGCCGGAAGAACGGGAATCAGGTCTATATTCGGACCTTCGGTTCCTTTGAGGTGGCCGTGAGAGGTGTTACGATTCCCTGGAAGAATTCCAAAACCAAGGAATTGCTGGCTTTTCTGGTGGACAGCCGCGGCGATAATGTGAGCAGTGAAAAGATACAGAAAACATTATGGCCCGAAGCCGATGCGGAAAAAGCCGCGTCCAACTACCATACTACCCTGCATAACCTGAGAAAAAAACTCGGCCGCTGCGGGCTGAGCCATTTGCTGGAGGGATCAAGGGGAAGTCAAAGGGTTAATGTTGATGCTTTTGAATGTGATCTCTATGATTTTGAGCGCAGCGTGGAAAAAAGCGATACCAAATCCTATCAGCATGCATTTGATCTGTATAAGGGAAGGTATCTGGAAAACAACGCCTATCATTGGAGCAAGTTTACTATGGTCCGTATAGATATGCAGTTTGAACAGGTCTGCCGGAGCATATAGCCCCTATGGGAAAATAAATGAAAAACGCACATGCGAATCGAATTGATCCGTCTGTGCGTTTTTTTGCCTGGTTATTTAATGTTGGATGCGTTGAGCACGTTTTTGATCTTGTGCTGTACCATGCCTTTGATGGCATCTCTTGCAGGTCCAAGATATTTTCTGGGATCGAAATCGGCAGGATGCTCCGCAAAGTGCTTTCTGATCTCTGCGGTCATGGCAAGTCTCAGATCCGTGTCGATATTGACCTTGCATACGCCGTGCTTGGTGGCTTCTTTTATCATGTCCTCAGGAACGCCCTGTGCTCCCGGGATATCGCCGCCGTATTCGTTGCATTTCTTTACGAATTCCGGCAGTACGGTGGATGCTCCGTGGAGAACCAGCGGGGTATCGGGAATAAGGGAGTGGATCTTTTTCAGTCTTTCAAAATCCAGATATGGCTCACCCTTGAATTTATATGCTCCGTGGCTGGTACCGATGGCAACGGCCAGAGAGTCAACGCCTGTCTTTTCTACGAACTCGGCAGCTTCCTCAGGAACGGTAAAGGTAGCGGAACGGGCATCCACGTTGATGTTATCTTCAATACCGGCCAGTTTGCCCAATTCGGCTTCAACGACTACGCCCTTGCTGTGGGCATAATCCACGACCTCTTTTGTCAGCCGGATATTTTCTTCAAAGGGGTGCTTGGAACCGTCGACCATAACGGAAGTGAATCCATCGTCCACACATTTCTTGCAGATTTCAAAATCTTCGCCGTGGTCCAGATGAAGCGCGATATCAAGGCCGGTATCTAAAATGGCGGCCTCAACGAGTTTTACCAGATATACAGGCTTGGCGTATTTGCGCGCGCCTGCGGAAACCTGCAGGATCAGAGAGGTATTCTCTTCTTTCGCGGCCTCAACGATCCCCTGGATGATCTCCATATTATTTACATTGAAAGCACCTATCGCATAATCGTTTTTTAATGCTTTCGCAAACATTTCTTTTGTAGTTACTAAAGCCATATCGATCCTCCTATTTCATAATCATAATATCATTATTATACACCGAAAGGAGGAAAAAACCTACTGTTTTATTGATTTATTTGGAATTTTGGCCGCCGCCCAGCATGGATAAAATAGGGCCCAGGGTCTGCATCGCGCTCTGCAGATCGATGTTTGGCAGGGAAGGCGCGGCGGGCTGCTGCGCAAAGTCCGGCTCCTGAACCGGTTCCGCGGGAAGGGGGATATGGGCTGAGGCCGGGGCAGGAAGCGAAACGGAGCCGGTGAGACTGCTGCCCATGCGGCTCAGTTCACTGACCTTCTCCAGAGTATTGACAGCGCCGTGCAGCTGATCGAGCACCGCGTCCAGCTTGATGGGAGCACCGCCGCCGGACATGCCGGACATACCGGGTATACGGCCTCCGCCTGCCGCCGCGGCCAGTAATAATAAAGCTAAAGGATTCATCTATGTAACCTCCATATTCATAAACTTTAATATATTATGTGAAATATTATGTCTTTGTGCAGGATTGGCGCATATATATGTGGTAGTAGAAATTTGTAAAAACGGAGGGTAACATGGACAATAAAGTGCTTATGGATCTAGCCAGGCAGCTGGGGCTGCCGGAGGAATCGGCGGAAGCGAAGGCCAAGGAATATATGGGAAAGAGCGACGAGGAGATTCTCAGAGAAATTAAGAAGATTAAAACAGTGATAAAGAGAGACAAGAAAACTTATGCTAAGCAAATGCAGACGCTCAAAGCCCTGGCTGCTACGATGAATGGGCAGCAAAAAGCCCGATTACAGAAAATAATCGAGCTGCTTGAGTCGTAATATTAAAAAGACGGCCTGTGGATATCGGAACCCGTGAGAAACCGGAACTCGCATTCTGATCGTTTCGCAGGCTTTTTTCAACGGAGCCGTCAGCAATATGCGCAAATCATGTCGGTGCGTTGGTTGGAGCCGCAGTCGTTTCGGTCGGTGCGGCGGTGGTAGGCTGAGTCGCGGGCTGGGTTGCCGGCGCAGTGGTCGCGTCAGTTGGAGCCGCGGTTGTTTCGGTGGGAGCAGCGGCCGCTGCCGAAGAGGATTCGGCTGACGGATCCGCGGCAGTACTCTGCTGTGTGGTGGCAGCGTCTACCAAAGTCTGCGGATAAGCCATGATATTGCCGATGCGCAAGTATATGATGAACGCTGCGGCAACCAATATAATCAAAGCAACAATGATATCATTTTTGTCATAAAAAAAGTCTTTTATTTTATTCATGGGACAATCTCCTTCACAAATACCTCTTCAATAGAGTACCATATTTCGACCCGTTTCTCAAACTCAAAATTATGAAATTTTCTTCACATATTGGATATTTATATATATTTTACCGACTGTTTGTTGTATAATAAATTTTATGGTGAAATTAACAATAACAAAAAACGAGAGCAGCCAGAGGCTGGATCGCTTTTTAAAAAAATATCTGAAAAACGCTCCTCTGAGCCACATCTACAAACTGATTCGAAAAGATGTGAAGGTCAATGGAAAACGTGCCGGGATCGATACGGTGCTGGAAGAGGGCGATGAACTCAGCCTCTATGTCAGCCAGGAAAAGCTCGATGAATATTTGAAGCCAAAGAAGATGCCTGCGGCCAAAAGACAGTTTGGGATCGCTTATGAGGATGAAAATCTGATTATTGTGGAAAAGCCTTTTGGGCTCTTGACCCACGGCGATGCTGCGGAAAAGAAAAATACGCTGGCCAATCAGGTCTGCGGATATCTGCAGCAAAAGGGTGAATATAATCCGGGCAGGGAACGGACCTTCGTGCCGTCTCCCGTGAATCGCCTGGACCGCAACACGACAGGGCTGGTGCTATTTGGAAAGACAAGCGACGCGCTGCAGCTTCTGAATAAGATGATTCGGGAGCGGGGCAGGATCAGCAAACAGTATCTGACGATCGTAGCGGGAAAATTGGATAAGCCTCTGACTCTGGCCGACCGCATGGAAAAGGACGAAGCGCGCAATCTGGTAAAAGTGCTTCCTGAAGACGCAGAAGAGGGCAAGCTGATGCAGACGATTGCCCGGCCGCTGCGGACAAAGGGAGGCTTTACACTGGTTGAAGTGGAGCTGATTACCGGCAGAACCCATCAGATCCGCGCCCATTTGAGCCAGGCGGGATTCCCCATCATAGGAGATGTCAAATACGGAAACCGCAGAACCAATGAAACCGTTAAAAAAAGATTTGGACTGACTACCCAGCTTCTGCACGCGGAAAAGCTGGTATTCAGGAAAAGCGAGCCGCCTCTTGCGTATTTGGAGGGAAAGGTAGTGCGCGCCCAGCTGCCGCCATCCTTTGAGAGAATAAAAAAGGAATTATTTGATTAAGATAGAGTTGAGGAGAATATAAGATGTCACAGAACAGCCAGTATCAGGATAAGGTCTCATGGAGGCGAAAATACCGGCCCTACATAGTCGCAGGTGTTTTGGCGTTTGTTCTCACTATGTTCGTTGCCCCCGAGATCAATGAGGGGACTGCTATGGAACCCACCATTAAGGATGGACAGGTTTTAGTTATCACCAAAACTTCTTATTCCGCCAAACGGGGAAAGCCTGATCTGGGTCAGATCGTTGTTTTGGAAAAAACACTGGCACCGGAAGTCTCAGAAGATAATATTATAGGCAGAGTAGTAGGGCTTCCCGGCGATACGATTGAAATAAAAGACGGGAAAGTTTACAGAAACGGTAAGGAATATGTAACGAAAAACGGAATCAAAGGCGCTGACGGCAGTTTGAAAGTAACGGTCAGTGAGGATGACGTGTTCCTGCTTTCCGACAATCGCAGCCAGTCCGATACGGACAGCCGCAATAAAAAGCTGGGACCGGTCCCCATGAGGGAGATAAAGGGGAACGTACAGCTTTCCATCTGGCCGTTTTCGGACATGGGAAGAGTAGACAAATAAGGGAGTTAGCATTTATGAAGGGCTTAATAAGAGATATTTTAATTGCGCTGGTTATCGTTATTGCCATTACGCTGGTTATAAAACCGACGATTGTTAAAGAAAGTTCCATGCAGCCTACGCTGTATGAAAATAATTATCTGCTGGTCAACAAGCAGGCATACCGGTTCGGAGAAGAAAAGCGAGGCGATATCATAGTCTTTCGATCCGATCTGGAAAACGAAAAGGGAGATAAAAAGCTGCTGATTAAACGGATCATCGGCCTGCCGGGAGACACCATAACCATTCAGGACGGAAAGGTCATTCTCAACGGTACCGAACTTCAGGAGGACTACACGCTTGAGGGTGAGACCATGGGAGATCTGACCGACTTCAAAGTGCCAGACGGCCAGCTGTTTGTCATGGGTGACAACAGGAGAGTCAGCGTGGACAGCCGTTCCGAGGAAGTGGGCTGCGTGGATGAAAGCAGGGTCATGGGCAAGGCTTTTGTCAGACTGTATCCATTCAATGAAATCGGAGGGCTTTACTAAATACTAAATCACGCAGGTTTCATACATATTCGTACATATGCGCAGGATATCCGCAGCAATGTGAGCGGGAATCAGGCCGTACAATAAAAAAAGGAAAACGATGTGTAATGAAAACCGGACGTAAAAAATGGATTGCTTACTTTTCCGCAGGATTCCTGGGAATTCTCGCGGCGCTTGCTGTCACCTGCGCCTTTTCCGTGCTTTCGATCCAGGGAGATTCCATGGACCCAACGATAACGAAGGGCGATCATGTGTTGATCAACAAAACCGCCTATCTTTTCGGGCAGCCCGGGCAGGGAGACGTGGTGGCTTTTCCATGCAGCGTGTACAGTGAGGACGGCGAAGGGAGCACGCTGGTCAAGCGGGTTGTGGCCACAGCGGGCGACCGGGTGGAAATCAGGGATGGCGCTCTGTATATCAACGAGCGGCTTTTTGACAAGTATGCCGCAGATCCCGTCTATATGGACTCGATGGAAAAGGTTACGGTTGATAAGGGCAAGGTCTTCGTGCTCAGCGACAACAGAAGCGCGGTGCTGGACAGCCGGGACCAGGCTGTAGGCCAATTGAAGATCAGCGAACTGATCGGAAAAGTTTGTTTTAAGTAAGATGGATGAGGATTATGAGTGAAAAGAGAGTAGTGGCCAATAACAAAAAGGCCAGACACGATTATTTTATAGAAGAAACCTACGAGGCGGGGATTGTGCTGACTGGCACGGAGATTAAATCCATCCGCCAGGGAAAGGTAAATATTAAAGAGAGCTATGCGAAAATCGAAAATGGGGAAATGATTATCTACGGAATGCATATCAGTCCCTATGAGCACGGCAACCGGTTCAACGTGGACCCGCTGCGGCCGCGCAAGCTGCTGTTACATAAGCAGGAAATTCGCAAGCTTATTGGGTATACGACGCTAAAAGGTTTGACATTGGTGCCCCTCAGGATGTATATTAATGAAAAGGGGCGGGCAAAGCTGGAGATAGCCGTTGCCCGGGGCAAGAAGGATTACGATAAGAGAAACACGATTGCCAAGAGAGATGCTGACAGAAGAATGCAGCAGGCTATGAGAAAGTAAGAGAGGTGCCGAATATGCAGGATTTTTTAAACAAAGCGGGAAAAGCCGCGAAAAACACGGCAAGCAAAGCGGCCGACAAAGCCGGTGACATGGTTGAGATCGGCAAGCTGAAAGCCAAGATCAGTTCAGCTAAATCGGAGATTTCAGCAACGGAAAAGAAGATCGGGCAGTATTATTTTGACCAGTATACGGAAGGCGTGGCTGTGGATGCCGCAGTGGGGGCAATGTGTGAAGACATCAAGGCCCAGATGGATCTGATCAGCGAATTGGAAGAAAAAATATCAGCAGTGAAGGAAGATTAGTTTTAATTTTACGATATTGTGGTATAATTAAATTAACCAAAGGCGGAGAATTCCTCCGCCGCAATTTGGGGATGTCTTTGGTTTCGACGGGGGCAGTGAAGCCGGAGCAGCGAGCCGCAGTTTGCCCAGTCTGCGTTAAAAGGGGCACGTTAAATATAAACGCTAAAAAAACAAACAACAATTTCGCATTAGCAGCGTAGTTCTGCGCGAACGTCAGCCCAGGTTCACCTGTAGGCTTGGAACCTGACGTCAAACATACAGGAAAACTCTATGTGAGCTCCTGGTAGCATAGGGGAACAACAGGATAGCTGAAATGAGAGCCTGCTTTTGGGCGCTCATGGAAGCGAAACTTTAAATCAAAAGCTGCGCTCGGAGAAACTCCCGTGGAAGTGCTTTCGGACGCGAGTTCGATTCTCGCCATCTCCACCATCGTATCCACAATCCTGGAGGTACTTGCTTCCGGGATTGTTTATGTTTTTGGCCATTTTATTAATAAAATAACAATATACGTAGAAGGTTACAAAGGCAATTAACACAGGAGGCGCATCATGATTATTGATATTTCTGGTTCTACTTTTAAGCACATTTTAAGTGACGAGCGACTGGCTCTACCAATTCGATGGGATGGTTCTGATTTTTCTTTGACTTTGGGGGCTTTATTTAATTCTTATATCAAAAAATTAGAATCACTTACTAATGAAAAAAATCCCTATTCAAATTGTATTCGTCTGGATGTAAGTAATATAAAAAAAACTTGTGGTCTGTTGACGAGAACCTTGAATCATTATTTAAATGGGTTCCCATCAAAAGCTTATGGAACATTTGAACAAGTTATGCGGCGTTTAATGGAACAACCCTTAAATGTTTATCACAAAAGCATTGTGGAACAGTTTAAGAGATCAGATAGTTATTATGATAGAGATGGCGGCTTACAACTTTTTCGTGTTGCTCGTGTTGATGATAACAGGCCTTATAAAAGAGTACGTGTGTTTCATACTCCATATAATCTCAGGTCAAAGGTATCAACAAGCCGATACAGTATAGCCGGATACCCAAGTTTATATTTAGGAACCTCGTTAAATTTATGCTGTGAAGAAATACATTTGAATTTGCATCAAGATTTTGCGTTAGCATCCCTGTTCAAACTCGAGAGAGATCGTGAATACACAAATACTAATATTCGAGTAATTGAGTTGGGTATTAAACCACAGGACTTTGTGGAAATAGAGAGTAATAATAAAAGACACACCTATCGCCAATTATTGGAAGGTGAAGGCGTTAGAGCTGCTTATTTGCTTTGGTATCCTTTGATTGCTGCCTGTTCTTATATAAGGACAAACAAGAAAGATCCTTTTGCAGCCGAATATATTATCCCACAGTTGCTAATGCAGTGGGTGCGTAGTGAAATTAGCGCAAATAAAGATGATGAATACGATCAGTTGATTGGAATACGTTATTTTTCCTGCGCATCTGTTAAAGCTTCCGACATGGGTTTTAACTATGTCTTTCCGACAAGTGGACAACATAAATCTGCTAATCTTCCATACTGCCCTGTTTTGGCCAAATCATTTTCTCTGACCAAACCCGTGTACATTCATGAATATGACACTATCTATGAATGCGAGCAGCATTTGAGACATTTGGGAGAGTATGATTTTATAAACGCAAAATAGTAACTACGTGACTAAAATAAGAAGTATCTTTACCTAGAAGGATTATAATGATCAAGCAGTAATGACTAAGATTTGTTCCCTATTTTATTAAAGCCTATGGGTGTTTAGAAAATATTCCACAAATTAATCTTTCCATACGCTATAATGTATGTATGGTATACAAATGGGAGATATTAAGTCTATTAGATCCATTTTTAACGGGTGAGGGAATGGAATGAATTTCAGGAATATGACAATTGAAGGTATGTGTACGACTACGGAGCGACAGCAGTTTGACCGGAAGAGTGCAAGGATTGAAGCCACAGGGCTTGCTACGCATCTTATTGCTTTTGCTAATGCGGATGGTGGATTACTGGCTATAGGTATTGAAGACAATGGAATAATTACCGGTATTGATGACTATACAAAGAATATCAATGAAATTTTTCGCGCTCCGTTTGACTTTTGCAAACCATCTATTCAAGTGACTACGGAAATCGTTGACTGTATTGATAGCTTGGGAAAACCAAATCATCTGCTATTAATATTTGTCGAGCAAAGTTCAGAGCTGCATACGAATCATAGGGACGAAGCATTTCTTCGTGTAGGAGATAAATCAAAGAAGCTGAGCTTTGATGAACGTTTACAGCAGTTGTATTCTAAAGGCGCTCGCTATTATGAAAATGAACCGGTTGCAGATTCAGATATTAGCGATATTAACATGGAGTTAGTCAAAGAATATTGCGAGAAGATTGGCTATAGAAAATCGCCTGAAGAGTATATAAGAAAGAATAAAACGTTTATGATTTCCCATGGCGGGAAAGAAGAGATGAGCGGAGCAGCAATTCTGCTTTTCGGAAAAGATCCGCAAAACTTCTTTCCGCGTGCAAGGGTAAGGTTTATACGGTATGAGGGAACCGAGGCAAAAGTAGGGACGAAAATGAATGTGATCAAGGATAGAATTTTTGTTGGAAGAATTCTTGATGTGACACATGATGCAATCGAGTTTGTGCGCAGTCAGATCAAAGAGCATACATATCTGGGTGATGACGGAAGATTTGTAACGGATTCGGAATACCCGGAGTTTGTGTGGAAAGAATTGATTGTTAACGCTGTTGCGCATCGAGATTATAGCATTAAGGGAACGGACATCCAAATAAAAATGTTTGATGATCATTTGACGGTAGAAAGCCCGGGGACTCTGCCAGGAACTGTTCGATTGAACAATATGAGGCAGGTGCATTTTTCCAGAAATCCGAAGATTGCCGAATTGCTTCATGAATATGAATACGTTCGAGAGTTTGGTGAAGGTATAGACCGTATGTATGATGAAATGAAGGATGCCGGTTTGCCGGCTCCGGAGTATAAAGTCGAGGCTTTCATGCTATGTGCCACAATTCGTAATGGAGAGAATGTCGGAGAGAATGTCGGAGAGAATGTCGGAGAGAATGTCGGAGAGAAATTAAGTAATAGGGAAAATATCATTATTTCAATGATGGAAAATAATTCAACGGTAACAATTGCTGAGCTGGCTGAGAAGATTGGCGTAACAACTCGCACCATAGAAAGAAATATTAAAGAACTGAAGCGTAAAGGTTATATTGCTCGAAGTGGCTCAGACACAAAAGGAAGCTGGCTCATTAGGCAGAAATACAGGTAAATACGGTGATTGTTACAAAACTGCGCTCAGTCAAGCAGCCATATGAAAAATTACCCATATTCCCTTGTTTTAAGAAGAATATGGGTAACCTTGCAACGGTCTGAGCGGTTCATTTTTTGAAATCTGCCCATTTAGCGGGAAACAATTCAAAACAGACCCCTCCAAGCCACAGCTTTTATCCATAAAGACGGATTTTCTGTTGACATTTAAATGTTTGATGGCATAATCAGCTTCCTTCTCCGTAAACTTTTCACCGTAATCTGATGTAAGCTGATCTCTTATGGCTTCGGGAGACATGCTCATCTCATTTTGATACAGCTTTGCCTTTTCTAAAGCATTTTTCTTATAGTCCGCTTCTAAATTATCTATGGCATATTGTGCGGCTTCCGCAGAAAACTGTTCGCCATATTCGGATGTAAGCTGATCGTAGAGGCCCGCTTTTGACATGTACATTGTATCAGAATACAGTTTTGCTTTATTAAGTGCGGATTTGTATTCTGCTGGGACAGCAGGTTTTGTCTCAGTTGTTTCTTTCGCTTGCGTTTCGGCTTGTGTTGCGTTTTGAGTTTCATTTGCGCTTTGGCCTGACTCACTGTTTCCGCCAAGAGCGCTGCCGATAACGCCGAGTACAACGATTATGACAATTACGATAAACCACCACCGTTTATAGAGCGACTTACGGTTTTTTGCCCCACAGGAAGGACATGTCTTTGCGTTTTTTCGATCTCCTGCCCGCAAGATTTGCAGGTGTTCAATTTCGAATTACTACTCATAATTCCTCCTAAAAATATAAATAATACTATAACGGTAACGATTGGATAATCCCTAAACCCCTTTAAGCATTCAAATCTCCATAATAATTGAAAGCTCTCCCCTTAAATTAACTATTTAGGTGTTCAGCGGTTCCCAAGGGCCTTATATAGCCGTTACAGAACACTGCTTCAATCTTACCCCCTCCAATGGGATATAAACATTTTTTCAATATGCCACTTTTAGCCGACCTGTCCAATATGCTCCAATATTTTTACATCATATATCTTATCGTAATTCTGTGCCTCAATATACCCGATCTGTCGATCATACTCTTTGCACTGCATATCGCTGCTCAGCCGGGCATTGATAAAAATAGTGTAAGAGTCATCCTCATTTCTGATGGTGAGTCCGGGCACCGCAGCGGGCAGATCTAAAAGGATCACCTGGATATGCTCCATTGTATCACGTTCTTTCTTCTAGTATTTTCAACAGGTCCGAAAGCATGTCCGCTTCCTTTTCCTGAAATAAGCCGGGCCCGTATTTCTGCTGGTAATATTCCAGAGATTCTTTTAGGAAACTTTCATCAACTTCCAGATATTCAGCCATTTCATATAACTCGATGTAACCGGACCGGTAAGCGTGTTTGATGTCTTCCAGAGGAACGAGCTTATTATAGGCCCATCCGCGGGCCACACGTTCTTGTTTGCGGTTGCTGACCTCGTCTTGATTCAGTATGTCTCCGACAGTGGTAAAATGATGTCCCAGTTCTTCGGCAAGGACGCAGGCTTTTTTTGTATTGGTTTCAATGTTCTTTCTGATGGCGACTTTATTTCCTTTTATTCGGCCGTCGTTATATTTTAAAGGCTTCTCTTTTACAATTAAACCCTCTTTAAATGCTTCCTCCAAAAGAATTTCATACTTCATTTTTAACACCTCCTGGTATTATTATAAAGTATTCGATGTACAAAAAACGGTGCATTGGTAAAACTTGTTTAAAAATTTTCATCATCCATTACATCGTCGTCCGATGTGTCGATTCCTTCTGGTATATTGATGTCAGTACGCCCGTGAGCAGCGTTAAGCAGAGTCTCCTGCTCCGTATCCAGCTGCTGGATATTATAGAGATTTTCCGTATAAGAAATCGCTTTTTCTTTATTGTCATTCGTAAGCCGGGAGAAGGTGTTTAACATTTTTCTCTCATAGTGCTCCAATCTGCGGTTATCACAAGAGTCTGCGGAAATATCGCTTTCCTCCTGAACAGTCCCTTCGTCCCAGCCCATCAAGCGGGCAGGTGTAGTCCGCAGAGCCTTGGCCAAGGGTTCCAAAACCGTAGTCGGAAAATTTTCAATATCATTGCTTTCATATCTGTACACGGTAGCTCTATTTTTTTTAAGCTTTGCAGCCAGATCATCTACGGACAGTCCAAGTTCTAATCTTCTCGCCTTGATTCTTTCACCAATTGCCATTTTCACACCGCCTTTTCTTTTTTTATAGGATAACATGTCGTTCGCATATTTGCAACTAAAAATTGCATATCATGCAAAAAACATATTGACTTTTGAAGTGGAATCGTTTACGATACAGATAGTCGCATATGGTGCGAAATACGAAAGGAGGGAAAGGTATGGTTGATGTAAAAGAATTGCGCAGAAAAATGAGGGAATATGGATTGAGTATAGATGATCTGGCTAAAAGAATGGGAATTTCCCGGGCAACGCTGTACAGAAAGTTTAATTCTGCGGGAAAGAATTTTTCCATTAAAGAAGCTAATTCCATTGTTAAAGAGTTGAAGTTGTCAAAAGAAGAGGCCAGCGATATTTTTTTAATTAGAATGTCGCATGTAATGCGACTTGCGAGCAAGGGCGTGCAAGAGGACCTACAAAGAAATAAGTATCTAATGAAGGAAGGGGAGAAACGGCAGTGACAGTGAAACTAACAAATGCACAGATTCTGGCGGAACTGGATGCAGGTTTGACGCAAAGTGAGCCTGATTTACCGGAACTGCCGCGGGGACGGCTTCGCCGCCTGAAAAAACATATGAACCATTACGATGATGAAAACTGCGTACCAAGGTGCGGAAAATCGGACTGTCGATACAGCTGCTGCCTGGGTTCAATGATGATCTGCGATTATATTGGAATCGTCGGGCATAGCAGAGGATGCCCGGCGGAAGGATGTATGAAGTATGAGGAGGAGTAGAGTTTGAAGAGTAAATATCAGCTGCCGCGCGCCGTAAGGATGCAAGTTATCTGGCTGGTGCGGGATTATGAACGGATGAAGCTTGAATACGATAATGCGATCTGGACCGGCTGCGGTCCGATGGATGGATTGCCGAGGGGAAACCGCATTGGCAATCCGACGGAGAGAGACGCTCTTAAACGAATCGATCTGTCCAAGAGGATTGAAGCAATTGAGCAGGCCTTGAATACAGTGCCGGAGGAGTATCGAAAGGGAGTGTGGGACAATCTGGTGGATAGAGCGAAATATCCCATTGACGCAGGATCTGCTACATATGCGAGGCATAAGGGGAAGTTTCTTTATCGAATAGCCAAAAATCTATATTTTATTTAGGATGATAAACCAGACAACTTTAAATCTGTTATTATAGTATTGTAGAAAAATGAACAAACAAAACTCCTCCGCATTGAGGAGTTTTTCTTTTGTTCTAAAAAGGTTCCGGCATCAATCGCCATGGGAACACAAACAGAAAAAGGAAGGAGGGAGTCTTGACGCAGCGAAAAAAGGAGAAAAGGAAAAAAGACGACACAATTGGAGATGTGTACAAAACGGAGGCGGTTAAATGATCAACAAACTGACAGATGGGATCGCCCAGGCTCTTAGCGAAGCCTTTGGCAAGGACTATGGAATTTATACGGAAAACCTGGAACAGGATGCAATCAAGCCCTGTTTTTTGATTACCTGTGTAACTCCGAAAAACAAGCTGTTTCGGGGACAGAGGTATTACCGGGAAAATTTGTTCATGGTCCAATATTTTCCCGAAGGTCCGAGACCCCGCAACGAGAGCATGGCCGTGCAGGAACGGCTGTATCTGGCACTGGAATTCGTAAAAGTCGGTGACAGACAGGTTTTCGGTACTGGAATGGAAGGGGAATTTGCCGATGGAGTTCTGAAGTTCCGCGTAAACTACAATGTGTTCGTGGACAAGGCTGAGACCGACGATCCCATGGAAACGTTAGAGCAACAGGTAAAAATGAAAGGATAAGGAAATGACAAAGAAAAAAGAAACGGCCCAAATTGCACCGGCCTATACAAAACAGCAGATTCTCTCTGCGCAGAAATACAGCAATCGACGGGATCTGCTGGAAGCAATATTAAAAGATCAGAAATACACGATCGAACAGGTGGATGCTGAGATCGAGAGATTTAAGAAAGGAATGGTGAGGTAAATGGCATTAGGAGGAGGATATTTTACAGCGCAGAACAAAGTGCTGCCGGGATCATATATGGTGTTCATCTCTGCGGTGAACAGCGGGTCTCTTCTGTCTGCCCGCGGCGTGGCGGCAATGGGATTGGAACTGGATTGGGGTCCGGAAAATCAGGTGTTTGAGATGGACGCGGAAATCTTGCGGATGGATGGTTTGAACATTTTTGGATATTCGCAGGGGCATGAGAAATTAAGATATGTAAACGAGCTGCTGCTGCATGCGACAAAGCTATATCTGTACCGGCTGAACAGCGGCGGAGTAAAGGCGCAAAATGATTTCGCCACAGCCCGCTACGGCGGTGTCCGCGGAAACGACATTAAGATTGCCATTCAGACAAACGTTGAGGATGCAGAAGCATTTGACGTACAGACCTTTTTGGGAACTACAAAAGTAGATGAACAGACCGTAAAAACAGCGGCAGAGCTGGTGAAGAATGACTTTGTCACTTGGAAGGCCAATGCGACACTGAATGTAACCGCAGCGACAGCAATGACCGGCGGTACCAACGGCACAGTTACCGGCGATGCCCATCAGAGTTTTCTGGATCAGATTGAGGGTTACGCATTCAATACCATTGGCTGCGCATCGACGGAAAAGGAAATAAAGGCTCTGTACTGCAGCTTCGGAAAGCGGATGAGGGAAGAAGTCGGTTCAAAATTCCAGGTTGTGGTTCACAATCAGGCGGCGGATTATGAAGGCGTGATTAATGTAAAAAATAAGGTGCTGGATGCCGGAGTGCCAGAAACGGCACTGGTCTACTGGGTAACCGGTGCAGCGGCAGGATGCGGAATCGAAGAGTCCCTGACCAACAAACTGTATGACGGCACTTTCGATGTGGATGTGAATTATACACAGGTTCAGCTTGAAAAGGCTATTCTGGCGGGCGAGTTCGCTTTCCATCGTGTGAATTCAGATGTGAGGGTCCTGAAAGACATCGACAGTCTCGTAACTTTCACAGATACAAAAGGCGAAGTATTCCAGAGCAACGCGACGATCCGGGTAATCGATGAGATCGCATCTTCCATTGCGGGAATTTTCAATACCAGATACATTGGAAAAACCAAAAACAATCCGGCAGGAAGAATGGCTTTATGGAACGATATCGTCCAGCATCACCTGGGACTGCAGGATCTGGGAGCTATCGAAAATTTTGAGGATTCGGATGTAAAAGTAACGCAGGGAAGCTCCAAAGCAGCCGTTGCGGTCAGCGATGCGATTACCGTAACCGGCGCGATGGAAAAACTGTATCTGACTTGTGTGATCGAATAAGGAGGTAGAAATCATGAATGGAAATATTACAATGGCAAGCGAGAATGCGGTTTCCGCAAAAATGGCGGAATGCTATTTTACGATTAACGGCCGCAGATATAACTTTATGCAGATGGTTGATTTTACTGCTGAGGTTGAAAAGAAAAAATCAACGGTGCCGATTTTGGGCAGACCCATGGAAGGAAACAAGACGGTAGGCCTGAAAGGAACCTTCTCAGGAAAGGCGCACTATAACCAGTCAGTCATGCGAAAAGCCCTGACGGAATACAAGGATACGGGAACGGATATTTATTTCGATGTGATGATCCGCAACAGCGATCCGTCGTCAGGTGTGGGAGCGCAGACAGTCAACATTCTCGGATGCAATACCGATAAGATCACGCTGGCAAAATTTGATGCTGCCGGTGAATGGCTGGAGGAAGAGATGGAAGGAACCTTCGAAGACTGGAATATGCCGGAGATGTTTAACGAGTTACAGGGACTATAAGGAGGATAAGATATGGATTTTAAATCATTTATGAAGGAAAATCAGAAGAAAAAAGAGAATGTGTTTTTTGCGGCGACAAGATCTCTCTGCGATGAAAACGGAGAGCCGCTGAAGTGGGAGTTTCGCCAGATTACATCGGATGAGATGACGGAGATCCAGGACGAAAACATAGTAGATGTTCCTATTCCCGGAAAACCGGGAGCATACAGGCAAAAGCCAAATGCGGCAAAGATCAATAAAGCGATGATCTGCAGATCCACTGTGAACCCGGATCTTAACAATGCCGAGCTTCAGGACTCCTATGGAGTTACAACACCGGAAGCTTTGCTGACAGAGATGGTAAACAGTCCGGGTGAGTTTTCCGACCTGGTTACATTTGTAAGCGCCTTAAACGGTTTTAGCCTGCAGGATGAGGTGGAACAGGCAAAAAACTCATAACCGGGGATGACCCGGAGGCCAGTTACGCATATTATTGCCTGCATAAGTTCCATATGCTGCCCAGGGAGTTCCTAAAACTGGACCTGAAAAGCAAGGCTTTTATCATCGCATGTATTGATGTGCGGGTGGAAAATGAGAAAAAAGAATTGGCTAAAGCTAAATAATTTCTAGGTACATCTAGCCAGAAAAAATATGAAATTAAACAGGTAGGCGGGAAGACAATTACCAAGAAGAAAGGTGGAATAACCCGTTCGATTGTAGGTGGAACAATCGCCGGGCCTACTGGAGCTCTTGTTGGAGCAACGACTGCTAAAGAAGAGACAAAGAAGGTAGGCGAGACAACTCAGCTTAATGTAGTTTTAGAGACTCAGGCAGGAGAGCAAGATCTTATATTGCACAATACGTGCACGGACGCAATCAATTTCTTCAAAAGCTGTATGGCGGCGAACCGCAGTATTGAAGAAACAAATACTGTTAAAGTTATACAAACATCTTCTGCTGACGAAATCCGTAAATATAAAGAACTCATGGATGATGGAATTATAAGTCAGGAAGAATTTGAGGCAAAGAAAAAGGAACTGTTGGGATTGTGAAAATTATTATTAGTAAGGCGGTTCTGTTTTAAAAACCGCGTAAAATAAGTTGAACAAAAGGCCGGCTAATATAGTCGGTCTTTTGTTATATAAAAAATTCAGAAAGGAGGACTTTTATGGCTACAATCAATACTGCAATAAAATTTAATGATCTGGCATCAGGACCAATGCGAAACCTCAGCAATACCATTGGTACAACCTTAAATGCGTTTCAGACACTGCATAGTGGAGCAAATATGAACTTTAATACGATTCGAAATGAAGTTGCCAGTACCAATGCGGGATTGCGGCAAATGGCGGGACAGCTGGACCAGAACAGTCAGACAGCAGGAAGAAGCACGTCTATCTTTTCTGGACTAAAAAACAAGCTTACGGAGTTAAAAAACTCCTATGTCAGCATGGAAGGTCTGAAAATGACATTGGGCTTATCCGATGAGCTGGCGCGATCTACTGCGGGTTTACAGATGATGAATGACAAGACGCAGACTACAGCACAGCTGCAGGAGATGGTTTTCCAGGCGGCTCAGAACTCACGCAGCGCCTACCTGCGGACCGCAGATGCGGTAGCAGGTTTTGGAGCGAGTGCGGGAAATGTTTTCAATTCAAGCGCCGAGACTGTAAAGTTTGCGGAAAATCTTAATAAACAATTTGTCATAGCGAGGGCCTCTCAGGAAGAGATGTCGGAGGCCTCTTCGCAATTGGCCCAGGCAATGGGTTCCGGCGTCCTGCGGGGGGAAGAACTGAACACGATATTCGGCAAGGCCCCAAACGCGCTGCAAACGATTGCCGATTATTTGGGAGTCGATACGACTCAGATTCAAAGTATGGCTGCTCAGGGGCAGATTACAGCAGATGTCGTGAAAAATGCCATGCTGGGGGCTACCGATCAGATCAATGGGAAATTTAATCAGATGCCTATGACCTGGGAGCAGAGAATGATACAGATTCAGAATATCGCCATAGGTGCGTTTGGCCCGGTGCTGGAACAAATCGGCAGCTTGGCCAGTAGCGGCGCCTTAGACGGCTTTATTCAAAGTGCCAGTATCGCGCTTCAAATAGTGGGAGGGGTTATTGGATCTATTTTCCAAATCATTGGAGCAATCGGAGACTTGATTGGCGATAATTGGTCAATTATAGAACCCATTGTAGGAGCTGCAGCGGCGGCTCTGGCATTATATGCGATCTATGCAAACCGAGTAGTTATCGCAGAGACGGCACATGCAATTGTGAGCGCAATTTCCACAGCTGGGAAAATCGCCGCGACTGCAGCGGCGTGGCTGTTTACCAGTGCGACTCTAGCAGAGGCAGGAGCTCAACAAGGACTTAATGCCGCGCTATATGCCTGCCCGCTCGTCTGGATAATTGGCATTATCATTGCGATTATTGCAATCATTTATATTGTCATTGCCGTAATAAACAAAGTTATGGGTACTTCTATCAGTGCAACCGGGGTTATCGCCGGCTGTATCAATTGGGTTATTCAGCTGATTAAGAACATCGGACTATGGGTAGCAAATGTAGCGCTTGGTGTATGGAATGCCATGGGAGCTGTGGCAGATAATATAAAAGGCGCTTTTGGCAATGCCTGGATTAACATACAGATTGGTTGGCTGAATTTTGTGAATACGGTACTGTCAGGCGTAAAACAGATTATCAAATGGCTAAACCATATTCCAGGAGTCGATATTAAAACAGATGGACTTGCGTCAAGCATTCAGGAACGTGCCGATCAAGTCGCAAAATTAGAAGCCTCAAAATATGAATATAAGGACGTTGGAGCGGCTTTTTCCAAGGGGTACCATCACTTTAACGTGTTTGAAGACGGATGGAGTTCAAATGCGTATAAGAAAGGCTATGGATTTGGCAAAAAACTTGGCAGTAAGGTGAAAGGCCTGACAGATATGACCGACAATTTTGGAGGAAAAGACTTATTCGGGGGCGGTGGAGCCGGTGGACTGACCGGCAGCCTGCCCACAAATCTGGAAAACGGCGTCGGCAATATCGATAAAAATACAGGCGCTATTAAAGATTCCGTACAGTCCAGTTCGGAGGATCTGAAACTGCTTCGGGAGTTGGCAGAGCGACAGGCCATCAACAAATATACCAATGCCCAAATATCGGTAGATATGAAGGGTATGACCAATCAGATCGCCTCAGATCGTGACATCGACGGCGTTATAAACGTTATGACTAAGAAGCTGGAAAATGCGCTCGTTGTGAGTGCCGAGGGGGTGCACACATAATGTATCAGCTATATATCAATAACATCCTGTATCCGGTGGCGCCGCAGAAATTTCAGGTGAAGATCAATAACAAAAATGAAACAATCACCTTGATCAATGAAGGTGAGGTAAACCGGCTGAAAACGCCGGGCCTCACCGATATTCAGATCTCGGATCTGTTGCTTCCGGCGGTAAAGTATCCCTTTGCGGAATACGGGTCGGCGGGCTTTCAGACTCCGTCCGTGTATCTGAGCCAGCTGGAAAATTTAAAGAAAAACAAGATGACTTTTAATGTAGTGTTGATTCGCAAACTGGTGAAGCGGGAACTGGGATGGAATTTTTCCATGACCTGCACACTGGAGGATTACACCATTGATGAAGACGTGAAGGAAGGGGTCGACGTAAAGTTGACCCTGAACTTCAAACAATGGCTCAATTATGGAACCAAAACCGTGGTTTTCAAAAAAAAGAGCAACGGGAAAACAACATCATCAACAAAGAAGTCGAGAAAAAGCTCCAAGAAAAGTTCCGGCGGCACCTATACGGTGAAAAAGGGCGACTGCCTGATCAACATTGCAAAGAAAAAGCTTGGAAGCGGGAACCGCTGGAAGGAAATCTTCAATTTAAACAAAAGCACAATTCAGAGCGTGGCAAAAAAACACGGCAAGCCCGGCAACGGGCACTGGATTTTCCCCGGGACCAAGCTGAAAATGCCGAAGAAGTGAGGTGGTGAGATATGGGTGATTGGGTATGGCCTCTTCCCGGATATAGTCGAATCAGTTCCCCATTTGGACTAAGGAACTGTCCGTTTCACGGTAGAGAGACACATACAGGAATTGATATTCCGGCACCGCAAGGTACAAAGATCATTGCGGCAAAACCTGGAAGAGTAATTACCGCCAAAATGACATCCGGCTATGGAAACCTTGTGGTTATTAGTCATGGAGGAGGGTTAGAAACTTATTATGCGCATTGCAATTCTTTCATAGCGCATAAAGGTGATACGGTTGGAGCCGGACAGCCAATTGCAAGAGTGGGTTCTACAGGACCATCGACAGGAAACCATTTGCATTTTGGAGTAAAAGTACAAAGCGGATTTAAAAATCCCAAAAACTATGTTTCTATAAATGATACGCAGAGCCGATACACCGGTGCAAAAAGTGGCCCTGTTTCATCAGACGGAGCCGGCTCTTCCAATATAGCCGGTGGTACGGCGGGTCAGGAATCAACAACCAAAGAAGTCACAACAGTAAAAGTCACATCAACAACCGGCAAGACCGGAAATCAGGATAGCAGCCTGCGCGCAAAAAGCGCCATCCTTACCAAAGGGGCGGAAATCCTGATCCAAAACGGCAGCCAAGTGTTCCAGCCAGCTTTGGAGGAAGACATTTCTCTGGAGTACGAACGAAAGAACACACCGGGAAAGCTGACCTTTACCGTATACAAAGATGCGGCTCTAAAGATCGCCAAAGGCAACGCCGTCCGCTTTCGCTATAATAATAAGCGGATGTTTTTCGGATACATTTTTACATTTAAACGGAAGGACAGCAACCTCGTGACGCTCACCTGCTACGATCAACTGCGGTACTTGAAAAATAAAGATGTGCGGTCGTACAAGAAGACAACTTACTCAAAACTGTTAAAACAAATTGCCAAGGAGTTCAAGCTGGAATACGGGACTATTCAGAACACCAAGTATGTGATCCCGGCCAGAATGGAGGAGGGGACGTTGTTTGACATTTTGGGAAACGCGTCCGATCTCACGGTCAGTCACACGAAGAAGTTATTCGTTCTTTATGATGATTTCGGTCGGCTGACCCTGAAAAACATAGAAAGCATGATGCTGCCAATTTTGGTCGATCAGGACACGGCGGAATCCCTGGATTATGAATCAACGATTGACAAGGACACTTATAACCGGATCAAGATCTATTCCGACAATGATAATACGGGGGTCCGGGAGGTCCATGTGAGAAACTCCACGGCCAAGCAAAAGAAATGGGGAATCCTGCAATATACGGAAAAGGCGGAAGGCCTCTCTAAGAAAGAGATGAAGCAAAAAGCCAAGATTCTGGCACAGTATTATGGAATCGAGCAGCGAACCCTTTCCGTGAGAGGACAGCTCGGTGATACAAGGGTAAGGGGCGGTTCGTCCCTGATCGTGCAATTAGACCTTGGCGATAAAAAAATCTCGAATTACATGCTGGTAGAGAAGGTGAAGCATACGTTTAAAAACGGCTCTCACACAATGGATCTGAGCCTGGCCGGGATAAAGGGGGAATTTCATGTCTGAGCAACTATTGTCTTTGATCAAACAGGCCGCGGTGGAAGCGGTCAACGCGGCGGCTCCGATGGAGATCACCTTTGGTATCGTACAGAGCGTGAGCCCGCTTAAAATTAAAATGGACAGCAAACATATCATTGACGAAGACTTCCTGATTAAAACGGAAGCTTCCGTGGACAAGCTGGCAAAAGGGGATAAAGCTGTCCTTCTGCGTATGCAGGGCGGGCAGCAGTTTTTATTTATAGATAAGGTGGTGGAATAATGTTACCGGAAGGTGAAGAGAGCCTGCTGTTGGTGGATGAGACGGAAACAGAGGAAGAACAGATGACTGGCCGGACCTACAGGCTGGATGAGAAGAATGAAATCATTGCCGGAGAAATCGACGGCAGGGAAGCGATCAAACAGTCTCTATTACTGATTTTGCAGACTGAGCGGGAAGAATTTGAGATTTACAGTGGAGACTATGGAATCGAACTTATGGACTTGATCGGTCAGACGCCTCCATTGGTTTACGTCAATCTTGAACAGGTCATTAAAGAAGCGCTGATGCAGGATGACCGTGTGGAAGACGTTGGAGACTTTTCGTTTGAGCGTCTGGAAAAACATGCTGTTTCCGTAAAGTTTACGGTTACGACAATTGAAGGCGATATTGATATGGAAACGGAGGTGAATATAAATGGATGAAGATGTAATCCTGTATGGACAGGAGTTTGAATCAATCATGGAGCGGCTCCTTGCCAACGTGCCGGAAGATCTCGACACGAGGGAAGGCAGCGTGATCTATAATGCGCTGGCGCCGGCCGGATGGGAAATACAGCTGCTTTATGAGGAGCTGAATCTGGTGCTGACGGAGGCTTTTGCGGATACCTGCAGTTTAGACTATTTGATCCGGCGGGCGAAGGAAAGACTCGTGGAATACAAAAGGGGCGAACCGGCAATTGTGAAAGGTGTCTTCACTCCGGCCGATTTGGACGTGACAGGAATTCGCTTTGTTGAAGAAGAGTCGGAGTTGATCTTCGCAGCAATCGAAAAGCTTGCTGACGGTGAATATAAATTGGAATGTGAAGAGTCGGGAGTGATCGGCAATCTGACGCAGGGACAGCTGATTCCGGTCGATACGGAAGAGGTTGAGGATCTGGAAACCGCTGAGATTGTGGATTGTCTGGAACCGGGCCGGGATGATGAAGACGTCGAGGACTTCCGGGAGCGATATTTTGATAATGTGGCCGGTCAGGATTTCGGCGGCAATTTGGCCGATTACAAGAACAAGGTAAACAGCCTGGAGCATGTGGGAGGATGCAAGATTGTGCCGGTATGGAACGGAGGCGGAACCGTGAAGGTAATCGTTCTCGACCATACCCACAGTGTACCGTCAGACGGGGTGGTTAGAGAAGTGCAGTCTGTTATGGACCCAATTGAAAACTCCGGAGAAGGCAAAGGCATCGCCCCCATTGGACATCGGGTAACGGTGGCTGGCGCAGAACCGGTCAATATGAATATTACTGCTTTCGTGGCTTACGCGGAAGGATATGATTATGCACTGGCACAAGCATCCATAGCAGCAGCTCTGGATGCTTATTTTGAAGAACTGCGGATAGCCTGGGGAGATGCCCCGGCGGATATCGGTACAATCGTGCGGATCAGCCAGATCGAAAACCGGCTTCTGAATTTGACGGAGATCCTGGATATCGAAGAGACGGCGATCAACGGTTCAGCCAAGAACGTACTTTTGCAGGGGCAGCAAGTGCCAGTAAGGGGGACGTTCAATGGAGCATAAGAAACTGATTGAATATTATCCGCAGCATCTGGCGAAATATCGGGAGTTCAAAGCCATAACCGCGGCAGAGCAGATTGAGCTGGATTCCATTCTGGCAGAGATTAACCAGGGACTGGAAAATCAGTTTGTTGAAACTGCGGATGAAGAGGCGATTTCCCGCTATGAAAAGATTTACAGTGTGGAGCCTATGCCAGGGGCCACGTTAGAGGAGCGGCGTTTTAATCTGATGGCGCGGTTAACGGAGCAGACTCCCTATACACAGAGAAAACTGGCCGAAATGCTTGCGGCGCTATGCGGAGAAAACGGCTACGTTCTGTCCCTGGATATTGGAAATTACGCAGTACAGGTGGGCGTAGAGCTGACTGCCAAAAACAACGAGCTTGCAGTCAAACGGCTGATGGGAAACGTGCTGCCCTGTAATTTGACGTGGCAGGTGGGTCTGCTCTATAACCAGCATAGTAAGCTGGCCCGATTTACCCACGGGCAATTGTCCGCATATACCCATCAAGCATTAAGAGAGGAGGTATTACCAAATGAGTAAAAACACAAAAAACATTGGTTTCGTTTTGCCGGACGCAAACGACTTTTACGATATCAGTGTGCCAAATGGAAATTTTGAAAAAGCCGATGCAGCGCTAAAGAAGCTCGAGGATGAAAAGGTAAGCAAGGAAGCAGGAAAGAGTTTGTCGGCAAATGATCTTACCAATGACTTGAAAACGAAATACGATGCGGCGCATGAGCATCTGTCGAATGAAGAAAATCCGCATCAGACGACTGCCGCTCAGGTGGGAGCCATTCCAACTTCACAAAAGGGGGCGGCTTCCGGCATTGCGGAACTGGATGCCAATGGGAAAGTCCCTTCCGCACAGCTGCCCTCTTATGTGGATGACGTGCTGGAATTTTCCAGTAAGGAAGGTTTCCCCGCAGTCGGAGAATCAGGAAAAATCTATGTTGCAACAAATACAAACCTGACCTATCGGTGGGCAGGCTCCGCATACGTGGAGATCAGCGCGTCTCTGGCATTGGGGGAAACGGCATCAACAGCTTACCGGGGCGACAAAGGCAAACAAAATGCGGCAGATATTGCTGCGTTGGAAAACAATTTTGCCGCGCTCATTTCCGAGGAAACCATTGAAAAAGCTAAAGAGGCGGGCATTGATCTGACGTCGGGGGGGGGGGGTACTAAATCTTAATAGATTGTTGCAGGCCCTGCTGACGAATGTACCGATTAAAACAGGTACGGATAATGATTGGTATTATAAAAAATACGCAGATGGGACATTTGAGGCGTGGGTAAGCACTGGAACGATAATAATTTCTGGGCTGGCTCAGACCGGCTACAATTACTATAAAACCGTAGAAGTTACAAATTTACCAACGTTAGCAACAGAAGTAACAAGTATAAATATATCTGCAAATTCGTCTGATTTTTGGGTTGGTAGTGTTGGGTGGAGCTTGGAAACACGAAAAATAAGTGCGTTTATGCTTCGGTCAATTAACTATGAATACCAAGCTTCTTTTTCTTTGCATATGTTCGGTAAATGGAAATAAAACACCTCTCCCTTCTGGGAGCAGGTGGGAAAGGAAAAAATATGAATGGAATTGAACAAGTAAATAAGCTATTACAGTGGGTAATAGAGAAGCTTGCGGTTAAGGAATATAACCTCAATCTATTGAATGGTTGGACAAACCACGGTGGAGATAATGCTCCCATTAAAGCTACGATCATCGGCAATGAGATGGCTGTGACAGGGACCCTAAGCTCAGGTACAATTGCGAAGAACACGAAGCTATTTGACTTCCCAGAGGGATATGCTGCGACTTATAATTGCTACGGACGTCTCACCCGGTTTTGGAATCCTCTCCAAGAGCATCTTGTAAGAGTATATCCAAATGGTACCGCAGCTCATATTGACAACAATTATGACCTGCTTGCATCGGGAACCTATTTCTTGGATATCAAAGTCCCTATAAAATACGTGGGGGGGGGCACTACTTAAGAGAGTATTTGCGCCTCTTGCAGGCCCGGTTAGGGGGTGTTTGGCATGAGTGGAGTAGAGGTATTAAATACCCTTTTACAAGGACTTATAACCAACCCAAAGGAGTACGACAAAGACGGCTGGCACATCACCAAATACGCAAGTGGAAAGATGATAGCAAGAACATGTATTATGGACACGCCGGTGAGCGGCTATGTAAGGAGAGCCTTACCGTCGGACATGATAGAAGTAGAGAATATCTTTGCAACTATGCGATACAACAGCAAGGATGGAGTCTGTCGCTGTACACCGGATATATACGATGGCGATGTAATCGTCTATCTGCGAGATGCGACAAACGGCGCCGCGGAATCCAACTCAACCGGGACAAGCGTATTATTAATTGGCCGCTGAAAGTAGCTATCCCTGAGAGGGGGTGCGCTGCGTGAGTTCTGGAATTGAAAAGTTAAATATGATTTTACAGGCCGCACTTGGATGCATTAAAAAGGTAGACTCATTTTTACAAGTAAGAACTGTACAAGGAAATACAATGTCGCTGACCGCCGGATATGATGGCGTCACATATGGAACCGCTCCAACAATAAGCGGATATAAGCCGTTGATGGCCACAATCCGAGGTGCCGGAGCCACGGATATTTGCTGGATCGATTGCTTTTTTACAAGTGAATATACCATCCAGATGCGGTTAAAAAATACTACAACTACGGCAAGAAATAATTTCACTCCGACGGTGATCGTTCTGTATATAAAAGTTACTTAAAGATCTCAAAGAAGTTTATTTTTATATTACGAAAGTAGAGAAAGGAAAGAACATGGAACAGGAAAAAATAAGAACTCTAAATAATAGCCGGGGGGCACTCCCTAATAGATAATACCTCTGAAAGGAGGTGCTGGAAATGACCGGTATGCAGCGATTAAATAAAATTTTACAATATCTACTCGGCTGTATACCAGCCATAGGAGACGTGGAACTCAATTTTAGCGGTATCAATCCAAGCGCCAAATATCCGGGAACGACATGGGAGCAAAGAGCGCAGGGCAGAGCATTAGTCGGCGTGGGATCAAATGGATACTATTCATATACAGCCAGACAATCTTTTGGAGCCGATTCCGTTACATTGGCAGAAAGCCAAATTCCGCCACATACACATTTTTCCGGATGGGAAAGAAAAGTTTATGCAGCAGGTAGTACATATTGGGCTAACTATCAAGCTAGTGAAGGAACACCATTTAATACAGGATCAGCTGGCGGCGGACAACCCCACGAAAACAGGCCGTGCTCCATAGCCCTTTACGTTTGGGAGCGTACAGCGTAAACATGGGGCTAAAGAAAAACAGGAAGTTACATCAAAGACAAAAAGAAAAGAGGAAAACAAATGAGTACAAAAACAACAAATTATAATTTAATGAAACTAGACCAAGCTGATTTTGACAAAATCACTGAATTTAACGGCAACGCAGACAAGATCGATACAGCTTTAACAGAAAATCGTGATGCGCAGCGCAAACATAATGCAGATAAAAACAACCCGCACAATGTAACCAAAGAGCAAATCGGCCTGGGGAATGTTGATAATACATCAGACGCGGATAAGCCGATTTCAACAGCCCAGCAGAACGCGCTGGATAAGAAAGCCGATCTCAGTGAAGACGGAAAGATCCCGGAATCCCAGCTGCCATCCTACGTTGACGATGTATTGGAATATTCCAGTAAGGCTGACTTCCCTGCCGAGGGTGAAGGCGGGAAGATTTATGTCGCAGCAGACACGAACCTGACTTATAGATGGTCTGGTACCGCCTATGTGGAAATCAGCCCATCCTTAGCGTTGGGAGAAACGGCCTCCACTGCGTACAGAGGAGACCGGGGTAAAATTGCTTATGACCATTCGCAGGAACCGCACGCCAGAGCAGACGCAACAAAGACAGAGAAATCTGATGAAATGGGCTGCGTAAAAATCAATGGGACAGATGTGGAAGTTGTAAGCAAGATCGCAATACTGGATTTCGTTTATCCGAAAGGAAGCATAATGTATTCGACAGAAGCGGAATTTGATCCGAACATCGCATATCCCGGAACAGCGTGGGCGCAAATTAAGGACGTATTTCTTTTGGCCGCAGGCAATTCCTACTTGCTGGGAAGCGAAGGCGGTGCGCCGGCGCATGTATTAAGAAGTGATGAAATGCCTGCCCATACCCATGGATATGTATCTTTAGTTGGCAGCGTCTTTAATACTGCCCAACAGTCTAAGTCAATTGCCGTAAGCAGATACGGAATTGTATCTGGTGGCAAATCAGAAAATGTAGGCTATGCAGTCAATGAAAAAGCGGGAGTGGATGGGTTCACCATTGACGCTTCCCATGAGCACAGCAATGTTGGCAATAATCAGGCGCATAATAATATGCCTCCGTATATTGCAGTCAATGTATGGCAGCGCATAGCGTAGAACAAAAAATTGGGGCCCTTAAGGGCCTCTTTTTTTATCATATCAAAAGGGGAGGAGGAAAAAATGGCAAAACAACCAAAACTATATCGGCAGACCGACAAGCGATGGGCGAGCAAGCCCTACCGAGTGAAAGGAAAAGAAAACAGCACCATAGGCGGTTCCGGCTGCGGGCCAACGGCCGCTGCTATGCTGGTCGCAACCTTCGTTGACAGCAAAGAGACACCGGTTACAGCCTGCAGCTGGGCCATGAAGCACGGATATAAGGCGGTAGGGCAGGGAACATACTACACATTCTTTGAGGCCTATTTCCGGGCGCACGGCATGAAGTGCCAGCAGGTGCCGGGTGCGAACAGCTATCATAAGCGCAATACCAGCTCAGACAAAGAGGCTCTTGCGGCCCTCAAAGCCGGGAATTATGTCATTGCCTGCATGGGGCCGGGCCTGTGGACCAGAGGCGGGCATTTTGTACTGGCCTACAAATATGAAAATGGCAAGGCCTACATAAACGATCCGGCCAGCTCCGCATCGGCCAGAGCAAAGAACACCTGGGACAAGTTTTCTTATGAAGCAAAATACTATTGGATTATTGAGCCGCCCGCAGGTAAGAACAGAAAAGATACGAAAAAAGCAGCTGCAACCACAAAGAAGATTGTCAAGAAAGCAGAAAAGAAGAAAGCGTATAAAGCTATCGTGATCGCAAAAGCGGGGCTCAATGTACGCACAGGAACAGGGATAAACTATAAGAAGGTTACAGCACTTAAATACAAGACAAGCATCACGGTGTATGAAACAAAAGGAAATTGGTGCAGGATTCACAAAACAAAAAACCGCTGGGCGTGCAGGGACTATATCAAAAAGAAGTAGGTGGCAGAATGGACATTCAAACGATTCTCGCTGTCTGCGGGGCAATCGTGCTGGTCAGCAACGCGGGAGCCGCTGTGTATCGCTGGGTACGGCCGGCCCTGTCAGTTACGCATGATGTGGAGCTGCTGAAAGAGCACGATCAGAAAGACTATGAAACGCTCCAACACCTCAATCGGATGAACCGGGCGCAATGCCGGGCGATGATGTGCATCATCAACCACATGATAGATGGCAATGGAGTTGAGAAGATGAAAGAGACCCGTGAACAGATCACGGATATTTTAGAGGAATGAGAAAGGTGGATAGAGAATGATGAAAGACTGGATCAAGAGAGCAGGAGTAAGAGCTGTTAAAACGACGGCGCAGGCAGCAGTGGCCATGATCGGAACCGCTGCGGTAATCAGTGATGTGGACTGGCGTATAGTTGCCAGCGCCGCACTGCTGGCCGGAGTGCTATCGCTTCTCACATCGGTGGCCGGGCTGCCAGAGCTGACGGCGGGCGAATCAACAGAAGAGACAACTCTGAGCGAATTGGAGGCTGAGACGCTGATTAATGCGGATATTGATTGCGCAGCAGCAGTGGATGATGAATCCAAAACACATACAGAGGGCTAATTTTTAAAATAAACAAGTATCCAATGGATTCCAAAAAAAGTGAAAAAATGATAGTTTCATCCGAATTGTTGTTGGAAAATAGGGAAGAATATCAAAACCTGCAATTATACCAAGGCCAAATGATAGTTTCAGGAAAGAATGTGGAAGAATCCAGACAAGAATATCAAAACAGAACAATAAAAAGCGCTCTATTGATAATCAGCTGCTCTTGTTTTCCCAAAAAACTGTGAAAGTATCAAAATCATGCAGCTATCGGGTATCTATTGATATTTGGGCCTTATATTATAGGGGGACAGATCCAGCAGGGTAATCCCTAAATCCAAAAAAGCAAACTCCCCGGACCAGGTGAATATATCCTGACCCGGGGAGTTTTCCATTTTGCGCATCTATTCCACAAACGACGAATCATCCGGCCTGCCAGACGCATCGGTATCCGAATCAGCCAGCAACAGCATAATTTTGTGAAACAGCTCAACAAACTGAAGCCTTTTATCTTTCGGAAGCTTCAAAATTTCATCGCCTATTTGTAATAAAGGTATCGCAACGTGAAGCTGTTCTTCCATATATGAACAGGATAACAAAGACAAGGGCTCCATATCGAGGTGACGGGCAAGATGCTCAACGGTATCGATCCTGGGGTTGCCCTTTCCATCAAGAATTTTCTGAAGGGAACTTCGGGAAATATCCAATTCCTTTGCAAATTCCGTTAAAGTTTGATCACGTGTGTCCCGGATGGCGTTCATGATAGTTGCTAAATTCTTTTGCAGTGTCATAAGTTTACCTTCCTCTTAATTTTAATAATAAGCCTAATTAGAGTCAAAATACAGGAAGACAAATCGGTACGCCGTACCATTTTAGCGGTACGCCAGCACACAGGAAGAGCAAACAGCTTGCGCAAATGAATTTACGTCATTTTGCTTATTCATAAGTGGCAGCCCTCCTTTTTAGAAGAAAAACTATTCTGAAATTTAAAACAAAATTATAGAAACCTATTGACAAAATCAGAAAACGTGGTATATTAACAATACGAACTGTAAATAAAAATATTACAGTTACGAAAGGAAGAGAGGCGAAGATGAAAAAGAGTTTGATTGTACTTGTGCTTACTGTCTGTCTGTTACTGGCAGCATGCGGCAGCGGCGGAACGTCGATGTCCGGCGACAGCGGAAACACTGAAGATATGGCTTCATCCGCAGCAAATATGGATGCTTATCATAAGATTACCGCTGAGCAGGCGAAAAAAATGATGGATGAAGGAGGCGTGACGGTAGTGGATGTGCGGACCGAGCAGGAATATAAGTCCGGTCATATTCCCGGCTCCATCCTGGTTCCCAATGAGGAAATTGGAACTGAGCAGCCCAAAGAACTGCCGGATCAGGATGCCGTTTTACTGGTACATTGCAGGACCGGCATAAGAAGTAAAGAAGCCTCGGATAAGTTGGTAAAAATGGGATATAAAAATGTCTATGATTTTGGCGGCATTGTCGATTGGCCGTATGAAACCGTAGAAGAAAAATAATTGATAGATAAAAAGGAGATGTAGAAAATGTCAACAAAAGAAATTACAAAGAACAACTTTAACGAAGAAGTAGAAAAAGCAAACAAGCCGGTTTTAGTCGAATTCTGGGCACCGTGGTGCGGATACTGCAAACGGCTTTCGCCGGCCCTGGACCAGGTGGCAAAAGAGTACGAAGACAAACTGCCGGTAGGAAAGATCAATATCGACGAGCAGCCGGAGCTGACCGCACGCTTTGAAATAGAGACGATTCCGACACTGATTATCTTTAAAGATGGCGAAGCTGTCGATTCGGTTATTGCGCCTCAATCGCGGGCACAAGTGACGGATTGGCTGAAAACAAACGACGTTCTGTAAATCAGGAGGGGAACATCATGAAAAAAGAGATTTATGACGTAGTGGTCATTGGCGGAGGGCCGGGAGGTTACGCGGCGGCTCTCTACTGCGCCAGGAGCAGCTTTTCCGTGCTGGTGCTGGAAAAGCTTTCGCCCGGCGGCCAGATGGCTACGACCGGACAGGTAGACAATTATCCCGGTTTTGATGAAGGTATCGACGGGTTTGAGCTGGCGGAAAAAATGCAGCGGGGAGCAGAACGTTTTGGCGCGGAGACCGCCTATTCGGAGGTGGTGTCCCTGGACCTGAAAGCGCAGCCCAAGAAGATCGTAACGACAGACGGTGAGATTTCGGCGCAAACCGTGATTCTGGCCACCGGAGCATCGCCGAGGGAGCTGGGCGTGCCGGGAGAATCACAGCTTCGCGGTCGGGGAGTCGCTTACTGCGCCACCTGTGACGGCATGATGTACAAAGACAAGACCGTAATCGTATCGGGAGGCGGCAACAGCGCGGTGGCCGATGCGCTTTACCTTTCAAAGATATGCAAGAAGGTTTACCTTGTACATAGAAGAGACACTTTGCGGGCTTCCAAAGTATACCTGAAAGCCTTGGAAGAAAGCGGCATTGAGTTTTTATGGAACAGCAAAATTAAAGAGATCCTTCATGACAAGAGAGTAACGGGAGCAGCGATCGAAGATCTGACGACCGGAACTGTACGTGAAGTTTCCTGTGACGGCGTATTTGTTGCCATTGGGCGGGTGCCGGACACGGAGCTGTTCAAAGGGCAGATCGAACTGGACAGCGCCGGTTATGTGATTGCGGATGAGACTACCAAAACCAGTCTGCCGGGAGTCTATGCCGTAGGAGATGTACGAGCGAAACCGCTGAGACAGATCGTAACGGCAGCAGCAGACGGCGCCGTTGCCTCCCATTTCATCGAGGAATTTTTAGCATAAGCAGTTACAGTGTAATATTTTTTGGAATTTTCTGAAATTTGTATGGAAAATTAGGGCCAAAAGGAGTATTATAAGAAAAAAGGAGGAAATGGTTATGTTAGGCAGAGCGATGGGAGGCAAACATACCTGTTATGTTTGTGGAAAAGAGATAAATTGGGAGACAGAGTATAAAGGGTATCCGGGAGACGTGGGCGAGGACCTTCCCGTTCCGGCTCAGGAAAGCGCCCTGGGAAGACTGGACGGCGGAGTCGTAGTTTTCGAAATATCTTACGTTTGTCCGCAATGCAAGACAAAAAATAAACTCAGAGCTGAACGCCATGTCTGAGAGTATGGGGCATCAGGCTGCCGGCGAAGACTGCGTACCGTTATAAACGGGAAGGCGCATAAGACATAATCTGAATTTCCGGCCCGCAACGAAACAAAAGGAGCTGTTTTTTACAAAAACAGCTCCTTTTGCGGTATTAAGGTAGAAGGTATTGATGGATAATCCATATATATTGAAAACAAAGTTTGTTACAGCAGATGCCGAACAATATCTTTGCTGTATGCGTATTGACTCTCATCCGCAGCGGCATTGACCGCGATGAGCGGTACGGTTCGTTCATACAGGGAACCGTGGGTTCTGACCTGATCGGTGTGGAGAATGGTACCGTCCACTTCCCCAAAGGCGCAGTCTTTAGCGGCAAAGGCCACATAATCACCGATTTCGCCCTCCGGCAGGTGATAGAGCGCAGCCGCTTCTTTTGCCGGGAGAACCTGCTCCACGGCAGGCTGCGAGGATACCAGCTCCAAAATCTGAGTCGCTTCCTCTTTATCCTTCAAATACAGATACAGAATTCCGCCCTCCTGATAGATATGGTTCTCAATATAACGGTCTTTCAGAGGAGGCACGCATACCATATGGAAACCTGCCTCATCTGAAATCGTTTGGAGGTTGATAAGAGTTTTTTTCTGATTCATTCCGTGATCCGCAGTTATATAGATCTGACGATTCGGGTCCAAATCGTGGATTTTGGCTACATATTCATCTATGGTGCGAATTTGCTCCTGCGCTTCGCTTGTTTCCGGTCCGTAATGGTGCATGACAAAATCATTGGTTGTACAATACACCAGATCGGGATTTTCCTTTCTGATACATTGATAAGCCGCCTCAAAGATCCAGCGGCTGCTGTCAGGACTCTGTACCTGTGGAGGCAAAGGGAGGTCCAGCCTTTCCAGCAGCACGGGATCGGGTTTCTGTACACTGATGCCGATATCAACTCCCGCCCCGAAGACCTCCAGTATTTTGCCTTTTACGGTAAGGAGTGATGTTTTGCCGCCGGCAGCTTTATACTTTTCCAGGATCGTCGGGGCTTTCATAAAGCCTTTGCCTTCTATAAAGCCCTGGTCTCCGGTATTGGGGTCGTAGTAGTAATTGCCTACTACATGGGTGTCTTCGGGGAAGAAGCCGGACATGATACAGGCATGGTTTACATTAGTAACGCTTGGAATGGCACCCTGAACCGTTTTGGCAAAGGAACCTGCGTTTTCCGACATTTTGAAAATATTCGGTGCGGTTTCTCTGGTCAGATATTCAGGCGCGCACCCGTCAATGACGATAATTAATACTTTCTGCATAAAACACTCTCTTTCCTTTCTCTGCAATCAGTTTACAATAGAATGAAACTATTGTAAAATATAAATAACTTTTTATTATCATAAGTAAATCCTAATGTATGGGAGGAATGAACCATGTCCTTGAGGAATCTGGAAATCTTTGCCGAAGTCTGCAAGCATATGAATATGAGCAGGGCTGCCGAACACCTGTATATTTCCCAGTCTTCGGTCAGTCAGGCGATCGGAGAGCTGGAAAAGCAGTATCAGGTGCGGCTCTTTGAACGCCTCTCTAAAAAGCTCTTTTTAACCGATGCCGGCGGCCAGCTGCTTTCCTATGCCCGCCAGATCCTTTACCTGACCGAACAGATGGAAGCCAGGATGCACGATATTTCCGGCGCGGAGCAGCTGCGAATCGGGGCCTGCACGACAGTAGGCTTTTATTTCATGAATCCGCTCCTGGATAAATATCAGGAGCTTTGTCCGCAGGTCCGCACCATGGTGGAGGTGGGCAACAGCTCGCAGCTGGAAAAGAAGATCCTCGACGCGCAGCTGGACCTGGCCTTTGTTCAGGACATCACCCACGCAAAGGAAGTGACGCGGGAAAGCTCTCTGGCTGACCGGCTGATTCTCATCTGCCGCAGCGATCATCCTCTGGCAGACAAAGAGATCGATGAAGAAAAACTGGACGGACAGCCCTTTGTCGCCAGGGAAGCGGGCAGCGGGACCAGGAGGCTGCTGGAAGAGATTTTCGCAAAGAAAGGTATTGCCCCGCAGTACGCGTGGATCTGCAACAGTATCGCATCGATGAAGGATGCGGTAATCCACGGCAGGGGAATCTGTCTTTTATCCGAACACTTGGTAAAGCAGGAGCTGCAAGAAGGGTCCTTAGCCCAGATTCAGTTGAAAAACAGGGAATTTAAACGCCATTTTTTCCTGATCTGCCATAAAAACAAATACAAGACAGAAGGTATGGAACGCTTTATCCGGCTGTGCAGGCAGCAGACCGAGACATCGTAGCCATGTCAATAACTTGAGAAAATGTCTCTTTTTGCGAAGGAAATTCACTTGAGAAACTGTCTCCTTTGTAAAAGGGCGTTTTCGCCCTTTTACAAAGCTGGTTTGGGTTGTT
>NZ_JANFXK010000100.1 GCF_024459955.1 Anaerovorax odorimutans
CCATCCCTGATTATTGACACGTTATCCAATGTCACGCTGGCGAGCTTGAATGCCTTTACTTTTAAAAATAAGCAGGACGAGGACATATGGGACAACATTGACAAAGAAAACAAAATGTCCAAGCGGTTCGAGAAGGCCGTGAAGGAAACGCTTTATATAGGAGATGGCGCCTTCAAGGTTACTTTTGACCGGGCCATATCGGATTATCCAATTATTGAATATTATCCAGGCGACAGGATTGTGCCAAAGGTAAACCGTGGCAGGATTACGGAAATTGAGTTTAACACTGTGTACAACTACAAGAAACGAGAATATATCCTGCATGAGTACTATGGGTATGGGTATATCCGGTACAGGCTTACTTACGATGGAAGAGAGGTTCCACTTGACGGAATTCCAGATACAGCAGGATTGAAAGATATTGGGTTCTCCAGTTATAGGGATG
>NZ_JANFXK010000101.1 GCF_024459955.1 Anaerovorax odorimutans
CTGGCAGGCTGAGGGGCGCTAAAACAGCCCGGAAGCCGGGTATGTGTGGCTGCAAACGTTGGAAAAGGTTCAACATTCCGCCAAAACCCGCGCCAATGTTGATAATTTGTGTAGATAGAACCCTTGCTGGCTCGGAAATAGTGTAACTGAGCAGCTTACGAGAGCAAAAAGCCGGCGGGAGAAATGTAAAATAAAGGGATTTGATTTTTTTCTACAACATCGGCTGCAATTTGTGCTATCTGTTGAGGAAAGTTGTGGGGTTGCAGGGTGTCTGGCAGGCTGAGGGGCGCTAAAACAGCCCGGAAGCCGGGTATGTGTGGCTGCAAACGTTGGAAAAGGTTCAACATTCCGCCAAAACCCGCGCCAATGTTGATAATTTGTGTAGATAGAACCCTTGCTGGCTCGGAAATAGTGTAACTGAGCAGCTTACGAGAGC
>NZ_JANFXK010000102.1 GCF_024459955.1 Anaerovorax odorimutans
CAATGCCTGCGTCAGAGAAGTTCACCGATTTTGGGAGGAGGGAAAAGAAGAAAAAATGACCCAGCTATTATTTTGTGACCTTTCCACACCAAAAACGGATGGAAATTTCAATGTTTATACCGATGTAAGAGAAAAGCTAATCGCGAAAGGTGTACCGCCTGCGGAAATCGCGTTTATCCATGATGCCAACACAGAGACTAAGAAAAAAGAATTGTTTGCAAAGGTACGAAGCGGTACGGTCCGAATTCTTATGGGCAGCACCTTTAAAATGGGGGCCGGTATGAATGTACAGGACAAGATTATCGCCAGCCACGATCTTGATTGTCCCTGGCGGCCGCGTGACTTAGAGCAGAGGCGAGGGCGGTCGATACGGCAGGGGAATCAAAATGACAAGGTTTCCATTCTTCGCTATGTGACAGAGGGCACCTTTGATG
>NZ_JANFXK010000103.1 GCF_024459955.1 Anaerovorax odorimutans
TCTGCATTAAGGGATTTATGCTTTCTGCATATCGCTCAATTCTCTGGGAAGAATGAGGTAAATTAATTGAGATAGGAAGGAGAAAAACAGATGGAACAGGAAGAACGTATGAGAGAAGTGGAACAAGTTCTATGGGACACGATTAACCAGCAGATGTGGGACTATCTGAGAGAACGTGTGGAATACCAGGAGTTAATCAATGAAGAAAATAAGTTGCTTGGAGAATCTGAAACCGTAACGCTGCTGCTGGAGGGGCGCAGACAAGGAGCGATTACCTTGTCGGAAACAGAAACGCTTGTACTCGAGAAAGCCTTGCGGGTAGCAGGACAGAAAGAAGAAATAGAGCGCAAAGAACTCTATTATCTGGGATACATACATTGCTACCGGCTGGCGCAGCGGATGGGAATTTTGTAAAAAAGCAGATT
>NZ_JANFXK010000104.1 GCF_024459955.1 Anaerovorax odorimutans
CTGCGGTTGATGATGGCGTCCAGGATCAGAATGTCCTCCACCGTGTCCAGACGGTCGGTGGCGTATTTGGTCAGCACGTTGACGATCCCCGGGGCGCTTCCGGCTCCCACGATGCCCGTGATGCCGGCTTCGCGGAACTCTTCGTCCCGGCCCATCTGCTCCACGGCCCAGTGGAACAGGCCTCCGAAATCGGTATAGTTGGTTTTTGCTTCCAGACAGGCGTTCATGACGTCCATGTTGAACACGTGGGACGAACCGTTGATGACCACGTCGTAATCGGCCAGCGCTTCCGCCAGTGCCCCTGTGTCGGTGAGGTCGATGACTTTGGTTTCCACCTTCTCCGAACCCACCAGTTCCTTTCTCAGCCGCAGGGCTTCTTCGTTGATGTCGATCAGCAGGATTTTCTCCACGTCGCTGGTCTC
>NZ_JANFXK010000105.1 GCF_024459955.1 Anaerovorax odorimutans
CTGTCTCAGGTACCACTTGCGTCTGCTCAAAAGTTCGAGAAATGTTCTGGATCGACGCTGTAGCGTTTGTTTCATCGACATCCGCCTTATCGACCATGAAAGAAATATCTCTGTCATGTGTCAGTGTGAATGGCACATCTTTCTGTACGTAAGTGCCTTTATTCCACCCGCCGTTACGACTATGATTTTTAAAGCCGCTTGTGCTCATCTGTGTGAAGTGGAACGTTTTAGCGTCCAACCACCTCACGTTGCTGGTCACGAACGGAGATGTGAGGGTTCCCTGTATTAGAATTTCTAAAAGTTCCGGTTCCCATGTTTCTGCATAATTTAAGTTTGGCATAGTTTATTTACCTCCTAACTATTCCATCTGTTCCAGCGCTTTGCCGGAACTGTTTTTTCCTGCACCGGCTGATTT
>NZ_JANFXK010000106.1 GCF_024459955.1 Anaerovorax odorimutans
GAATTTGCGTCTGCCGCGTCGGTTCCGCCCGCGTAGGCGTCCCCATGTCCGCCGCTGGCTCCGCAAGGGACGCGATGGCGTTGATTAGGCCGCGCGATACGGCTTCCTTAACTTCATAGGCGCTTAGTTCAATCATGAATTTCATTTAATGATCCTCCTTTGTGATTTCAACGATAATGTTCTCCTGGCCGGTAAGCCCCAGCTCTTTCAAGTGCGCTTTCCGGATGTACAGGGTGCCGATGACCGGTTCTTCGGATAATTCCCGATACCGGATCGTGCCTTTTGTTTCTTTTTCAACTTCAAACTTGATTTTCATGTTCCCTCCGTGGTATCCTTAAAGTGGTTTTAGTGATGGGCATCTGCTTTTGACGTTCCAGCGTCCGCGGATGCTCGTCTTTTTTGTTCTGT
>NZ_JANFXK010000107.1 GCF_024459955.1 Anaerovorax odorimutans
AAAGGAGAAGGAAAAAAACACCGGCAGTCGAGGCGGCCAAAATACACACAGGCAAACAGTGCCAAGAAAAACAAACAAAGGGGCAAAAGTGAGGTGGAAACTATGGGGAATTTTGATGATTTGTTAACTACGTCCGTATCCGGATACGACCCGCGAACAGCCGATTTTATTGCGGAAAGCAAAGCCAACCGGCAGCGCTGTTATGAATATTTGGAGCGGGCAGCGCTGGATGTGGCAGAAACTGGCGGCGCGTATCAGCAGTTTTTGGATGTACAGAGCCGATTTGAACGTTATACGGCAGGCAATGCGCTTTTGATTATGGCGCAGAATCCAAAAGCGCAGCAGCTGGGCAGTTATGGCTATTGGCGGGACCAGGGAATTTATATACAGCGCGGCGAAAAAC
>NZ_JANFXK010000108.1 GCF_024459955.1 Anaerovorax odorimutans
GTTTTTCGCCGCGCTGTATATAAATTCCCTGGTCCCGCCAATAGCCATAACTGCCAAGCTGCTGCGCTTTTGGATTCTGCGCCATAATCAAAAGCGCATTACCTGCCGTATAACGTTCAAACCGGCTCTGTACATCCAAAAACTGCTGATACGCGCCGCCAGTTTCTGCCACACCCAGCGCTGCCTGCTCCAAATATTCATAACAGAGCTGCCGGTTGGCTTTGCTTTCCGCAATAAAATCGGCTGTTCGCGGGTCGTATCTGGATACGGACGTAGTTAACAAATCATCAAAATTCCCCATAGTTTCTACCTCACTTTTGCCCCTTTGTTTGTTTTTCTTGGCACTGCTTGCCTGTGTGTATTTTGGCCGCCTCGACTGCCGGTGTTTTTTTCCTTCTCCTTT
>NZ_JANFXK010000109.1 GCF_024459955.1 Anaerovorax odorimutans
TTGCTTTCTCTATCGCTGCCAGCTCTTCCTTTGTCCATCTGTCTTCTGCCGTAGTGATGCCTGGGAAATAAGTCGAATGGCTATCCTTGCACCTTGGGTGATACAGGCCAGCTGAGATGGCCGTACTCATCAACGGATACGTTCCATCCGATTTCCTGCCCCCGCTCCACACATCGTCAATCATGACTTTGCCAACAAAGGGTAGGCACTTCGGGCAAGGATTCCCGCGCTTGTTCATGATGACCGTACTGACGCCCCACTCTTGCCGTTTCTCACCTTCGCCAGTCAAATAAGCCCGTTTTGCGGCTGTCTGGATTGCCATATACGCGTAATCCTGCATGGTATGGCGTGCTCCGTTGGCATATTCAATGCAATTGATGCCGGCAGCCAAAAAGTCTT
>NZ_JANFXK010000011.1 GCF_024459955.1 Anaerovorax odorimutans
GGGCATCTGCTTTTGACGTTCCAGCGTCCGCGGATGCTCGTCTTTTTTGTTCTGTCTTTCTCTGCAATTCCCAAAAGCTTTTCTAAATCAAACATATTACTCCTCCTTATTCCTCTTCGAGCGCTTGCTCTTCCTTATATTTTGGCAGCTTGTCCTTTAATTCTTGGTCTGTGACAGGTACGCCAATCAACTCAACGAATACCCTTGTTCGTGGCGTTTCGAAAAGAGTAACACCTGCCCTCTTTAACCTTTGCTCCATCAAGAACAACGCCATTCGCTTGCTTGTCGCTTTCTGATATAACTTAAAATCGGGTAAGTCTTCCGGCCAGATCAGATAAAGACAATCTCCTACCTGACTGTCCAGTTCCGCTCCAATTAGGTTGTTTGTCGTTACCTCAAGCGCCTTTGCCAGCGCTTCGATTTCTTCGAGTCTCGGTCTTACCTTAACCGCTTCAACCCGTTGCAGCCTAGATGGTTTGATCTTCGCAGCCTTAGCAAGCTCTTCCTGTGTAATCCCTAACTTATCTCTTTGCGCAACGATATTGATCGCAATGTCGCAGTACAGGTCATAGCCCATTCGTTCCATAAATCCATTGTTGTAATATTTCATTTTCCTTCTCCTTATCTGCTAAATCTCACGGGCAACGGCTTCGTTGTCCTCGTACACCGGCCCGCTCCCGATCCAGCTGTATTCGTCTCCACACCCAAACAAATTTCCAAGCTTGTTCGTGGCCTCGTCAACGTTTGACGCCCATACCTGTAAGTGGGTTCTTTCCTTTGTCTTCCTGTGTTCTATTCCAACTCTGTAAAGGTACTGTTTCATCTTCCTCTCCTTTCAATTCCCTCCCAGCCCCATCAGCTCTATACGCCATACTCGTACAGGCAGCCAGTCAGCCATAGGGGTATAAAAATTACTGCTGCGATTAAGCATGTCCATAAAAAAAGTTCTTCGATTAAAACTTTCATACCCTCACCTTTCTTGCTCTCTCCTTGCTTTGCTTTCCGACCTTGCTCGATCTTTTAGATACTCTCTGAGAGAGTCAACCGGAATCTTCCAATTTGCCCCCTCTCTGTAGGCGGGCATAATTCCCGTCTTGCATTGATCTAAAATGGTGCCTTTACGTGTTTGAAGCACTTTTGCGACTTGTTCCGGGGTGTAGACCAATAACTCTTCCATTTTTCTTGCCTCCTTATCCTGTTTTCTTGGTTTTTTCTTGTGGCTTACCATCCTTCTTAATCTCCGCCGCTTTAAAGGCGATCCCCTCTCCGAAATAAAGCAGTTTCTCTCTTTCGCTTTCGGAAAGTTCCGGAAGTACCTTTTCAAAAGTCTTTATGACTCTTTCTTCTGTGGCTTTTGGTTGTCCCATCTTTTCACCTCCTTTTCAGCATGACTCATTGTGTTTATGTTGCTATTATATGTCTTTTTGTTGCATATGTCAATATCATATTTGTGCTTTTGTTGCATTTTTGTATTGACATTCTTTCTTTACTGCATTACAATGACGGTAAAGGCGGTGAAGTTAATAAATGGATACACAGATTAAACTTTTAAGAAAAAAACTCGGGCTAACACAGCAAGAATTTGCAAACCGATTAAATATCAAAAGAGGGACAATTGCTAATTATGAAATAGGAAGAAATGAACCTATTGATGCTGTAATATCGCTTATTTGCAAAGAATTTAATGTAAACGAAGAGTGGTTTCGCACTGGTAAAGGCGAAATGTTCATTGAAATAGATCCAGAAAACAAATTAATGGAATGGGCTGGCACGGTATTGAGTGAAACGGACGAATCATTTAGAAAACGGTTCGTAAAGATGCTCATGGAACTTGATGAACAGGATTGGGTAACTTTGGAAAAAATGGCTTTAAAGCTATATAATAAAAAAGACTAGTTTTACCTAGTCTTTCAGAAATGCTTTAATGAAGTACAATATCCGTTCTACCTGTTTTTCATCAGCTTTATTTAGCATTTCAATAATGAGTTCGATTCGTTCGTCCTTGTTCACTTGCCACACCTCCTGGAAGGATGTTCGCCGAAGATAAATATAGTATAGAACATACGTTCTTATTTTGCAATGAAAGTTTTTTACAGTAAACGGTATCGAAATGTAGAAACTGTTTATATTTAGAGGCTGAAACGGATATAAAAAAATTATTGTAATTTTTTAGTAGGTGAAAAATATGAAAATGAAAGTGCTCGGTGTCATTTTAATCGTGTTTGGCGTTTTAGGAGGCGTTGGACTCTTGCTCGAAGGTGATCCTGATGCTTTAGGTGGACTTATTCTAATCGCAATCGGCCTCTTCCTTTACAAGAGGGCCCGCCAACGCACTATGACTACCTATACATGGCAAGAGCCATTCCAATCCAGTGCAGTGACAGATACACCAACAAGCCAGAAAGTCCAAGATGAGGAAGACCGACGAAAGGATCAGGAACTAAGGGATTTACAACGGCGAGTTTTGCAAAATCAATATAACGATCAAATACATGAAGCTCGTTGTCCAAAATGTGGGTCAACAAGTCTTTCTGCTCATAAAAAGGGGTTTGGTGTTGGAAAAGCTGTCGTCGGAGTTTCGGTAATAGGCAATCCCATCGGGTTAATCCTCGGAAATTTCCGTGCAAAAAAAGTACGCGTTACGTGCTTGAAATGTGGACACCAATTTTGGGCCGGAAAGCGGAAGTAGTGAAGATGTGCAAGGGGGATATTTGATAGGGATCGGGAGCCTTAGTTGCAGCTTTAAATGGAGAAAATATTATGAATAAAATCGAATTACAAATAAAAGGGACGCCGATTATATTTACTGGTGACTCCGTTACATACAACGGTAAAGAATTTTTCTATCATAAAATGAAGGGCATCAAGCATCTTAATACTGAAACGCCTTCTATTACATTTATATATGACGAGGAGGCCGTACAAATTCCGTATGATCCAAGCGATCAGGCTATTATGGAGCAAATTTTCAAAGAAATCACTGCTACAGTGCGAGCAGCAAGTGAAACTCCGCTTTCCCCCTCGCCAGATGAACTGACTGCCCTGCTTGACGATTTTCAACTCCCACCGTTGGACCCTCCTGCTTCGAAAGTTCAACCGCAGCAGCAGCGCCATGATTACAAGCAAGATAAGGTAAACACGATGAAATACGACAAAACAAAGCTTTGCAACTCTTGCGGAAAAAGAATCGCCAAGTCCGCCAAAGCATGTCCTTATTGTGGAGCGAAAAATAAAAGACCAATTCATAAGCGCTGGTGGTTTATTGTAGCCTGTGTTCTTATCGTATCAATAATAGTAGGCTCTACTTTGGATAATGCTGACACTACCTCTCCTACCGGGTCCACTGAAAACACATCTGCTGAGACAACGAAAACGACCAAACCAACCGAAGGAGTTTTAACGATTGCTCCAGGTGATCTCTTGGAAAAATACGAGGAAAATGAGGTCAAGGGCGATGAAATTTATGCTGAAAAAATGATGAAGCTAACCGGCGTGATTGATGATATCGGAAAAGATATCATGGAAGACGTTTACATAACCTTTAAAGTGAATGATGAGTACTCCTTTACTTCGGTACAATGCTTCTTCTCAGATGATGAACAAATAAAAAAGGTAATGGATCTAAAACCCGGCCAGAAGATAACAATTGTTGGACGGTGTGATGGAAAGTTTGGCAATGTCCTTATAAAAGATTGCAAAATAGAATAGCTAATAAAACAAAAGCCCCCATCTCTGGGAGCTAATGCCTACGGCCGTACATGGTACAGCAACGTATCTCGCAAATACATTGTATCATGTACAGCCGGGGCATTGCAAGCCCTGGTATTTTTGTACCCAAAATTCAGAAAGGAATGATACAATGGCAGGAAAAACAAACTGTACAATCAACGGGAAAGATTATTTCCGCATCCGCAGAAAAGTTGGAAAGAAGCTCAACAAACACGGCGAATGGGTCGACGATATAAAAAGCTTCTACGGCACCAGCAAAAAGGCCGCGGAAAAGCAATACGAAATCTGGAAAGAAGAGCAGAAAAACAAAAGCAAAAAGAAAGACGGCCGCGCGCCATTCGGAGACTTTGCCAAGTTTTTCGCGGAGCAAGTCTTCGCGGTTGACACCAGCTACTCCGAAGGAACGGTGAAACTTTATACCAGCGCATATAAAAACCACATAGCCAAGGATTTTAAGCTCTGCGGGATGATTCTGGCCGACATGACAGCTGAGGACATCCAGCTCTTTTATAACCGTCTAACATGCACACAGTCCGCCATGAAGTCGGTCAATAAATTCATGGTGCTGCTTTTTAAATACTTGTCGAGGGCCGGGTATTGTCAGAACCTCATGGCCGGCATTGTGATCCCCACAAAAGAAGCAAAGAAAATCCAGGACGGCACCAGGAAAACGGTTCCTGCTACGGAGCTGGCCTCGTTGAAAGAAGAGGTGGAAATCTGGGAAGATTGGGAGCTGGAGACAATCATGGAGCATATAGAAGGTTATCGGCTGCGGTTTTTCATCATACTGTGCGTGGCAACCGGCCTGCGGATCTCCGAAGAGTTTGCCATAAAATATAGCGATTTTCGAGATGGCCAGCTATACATAGACCGCCAATATAAATATGGGAAGCTGATTCCTCCAAAACACGATTCCTACCGTTCCATCCCTATTCACCCTATGGTGGCCAGAGAGCTGGAGCTGCATCGTGAATGGCATGAGAGAGAAATGGAGCGCAATAAGTACAAAACCGATTTTGTCTTCACCACGAAGACAGGCAGCCTATTGGAGTATCAAAACGCCCGCAGGTCCTTGCAGCGTTTTTATAACCGCATCACGGACGAAAAAGGAAAGCAACTGATCACGCCGAAAAAGTTTCATGCCTACCGGGCGACTTTCGGGACGAACCTCTGCCGCCAGGGCGTCCGCATCGAAGTGGTCAGTAAGTTAATGGGGCACAAGAGCGTGGAAGTCACCCAGAAATATTACATCAACATCAACACCGAAGACCGCCAGGGAGCCGTAGAAACGCTGCCTGACTACACGAAAAATTTAGCCACTTTTTAGCCACTTTCGCAAAAAACAAATAGGGTTTTTGGGGTATTTCAGGGAACTAAACGAGACTAAAAAGAATAGATAAAAAATAAACCGGAACGTTGCAATAACAGCGTTCCGGCGTTCATTTGGTTGCGGGGACAGGATTCGAACCTGCGGCCTCCGGGTTATGAGCCCGACGAGCTACCAGCTGCTCCACCCCGCGATATCAATTATTAAATTAAGTTGGTGCCGAAGACCGGGGTCGAACCGGTACGATCGGTAAGGATCACGGGATTTTAAGTCCCGCGTGTCTGCCAATTCCACCACTTCGGCAAATACTTCGGGAGCCGTTCCCCGAATGTTCAAAAGTTGGCTCCAAGGGTGGGGCTCGAACCCACAGCCTACCGGTTAACAGCCGGTTGCTCCACCATTGAGCTACCTTGGAACATTTTGCCGCTTCTTCCGGCGACAAGTAGTATTATACAATAGTATACCCGCATGTGTCAACAATTTTTTAAAGGAATTTATACTTTCCATAAAAAATACTTTATACCCCTGCAATTTGCCGACTCTATTAGAATATGCAGGGTTCCCGTATTTATTCACGAAAATTTTATATTCTTCATTTTAATCTGGCACCGCTTGACGGAAACAGGCCCCGGACCATTCTGTCCAAAGCCCTGTTTCCCAATTTGTTATGCCGTTTTCGAGGGCTTTTCCTTCTGATCCTTATCCTTCTTTAACGTAGGAATAAATCTTGCGGCAAATCCCTTGCCTCTGTTTTTTATATAGATGAGTCCGAATACGGAAAAAGTCACTGCGCCCAAGAAGTTTACGAAGAGGTCGTGCATAGTATCGTAAAGTCCGATATCCAGATATTTGTCCCAGGTCTGTCCGTTCACCACCACGCTTTCCACATCCACATGGACCGGCACGTTGGCGCCGTCAGGATTGAGAGCTACGGAATTGAAAGCCGTGAGCCAAGTGTCTTTTTGCATGTCCTTGCCGAAGAACATATCCATCGAGCATTCGAAAAACTCCCACAGCACGCCGATGGTCATGGAAAAACAGAAGGCTACCAGAGCTACAAAGGCCGGTGAGAGGTTTATAGCGACCTTCTCGTGCCGGTTCAGTATATCGATCATGGCAAACCCTATGGCAGCGGCCAAAAACCCGTTCAAGGTGTGCAGCATGTCGTCCCAGCGGTCAAAGAGCACGTAATACTCCTTCACCTCACCCAGAATCTCCGCGGCAAAGATAAAGCAGATGATGATGATCTCCAGAGTGTTGGGCAGCACAATGTGCAGTTTGCTGGATAAAAACGACGGCAAAAGTAAAAGGATCAGCGTCAGCGCGCAGGTGAACACATTATCCCAATTATGGTTGAAGATCTGCGCGATCATTACTGCTACCACCAACACTCGGATAACAATATAAACAACTACCTTTCCCTTACCAACCTGACTGATTTCCTTACCGCTCACGTTACCGTTCTCCTCTCTACTTTTCCTTACGATCCAGCCTTTTAATCTTTTTCCTGTCCGGCTCTTTCTCTCGGGAAACCACCTTTATTTCTTCGATAAATTCCGGTTTCTGCTCCGTCGGTTCTTTTTCCTGCAGCTCCTTATCTTCCCTGGCAATCTCTTCCTTGAAAGCCTTTTGATCTTCCTCAAGGGTTTTCTTCACCAGCTCAATCTTCTTCTCGTATTTGCGCCGGTTTTCCCGGTCGCCCGACTGAGTATAAATGTCCACCAATTCCTGCATGGTTTCAATATGGCTGGCATTCATGGTCAGAACCTTTTTAAAGCTTGCAACCGCCTCGCTCTTTTTGCCGGTCATTTCATAGGCCACGCCCAAGTAATAATGCAGCGGCCACCAGGTATTAAACTGGCTGTTTAAGAAAGGCTCCAGCTTTTCCCGGCCCTCTTCATAGCGGCCGGCTAAAACATCGTTATAGCCGCTCTCGATCTGGATTGGACCCTGCAGCTGCTGCCTGCGCTTGCGGATTTCCTTTTTATCGGGACCGTTCCTGCTGAACCGGAGAAATTCCGCCCAGGTAAGATCCGCCTTGATGTATAGACCCATATTGAGATAAGCGTATCCCAAATAATAATATGCCTGTGCGAAACGCGGATGGGTTTCCGTGGTAAGTTCGAAAAAGTCCAGGGCCTCCGCCTTAAAACGTCCCACATATTCTTCATTGTGGCTGTTCTGATACATGGCCCTGCAGGCTCTGGCATAGCTGTACATCGCATGGAGATAATCCGGTTTCATGCACAGCGCCGCCCGAAAATGGATACAGGCGTCATCCATAGCGCCCCGCTCCGCGGCATCGCGGCCTTCCTTCATCATCCCCTCGTACAGCTTGTAATTATAAAGCCTGCCGAGGATCGCCACATAATCCCTGGTATGTTTGAAATGGGGATCGCAGCCCATGACCCAGGCCATGTTCTCCGCGATCACCAGCATCGGCAGCCCCTCCCCGCCGTCAAAGGCTTTCAGATCCTTTTTCCGCAGCGGAATCGGCACCCCTTTCAACAGGTCGCCCGCTTTTGATTCCTCGATAAATTTCGGTGAAAATTCATCAAACACAAACTTGCTCAGATATTTTTTGAAATACCGCCCGATACGATCCTCTCTGAGCTGAATATCCGCCTCGGAAGGGTCTCGGATAACGGTCCTTGTAATGCCCATCGTCTGGGCCAGCGTTTTTTTCTTTTGTTCTGCCATATTTTTCACCTAAAGGATTGTCCATCCCTTTCTTTTAAATTTTTTAACTGCGTCGAAATTCATCGTTCGTTCCAAATCCATCTCCAGCATCGGCAGAAATCGGCTGCTGCGTCCCAACGCCTCAAAGAACTGGAGAAGGATTCGATAGAGGTCTTCCTTTTTATGGGATCGATGCTGAAATCCCTGCGAATAATAATGCTCCGCCAGCTTTTCATAAAAATCAAAAGGCGTATCCGCAAGCTCCCGCGCCGCACTAGCGAGAGTAAGCTCAAAACCTCCCCGGTTGTAGTAGAGATCGAGAACTGTTTCAATCTGCTTCAGTCGGCATATCTCCTGAGCGGAAATAAATTGATTGGAAATGATTTGATACGGCGCTTTGCTCATATATGTATAGCCGTATTTTTCCCCATCCCTTCTGATGGCGGTGCCTTTCAGAAGCTTGAGGAAACCCAGCTGGAGGTTGTCCGCTCCCAGAGCATACACATCGTTGAAGGAATGACGGAAGGTCCGGTAGTCCTCATATGGGAGCCCGGCGATCAGGTCCACATGGATGTGACTGTTTCCCAGTTCCACAAGCCTGCTCACATTTTCCAGAACCTTGCCCACATCGCCCGACCTTCTGACTGCCCTGAGCGTCTCAGGATTGGTTGACTGTATTCCGATCTCAAACTGAAAAAGACCCTTCCTAGCTCCGCGCAAAACCGCCAGCATTTCATCGTCCAGCAGATCGGCGCAGATTTCAAAGTGAAAGTTGGTGCTCCCGTTATCCCTGGCGATCAGATGGCGAAAAATATCCAGCGTCCGCTCTTTTTCCCAGTTGAAGGTTCTGTCCAGAAACTTTACCTGCCGGATTCCTTTATCCAGGAAGCAATCCAATTCCCGTTTTACCCGCTCCGTGGGCAGACTGCGAACCCGCTTGTCCAGCGACGATATGCAGTAGCTGCAATTAAAGGGACAGCCCCGGGAAGACTCATAGTAAATGACACGGTCCGTTTCATAGGGGAAATTTTCATAAGGAAAGGAAACCGCTGTGAAATCCACAGGCTGCGGCGATCCCTGATTGACAGAAATCGTGTCTTCGTCCCGATACACAAGACCCGCTGCCCGCTCGTAGGAAATCCCCTTTTCAAAAGCTTCACACCACTGAGGAAAGGAAACTTCTCCCTCACCGGTGAGAATAAAATCTACGAAGGAATGCTCCCGCAGAAGCTGCTCCGCGTCATAGCTGACCTCCGGTCCGCCCAAAAGGATGGAAACCCGGGGACGGGCCTTTTTCAGATCCGCCGCCAGTTCCAGTATCTTTTCAATGTTCCATATGTAGCAGGAAAAGCAGACCGCGTCGCAGTCCGCCGTCACCAGCTCCGTAAAGATATAGTCTCTGCTGTTATTGATGGTAAACTCCCTGAGCTCTAAACTGCCGCAGGCTTCTTTTCCCGCCGCGTACAGATATTTAAGCGCCAGATTGGAATGTACATATTTTGAATTCAGTGTGGTCAAAAGTACCTTCATGGAGTTCCTTTCGTTACAGCATACGGAACCGTTCATCCTTGAGCATGTTGTGATCCTGCATAGCGCGCCTCAGAAGCCCGATCATCTTTTCTTTATCCTGCGGCAGATCGCCTCTCAGGGATACATAGTTGGATGCGTGATTGCTTCGGAATACGCATTTCTTTTTCACATCAATATTCTTCAGCATGAGCAGCGTCTCGGCCACAACCTCTTCTGCGGTAAGCAGCTGGAATTTTCCTGAACGCAGATCTTTCTGCAGCGGAACGTCCGGCTCTACCATGAGAGTGAGCAGACCCACATAGGAAGGCTCCATTTCGCTGATCATGGTTCCTGTCTGGATCGCGTGATCCTCCCAGCCGTCCCTTCCTCCCATTCCGGAGATGAAGGTTACGGAAGCTTTGATGCCGGAGGCTTCAATTTTCTGTACGGCCTCGATGATCTCCGCTCTTGTAGCACCCTTGCAGATATCCGTCAGCACCTTGTCGCTGCCGGATTCGGCTCCGATGTAGATGATGCTCACGCCGTTTTCATAGAGCTCTTTCAGCTCTTCCGGCGTTTTATGAAGCACATCCTTGGGAGAACCGTATACCGTTACCCGTTCACATTCGGGGAACAGCTTGTGGATATGGTTTAAAATACGCAGCAGTTTAGCATTGCTCAGTACCAGGGCATCGCCGTCGGCCAAAAAGATCCGTTCTACCCGCCGGTAACGCTGACGGGCCATATCCAGATCTTCCAGCACTTCCTCCGGATTTCTCACCCGGAATTTTTTGTCCTTGTACATGCTGCAGAAGGTACACTTATTATGGGAACAGCCGATGGTCACCTGGACGATCAGACTGTACGCTTCACTTGGCGGTCTGAAAATATTTCCTTCATATCTCATGAAATTCTGCTCTCCTTACATTTTCTCCGGAGCCTGGATGCCCAAAAGCCCAAGTCCGTTTTTAATGGTGTTCTTGGCCGCAATGACCAAAGCGACCTTCGCGATCTTCTCCGCTTCATTATCCACCAGAACGTGTTCGTCGTGATAGAAACGGTTGAAAGCCTGCGCTATATTCACAATATGCCTTGTTACGATGGAAGGTTCATATTTGTCTCCCGCTTCTTTGACTGCTGCCGGGAAGGCATAGATCAGCCTCGCCAGATCATAGGCGCTGTCACCCGTGATATAGCTGGTGTCCACGTCTCCGGCCTTGGCCCTGGAAACTACCTCCTCACCTGCTTTTCTCAGTACGCTGGCCGCTCTGGCGTGGGTGTACTGAACATAGGGTCCGGTCTCGCCTTCAAAGTTGAGGACTTTATCCCAGGAGAACACGTAATCCTTGATCCGGTTGTTGGAAAGCTCCTGGAACATAACGGCTCCGATGCCGACCATTTTAGCGGTCTCATCGATGCTGTCCGTATTTACGTTCTTTTCCTTAATGATCTCTCTGGTTTGGTCTACCGCTCTGTTGAGAACATCCTCCAGGAATACGACTCTGCCTTCTCTGGTGGACATGGTTCCGTCTTCCAGGCTCACAAGGCCAAACGGAATATGCACGCAGTCCTGAGCCCAGTCATAACCGAGAAGCTCTACAATCTTGATCCACTGCTGGAAATGCAGATTCTGCTGGGAAGCTACCACATAGATGTTTTTATAGAAATCGTAGTGCTCTTTTCTGTAAACGGCAGCCGCGATATCTCTGGTGATATACAAAGTAGAACCGTCGGATTTGGTAATCAGAGCCGGCGACATGCCGTATTCCTCCAGATCTACAATCTGAGCGCCTTCGGATTCCTTAAGCAGACCCGCGTCCTTCAGCTCCTGTACGAAGCGGGGCATCTTGTCGGAATAGAAGCTCTCACCGGCATAGGAGTCGAATTCAATACCCAGCATATCGTATACGCGGGTGAATTCCTTCAGACTCTCGTCCCGGAACCACTGCCACAGCTCCACTTCTTCCGGTTCGCCCTTTTCCAGTCTGGTAAAGATGTCTCTGGCTTCCTGGTCCAGGCTCGGGTCGTTTTCAACTTCCACGTGGAACTTGGTATAATAGGAAAGGAGCGTCTTGATCGGTTCGTTGATAACGTCTTCCTTGTTTCCCCATCTTCTGTAAGCGCAGATCATCTTTCCGAACTGGGTTCCGTAGTCGCCCAGATGGTTGATGCGCACTGTGTCATAGCCCAGAAAATCGTAGATTTTGTAGATGGAATTACCGATTACCGTACTTCTGATATGGCCGATATGGAACGGCTTGGCAATATTAGGGGAAGAATATTCCACAATGACAGTCTTACCCTGACCCATATCGCTGCGTCCAAAATCATCGTCCTTTTCAATCACTTCACCCAGAGTGTCCTTTACATAGACATCTCTGGAAAGGAACATATTCACGTAAGCGTTTACCGGTTCTACCTTCGCAAAGATCGGATCGTCCTTTATCTTTTCCGCAATGTCCTTAGCAATCATCGGCGGGGCCTTACGCAGGACCTTAGCCAGACGGAAACACGGAAACGCATAGTCTCCCATTTTTCCATCGGCGGGAACTTCCACCATATTCTGCAGTTCTTCGGTCGTAAGACCTTCCACAGCCGTGCTCAAAAGCTGTGCAATCTTTTCTTTGTAGTTAATCATTTTCTGGATTCTCCTTTTCCGTAATAATATCTATCTGATCTTTTTTCAGCAGCCTGGCCAGGTATCCGTCTCCCTTTGTCAGTCTGTCTGAAAATGTTCCGTCATAAATCCGCCCTTTGCCGCAGGAAGGGCTCTTGGCCTTGAGAATAGCCCCTTCGATGGGCTCGCCGGCATCTGCGGCAGCCTTCTTTGCCAGCTCATAACACGCTCTGGCTCCGCGGTCAAAGGCTTCTGTCAGATCCTTTCCCTCGCTGTCCACAACCTTACTGCCGCGGATCTCCGCCGGCGGCCGCGGCGCGGGAAGTCCCGCCTGAGTCTCCGGGCACACCGGTATATGGCTATGGGTGCGCGCGAAATCCACGACCCACTGACAGCGATTGTTTCCTCCGTTATATTTGCAGTTTTCGCCCAGCAGACAGGCACTGATGATATACATACCGCCACCTCTATTTCAGGGACACGACCGTAACGCCGTCCCCGCCTTCATCGAATTTTCCCTTGCGAAAGCCTTTTACATGTCTGTGACCGCGCATCATGTCCTGCAGTCCTTTCTTGAGGATGCCTTCGCCCCGGCCGTGGATCACAGTCACTTCTTTCAGCCCCGCCATCGTGGCATCGTCCAGGTATTTGTCCACATCCATGCTGGCATCGTCCAGGTTCTTTCCCCGCACGTCAATGGAAATGGAAATATTCTGCGCTTTGTTCTTATACATATTACCGTAATTCTTTTTGACCTTTTTCGGCCGGTTGATATCCAGAGCGCCGCCTTCGATAAGCATGATATCATCCAGCTTGACCTTTGCCTTGAGAATTCCCACCTGTACGGTCAGTTCCCCTTTGTCATCCGGCAGCGATACGATTTCTCCTTTTTGATCCAGGCTTAATACCTTGACCCGGTCTCCCAGCTTCAGATCTTCGGGAGCCACCGGATTGTCGTTGACTTCACGGATGACCTTTTCTCTGTATTTACCGGCGGCGTCTTTAATTCGCTTTCGGTTTTCATCAAATTTTTTATTTCTCTGTCCCAGGCTCTCCAGCTTCGTCAGCTCCCGCAGCTCTTCCTGAACCTCCTGGGAAACGTCCCTGGCTTCCTGAATGATCTGTCTGGCCTCCGCTTTGGCCTGGTTGAGTATCTTTGTCTTCTGTTCTTCCAGCTTTTTCGCCTGTTTGTCCAGCTCTTCCTTCTGCTTTTTCATGGCGATGTTGAGCATGACAGCCTCATCCCGCTCTTCCTCGGCGGCTTTTCGGTCGGCTTCCAGTTTGGAAATGACTTCCTCGAACTGGATATCGCCTCCATCCAAGAGCCTCCTGGATTTTTCGATAATCGCCTCAGGCAGTCCCAGCTTTTTGGATATCTCAAAGGCATTGGATTTGCCCGGTACTCCGATAGCCAGCCGGTAGGTGGGGCTCAGCGTCTCCACATCGAACTCCATGGAAGCGTTTTCAACGCCATCTGTGGAAATGGCGTATTTTTTCAGCTCCGTGTAGTGGGTGGTGGCAATGGTTTTGGCCCCTTTTTCATAGAGGCTTTCCAAAATGGAAATGGCAAGAGCCGCGCCCTCTGTGGGGTCGGTTCCCGCGCCCAGTTCGTCCACCAGCACCAAGCAGTCCTCGCCCGCGTTGGCTACGATGTCCACGATGTTGGTCATGTGGGAAGAAAAGGTGGACAGGCTCTGTTCAATGCTCTGTTCGTCGCCGATATCAGCGAAGATTTCCCGAAAGACCGGAATTCTGCTGCCGCTGGCCGCCGGGATATGCAGCCCCGTCTGCGCCATCATCGACAGCAGGCCTACGGTTTTTAAGGTAACGGTCTTTCCTCCCGTATTGGGCCCTGTTATAACCAGTGTATTATACGCATTGCCAATCGCAACATTGATCGGCACTACTTTTTTTACATCAATGAGCGGATGTCTGGCTTCTTTCAGAACCAGCTCGCCGCCCTGACTGACTGACGGTTCTTCTCCGTGCTGCAGGACAGAAAGTTTTCCTTTGGCCATAATCACATCCAGCTGTACCAGCAGCTTCTGGTTGTTGAGCAGATCGTGGTAATGCTCGGAGACCTGTTCCGTAAGCTCCGCCAGAATTCGCTCAATCTCAGCCTTTTCCTGCAGCTCCAGCTGACGCAGCTCGTTGTTGAGATTGACGATCACCTGGGGCTCAATAAACACCGTAGCGCCGGTAGCGCTCTGATCGTGAACGATTCCCGGAAACCGCCCGCGGTGTTCGGCTTTGACCGGGATCACATAACGACCGTCCCGGACCGTAACGATGGAGTCCTGCAAAAGCGTCTTATTGTCGGAGGAATTGATGATCTGATTGATCCTCGCCTTCAGGGCGTCGTTCTGCCGCAGAATGGATCTGCGGATATTTTTCAGTTCCGGGCTGGCATTATCGGCCATCTCGTCTTCCGAAAGGATACAGCGGTCAATCTCGTCCTCCAGTTTTTTATGCACTGCGATCACTTCCGCAATGCTCTCAATGATCGGCAAAGGAGGAAGGTCGCTCTTAAGAAAGGTAATCACACGTCTGGCCAGCGCCAGGTTATAGAGTACCTGCAGCAGCTGTTTCATCGTCAGACTGCCGCCTTTGCGGGCCCGGTGCAGACTGTCCTCAATATCATAAAAACCACCGAGCGGCAACGGTCCTTTGTGGACGATCAGTTTCACCGCTTCTGTGGTTTCCGCAAGCATGTCCCGTATTACGGGCACGTCATGAAAAGGCACAAGCTCTGAAATGATTTTCTTAGCCATTTCAGAGCCGGCCTGCTCCTCTAGTTTTGCCTTGATCTTGTTATATTCTAAAACATTGATCGATTTTGTTTTCATTTGTTTCCTTTATTCCATATTTCGTCTGTACGTCTCCAGCTCTTTTTTCAGCTGAAGATTTTCCATCTGAAGGTCAAAGAAACTGTTTTCAAGCTCTTTACATTTTGCCTCGGCCTCTTCGATGGCCTCCTGAGCTTTCTTTTTGGCTTCCTCCAAAGTCTGCTGTGCCGCCTTCTGCAGCTCGTCCTGCAGTTTTTCAGCCGCCATCTTGAGCTCCTGGATCTCGCGTTCTTTTGCCGCGACCTTTCGAGTCATCTCGTCACGCTGATTCGCAACACCCTGGTTTTCCTCCTTGTACTGGAGAAAATTCTTTTTGGATTCGTCCCACAGCTGAACATAATGCTGCGCATCCTTTTCCAGCTGGACATTGAGCTTTTTCAGTTCTTCAACCTCATCCCTGCTTACAAAACTTTCATCGGCAATATTGACCGCCGATAAAACTGCCAGGTCGGTAACAGAGCAGGATGGTGCCGCACTGGCAATCTCGTGCATCTGGTTATCCACATAAGCAGCCACTTTCACGATCTGCTCCCTGGGCTTTTCACCGGATATCACATACTCCTGTCCGTAGATCTTTACACTTACTTTGTTGCTTTCCACAGCGTACCTCCCCTTAAATTTCCCTTAGTACTGCATTGACTTTTTCTTTTAGCGCTTCAAGGACCTTGTCATGAACTTTTGCTACATCTTCATCAGTCAGGGTTTTGTTTTTATCTCTGTAGGTCAGCGCAAAAGCTACGCTCTTCTTTCCTTCGGCCACCTGTTTGCCTCTGTAAACGTCAAACAGCTGTACCTTCTCCAGAATCGTTTTGCCTTGTTCCTTGATAATGCTTTCTATATCACCTACTTGGATTTCTTCATCCACCAGCAGTGCAATGTCTCTTGATGTTGCAGGGTATTTTGGCAGAGGCTGGTAAGCCTTTTCAATATCGGCGCGGCGAATCACGGAATCAAAGAACAGTTCGCAGACGTATGCCCGCGTGCCGATTCCGAATTTCTCAGCGACATCCGGGTAAATTTCCCCCATAATGCCCAGTTCCTCGTCGCCTACGGATATTCTGGCGCAGCGGCCCGGATGATATACGCCGTATTCGCTTTCCGCTGTAAAGGTCACCTCTTTAACGCCCAGAATCTTCAGCATTTCCGTAACCATTCCTTTGAGGGTAAAGAAATCCGTATCTTTGCCGTACATACCGATGCACAGGCCCGTCTGCTCATCCGGCAGTTTTTCAGGATCAATGATGTTCTCCATGAAGGTGCTGCCGATTTCAAAAGCACGAACGCTTTCGATATTTCTCGAATAGTTCCGCGCCAGAACTTCCAGCATGTTGGGAGTCAGGATCGTCCTCATCACTGAGTTTTCCTCTCCCAGCGGATTGGTTATCTTTACGAACGCTCTCTCCCAGGAATCTTCGTCAATGCGCACGTCATCCACGCCCCTGGGACTCACGAAGGAGTAGGTCTGCACCTCGTTTGCTCCCAGCGCGCACAGAGTATCCCTGGCCAGATCCACCAGAGTGCGCTCCTTTGATTTTCCTGCTTCTGAGTTGCCTTTGGGAATCGTCACCGGAAGCTTATCGTAGCCATACATTCTGGCAACTTCCTCAACGAAATCCACTTCTGTCAGCAGGTCCTGACGGATGGTCGGCGGAGTCACCTTCATGACTTCTCCATTGCCTTCCACCTTCATTTCCAGGCTTTCAAAGATGGAAACCATTTCTTCCCGCGAAAGGTCGGTTCCCAGCACACTATTGATACGGCTTACCCGCACGTCGATCACAGGCGCCGTGAATTCTTTCGGATAAACATCCACCGTTCCCGATGCTACTTTACCGCAGCCCAGGATTTCGATCAGCCTGCATACACGGTCAGCGGCAGCCTGACACAGATTGGGGTCGATGCCCTTCTCAAATCTGGAGGAGGCTTCCGTTCTCAGGCCGAGTTTTTTCGAAGTGGCCCGCACGCTGTCTCCGTTGAAGTTGGCCGATTCCACCAGGATAGTCGTAGTGTCGGCTTCGATTTCGGAATTGAGTCCGCCCATGACACCGGCAATGGCTACGCCCCGCTGCCCGTCTTTAATCAGCAGCATATCTTCGGTAAGAGTCCGCTCCGTGTTGTCCAGCGTGGTGAAGGTCTCTCCCTCTGCAGCCCGTTCTACCACGATCTTATTGTCCGCGATCTGGCGGATGTCAAAAGCATGAATCGGCTGCCCGAATTCCAGCATAACAAAGTTGGTAATATCTACAATATTATTGATCGGGCGCATTCCCGCGTACATCAGTCTTTTCTGCAGCCACCACGGCGACTGGCCGATCTTCACATCGGTTACGATTCTGGCGGCGTACCGTCTGCACAGCTCCGGCTCTTTGATCTCAACCTGAATAAAATCCTTCGCCTGCTTGTCTGTCTCACTGACGCAGGCCGTATCCGGGTAGTTCAGGCTGCCTCCGAAGGTAGCGGCCGCTTCCCTGGCCATACCCACCATGGACAGGCAGTCCGGACGGTTTGGCGTAATTTCAAAATCCACTACCGCCTGTTTCAGTCCCAGAGCCTCGGCAAAGTCCTGGCCCAGCGGATATTCCTCTTCCAGGATCCAGATACCGTCTTTATGGGCTACGGGAACGACTTTATCGTCAAATCCCAGCTCTCCGGCGGAGCAAAGCATACCAAAGGACTCCACGCCTCTCAGCTTGCCCTTGGTGATCTTGGTGCCGCCCTCTTCTTTTTCTTTTCCGTGGAGCGGTCCCGGAATCCGGCTCTTGTGGAGCGCCACCGGAACATAAGCTCCTTCGAACACATTGGGAGCGCCGGTAACGATCTGAACGGGTTCATCCCTGCCCACGTTAATCATGCACACCACCAGCTTGTCGGCATCCGGGTGTTTTTCTATCTTTTCAATCCTGCCTACTACCACGTTTTCCATTTCCTCGCAGAAATATTCACAGGTTTCCAGATTGGAACCTGACATAATCATGCGGTCGCAGAATTCCTTTGTATCTATATCAATATCCGTATAATCTTTCAGCCACTCGATTGGAACTAACATCTACGGCACCTCCTATTTGAACTGGTTGATGAAACGCATGTCATTTTCATAGAAAAGACGGATATCATCAACGCCATACTTTAACATTGCAATTCTTTCCACACCCATACCAAAGGCGAACCCGGTATATTTCTCCGTGTCAATGCCGCCTACCGCCAGCACGTTGGGGTGTACCATTCCGCAGCCCAGGATCTCGATCCAGCCGCTGCCTTTACAGATACGGCAGCCCTTTCCGCCGCATTTGAAACAGGAAACGTCCATCTCCGCGCTCGGTTCTGTAAATGGGAAATGATGCGGTCTGAACTTGGTCCTTGTGGATGATCCGAAGAGCTGTTTTGCCATGCTGTCCAGCGTACCTTTTAAGTCAGCCATGGTGATGCCTTCGTCCACGATAAGGCCTTCAACCTGGTGGAACATCGGCGAATGGGTGGCGTCCGGCGTATCACAGCGGAAGCATCTTCCCGGCGCGATGATCTTGATTGGCGGTTTCTGACTCATCAGAGTCCGGATCTGCACGGAAGAAGTATGGGGTCTCAGGACCGTATCTTTTGCAATATAGAAAGTATCCGTCACATCTCTCGAGGGGTGATTCTTAGGAGAATTGAGGGCGTCGAACGCGTTGAATACGCTCTCCACCTGCGGGCCCTCGGCTATGGAGTAGCCCATGGACATAAAGATATCAGATATTTCTTCAATGGTAATTGTGATCGGATGCTTTACTCCCAGGCTCATGTCTTCGCCCGGCTCGGTCACATCGATCTTTTCCAGTTTAAACTGCGCTTCTTTTGCGGCGGCTTTTACCTGCGCGAACTTTTCTTCCAACAGGTTTTCTACTTCATTTCTCACTTTATTGGCAGCCTGCCCCAGTTCTTTTTTCTCTTCCGGCGGAAGTTTTTTCATGCCTTTGAGTATTTCAGTCAGCTGGCCCTTTTTTCCCAGAACCTTTACCCGGATCTCATCCGTTTCGGCCAGTGTCTTTGCCTTTTCTAACTGCTCTTTTGCCTCCTGCAAAATTTTGTTTAATTGCGTTTGCATATGTTTTTACCTCTCCAAAATATAGTCTGTTATCTATCTCATGGACTCGTACATCAGGATTCCCGCAGCTACGGAAGCATTGAGGGAGTCGATATCGCCGTCCATTGGTATCTTAATGATTCGGTGCGCCATCGCCATCAGCTCGGTTGATATCCCGTTTCCTTCGTTGCCGATGATCAAACCGATATTTCTCTTCATATCTATATCATAATAGTACAGGTCCGTATCAAACCCCGTGGCAAGGATCGTCTTTCCCGCCCTTTCCAAAACGGAAACGGCCTGCTCTGGCGAATCCGCCGCAAATACGGGCATTCGAAACAGAGAACCCGCGGCGGCCCGAACGATCTTAGAAGAATAAAGATCCGCTGTGCCTTTGATGGTCATAACACCGCTGTATCCGGCCGCGTCTGCGGTCCTGATGATAGTCCCGATGTTGCCGGGGTCCTGCAGCCGGTCCAAAAGGACCACATTGCCTGATTTGCGATCTGTCTTTTTCAGGAAATCTTCTTCGGTCAGTTCCCGCTTTTCTACGATTGCCAGGATTCCCTGAGTCGTCTTGGTCTGGGCAAGCTTTGAAAAAAGCCTGCCCTCCATAAAGACCGTATCGGCGGAAAAAGCGGGCGGGATACCGCATTCTTCCGATATGATAATCGTCTTCACGTTCTGTCCTGTGGCAAGAGCTTCTCTGACCAGCTTTTCGCCTTCCACCAGATAGAGCCCTTCCTGATCCCGGTATTTTCTCAGGGTCAGCCTGCCGCACAGTCTGAATATTTGATTGTCTTTTGATGTTATTTTCTTCATACTTTTTTTATGAAGAAAAGCCGGTTCATCACCGGCTCTTCCTTTTATACAGAATTGGTTCTACTTTGATGATAAGAAGGGCGGGATTTTAAAGTCGTTATCAATCAAGCTGCCTCTTTCTTTTTCATTCTTTTCATCCAGGATGGAGCTTGTGGTATTGACATCGCTCTCCTTCTTCTCCTCGCCGGCAGTCTCTGGCATCAGGTCGTTTCCTAAAAGATCGGCACTGGGTCTGCTTTCAAATCCTGTGGCGATTACGGTGATATAGATTTCGTCCTTGATGTCTTCTTTGATGGCCGCGCCGAATATGATAATCGCATTGTTATCGGCAGCCTTTTCGATCTCACTGGCCGCCTCGTTGGCTTCCAGCATTCCCAGATCGTATCCGCCGGTAACATTGATAAGTACGGCTTTGGCTCCATCGATGCTGGTCTCAAGAAGCGGGCTCTCGATGGCGTCCTTGACAGCGTCGGAAACCCGGTTCTCTCCGGAACCCTTTCCTACGCCCATATGAGCTACGCCTCTGTCCTTCATAACGGTCGTTACGTCCGCAAAGTCCAGGTTGATGAGAGCATCGTCGATAATCAGTTCGGAAATACCCTGTATGCCCTGTTTGAGAACTTCGTCAGCCATATCAAAGGCTTCCAGAAGGGAGGTGTTTTCTTCAACGGTTTCAAGAAGCTTGTCGTTGGGAACGATTACCAGTGAATCCACGTATTTTTTCAGGAATTTGATTCCCAGTTCCGCGTGTTCGCCGCGCTTCTTGCCTTCAAAGGTAAATGGCTTGGTCACTACGCCTACGGTCAGGATACCCATGTCCTTGGCAACCTTGGCTACGATAGGCGCCGCTCCGGTTCCCGTGCCGCCGCCCATGCCTGCTGTGATGAATACCATATCGGCCCCGGTTATGAACTTGGACAGGTCTTCCAGATTTTCTTCTGCGGACTTTTGTCCGATCTCAGGATTGCCGCCTGCTCCCAGTCCTTTCGTCAGTTTTTCACCGATCTGCAGCTTGGTCTCCGCTTTACAGCGGGCCAGAGCCTGCTTGTCCGTATTTATTGCTATGTAGGCCACGCCCTGCATGCCTGCATCTATCATTCTATTCACTGCGTTACATCCGCCGCCGCCGACACCAACTACTTTTATTTTTGCCGGAGTTGACTCGTTCATCTCAAATTGTAACATCAGAAACTACCTCCCATACTTTTTTTATACAACTTACAATTCATTATACCACAAACCTCAATACTTAGCGGTACTGCCCCATAGGAATTTGCGGTGCAATGAACGCATCTTACGGCATCGTCCGCCCAAACTCTCTCCTATGCTCCGCTTCGCTGTCCGTTTTGCCGGGCAAAAACCCCAGGCAAAAGGCAATACCGTAAAAAAGCCTTGCGTTCATTATAGCATAAAGAAACGCCCTATGCACCTGTTTTTCCAATTAAAATACCACTTTTTTACCGTAAAAAATCTACAATTTCCGCTGTTTTCTATCCCGATATCTCTGAATGATGATCCTTCTGATGGCAGCCAGATTGTTAAAAAGCCTTCCGCCGAAGACAAAGATGGCCGCGTAATAGAGGGGAATTCCCAGTTTATCGCCTACAAAAGTCAGCACTCCGGCCAAAAGAGCGTTGGTTGCGAAGCCGGAGACGAAAATCGTCGTATCGTACTTTTCTTCCAGATCCGCGCGTATGGCTCCCACCAGGGAATCCATCGCCGCCAGCAGGGCCATGGTAATGTAAAAGGAATACTCCGTCGGATAGGTAACATTCAGCGCGAATCCGCAGATGAGGCCCAGAATCAGCGCGATGGTCATTGCGATAATCAAATTATCAGTCCCCTTTCTGTTCTTTCATGTAAAGGAATTTCGGTGTTTTGTCATACCCGGCAATCTCGATGCCGGCAGCGGACTGGATCTTGAATTGCACGCCCCATTCCTGGAGTTCTTTTCCGTATCCGTAGGCGCCGATGAGCCGGTCTGTCATCCTGGTGCTGTCGCCGATGGCGCGGATGACAAAGGGCCTGGCATAAGTAGTCCCGTTGATTCTCACCGTATAACCGGCACAGGATACGGAGGTGGTGTCGATGATCCGCTGCCCGTTGACTGAAACAGCCTCAGCGCCGGCGGCTTTCAGCTCATTGATAATCCGCAGGATATCGTTATCGTGGACCAGAAGACTGCTCACCTCTCCCCCGTCCTTTATCGGATCGGTACCGTCGTCCACCGTGATTACAACGCCTTCGCCCCGGACGGTCTTTGTTCCCGCTGCCATGCTGTTTTTCAGCAGATCCTTTTTCAGGGCCCTGAGCATTTTCTTTCCGTTTTCCTTGCTGTACAGGGCCAGATTATCCCTGGCCTGCGCAGTGAGCTTTTTAACATCGGAAAGGGCTTCCTTTTCAGCCTGTATCTGCGCCTTATAATCCTCTACTGTTTTCTGGGAAACATACAGACGCTCGCCATCCGTCATCTTCGCCTGGATCACGATACCCGCCCCGATGAGAAAGCAGAGTATCACCACGCCTATTATCTTCTTCGTTTTCATCCGCATATACCCTACTCATCCTTGACCGGTTTCGCGTATTTGAAATCGATGACTCCCGTATAGCGGGGGATTTCAATGCGGTCTTTCTTTTTTGTGCTGACCACCAGCCCCTGACTCTTCATAGTCTCCACGATACCGGCCCGGATGGTAATAGCCGCGTCCATGGTGTCCCCCGGCCCAATGGCATTTATGGTATAGGGCTGCGCCGTGGCCTTGCCGTTGATGTTGATATTATCGCCTGCCAGACTGATTTCCGTCGTCTGGACAATCCGCTCTCCGTTAATGGAAATAGCTTCGGCGCCGGCTTCCTTCAGCTTGTTGACCACGTTGAGAAGGTACTCGTAATTGTAGGCGATCAGGCTGAATTCCTCACCGCCTTCCTCCTTTGCCGGAGGGTCTTTTATTTCCACCACAAGACCGGGACCGTAGACGTCCACAAGGCCCGCCAGCATTTTATTCGTTTCGTTTTCTTCTACCATGGATTTTACAGAGCTGTTTTCGCCGGCTTTGCTTTTCTCAATGTCGGCCATTCGATCCTCCAGCTCCGAAAGACGGGCCAGAGCGGCGTCCTTTTCCTCCGTCGCTTCTTTCAGCTGGGCCTCATAGCCCTTGATTTTAGCCAGAGGCACCAGAGCTCCCTGATCATCTCCCTCAGTGGTGCTGATCTGAACGGAAATGATGAACCCGATTAGAAATGTCAGGACCGCGGCAATGGCGATCCCTTTATATTTTGCCATGACTGTCTCCTATTTGGTTTTTTTGTTGAAGGAAAAATATTGATCGTCCCCAACGTTGATGACGCCTTTTTTCTCGCCCTTTTTATAGAGATCGAAAATGACTGCCTGCAGATTTCCTTCCTTCATGCTGCTGAGCAGGTTTCTGGCCTTGCCTCTGCAGAACAGCTGATCGGTCAGATAGGCCTTGACCACCACTTCCGACGCATCGATTTGCTTGAAATACAGATCGGCCTTTTCCATTTCATTAAGGAGTCTCATGGCTTTTTTATAGACGTTTTCCTCTTTTACCTCAACCGCTTCGTTTTCCTTGGCTTCGGTGACCGTTACTCCCGACAGAAACGTCAGCTGAGGCGCCTGCTGAGCGACCTGCAGGACAATCCCTTCACCGTCGATCACTACAAATTGGCTGTCCTTTGCCAGTATGGCCATTTCCTTCCGCTCCGTAAGCTCGATGCTGACCGTCCCCGGCAGCTTTCGTTTTACCCTGGCTTCCTGAACATAGGGGTTTTCTTCCAGCTTGTCCTCACATTTGCCGCCCTTGAATTCGAACAGGTTCATGCCCTTTTTCAGCCCTGCCATCTCCTGAATCTGCTGGGCGGTAAAGTGGCTGCTCTCCGAAGTGTTGATGGTTTTGATATTGAAGACACTGGAATGCAGGAAAAAGTAAAGACCGACGCAAATCAAAATCAGCAAAAGAACTTTCAGCACATACCGTTTCTTTTTCCGTTTTCTCTTTTTCGGTGGTTTTTTTCCCGATATTTTAGAAGGGGCGTGTTCTGGCGCCCCTTCTGTGTATTCTTTATCTTCGTTCTCCAAAGCACCCTCTTCCGGCTGCCAGTCAAACTGTTTTGTCTCATGTTCTTTCATAACTCTTACCGATATCCCCGCCTAGTTTTTTTAGTTCCCCATGAAAATCGCAGTACCCCCGTTCAATGTAATGAACGTCATTTACTATCGTTTCGCCGCATGCCATGAGGCCGGCCAGAACCAGCGCCGCTCCTCCCCGAAGATCTTCGGCGGCAACGCGGGACCCCTCAAGGAACTCTACTCCCTCTATTATAGCGGTTCTTTGCAAAATTTCAATATCTGCGCCCATTTTTATCAGCTGCCCCGCATATTTAAACCGATTTTCAAAGATTGTTTCCTCGATTCGGCTCCTGCCTGCGGCAGTTGCCATGATTGCAGTGAACTGGGGCTGCAGATCCGTGGCGAAATCCGGGTAGGGGCCGGTCTGCAGTCTGCCTACGGAGCGCAGCCTGCCCGGACCCTGGATCCAGATCTCTTTGGGATGCCGTTTCACTTTGCATCCGGCGTGCTTCAAATGGCGCAGCAGGGACCTTAAGGCATCGCTTTCCACGCCTTTTACCAGCAGCTCTCCTCCTGTTCCCGCAGCAGCCATGAGAAAGGTTCCCGCTTCGATGCGGTCTCCCATGATTCGGTGGTCGCTGCCGTGCAGCGGCAGGCCGCCTTTAATGGTGATCTGAGAGGTACCGGCTCCTTTGATCCGGGCGCCGCACCCGTTGAGATAATCCTGCAGATCCATGATCTCCGGCTCTCTGGCGCTGTTATGAATTACAGTTTCGCCTTTTGCTCCCAACGCGGCCATCATGACGTTTTCCGTCGCGCCTACGCTGGGAAAATCGAGAATGATGTTGGTACCGCTCATCCGCCCGCCGGTAAATACCAGCCTCTGACCTGTTTCTTCAATGGTAACGCCCAGCTGTGACAACGCTTTGATATGTATGTCGATGGGTCTTTTCCCAATGGCGCAGCCGCCCGGCTGGCTGATAACGGCTTTGCCGCAGCGCGTCAGAAGAGGTCCCACCAGAAAAATGGAAGAACGCATCTTCTCCATCAGGTCGGTCGGCACTTCGTATTCATTTACCCCTGCCGTATCCACGAGAATACAGCTGCCTTTTTCCTCGGTTCGGCACCCCAGAGATCTGAGTATTTCTCCCATGATGGCCACATCCGAAATTCGCGGACAGCCGGTGAACAGGTTTTCATCTTTCGTAACAATGGAGGCGGCCAGGATCGGCAGCGCAGCATTTTTTGCTCCGTTTACCGTATATTCCCCGCTGATTGGATTTCCGCCCCGTATATGATAGCTTTCCAAATTATAAAACACCTCCGAAACATACTTCATAGTATGCCGGAGGTATCTTTTAAGTTACTGGATATCCAGATTGTTGCAAATAATCTCCACCGCGTCCATAGGCGCGCATTCTTTGCTGCGGCGGGACATCTCCGCGATCAGCTGCGGGTTGTTTTTAAATCTGAGAATCTGAGCAATGAGTTTCTCGTTGTCCATATCCTTCTCTTCAATAATAACCGCGCCGCCATGGTCGGCCACTGCCTTGGCATTATGGTACTGATGATTGCCGGTAACGATCGGCGAAGGGATAAAAATCGCCGCCCTGCCGCACACCGTCACCTCTGCTACGGTCAGGGCTCCGCTCCTGCTGATGACCAGATCGGCAGCGGAAAGATATTCGTCCATGTTACTGATATATTCTAAGATATGAATGTTATCCGCCAGCTCTACGCCCCGCTCCTGCTGCAGTTCGCCTAAGATGGCATCGTAATATCTGGCCCCCGTAGCCATGCACACCTGGACCTTGTCCATTCCGTTGAGCGTTTCGATAACGCTGAGCATGGCTTTATTGATCCGGCCGGCTCCCTGGCTGCCGCCGAATACCAGCAGGACAAAATCATCCTCGGCAAACCCCAGCTTTCTGCGCGATTCTCTGCCGTCAGCATCAAAGAAGACCTTTCGCACCGGGTTTCCGCACAGCACATGTTTTTTTCGATGTTTAAAATATTTCTGCGCTTCCGGAAAACCCAGGAACATTTTCTCTACATATTTTTCCAAAAGCTTGTTGGTAACCCCCGGGAAAGCGTTCTGTTCGTGAGTATATGTTTTTATTCCCGCTTTATGGGCCGCCCGCACCACCGGGCCGCAGACATAACCGCCGGTACCGATGACCAGATCCGGTTTGAAAGTCTTGATAAGTTCCTTTGCCTGCTTGCTTCCTTTGCTGAGTTTTTTCATCACTTCGATGTTTTTCAGTGGATTTTTACGGTTAAAGCCCGCCACCGTAATGAATTCGATGGGGTAACCGTTTTCGGGCACGAGCTTTTTTTCCAGCCCGTGCTCGGTTCCGACGAACAGAATCTGGCTGTCCGGATAACGTTCTTTGATTTTGTCCGCAATGGCGATGGCCGGATAAATATGGCCTCCGGTCCCGCCGCCTGTCATAATTACTTTCATTGATCCTTGCTCCTATTTTACCTCTGCCGTATGCCGTGAAATGTTCAGCAGGATGCCCATCGCCCCCATGAACAGCATCAGCGCGTTGCCTCCATAGCTGACAAATGGCAGGGTGATGCCGGTCGGCGGCATGGATGAGGTAACAACTGCGATATTTAAGATTACCTGAATGGCTACCATAATCGTGATACCGGAAGCCAAAAGCGTGGCGAACTGGTCCGGCGCGTTGATGGCGATATGGATTCCTCTCCATATCAGTACCGAATAGACGATCAGCAGCACAATAATGCCGACAAACCCCAGTTCTTCGCCGATGATAGCCAGAATAAAGTCATTCTGCGGTTCCGGCAGATAAAGATTCTTCTGGATGCTCTTGCCCAGCCCCACTCCGAAGAGACCTCCCGATCCCAGGGCCATGAGAGACTGTACTACCTGGAATCCGTTTCCCAGGGGATCGGCGAAAGGATCGGTAAAGCTGGTGATTCGCTGCGCCCAGTGGCTGCCCGGGTTGGCGATAATGATCCCGGCGATCCCCAACGTACCGATCCCTACCAGAGCGCCGCAGTAAAGCCAGCTCATCCCGGCTACGAACATCATCAGAATTACAATGGCTACCACCGTGATGGCGGTGGACATGTTGGGCTGCTTCAGAATCAGCCCGCCGTATACGCCGCAGATGGCGAACAGTGGCAGTATCCCTCCGGTGAAAGATTTGATTCTCTGCGGCTTTTCACTGAGAAACCATGCCACAAAGATAATCAGCGCTATCTTGGCGATTTCGCCCGGCATAATGGTGAAACTGCCCACGCCCAACCATCTGGTGGCACCGTTGGTCGTCTGTCCCACCCCCGGAATCAATAGCAGCACCAGCAGAAGAAAGCTGATTACCAGCGCCGGCAGAGCAAACTTTTTATAATGCCGGTAGTCGAAAACCGCGGTAAAGATCATCAGGCCGAATCCCAAAAGCGCCCATACCACATCTTTGATAAGATAGTTGTAGGGCGTGCCGCTTTCCGACTCGTTTATCGACTGATAATAGCTGGCGCTGAAAACCATAATCACCCCAAAGACTACCAGTCCCAGCGTCAGGATCACCAGTAAAAAGTCCCCTGCTCTTAAGTTTTTACTTTTACTTCTCATTGACATCTCCAAATTACCCGGTTTTCCTATTATTTTTCCAGTCTTGCGACACAGTTTTTAAAGTGCTCGCCCCTCTGCTCGAAGCTGGTGTACATATCCCAGCTGGCGCAGGCCGGAGAAAGCAGGACCGTATCGCCCGGCTCAGCCAGCCGGAAGCCTTCCTTCACGCACTCTTCCATATCTTTGACAATGATAGAATCGGTAAAGCCCATCTTCTCAGCCGTTTCTTTAATTTTTGCCGCAGTCTTCCCCAAAAGAACCAAATGCTTTACCTTTCCGTCAAAGGCCTGAATCAGCTCTTCGTACGATGAACCTTTATCATAGCCGCCGGCGATCAAGATGATCCCGCCGTCTATAGCTTCCACCGCTTTAATGGAAGCATCCGGATTGGTACCCTTGGAATCGTTGACAAAACGTACGCCGTCCACCTGTCCGCAGTATTCGATACGATGCTCTACGCCCTGGAACTCCCTCAGTCCCTGGGTGATTACGTCCGGATCGATTCCTGCGAAATAGGCCACAGCTGCTGCTGCCAGAGCATTCTCCAGATTATGGCTTCCCGGAATAATCAGCTCATCGGCCCTGCAGAAAGGAATCATTTTGCCGTCTTCGTCACGGATAACGATTCTGCCGTCTTCTACAAACGCCCCGAATTCCAGCTCTTCCAATCTGCTGAAAGGCACGACTTTGGCTTTGCAGTTCTCCGCCAGAGCAAAGCATGCCTTGTCATCATAGTTTATTACCAAGTGCTGACTTTCATCCTGATTTTCGAAAACTTTTGCCTTTGCATTTCCGTAATTGTCCATCGTCTTATGGCGGTCCATATGATCCGGAGTCAGATTGAGAATCGCCGATACCACCGGTTTGAAATATCTGGTAGTCTCCAGCTGGAAGCTGCTGGTCTCTGTCACCAGCCAGGAATCCTCCTCTGCTGTCAGCGCTTTTGAAATAACGGCAACGCCGATGTTTCCCACCACATACGTCTTTTTCTTCGCTTTTTCAAAGATCTCACCCACCAGAGTCGTAGTGGTCGTCTTCCCGTTGGTTCCTGTAATGGCAATATAGTTTCCGTGTCCGATCCGGTAAGCGATTTCCAGCTCGCCGATGATTTCCGCCCCGTTTCCCTTTGCCTCCCGAATAAACTCCAGCTCAGGGGAAACGCCCGGACTCAAAATCAGCATATCAAAGATGCTCATATCCGGCGGATTGCTTCCAAAGTAACAGGTGACGTCCCATCCCTCCAGAAATGCCAGAAGCTGCGGGTCCACCTCTTCGATCCCCTTGGAATCCTGCACGAACACCTTTGCGCCCAGTTTCAGCGCCGCCTGTATGGCAGCTTTTCCTGATCTTCCAAGCCCGATCACTAATACGTTTTTATTCCTGATATTGTCTAAATTCGTTCTCATATCTCTACCTCTATAAAATTCCCAATCCGATAATGCAGAAAATCAGCGCGGCTCCCCAGAAGATTCCGACCACCTGCTTTTCTTTCAGACCGCTCAGCTCGAAGTGATGATGGAGCGGCGCCATTTTAAACACCCGTTTTCCTGTCAGCTTGAAGCTCACCACCTGGATGATTACGGACAGCGCTTCCATCACGTATACAAATCCTGCGATGGGCAGCAGCAATTCAAAGTGCATGACAATAGCCGCTGCCGCCAGTCCGCCGCCCAGGGCCAGCGAACCCGTGTCTCCCATGAATACTTTTGCCGGATTTTTGTTATATACAAGAAAGCCCAGACACGCTCCTGTCAGTGCCGAACAGAAAACGCCGGCTCCGGAGCTGGCTCCGTAGGTAACGGCGGCGATGGCAAAAAACAGAGAAACCAGCGCGGTTACGCCTGTAGCCAGTCCGTCCAGTCCGTCGGTCAGATTCACGGCATTGGTCATGGCCAGCAAAACAAACGCGATGAACGGGATGTACCATATTCCAAAATCTACATTGATATTGACAAAAGGAATCCAAACGGAAGTCCCGTCTCCTGAAAACATTGCCATATAAACCGCGAAAGCCACGGAAATGATGATCTGCAGTCCGAACTTCTGATAGGCCCGGAGCCCCAGGTTGTTCTTCTTCACAACCTTCAGGTAATCATCAAAAAATCCGATGGCGCCGAAAAGCACAAATACGAGAACGACCGCTGCCAGCTGCGGCGAATAATAGCGGCCGATGGCTACGCCGATTATGGTAGCGCCGATCATCGCCAGTCCGCCCATGCTCGGCGTGCCCGCTTTCGCGTAATGTGATTTCGGTCCCTCCTCCCGGATATTCTGACCTGCCTGCTTATGCCGCAGAATAGGAATCTCCAGGGAAGTGAATACGACCGATGCTAAAAATGCTAAGATTGCTACAATGCCAATGGTAACATAATTCATAACTACTCCTACTACTCCATAATAATTTTTACGATTTCTTCCATTTTCATGCCCCGGGAACCCTTGACCAGTATGACGTCGCCTTTTTCAATGATCGATTCCATTTCGCTGAGAAACCCTTTCTTGTCGCTGAAATAGCGAACCTGCTTCAGTCCCGCTTCTTTGGCTCCCTCAGCGATAAAGCGGGCGTCCTTTCCCACGGCAACAAGCAGCTCTACGCCCTGCTCAGCCGCATAGGTCCCCACTAAGCGATGCTGTTCGCCGCTGGTCTGCCCCAGCTCAAACATATCCCCCAGAACCGCCACACTGCGCAGCCCTCTGGTGTGCATCAGCACATCTATGGCTCCCTTCATGGAATCCGGACTGGCGTTATAGGTGTCGTCGATCACCTTGATTCCGTTCTTTCCCCGGACGGTCAGCCGTTTATCGGTCAGCCGCACCTTTGAAAGACCCCGGGCGGCTTCCTCCATGGTGATCCCCAGCTGTGCGCCGGCCGCCACGGCCAGAGCCCCGTTAAAGGCATTATGTCTGCCGGGCACAGGCAGAGAAAATCTCTGGGTCTGCCCCCGGTGTTCCAGCGTAAATTGTATACCTTCCGCACCGAAATCGTCAATACGTGAAATGATATAATCGCTTTTTCCGTCAAACCCGGTGGTCACCAGACGGTATGGTCCCTGGATTCTCTCTTTATTCAGAAACTCATCGTCCTGGTGGACAATCAGCGTGTTTTTTTCATCGAAATAATTGGTCAGCTCCATCTTTGCCTGAAAAATCCCTTCCTGACTGCCGAGATTTTCGATGTGAGACAGGCCGATATTAGTAATGACCCCGATATCCGGTCTGGCAAGCTCTGCTAAAAGATCGATCTCGCCGAATTTGTCCATACCCATTTCCAGAATTCCCACCTGAGTGTCCTCTTCAAAGGAAAGGATTGTTAAAGGCACGCCGATATGGTTGTTCAGATTGCCGACGTTTTTCTGGGCTTTGTACTTTTCACAGCACACGTACCAGATCATATCCCTGGTTGAAGTCTTTCCCGTGCTTCCCGTAACCGCGATTTTTTTCATGTCCAAAAGGCCCAGGTAGTAGGCTGCCAGATGCTGCAGAGCCGCAGTGGTATCTTCCACCAGCACAGCGCTGACCTCCTCCGCGCCCTTTGCCTGTGAAAGGGCCGCTTCATCGGAGATCACCAGATTCCGGGATCCGGCCTCTATCACTTGCCCGATGTAGCTGTGGGCATCGTGATTATCGCCGACCAGCGCAAAGAAGAGATCTTCACTTTTCGCCTTTCTGGAATCCGTGCAGATTTCCCCTACCTCTGCCAGACCGCTCCCGCGGATCAGCCTGCCGCCGGTTCCTTCCTCAATCTGTTTCATTGTAAGTTTTTTCATATTTTTTCTCCAAAAGTTCCTTCAAAACCTTCCTGTCGTCAAAGGGCAGTTTTTCGTCGCCGCTGAGCTGATAGGTTTCATGACCTTTTCCGGCTACTACTATTATATCCCATTTTGTGGCCAGAGAAACGGCTCTTTTTATTGCCTGATAGCGATCCAGCAAAACGCAGTAGTCGCATCCTGTCGGATACAGTCCTTCTTCAATGGATTGGCAGATATTTTCCGGCGGTTCGCCCCTGGGGTTGTCGTTGGTTATGATGCAGTAATCGGAATACCTTCCTGCGATCTCGCCCATGAGCGGCCGTTTTCCTTTGTCGCGAAAACCTCCACAGCCAAAGACACAGATCAGTCTGCCCCGTTTGAACCCTGCCAGAGTCCGCAAAAGCTTTTCCAGTCCGTCAGGAGTGTGGGCGTAATCGACTACCCCCAGCGAGTCCTCCTCATCACCGATCAGCTCCATCCTGCCGGGCACTTTTTCAAGCTTTTCCAGTCCCTGTTTTATAGCCGCGAAACCGACTCCCGCCTGCCGGGCCATGGATGCCGCCAGCATGGCGTTATAGACGAAATGTCTGCCGGGCACTTTTGTTCTCAGAGTTCCCAGCGCCCTCCCCTTTTCAAAAAAGGTAAAGCTGCTGCCCGTCAGCTTTTCTTCCGTAAGCTCGCCGTAAAAATCCGCACCTGTATCGTTAAGAGAATATCCCTTTATATCCGGGATGTCAACCTCAGCGGTCAGTTCTTTAAAAAGTCTTTCGCCCCAGCGGTCGTCCAGATTGACGCAGGCGCCTTTTTCACACTGCAGGAAAAGGCGTTTTTTTACCTGATAATAGTTTTCCATCGTCTTGTGGTAGTCCAGATGGTCCTGGCTCAGATTGCTGAATCCGCCGTAAGCGATCCGGACATCCGCGATCCGCCCCTGGTCGATGCCGTGGGAGGAAACCTCCATCACACAGCTCCCGATATTCTGCCTGGTGATTTCATCGAACAGTTCTTTCAGCAGCTCTTTTCCCGGAGTCGTATTGATGGGCACATAATGTTTTTTGCCAACCTGATGTTGGATGGTTCCGATCAGGGCGCATGCTCCGCCCTCTTCTTCAAGTATCTTCCTCAGCATACAGGATGCCGTAGTTTTGCCATTGGTTCCCGTAATTCCGAAAACCTCTATCACTTTTCACATCACTTCCTATATAAATATACTGTTCCCTCTTTATCAATTTTTGTCCCCGCTTTCGGATACTGGTCCTTGATGATGAAGTCTTCATCCTGTGTCCCTCCGGAAGCTTCGTATTTCAGGGATAGTCCGCCGAGGATGCCGATGGCCTCTTCAAGGCCTTCGCCTACCAGATTCGGAACTGTAACCTGGCCCTTATTCAGCTCTTCCTTTTCTTCTTTTGTCAGCTTTGGCTGCAGATCCAGATAGCGCAGCGTATCTTCCAGGATCAGTTTTGCTCCCGGAGCCGCTGTCTGGCTTCCGAATTTAACGCCTTTCGGGTTATCTACAATCACCAGCACCGCCACCTGCGGATCGTCCATCGGCGCCATACCGATAAAGGACGAGAAAGTCTGCTCGCTGTATCCGCCGTTTTTCGCTTTGTTGGCCGTACCGGTCTTGCCGCCGACCTTATAGCCGTCTACCTTTGCGGTACCCGCGCCGCCTTTTGCCACAACGTATTCCATGATGCCGCACATTTCTTCGGCGGTCTTTTGAGAAACGGTCTGGCGAACGACTTTTGTGTCGAACTCTTTTACCGTATTCCCATCTTCGTCTACCAGTGCCTTTACCAGTCTCGGCTGCATCAGCTTTCCTTCATTTCCCAGCGAGGAAATGGCTGTAATCAGCTGAATCGGTGTAACTGCCACGCCCTGTCCGTAACCCATGGTAGCCAGGCCCACAGGACCGGCCGTATCTTTGTTCTGGAGAATGGAATTTCCTTCGCCCGGGAAGTCGATCCCGGTCTTTTCGGAAATGCCGAAGGTCTCCAGGTAGTTGTAGAACTTTGTGATGCCCATGCGCTGGGCCAGCGTTACGAATACCGGGTTGCAGGAATTACCGACCGCCTGTTCCAGCGTCTGGTTTCCGTGGGGATTATAGGATCGCCAGCAGCTGAGCTTCGTCCCCGCCACATTGATGGAACCCGTGCAGTTAAAATGCTCGCTGATTTTGGTTTCGCCCTCTTCCAGCGCCATGGACGTGGTCAGCAGCTTGAAGGTAGAACCCGGCTCATAGACATCGCTGATGAGAGAATTTCTCCACATGGCGTTCCAGTATTCCATCTTCTTGCTGTCCGGCAGGCTTTCCAGCTTGGCTTTTTCTTTTTTATCCAAAGGTGTTTTGGAATCGTTGGGATCGAATTCCGGCATTTGAGCCAGCGCCAGAATATCGCCGGTCTTGGGGGCCATCATAATGCACATCACACGGTCCGCCTTAGTGTTTTTCTGTACGGTTTTCAGCGATTTCTCCACATAGTGCTGAATCGTTTCATCAATGGTCAGTACCAATCCCAGCCCATCTTCAGCCTGATAGTACTTTTCTTCCCCGTAAGACAGGCTGTTGCCCGTAATGTCCGTATTCTTGATCCATCTTCCTGAGATGCCCGACAGATATTGATTATATTGCAGTTCCAGTCCCGACAGTCCGGTATTGTCATCGGTAACGCTGCCCAGAGTATGGGACAGAAACGCGCCCAATGGGTAGTAGCGCTTTACATCCTCTGCGATCTCAATGCCCGGCAGCTCCGCCTTGCGGATCTTATCGGCCGTATCCTTATCCAGATATTTGTCTACTTTAACCAGCGCCTGTTTTTTCGTTACCAGCTTTTCGATTTCCTTCTCATCTTTTCCCAGGATCTCAACCAGGCCTTCCACGGTTTTATCCTGGTTTGCGTCCTTTTCTTTCTGCGTTTTCCCCCGTCTCACATTGGCAGGTCTTGCCCATACGGAATAGCAGGTAGCGCTGACGCCCAGTTCTTTCCGGTTAGTATCGTAGATGACGCCTCTTTTGGCTGCGATGGGCACGTCTCTGGTCTGCTGTTCAGTTGCCATTTTGGAATATTCGGCCCCTTTCACCACCTGAATCCATCCCACCCGAAAGCACAGGAGCACGCATACTCCATACATGATCGCAAAGGCGATGATTATCCGTTTTTTGCTCTTGTTCAGTGGTTTTGTCATATTCCTCCCCTATTTAGAAAAAAAGCCAGACATCCTCCCGCTTTTGATTAAGTTGCCTGGTATTCTTTTCTCTTATGCAATTATCCAAACATATCCTCTAATCCTGCGGTCTGCGGTCCGGCGCACCAATGTCTTACTCTGCGGATATGCTATTATATTTTTGAAGGGTCAATTATATGCCTGTTCCTTCAAGGTATCCGCGAACCCTTTGTCCGGTTTTTCATTTTCCGTAAGGTACACGATCTGCTTGGAGGACGGGTAGACCATTCCCAGCTCCTTTGTGGCTTTCTCTTCGATTGCCTCGATATTGTTGGAGCTGTAGATCTTTACGTTCAGATTTTCGATCTCTGCCTCCAGCGCATTGTTCTCCTCAATGATGCGGTTGGTATTGTATTTGATGGAAGCGGCAAAGGCCGTGGTAATGATTAAACCAATGCAAACCACACCGACGATCACGGTAAGAACCATCAGACGCACTTTATCCTTTGCGGTAACTGTGCTCTTCTTCTTTTTTACCTTTTTCCTCGGCTGCTTCGGCTTCATGTCAAAACCGTACTTTTGGTAATTCTCCTGGTATTCATACCACTTTTCTGCTGCTATCATCGTTTACCTCTTTTTTTCAATAACCCGTAATTTTGCGCTCCGCGCCCTGGGATTCTCATCCAGCTCCCCTTCGGTCGGAACAATTGGTTTTCCCGTCACCTTTTTGATATCCGCTACTTTCCCGCATACGCATACGGGAAATTCTTTCGGACATGTACAAGGGTTGGCCCGCTTGTTGAATATGTCCTTTACAATTCTATCCTCCAGCGAATGGAAGGTTATGATGCACAGCCGTCCCTTATCGGCCAGCACATCGCAGAATTCGCTTACGGCCCGCTCAAGCTGCCCCAGCTCGTCGTTAACCTCAATGCGAATCGCCTGAAAAGTCCGTTTTGCAGGATGCGGCCCATTGCGCCTGGCGGAAGCCGGAATGGCTGCCTTTATAAGCTCCACCAGCTGTCCGGTGGTTTCGATCGGCTTGTCCTTCCTGCCTTCTACAATGAACCTGCTGATTCTGGAAGCCCATTTTTCTTCCCCATATTTCTTTATGACTTCCGTCAGCTCTTTTTCTTTATAAGTATTGACCACCTGATAAGCGGTAAAGGAATCATCCTGGCTCATACGCATATCCAGCGGCGCGTCCTTCATATAAGAAAATCCCCGTTCCTCGTTATCCAGCTGGAAGGAGGATACTCCCAGGTCCAGGAGCGCCCCATTTATTTCGTTAATCCCCAATTGATTTAATACGTCTTTAATATCCGCGTAGTTGCTCTGCACAAATAGCTTTTTGCAGTCATACGGCGCCAGACGTTCCTCTGCTGCCCGCAGGGCATCGCTGTCTCTGTCGATTCCAATGAGGGCCCCCTCGGTGGAAAGTGCCTGGCATATACCGCTGGCATGTCCGCCTCCCCCTAAAGTACCGTCAACATAGATTCCCTTTGGATCAATATTTAAATTTTCTATGCACGCATCGTACAAAACTGAAGTATGTTTAAAAATCATAATTCATCATACTTTCCGCAAGCTGACTCGGGTCCATTTCCCCGGTAGTTTCGCTGCTGTCCCACTCTTCCTTGCTCCACACCTCGATCTTCTCGTAAGATCCCACTGTAATCAGATCTTTCCCGATATTGGCGTAGTCCCGCAATTCCTGCGGAATCGTCAGCCGTCCCTGCTTGTCGATCTCCCCTTCTACTGCGCTCGCATAGAAATGCCTGGCCAGCTGCCTGGCCTTTGGATCGGCAGAAGGCAGCTTGCTAAGCTTTTCCATAAACCTTTCCCACTCACTCATAGGATGGATTTCGAGACATTTGTCGATTGCCTTGCTGACAATGCATTTCTGTCCCAGCTCGTCGCGAAACTTGGCAGGCACGATCATTCTGCCTTTGGCATCTATGGAATTTTGATATTTGCCTACCAGCATCTGCCACTCCCCCTATGTTAGGATGAAACCATTTTACTCCACATTCCTCCACCTCGCAACCACTTTCCACCATTTTGCATCTTTTTTACCCCACTTTTTGACTGTGCAAATATCCTATTTTAAGCCAATTTACTGTCAACCACAATATCTTGTATTTTGTCTTTTGGATTCTTCCCATATGTGGTAAAAATCCAGAGAGGCCGGTTGTGGAGCATCGCCCTCAACCCCTTATAATTTCAACGTTTTCTCAGGTTTTTATTCAAAAAAGCTAAAAGAGAAAGGCCGTTTCTTTTCAAAAACCTTTCTCTTTTATTTCACATCATGGGGCTGTCTACGTGCCGCAAAACGGGCTATTACAGCTTCACCAGTATGGGAGAAGAGAGCCGCAGGCTGCCCGGAGACACCTGGCAGTCATAGGCCATCAGCTTTACACCCTCTTTATCCGCCTTCCGAAGCGCATCTCCAAAAGCGGAATGTGTTCTGTCATTGGGCATGAAACAGGAAATTCCTTTCATTTGAATTACAAATAAAAGGAAGGCCCCGTAACCTTCCCTTTTGGCCCGAATCAATTCTTCCACATGTTTCACTCCCCGCACCGTAGGCGCATCGGGAAATCTGGCTATCCCCGATTCTTCCAGCGTCACCCCTTTGACCTCAATAAAGCCCCTTTTTCCGCTTTCGTCCTCCACATAAAAATCCAGTCTGGAATCTCCGTAAACCTGCTCCCCTTTTACTATAACAATCTTGCCCATCTCCGGCAGCTGCAGATTTCCTCCCGTCAAAGCCTTCTTCACTACCTGATTGGGAGCCTGCGAATCGATGTTGACCGGAGCTCCGTTTTTCTCCACGCCGATGAGAGAGTAGCGCATCTTCCGCGTTCCCATTCTGCCCTGAAAGTCTTCCAGATAGACGGCGGCGCCCGGGACCAGCAGCTCCTTCAAACGACCGGTATTTTTTACGTGGGCCTTTTCCTCTCTTCCCTCGATGTTTACGCTTGCGATAAAACGGTTTGGCCTGCTTATAAAATTGCCTTTACATATCTTTAAATATTCCATAATCCTATTTTAACAGAACTAATTTGCTTTTAACAGCAAAATTCTCGCAAACACGTTGGAATTTACTTGTTATAATGTGGACAAGATAGTATAATGGACGCATAGATTTTTAACGGCGTTGCCGCAATGTAGCGTCCATTGAAACCCGCGGCGACGTGGCTTGCGGGTTATAATGACCGCATAGATTTTTAACGGCGTTGCCGTAATGTGGCGTCCATTGAAACCCGCGGCGGGTTTCGCGGCGAGGGTGCGGGTGCTGGTTTTGCCGGTGCGTTGGAGTATGGCTGGATATTTGTATGGAGGAAAAAATGAGACGAAAAAAGTTCGCAGGAATATTGCTTTTAGTTTCTGTGGCAGCTTTGGTTTTTCTGTCCGGGTGCGGACAGACGCATACCGGTGATGATCTGGAGGAACCGGAGATTACGGTGGAATACCTGTCAGGTGAGTTTGCGGATCAGATCCTGCGCGACGGCGGCGAAAAAGAGTTGGGCGCAATCCGGATTGAAGATGAAGGGGATGGCAAATATGCTCTGACTGTAGAAAGCATGGTCATTGTCGAAAGTTCTTATTCCAAAAGCGGTTACTACGTTGCCGATAAGAACATCTCCACTAAGGTGCCTCTGGATTCGGAAGCGAGAGTTACTTATATAAAGGATAAGAAAAAAGGACCTGAGGTCATCGAACTTGACGAGTTTATTAAAAAAGCCCAAAAGGATGCCAAGACGGAAGACTTTTCGGACCCTGATTCGGAAAAGCTCTACGACGTGTACATAATCGGAGGCAATGCGCTGATGCTGCTGGCAAAAGAGATGCCGGACGGAAAATAGAAGCAGGAAATAGAAGAAATGTGGATAAGGCGGCGGTCTATTGTACGGTAAGCGAGTCATATCCCTTTCACCAAAAGGCAGATCCGGTAACTTTTTCTGTTTTTTTCAAAAGTTTACGCATTTTTCAACGATCCTGCGGCCTTCAAAACGGCTGGCAACACAAATTTTCATTTTTTACGGTTTCGAGTACCCGCTGGCCCACAACTTTGCGTAACTTTGTCTCATTTTTTCGAAAAGTTACCGCAACCCGGTCGCGGCTCGGTCGCAGTCCGCAGATGATGCGGGCTTGGCCGGATTAGTACGGTGCTGCCATCAAGTAGAATATCATATGGTTTCCGGAAAAAATGGAAAATTGATAGTTTCGCCTGGATTATCCTTAAAAAATAAGAAAGAGTGTCGCAAGGTACGATTATTTCAAGGTTAAATGATACTTTCAGGAAAGGGCACGGTAAGATCTTCGTAAAACTATCAAAATAGCGCGATAGAATCCGCTCTATTGATAGTTAGCCGCTTTTATTTTCCCAAATCGCTGTGAAACTATCAAAGTTACGCTATTTTCTTGTACCTATTGATATCTGGGTGTTGAAACTCAAAAACTGGTACAAACGTTATGGAATAGAGGCTCTGAGAAAGGTTGATTTTCCCACTGGGCTTGTTTATATGAAACCTGCCCAAAAGGCAAATTGCGATTTTTCTCAACGCGCAGCGAAAAACCAAGTTCTTGTTGAACTTTTTTCAAGGATACGGAGCATGCAGCGCTAGAAACTCAATCAAAAGGCGATTTCGAACAGGATCAGGGACCACGAGCCTTGAAAATACACCAACAAGTAAGTTGAAATGACTCCGGTGTTGAACAAATATGCACATTGCTTAAAAAGCTTTGGCTGGCCACTTTGTCCGGTGAGTGGTGTTTTCCACAGAAAACCGCCGCAGGACTTGCAGTAATCTGAGATTTATCGTATTATCAAAAGATGTGGTGCTTCGGCTCGCATCTTTTCTTGCGTAGTTTACCGGGGCATCCGCATTACATAGCTTCTTCGCATAAAGAAGAGGCCATGATGAAATTAAAAGGAAGGTTAAATTCAGGTAACTTTTATGCCTATACCAAATCCTGTTGCCTTCACGCTCTTTGGCATTGATGTCATGTGGTACGGCATCCTCATTGCCACGGGGATTGTCTTGGCAACGATCATAACTTACAGGCGGGCACCCCGCCATGGGCTGGAGTCGGAAAAAATCCTCGACTTTGTCCTCATCTGTATCCCTGCGGGAATCATCGGAGCACGGCTTTATTACGTTGCTTTCAACTGGGAGCAGTACAGCGGTGATTTTCTGAAAATCATCAATACCAGGCTGGGCGGACTGGCCATTCACGGCGGCCTGATCTTCGGGCTGGGCGCGGCGGCGATCCTGTGCATAATCTGGAAGATTCGCCCGCTCAACGTCATGGATCTGGCAATCCCCTCGGTAGCGCTGGCGCAGGCCATCGGCCGCTGGGGAAATTACTTTAATTCCGAAGCTCACGGAGGTCCCACTGATCTTCCCTGGGCAGTGACGGTAAACGGACAGACTTATCACCCGACTTTTTTGTATGAGTCCATCTGGTGTCTGCTTCTGTTCTTTGTCCTGATCTATATCGACAACCGCCGTCAGTTCGAAGGCCAGATTTTTCTGCTCTACGGAATTTTGTATTCTGTGGAACGCTTTTTTGTGGAAGGTCTGCGTACGGATTCGCTAATGATCGGGCCCTTTAAGCAGGCCCAGGTTCTGAGCCTTTCCGTCATCATAGTATTTATCGCTATTTACGTATTTTTATATAATCGCTGGAAAAAGGAGAAGTCAAAGAAATGAAATTAGGAATTGTAGGCTTGCCTAACGTAGGCAAAAGTACGTTATTCAACGCAATCACAAAAGCAGGTGCGGAAGCAGCCAATTATCCCTTCTGTACCATTGAACCCAACGTGGGAGTGGTAACGGTCCCCGACGAGCGGCTGAAAGTGCTTCATGAAATGTATAATTCGAAAAAAACCGTCTATACGACGATTGAGTTTTATGACATCGCCGGGCTGGTTAAGGGTGCGTCCAAAGGTGAGGGCCTGGGCAACAAGTTCCTTGGCCATATCCGCGAGGTGGCCGCTATCGTTCACGTGGTCCGCTGTTTTGAGGATCCCAATGTTGTTCATGTGGATGGAAAAATCGACCCGCTCTCCGATATCGAAACCATCAATATGGAGCTGATTCTCTCCGATATGGAGATTCTGGAACGCCGTATCCAGAAAACCACTAAAAACCTCAAGGGTGACAAGAGCCTGCAAAAAGAGCTGGATCTGCTGAAAAAAATCGCCGACTTCCTCGGCAGCGGCCGCTCCGCCCGGGCCATGGAGCTGACTGAGGAAGAGGACGAATTTGTGAAAAGTCTGGATCTCCTTTCCTACAAGCCGGTCATCTATGCTGCCAATGTTTCTGAGGATGAGGCCGGTGCTGATTCGGAAAACGAGTATGTAAAAGCTGTTCGCGAATTTGCGGCAACCGAAGGCTCCGACGTGGTTGTGATCTGTGCTAAGATTGAAGCGGAAATTTCTGAGCTGGACGAAGAGGAAAAGGCCATGTTCCTGGAAGAGCTGGGCATCGACGAATCCGGCCTGGACAAGCTGGTGAAGGCATCCTATCACCTGCTGGATCTGATTTCCTTCCTGACGGCCGGCGAACCGGAGGTCAGAGCCTGGACCATTACCCGCGGCACCAAAGCGCCGGGGGCTGCCGGTAAAATCCATACGGATTTTGAGAAGGGCTTTATCCGTGCGGAAACCATCGCCTATGATAAGCTGATCGAGTGCGGCGGCAATCTGGCGACGGCCAAAGAAAAGGGCCTGATCCGCTCGGAAGGAAAGGACTATGAAGTGAAGGATGGGGATGTGATGCATTTCCTTTTCAATGTTTGATGATTATGGAGACCGTTGAAAACGGTTAGCCAGATTGGTTTAAAGTAACCGTATCCTTAGCTCGGGCGGTTACTTTTTTATAACGTAGGAAATATCGCCTTTGGCGATATTGACGAAGTTTCAAAGAACGCACATTGCAAAGCGTCGCCCCTTGCGGGCGACATGTGTGCATAGGAATCTTTGATTCCGTCATGCACACGTTTTTTATGTACTCAATTAAAATTGTACAAATCTTTAGAGCCGTCTTGCAAAGCAAGCTTGCTATTTCCCCTTAAAGAGCGCATTATAATAGCAGCAGGAAGAAAGGAGCTGGACAAATTGAAACGATTAGAAGGAAAAACAGCCTTGATAACAGGTGCGACAAAAGGAATCGGTAAGGTGACCGCGGAGCTCTTCGTCTCAGAAGGCGCAAAGGTAATCCTCTGCGGCAGAAATGAAAATGACGGGATAGCTCTGGAAACAGCATTGAACTCCAAAGCATCCGATATGGCGGCATTTTGCAAATTGGACGTAACGGACAGGAAAAGCTGGGAGAAGGCAATCGCCTTTGCCAAAGAAAAATTTGGTGAATTAAATATTTTAATTAACAATGCGGGGATCAGCTTTCGCGAAAACTTAGGAGAAATTTCCGACGAAACATGGGACAAGACAGTCGCCACCAACCAGACCGGCGTATATTACGGCATGCAGCTGGGAATCGCGGCGATCGCAGAAAACGGTAAACCAGGAGCGATCGTCAGCACCGCATCCGTCGATGGAGTTGTGGGTGACAGTGATTTTTTCGGATACTGCGCCACGAAAGCCGCAGTACAGGCTATGACCCGCTGCGCCGCTTTATACTGCGGGGAACAGGGCTTCAACATCCGGGTCAATGCTGTTGCTCCCGGATATATCCTGACCGAAATGGCCGAGGAAGACGCACGTCAGAATGGGCAAACCATGGATGAGTATTGCCGTGAATTTACAAAAGCGCATCCCATCGGCAGAATCGGCCAGCCGATTGAAGTCGCTGAAGCTTACCTGTTCCTGGCCTCCGACGCGGCATCCTTTACAACGGGAACAACTCTCATGGTAGATGGCGGATATGTGGCAAAATAGTCATAACTTGCGAGCTGCAACGTGCCTGTTTCATGTATATTGCATCTTACGGCAACGCCGGCTCAATTGGATAATATCGTAGGTCTTCCGAAAAAAGCGAAAAAATGATAGTTTCGCCTGCATTATCCTTGGGAAATAAGAAAGAATATCGCAATATACAATTATTTAACATCCAAACGATACTTTCAGAAAAAAACACGGCGAAATCTTGATGAAAGTATCAAAACAGCACGGCTGAATACGCTTTATTGATATTCAGCCGTTTCTAGTTTTTAAAGTCGCTGTGAAACTATCAAAATTGTGCGGCCTCCTTGTAGCTATTGATATTTAGGCGTTAAAACCCTGGCTGGTGGGCAAAGGTGTTGAAGTCCCGGCTGGCAGGCAAAAAGGATTTTTCTCATATCCATTATGCCGCAAATGGCCGGGATGGATACTGTTGTGAAAAAAGTAAAAGAGCGGAGGGTTTCTAAACGCCCCCGCTCTATTTTATTGTGTAGGGAATATCAACAAAGTCGACCACTAAAAAGAATCCTGCGAAGCCGACTTTTGTTCTATCTCATCAATCAGCTTTGGAGAGCTCGGAAAATATTGTGTAATTAACGCACCTTAAGGTGGATAAAGATTACTTACTTCCCATGTTCGCTTCTATCTTCTCCTGTGCTGCTTCTACAGACGCATCATCCGGAACCACAACATAAAGCTGTCTGCTTCCCATACTGTAAGTCGAATCATAGGTTCCCTTTCCGGTAATGGAAATACTTTCAATATTCCAGTCCCCCAAATCCGAAAGCTGCGTTCGCACAAGAGACGAGATATCTTTCTGTGCCAGATTGGTCTGAATTTCATCTCCAACCGCATTTAGTAGCTGCGTATATTTTGTTAGAATCACGCTACTGCCTGTCACTTTTTCCAAAATTGCGCTTAACACACGCTGTTGATTTTTAATCCGTTCCTGATCGCCATCAGAAAAAGACTTTCTTTCTCTGGCAAAGAAAAGAGCCGCTTCGCCGTCCAGATGGTTGACTCCCTCCGTATAAGAATACTCAGATACCGACGACTTGAAGGCGTGCGGCGATGTTACGTCAATTCCGCCGATCGCATCCACAATATCCTGCAGCGATGTGAAGTTAACCCGAATGTAGTAATTAATGTCCAGATTCAGCCAGTCTTCGACTGTAGAAACAGTTTCATCAATGCCATAAATCCCGGAATGGGTCAGCTTGTCCAGCTGTCCATAAGAATGGAGCTTAACATAAGTGTCCCGCGGAATAGAAGTAAGCAAAATTTGCTTGTTCTGCGGATTCACCGTCATGATCATATTAACATCGCTTCGTGAAACCTTACCGATTCCGCCATAGGTATCGATTCCGCTGATGTAAACGTTAAAGGGTTCTTCCGTTATTCCAACCCTCTTTGCCAGATCTTTATTTTGAATATCGACTGTAACCTGATGAATAATTCTTGTATTTTCTTCAAATCCCTTTGTATATTCGCAGATCATATCATAATTGCTGCTGCTGAGAAAAATGATCCGATCGTGTTCGTTCTTTTTTCCATCAATCAGAGTTGTCTGCAGTTTCATAAATCCGCCAACTTCTTTATAGCTTACACCTGTCTCTTTTTTCAGAGTCTCCTGTGCTTCTTTGTAAGATGAAGAAGGGCTCTCATATGTAAAAACTGTCTTCCCCTCAATATCACTGAGCTTTTTATAATCGCCATGCTTTAGCGCTACCACGTAAAAGGATTCATACTGTTTGTCCTCATCGCTCATATTATGAAAAACCTCATAGGTAGTAAACAGATAAAAGCATCCTACACCAAGAAGCAGGATCAGCAGAACGGATATAACAGCGCCTGTTTTTCGCTGTTTCGTTCCTTCCTTTCTACTGTTTAACAGTTTGAATATCAATGCGGTCAGTAAGATTATAATCACAAAGACCGAGATATTGGCCGCCATCGGCAGAATGTCCAGCACCGCCAGAAGAGACAGAAATACGATGTCCGCGACTAAAACGATCAGTTCCAGAATCAGCAGCCCGATTGAATTTGGCAGAATATGTAGTTTTCGGTTATCGTTTTTCATGGTGGGTTCCTCTTTTCTATCTTAATTAAATTGATTTCAGCACGTCTGCGATTCTACGGCTGGCATTGCCATCCCCGTAGGGATTGCTGGCCCGACTCATTTTTTCATATTCAGCCCTGTCATCCAGAAGCTGCCTGAAATTCCTGTAGATCGTTTCTTCCTCTGTTCCTACAAGCCGCAGCGTTCCCGCTTTGATTCCTTCCGGCCGTTCTGTCGTATCCCGCATTACCAGCACGGGTTTTCCGAGAGACGGCGCTTCCTCCTGAACCCCGCCGCTGTCAGTCAGAATCATATAGGCGCGCGCTAGAAAGTTGTGAAAATCAATGACCTCCATGGGCTCCGTCAGGCAGATCCGAGTATTATCACCGAACACGTCCTGCGCCGTTTTTCGAACGACCGGATTCAGGTGCACCGGATAAATGACTTTTACATCCGGAGTTTCATCTACAATTCGTTTGATCGCCCGGAACATACTGTAAAGATGTTCGCCCAGGTTTTCTCTTCGATGAGCGGTGAGCATAATCAGGCGGCTGTCTTGCGCCCAGGTCAGAAGTTGGTGGTGATATTCTTTCCTTACGGTTGTTTTCAGCGCATCGATTCCGGTATTTCCCGTAACATAAATATGGGAATTTTCTTTTCCTTCCCGAAGGAGGTTTTCTTTTGCGGCCTGGGTCGGAGCAAAGTGATAGTCCGCAATAATGCCGGTTGCCTGCCGGTTGTATTCCTCCGGAAACGGAGAGTATAGATTGTAGGTTCGCAGGCCTGCCTCAACGTGGCCCACCGCAATCTGCTGATAAAAGCATGAGAGCGCCGCTGCGAAGGTTGTTGTAGTGTCTCCGTGGACAAGTACCACATCCGGCTTTGCGATCTCCAGCACTTCCTTCATCTTTATCAGGACGCTGTCCGTTACATCGTAAAGGGTCTGCTTTTCTTTCATAATGGAAAGATCGTAGTCCGGCGTGACTTCAAAAGCGTCCAGTACCATATCCAGCATCTGCCTGTGCTGACCTGTAACACAGACAATTGTTTCAAGTTCTTTTTCTTTTTTTAATTCGTTTACTAAGGGGCACATTTTGATCGCCTCTGGGCGCGTGCCGAAAATTAACATTATTTTTTTCATGGTTTTTTCTACTTCTTTATTTTCTGAGTTTGCTTTTTCATCAAAGGGCAAGGATCCATTGGTAAATCTCTTCTAAAAAAGCCGTTTCTAAGCGGTTCACTGATATCGTCTCTATAATCTTGTCAATATAAGTTGCAATACCTTCTCCCTGATAAGAAAGTTTCTGTATTGCAGACTCGTCCATCTGATTCCATTCTTCTCTGGTCAACCTGTCTTTAATTTCCCTTGTATATGAGAAATACGGCGTATTGAGCAACAGGTGCATAGGATGGATATTGATCACCTTTAACCCTGGCGACAACAGCTGCCTTTTCATAAGGGAAAAGTCAAAGTCATTTGAGTAATATAGGAAAGCTCCATCCTCCCAGAAGATCGGGAAACTGATTGTCTTTGACCGATGAAGAAACGGCGGCACAATATCCATGAGGGTGCATACATTTGATTCATAAAGAATCCCTCGTTTTGTAAGCTTGTCCATCGTGTCATTCACATCATAGTAACGATGCGCTCTGAAACAATCCGCCTCCGGCACTAATTTGAAGCAATAATCAATTACCTCATCATAATTGCTTCCCTGGCTGCTTCCAGGCATAAAATTGGGATGGATGCCAATCCTAATTGTTCCTTTTTCTGCATATTCGTCCACTGCAGGGTTGGGATTGGTCACGAATGCCGTAATTTTCACTTTATTCTCATCAAAATATTCAAAGGCTTTACGAGCTGCATATTCTGACGCCCAATCCAAATCCGATGTTATGCAGATTATATTTCTGGTTTCTAAAATTTTCCGTGCTCTTTCAAGTTTATGTAATAATTCTTTCATCAAAACTTTCCTGCTGCCCTCTCAAATTATAGTAAAAGCACCAACGCTTCACCGTCTAAAATACATTCCTTCATTTGGTTTATACAATCAAATGCAATCAAACATTGATTTTTTTCCGATAGAATCTCTTTAATCTCACAGACACACTCTATTTCGTCACCAATATAAACCGGTTTTCTGTAATTAATCCGTTCCGTTAATAGAATAGCCCCCTCTCCAGGCAATTTATTGCCTATTACATTGGAAACGAGAGCCTGACAAAATAAGCCGTGTGCAATTCTTTCGCCGAAAACAGTCTCTTCAGCATATTTAGTATCCATATGGATCGGGTTTCTGTCTCCAGAGATGTCTGCATAGTCCCCGATTATCTGTTCCGTCACCTTTTGTTTGATCGCAGCCTTATCACCAACACTAAAATTCCTGATATCACCCATGCCCCTGCTCCGTTACTCTTGCAGGAACTCCCATAACTGTTGAATTCTCAGGCACATCTTTTGTCACAACAGCACCTGCACCTACCACCGCATTCTCTCCAACGGTTACCCCTGGTAACAGCGTGCTTCCTGACCCTATCTTGCATCCCTTTTTCAGTGTGATTATGGTCGCTTCACCTACTTCATTTCCTTTTATCCTCATAGTATTATCGTTGGCAGAGCAAACCCCTACCCCCACGAACACCTCTTCTTCGACCACTGTCCGCGCAGTAATATGTGTCATATCCATGATTTTGGAGTTTTCTTTTACTGTAACATGATGGTTTGTTGTACATAGCCGTGCGATCAATGCATTGTCACCAATATTCCCATGTTCTCTTAACTGCGCCCCGTCTCCAATCAATACATTATTTCCCAGTCTGTTTGCTGCATATATCACTGCATTACTTCCAATTACGCAGCTTGTCCCTATTTCCACCGGTTCGAAGTCTGATTCCAGCTTATGAACCAAATTCCCTGCTCCTTTGGGCGGCCTGCCTATCACGGCACCGTCAAAAATCTCCGTCCCGGCGCCAACCCTTGTCCCCGGATAAAGTACGACGTTGTGGTGTATCACCACATCCCTGCCTATGACGCAGTCTTTTCCTATTTGAGCTGTTGCTGCAATATATGAAGTGCCTTTCTTTTCCATATTGTTTTGCTCTCGCATTATTCTCTCCTTAGTGTTCTTTTATCATAATCCTCTTAAAGCTATACATTTGATTTTCACCCAAGTCTGTCATGATATAGTAGCTCACTGTATAACTTCCGGCTTTTTTGAAACTAGCTAATTCTTCTGGAAGATATCTTTAATGTATTCCTGCGCCTTTATAAGTTCTTTTCTATCACACAAATCTACAAAATGATTTATTATCTCACTTTTACCATTATAGTTATCCCGATATAAATCAAAAATTTTTTTTACTATTATAATTGAAGCTTCAATATCATTTCCTTTTAAATAGATCAGATGCTGTAGTGTCCAATTTTCAAAATACGAGTTGAACTTTTTATTCATATAATCATTTAGCAGCCCATGCTGTTCAAGAAATGATTTTCTTGGCTCTTCTATTGCAAAATATTTTTTATAAAATGATATATTAATACTATTTACAATTGAACCACTTCTCGCAGCATAATATATATGAGCCATCGTACTATTTATTTCAAAAGTATCTGCACATGTAAACCATTCCCATGATGATAAAGTATCTTCTCCTGCTGCTCCATTGATCTGATACAAATCATACTGTTTTAAGAACTGCTTTTTGACTATAGCTGCCTGCATACTTATTCCCGAAAAATTTGTATCCACTAACAATTTTTTCCCGCCACCACTTCTCACAATACCGTTTTTATATTTTTTATGCATATATGATTTATAAAAGTCCGAAATCCAACAATTTTCACCGGCATACATAGAGCTACCGCAAATAAAATCATAGTTCTTCCCTCTTATCTGTCGATATAGTTTATAATAGGCATTATTGACCGCCTCATTGTCTGGATCTAAGAAGGTTATATATTCCGTAGTTGATAGTTCAATCCCCTTATTTCTTGGCCGGGATGCAGATCCACTTCCACCATCATTAAAGAGAAAAGTTTTTACATTACTATACCGCTGGCTGAGATAATTTATCATTTTAGGTGTAAAATTATCTGTTGAACCATCATCAACCATAATGATTTCCATGTCATCAAACATAGAGCTACGCACTAAACTTGAAAATGCCTTTCCGTACAAATGATTTCCATTATTATAGATTGGTATAATTACAGATAATTTATAGTTGCTTCTAGGCTTATCTTCTGAATTGATCTGCCTACAATTAAAATGATCAATACAGTAACCTTTAGGTATATTTTGTACGCCGTGTAGATTTAGTAATTTATCTACTTCAAAAGACTCTTTCCAAAATACTGTCATGTATTTATTATTCATTCTAGTTGTATAAGAATGTTCTTCCCCTGTTCCCGCCAATTCTCCGTTTTTAATATATGTATGTTTTGTTATATAGTCTGAATCGGTATATTTAAATCCATTAATCATATCTTCTAAATAAAATGCTCCATATTCCACTTCATCACTGAAAAATGTGATTATATCTATATCTTCTAAGCTTCTATCGGTAACATCATTTATATGAAACAGAACTTTTTCCTCATAAGTTTGACAGTTAAACATATCAATAAGACATTGTGATTCTTTCTCTATAATAACTGCGACTTTACGTTTAATCATCAATGGCATGGCCTCTTTTACATGCCTCATCATTTCAAATATTCGTTCATAACAAGTATGCTCACTCATTACAGAGCGAATGCCAAAAACCTGATGTTCATAGATTTCTTCTTCATTCATGTTTTTTATAATATTTTTAATTTCGTCTTCATTAAATATTAAAAATACGGTAGGCGAACAACTATTAACACCCACACTATAATTTGATAATAAAAGATTTCCACATGCTTGAAGCTCATAAACTCTATTAGCAAACATAGTTTGACTATATTTTATATTATTAATATTGATTGCCCAGTCAAAAAGCTTATGCACTTTTTGTAATTTGTCATGAGGTATGCTTTTGTATGCATGGCGAAAATACTTTTCAGGATATGCATATCTTTCATCAGAATGAAAGTCATAATTTCTATCTATAATTTTCAATTCAATATCCTCTTTGATGAGACCATCAAAGAGCATTGACAAATCGCTGCACCTGTTTTCTATTCTTTTCATCCATGAGCCTGAAAAGATTACACCGCTCTCTTTCTCTACATTTTTTATGCCAATAGGATTATGGAATACCGGATTTATCCCGAATTGCAGCGTAAAAACGTTTTCATTTCCACAATCCTTCTTATATGCTTCAACTACATCAATTTCTGTTGTAAAAATATAGTCACATTGTTTGGCTATAGAAAGATAATCATTATAATGTCCTGGATCTTCTTTAGAGTAAAAAATCGTAATAATATCTCTTTTTTTTGCATTTCTAATGATTTCGTTTACCCTTTTGCGCCGATTCGTTCCTTCTGTAGCTATACCGGACCACTCGTTATTATGCAATCCATTCCAGGTACTCAAAATAAGTAAATAGTCTATTTCACTGAGTATATCTTCCCAATTGTCTGGCGATATATATATAAAGTCAGCTGCACTATAAAAAGAATCATAAAAAATCTGATCGCATATAATTCCTATTCTAATGTCTATCTTTTTATAATATCGTTGCCCATTACTATCTGGAATTAATTCTGCTTTCTTTAATAATCTTAAATATTCTGCTTCACGCTCTATTTCTTTTAATTTACTCTCACTGAATAAATCTTCTTCTGCCATTTTGCCAGACTCTGTTAAATGCTGCATTACATTGTTGGATTCAACACTTAATTCTTCTTTAGTTTCCTTCTTCAGTTTCTGCAATAATTTTCTTTTTAAATGCCTTAAATAGTTATATACTTTAACTTCTATGAGCCGTTCATAAGCAGTGTTCAATTTCTTTGCTTTATACAGCAATGAATTCATTTCTTTGCATTTTCGTTCCAGAGAAGCCTTCTCAGTTTGCAAATTTTTCTTTTCTTTTATAAATTTCGAATTTATATCATCTATTTCTTGCTTATATTTTTTTAATATCTCTTCTTTTGTTGTTAGATCTGTCATGATTCCATTCAACGCCATCTGTCTGGAATTCAGTTCTATAGTAGTTGCATCAACATCTTCCCTAGTCTTCTGTAATTCTTTATGCATTTTATCAATTTTTTTATCCTGTTCCGCACTCTCTGCTGTTAAATCTTTTATAGTCTTTTCGGCATTATTGAGTTTGATATATGCGGCTTTCAATTCATGTTGTAGTTTTTTATCGATCGCGCTTAATCTTTCTACTTCCTGCTTTTTTTGTTCTCGTTCTACCTGTATATCTGACATCGTTTGCGACATCAGACGGAATCTTTTTTCAGCCCGCTCCAGTTCTTCATAAAGTCCCTCGATCTTCCCCCCTTTTTCCTCTTTATCTTTACTAAGCTCCTTTATATAAGTTCTCGCCGCTTCCAATTCTTGATTTATTAGTAAAAAAGTTTCCTCCTTAGAAGCACTTTCATTTTTATAATGCTCCGCTTCCCAAGACACCTTTTGCAATTTGAGAGTTAATTCGTTTACAGTCTCTTTTTTTTCGTCTAACTCAGAAACCTTCTTCTTTAATTGTTCTACCTGTTGATTTACTTCTTCCAACTTTGCTTTGATTTCATCATGCTGTGATGCTAGTTGATCAATCCGAAGCTGTTTTTTATTTTCCACGTAAAAAAAACTGTTTTCTAATTTTCGCACCAGGTCACGGTTAATCTCTATATCGCTACCCTGGATTTTTTTATCTGCAACGAAACCAATCCATCCACCAAAAAAGCACACATCATTAACACAGATTCTTTCATTGATTTGATAAAACAGTTCTGCAAAATAATAGGTACGCTTATGATCTGGAAAAGGATTTATACCAAAAGGAACGGTTACAATGAGTCTTCCGTTCTCTTCCAGAAAACTCATCGCCTTATCCAAAAATAAACTAGGATCAAAAACATGTTCCAAAAATTCTCCCATTATAATACAGTCAAACTTCTTTTCAAATTTACAGTCAAGAAAATCATCGCACAGAAAGCTTACATTTGTTTTCAATTCAGGTTCTTCCTTAAGTTCTTTTTCCGCATACTGAATCCTGCTGATTTCACTGTCAATTCCTATTACCTTTTTTCCGCAGCGTCCCAACAGGATCGATGTAATTCCCTGGGAGCAGCCAACATCAAGAACTGTTTTCCCCTTAGTTTTTGCACAAATCCAGTCAATTCTTTTTCTTGCTTGTTCCATAACTTCTGTTCCCAGTTCACCTTTATAGCCTTCACTAATCCGATCAAAATATTTTGTTTCCATATACTGCACGCTCCTTTTATCCCACCATGAACTTCCGATACGCATCCAGCACTTCATCCGTCTCTCCAAACATCTTTCCTTCACCCTGATGGAGCCACAGAATCCGGCTGCATAGACCCCTCAGGCTTTCCGTCGAGTGATTGACGATAATGACACTGCGATGTTCATCTGTAATCATCTGTTTCATCTTGGCATAGCTTTTTTGGCGAAAACGAATATCTCCTACCGACAGAATTTCATCTACCAGCAATATCTCCGGTGTCAGAACCGAGCTGATGGAAAAGGCCAGTTTAGAATACATGCCACTGGAGTAAGTTTTCACCGGTTTCTGGATAAAATCCCCCAACTCGGAAAATTCAATGATCTCATCGAGGGACGCCAGAATCTCCTCCTTGCTGAATCCCATGGCGTATCCGGACAAGAAGATATTTTGATATCCGGAGAGCCGGGACTGAAAGCCGGTTCCAAGAGACAGCAGGGAACAGTGGTCGCTACGGACAGTGATCCGCCCTTTATCCACTCCGTAAACTCCGGCAACAGCGCCAAGCAGCGTGCTTTTTCCAGAACCATTTTCTCCCACAATACCAATGGTTTCTCCTTTTCTGACATTAAAGGAAACATTCTTCACTGCCTGAAAATCGTTGCCGGCGGAAATTTGTTTTTTCCTGGGTTTAAGCATATTTTTCAAAAAGATCCGATAATTGACCGCTGTCGTATTGCGGTAGGCAATAGTTACATTTTTTACATCAATTGCCAACTCTGTATCAATTCCACTCATTAGAACACCACCTTCATAAAATCCTTTTCTCCCCGATACAACAGGGAAACTCCGACAACACTCAATATCAGCCCGATAACCAGCCAGTAAAACAGCCGGAAATAATCCGCCCCAAAGCCATACATCATAACGTTTCGGAACTGAACGATAATGAATCCGGTCGGGCAGATCATATTATAGATATTCAAAAGCCCTTCTCCAAACCGATCTAGCGGATAAAAAACCGCGGACAGATAAAATAAAAATCTCATAAAAATAGAGATGACATGACTTAAATCGGAAACAAATACCCCCAGATAGGCGCAGATGGTCCCCACTCCAAAGGCAAGCACAAAATATACTATCAGGATTGGAATAAAGGCCAATAGATTCAGGGTAACCGGAATCTGTACAACCACAATCGTAACTAGGGAGATCCCAACGCTGATGAGCATCTTAATCAAGTTTTCGAACTGCTTCATCAGCACCAGAATGAATTTGGGGATATATGCCTTCTTAGTAACCGCTGAATAGGAGTTGATGATTCCGACGCAGCCCTCCACTGTAGAACCAAAAAAGTTCCAGATCGTGAGTCCCAGAAAAACAAACAGAGGGAAATTATCCACTTCGCACCCAAAGATGTAGGCTGCGACAAAGGTGTAGACCAGCATAAACAGCAGAGGGTCCAGCACCCACCACATCCAGCCCAAATACGACCCGGCCACCTGGGATTTTAATTCGGAAACTGCCGAGTAAGTCGCATATTTTGAATATCGTTTTAAGTCTCTGATGAACATTTTTTCTGCTCCTCCAATTGCCATGCATAGTCCTCAATTGTCTTTCCGTACAGCCGGACAATCTGATCGATGACTTGAATGCATGCGTTCCTCTCTTCCTGGTTCGTATCCTGCAATTTATCGATGTACCAATTAACTACAAAGAAATCCAGCTTTCGTTCAATATATTCCCCCAGTAAACCATAATCTCTGAGTCTCCGCACTTGATACTCCTCTAAAATCAGGGACTTACGAAAGAAACCTTCTCCCACATCATTGATGGAGGAGTCCATCCTCTGAGCGTAATAAGTATGGATTGGCACGTTCAGATAATAGACAGTCTGCGCATTCAGCATCAGTTCATGGAAGAACCAGGTATCCTCTCCAAAAGCGCCCACTGGATTTTCCAGTCCGTTTTCCGTAATCAGTTCACGCCGGATTAAGCATGCCTGGATACTCTGGCTTCTGAAGTTTTCCGAAAGCAGCAGTTCTTTCGGCTGTTCGATCTTCTGGTCTTTGAACAAATATCCGATTCGCATCAGCTTTTCTGAGGTGGCCCGCATGAGAATGGCGCCAAAGGCCATGTCCGCATTTGTATGGTTCAGTTTGTCATAGAGTTTTGAATAGCCGTCGTTAATCGCTTCATTATCCGGATCCAAATAAGTAATATAAGGTTCTATCGACAGCTCTACCCCTTTATTCCTCGGCCTTGCCGCACTGCCGCTGCCGCCTGTTTCAAAGTAATAGGCCGTTACATTATCATACCGACATTCCAAATCCCGGATCGCATCCAGGGTATGGGGATCGTCAGAGCCATCATCGATCAGGTAAATCTGCATCCTGTCAAAGATACTGCTCCTCAGCAGACTACGGAAGCACCTCCCTTGCAGATACGTGCCGTTATTGTAAACTGGAACAATAACAGCAATTTCTTTTCTTTGCCCTGTGATCTGCCTGGTCTCATTGACTTCAAAAGGATCCAGCTTAAAACCCCTTCCGGTTACTGTCTCGCTCTGCAGCTTCCTCATTTTCTCATAAGCTGCTCTTGTCATGACCGTAAGGCCCAAGTCTGCAGTTTGCCGGATAAAGTCATATTCTTCCCCTTCTGCCTCTGAGTCTTTTGTGACAAAATCCACATCACAGTATTTAAAGGCGTTCATCATATCGGTCAGATAATGGCGGCTGTATTCATAGTCCTCGTCAAACCAGGCCACAAACCCGTCCTGAGTGAAGCACTCCTCATCCTCTTCCACAGTCAAAAGCACTTTTTCTTCATAGCTCTGCTGGCTGAACATGCGGCGGATCGATTCGCTTTTTGCCCTGCACACCACGGTTATCTGGCGGACCGGGAACCTGTGGTTCACACCGCATTTCTCAAAGATCGTGTTGAGCCGGTCAAAGACCGTTTTATCAGACATAACATTCCGGAGATTCTCAATCTGCATCCGATACAGTTCTTCCTTCGTATATCCATCCAGAATTTCTCCCACTTCCTCGGAATGATTGATCAGAAACACGCCCGGAAAGCATTCCGAAACGGCCAGGGAGTAGTTGGAAAGCATCAGGCATCCCAGCGCCTGCAGCTCGTACACTCTCATGGCGCACATGGTCGGGCTGTCCTGCACCGTGTTGATATTCACATTAAAGTCAAACAGCTTGTGTATCTTCTGCAAGACTGTATGAGGGACGGCAGGTATGACAGAAGGACGGTATCTTCTTGGAAACCGGTATCCCGGAAGAGTTACCTCTGTATTCCGATCAGCAATCATCAAATTGTGGCCGCTGTCGAGTACCCCCTTAAACAGCAGATTGATATCTCTGCAACGTTTTTTATACCGCTCCATCCAGCTTCCGGCGAAGAATACGGTAGAACAGTCATAGACATCCTGCATCGTTCTTTTTCGATTCATTCCAATGGGATTGTGGAACAGCGGATTCACTCCGTATTCCAGCAGAAACGCATTGGAGTTTCCCGTATCCTGTCTATAACGTTCCACACAATCCAAATCGGTTGTGAAAATATAATCGCATTCTCTGGCAATCGGCAGGTAGCGGTCATAATTGGTTGGATCCTCAATCGACTGAAAAACCGTCGTAAGCTTCCTTTCATTGGCGTACCGAATCAGCTTCGGTACTTCGCCGTGCCGCTCATCTCCATACCAGTCGTTCTGGTACATCCCCCTCCAGCAGCTCACGTACATGACCATATCCAGCCCCGCATTATCAATGAATTCCTGATAGTGCTCATAGGGAATCGCAACAAACCCCGCAGCATCTTTATAATAGTTATACATGAACTCATCCGTAAGGATGCCAATGGTCAGTTCGGACTTTTTGTAGTAGGCGCTGCCATTGGAGTCCGCAATGCTCCCGGCGATTGTCTCAATTTTCTGCATCAGCTCCAAATTCTTCTGCGGAACAGGTCGAATGGTGAAGCTTTGCATGATTCCTGACAGAATCTGTCCGACTTTATTGAGCACTCTGCGCCAAGTCAGATGCTTTAACCTGAGGATCAATGATTTCACTTTCCGCCTCCTGAACTTACACACAGAGGCAGTCCGCTGCTTCCAGCTCCTGCCTGCGATCCATAAATTCCTTGTGCTTCTGTGCCAGTACCAAAAAATCCGGACCAGAGAGTACCTGCTCCAGGGAAACCATCGGAATTCCTTCTACTATGTCTTCTTTTATATTCGGATCGCAGCCTCGTACCAAATATCCTCTATCCTGCAGGGCCTTTGCCAGCACCACCGACGGGCTCTCCCGAAAATCGTCAATATCCGGCTTATAGCTCATTCCCAAAATGGTTACCGGCCGTTCTTTCGTTTCTCCCAGTTTGCAAGCGATTTTTTCCGCCAGAAAATGGGGCTTAAAAGTATTGACCGTTCTTGCCGCATGAATCAGCTGCGCTTCCTTGGGAAACCGTTCCACAATGAAGTAGGGATCCACCGCCAGACAGTGGCCTCCTACGCCGACTCCCGGCGATAAAATATTCACCCTCGGATGCCGGTTCGCAAGCTGTATCAGTTCTTTCGTATCAATCCGGAGCTTACTGCAAATCATAGACAGTTCATTGGCAAAGGCGATGTTGACATCCCGATACGAATTTTCAACCAGTTTACACAGTTCCGCCATTACATCATCGGTCAGAAAGATGTTCCCCTTCCTTAAGAATGTTTCATACAGGGCTTTGGACTTGAGAGCGGATTCCTCCCGTTCTGCCCCGATAATCCGATCATTGTTCTGCATTTCATACATGATATTTCCCGGCATCACCCGCTCCGGGCAGTGAGCTGTATAAAACCGATCTCTTGCAAGGCCGCTTTCCTGTTCTAAAATATCGGTCATAGTTCTCGTAGTCGTTGGAGGCACTGTGGATTCCAGAATAACCAAATCGCCTTCTTTTAAAATCGCTGCCACAGAGCGGGCCGCTTGTTCCACATAGGACAGATCGGCGATTTTTTCATCGTTTTTAAAAGGTGTTGGAACGGAAATAATGTAAACATCGCTTTCCTGCAGAGTATCAAAGGCCTGGAACATCCCATTTTTCAGCACTTGCTCAAATAAAGGCTGCAGCCCTGCCTCCACAATATGTATCTGCCCTCTATTCAGTTTTTTTACAACATCCTCCGATACATCAAACCCTTTTACCTTCGAGCCGTTCATCGCCAGCGCAATTGCCGTCGGCAGCCCAATATACCCCAGTCCGATTACACTTACATTCATTTCTGTTTCCTCTCCTATAACTTATGATTCATATATAAAAATTTCAGGATCAACATAATATGCGAAAACCGTTTTTTTTGAAATACGATTCGATACAGCCATTCCATATTGGCCTTCTGGATCCAGACCGGAGCCCGCTTGACATTCCCGGAAATCACATCCACCGAACCCCCTACGCCCAGAAAGAATTTCACATTCGGCAGAGCGTCCCGGTTGGCATGTATATATAATTCCTGCAGGGGGCTCCCGCAGGCCACAAACAGAATATCCGCTTTGCTTTCATTGATCAGGCGGTTGACGGATTCCGTATCCGTTTCATATCCGTTTACATATCCAGCAATACGGATGCCTGGGTATAGCTTTTTTAAATTTTCTACTGCCTGTACCAGATTTTCCTGGGATGCGCCATAAATAAAAATCGAAGCGCCAAGTTCCAGGGACAGCATGCAGATCTGATGCATAAAGTCGATTCCGGTTATTCGCTCCTGAATCCGAAGCTGTTTCTTTTTAGCTTCATGCAGAATTCCCACACCGTCCGGAATCAGAATATCCGCGCTTTGCAGCACCTCCCGAACCTCCTGTTTTTCACATGCTAGCATGACCTTCAGCGGATTGATGGCGTATACGATGTTAGAAAGCTGATGCTGAAAATCATATCTGATTTTTTCTACCAGTTTCCTGCGGCTTCCCGAATAAATCTTGTAACCCAACATATGAATGGTTTCCAGTTCATCCATAATCATCATTTCTTATCTCCGTTTATATTCATCCGCTACAGATATCATCCGATTAAAGTTTTCTTGAAATACTGGTTGCCAGCTGTAATTGGAGAACCGGTTTTCTAAAATCTCAAGGATCAGCTTTTGAAATTGCTTCTTGGTGGACAGATGCATATTCACCGGAAACTTTCGATAAATCTGCTCGACCAAACCCTCCCGGTATTCATCTTTGACGCCCTGCAGCCGTCTGCGAATTTCCGGGCTGAGATACAAACCTTCATAGCTGTCCTGCAGCTCCTCCCGGGTCATCCGATTCCGAATATATTTTAGGAAATACCCGTAATAGTCCAGTCCGCTGACCTCAAAATACAGGGCACTCAGATAGCTGTACAGCGCTTGCGGTTTGCAGGAAAGCCGCTCATACAATTCCCCGATCTCATAGAAAAGATTCTGGACTCCCAGGTAATCGTTTCGCTTTCTATGCTGGTTCAGCCTGCTCATCAGCAGGGAAATCATCACGGTATCAAAATCGGACTTCCCAGTACGATGTTTCCACTTCTGGTAATCAGAAATTCGTACATAGGGGCTGGCAAAGTCGAAAAACAGCAGGAAATCCTTCCGCTTTTCCACAAAGACTTTTCCTTTTTCCGTAATTGAGATAACCGCTTCGGACAAAAACGTTCTGCCCTTTGCTGTAGAAGTAATCGCTACGAATTTTTCTTTTTTCAGATAACCGGATTTCAGCAGCCGGCTCACCCAGCTCCGACTGCCGGAGATTCGAAGATCACTGTCAAACTCCATCCTGCGGCAAACTTCCGCCTCTGTATGCGGTTCTTCAAAGCAGCTTAGAAACAGCGTATCCAGATAGTCCTCTTCCCATTTCTCTTTTTGCTTCTTTTTCTTATGTTTTTTATCTGAACGCACCGGTTATTAGTCTCCTTCCTCCTGTCTGCTGTCTTCTGCCTCTTCCAGGGAAAGATGCGGACTGAAATAACGGATCTGTTCCTTCCGAAGCTTCCTTCCATTTCTCAGGGCAATGATAAGAATCGCGCACAGCAGCAGGGTGATTATTGCTCCTCCAATCACAATATATTTGGCCGCATAGGATTGCTGATCTTTCGATAACGATTGGATTTTCCCCTGTCCGGAGTCATACAGGTAATACCCTGCCTGCTCGTCACCGCCTCCATACAGCAGTTCCTTTTCAGATGGTACGGTAATATATGATTCTCCGTCGATTGTTTTTATTTCTATGTGATTCAGCGCATCTTCCCCTGGGTCGTAAGCATACCAGCGTGTATCCCTTTCATCCAGGTCATTTGCATATTGGAGCAAAATCAGATGTTCCTTCGAATTTTCCGCTGTTGTAATGGATTGTCCCTTTATCTTATGTTCAGAATATGTGAAGCCGTGTGGCAGAGCTGCCAGATCTGGTTTTTCCTGCGGTACATACAGTTTTCCTTTTGAAAGAATTTCAAGCTTTTTTACAAAATGCACTTGAATGGTGTAAATTGTTTTTTTCCCATTTGCCGCTGTTACGGTAACGGTTTTTTTCACATCTTTTCCATTCAGCTTTGCAGGACCTTCTGCCGCGATCTTTAAGGAATTATCACTGACTCTTGCTGTTGTACGGCAGCTATCTGTCTTAGAATCCTTCTCAAGGTATACGTGGTACTCATAATGATTTGGAGAAAATTCCGGTGCCAGCTCTCCACAATCAATGGATAAACTGGAAAGCCGCACGGCGCTGTCCTTTTCCGGAACGCCATAAACTGCCTCCCCTCCCCAAAAAAAGCTGATGAGCATTAAGAGAAGCAGTCCGATCAGAATTGGATATCTAACTTTATTCCATATTTGTTGTTTCATTTTACCGCCTGTATGATTCAGAGCACTAAAGTTGTTGAAAGCTCTCCAGTGCCTCATTAATTTCACTATCTTCCACGAGTCTGCCGTTTTTCAGGACAATTCCTCGTTTACAAAAAAAATCTGCCGCATCCGCAGAATTGGTAACCAGTAAAAGTGTTCCCCCGGTCTGAATCCAAGCTTCCAGTTTCTTCTGACACTTTTGCAGAAATACCGTTTCCTTCAAGGCGAAATTCGGATCCATCAGAAGAATGCCATCTCTCATGCAGTACGTAATTGCAAAGGCCAGACGCATTTTCATCTCTTCCGAATACGATTTTACCGGTTCATCTATCAGATCTCCTAACTCCGCAAAAGTCAGGATTTCCTCCTCCATCTCTTCAATTTCTATTTTTTCCAGGCCCTGTTCAGCCCCTTTTCGGTAAATATTTTTTCTGCCGCTGGTGTTGACATGAAAGAAACCCGGCCCATTTTCCAGGGCTTTAATACGCCCATTGATTCGAAGGGTTCCAAAGGTTGGTTCCTCTGATCTGGACAGAAGATTCTTTAGGCAGGAATACAGTTCCTGCGTCCTGTCTTTCTGCAGGAATGCCACTGCTTCTCCCTGCTGAATCGTAATGGAAACATTATGCAGGCTTTCACGTCGCCCTTCCTGTTTCGTACAGATATGTCTTAATTTGATTGCAAATTTTCCATCCATAATCCTCTGATTCATATGCACTGCGCATATTGCTCCTCCATACGCTTTCTGTACCGCAAAGTACGAAAAGTTTCAGTTTTTTACCGATCACGCTGTTATTTTACATCTTTGGCTAGAAAAGCAGACAAAATTCGCCAGCTATGCTATACTTTTTCGAGAAGGTTTTTTGGCGCTTTTTTAGGGATTTTGTCTTTTGCACCGCAACAAGAAGCCTGGTTAAAAAGGTCTACTTTTTTAACCAGGCTTGTTAACTTGTGATAATGTCACTATAGGATTTACTTGAGAAACTGTCCCAATTTGGTAGACTGGAACTTATAAAAGGAGGGGCCTCCGGTGGCTCAATTGGAGTATATCGCAGGGCCTCCGAAAAAAGCGAAAAAATGATAGTTTGGACTGAATTGTCCTTGGAAAATAAGAAAGAATATCGCAATATACAATTATTTAACATTCAAGCGATACTTTCAGAAAAAAACACGGCGAAATCCTGGGGAAAGTATCAAAACAGCACGGCTGAATACGCTCTATTGATATTCAGCCGTTTCTAGTTTTCAAAATCGCTGTGAAACTATCAAAATTGTGCCGCTTTCTTGTAACTATTGATATTCAGGCGTTAAAACCCCGGCTGGCGGGCAAAAAGGATTTTTCTCATATCCATTAATTTTATCGTTTTTCCACGGGAATTTGAACTTCCATCAGATAATCTTCCTCTGAATCCCGGTTCCAGCATCCGTCTATGGCACTGTCGCGGGCAAAACCCGTCTGCTTGTATCCGTTTTCTTTGATCCACTTCTGAGCAAAGGCGTGTGCTTCTCCCAGCTTACTGTACGCCCCCCTGTGAAGCACTGTCACTGCCGTTGCCCCTTCAAGCGTCGTAAACTTATAGTCCGCACAGTCTCTGCCCGCAGCCGTAACCGCATCGCAAAATCGGCAGTGCAAATCTTTATCCCTGAATTCACCGTCCATATATAGCATAACGTTGTAATCGGGTTCCGTTAAGGCGATATCAGGATTTTCATTCATTACTTTATCAGAAAGGTCCTGCAGAAAATTGTCTTCAAGACTGATATTCAGAAAATCCGCCAGCGATTTCACATAATAATCTTTGTAATACACTGTATATTCGGGTATTTCTTTTATCACCGCCCGATAATCGTTATAATTTGCCATGAATTACCTCCCCTTCAAAAATGACTGTCTCAAAACTAATCTTCCCGATTTCACCTGGCCGGACTTCAAATGGATTATTGGACAGCACGCACAGATTTGCCAGCTTCCCCTCTTCGAGAGTACCCATGATCGTTTCCCAATGGGACTGCCTCGCACTGGATAAGGTGTACCCTTTGAGCAGCACGTCCAGTGATAGTTTGGCGCTCTCCGGGGGCCTCATACTGTTGGGATATTTCGCCGGGTTCAAGGGTACCTGCGGATCTATCCTTGTGTTCGCCACTTGGATACCAAACATCGGATCTGCTCTGTTCAGTTCGTAGAATGTAACCACATCGCTTGAAAAGGCTACCAGAGCACCGCTGTCAAGGAAGGGGGTAAACTGATACATTCGTCTCCACTTTTCCTCCGTATAGTAATTCATAGCCTCTTCACCAAAATATCCGCCTGACCAGTGGCAGCTCCAGTTGATGGTTATTCCAAGCTCCGCAGGTCTGGGCATGTCTTCCGGATCAACGATCTCGCAATGAGCGAATACCGGCTGGCACACCCACGGAGTCCCATTTGCCGCTGCGATTTTCTGCGCTGCGGCTACAGCATCGCATCCTACCCGAAAGGCCCTGTCCCCCACCATATGAATATGCAAATCCAGCTTTTCTTCATTGCAAAGGACAAAACACTTGGTCAGCTCTTCGGTCTCCATCATGATTTCTCCGTAATTGTCCGGATCGTTCACATGCGGGTGGAGAGAAGCGCTGTTCCCGCTCTCATTCGTTCCATCTAAAAACAGCTTCATCGTATTAATTTTAATGTGTTTGGTGGAGTACAGCTTTTGATAACGCCTCAGCTTGCTTATTTTCTCCGGCAGATCTTCATAGCTCCAGAATCTCACCATCCCATCATAATAAACGTTCAGCTCACCGGCCCGATCCATTTCGTAGATAGACTGAATCTGTTCATCTGCCTCAATGAATCCGTCGCACATTGCGGTTATCCCGTGAGAGCCCAGGAAATCAAAAAAAGGGGTTAAGCTTTTTGCCGTAAGGGTTTCCGGAGGACGCCAATCTATGGAGCGAAACATATTTTCCGCAAAATGCGCCCAGGCCATTTCTTTGACCCAGCCCGTAGGATTGCCCTCCCGGTCTCTCACAAAGACTTCCAGCGCGCTGGGGTCAGGGGTATTGGCATCAACCTGTAGAAGTTCCAACATCTTGGAATTGAGCCAGCATAAATGCTCCCCAAAGTCCTGACAAAGGCAGGGCCTGTCGGATACTGCCGTGTCCAGCAGCTCTTTGGTCGGTCCTTTTTCGTCAAACATGGACGTGGGATAATACTCGAAATACAGAAACGGGATTTCTTCCTTGGGATGCGCCTTTGCGTAAGTTTTTATAAAGCCCAGAACTTCATCTACGTTTTCCGTCCATGGAAGTTTTATGTGCCATGAACTCCTTGCTACCGCCCCGGGATGGATGTGGCTGTCTATAAACCCCGGAAGCACGGTTTTGCCTCTCAGATCGAAAACGCTGCAGTTATTTGCATTAATGGAGTTATTGTCTTTACCGATTCCATTGCCCACATAAACAATTTTTCCGTCATCGTAAGCGAGCGTATCCGCCCACAAATTTTCCTTCCTGGCCGTATATATTTTTGCATTGTTCAATATTATCATAGTTTCCTCTTTTTAATCGGCAGTAACGTTTACAGATCCATTTCCGGCGGCAATTCCTTGAATCCTTTGGTCTTGATTGCCAGGAATATAACGCCTACTGCCAGCCATGAAAAGCCAACGATCTTTCCAGCCACCGGCAAACTGATCCATAAGTATGCACAAAATGCTGCTGCGATCGCAGGAAGAATCACATATTTCCAAACCGCTGCGCCGCCCCTTTGCCTGTCGCGAACCCAGAATCTTGCGATTACCGAAATGTTTGTAAGAATAAATCCTGTAAGAGCTCCGAAGCTTACCAGGGACATGGCATTGGTCAAACTATCCTGGAAAATCAAAGCAGTCAGGCCGATTGCCGCCGATAGCAGAATGTTTCTAGAAGGTGTCTTGAACTTAGGATGTACATAACCAAAGAACTTCTTAGGAATAAATCCGTCGCGGCCCATTCCCAAGAGGATTCTTGCTGTAGCTCCCTGTCCTGCTATGCAGCATCCGATCGAAGCCAGAATGTTGAAGATTACGAAAACCTTGTTCATCCAGGCCATGCCGATCACAACATAGTATTCGTAAGTAGCCGTATCGGGATCCGACATGGTTGTAATCGCATCGGGCCATGCGCAGTTCATCAGATAGGCTACGAGGAAGAATTCAATTGCCGCGCCGATGCATACAATTACCACAGCCCGGGGCATGTTCTTTTCCGGGTTAACCGTTTCCTCCGAATAAGTCGTTACTGAGTCAAATCCGACAAATACCATTGCCAGAATTCCTGCGCCCGTCATGGTCGTACTCAGATCAAAGGTTGAAGGGTCATAGATCGCTTTTCCTGAAAATAAGGTCCCGGCTCCGCCTCCCTCACAGATAAACCAGATGGTTCCCGCCAGCGTCGCCAGCACTGCGATGATGGGTACTACAACATTGATATTATTCAGGAATGCCGCAACGCCTACCCCTATGTAGTTACAAACCGCAACAAATACTACTGCTGCGATAATCAGCACCCAGGTGGGGATAGCAGGTATCATGGCATTTGTGTAAAGAGCGATTCCCAGATAGCAGGTCATGGGCAGCAGGAAATAATCCAGCATAATCGTCCAGCCCGCTAAAAAACCGATCCTGGGCCCCAGGGACTTACTGGTGTAGCTGTACACTGATCCTGCTACTGGGTATTTTCTGCACATCTTGGCGTAGCTCAATGAGGTCAGCGTCATGGCTATACCCGCAATGATAATTGCCAGCGGGAAGTGACCGCCCGAAAGCTGGTTGATGATTCCAAAATACATGAATACGCATGCGGGACAAAGGTAAGCAAGTCCCTGGCATACGAGCGTCGGCAGCTTTAAAACACGTCTCAGTTCCTGAGTTTCAGCCGCTGCTTTTCTTTCTTCCATTTCACTTTCCTCCTTTTTCATTCTCATAAACGACTTTCCCTTTAAAAATCGTTTTAGCGACCTTGATGGCGTATATTTCGTCAATCGACGTTTTTTCTATATTCGAATCGAGAATTGCAAATTCCGCGGACTTGCCCACCTCTATGCTTCCGGTTACATCCTCCAGATTCATCTGATAGGCTCCGTTTATGCTCAACGACTGTACCGCTTCTTCCAGAGCCGCCGGCTTTTCATCGCCGAGGACTTTTCCTTTGAACTGCCGGTAGTCAGGGGCGTCAGGGAATACGCTCCTGGTCATCGCGCATTGAATTTCATGCATGGTATCAGGCGGCGGAGTTACAGGAAAATCCGTGCCAAAAGCAACCGTTATATCATTGTCGAGAAACGTTCTGTAAGGATATGCCTGAAGGGAGCGCTTTTCACCGATGAGATCAAACATACTTTTAATATCCGAATCGTAAACCATCCACCTTGGCTGACAGTTGCCGATTATATTCTGCTGACCCATAAGCCTTACGTCTTCCGGCTTAATCAGCATCAAGTGCGCGACTACGTTTCTTCCGGTACGGCCGGCCGCATCCTGTCCGGCTGCTATACATTTAACGCTCTGCTTCACGGATAAATCGCCCATGGCGTGGATATGAAGGTCCATCCCTGCTTCCATTGTTTTTCTGACAGCCTCCGTCAGCTTATCGTCTTTCCAGAATAAGGGACCGTTATAGTCTTCCGGCAGATCGTTCACCTTCAAAAATTCTTCACAGTAGGGTTCACACATCGCGAAAGTGCCTTCGGCAAAAGTTTTTATGGTTTCTATCTTAAAGAGATCGTCTACGTCATCCTGGCCTTTGCGTTCAATATATGCGGCCAGATCCGCATCGGAGTTTCCCGGTTCAAGGAAGTACACGCCTCTTGCTCTTATGGTGAGCCTTCCCTCCTCTGCCAGCTGTTTGTAGGCTTCTCTGGCATTGTCGCTGTGCCAGCAGTCCTGGATCAGCGTCACTCCGTATTTATTGGCGTACTCCCTCTGATAATACAGCAGGGAATCTTTATACTGCTCCACCGTGTAGTCGTATCCCGGTACCCCTTCCTTAACCAGAGACATGGCTTCGGCTTCTTTGAAGATGCCGTTCGGATATCCGCTTTCTTCCCTCCAAAATGCTCCTGTTTTAACGTCAGGGGTGTTTTCATCAATGCCGGCTGCTTCCAGCGCTTTGGTGTTGACCCATAATGTATGCTGGGAGAAGGCTTCCAGTACCACTGGACGGTCATTGCAGATTTTGTCTATATCGTGTCTGTTGGGATACCGGCCTTTGTTAAAATTGGCTTCCACCCATCCGGTACCCCGGATCATTTCATTGTCAGGATGTTCATCAACAAACTTCTTCAATCGGTCAAGATACTTGCGGATAATATCCTCATCTGTTTCATCTTCCTGAATGTAGATCCCAAACAAATCGCAGCCTGCGTAGGCGCTGGCAGAATAGGACGCATGGCAATGGGCGTCGCAAAGTCCTGGCAAAACGGTATTTCCGCCGCAATCAATGATTTGGGTCTCATCCCCGATATATTCCTTCGTCTCTGCCTCGCTGCCAATTGCGGCTATTACGCCCTCCGCAACAGCAACTGTTTCAGCTTTTGTTCTCTTGCCGTCCGTCCCTATCGAATAAACACTGGCGTTTTTAAGCAATAAATCCGCTTTTTTCATGGCTCCTCCTATATTTCAAAATGATTTTGATTCACATCAGCGATTATTTATAGCATAAATCATTTTCAGAAAATTCCAACTCCATTTTTTGTGTATTTTCGCTTTTATTTAACATGAATTTTATCCTATTCAGTTAAAAATCACGTTATAAAAAGAGGGAAATAGTCAATATATCTGCTATTTCCCTCTTTTCCTTTGTATTATATTATTTTTTTAAAAACAATTTTCTGTTATGAATTTTTACTGCGATGTCTCTTATTTCTTCACTGATGTTTTCCAGCTCCAGGTATTCGATATCATCCTTTATTTCAAATTTATATTTCTCTCTGAATTGCCGCGGCGTACATTTATACCACATTCGGAATGCCGAATAATATAATTTCGCATCTGAAAATCCGCACTTGTCCGCTATCGCCGCTATACTGTCATTTGTAGTAAGCAGCAGCTTTTCCGAATAGTTTGCCCGGTTATAGGAAATGATCTTTTTAAAGCTGATCCCGCTTTTCCTGATAAACTCGGAAATATAGGATTCCGTCAAATGAAAATGTTCCGCCATGTCCGACAGCGTCAGCGGTTCATCGACATGATCCCACATGTATGTAATCATTGCCCGATACCTGGCTAAATATGAATTGCTGAACTTTTTTCCCGGCACCCAGAAATACACGATATCGAAATTTTCTACCATCATCTTAACGATCTTATCTGCGGCATTATTGATGATTTCAACAGATGCGCTGCGGAAGTCCTCAAATCCGCCGAGATAGTCCAGCAGGCCGATCAGCAGGCTCTGCACTTCTAAATGAGCCGCCGTAGGGTACGCTGTAGTCGTTTCCTCCAATGCCTCGCATACGAACATATAGTTCTTTGTCATTGGATATTTATCGTGGAATGGCGGCATATTGATAAAAAAGGACACACAAACGCTGTCCTTTCCATCTACAAGGTAATATGCGTCCCTGTCAACGGATATAAATTCACCTTCGTGCAAAGTGAACTCTTCGTATGAATAGGAAAAGCGTATGTTTCCTTTAACGCACATTATGAATTCTATTACATTTTCATGCAGCTGGGTAGAAAGGGACCTTGCGGAATAGATACTTATTCCAAAGGGCGTGCCTTCTATCCAGTCGATTTTTTTCGTCTGCAAATTCGTGTTCATTGATCTGCGCTTTGAATTCCTTCCCGTTATATTCTTTTTGCAATCAGCTGCCAGGTTTTCTTCGACAGGAAGCTGTCATCGGCTTTCCTCTCCATCTCCAGATATCTCCGGTATGGAATGCTGAATGATAAAATATCTTTGTCAATGCATTTACGCGCCGACGGATCGGTCAGCCCTATCATGCAAATGTTATTATCCAGTTCTGAATCCGCCATCGTGTACAGCAGTGACTGCGCGCATCCGGCTCCAAATTTTATCCGCACGCTGTCTTGCTCCGCCTGATCATAGTTGGCAAGGGTCACCAAACCGGAAAGCTGGTCCGCATTGACAAGGAAAACCACGGACTGCACATCGTCGTTTTTGGTGATGCGGCTTACCGGCTTTAGCACAAGATACTCCTTGGGGCTGATTTCAGGCAGCTGCTCAATATAGGACAACGCCAAGTCCGGCGATTCTTTATAAAACTCGCCCTCCTTTGAGCCTTTTCCTCCTACGGACAGGAAATATTCTATTGTTCCGGGTTCAAACGGTTTAAATCCTACGCCTGCTTTTCCGCCCGGACAGCCTGTCGTCTTTTCGCTCAGGGCCGCCGTTTTGCCTTTGGCCGCTTCGTTCAGCAAAGCAATTACGCAGCCCCACGTGCCTTCTTTAAATTGAAGCGCGCCTTGCGGGCAGGCATCTGTCTTGATTACTGCGACTGGTTCGGTCGATAGTTTTATGTATTGGGCGATTTTGCTTTTCATTTTGGGGCCTCCTTTGGTTCTTTTCCCGGCTAAATATAATTCAAGCCTTTGATTTCAATTTAATAGTTTTCCAACCCATCCTATAGTTCGCCTAATTATTTACATTGCTTGTCTGTCTCGATCAAACTGTTTTGAATAATAGACTGTGAATCGATTCTTGCTATTACTATATTTGTTTTGGATATTTGCAACAGCTCTTTTATTGAGGTCATCATAAGTAAAATAATAGATATCCTTATGCTGTTGATGCTCTATCAGGCGCTTTTCCGTAATACCAATTAATAAAGGCTTATCAAATATCTTTTTGTAAGTAAGCAGTTGGCTAGTGGGATCCTTTCTTCCCATTTTAACCTCAAATATAACAGCTTTTTTAGATCGTTTATCTTTTGCCAAAATATCTAAGCGATAATTATCTATTTGGGCCTCACGCTTTATAAATTCAAATTCCGGAAAAATATCTTCAAACCCTTGCTCAATCATAATGACATAATCTGACTCTTTGCGAGGATGATCATCCTGGGCAATGTAAGCTGCCTCCGCAAATACATCCATCAGCATGCCTATAGTAGAGCCTCCAAATTTACCGCGCAACTCATTTAGTGCTGAAAAAAACAACTTGTTTACAAAAGGGCTATCCCATCTCTGATGGTTCTTTCCATATACATATAAATCCTCTATGGTTTTAGCAGCTTTCATATTGCGTATTACATTATTGATTTGAAAATCAATTCCAAATTCTTCCCATATATCCATGTCTTTATTTTCTGCTTTTGACGTTATATAACCTGTAATTGTATTATTCAATACTGACCAATCATACATACCTAATTACTCCATATTCTATATATCTGAGTAAATGATTCTGCCCTTCTCTTCATATTTATTTTATCATAAATTCCATCAAAGGATGGCAAGTTCCAATTCAAGGGCAATCTATTATTCTCATCTGTTTTTAATCTTCTGTAATCCTCCATTATTTACATAAGTATACTTTTGGAGTTAATTCTTACCCCTTTTTCTTTATTGTGCTATGGATGTTTTTAATGCTTTCCAAATATTCTTCTTCAACCGGGGACAAGTTCTGTACCTGATATTTCCTATATTCTTCTGTTGCTTTCTCAATTGCTTTAGCATGACTAATCGTTCCAGCTCCCTGTAGCACCTTTTCGCCTGTGGTTTTTAAAACATTATCCAGATGCTCCACATAATCTGCCATATACATAGGATTATGACGCATAGCCTGAATTTCCGCAAAATCAAAGTAACCTGATACGATATTATTTAGAATTTTTAATTCTTCATCATCAAGATAATTCTTTGCAATACTTATATCTTTTAATACAGGAAAATCACCAGAAAAACTTTTTAATCCCATAAATGGCTGACCTGCATCCGCACGCTCGTATATAACTTCCGCTGCCGTATGTCCATGTGCTGCATAGTGTAATTTGTTTTGTACCATTTTAAAAAATGCAATAGATTCACTGCTCTTGGGATCATAATCAACACTTGTTGCATACAAATCAAGCACTTGACGATACATAACCTTTTCAGATGAACGAATATCTCGTATGCGGTCTAATAACTCTTTCCAATAGTTTCCACCTCCCAGTTCTTTTAACCTTTCATCGTCCATCGTAAAGCCTTTTATCATATACTCTTTTAGGCGTTCGGTAGCCCATCGACGAAAATTTGTGGCGATTTTAGATTTTATTCTATATCCAAGAGATATAATCATATCCAGATTATAGTGTATTGTATTATAGCTTTTTCCGTCAGCTGCAGTTGTTCGGAATTTCCGAACAACTGATTTTTCATCTAACTCTTCCTCTTCAAAAATATGCTTAATATGCTCACTGATATTAGATTTACTAGTTTGGTAAAGTTCACATAATTGTGCCTGCGTAAGCCAAACCGTCTCATCTTCTAATTTAACATCAATTTTGGTATGTCCATCTTCCATTTGATATATGATAATTTCGCTATCTGTAATATTTAAATTATCTTTGCCTTTCTTTGCCACTCGATTTCCTTTCTGCTTTTGTATTTATAAATTACCCTCTTAAAATTTCATCTATTTGTTCCGATTCAATTTGCTTTTTTAAATTTCCAATTTGTGTTTCGATATAATTTTTATGCTTTATCCACTTTAGCCCTGTAAAGCTCGGAAGCAGTGACTCGAGGAACTCAATCCTCTCTGAATACATAGGCACTGCACTACCTGACCAACTACAAGAAGTAGGTGTTAATGGTATCCTTTCAAAATCCTCAAACAACGGATTATTTTCAAGGAACAGCAAAATATATTCCTTTTTTCTTTCAGATTCTAATTTTGATACAACTGAAAATAAACAATACATTTTTGTTTCATCATCGTAGAATCGTTGAATACATTGCCGAATCCACATATCTTGTCTTTCTAACAGCTTTTGATCATTTTGTTTTGGCAATAATAAAGATTCCAAAAAATACGGTACTGACAACGTAGAATACTGGCAATTTCTTATCAACTGCTCGAAAATCCTATTATATATTTCTATGAAATCAACCAAATCAAAAAAACAACGATGTCTTTGTTGATGGTCACTAAAAGAGCTATTATTTTTATTTATTAAATAATCTATATACTTGTCTAATATAGCAGGCCTAACCAAATATATCTCCTTCAAAAATTGTCCGTTATAATCATGGTGGTTGTCATTTGACAGCATGGCACAATATATTTCTTCAAGCAATTCCAGATTACAATTAAATTTTTGAATCACTTCCTTTGGTGTATTATGATGGTAATTAAATAGTAAACCAAAATAAATATCCACTATAAAAGGAGAATACTCATTTTTAGCTAAAATAATTTTACATCCTTTTATCAAGACTCGCTCATCTATTACATTATACTTCTCCAGAAAATCCACATCACGTATTGATGATGAAGTAATCTCTCTGTCAGAAGTATCTTTCAAAAAATTATAGAGCCCAGTTAAATGATTTTCGGTAATTAACTCTGGCGGTAATTCATGATAATAGGCATACAGCCAAGCATTTTTCTGGCTATATTCTTCACTAATAATAATTTCATACACTTCTGAATCGGACAATAAGGAAAATAGGAGATCCACTAAATGATCTGGATGCAAATTGTTTGGCGTATCGTTTTTTAGGTAATACTTAATTGCGTCAACATAGCAATCTTTTTTATCAGAAATAGCATCAAAGGCAATTCCTAATCCTTCTCCAACCTCCCACAGTGTATGACCATCAAACTCAGAGACATCATCACAAACATCGATTAATCGCTTGAACATTTCTAAATCGCAATTAGAAACATATTGATTAATTGATTGCCGTTTTAGTTCTCCACGTTCATTATAATCAACTCCTTTTTTGTAATCTGGTCCTTTAAGAAGAAGATATAGCTGCAAGTATTTTTCTTCTAAATATTCAGTAAATAATGATTCACAAGAGATGTGCCTCCGTTTAAAAACGTGTGCTATTTGGTTCACTAAAAGACAGTTTTCTAATTTATCTGGTGGAAAATTTGACTTCAAAATTGAACTGATATAATTTAAGTCAAATTGTAAAACTGGAATGCTTATATCCTCAATAGTGCTCCCATAGGAACGAAGGATTTGTCTAACGTTTGTTCTATACTTTTCAATGTTGCATAAAGAGGCTAAGGATTCCCAAATTAGCTTTCTGTATTTTTTAACACCCTCAGATATGGTTAATGGGATTTGATATATAGTAACTGTGTTCTTTCGTTCTCCCTCTACCGATGAAAAATGAAATTTCAAAAATTCTTTTGCTATTTCTAAAAAGAGAATAGTAATAAATTCTTGTCTCCAGTCGTCTGAATAATCTTTAATCTTCTCAAAGAAAGTTATTTGCGTATAAAAACCATAGCGTGTGGAATCTCTATTAATATCAAAATACAGATTAACCGCATGATAAAATTCCATAAATAAATCTGGTCTCTTCAAATAATATTGAAAAAACAAATCACAAGCTGTTGGCAAATCAATCATATCTGCAAACCCACCAAGAATTTTAATGATATCATTTTCTACATTCTGATAGTTTTTCCCTTTTTCAGTATCTATATCGCTCCACTCACAAATCACTCCTTCTTCAGATTCAATTTTATCCTGCAAAATCAAAAGTGTTTCAATGGGATTAATACGAAAAAAAGCTTTGACAAATTCAAAGAAGATTGGTGATTTTTCTATTGATAGTTCATCCCATAATAATTTTATTTCTTTCTCAACAAATTTTAAAAGAGTTTCATTTCTAAATATATTAAGTAATGTATTAACAGAAGATATGGTTCGCTCCCTATAACCTTGAAAACAAACTTTAATCATTTCCGATAAACTGAGTAGTTTTTTATCAAAGAAAACATATTTTAACAAATAATTAGATAAACATTGCTCAGAAAAACGAACAGCTTTATCATTACAAACATCGATAATTTCCTGCTCATGAAGAATACGGATATTCTCAATAAAATCATTCCGGTTTAGCTCTTTTTCCTGTAAAATCGGCAAAAGTGCATCAATATGCTCTAAATGGATTGCCTCCAGAAAAGCAACTATACCAGCAGTTATACACAAATTTTTGTTAACAAGCAATTGATTATCTTCTAAGGTAGAGCTATAATAGTCTTCATATAATTGCGACACATCATTAATTGAATCCAAACGATTTGAACTGCATGCTACTTTCCCTGCAAGTATAGCAATACGAGCATTTCCCTCTGCGATTCTTATAATTCTTTCATGATATTTTTGATTTAAAATACCTAATGAAGTTTCGAGCAATTTCTCAATCTCATCATCCGTAAGTGCATTTATATTTATGGTTTCATACGAAGTAATTTCTCGAACATCACTTATCACTTTTTGAAGTGCATAATCCCGCACTGTAATAAGTATTTTTACGTTATACCCCTCTGGTTTCATAGTGACATAACGAATAATATGCTGTAATCCTGACAATTGATTTGCATCATCAATCAAAAGGAAATAGTTTCCGGGGTTGTCTATAAAAAGTTTCAAGTCCTCATATATCGGTAATGCATTACTGTGAATACAATAGACCTTTCCGTTATTAGCATCTGGGTGATTTTTCACATAATGCAAAGCTAATCGAGTTTTTCCTGTACCTGCTGAACCGTTGAGTATAACAACATCCACTTTCAAAAAAGCATCGCCAATATCTTTCAATTCTTTTTCTCTGAATAAGAATTTAGTATCAATTGGGGCCGCCATTCTATTCGAATTATAATATTTAATAAAATCATCACACGATTGAATTTGATCAGTACTTATTGATATTCCCAAAAAGTCACGAGAAAGATTGTGGTGGAAAAGATATATGTCTTCTGCAAGTTTATCAATTCCAATAACCGTAAGCTTGATTCCAACATCTTCACATAAGGCTTTCACTTCTCTATCTTGAGAGGGTGTAAGGTTTGATGAAGTATGGCAATAAATGATTTCAGAGATTTTATCATGCGGAACGCCCGTCTTTGATGTATCAAGACATTTTTCAAGGTCAGCCTTAATTTTTGCAAATAGGCTTGCCTTTTGAGTCGTGTACTCTACAAAAACATACTTACCTTTTGATTCAATAAAATAAGTATCTGGTGTCCCTGGGGTGGTCTTTCGTGTACCTGCTTCCCCACCAAGAGATACTATATTAGGATAACCAATTTTATATAAATAAGAATCACAAAGATTTTGAAATGAGCCTGCATCTAGTTGGAGTATTTTTTGTTTAATACTTTCAATATTAGCCATAATTAACACCTCTACTTTTTGAACTCATTTTATTTCACTAAATCACCTCAAAATATTTCAACACACCCTCAATTGCTTTTTCCTTTTCTGGAGACACTTGTGGAGCTTTTATTTTTCCTCATCTAAATAGTATTTGTTGATTTCAATTTAGATAATAAACATACCGTCTCCACCGCCACCGTCCAAGGAAACATATCCACCGGCGTCGCCTCCACAAACTCATACCCCAGCTCCGTCAGCACCTTCACATCCCGCGCCAGCGTCGCCGGATCGCACGACACATAGACAATCCGCTGGACCCCAACAGCAGCCACCGCCTCCAAAAGTCTCCGGTCGCACCCGGCCCGCGGCGGGTCCAAAATCGCCACGTCCGCATTCTGCACGCAATCGGTAATCATCTCATCACTTCCCCCATCTTCCAGTAGCTGCGGCAACTCTTCCTCCGCTCTGCCGCAGACAAAACGGGCATTGACGATCCCATTAATCACTGCATTCCGATTGGCATCCAGCACCGCATTTTTCACCGACTCGATCCCCACCACATTGGCTGCTTCCCTTGCCAGGTACAGCCCGATGGAACCGACGCCGCAATACAAATCCAGCACATTTTCCTTTCCTGTCAGACCGGCGTACTTCCGGGCCTGATCGTAAAGCACCCTCATCTGCACCGGATTTACCTGATAAAAAGACATCGGGGAAATTTCAAAAGAGAGATCCCCTACCTGCTCCAGAATCGTCGGTTTTCCGGCAAAAGGAATACACTCCTCGCCCATAATCTGCGAGGTCTTTTTCTTATTGATATTGAGGATCACGCTTTCCAGCGAATAGCCAGCTTCATATATGGCCTCATCCAGCATTTCCACCAGCTTTTGTCCATTGGGAATCCCTTTGCCGTTGATAACCAAAACCACCATGACTTCACCGGTTCCGAAAGCGGTTTTCACGATCAGGTGACGCATCAGTCCCTTTTCCCAGCGCTCGTCCCAGGCCGTAATATTATCTTCAGCCATGAAGCGCCGCAAAGCATCAGCAGCCGCCATGGCCGCCGCTGACTGGAGCATGCAGTCGCCGCAATCCACCACTTCGTGGCTTTTCACCTTATAAAAACCGATCGCCGGCTCCCCCAGGTTTTCCACAACTCCACCTTTACGGGTGATGATGCCCCCGGTGCTGACAGGAAACTGCGCCTTATTCCGATAGCGAAATGGCTCGTCCATACCGACGATTGGCCGCACAAGAGGATCTTCCAGCCCACCCAGCCGTGAAAGCTTGTCCCTCACCTGTTTTTCCTTTATCGCCAGCTGACCTTCATAATCCAAAAGCGCCAGCCCGCACCCGCCGCAGCCCGCAGCCCCGCAGAGAGGCTCTATCCTATGGGGCGAAGGCTCATCCACCGAAACCAGCTTTGAAAAAGCATACCGCTTTTTCACCTTCGTCAATTCCACCGTCACCAGATCCCCGGCCACAGCGCCCGGAACAAAAACAGCCAGACCATCCGCCCTGCCGATGCCCTGGCCTTCACTTCCCATATCATCTATTCTAATCTGGCATCTCTGCCCTTTTTCGAACATAAATTTCATTCTCCTTCATTTTCAATTCGCCTGCTTTACAAAAGCAAGAGCCCTGCCTGCCAAAAGCGCAGAACCCGTTTATATCATTATCGCACAGGAAACCGAAACTTTCAATAAATGAGGCGGCCCGTTATACAGAAGTTTCGCTTTTTGATCAACATCCTTCCATTTTTTCCTCGGATGTTGAGGCTTTTCCAACGATTATCGCCTTCACATGCGAGGAACTAGCCTGTTTCACAAATATTACCCAGCCCATAATGCTCTGGCCCTATGAAAAACTTCAACATCCGGCGCAATATCCACCCTGTGTTGATAAAGTCATCCCATTCGACAAATTTCGACACGACCACCGACACCTCCATAGACACGACCGCCGCTGCCACCATAGACATGACCATCGACGCCACCATGGCCGTCGCTATCGGCACAACCATAGACACCATGGAAACGGCCATAACCGCCGCGCCCCACGCCGCCCACGCTCCCGGCGGAAAAGCTCCCCGAGTTATCCCTTAATTAAATTCTCCACTTTACCCATTAAGCCTACTGAGAACTTCCAGCAACTCCTCCGGGCGGTCGATTATATAGTCCGCCTCCTTTTCCGCAAGCAACTCCCGATCCCGAAAGCCCCAGGTTACCCCTACCGATATCAAACCCGCATTATGAGCCGTATCCATATCCACCTCGGAATCCCCCACATAGATCGCCCGGCTCCTGCCCGACCCCAGCTCCTCAAGAATTGAAAAAACGCTGTCCGGCGCTGGTTTTAAAGGCACATCCTCCCGCTGCCCTCTGGCCGCGTCAAAACTTCCCGGGAAATAATCCCGGCAAAGTTCGAGGACCGCCTGTTCATATTTATTGGAAATGACCGCCGTTTTGATGCCTTTTTTCCGCAATGCCGCCAGAAGCTGGGGAATTCCGTCATAGGCTCTGGTCTTATCCTGCCAATGGTGTGCGTAAAAATCTTTGAAGGCTGCCAGGCATTTTTCCATGTCCTGCTGAGAAGTGCCCTGCGGTACAGCCCGCATCATCAGATGACGCACCCCATTGCCCACAAAGTGGCGGACCTCTTCCACCGTCCGCGCCGGATAACCGCCGCAGGCCAGTCCCGCATTGGTAGCATCGGTCAAGTCTTCCAGCGTGTCAAGCAATGTTCCATCCATATCAAAAATTATTGTATCAATCATTTCATTCTCCTTTTCAACCCATTGATTGTATCATAAAGTTTTTGTAAATTACAGATTTTCCTTGAAAAAGGAAATGCAGTATGGTAGACTTCAATTAGTCCAATATCGGACTAATTTCAAAAAAGGAGTTTTCTATGTGCCTTCGAGATCAGATCAGACAGTATTATGACTTTTGGTTCGGCGCCTCACAGATTTATGAGGAATGGGCCAAGTCCCATGGACTGACGTCCAATACCCTGTTTGTCCTCTATACCATCGACGAATATTCCGGCCGCTGTACGCAGCAAATCATTTGCGAAAGACTGCTGCTGCCAAAACAGACCACCAGCAGCATCCTGGCAGAATTGCAGGCCCAGGGATATATAAAAAAAGAGCCCTCCTCAGAGGACAGGCGCAGCAAAATCGTCAGTTTCACAGAAAAAGGGCGGCAGTATGCGGAAAACATTTTAAAACAGCTCTATCGGTTTGAGGAAAAGGCTTTATCGGGCATGACGGTTGGCGAAAGGACCGATATGCTTGAAAATTGCAGTAAGTTTTTACAGCAGCTTCAAAATTCCATTCAACTAAAGGAGGAAAAATAAATGCCTTATGTTTATCTTGCTCTCGCCATTGTGGGAGAACTTGTAGGGACTGCGTTTCTAAAATATTCGGAGGGTTTCACAAAGCTGGTTCCATCCCTCATAACGATTCTGGCCTATGGAATCTGCTTTTTTCTCTTTTCCAAGGCCCTTTTAAACATCAATCTCAGCATCGCCTATGCCACCTGGTGCGGCCTTGGCGTCGTTGCCGCTTCCCTTCTGTCCGTCTTCATCTTCAAGGAGTCGCTGAACGCCGTAGGTGTCGTGGGGATTGTTTTTGTGCTGGTAGGCGTCGTGCTGCTGAACCTCTTCAGCTCATCCCATTAAAAAAGCGTGAATGGGGATCTCTGCCCCCGCCATTCACACTTTTTACCGCCCATCCCCAACGACCCGGGCTTTTATCCATCGAACACAACACACACTCTCCGCCTGCGGGGTATCGCTGTTTCAGCGAATTTTAAGCTACAGGAGGTTTTATTTCCCTTCGTATTTTTTCCGCCCGGTATTGCTGCAGGTTAAAGGTCTTAAAGCCCTCCTTTTCCGCAGCCGGTATCATTTCCAGGGTTCTCTCCGGCAGCATATTCGTGACAGGGTCCCCCGCAATGGCGCAGTACAGCACATAAGCATCCTCCCTGTTCCCCGTTTTTTGATAAGCCTCATACAGATACGGCACCGCTCCGTCCGACAGTTCTTCCATGCTGGCCCGGTCCATGAGCGCCAGCTTCCCGTCCAGATACTGCCCCATATTGTATTTTGCGATCTGACCGTCCACATTGCCGAAACAGAGGCCAAAGAAACAGATCAGCGCTGCCAGTATCACGGCTCTGCCGCCATTGAAGGGCTTGATTTGACCCAATAGAATAATCAGAAATACCGCAAAGAGAAAGACCATAAAGATCGAAGTATATATCCGCAGCCGCGTGAGGCCATAGCTTTGAATGTAAAGCACCATTTTACTGATATCAATCACAGTAAGAGCAATGGTAAACACTGAAAGGAGCATGATCTCAATTCGCAGAAGTTTGCCGGATGTCTTTTGAGACAGAAGCTTTGCCGCAAAGATAACGGCCAGATTGATCGCCGAAACCGCACACAGCTCGAAAAAACCATGTCTTGCATACTCCGCGTAGGTCATGTTTTCCGGCAGCATTTGTCTAAAAGCGGAGAACAAATAGCTGGTCTGCGCCAGGAAAAAGACTGCGTACACCAGATTCAGCCCTGCCAGGCCGGAGGACACAGCAGTGGCAGGTACAATGCGTAAACGCTGCATCGCGCCATCGACGGCAGACTTTTCTGGGACTTTCGGTTTCTTTTCCGCGCTGCCCCAGATCAGACCGCAAAGGTAGCAAGCCACCGGAATACCCAAAACGAAATACCACACATAGATGAGAACATCCTCTGAAACCGCTCTCCTCACCCCTTCTATCAAATGCTGGAAAGCGGGATCCGCTCTTACTAATAAAATAGTTACCGCAAACAGTACCGGCACCATGACCGCAATACCCAGCAGCGCCGCTGCCGTACCCTTTCCGCCCTTTCTCTGCCTGGTGCGCCTGATGAGGATATACAGCAGACATGGAAGATTGGCGATTCCCCTTGAAAATGTCTGATGGATCATATCCACCGCAGCATATTCCGACAATCTGTTTTCAATGGTACATTCCGTTGTCAAAGCGACCCAGTAAATGAAAGCCGCCATGATAAACAGCAAATTCAGCTCCTTTTCCAAACCACTGTCGAAGATCAGAAAGATCGATACCGATAACACCATGACACCCAGGCATACCAGGCTCCTTTTATTCTGCCGGCACCCTCTGCGATTCATATAAAAAGCCGCAACTGTGCAAACAACCGCCGTAAACACTACCGTTCCCGCACCCGGGCGAAAAGCGCTGACCAGTTCCCAAAACAGGAATCCCACAGCCAGCAGCAAGGTCGCGAATACTCCGTCTGCCTTTGAATACTCCCTGTCCCAGGCCCTTCCGCTCAAAGCCGATTTTTCCTTTAATGTATTTTCCATTCCAACACACTCCCCTCTTGATCCCTTTGCAAACGCCCGCGCCCCTTGGCAGGCCATTTGTCTATTCTTTCTCGTACTCCAAAATATCCCCCGGCTGGCAGTCCAGCACCCTGCAAATCTCTTCCAATGTGGAAAATCGAATGGCTTTCGCCTTATTGTTCTTCAAAATCGAAAGGTTGGCCGGTGTGATGCCGATGGCTTTCGCCAGATCGCCTGCGGAGATCTTCCTTTTTGCCATCATCACGTCCAAATTGACAACAATCCCCATTTCCGCGCCTCCTTTCTAAATCGTAAAATCATTTTCTGTTTTAATGATAACTGCTTCCTCGATCACGTTTTTGACCACCCGCAGGATCAGGCCGAAAAACGCAGCTACAATGGCAACGGCCAAAAAGATCAGATAATAATATACCGCACAGGCCAGAAATGCCGCCACCGCGAAGCAGCACCAGGAAATGATCCGCAAGTAACGAACGTTGCGTTCAACAAAGACCTCTTCCCTTTTGATGTTGACCAGCAGCCGATCCAATGAAAAGAGCGCTGCCAGTGCGGGCAGGCAGCACAGGTACAGAACCACCATCAGCGGCGTTATCTGCGCAAGCTGGCTGTAAGCCGGAGAAACCGCAATATAGGCGTTCAGCATTTTAGGCAGAAATGCCGCAAACACGAACACGGCTGCGATAAGCAGTTTCGTACATATAGATGATAACTGTAAGGATTTTGTTGAATTCCACATTGTCTTTCTTCCTTTCCCTTTCTTTAACAGCTGTTGCCTTATTATGCCACGAGCAAAACTGTTTGTCAATATATTTTTATCGAAAAACAATAAATTTATATTGATTATTAATATTTTTCACCGTTACTCTCTTCCTGTCTCCCGCACCTCTTCACAAAACGCAAGTTACATATAAAACATAATTTGGAATTTTTTTCAAATTTCCTGTTGACAAATATTCTTCCATAATATATGATATATGTAAATTAATTACATGTTATTAATTAAAAAATTCCACCCGGGAAACTACCGCATTTCAAGCGGTGTATGGTCAAATGGCCTTTTCTCAGGTACAGATTGCTGAAAAGCCCTAACAGCCGTATCGGCGCAGGGTATTGCCGAGGCTGTCTTGTCCCAAAGTCTGTGCTCCATATCAGCAAAAGGCCATTTGAGCATGCGTCTGCCCGGCGAAACACCGGGCAAAGGATAACAGGGATTTTGCTTCTATTTTAAAAGCAAAATCCCCTGTACCACAAACAATCGGGCCGCCGCCTAAAGCGATAAACAGTGTTCGCCTTCCTTCCTATAAACAATATATACAGCTTACTTTACGCATGCAGCAGGCCTTGACAGGGGCTTTGCGAAAATCGGCGGCCAACATGCCTTTGGTTCGCAGTCTGCTTTCCACAGGCTGCCTCCTTTCATCAGACAGCCGGGCCTGACAATCAGGGGCCGGCTGTTTTCATGTCCGCCTTACAGAATTGTAAGAAAGAACCAGCCCCTTGTCCCTTGTATCTTCATCCTCCGCAAAATATAATGGAGTTATCGGGAGGTGCGTTATGACTTATGGAACAATGAGCAGCGATTCGGCTGTGGGAAATGCTCCCAGGCTGCTTTTGCTTGAAGATGATATCAGTCTGGTGGACGGTCTGCGGTATTCACTGAAAAAGAACGGTTTTGATCCGCACATCGCAAGAACGGTCCGGGAAGCCAGAGAATTTTTATGTCAAGGAAATTATGATCTTCTTCTGTTGGACATCACTCTGCCGGACGGAAACGGGTTTGAAATCTGCGATCAGGTGAGGGGCCAGGGAAGCAGCATCCCGATTATCTTTCTCACTGCGCTGGACGAAGAGGTCAGCGTTATCCGCGGCCTGGACGGCGGCGGCGATGACTATATCACAAAACCCTTTAAGCTGGGAGAACTGTGCTCCCGGATCCGCGCTCTGCTGAGAAGATCCGGATTCACACAGCAAGCTGATGCCTCCCTGCTCCGCTGCGGAGATATTTCTATTGATCTTATCGCCAGCCGGGTTCTGCTGAAAGGCACGCCGCTGGAACTGACAGGCGCGGAATACAAGCTGCTTTGCCTGCTGGTAAGAAACGCGAACCGGGTCGTAGCCCGTGAGATCATCTTTAATGAACTCTGGGACGGCGCCGGTAACTTCGTGGATGACAACACCCTTTCCGTCTACATCCGCAGGCTGCGTGAAAAAATAGAAGAAGACCCCTCACACCCTGAACATTTGCTAACCGTGCGGGGGTTCGGATATAAGTGGAAGGAGGTAACTCTGTGAGCTTTATTCATGAAAAACAGTCCCGCAATTTTTTGCTTTTTCTGGTTCTTTGTGTCCTGCTGTGGGTATGCTCCGCTTTTTTTATCTATCAGCATCATGTAACAACAATCAAAGAAATGAACCTGCAGCAGGACTATGCCGTGGCATCCGCACTCTTAGAGCAGGGACTCTCTCCCGACCAAATAGCGGCGGCCGTAACCGGCACCTCCATCTCCTCCCCCGGCAGAGAGCTGATAAGGAAAATCGGCATTACTGAGGATACAGCTCTTCGCTTTCTTCCGATCACCCACCGCGCCAGCACCTCTCTTATACACACCCTTGCCCTGCAAACCTTACTGTTATCCGCATTACTGCTGACCGGCGGACTTTTCTTTCTTCGCAGGCGTGAAAAGCTTTATCTTCTGGCTGTCGAAAAAGTCACCCGTTTCATGGACGGCGATTTTTCCTCCCATCTGCCGAGAACGGATGAGGGATCGCTATATCGGTTGTTTGCTCTGGTGGACAGTCTGGCCAACGCCTTGCGGGCAAAGAACGAAACCGAGCATGAAGCCAGAAGTTTCTTAAAGGATACGATTTCCGATATCTCCCATCAGCTAAAAACGCCGCTGGCGGCCCTGAACATGTACAATGAAATCATCGCGGATGAACCGGACAATCACCTTACAGTGGCCGAATTTTCCCAAAAGACCGGACAGGCTCTGAAACGCATCGAATCTCTGATCGGCGCCATGCTCAAAATTGCCCGGCTGGATACGGGGAGCATTCTTTTCGAAAAGAGGCCGCATCCGGTGACGGAACTGGTATCCCGTGCCGCAGAGGATCTGAAAATCCGGGCAGAGCAGGAAGATAAGGTTATTTGCGTCTGCGGGCCTCCTGAGATCGTCGAATGTGATCTGGAGTGGACCTGCGAGGCCATAAGCAATCTGATAAAAAACGCCCTGGACCATACCGGAGCAAAGGGCCGGATCCACATTACCTGGGAGCGTTCTCATACCATGCTCCGCCTCTTTGTCTCCGATAATGGCACCGGTATTAATCCGGAAGATTTTCACCATATTTTCAAGAGGTTTTATCGCAGTAAAAACTCCCTGGATACGCAGGGAGCCGGCCTGGGGCTGCCCCTGGCAAAGTCCATCATCGAAGGTCAGGGCGGTCTGATCTCCGTACAGAGCACCCCTGGCGAAGGCACGGTTTTCACCCTTTCCTTCCTTACGGAACTGTAAGCTCAAATTCACCTCATTGTAAGCCGCAGGTGTTATTCTTTTCTATGAAAAGGAGGTATTTCCCTATGGAAATTTTAAACGTTCAAAATCTGCATAAAACCTACGGTAAAGGCGAAAGTCAGGTCCGCGCTCTGAAGGATGTTTCCTTTACCATGGAAAAAGGTACGTTCTGCGCGGTTGTAGGCGAATCCGGCTCCGGAAAAAGCACGCTGCTCAACTGCATCGGAGCTCTGGACACGCCCACATCCGGGAAGGTGTATCTGGACGGACAGGATCTGTTCTCTATGAAAGAGCAGAAGAGAACCGTCTTCCGCCGTCAGAATATCGGCTTTGTCTTTCAGTCCTTCCAATTGATCGCGGAGCTGACTGTGGAGCAGAATATTGTATTTCCTCTGCTCCTGGATTATCAGAAACCGGAGCAAAAGAGAGTCGATGAAATTTTAGAGGTGCTGGGTCTGTCCGACCGCCGCCATCATCTTCCGGGCCAGCTGTCCGGCGGCCAGCAGCAGCGTGTGGCCATTGGCCGCGCGCTCATCACCAGACCCATGCTCATTCTCGCGGATGAACCCACCGGAAACCTGGATTCAAAGAGCAGCCGGGATGTAATGGAGCTGCTGGTCAAAGCTTCCCGCCTCTACCAGCAAACGATTCTCATGATCACCCATAACATCAACCTTACATCCTCTGTGGACCGGGTGCTCCGGGTCACCGACGGCATCCTGACCGACCTGGGAGGGGCAAGAGAATGAAAGATAAAAAAATGAAACGCTACCTGGATCTGATTCCCATTTCCGCAAAGGTACATCGAAAACAGAGCCGCATGACTCTGATTTGCATCTCTTTGGCTGTCTTTCTGGTCACAGTTATCTTCGGCATGGCCGATATGGAAGTGCGCAGCCAGCGGATACAGGCTGTCAAAGATTACGGCAACTGGCACCTGATGCTGAAAAGCGCCGATGAAAAAGAAGCCGCTATGATCAAAGCCCGCCCCGAGGTGACGGAGGTAGCCTGGTACGGAGTCCTCAATTATCGGCTGGCCCAAGACTATCGCATTGATTCACAGAAAGCCGCAGTCTGCGGTTTTAATCCAGAGTTTCTTTCCAGCATTTTTACAGAGCTTGCCTTTGTGGAAGGAAATTTCCCCCGCAATGGCGAGGAGGCGGCTCTTACGGAAAACGCAAAGGAGCGCCTGAATCTGAAGGTCGGAGATTCCATTACCCTGGACACGCCCGGGGGAAAACCCTTCAAATATAAAATATCTGGATTCATCGAAAACACCTCTATGCTCATGAAGGCCGACGGCATCGGTACCCTTCTCAATCAGGAGGCGTTCCGCGCCCTGTCTGAAACGGCGGATGAGACTTTCGATCAAGACAGCTGCTATTATGTTCAGCTTTCAGAGCGCTGCGATATGAATGAAGTCATCGCCGACATTGCTGAGCAGTATCATTGGTCGGAAAAGGAAGACTTCGCAAAAAACACCAAGCTGCTGGCAACCCTTGGACAGAGCGACGATTCCTTTATCGGCCAACTGTACACCGCCGCTTTTGTTCTCTTTCTGCTGGTTCTGCTGGCCGGCATTCTCATGATTGCCAGCAGTCTCAACAGCAATGTCATGCAGCGGACGGAGTTTTTCGGAATGCTCCGCTGTCTGGGAGCATCGAAAAAACAAATCATCCGCTTTGTGCGCCTGGAAGCGTTCCAATGGTGTAAGTGGGCCGTACCCATTGGAATTCTGCCCGGGGTTGCGGTTGTTTGGGTGCTCTGCGCTGTTCTGCGTTTTCTGAGTCCCGCCTATTTTGCAGCGATGCCTGCCTTTGGAGTCAGCTGGATCAGCGTCATATGCGGAGCTGCCGTCGGGTTGCTCACCGTTCTTTTGGCCGCTCAGTCGCCGGCAAAAAAAGCAGCCAGAGTTTCTCCTCTGACCGCCGTATCGGGAAACGCATACGCTTTTCAGAAAGTGCGCAGAGCAGCCAATACCAGACTCTTTAAAGTCGATACCGCTCTGGGTGTGCACCATGCGAAAGCGAGCAAAAAGAATTTCCTACTGATGGCGGGCTCCTTCGCTCTCAGTATCATTCTTTTCCTGGCCTTTTCCGCTGCCATGGATTTTATGCACCACGCGATCCAGCCGCTGAAACCCTACACGCCGGATATCTCCATAGTCAGCCCGGACAATACCCGTTCCCTCAGCAGTGATCTGCCCGGCAGGCTGGAGGATGAATCCCCGGCAGAAAAAGCTTACGGACGCATGTTCGCCTATGACATCCCCGCCGAGACCCATAAAAAATCACTGAAGCTTGATTTGCTATCCTATGAAAAGCATCAGTTCCAGTGGGCGGAAGATGCGCTGCTCCAGGGATCGCTGGAGGATGTCCGCCAAAAGAAAGACGCTGTCCTTACTGTCTATGACCGTCAAAATCCCCTGAGATTGGGAGACACCGTCACCCTCCGGTCCCAGGGCGAAACAAAGGAGGTAACAATCGCAGGCATTCTGTCTGACTCGCCTTTTAATCGCGAGGAAGGAAAGGAAATTCTCATTTGCTCGGAGGAGACTTTCCGCAGCCTGCAGGGAGCAGGCGGTTATACAATTGTAGATGTTAAGTTGTCCGACGAAGCTTCGGATCAGGACGTCAACGAAATCCGCAGAATGGCCGGCCCGGATACAGTATTTTCCGACCGGCGGGCATCCAATGCCGAAGCACAGGGGGCCTACCTTTCCCTTGCCCTCTTTATCTATGGTTTTCTGGTGGTAATCGCGCTGATTACAGTCTTTAACATTATCAACAGCATTGCCATGAGTGTATCGGCAAGACTTCGTCAGTATGGGGCCATGCGAGCCATCGGCATGAGCAGCAGGCAGCTGATTAAGATGATTTTAGCCGAATCCGCCACCTATGCGGCAGCCAGCAGTATCATCGGCTGTATCGCCGGCCTGCCGATTCATCGTTTTTTATACGAAAATCTGGTCACGTCCCGTTGGGGAGATCCCTGGCAGCTTCCGCTGGGTCCTCTTCTCTTAATCATGCTGCTGGTAGCTGCGTCTTCTGCAGCCGCTGTCTACGGCCCGGCAAAACGCATCCATAGATTATCCATCGTGGATACGATCAGCGCCCAATAACGATCGTTCCTGTCCGATGCTCCGCAAAAAAGGCTTCCTTCGCAATCTTGCGCAGGAAGCCTTTTTTCATCCGTCATTTGCAAACAAACCTCTATTTTGCCGCGGAAGCCAGTCTTTCGTACAGCTCCGGGAAGTTCTTTTTCAGGCGCATGGGAACCAGATCCGGGTCCGTAAAGCCATGGCTGCTGGTGCCGGTTACTTTCACCTGTCCGTCTTCTTTTCCAATCACCTCATATGCCAGATATACGGAAGCCCCTTTCAGCTTTTCAACCCAGGAACGAATGATTACAACCTCATCAAAGACCGATGGGTTCTTGTATTCACAGTTCACGCCAATCACCGGCATCCAGATTCCCAGGCGTTCCAGCTCCGAATAAGGATACCCCAGAGAACGGAGAAGATCGTTTCTTCCCATCTCAAACCAGCGAATATAATTGGAGTGGTGAACAATTGCCATAGCGTCTGTCTCAGCATATCCCACTCTGTGTTCCATTTCAAATTTTCTCATAGCAAACTCCTTCTGTAATGTATGTATTTATGAAAACCGGCTTATGCCTATAGCTTGCCGGCGAGTTCCTCGATTTTTCGGAATCGATTGTTGATACCGGATTTTTTCATGGGAGGGTCCATCATATCCGCCAGCTCCTGCAGAGTCGCCTCCGGATTATCAAGCCGCAGGATCGCCACCTCATAAAGCTTGTCCGGCAGAAAACGCAGCCCCTTGGTATCCTGTATCTTGCGTATCCAGCCCAGCTGCTTTTCGGCAGCCTGCAGAGCCTTATCGATATTGGCGTTGTCACAGTTGTTGATCCGGTTGGCCTTGTTGCGGATTTCTTTTGTGATTCGCACGTCTTCAAAGGCAAAGATTTGTGAATGGGCGCCCATGATAGCCAGAATATCAATGATCTGTTCCGCTTCCTTCACATAGACCGCATAATTCTTTTTCCGCACAGAAACCTTCGCATGAAGGTCCACAAAACTGTTAATCAGCTTTTTCACATCGCCCGCCAGAATCTGGCTGTTGCAGTTAAATTCAATATGATAGCCTTTTTCCGGGTCTGTAATGGTTCCCGATGCCAGAAAAATACCTCTCAGGCAGGCCTTGCGGCAGCATTTGGTCCGAATCAGTCCGTCATAAATGCCATCGCTGATATAGTTCATACCTTCCTTTACCATCAGAATTCCGGTTTCCCTCAGAATCTGCTCGCTGAGATCCTCCGGCCCGATGGTGAGGATATAGGCGCGGCCCCTTTTCAGCGTATTCCCCTGCCCCACTTCCAGCGCGGCGTCAATGCCGAAATAATCCTTAATCAATTTTTTATAGTGGCGCGCCACCGCCGGTATTTCCGTAGTCGTTACAATTCGGAACTTTCCGCCGCCGACCAGCCGAATGCTGCCGCACATGCGAATAAAGCCGGCGATTTCCGCCAGCATACAGCACTTTTTTTCCGGCATCACGTGGGCCAGTTCATTTTTCGTTTCCATTGAAAATGACATCGTACTGCTTTCTCCTCTACAAATCCCTGTGTTCCACCGTGATTCGTTTTCCGCCGCTCTTGAGGATTTCCGCCATTTCATTGGCCATAGCCACGGAGCGATGGTGTCCGCCCGTGCATCCGAAGCAAAGGTTCAAATTGTATTTACCCTCCCTCATATAAGAAGGGATCAGCTCCATAATCAATTTCTGAGCTTCTTCAATGAACCGTTTGGTAACGTCCTGTTTCATCACATAATCGCGAACTTTTTTATTGTTTCCGGTGAGCTGCCGCAGGGACTTCACATAATATGGGTTGGGAATGAACCGCATGTCGAATACCATATCGGCCCCCAGAGGTATCCCATTTTTATAGCCAAAGGACATAATATTGATGACAAAAGTCTTTTCACTCTCCCCGGAGGTAATCAGATCCTTGATCTCCTGCCAGAGGCGGGCCACCTTCATATTGGACGTGTCAATGACGTAGTCAGCCCTGTCCCTCAGGTTTTTGAGCATCTCAGTTTCTTTCCTGAGCCCTTCCAGCGTGCTCTCTCCCTTGGACAGCGGATGCTGTCTTCTGCTTTCACTGAAACGTCGGATCAGCACGCGGTCCGAGGCTTCCAGATACAGAATCTTGTAATTGATGCCGCTGGCAGCCAGATCTTCAAGAGCTTTTTCCATATCCGCAAACAATTCGCCGCCTCTCACATCCACTGCAAAGGCCGCCCGTTCAATAGGCGTGGATTCGTTGGCCGCCAGCTGAACAAAACTCTTAATCAGCGCCGGAGGCATATTATCCACGCAGTAGTATCCCAAATCCTCCAGACAATTCATCGCCTGGGTCTTTCCTGCTCCCGATAGTCCCGTTACAATTACTGTATTCATTTAATTTCCCTCAGATTTACAATCCGGCAAAGGTCCAGACCGGCCTCTTTGGCCCTTTCCAGACCGCCTTCGAAATCACCGATTCTTCCCGGTACATGGGCATCGCTGCTGATGATAAACTGCGCGTCAGTCTCTGCTGCGATTTTGATCTCTTCCACCGTCATATGGGGATGCCAGGTACTGATCTCCATCAATGTATCCGTATCCGCACAGGCTTCCGCTATGGGGAGCATGTCAAAGGGCCCTTTATCACCCGGATGCGTAAGAATCGAGATATCGTTCTCATACAAAGCTTTTATCACCATGTCCGTATTTTTGATCTTCAATTGTTTTTCCCCCAGTGTCAGGCCGTGGTTCCAGAGCCAGTTGGACACGCAATATCCTTTTGGCAGTCCGTAATGGTATCCGGCGATGACGAAATCATACTGGTCGTACTCGTCCGGGCGGATATCCAAGTGATTGCCCGTCTTGATGATGTTGGCCTCCACGCTCAGATGGATACTGATTCTGGGATACTTTTTATTCAGCAGTTCAATTTCTTTACGCATGACCGGAACATCCTTACGCTTGATGCCATAGAACAGATGTCCCGGGCCATGATCGGTTATAGCTACATGGGTCAGCCCCCGGTCGAGAGCTGCCCGTACATTATCTTCAATGGTCCCCTTCCCATGGGAAAAAATCGTATGGGTGTGGAGATCATAACCCATTTCATATTTCTTATTCTCCAATGATCCTTACCTCCGGCTCTAATTTTACACCGAACTTATCGAGAACGGACGCCTGTACGATCTCCATCAGCCGTATGATATCCGTCGCCGTAGCGCCCCCTGTATTTACAATAAAACCACTGTGCAGAGGCGAAACCTGCGCGCCTCCCACCGAAAGTCCCTTCAGCCCCGCGTCCTGTATCAGCTTACCGGCGAAATATCCGGTCGGGCGTTTGAAAAAACTGCCGGCGCTGGGCAGTGAAACAGGCTGCTTTTCATTTCTCCTGGCGGCCAGTTCCTTCATTTCAGCTCCGATGGTCTCTTTATCTCCCTTTGCCAGTTCCAATGTGACGTTTACTGCCACGTCTCCCGTATTGTGAAGGATACTGTGCCTGTAGCCCAGCTCCAGTTCTTCGCAGGAAAGCGTATATTCTCCGCTGCCGTCTTTTTTGATGATTCTGGCCTCGCGGATGATACCGGCCATCTCTCCGCCGTATGCTCCCGCGTTCATGAATACGGCTCCTCCGAGGCTGCCGGGAATGCCGCTGGCAAATTCAAAACCTGTCAGCTCTGCGTCCAGCGCAGCCCTGGCAACAGATGACATCAGCGCCCCGCAGCCTGCCGTTAGAATTTCTCCATGGATTTCGATCTGCCCGAAGGCATCTCCCAGCTTAATGATCGCCCCCCGGAAACCACCGTCCTTCACCAATATATTGGACCCATTTCCCATGACCATGTACGGCATGTCCGTCTCCGCCAGAAGGCTGAGCGTGAATTTCAACTCCTCTTCGTTTTCCGGCAGGATCAGAAAGTCCGCCTTTCCTCCTGTCCGAAAAGATGTAAATCTGCTCATATCGCAGTTTTCCAAAACTGCCTTTTCCCCTAATCTTTCTGTCAGTCTACCCTTTAAAAATGCCACTTCCCGGCCCCTCCTTTTTTTTCTTTTTCTTTTTTTTCTTCTTTTCCTTTACCCGGTATTTATCAATGGTATAGTCGCGGATATCCGTAGAAAATCCTCGTTTGTCCAGCCTCCGGTTTATATTTCTGCTGAAATATGCGTAAAATACGGCAAAGATCGGTATTCCAACGATCATTCCCACGAAACCGAACAGTCCCCCGCCTACCAGAATCGCAAACATGACCCAAAAGCTGGAAAGCCCCGTGCTGTCCCCCAGGATCTTTGGCCCAATGATATTTCCGTCCACCTGCTGCAGAATCAGAATGAATATCAGGAAATAGATGCACTGCATCGGATTTACCATCAGAATCAGCAGAGCCGAAGGTATGGCTCCGATGAACGGACCGAAAAACGGTATAATGTTGGTAATACCGATGATGCAGCTGATCAGCAGCGGATACTCCCAGTTCAGTATGCTCATGACGATAAAGCAGATGAGTCCTACGATCAGGGAATCAATGATCTTACCGTTGATAAAACCGCCGAACGTCTTATTGGTATATGCTGCTCCTCTGAGGATCTCTCCCGCCCTCTTCTCGCTGAAAGTGGCCAGAATCAGCTTTTTCGACTGGGCCGCGAAAAGATCTTTGCTGTTGAGAAAGTATACGCATATGATAATTCCTACAAAAAAGTTTTTCAGAATCGTTATAACGCCGAACACGCCTGTGGAAATGCTGGTGGCGATCTCCATATAGCTGGGCAGCATTTTTTCTTCTACATATTTTACTACATTATCCGTAAAACGGTTGACCCAGTTTTCCAGGGTCGCCTGCATTTCCGGATAGTTGGTCGTCTTTGTATCAATCCAGTGGATGAAACGGTTCATACTGTCCGGCAGGATATCAACGACATGCATGATGCTGTTGATGAGTCCCGGTATGATCATCCAGCAGAACCCTGTTATGACGATAAAAAATACCAAAATCGAAATAAATGTAGCCACTCCCTTGGAAAGAGACAGGGCCCACTTTGGCCTCCTCGCTCTCCTGTACAGCGCCGAATACATGTTTCTGGTTGTAAAATTATAAATCGGACACAGCAGATAGGCAAACACCAGTCCATAGATAAACGGAGTTAAAATAGCCATACCAATGCTGATCAGTTCCGAAAACACATCGAACCGGTAAATCGCAAAAAATACAAGAATGGCCGCCACGATCACGAAAAAAGCGGTCAGCCCCCATTTTTTCTGCTTTTCTTCAAATTGAAATTTCATACAAAACGCTTCCTTAATATATATCTCTTTTATTATATACACATTTTTCAGACAATAACACAGCTTTCTGCGCTGTAATCCCATTTTACAACATTTATGCATTAAAGTCTTTAGCTTTTTTATGATTATTATATTTTTTGTGGATTTTTTACAAAAATGGGGTTGATTTTTTATACCTTTGTTGTATAATTAGCCTATGTTTTAAATTTTTATTCACACTATGAATTAATTATTCATCAGTATACAAAGATTTTGAGGAGGGTTTATTAACATGGCTAAAGAAAAAGTGGTATTAGCCTATTCGGGTGGTTTGGACACCTCGATCATCATGACATGGCTAAAGGAAAACTATGACTATGACGTAATCGCAGTCTGCTGCAACGCAGGACAGAAGGAAGACTTCGACGCCATCGAAAAGAAAGCGCTGGCAACGGGTGCCTGCAAAGCGATCACCATCGATCTGAGAGAAGAGTTCATTACGGACTTTATCTGGCCGACGCTGAAAGCCGGCGCGATCTACGAGAACGAATACATGCTGGGAACTTCCATGGCAAGACCGCTGATGGCCAAAAAACTGGTCGAGGTGGCTCAGCAGGAAGAAGCCTTTTACATAGCCCACGGATGTACCGGTAAGGGAAACGACCAGGTTCGTTTTGAAACAACGATCAAGGCCCTCGACCCGGCTATTAAGATCATCGCTCCCTGGAGATTCTGGGATTTTGAATCCAGAGAAGATCTGCTGGAATACGCGGCGGCTCACAACATCCCTATCAATCAGAGCGAAGCCAAGATTTACAGCCGTGACGAGAACATCTGGCACATCAGCCACGAAGGCGGCGAGCTGGAAAACCCCTGGAATGAACATTACGATACGATCCACGTTCTCTCCGTTCCTCCTGAAAAGGCTCCGGACGAAGTGACTTATGTGGATATCGACTTCGAAGCCGGCGTTCCGGTAGGCATCGACGGACAGAAGATGGGCCCGATCGAGCTTTTGACAAAGCTCAACGAACTGGGCAGCAAGAACGGCGTAGGTACGGCCGATCTGATCGAGAACCGTCTGGTGGGCATGAAGTCCCGCGGCGTCTATGAGACTCCGGGAGGAACCATCCTCTTCGCGGCTCACTCCGCACTGGAAAAGCTGATCCTCGATAGAGACACCACGCAGTACAAATATATTGTAGCTCAGAAGTTCGCGCAGCTGTGCTATGACGGCCTGTGGTACACGCCTCTGCGGGAAGCCATCTCCGCTTTCGTAGACGAAACACAGAAGCTGGTTACCGGTACGGTAAAAATGAAGCTTTACAAGGGAAGCGCAGTTGCTGCAGGACGCAAATCCCCCAACTCACTATACAGCGAAGAATTCGCTACGTTCAGTAAAGACGAAGTATACAACCAGAGCGATGCGGAAGGTTTCATCAACCTGTTCTCACTGCCTCTGAAGATCCGCGCAATCCAGAAACAGAACTCAGAAGGAGGAGCAAAACCCAATGAAGCTTTGGAAAGGAAGGTTCTCAAAGGCGGCGACTTCGTCCGCTGATGAATTCAATGCATCCATTGAATTTGACCAGAGACTGTATAAAGACGATATCAAAGGCAGTATCGCCCATGCGACCATGCTGGGAAAACAGGGCATCATAGCCGGCGAAGAAGCCGATTTGATCGTCAAGACGTTAAAAGAAATTGAAGCTGACATAGATGCCGGTAAGGTGGAGTTCACCATCGAATCGGAGGACATCCACATGAATATTGAGTCGATCCTCACCGAGAGGATCGGCGCTGTGGGCAAAAAGCTCCATACGGCCCGCAGCCGTAACGACCAGGTGGCCGTAGACATCCGCCTCTATCTGAAAGACGAAATCGCAGCCATCGATCAGCTACTGAAAACGCTGATGGACACTTTGGCTGACCTGGCGGAAAAGCATCAGGATACAGTGATGCCTGGCTACACCCATTTACAGCGGGCGCAGCCGGTTACCCTGGCCTACCACCTGCTGGCCTATTATCAGATGTTCAAACGGGACGCGGACCGCTTTGCCGATTGTCTGGACCGGATGGACTATCTGCCTCTGGGCTCCGGCGCGCTGGCGGGTACCACTTATACGACGGACCGGGATTTTCTGGCGGAAAAGCTGGGATTTAGGGGCGTCTGCCCCAATGCCATGGACGCTGTGGCGGACCGGGATTTTGCCGTTGAGTTTATCAGCTGCTGCTCCATCACCATGATGCATCTGTCCCGTTTCTGTGAGGAGCTGATCCTCTGGAGTTCGGTCGAATTCGGCTTTGTGGAGATCGACGACGCTTACTCCACCGGCAGCAGCATCATGCCCCAGAAAAAGAATCCGGATATGGCGGAACTGATCCGCGGCAAGACCGGCCGGGTTTACGGTGATCTGATGAGCCTTCTGACCATTGTCAAGGGCCTGCCTCTTGCCTACAACAAAGACCTGCAGGAAGATAAGCTGCCTGTCTTTGATGCCGGAGACACGCTGAAAGCCTCTGTGAACATCTTTACAGAGATGATCGCAACCATGAAGGTCAACACGGGAAAAATGGAACATGCGGCCAAATACGGCTACATGAACGCAACGGACGCTGCCGACTATCTGGTAACGAAAGGCATTCCTTTCCGCGACTGCCACGAAATCATCGGAGGTATTGTCCTCCACTGTATCAATAAAGGCATTGCCATTGAAGAAATGTCCATGGAAGAATTTAAATCCTTCTCCGATAAATTCGAAGATGACATATACGATAAAATTGCCGTGCGCAGCTGCATTGAAGCGAAAAAATCCAAAGGCTCCACTTCCTTTGAAAGCGTAAAGCAGCAGCTGGCTGACATTAAGGCCGGTAAATAATGGCTCCGCAAACAGTTAAAACCAGCCCCGCGTCAAACGCGGGGTTTTCTTTTATACAAAAAGGCACATCCTGCCGCCCGTAAGGCATTGGCTCGGATGTGCCTTTTATTCTATCTGCTGCTTATTCGCTATAAATTGTTTACAGAACCTTGCTTAGAAAGCCCTTTGTTCTTTCGTTCTGAGGATTGGAAAAGAGTTGCTCCGGTGTACCCTGTTCCATGATGATTCCCTCGTCGATAAAGAATACCCGGTCGGCCACTTCTCTGGCAAATCCCATCTCATGGGTCACGATAATCATCGTCATGCCCTGTTCCGCCAAATCTTTCATAACTGCCAGAACTTCTCCTACCATTTCCGGGTCCAGCGCCGATGTGGGTTCGTCAAACAGCATGACCTCCGGATCCATGGCCAAGGCTCTTGCAATGGCGACTCTCTGCTGCTGTCCGCCGGAAAGAGATCTTGGATAGGAATCCGCCTTATCTTCAAGTCCCACTGTCTTCAACAGTTCGTGCGCTTTCTTGTCCGCTTCTTCTTTGCTCATTCCTTTGACCTGAATGGGAGCCAGCGTGATATTTCCCATGACCGTCATATGTGGAAACAAATTAAAACTCTGGAACACCATGCCCAGTTTTGTTCTGATTTCATCGATGTTCACTTCCGGGCTGTTGACCTTCTGACCGTCCAGGTAAATTTCTCCGCCGGTGGGCTCTTCCAACAGATTCAGGCAGCGAAGAAAGGTGCTTTTTCCCGAACCCGACGGGCCGATCACACAAACTACTTCTTGCTCTTTTATGGTTTCCGTGATGCCCCGTAATACTTTCAGATCCCCGAAAGCCTTCTCTAAATTTTTAACTTCGATCACTTCGCGCCATCCTCCTTTCTATGTAATTGACAAGTCTTGAGAGTGTCAGCGTCATAGCCAGATATACGATAGCCACGCCGATATACGCCTGGAAGAATAAAAACGATTGAGATGCCCAAAGCTGTCCCTGTCTCGTAACCTCAACAATACCAACCATAGACAGTATGGAAGTCTCTTTAATCAATGTTATAAATTCATTTCCCAGCGCCGGTACGATAATTCTAAACGCCTGGGGAACAATGATGTAACGCATGGTCTGCCTGCTGCTCAGGCCCAATGACCTGGCCGCCTCCGACTGACCGACGTCGATGGCCTGAAGGCCGCTTCGTATGATCTCCGCCATATACGCCGAACTGTTAATTCCGCAGGCCACGAAACCAATCACAATCTTAATCTCCCAGTGAAAGGAAACGCCGAAAAGCGAATTGATAATCTGCGGAACACCATAAGCTAAAATCAGCACTTGTACCAAAAGGGGCGTACCTCGCAAAACGTCTACATAGATTGTCCCTATAATACGCAGAATTCTAAACCGGGATCTTTTCGCCGTAGCGACAAGAAGGCCCACAACCAGCCCGATCAGCACAGCGACTAAGGAAACTGCCAATGTTATCGGAACGCCCTTCAGCGCGATAACTATGCCGTGTAAATATTCCTGCACCTTAAATCCTCCTTATAATAAGAATTGACCTTTGACCGTGATCGCGGCCAAAGGTCTCGCATTCATTCCTATTATCCTATTTGTTGAACCATTCGTCAACCAGTTTGTCAAAAGTTCCGTCTTCCTTGATGTTTTTCAGACCGGCGTTAATCTTTTCTACCAGCTCGGTGTTTCCCTTCTTAACGGCGAATCCATAGTTTTCCGCGTTCAGAGGTTCACCTACCATCTTGATCTTGTCCGGCTGCTTTTTCATGTAAGCTTCTGTTACCGGCTTATCGTTGATTACTGCGGAAACATCACCGTTGATCAGCTGCAGCATCGCTGTATCGAGTCCGTTGAGGATAACCGCTTCTTTGATCTTGCCCTGCTTTTGCAGTTCCTGGGTCTTGTTAGCGCCCGTAGTTCCTGTCTGAGCCGCTACCTTCATGTCCTTTGTCAGGTCATCCACGCTCTTGATGGTGTTGTTGTCCTCTTTTACGGCAACCATCAGCTTTGATTCATAGTAGGCATCGCTGAAATCAACCTGCGCCTGTCTGTCCTTGTCGTCCTTGTTCATTCCTGCTGCGATGATATCGATGTTTCCAGCTTTCAGCGCCGGAACCAGACCGTCAAAGGACAGGTTCTCGAAAGTTACCTCGAAGCCCTGATCTTTACCGATGGCTTTGATCAGATCCATGTCCAGTCCAACGATATTCTGTTCTTCATCCGTAGTATCAAACGGAGGGAATGTAGGCTCTGTTCCTACCTTATAGGTTACTTTTTCAGCATCGCCGGCGCTCTTGTCGCTGTCGCTTCCGCCGCACGCTGCTAAAGAAAATACCAGCACCATGGCCAATAAGACCGCTATTATACTTTTCTTCATTTTTCTTTCTCCTCTTAATATAGTATCTTTAATAATTATACACTGATTACGCATAATATTCAAGCTATAAATCGTATATTAATTGAGATGTTTATCAGCTTTTCGATAGACTGTCTTACGGTGCAGTCTTTTCTAACAATATGCACATTTGTTCAACAACGGATTCATTTCGGCCCTATTGTTGATGTATTTCCAAGGATTTGCGGTCCCTGCTCCTGTTCGGAGCTTCATATTGAGCGATTTTCTATGTGCGCAAGCTCTGCATCCTTGAAAAAAGATCAACAGAAACTAAATTTTTCGCTGCCTGTTGATAAAAATAGCAATTTTCCTTTTTTGACAGTTTTTCATAAGGGCACGGCTTCGCCGTAAAGTCGAATATCCTTATCTAACCTGCGACCATAGTGCTTCTTTGGGGACAATGGTTGCGGGATTTAGCGGCAAAATTGGAATTTGGTCGCAAGCCCCAAACCATTCTCTGCTCTCCACCGCATCCGGACCGCATTTTGTCAGAAAGGAACGTCTATCCAATTTCATATTGTAATGCGCTAAATTGTTTCCGGATCTTTTGTCAAAAGTAGGGGGTAAAAGCGGATCTTTTTTCAACGTTTCTTACCCTTGCGTGGCAAGCTTAAATGGAAATTTCCAAAAAATAAATCCGTAAAACCCGCAAACCCACATATTTTATCCGCTCCGGCCTAGTTTCAAAGCAAAAAGCGCCGGAGGGAGGCCACCTCAAAGGCATCCCAGATACCGTACATGATATTCGCCACCTTCTTGGCATCCCCCAGAAGATAGATTTCCGGAACCTCAAACTCCAGTTCCACTGTCGACTTGGCACAGCGGGCCGTTCCCGGCAAGTCTGGGGATTGGCCGCACAATTGAGAGCCCAATACTCCTGTGAGCTCTCCGGAACGGAGACTACGATCTGAATATCACCTGTTGCCCCTTTCTTCTTTTGGCTCTTCATATTCATATCTGATAACCGCGGGGTCAAAAGGCCTTGGATTGACGAGATCAATCCGATCCTCCTGCCCAAAATTAACTCCTACGAAAAGTTCAATTTCTCTGCTTTCACCGGCACTGATGTTATAATGGGCCTTTTGATGATTTCCCGGCTCCATCGTCCAGGTGCCGCCGTCCGGATTGTAGGCCGCATGATTCAGGCGCACCCTTCCTTTCAGCACCTCGATTCTGTAGACACACGTTCCGGCCGCGGACGGAAGCAGGCAGGAATCCGCACCCTTGCAAAACTGTCCCGACAAATATACGGTGGCACTGTGTTCCTTGCAGATATGCCGTTCAACTTCCGGGACGATGATGACCAGACACCTTGCGTACTTAAGTACATAGGATGTCACCGATCCCAGCTTTTGTATGTAGCCTTCCCTTGTGGAGCGGGTCATCACTACGGCTGTAATGTTATCCTCTTCCATATGCTTTAGAATCGTATTTCCGATATGTCCGAAGTCCACAATTTTTTTCACCCTGTAGCCTTGCAGGATCTCTTCCGCGTTTGTAAAGATGCCCATGGACTGTTCTTTGATTTTTTCCAGCTCCGCTTCCTCGCTCACAAACTCGCAGTCGCTGCGTACCGTCATTAGAATAATCTCTACATCTTCCTTGCGATACAAACGCCTGACCTGCTCCGCTGCCTGAAAGCAGCGCTCCGATCCATCAATCGGCAGTAATAATCTTTTCATGGCAACAACCTCCTGCCCCTATGCTCCCAGATATCCGGCAATCCATTTCCCCGCATAAACGCCCGCGATGCACAGCACAACGCTCATTCCAATATACAGCAGGCCTATAAGGCTTTTCCCCTCCTGCATGATGTTCAGGGATTCCAGCGCAAATGTGGAAAAGGTTGTGAAGCCGCCGCATATCCCCACTTTTAAAAACAAAACCACGTTTTCTCCCAGTTCCTCATAAGACTCCGAAGATTTAACGATCATGCCGATCAGAATCGCGCCGATCACATTGACCAGCAGAGTCTGTAAGGGCAGCGCGCCTTTGTGCAGAAACGGTATCAGACCGACCAGATACCGCAAAACCGAGCCTATGAAGCCGCCGGCGCCGACGGCCAAACAATTCAATACCATCCATTATCCTCCTACAAAAAAACTTCTGCAACGAATTGCAGAAGTCATCAGCTGTAACAGCGGTTTTGGCATGTGCCAGGGGAGAACCTCATTCCCTATGCTTAGTATAGCATACTGGCGTTTTAAAATCTATGTTTTTACGCGCCTGTCATTTCCTATACGAATTGTAAATTTACAGCCTCACGAAAAAAGACAACTGTTCAATCAGCTGCCTTTTTCTGTCTCTGCTCCCAAAACTACACCTTTGCCACCTGATACATCTCCCGCAAAACCTCTGACCCGGCAGGAAAGTAATCCATGATGTTCCAATAGCTGATCCCCGCCAGCCCATACTCTGAAACCAGCGTCAGCTTGGCTCGCAGACTTTGCACATTCTCAAACCAAACTACATGCGACACCCCGTCTCCGTCCGTATAGTAATAATAGGGCGACTGGGCTGCCTCATCAAAAAACACTTCCGCCCCATAACGTGCCGCCCGTGCGGCAGCTTCATCAAGAGAGAGCTTTTCTGCTCTGGATTCTCCCTGGATAAAGGGAAGTTTCCAATCGTATCCGTAATTGGGAATTCCCATCAGCAGCTGATCGGGCGGGATCTCGCTAACCGCATAGTCCAGGACCCGCCTAACCTGATCCAGGGGAGCCACAGCCATCGGAGGCCCAAATGCATGGCCCCACTCATATGTCATTGTCAGGATAAAATTAGCCGCCTGCCCCATGCCCCGGTAATCATGCCCTTCATACAAAAGTCCCCTCTGGCCCGCCGATGTCTTCGGAGCCAGCGCCGCTGTCACCAGATACCCGGCCGCATTGAGTTTTTCCCTCGCCGCCCTGACCAGATTTGTATATTGATCTCTGTTTTCCGGCAGCACGTATTCAAAATCAAAATCCACCCCGAACATGCTCTTGGTGCGAATATTGGCCAGAATATTTTCGACTAATCGGTTCTGTGCCTGCGGATTTTCCAGCAGGGCTCTTACCAGTTCGTTATTAAAAGCACCCTGACTGTCCAACGGGGTCAGGACCATCAGAGCCTGCACACCCGCCGCCTGCGCCGGGCCTGCGATGTTTTCATCCATAAGATCGATCAGCTGCCCTTCCGGTGTAAATCCATAGCTGAACGTGGAAACAAACGTCAGGTCAGGCAGCCACGCATTCAGCGTTTCCGGCGCGATGCTGGGATATGCGTATCCGTTAACCAGAATCGTTTCTTTCTGTTGTTTTTCTGCCATATAAAAAACCACCTCCCGATAAAGGTTATGCGGCCGAAAGGTGGTTTATATCTTTTATTTCAAGTGCCCGCCCCAGCTAGAAAGGCATAGGCGTTTTCATCATTTCCCGAAATAGGAACGAATCTCAGCCATCCGCCGCGCCTGATCCACATGAAACGGACAGCGGGAATCACAGTGACCGCAGGCTGTACAGTCCGCAGCCTTTTTCTCAAGGTTCGCATAATGACTCTTTGCCAGCGCGTCTCCGGCCAGCGCCAGGTCATAGTATTTATTAATCAGCCCCACGTCCAGCCCGGCGGGACATGGCTGGCAGTGATTACAGTAAACACAGACCCCTTCCGCATCCTTCGGCGCCAGACTGCCTAAAATCGAATAATCCTTTTCTTCGGGCGCTGCGTCAAAAAATCTCAGGATGCGCCGCAGGTCCGCCCGATCCCTCACGCCGGGCACTACGGTAAGCACAGCCGGTTTATCCAGCACATACTGCAAACACTGATATTCCGACAGCGCCCGTCCGAAGGGCGAGGTTTTTTCGTTCAGCAGCTGCCCGCCGGCAAAAGCCTTCATAACCGATATCCCCACGCCTTCTGCCTCACACCTGCGATATAAGTCGGCCCGCTCATCAACGCTTCCGATGGCATAATCTCCATGGCGGTAATCGTATGCCGGATTAATACTGAACATGAGCATGTCGATTAAATCCATGTCCAGCACCTTATTGGCAATGCCCGGTGTGTGGGAGGACAGGCCAATATGGCGGATTACCCCCTCCTTTTTCAGCTGCTGGATATAGTCAAGAGTCCCCTCTGAAAGCATTCCCTGCAGATCGGCCTCTTCATCAATGCAATGTATAAACCCGAAGTCAATATAGTCTGTCTTCAGGTTTTTCAGCTGCCAGTCTATTGACCGCTTGATGGCATCCAGACTGAGCGTCCAGCCATACGTTCCGGTATGATATTCCGCGCCGAAATGGACTTGAAAATAAACCTTTTTCCGGCATCCGGCTGTCGCACGCCCAAAGGCAGGAAAAGGAACTGCGTCCGCCGATGCCATATCAAAATAGTTGATACCCTCTTCCAGGGCCAGCGCAATCGTTTCCTCGGCTTCTTTTTCTCCGGCCTGGCCCAGGGAACTGGTTCCCAGGCCAAGGGCGCTGATTTTCTCCGCCCCTCTGGGCAGTATACGGTATTCCATATGTTCTCCTTAATATGCTTTTTAAATATATGCTTTATGCTTGACAATTCTTCTCTCAGGATAAGCATATTGTAACGCTCCCATTGTTTCATGTCTAATGCTTATAACATATCGTTATCTATGCCTGGCGCAAATATCTGCTAACCCGGAGGGGGCCGGCCTCCCCTCTACCGACCTCGCTCCAGGGAATCACCTAAAGCAAAAGCAGGCGGTCCGCCACCGAACACCTGCTTTTCAGATTAAGGTTATGGAAAGCCTTCCTAATTGGCCGTATTTTTCTTTCTGGTGATATCTCCCCAGTAATCCTTGTACTTCCGGTACTGAACAAAAGCGCTGAGCCGGAACAGGGTAATCAGCTGCCGGAACCCAAAGGCTTCAATAAAAGAAAACAGCAGCGCCTTGCCGATCTGCCAGACCTTGACCTCGGTATTGGTTAAATAGATACGGGACAGGAAAATTGTAATGGTAATTAATGCGCTGAACAGAATGAACAGGATGAAATAGCGAATCATGAAATCAAAATAGATCAGCTCTAAGTAAATGGCCGCTACAATGTTCAGCAAGCCCACCAGCTCAATGAGCGGGCCAAGACATTCCACCACCAGATAGTAAGTCATGGACACCATGCTGACCACGCCGTAACTGGGGTTAAAGATAATGTCCCGGTGAAGGGCGATGCTTTGAATCAGTCCCATGTGCCATCTTCTTCTCTGTTTTTTCAGGTCGCTCAGGGATTCCGGCACCTGGGTCCAGCAATTGGCAGTGGCCACATTGATGATCTTATAGGGGATGCTGTTGCATTTGCAGTAGTGATGCAGCTTCACCACCAGCTCCATGTCTTCGCCGACGATTCCCGTATCGTATCCGCCGCAGGCCACCGTAAGGTCCTTGCGAAAGAGCCCGCAGGCCCCGGAAATAATCATATTGCCGCTGAATCCATTGAAAAACAGCCTTGAGCCGAGAAAAGAACGGCAGTATTCCAGCATTTGCAGCAGCACCAGCCACTTTTTGGGAAAGGTCAGGCTTTTGATCTCCCCTTCTACGATCACCGCCTGATTGGAAACCTGAATCATGCCGCCGCAGGCAATGATTCTGTCATCTTCCAAAATCGGTTCCATGAGATTTTTTACCGCGTCCTTCTGCAATACGGAATCAGCGTCGATCTCCAGAAAATAGGCGTATCTGGAAGCATTGATACCCATATTGAGCGCATCGGCCTTGCCGCCGTTTTCCTTACAGATCAGAGTCAGATGTATCTGGCGGTGGACCGCTTCCCAGATCTCCTTTACTTCCTGACAGGGCACCTGCCTGCGGATCGGCCGCTTTATCAGGGTCATCTGAAAATAGTCGATGACTGTCTGCGCCGTCGCGTCTTTGGAGCCATCATCCACTACAATGATCTCGAATTCCGGATAATCTACCTTTTCAATGGATAAAATGGTGTCAATAATCGTCAGGGCTTCGTTGTATGCGGGTACAAGGATGGATACCGGCATATATCCCGAAGCATCGGACAGCGTCACTTCCGAAAGAAAGGTCTTTTTCCGCGAGTCCTTTTCCAAGGTCAGCGCGCCGACCAGGGTGGAAAGGAACAAAAATCCGGAATAGAGCAAAATATATACAAAGAAAAACACATTAATAAATTCAACCGTCGTACGCAGCATATCCGTCCCTGCCTTTCTTATTTCACTACTTCCTCTTGCTTTTTCAATGCGTAGCGCATGATTTCCCTGGCGTACCGGTCCTGGGAATTCAGCACGTCCTCCAGATTCTTGCGGCTGCAGAGAAACGCCAGCGTCTCCGCGTTGTTAAAACGAATATACCAATTGGAATCGTTGAGCCTGCTCTTGGCCGCCGCCACCGTTTCCTGCGACGGATAATTGCGCAGGGTTCTGGCCGTTACCGCTGCGTACTCCCAAGTCTCCGACAATGCGAACCGGATCAGAACGGACTGTGCGCGGGCATTGTAAACAGTGCCGAAATATTTGATAATCCGCAGATTCACTTCTTTGTCTTCTTTTTCGCTTTCCAGCATGGAAAGCAGCCTGCCGCATACCGCCTGATGATCGTTTCCGTAAAAATAAGTGATCACCGCCAGCTTGATGTAATCGCTGTATTGGTCGATTTTATCCAGCAGTTCCTGAATCAGCCGGTCGTGATCACCGTTGAAATCCGTCAGCGTGTCGGTGATCATCTTGTCGTTCATTCGCGCCTCCCTGCGGTCCATCACATCCAGCGCCTGCATGAGCAGTCCCGTATTGCCCAGCTTGGCAATACTCCGCAGCACTTCCATGCGAATGGCTACCGACGGCTCGTTGAGGCATTTAATGAGAAACGCGCCAATCTTTTCCGAGTAAGTCTGATGATACCCCACAAGACAAACCAGATAGTTTTTAATCAGCACGCCTTTTCGCTGAAAAACCTCAATATACTCCTCCATGCTTTCTATTGCAAAGCGGTTCAAAAAAGGCCGGTCTTCCTCCCGGCAGCACTGCTCCACCTGCAGCAGTGCTTCATGAAAAATCAGCAGCCGTTTGGGGCGAAATCTGGCTGTTCGGTTCTTTTTTCCGCTTTTCTTCTTTCCTGCCATGTCCCGGACCGCGTTCTCAATACGCAGCTTTTCTTTCTCCACTCTCTGCGGTTTCTTCTTTTTGTCCCGATAGAGGATAAAGGTTTCATAAGCATTGTAAATGCAGATACAGATGCAGAAATAAATGAACAAATATAAAATTGTCAGATATTGCTCCGAGACCGTATGCATATTCTAAGCCCCTTCTTTCAAGTATTTGCCGTATATCTCCTGCATGTAGTAATAGGATTTTTTGATCCGCTGATGGTAGGTGGGAAGGTTTCCCCAGCCTTCCAGCTTCATGGCCGCAAACCCGGTTGAGCTCACCTGTCCGCCGCGTCCGCCCTTTCTGGTATAGAGCGCCGTATTGAGATGGTTGATGGAGAGGTTCTCCACCCCGTAATGCTTGTAATAATCATCGTGAATGCGCATATTGGAAGGATCGCTGAAGTTAATCAGTCCCCAGGGGATGCGGATCTCAATTTCATCGCCGCTGACGCAGTAATCGGTCAGAAAATTGAATTCCCTGGAATTGGGATTGCCGTTTCCTGGCCGCAGCTTGCCTGTATTGAAGAGATCGGCCGGTTCCCATTCATCCTCCGACAGCTTCATGCTGCGCCGCAGATACAGCTTGATATCCTCGAAGACCCCGCTGTCCTTATCCGGCGGATCCAGGTAGGGATCGATCCTATGTATGTACGAGCCATACAGTGTTTCTGTCGTATTATAGTATTCCTGCACCTGAATTTCGGCGTCTTTTTCGCTTTTGATTTCAATGACAAAGTCCGCCGGCATACTGTACTTTAGGCCGTGGGTTTCATCTTTTACCGCGCCGGATTTTGGCGTTGTGTCAAGAGGGATGTACACATCTTCTTTTTCCAGATCCAGATCCTTTTTATGGACCCGGATATAGAGCGCCCGTTCATCGTACACCATGGACAGTGACATATCGTCTTTTTCGATGACGGGCTTCACACTCTGCCATTCGGAAATATCCCCGTCCACATAACAGATACTCCGTACCTCACCCGGATCAAAGGTAATGATTCCGAACATCTGCTCGTTGGTCTGAATGTCGCTCCAGAAGGGCGTTCTGGTGCTGTCGATATTGGGCCAGGTATTCCAGGTTCGTTTGAACCATTCATCCTGCCAGGTGAATACCATGCCGCCGGCGCATCCCGAATCCATGATATCGGTAAACAGCAGCTGCAGGCCTTTGCCCTGTTCATCCTCGCTGAGATTTCCCTGGTCCAGTCCCCGGTTGAGGTCTCTCTGCGCGATCCCTCTGGCGGAAGGCAGACCGAACTCCGTAACCAGTACCGGCTTGTCGGCATGATGCTTATTCAAAGCCTTCAGGTAAGTTTTGTATCCATTTTTCCTGCCATTTTTCAGAAACTGCTTTTCATAATACATGAAAGGCGGATAATAGGGATATACGTGGTAGGAAGCAAAGGTTCCCGATTTTACCGCGGCTTCCTGACGAATATGTTCCACATCCACTTTTACGAAATTGTTGGTTCTCTCTTTAGACCAGAGCTTATGATCCAGAGGGTCGGTTTCCGGCCAGTTGGCAAAGGCCAGAAGCCTTTGCTGAGAATATTTCTTCACTTCATATTCCATCATACGGTCGCCTGTCTCCGCCAGGAAACATTCAAAAGGGGAAGCTCCCTCTTCCGTGCTGAAATAGGTTCCCTGATACTCCTTGATCTCGTCCCGTTTGTCATTGGTATAGACCACCAGATCCGGCTCCCATTCCACTCCGGCCACATAGCCGATGACATAGGGAGAAATATCCCACTCATACTCGCCTGAGCCATAGTCGGAGTTAAATCCGATATGACGTCGTCCGTGTATGATGTCCACCACTTTTTTGCAGTCATCGATAAACGCGTCATGAACCTCTTTGGAAAAAGCGTCCAGATGAGACCGCATAGCGTAATCGTCCACCCATATGCCGTGGATCAGATAAAGAGGATTTTTTCTGCCCTTGTTGTAATCGTAAAACGCTTTGTAAAAAGTATCGTTTTGAATCGTATAGATCCGCAGCACATTGACATTCATCGCCTGCATCATTTTGAACCACTGTATATAGGTATTGTAATTGATGGCGAAATCCGTAGCATAATGTCCCGGATATCCTGATCCCATATTCATTCCGCAGACCGTAATCTTTTCCCAGCCGCCGTCTTTTTTCATCAGGATGTCCTTACCCTGAGTCTTTGCCTGTACTTCAAGCGGCTTTCCCGAATCCGGCGTCCAGGGAAAGCTGGTATTATAATATACGTAATTGAGGCCCATGTAGCCCAGCAGCAGGCAGGCGCATACGATCAAAAATTTTTTCATCCCTTTGCCCCCTTAATTGTATGGCTTTACCATAGACTCGTGGCAATACTGCTTCAGTACTTCAATATTTTCGTCCATAAACTCGATCCTTTGATGGATAAAGGATTTGAGCTGGCCGATGGCCTGGTCATAGCTGCGTATCTCCCTCTTGGGGTCGTCGAAAAAACGTTTCTCAAAGCTATATCCCCACTTTTCAAAATTCCGGTCCACGGCAGGACCCAGGTACTCCCTGACGGAGTCGATATAGCTGAACAGATAATCCTCACTGAGATAGGATTTTCGCAGCACCCGGTAACGGTCGATCACATCCTGCACAAAGGTTTCATCCTTCATCAGCATCATAAACCAGGGCTTTCCGTAAAGAAAAAAGCCCATGGGATTTTTATCGTACAGTCCGAATGAGTTGTTGAAGTCCCAGACCGGCCCCATGGTCAGTTTGCCTCCCAGCGGCCGATAGGCGTAGGTGGAGTAGGAGCCCTGGTCCAGATTGTTGGAGAATTCGTTGATTACCACATAATCAACGAAGGAGTCCACATCGATAAAGTTATAATATCCATAGTTCCATTCGTCGTAATCCAGTGAATACAGCAGCTTTTCAATTTCATTGATATCATCGCGGATCCAGTCATAGGTCTGCTCGGTGATGTTTTTTCGGTTTGGGTAGAGGATTCCCAGTTCTCCCTCCGTATAACCCGCCTGTTTGCCGAAGGTCATCACTGCGTCAGAGGTTGTGTTCGGCCGATTGCGCTCGATAAGATAGCTGGTTTCAATTTCCTTTGGATCATACTCATGGAGATCCACTCGGTCCTGATCCACCTTAATGGTTTCTGTCATCACATATACGCCCTGATATTCTCCGTTCAGGAACACCTCGCAGAATCGCACGTTGGGGGCCCAGGCCATAATTTCGCCGGACAAATTGTACATCATATAGTTACGCATAAGAGATTTATCCAGAAAAGGTCCGTTGAGAATCCAATCGCAGTCCGCGGCCATACCCATTACTTTTAAATTCCTCTTTTTCTGCTGGTCTCTGCCGCTGCGGAATTCCATCCGATAAGAATGTTTGTCAAAGTGACGCGAAGAGGCTCCGCGGATATTGATCGTCGATTTCGTATCGATATCGCTTTTGTCAGACAAATGATGGTTAACGCCTTCTTTGTCGTAAATTTTTATCCGGCAGAAGATCTCTTCTTTATCGATGGGAATGTTCTTTCCCTCGGTGTCGATGGATACCAGGGGAAGATGGGTACAGAAAACAGAATCATCATGATCGCAGGCCTTTACTGTCTGTGCCTGCTCATGCTGATGTACCCGCTCGTCGGTATTTTCATTGGTCACGTCTATGTACCAGTTGGCGGCGGCCGCGATTACAAACACTGCCAGAATCGCCGCCGCGCATAGAAGTCTCCTTTTCATATCTGTGCCTCGCCGCCCTTATCTGCTCATATCATCGGTCTGCATCACCAGGTTTGCCGCGGAGAGGGTTTCCAGCGCAAAGAGCCGCTCCGTCACATCCTCTTCATGGGTGCGCTTTGCCTTTTTCAGCGCCCGCTCACTCAGCTCGTAAATGAATTCCACTTCATTTCCCTGCATATTTTTCGCCCGCAGCTGAACATTCCTGAAATAGAGGAACATGATGGATTCCACTTCCTTCTCATCCTTCTGGCCGCAGCGGATGATATAGAGGTATTTTCCATCGGTCCGAACCTGCCCCATGACAATGAGAAACAAAAAAATAATTCCGCTTCCAACGGCCGCTAAAGCAAATTGGGCGACACCGCAGCAAATCCCCACCGCAATGCACCAGAAAATAAAGGTGGTATCCCTGGAATCCTTCACTGCCGTACGAAAACGCACAATGGACAGGGCTCCGACCATACCCAGGGACAATGCGATGTTATTGCTGATGACAGCCATAACCATCGTTGTGATCATGGACAGCATGACTAAAGACACATTAAACCGTTTGCTATAGGCAACACCGGTGTAGGTTATACGATAGGCAAGGAATATCAGCATTCCCAGCACCAGGGATATCACGATGCTGATGAGAAAATCCGTCAGCCCCTTGTCGTTCATATACGTAAAGTTTTGCAGGTTATCCAATATGTACTGCTTCATCAATGTCCCTCCTCAGTAAGTTTTCAGTCTTCCCAGCACATACTTGCTGTTGGACTGCGGCAGCTGGTCGATCAAAGCCAGCGCGTCCTTAATATAGCTCATTAAAAATCCGTCGTATTTAACCTCCAGAACGCCCGTGTCCTCCGGCATCAGCGGATACAGGTTGAGATTCTCAGAAAACAGATTCAGATTACTGTCCGAACCGCGCACTTTTTGGTCAAAGGTGATTCGGATGCGATTGGTCTCATGGATGAAGGCCGTTCTGTCGTATTCAATGATTACCTGCGGACGATAAACGCCCAGAGTCATCTCCTGATAAATATACGCCGCCACCTCTTCTTCCATATTTCTCAGGAAATTAAAATTTCCCTGCGCCAGCTGCTTCGCCTGCTCTCGGGATACGTTCAGGGAAAACTTTTGCTGATCAGGTCCGTGTTTCACCTTCAGCTCCAGCTTAGCCGTTTTATCCTTTGGTGAGTAGACCCGCAGGCGTATCTTTCTTTTGGCGTAATTCCCTGCCAGCACATCGCGCAGATCCTGATTATGGATCGAATCAAAATAAAGGGATCGGACTTTATAGCTACCGTATTTACTGCTGTAAGCGTCCCTTTTCATTTCCTTGTCCAGCAGCTGCGCCAGTCTGGCGTACTGTATGACCGAAATTCGGTATTTGATCTCTTTTCGAAAAACCTGTTCCATTGTCACCTCGCAAAAATCCGGTATATCCGTATAAGTACATCATTTTTTGCTGTCACCCTGTGTATCTTCCAGAAGCTCCAGGACCGGCTCAAGGCAGTGATAGGAGAAAGACAGATCTTTGTACCGGATCTGCTCTTTCATCTGCTCAAACATATCCTGCGCAGCGGACAGCCCCCGGTTATAATAAGTGATCTCATCGGTCAGATCATGATATCCCGGGCTTTGAAATTCCGTAATGGAAATAATTGGCTTACCGGCCTTTTTACACATACCCAGTTCTGTCTCAATGTGGCTGTATTCTTCTCCCACATAGTAATTCATAACCGCCAGTTCATCGCAGGCATCCTGAATCAAACTTTCCAATATCCCGGAATAGTCATTGTCGAACCAGTAGGGCACGCAGATGATGGTGTACAGTTCCTTTTCCTGCGCATATTGGTAAAGCGCTTTCATGTTCTCTAAAAAGGCGGCCATGACGGTCTGCCGGTCCTGACCCCATTGTTCCAGAAGGTATGGCTCGATATCCAGTACCACTCCGGCCAGTTTTTCTCCATCTGCTGCCTGTTCATTGTAAGCAGCCAGAGCTTCCATACGGCCCTCAGCCTCCGCAAGCCCCCGGTCCTGCGCCCACTGGGGCTTTCCCAAAAGTCCATAGCAAAGGCGGCCGTCTCTGTTTAAATGTTTTACGAATTTCTCCGTTTCCTTCTGATCCGGTTCCTTTGGAAATGCCTGAAATACGCGGCCGATGCTCAGCTGCTCAGCCGCATGGTCCAGTGAGGCCCGCTTTTCTTTATCTGAAAGCAGATCATCAGACCAGCTGAAAATACTGGTCCGTGTCACCATTTTTTCCGCAGGTCTTGAATATATTGTTATGGCAGCGGCGATTCCTGCTGCCATAAGCAGGCAAATCGCAAAAATAAGGATTCCCTTTTTTCTCATCGACCTTCCCTTTTCCGCCGTCTGTTGCGCTTAATGCATCACGGCCGTGCGTCCTCTAGTAAATCGTATACCCTTTCTTTCCCTTTTCTTTGGTTCGATAGAGGGCCTGATCCGCATTCTTGTACAGGGTCTCAAAGTCCGTTCCTGCTTCCGGAGCAACGGCAACGCCGATGCTTGTAGAAATCTGGCAATACACATCTCCGTCGGTAAACGGATACTGAAGCACCTGAGTAAGGTTTTTCGCTTTCTTTTCCACCAGTTCCGCCGATGAAGCCGGCACAAAAACAACGAACTCGTCGCCGCCGATTCGTCCGACAACGTCTTCCTTTCGGAATTGCTGTTTGATCTTCTGCGCAAAGTCGGCGATAACCTGATCGCCCACCACATGGCCGTAGGTATCGTTTACTTTCTTGAAATTATCAATATCCAGAATAAAGAACGCATATGTATTCCCCTGAGCTTCGGCAAGAAGCCTGCGGATCAGCTCCTGAGTGGCCGCTTTGTTATAGAGCCCGCTCAGAGAATCCCTCTGCATCCTTTCCGCCATCTCCATTTCCCTGCTTTTCTCGCTGTCGATATTCTGGCGGTAAACCATCATCCTGACGGACTGGTCGTCTTTCCAGAAGAAAATACGTGCCGTAATCCTCATCCAATAATATGTATATCCGCCATCGTTGGTGATCATAAAATCGTAGCGCAGACTTTCCTGTCCATCTTCGTAAGTTTTGAGCACGTTTTTCACGGAAAAGGTGTCCAGGTACCCTTTTCGGAACTCTTCTTTAATCTGCTCTTTTGCGATCACTTCCAGCGCTTCATCGTATGGCGTATTTTTCGGAACACCCAGACTTTCAAAATAGCTTTCCGTCTCTTCGCTGGCCGCCCGGTTGTGGGTAATGTCGATTTCGTAAATGTTTTCATACATTTTTTCCGTTTCGGTCTGGAACGCCTTGCGGTGCGCTTTTTCTTTCTCCACTGTCAAATTTACAATCTGTGCGTTGTATTTACGTATGATATTGGTAATAATGATTAGAACGGCTCCAATCACTATGATTACCACAGCTATACCCATGAGGAATTGCCGGTTCAGGCTGTTCTGCATAGCAGTTGTATCGTTTTCTATGATCAAATGCCATTTTAGATCCGGAACGTATTTGGTGACAAGAAATCCCTTTTCCCCTTTGGAGGAATACCAAAAGGACTGGGTTTTCTGCCGCTCAGAAAGAATTCCCGTCTTATATTCTTCATAGCCGCAGTCATCAAAAAGGTCATTTTTTATAAATCCGGTCTTTGTCGTAGAAATTTCAATGTTTCCATCCGTATCTACCAGATAAGCACGCAGATTAAAGGATTGTTCATACTTGCGGAAAATTTTCTGCAAAGTATCGACACTGAACCCGACGCCCACGATGCCCATAACTTCTCCGTTACGGGAATGAATTTTACAGTTGATAAAGATCGTGATGCCGTTATCCGCGGACCGGGCTTCATCATTATCAATGTTCAGGGCGTGGTCCTTCGAATCGTCCAAAAAGTTGTAGTACCACTCGTTCTCCGGGTCGCCTTTTTTCAGGACGCGGTCAACTCCTGTCTGAAAATGATAGTAACGATTGGTCTTTGTGGATACCAGAAAAACAGAGTCGTAATTGTATTGCTCTTTGTAGGCCAACAGATAATCCTTCATGGTTTTCAGGAAAGCCTCATCATTTTTTCTTGTTTCTTCTTCCGTCAAAAAGGTTTTCAGCAAATTGTCATTGGCCATTGTCAGGGATATATTGATCGGCTTTGCAAAAATCGAATCGATCTGGTGATAGATGCCTTCCGACGTCAGCTTGGAAATATGTTCAACATCTCGCTTGAGCATACCGTTGTTGGAATAGTAGCTGATAACGGATGTCAATAAAAAGCCCAGAATAATTACCGTACAGATGAATATATTCGTTCTTATTAAAACATTTTTTCGCATTATGGATTGCCCCGCTTTTTTTCATTATAGGCCGGCAAGTACAGCAGCAGTACAGCAAAAGGCCTGTTTTTTTATAACCATTATACTTCTTCACTTAGTACTGTAACTTCCTTTTTACACGAACGGTGCATTTTTTACCCATATCGTCTTTTGCATTTAAAACCATCCTCCATGGGCTATGGAGGATGGTTTTCGGTTTTGCGGTTATTTTGCTTTTTTACTGCTGTATGAGCTGTAGCTGCTGTAAACCCGTTTACCTTTCACAGTCTTATATGCTCTTACCTTGTAGTAATAGCGTTTACCCTTTTTCAGCCTCTTATTGGTATATTTCCCGGCCTTTCCGCTTTTGACCGTCTTAACGGTCTTGTATTTTCCTGATTTTTTCGTAGCCCGGTACACCTTATAGCCCGATGCTCCCGAAACCTTCTTCCAGCTTACGGTAATCTTTCGTTTACCGGCCTTCGTCTTGATGCTCGGTGTCTTTGGTTTGGCTGCTTTTGATACTACGGACGAGAACGAATAATAGGTACCGCCTTTATAGGCCCTGACTTTATAGTAATACTTTTTGCCAGTAGTCAGCTTGGAGTTTTTGTAGCTGGTAGTTCCACTTCCGGCAGTCTTGATCTTTTTATATTTTCCGTTTTTGCTGGTGGCCCTGTATATCTGATAGCCGGAAACGCCGGTGATCTTATTCCATTTAACGGTCAGGGCGTTGTAATTGTTGTAGGAAACGCTGACCCTTGGAATCCGTTTTACCATCTTATTCAGGTTGCTGAGCTCTGTTTTCGCCGCGCTTCGATACAAATCTTTGGCGCTGAACAGGGAATAGCCCTTGCAGCCGTAAGAACGGAGGATATTCAGCTGGTCCGCCAGATTGGTGGATTTCTTTTTCCAGCCCGGGTCATCGCTGTATTTGATACCGGTCCGGTAGGAGGCCAATCCAATATACATCGTGGTTCCGTTTTTATTTAAATTTTTCCACTGTTTGATTCGGTTGGTGAACATGGTGGTCTTGCCGCTTGAACCCCACTGGTTGGTCCAGTAAATCTGCGGCATGATGTAGTCGATATATCCTGATGAGGATAACCAGGTATCCACATCCGCTCCCGCGCCCCGGCAGTTGTCGATATTGCCCTGAGGACTGATGCCGAACTCAGCTCCGCTGTTGATGGATTTTACGGTACTGTAAACGGATCTTACCATTTTATTGACATTGCTGCGCTGTGTTTTGGCGGAAGGCTCCTTGGTTGTTGTGACCTTGCCAGCCGGATTTTTATAGCCCTTCTTTGCGTGATAAAAATAATCGTCAAAGTGGATGCCGTCCACGCCATAGGCCATGACTTCCCTTACTGCGGTTTCAATCCTCTCAGTAGATTCGTCCAGGGCCGGGTCCAAATAGTAATTCATATCGATGCGATAAGGATTCATCCAGGCGTGAAGCTCCATACCCTTCTTATGGGCCAGCTCCACCATAACTTTCAGTGGATCGAAGGAATAAGTCTCCGCCGCGGTCTTTTTATCGGAAGCTTTTGAAGTCAGATAGGAAGAGGCCTTGAAGGTATTGCTCTTCCATGCCGCGTCATCAAAGGCCCTTACGTGAAAATACACGGTGTTGATGCTGTTTGCCTTCGCTTTATCCAAAACTCCGGAAGCTTTGGAGCGGAAGGTGGATTCACTGTTGGTTTTCATTCCCAGAGAACCGAAATCCACATAGGCCAGCCAGATTCCCCGCACTTCCTGATTGCTGGCAGCGCTGACTTCCTCCGCCTTGTTAAAAGGCAGAATTCCCAATACGCTGGTAATGGCGAAAACACATACTGTAATAATTGCTGCGATTCGTTTTTTCATTTTATCCTCTTTATGGTACTAAAGCTGTAACTGTTATAGATACAAATGTTTTAGCGTTCTATGGTTTATTATAAAGCCCCCGGGCCTTACAGTCAACAAAAGTCATCTTGCGCCATGGGCGGGAATTAATAATACATTTTTTAATCCGTTGCCATAGCAGCCGCCCTATTTTGCTTTCAGTTCACTGCGATAGTTTTCCAGCTCTTTTTGCGCACCTTCGCGGAAAAAGTCTTTGGCGCTGAACAGTGCGAATCCCGCGCATTGCTGTTCCCTCAGCCGGGCGATCTGGCCGGCCAGAATATCGCTGTGCTTCCCCCACCCCGGGTCGTCGTCCTCACTCTTACCTGTGCGGTAAAGAGCCAGGCCCACGTAAAGGGGCAGCTTCTTTTTATTGATGGAAATCCATTCGTCCAGCGTATCCGTGAACATTTTTTTCCGCCACGCGGCGCTGTGTTCATCGGTCCAGTAGATTTGAGGAACGATATAATCCACATATCCGTCCTCTGACATCCAGGTCCGCACATCCGCTCCTATGGATTCGCAGTAGCCTGTGTTCCCCGCGGGGCTGATTCCAAACCGGAGGTTTTCTCCGTATTCCTTTACTTGCTGATACACGGCACGGATCATTTTATTGACATTGCCCATTTTTTCCGCTGTGGGAAGATTGGTGCTTTCCTGATAGAAATAATCATCAAAATGGATGCCGTCCACCTTATAATTGTCCAGAATCTCCCTTACACTGGCCAGGATCTCCTCCGTAGATTCCTCCGCTGCCGGGTCGAGAATCGCTTCGTCCATATTGTGGTTCCGGTACGGGTTGAGCCAGGCGTGGATTTCCATGCGGTTCTTATGGGCCAGCTCTGTCATCACAGCAAGCGGGTCGTAGGAAATTTGCTCCTCCCTGTCCCATATATATCTGCTCATGGGAAAACGGCTTGATGGATAGGCTGCGTCCCGAAAAGCCCGCACATGAAAATATACGGTGTTAATGGAGTTTTTTTCCGCCTCCGCAAAGAAAGCTTCCGCGTTCTTCCTGAACTGCTTCTCGTCCTGATTGTACAGACCCAGGCTTTTGAAATCCACATATGCCAGCCACACCGCCCGTACTTCTCCCGTTTCTTTGTTCTCTCTGCTGTGACAGGCTGCCGCTGCGATCGCTGCGGCCAGTAAGATTACCACCAGCACCAGAACGGTTATAAGCAGCTTTTCTTTTTTCGTCAGGCGGCGTTTCCGCCTTCTCCTTCTCCTTTTCATACCAGACGGTTCAGGCGTTCGCCCCGAAGAAAGCTCTCCAGATTGGCCGCGCAGGTTTCGATGACAACGCGCCGCGTCTCGACAGGGCTAAATCCGATATGCGGCGTTATATAACAATTTTTAAGCCCTACCAGAGGGTTGCCCGGCTCCGGAGGTTCCTGCGTCAGCACATCCAGCCCCGCGCCGGAAAGCTTTCCGGATCTGAGGGCTTCCGCCAGAGCCTCTTCATCCACAAGACCGCCCCGCGCCGTATTGATGAGTATGGCACCGTCCTTCATTCTGCCTATAAGCTCACGATTGATCATTTTTTCCGTTTCTGGCGTCAGCGGGCAGTGGAGGGATATCACATCGGACTTGACCGCCGCTTCCCGGTCCCGGCTGTAGACGTTGACTTTCATGCCGAAGGCTTCTGCGATTTCCGCTACCTTTCTGCCAATATTCCCATAGCCCACAATTCCGATGGATCTGCCTGCAAGCAGGGTAATGGGGGCCTCAAGGAAAATCGGCTGCTTGCTGTCCTTCCACTCCCCCGCGGCAATGGACCGATCATACAGATCCACCCGGTTGGCTACCGAAAGCAGCAGAGAAATGGCCTGCTGCGCCACTGCGTCGGTGGAATAGGCCGGCACATTGGCCACGGCGATACCCAGCTCTTCGGCGGCAGCCAGATCCACATGGTTAAAACCGGTAGCTGCGATCCCGATAAATTTTAAGGCCGGGCACTTTTCCATCACTTCTCTTCCGAGGCCGCAGGAATCAATCAAAACCGCTTCAGCCTCCCGCAGATGCTCTTCAAGTTCCTCCGCCGATGTCCTTTCATAATTTTTGAACTCGCCCAGTTTTTCGATGGGCTCCCAGGAAATATCCCCCGGGTTAACGACTCCGCTGTCTAAAAAAATAATTTTCATTTATTTCTCCTCATCAAGCTGCTGCAAAATTTCTCGCATTTCGCGCTCTAGTTTTTTGGTTTTCTTCCCCTTTACGGTCACGGTCAGATTATTCAGGGCGAAAATCTCTCTGGCAAGCCGGACAATATCCTCAGGCGTTACGCATATGAATTCCTCCCTGCGTTTTGCCAGATCCGAGCAGGTGTGGCCCAGAATATGGGCTTCGTAAGCCTGCGTCCAATTGAGGTTGGAGGCATGATCCAGAATCAGTTCACTGTTATCAATGTACACGGCTTTTACATAATCCAGTTCATCGCGAATCCCTTTTTTCAGTTCGCAGAACAGCTCCATCACAATCCTGACAGAATCCAGCAGCCGCAAAGGCTGCACTTCGTATTGAAAATACAGGCTGCCAATATTGCTGTACTGTTCCAGGCCCGGGTCAAAGCTGTAGATATAGCCGGATTGTTCGGAAAGGGCCTGGTGTATCTTGGAATTTTCACAGTCAAAGAGAATATCGTAAAGCAGCATGTAAGCTGCCTGCGAATATTTTCTGCTGTCAATGTCAAAGGAAAAGCGCACCACCGTATCCGAGCTTTTTTTGATGGCCAGTCTGCCTTGTCTGAGAAAAAAGTCCTTGGGCACAGGCGCCATATTGGTCCGCTCCACAGAGGATGTTTTTATATGGCAGTTTTCCACCGCATCCGCCAGATAGCGAATATCCGCTTCATCCGCACGACCTGTCACGTAAAAGAACAGGTTGTTGGAAACAAAGCATTCTTCATGGGCCCGCCTGAGGGTCCCCTTTCCCATTTTGTCCAGTCCTGTGCTTTTTCCGGTTATGGGCCGCACCAGGGAGGTCCCGTTCCAGACGATTTCATTTGTAAAGTATCCAAGGGAGCCTCTTTCATCATCTTCCCGGATCTCAGCTTTGATACGCTTGCGTTCAATATCAATCTCTGCTGCGGGAAGGTCGATGGCTTCGAACAGCTTCACAAAGACATCAATGGCTTCCCGGATATGCTTGCTGGCGCCGGTAATCTCAAACTGCACGAATTCCTTGTAGGTACAGGCGTTGAACATAAGCCCCAGCCGGTCCAGATACGGGTAAAGCTGTCCGTCCATGAGCCAATTGATATTGCGGATCACCACATGCTCCAGAAAGTGGGTCACTCCGTTTTCTTCCTCTGTTTCATACATACTTCCTGCTTTGAGATACAGTCCGATGCAGAAGCTGTGAAGATGCTGACCGGGATAAGAGAATATTTCCACATGATTTTTGGTAACGAATTTTTGCTCCATTTACTTTCTGCTCTCCAGATATGCCGCTCTGCCTTCCTGATACAGATCCCCGCCGTGACTGTCTAAAACCACGGTCACCGGAAAATCCTTTACCTGCAGCCTGCGCACAGCCTCTGCTCCCAGATCGTCGAAGGCGATGATTTCAGCTGTCTCTACCCGCTGGGCCATCAGGGCCCCGGCTCCGCCAATGGCTGCGAAATACACCGCTCCGTTTCTCAGCACCGCCTCTTTTACTTCCTGTGAACGCTGGCCCTTGCCGATCATTCCCGTCTCGCCCAGATCCAGCAGGGTCGGCGCGTAGGCGTCCATGCGGTAGCTGGTGGTAGGGCCGGCGGAACCGATGGGATTTCCCGGTTTCTCCGGTGTGGGACCCACATAATAAATGACCGCGTTTTTTATATCAAAGGGCAGCGTTTCTCCCTTTTCCAGCATTTCCACCATCCGCTTATGAGCGGCGTCTCTGGCCGTATACACGGTTCCTGTCAGCAATACTGTGTCGCCGGCTTTCAGATCCTCAAATTTCTCCTTTGTAAAAGGTCCGTTAATTCTGTATTCCATAAAAATCTCCTTATAAAACCATTTCTGCGTGTCTCGATACGTGGCAGTTGATGTTGACCGCTACCGGAAGACCTGCTATATGAGTAGGCGCAGTCTTGATTTTTACGGACAGAGCAGTCGTCTCTCCACCAAAACCCTGCGGCCCGATTCCCAAAGCGTTGATCCGCGTCAGCAGCTCTTCTTCCATTTCCGCGTAGTACGGATCGCTGTTTTCCTCGTCAAAGGGAATCAGCAGCGCTTCCTTAGCCATCAATGCCACTTTGTCAAAGGTGCCTCCGATCCCCACGCCCACCACGATGGGCGGACATGGGTTGGCGCCGGCCTCTTCACAGACTTTAACCACAAAGTCCTTTACCCCCTCCGCACCGGCAGACGGCGGCAGCATTTTAATCTGACTCATATTTTCCGAGCCGAATCCTTTGGGCGCAAATACGACCTTCACCTTGTCTCCGCTGACAATCTCATAATGAATGTGCGCTGGGGTATTATCCTTGGTATTGACTCTCCGCAGAGGGTCCCTGACCACTGACTTTCTCAGGAAACCTTCGCCGTATCCCCTGCGAACGCCTTCATTGACCGCATCTGTAACAGAACCTCCGGTCAAATGAACATCCTGTCCGATCTCCAAAAACACACAGGCCATTCCCGTGTCCTGGCACAGCGGCAATACGCCCTCCTCTGCAATGGTGATATTTTCTTCTATCTTTTCCAAAACGCCTTTGGCTACCGGCCAGGGTTCCTTTTCAGTCCTGCCGGAAATGGCGCGCTTTACGTCATTGCTCAAAAAATGGTTGGTCTGTTTTGCCATTTTTTCCACAGCCGCCGTAATCTCTTTTACATCGAGTGTTCTCATAATTCCTCCCTGTTTGTCCTCATTTATAAATATGCCAGCTGGGCTTCCCATATGTTTAAAAACATCGATCCTTTTGCACCGTTCCCTGCGTCCTGCACATATCAAACGAAAGCCCCAGTTCTGCTTTTCCTATTATACGCTAAAACCCTTTCCCATACAAGGCAGGACCAATTTACACATTTACATTTATTTCCAAATATTATATAATTGTAAATAAATGTAAATCAAAGAAAGGAGAATTTTTACTTATGCTGACTCTAAAAAATGACATCATCTTTAAAGCCGTTTATGCCAGAGAGGATAAAGCCTGCAAACAGGCGCTTATCGCTGTATTGAACCTGATTTTAGACCGCCGGGATGATCCTATCACCTCAATTTCTTACAGAAATCCCTTCAATATCCGGGAACAGCCCGACCAAAAAGAAAGCATTCTGGACATCAAAGCCGAAACTACAGATGGAGAGCTGCTGAATCTGGAGATTCATCTGGTCTACGATCCGTATTTCATCAACCGCAATATCTATTATCAAAGCGGGATCATCACACAGTCCTTGGAAAGCGGGGAAACCTATGATAAAATAAAGAAAACAATCAGCATCTATATCGTTGATTTTTCCCTGTTTCGCAAAACGGATCAGTTCCACTGCTGCTTTATGCTCAAGGAAGTTCGGGAGAATTTTCTGCTGACAGACCTGCTGCAGATGCACTACCTCGAGCTGCCGAAGGTCAACCCTGGCCGCCGCAGACAGGTGTCCCAACTGACTGAACTGGAACGATATCTGGAGTATCTGCGATACGCCGGCGATCCGGAAGAAGCCGCTTATGTGGCAGAGTTGAAATCACAGGGAGGAAAGGAGATCGCTATGACCGAAACACTGTTGAAAAAAGCTACAGCTGATGAGATCATCCGGGAGCAGGCCATATCCCGGGACAAATTCCGAATGCAGCAGCGCCATCAAAAACAATACATCAGGATGCTGCAGGAAGAAGCTGAAATGGCCCAAGAAGAGGCTGAAAAAGCCCAGGAAGACGCTAGGCAGGCTCAGGCAGAAGCCAGACAGGCTCAAGAAACAGCAAGGCAGGCCCAGGCGGAAGCAAAGCAGGCCCAAGAAGGCATTAAACAGTCTTTGGAAGAGGCTGAACAGGCCCGAAAAGAGACTAAGCAGGCCCAGTCGAAAGCAAAGCAGGCCCAAGAAAAAACTATGAAAGTTCAAGAGGAAGCTGCGGCAAAGGAACAAGCCTTTATAAAAAAGATGTACGCCAGCGGCATATCCCTTACACAGATCTCAGAAATCACAGATCTGCCGGAAGCTGTTCTGAAAAAACTTCTGAACCGGTAATTCAGGCTGCCGCCGGGTGGGACCGGCCTCAGGGCAGCAAGTAATTCACAAAATACAACGTTTAAAAGTACCCACTTTTAAGCAAGCAGCACGGATATCGTTATCCGCACTGGTTGCTTTTTTTATGCAGGAAATAGCGAATGTGTGACGTGGCATGCCCTGCCGAAATTTCACCTCGTTCGCCATCCATGAAAAATTTTAACGATAGCGGATGCCGCCCCAGTACAGCGGGCTTATGACTTCCGCTCCTTTGGGCAACTCCACATCCCGCATCGCCCATTTCAAAAATTCTTCCGTGCCGGTGCGGTCCACGATATATCCCACATGCTCCTTGCCACCCGGCGCATTGGGATCAATATACTCTTTTACATAATCATATGTGTTGAGAATAATTTTGATGATGCTTTCCTCATCCACCCATTTGATGAAATCCACGCCCAGCCGCGGATTCTTTTTGCCGCTCCGCCCCAGAAGGGTCAGGCGGTAACGCTTTTCGCCCTCTCTGGTCCAAGCCCTGGTGGGACAGGCCAGCGCGCATTCCCCGCAGCCGATGCAGGTCTTGGCATCCCGCTCCACCTTATAATTGCGGAAGGTCAGCGCTTCCACCGATTTGGTGCGGCACTTTTTCACACAGGCCTCGCAGCCCACGCAGCGCTCCTTCTCATAATGGGGCCTGCTCATGCCCATGATGCCGAAGTCGTGCATCCGCACCTTGGCGCAATCATTGGGACAGCCGGTCAGCGCGATCTTAAAATGAAGGTCATTGGGAAAAATCGCTTTTTCAATTCGCTGGGCAAAGGCGGAAGTATCATAGCAGGCATAGGGGCATACCCGGTTGCCGATACAAGCGGTCACGTTTCTCGTACCTGAGGAAGGATAGCCTTTTCCAGGCGTTTGCTGGTTGATGTTCAGCCCTTCAATAATCGGCTGCAGCCGCTCATTGACAGCCGGCATATCCTCATAGCGGATTCCGGGGATCTCAAAGCCCTGTCTGCTTGTAATATGTACCGTGCCGTTGCCGAACTCATCGGCGATGGCCTTTATCATACCCATATATTCTGTGGGCAGATGGCCTCCCGGCACCCGTACCCTGGAGGCTGTGATCCCTCTCACCTTGGTCACGCGGAAGGCGTTTTTCTTCAAAGCTTTTGTATTGATATCCATGTTTTTCCTCCTTTAATCCACCAGACGTATGCCTTTGGTAAAGTTGAACACCGGCCCGTCCAGGCAGATATAGGTGTCATCCACCTTGCAGTGACCGCACTTTCCGATGCCGCAGCACATTTTCCGCTCATGGGAAATCCAAATGTTTTCCTCCGCAAAGCCTCTCTTAAGAAGTGCGCCCGCAGCAAACTTCATCATCACAGGAGGGCCCACAACGACGGCCGCGGCCTTAGAAACGTCCGAAAGTTCAAGTCCGGGAATGAATTCTGTCACCAGGCCCACCTTACAGTCCTTAGTCTCTTCCCCGGAGTCCACTGTCAGAATCACATTCATCACCTTTCTCCAGCGCTGCAAATCCTTTTTAAAGAGAATATCGGTAGCTGACTTGAATCCGGCGATCAAAGTCATGGACTTGACCTCCTGAGGATGGGCGGCAAAGTAATCCACCACGCCCCGGACCGGCGAAAGCCCCGTGCCCCCGGCCACGACGACCAGTTCTTTTCCTTTGTAGGTATCCACGTCAAATCCGTTTCCGTAGGGGCCTCTGAGAAACAAACGGTCGCCTTCATAGTGTTCAAAGATTTCGTCCGTCACCTTGCCCACCTTGCGAATGGTCAGATCGATGCTGCCCTCATCAATGCCGCTGACGGAAATGGGAGCCTCGCCGTATTTGGGAAGGGAAACCTCGAAAAACTGCCCCGGCTTCACATCCCCTTCGTAAGCCATGCGGAAGGTGTATTCGATATCCGTATGGCGGATCACTTCTTTAACCTCTGAGAAAAAAGGAACATATTCATTCTGCATCATGGTTTTCTACCTCCTTTTGGGCCTCTTCCAGCTTGCCGATGCAGCCGGAGAAGGATATGTATTCGGGACAAATGCGGTCGCATCTTCCGCAGCCGACGCACATATGATAGCCAAAGCGTTTGTTGTAGTCATAGATTTTGTGCAGCACCTTAAACCGCATCCGCTCGCCGTTCTTCTTCCGATAAGAACCGCCGCCGGCCACATCGGTGTAACCGTCTACCATACAGGAGGCCGCCACTCTCCGGCGTTCGCCCACTTTTCCGTTATCCGTATAGAAGATATCCTGCATGGTAAAGCAGGTGCAGGTGGGGCAGGCAAAGTTGCAACGTCCGCAATTGATGCATCTGCCGTCGTACTCATCCCACATCCCGGATTTTGCGACGTCCAGCGTCAGATTTTCGGGAATCGTCACCCGAACCTTGGTCTCCGTCACTGTGGAAGGTGTCACCGGCAGTTTTTCCTGGCACAGCTCTTCCAAAATTCCATCCCACTCTGCATATTTATTATCCAGCTGATAGCCGCCATCCTTCGGTTCCATGCTCAGACCGTAGAAATCAGCTGACGCTGTTCCCATATCCACGCAGAAACAGTCTTCAAAGCAGGACTTGCAGCCCATGAGCACAAACTTCACATTCTCCCGGATTCTCTTATAATAGTAGTCTTCATAGCCGTTTTTCAGGTAGATTTCGTCCAGCCGTTTGACCGCGTGCAGGTCGCAGCTTCTCAGGAAGATCACGGCTCCCTTCTTTCTGCCGTCAGCCTCCTTCATCTGGTTTTCCGTGAAAAAGAACAGGGTTTCCGATAAAGGCAGCAAGACTTCTTTAAAAGAATAATCGGATTTTTCATCAAAGACGATGTCGGAGGCTTTCGCTATTTTTCCGTAACGCACCGTGTCCGTGTCGGAAAACATTCCGTCATCCTTCATTTTTACAGGAGCATAAAGCTCGTAGTCCGCGGACAGCTCTTTCAGGAAACGATCCGCTTCCCTTTCTTTCAGATAATAGCCCATGATCACGCCTCCTTCTTTCTGCTGATCAGATAATACGGCACTGCCAGCACCAGCGCACCGGCGATCAGATTGCCCAGAGTCACCGTAAACAGGTTGTAGAAATAGCCGCTCCAGCTTACCGCCGCTTCCATGGGTGACAGCATGGAGATGGTCAGCAGTGTCATGTTGGCGATGCTGTGTTCAAAGCCGGTGGTGATGAAGGCGAACAGACACCAGAACACCATAATCAGCTTACCGCTGTCGGACTTGCATCGGAAACCGCACCATACGGCCAGACATACCAGCGTGTTGCAGAGAACGCCCCGCAGAAGAAGCGGCAGAAAGTCGATGCTCATTTTCGTGGCTGCGGAATCGGCGATGAATTGACCCACCGGACCTTCCGCGAATCCGGCGGCATAGAAAATGATTGCCAAAAGAATGGAGCCGGCCCAGTTGCCGATAAAGCACACGACCCAGATCTTTACCGCCTGGCCCCAGCCGGTTGTTTTTTCAAGAGCCCCGGCTGTCATCACAAAGTTATTTCCAGTAAAAAGCTCCGCTCCGGCTATGATTACCAGGCTCAGGGCGATACCGAACGACAGGCCCATGACGATCTTCGTATAGGGAGCGCCGTCCAGCATTCCCCCAATACTGAAAATCAACAGAATCCCGAACCCGATGTACATTCCGGCCAGCATGGACGCCAGAAAGTAACCCAGCGGATTCTTTTTCAGAAAATCCGCTTTTGCTTTGGCTGCCTTTGTCACAGCTGTGAATTCCTCCATAAACATAAAATATCTCCTCCTTCGTTATCTTTGTGAGAATTATAACGAAGAAAGAGATATCAGGCCGTGAGATTTATCACGGGGATTTAAAATATTCAGATAGTTTTTCGCAGTCCGGGATGATGAAACGATTTTTCTTCACCAGCACCAGCCCCTGATCCGTCAGAACCTTCAGCTGCCTGGAGGCGGTTTCCCGCTTTGTCCCCAGCATATCGGCCAGATAGGTGATGGTCAGGTCGATGCCGATCATAGTTCCTTCCGGGCATGGCGCTCCATAGTCAGCTGCCAGCTTCCACAGCTTGGCCGCGATCTTTTTGTCGCCCCGGATGGAATTGGTGGTGTTTTTCATCTGCCGGTACAGCCTGCGGATTTTCAGCGACATGGAATTGAGCATAGCCCTGCTCAAGCCCCGGTCTTCTTCCATGGCCAGCAGCATCTGCTCTCTGGGAAAGGAAAGCACCAGCCCGCTCTTGAGGACTTCGCAGCTGACAGAAGAGGCAAGCCCGTTGAGAATTTCTTCGTTAAGCGCCTTTCCCTTTCCCAGGACAAAGATCACTTTTTTCTCACCCTGGCTGTTCATCTTGTACAGCGCCGCCATTCCGCTGATGACGATATAGAGGGTTTCTGTGTAATCATGATCGTAAAAAAGATGGGCGCCTTTTTCTGCGCTGCGGAGAACCCCGCAGCCCGCCAGCATAGCCAGGGACGCCGGACTGGCATCCCGCAGGATTTCCGCCGCGGAGAGGGCCTGTTTTATATCCATGGTCAATTCCTTTCCTCAGTATTTGATTGATATCTTCTTAACCATAGCAAAAATTGACGAATCCCGCAAGAACTGCCGCATAGATTTTACTTTTTTTGCCCGGCGGCGTATAATCAAGCTATATTCAAAGCCAAAGGAGGAGCTTCCCTTGAAAACAGCCGATGATAAAGGAACCATGCTCGAATACATGCGGGACGAATCGCGCCGCAGCGGAAACTGCGAAAAAATCTTCTTTCCCACAAGCGAAGAAGAAGTGATTTCCATTTTCAAAGAAAACCCCCGTACTCCTATAACTTTCCAGGGCGGCCGGACCGGAGTCACTGCGGGATGCGTTCCCGACGGCGGCATTGCTGTCAATCTGGAGCGGATGAATCGTATTTTGCCCCTAAAGCCTCAGAAATATGGCGGCAGCATCATCGTGCAGCCCGGCGTCCTCCTGCAGACGCTCCGCCAGCATCTGCGCCCCTATTCACTGTTTTTTCCTCCTGATCCCACAGAAACAACAGCTTCTCTGGGAGGCATGGTATCCTGCAATTCTTCCGGCGCACGCAGTTTCAAATACGGCTCCGTCCGCTTCTATATCACGGCGCTCCGCATGATCCTGCCCGGCGGCGAAAAGCTGCATCTAAAAAGAGGCGCCTGTCTTGCCCGGGGCCGCCATTTTTCACTCACCTGTGAGTCGGGAAAAAGGATCAGCGGTGTCCTCCCCGATATCACCATGCCCGCAGTGAAAAAACATACGGCCGGTTATTATATCCGGCCCGATATGGATATGCTCGACCTCTTCATCGGTGCAGAAGGAACCCTTGGAGCCGTCACCGCTGTGGAGCTGAAACTGCTGCCGGTCAAGAAGGAAACCTGGGGTGCTGTCATCTTCCTTCCCAGTGAAGCTGCCGCTCTGCGTCTGGTCAGGCTCCTCAGAGGAGAAACGGCCCTTCCCCTTACTCTGGAGCCTGAGGCCCTGGAATATTTCAATTCCGACACCCTGCGTCTCCTGCGCCGGGCCCAGCGTTCGAAGGAAGCCCTCTGCCAAATGGAGCTGCTTCCTGCAGAAGACTGCTGCGCCCTTTATACGGAATACGCCTCCGATAACCGCAAGGCGCTGAAAGCCGCCTTTGAAGAAACCTGCTCAGCAATGGAATCCGTGGGCGGCGACCCCCGCCGTACCTGGGCGGCCATCAATTCCCGCAATATGGACAAGCTGCACCAGTTCCGTCACGCCGCACCGGAATGTGTCAACACCAGAATCAGCGAAATAAAAAAGGACTGTCCCTCTGTCACCAAGCTGGGAACCGATATGTCCGTACCCGATCACTGTCTGGAAGAGGTTATGTCCCTTTATAACGAAGGCCTGGCCGCAGGCGGGTTTGATTCCGTCATCTTCGGCCATATCGGCAGCAACCATGTCCATGTCAACATTATCCCCAGGACAATGGATGAATTTAACCGCGGCAAAGAGCTGTTCGGCCGATGGGCGAAAGATGTTGCCGCAATGGGCGGAACCGTATGCGCTGAACATGGCGTAGGAAAAATAAAAACTGCTCTTCTGTCAGAACTATATACAGAAAAGCAGCTTGCTTCTATGCAGGATCTCAAAAAAATCTTTGATCCCTGTCAGCTCCTCAATCGGGGAAATATATTCTCATTCCTTCCCTAGAGGCCTGCCGGTTTTATCATTTTCCTTATATGCCGATATGTCCCTAAGTTCAATTAGATACGCGTCCTTATTCTCCCAGCGCACTAAGGTGGCTTCGGCGGAGATCCAGGTTCCCCGACTGTCGCTGTAGAATTCTTTGGACGCGATCCTGCTCTTTCGGGCCAGTTTTGCCGGACAGTCGTCACAGGCAGATTCCCGTCCCAGGAAAACGCGGTAGCATACGGCTCCCTTTACTGCCTCCTTTGAGATCCCGCGGGCCTTCGCATTAATATAAAGGATCTCATAGGTCTGCGGATCTATTATGTAAAGCCACGTATTTCTGCTGTTCATCAGAGCCTGCAGATCTCTGGATATGTTCAGGGCCCGGTGCTGCGCTCTCCCCTTCAGAAGGAATGTGGACAGCAGCTCCGCAATAAAGGAGAGAATGTCAATTTGATCGCTGGTCCACAGGCGCTGCTCCCGGCAGTCGGCAAATCCTACCCATCCGCCTAAAGTTCCATGATCCCAAATTCCGCACTGCAGTACGGATTTTATCTCCAGTTTTGCCAGGAACGCCTTCGTCTTAGCGTTAAATTGGGAAAGATCGCTGGAATACAGAATTCCCCGCTCATTATAGTGCTTCATATAATCCTTTCCCAGATCCTCCACCGGCCGATTCTGCAGTACGGATTTCTGCGAAGATATTTCTTCGCCGCACCATTCAAAAGTATTGCTGTAATATCGCCTGTCCTCCGATAGCTCCGCAACATAGACCCAGCTTACGCCCAAACGCTGCCCCACTATTTCCAAAAGTCTTGAAACTGACAGATTTACATCTTCCCCCTTGCTGAGAATGCGGAAAGCCGCCGGAATCAGCTCGTTCATAGCCGGGCTGTATCTTCTATCCGAATCAATTGTCTCGTCTACGGTTTCTTGGCCGGTTCCTGATGCGCTGAAAGCCATGCTGTCCAGCGACATATCGTATAAGCAGAACTGCTTTTTGCCTGCTGCCTTGGCACGGTACAAAGCGCTGTCCGCTTTCTGGAACAAAGTCTCGAAATCTGTACCGTCCTCAGGTGCTATGGCAATTCCTATGCTGCACGAAATATGACAGTCCTGAGGAGGGTGGCAAACGTTTGCCGGAAACGTTCAATAATCCGTCCGGCGATAGCTTCAATATGCTCTCTGCTTTGCATACCCTGAAACAGGGCCATAAATTCATCGCCGCCAATCCGGGACAGCACATCTTCATTGCGGAACAGCTGGGATAGCTGCTCTGCGATCTTTTTAAGCACCGCGTCTCCGAACATATGCCCATACCGGTCATTGATGAGCTTGAAGTTGTCCAAATCAATGATAAAGAGAGCGCAGCAATTATTTGAATCCACCAGTTCAAGCCTCTGCTCGATCCTCTGCCTGGCCGAATCCTTATTGTAGAGCTTTGTGAGGATATCCCGCTCCGCTCTGGCCTGCAGCTCCTGGGTAGCCAGCTTCTCATCATTGATGTCACCCACCAGCCCGATTACTCGATAGGGCGCGCCTTTACTGTCAAATTGCGTAGTCGCCCGGATTTTGCTCCACCGGTAACGTCCTCTGGCGTCCGATACGCGAAATTCCAGCTCATTGTAACGTTTTCCCGACCTCATTTCCTCAATGTACTCTTTAAAGTCCTTCGTATCGTCCGGATGCAGATGGGAAGCCTTAATAATCCTCTGAGAAACGTTTTCAGTGATCGGTTCATATCCGAATTTTTCTTTCCAGTTGGCGGAGAAATCCACGTGATCGTTGGCAATATCCCATTCAAAGATAATATCGTTGGTCTGTTCCAGAATAATCTTGTACCGCTCCAGACTCATCTGCAGCTGTTCTTCCGTACGCTTGGTTTTTGAAATATCGATGGGCACGCCGTAGAGCATTTGGCCGCCCTGCCCATCCTGAACCAACTGGCCCTTACTCAGCAGCCATACGATTTCTCCCCGGGCGTTGACTGCCCGATATTCAATCTCGTATTCCGAACCGCTGTTCAGCTGCCGTGACAGCTGCCGAAGCACGTAATCCCTGTCCTCCTGATAAATGAGGTTCATATATCGGTTGTCAAAGCGTTCCTCTATTTGCTGACGGCTGTAGCCCAAAAAACTGTCTTCCATCTCAATGATGGTCAGCCATTTATCGTTGCGCAGCTGTCTCACACCGTGGAAGATACTATGAAACACGGAGCTCTCATCAATCGCGTTTTGTGCCTTAACCGGTTTATCATCTTCATACTTTTTCCATAAAACTAAGCCTTTTTTCTGCTGTGGATGCTCGGTATCTACTCTTACCAGGGTCATTATCACCTGCTGCCACTGACCGCTTTTCTGACCTTTGATCCGATACTGCCAGCTCTGTTGAAACCTTCCCTCGGCAAAAAAATCCGCCAGTCCCTGTTTCCATATTTCGAAAACCTGTTCCCTGTCCTGCGGATGAACGGCTGTTTCTATATATTCCTTTCCCAGCTTATCCATCGCTTCGCTCTTAAACAGTTCCGGGTTGTTCAGGCCCGATGAATAGACGAGTTGCCAGCTGTTAGTCGCCAGATCCACCTCCCCTACGATGGCATCTTCGTATCGTAGCATAGCATGATATTTCATGCGCTCCTTCTCAAAAGCACTGATGTTTTCTTCACGAAAAACACCGGCAAGCTCGCTGGTCTGAAGCTGTTCGTCCTCCGCCGCAACACCGTCTGCGTACCGTTTTACCAGTACGGCCATCTGCTGCTTTACATTTTGAAAGCAGCTTAAAAGCTTTGGAGAAAACACGCCGCATTCTCCATTGAGGATCATTTCGACCGCCCGTTCATGGGCAATTGCCTTTTTATATACCCGGTCGGAGGTCAAAGCATCATAGGCATCCGCAATGCCCGTAACCTGTGCGCAGATTGGAATGGCATCTCCCGCAAGGCCGTCCGGATAACCGTTTCCGTCCCATCTTTCGTGGTGGTGACGGCAGATATTATAAGCGTACCGCAGATATTCCTTGTCCTCCATGCGTGAAAGACTTGCCAGAATCTCACAGCCTTTGAGCGAATGGGTCTTCATAATCTCAAATTCTTCGTACGTAAGCCTGCCCGGCTTATTGAGGATATTGTCCGGTATGGCGATCTTACCGATATCGTGCATAGCCGAAGCCGAAGCAATGGCATTTATCTTATGTTCATTCAGCCCGTATTCAGGACAGCTTTCTCTGACCTCTTCAAGCAGGACTTTCGTCAGCAGACGAATTCGCTTTATATGCTGTCCGGATTCCAGACTCCGATACTCGATAACCGATGAAAGCGCATCGATCAATACATCGTTGGACTCCCGCAGTTTTATCGCCTGTTCGTCCACCAGATCCTCCAGATTATGCCTGTGCAGATACAGCTCTATGATATTATCCACCCTTCGCTTTACCACATGCGGCTCGAAAGGTTTTGCTATAATATCGGAAGCGCCCAGGTCAAAGGCCCTCAGCTCCCCTTCCAGAGAATCGTCCGCCGTGATGACAATTACCGGGACTTCGGAAAGCAGCCCGTTTCCGTTCATCTCTTCCAGGACCTGATATCCATTCTTTTCAGGCATCACAACATCCAGCAGCATAATGGCAATGCTGCTGTGATACTGGTTGAGCAGAAGCAGCGCCTGTTCTCCGTTTTCCGCTTCCAGCAATTGATATTCATCTTTAAACAAACTACAGAGGATTGTACGATTGATCTCCATATCATCGACAATTAATATCGTATCCCGGCACATGCTCCCTATTCCTCCTCTATCTGCGAAGCCCTTTGCTGAATCAGGCGTTCTCTTCGTTAGCCAGGGCCATGCAGACAGCCCGGTAAGCCTTCTCCAGTTCCGGATACGCGTTTTTCGCAGGGTCCGGCTCATTTGCGCGGATATGGTTAACCACTTCCGCACAGGCATCGGCCAGACGATCCATTCCCAAATTGGCGGATACCCCCTTCAGGGTATGCGCCGCTTTCAGCGCGGTTTCGTAATCATCCTGATCTAAAGCCGGCCCGATCTCAGAAAAACTCTGATCGTCCAAAAACTTCATCAGTATTTTTTCATATAATGCCGCGTTACCGCCCAGCCTTCTGAGCGCGGCCTCCGTATCTACTCCGGCTTCGCCGAGAGCCAGTACAGTTTTTTCTTCCATGTGATTGTCTCCTTTTCCTTTCATTCTCAGTTGCCTTTCGAAAGGCATCCATTTGAACTATATGGCGGAATCACAGAATAATTTCATGCTACTAAAATTATATCAATCCAAATAGGAACAAGCAACAAAGATAACGGTAAAACACCTCGTATCTCTGTCCGTTTGCACCAATGATTCCGCCGTATCGGCGCTCCGTTCCATACAAAACAGACCGGGCGCGTTCAAATCCTATGTATCCGCTTCCTCGTCTCCTTCCACAATTTGACGTATCAAATCCTGCTTGTTGAATTCCGCCCGTTCCAGTCCCCAGAAAAAGATGGTGATGTCCTTGTCCTTAAGGCATTCGGTGACCGTTTTTATATACTCGCGCCGGTTATAGCCCAAAGCAACCGGGTAGAACCCTCTTTCCTCCAGATAGTAGTTCATCGCCATGCGGGCCATGGCCTCGCTGTACCGCTCAAAGGGATAGATGTCCATGATTCCGCAATGAATCCGGGCGGCGCTGCGTATCTCATTGGCTCCTGTCTTGTACGCGGCCTGAAACAGCTTGCCCAGACGTTCTTCGATCTCAGAGTGATGCGGCGGCACGTGCCGGAAATCCACCACCGTCGGCGTACTCCTGCGAAAGCCTGAACTGCTTCCCGTCAGCGTGCCGTGCAGCTTTAGAAGCAGACGCGTATCCAGACTGTTCTTCATGGACAGAGAATTTCTTATCAGCTCCAGCGCATTGAGATAATTTTTTATAAAAACACATTCTTTCAGAGAAGCCGTGCCCGGTATCACGCCCTCCATCATTCCCTCGACTTCCTGCCGGGAAAGGTCGGTGCCGTCCAGAGTCAGGCCCCCATATATATAATCCAGCTCATTGATCCGTTTGATCTTTAAATTCGTTTCATTTTTAAACGGTCTTCGCAGGCTCAGATCGATCTTCTGTTTCAATAATTCCTGGTACATGCGGTCCTCCTTTATTTCATACCTAAGTTTATCACATAACTTTGATTTATGGTATAATAATAATCACAATAATCGAACGGAGGACAGAAATGTATACCTTACCGGATTGCTTTTACAACATCAATTTATTCTCTACGGCGTTTCGCCTGGTTCTGGCGGTGATCTTCGGCGGCATTATCGGGCTGGAGCGGGGAGCCAACCGCCATCCTGCCGGCTTTCGAACCCATATCCTGGTATGCGTGGGAGCAACGCTGGCGATGCTGACTAATGAATATATCTGTCAGATCTACGGGAGCGGCGATCCTGCCCGTTTGGGCGCGCAGGTTATCACCGGCGTAGGTTTTCTCGGCGTGGGAACGATCCTTGTGACTGGGCGTCATAAAATAAAGGGACTTACTACGGCGGCGGGCCTGTGGGCTTCCGCCTGTCTGGGCCTGGCGCTGGGGATCGGATTTTATTCGGGAGCGATCATCGCGGCAGCAGTCATCTTCATCAGCCTGGCTTTGCTTCCGAAAATCGAAAATTATTTTTACCGAAATTCCCGGGCTATCGACCTCTACATTGAAATCGATTCCGTGGAGCACTTTCGGGCCTTTATCAAGCATGTAAGGACCGTGGACGCAGCGTTTTACGAAACACATCTGAGTCAGGATAATCCCGTCAGTCCGGGCGGCATCGCTTTTCATCTTTCCATGATCCTGCCCAAAAACATGGGGCACAGTCAGGCTATTGATGAATTCAGCCACTTGGAGGGCGTTTATATTGTAGAAGAAATTTGATGAATAACATTTCCTGATCGGGTTAATGTATATATAGAAATATATACAGAGAAGGAGACCGATCATGGATAGAAATGAATTTGTTTGTTTGTGCAAATCCGTATCCTATGGCGAAATTGAAGATGCCATTGACAATGGAGCGCAGACCTATGAGGATATCTTGGAAGAAACGGAAGCAGGCTCCGTATGCGGCGGCTGCATTGAAAGGATCGAAGAAATCCTGGACCGGCTGGTCATAAAGTAAAAGGCAAAAATGGAAAACAGGCAAAGCGCTTTTTTCGCGCTGCCTGTTTTTTCTGTTTTATTATGAAAAAATACAGAAACTACTTTAAGAATCCGATCTTCCCCCGTGCTCCGGCATATTTGAACATTTCCACATCGCCGTAATCACCTTCCACCGGGAACAGACGCATCTTGGCCTTGATCTCTTCGTAAGGCATGGTCGGCAGGAAAACGATCTCGTAGGCGTGCTGGAAGGTCAGCTGCACAAAATCCAGCACCTCATCATCGCTGAATCCCTTTTCCAGGGAAACGTTCAGACGAACCTTCATTTGCTGATCCACCGCTTTATTGATTCCGTCTACGACTTTTGCCAGTTCCTTGCCGTTATTGCTGTTTTTATAGCGGGTATAACGCATCGTGTTCACCTCTATGATCACGCCCGTCAATCCTGCTTTTTTCAGCTTTTCCGCCATAGGCTCCAGTTCCTGCCCGTCTGTCTGTATGTAGATTTCTTCATTTTGCAGTTTTTTTACGATATCAACGATCCCCACGCGGCTGAGCGGTTCCTCACCTGCGATGATCACCTGTTTTTGTCCGCGGGCCATTTCCAGGATCTCATCTCTGGACGGCTGGCCGTTTTCTTTCAGTTCTATTTTCATTTCTACCTCCTCTAACTCAGACAAAACAATTTTACTCTATACCCCGGGCCTAGTCAACCGCTTCATCTTATGTTACAATCCCATTATCGGAGGTATATGTGCATGAAGATCTTTGTTATTAGCGATACCCATGGAAGGACGGAAAAGGTTACGGAAGTCTGGGCCAAACTGACCAATGTGGATCTGGTCGTTCACTTGGGTGATTATATAGAGGACGCCCGGCGTCTGGAGAAGGAGCTGGAAACGGAAGTGGTTTCTGTTAAAGGGAATATGGACGGCTCCTACAACTCTGACGATTACCGCATCCTTGAAACGGAATACGGCAAGCTGCTCCTGACCCATGGGCATATGGATAACGTAAAGATGTCACCGCTGAACCTGGTCTATCGAGCTGAGGAGCTGGGCTGCAAAGCTGTCCTCTTCGGCCATACCCACCGGCCGGCCTACGAAGAAGCGGGCGGAATCTATCTGGTCAACCCCGGCAGCCTTTCCCTGCCAAGAGACGGAAGCGACGGTTCCTATGCGATTATCCATACTTCGCCGGAAGAATTCAACTGCGCCATCGTCTATTATTCCAGCCTCAGCCCGAAGAAAAAGCCGCCCTCAGGCGGACGGCTGCGGCAAATGCTGAATTATAGCGATCGGTTCTAGGCATATTGACAGAAAACATAATGACAGAGGCTGTCGTATCAGCAAGAAACGGATGCGACAGCCTTTGATTTTTTTGTATCTTGCTGTGGAGCCATCCAAGATTGTGGGCCATAGCAAAAAAGGCGCTGTGCTACATACGCCTTTTTTATTATAAAGAATTTTTAAATCTTATCACGCTTATTTATAGCGGAGCACCGCTCACTACATCACTTCGTAGTCCAGTTCTACGCCCTTCTGTTTAAGGTTGATGGCAATCAGGAATGCCGCAGCCGTATCCAGGCAGGTCAGAACAGGCAGTCCCCGTTCAATCGCTTTGCGCCTGATGGGGAAGGTGTCGCTTCCCGGACGGTTGGCTACCTTCGGCGTATTGATGACCATTTTGATTTCCTCGCCGATCATCTGCTTTGCCTGATCGTAGGGAATCACTTCCGCCGCGATCCCGGCTTCTTTCATAAAGGCGCCGGTTCCCTCGGAGGCGTACAGCTTAAAGCCTGACTGCTCGTACCGCTTAAGGGTCTTAGCCGTAGCCGCGTTTTTATCCGGATCTCTCAGGGTAACAAAGATATTGCCTTCTGTGGGGATCTTCATATTTGCTGCTAAAAATCCCTTGTAGATCGCCTTACTCAAGTCTTTATCCATTCCCAGAACTTCACCGGTGGATTTCATTTCAGGTCCCAGGGCCATGTCCATATTGGTCAGTTTGGCGTTGGAGAATACCGGAACCTTGACCGCGTAATAATCCGACCGCTTGTAAAGGCCTGTTCCGTATTCTGAATCCGCCAGCTTGTGTCCCAGCATAGCAGCCACAGCCAGCTTGACCATCGGAACCTTCGTCACCTTGCTGAGAATCGGAACCGTTCTCGATGCTCTCGGATTCACCTCGATAACATAGATTTTATGGCCGTCGTAAGCATACTGGATATTGACAAGGCCCACAACGTTCAGCGCCTTTGTGATCCGCTTGGTGTAATCGATCAGTGTATCCTCCACTTCCTTGGAAAGAGTGAAATGCGGATATACGGAAATACTGTCGCCGGAATGGACGCCGGTTCGTTCAATATGCTCCATAATTCCCGGAATCAGCACATCTTCCCCATCGGCAATGGCGTCAACCTCGATCTCTTTGCCCTGAACGTATTTGTCGATCAGTACAGGGTGCTCGGTGGAAATGGAAACCGCTTCCTTTAGATAGCGTTTTAACTCTACGTCGCTGTATACCACCTGCATGGCTCTTCCGCCGATTACGTAAGAAGGCCTTACCACCAGCGGATAGCCCAGCTTTTCCACAGCCGCAAAGGCTTCCTCCGCCGTAGTCACTGCCAGTCCCTGGGGAACCGCGATTCCCAGTTCATCCAGCAGATCGCAGAATTTTTCCCGATCTTCGGCCAGGTCGATATATTTATACGGAGTACCCAGAATATTGATGCTCCGGCTGTTGAGCTTTTCCGCCAGGTTCAAAGAGGTCTGTCCTCCGAACTGAAGGATCACGCCGTACGGGCGCTCCTTCTTGATTACGTTCATCACGTTATCAATATGAAGGGATTCAAAGTACAGCTTGTCGGAGGTATCGAAGTCCGTGCTTACGGTTTCCGGGTTGTTGTTCATGATGATGGCTTCGTAGCCCAGATCTTTGATTGCCCATACGCCCTGCACACAGCAGTAATCGAATTCGATTCCCTGGCCGATCCTGATGGGACCTGACCCGATTACCAGAATTTTCTCTTCATCGCTGACCTCCACTTCATCCTCTGCGTCGTAGCAGGAATAGTAATACGGAGTGGCCGCGTCGAATTCGCCGCCGCATGTATCGACCATTTTATACACCGGGAAAATGTCATTGTAGATACGGATATCCTGCAGTACCTCTCTGGGCACTCCCGAAAGCTCCAGGATCTCGCTGTCCGTAAAACCTCTGGACTCCGCTTCGTAAAGGAGTTCTTTTGTGAGATGCTGCGTCTTGAGAGCCGTTTCCATATCAATGATGCCTTTGATCTTGTTGAGGAACCAGCGGTCAATTTTCAGCAGGTCATAGAGCCCCTCCACATCCGTCAATCCTCTTCTCAGTGCCTCGGCAATGCAGAAGATACGTTCGTCATCACAGGCGGCCAGCTTTTCCATCAGTTTTTCGTCGTCCAGATTGGTGACGAAGGGGATGCGCAGGCCGTCGCACTTGATCTCTACGGAAGTCAGCGCTTTTAAAAGGGCGCTTTCAAAGGTTCTGCATATGGACATGACTTCGCCGGTGGCCTTCATCTGTGTTCCCAGCTTTCTGGAAGCTGTTCTGAACTTGTCAAAGGGCCATTTTGGAAACTTTACCACGCAGTAGTCTAATACCGGCTCAAAGCAGGCGCTTGTTTCATGAGTAACATAATTTTTCAGTTCATCCAGATTATATCCCAGGGCGATCTTGGCTGCGATCTTGGCGATGGGATAGCCGGCCGCTTTGGACGCCAGAGCGGATGAACGGCTTACTCTAGGGTTAACCTCAATTACAATGTATTCTCCGTTATCCGGATTCAGCGCGAACTGAACGTTGCAGCCGCCCTCGATCTCCAGACTGCGGATAATCTTTACCGAGGAATCTCTCAACATCTGATATTCTTCGTCTCTTAAGGTCTGGGTCGGCGCCACTACGATACTGTCGCCCGTATGTACGCCCACCGGGTCGAGATTCTCCATGCTGCAGATGATGATGCAGTTGTCCCTGCTGTCGCGGATTACTTCGTATTCGATCTCTTTCCAGCCGGCCACGGATTTTTCCAGTAAAATCTGACCGATGGCGCTGTTTTCCATACCTCTCTGACAAAGCAGCCGCAGCTCGTCGTCGTTGGTCGCGACGCCGCCGCCAGTGCCGCCCAGAGTGTAGGCCGGACGGATGATTACCGGATAGCCGATCTGCTGTACAAACTCAAAACATTCCTTTATATTGGTGGCAATGATGCTGGGCGGAATCGGTTCGCCGATTTCCAGCATGAGCTTTTTGAATTCCTCCCTGTCCTCGGCCTTTTCGATGCTCTCTCTGTTGACGCCCAAAAGTTTTACGCCATATTTTTCTAAAATTCCATGCTCCTCCAGGGCCATCGCCAGATTCAGACCGGTCTGGCCGCCGAAGCCTGCCAGAATTCCGTCAGGGCGCTCTTTTTCCAATATCTGTTCTAGGGCTTCCTCTGTAAGAGGTTCCATATATACTTTATCGGCGATTCCTTTGTCCGTCATGATGGTCGCCGGATTGCTATTCACCAGAATGGTCTCGATCCCTTCTTCACGGATCGCTTTGCAGGCCTGGGTGCCGGCATAATCGAATTCCGCCGCCTGGCCGATGATGATAGGGCCGGAGCCAATGATTAGTAATTTATTTAAAGAAGCTTTTCTAGGCATTATCCTTACCACCTTTCATCAGAGTTACAAATTTATCGAAGAGATATGCGCTGTCGTTGGGTCCCGGCGATGCTTCCGGATGAAACTGCACGGAAAAGACAGGCAGGTCTCTGTGCTCCATTCCCTCTACCGTACCGTCGTTCAGGTTCAGATGAGTTACCTCCATGCCGTTAAGCATGATGCTTTCCATTTTTACCGCATAACCGTGGTTCTGAGAAGTTATGTAAGAACGCTTTGTATCTTTATCATAGACGCCGTGATTGCCGCCGCGATGACCGTATTTAAGCTTGTAGGTCTGTCCGCCGGCCGCCAGCGCCAGAATCTGATGTCCCATGCAGATGCCGAAGATCGGCACTCCCGCATCCCGCAGCAAAACAGCCGTTTCTTTTACAGCTTCCGTTGCTTCCTGCGGATCTCCGGGTCCGTTGGTCAAAAAGATACCGTCCGGGTGATATGCCAGGATTTCCTCGGCCGGTGTGCCGTATGGAAACATTTCCAGCTCGCATCCCCTTTTCATGAGGGATTTCAGTATGCTCAGCTTTACGCCGAAATCCAGCACAGCTACTTTGTACTCGCCGCCGTCTCCCAGAGTCATCCTTTCAGGCGCGGAGACTGCTTTCATCCAGTCGCCTCTCAGCGAATTGGTTTCGCAGATCTTTTTGGCCTCTTCAATGGAAATGCCCTCATTGCTGATTACGCATTTCACCGTTCCTTCCGTACGGATTTTTTTGGTGATTTTTCTTGTATCCACTCCCCAGATTCCCGGTGTTCTCTGTTCAACGAGCCATTCATCCAGCGATTTAACACTGTTGCTGTTGGACGGCTTCTGGCACAAATCTTTAATCACTAATCCAAAGGCATGAATGCTGCCGGATTCGTTGTCAATATCGCTGATTCCGTAGTTTCCCACCAGCGGATAAGTCATCGTAATAACCTGTCCTTTATAGGACGGGTCTGTTAATATCTTCTGATATCCGGTCATAGAAGTATTGAATACCAATTCCCCCACTGCAGTACCTTTGAATCCGAATCCATGTCCTTTATAGACCGATCCGTCCTCCAAATACAGCAGACCTTCCATTTTTTCCTTATTGTTGTCCATAGTCTTCATCCTTTTTATTCTCATCTTTATTTTTTCATTCAGATAATTATACATCGCTTTTTATGTTTATTCAAGTATGAATTTATAAAAATTCTCGGATGAATAAATTATCTTCAGTATATATCTTTGCCTGCCCGAAAAAAGAGCGCATCATGGGAAAGCTTCAAATGTTTTTAAACATTCGCAAAGCTTTCACTCTGACGAGCTCTTAAAGACAGCCTATCTTTTTTCCTTGGTTGTATCTACGTTCATATATACGGTGGCTGCTGTGGCTACCAGTTTTCCCGTCTCCTGGCTCACCGCTTCACAGACGATCTGGGTAATCCGTTTGCCTGCCGCCGTGGCCTTTGCTGTTACGATCATAGTGTCTCCCAGCTTGACCGGGCGGATATATTTCACATCCAGGCTGATAGTCGGCGCGTAATTTTCACCGGCGCAGAATCTGGCTACTGCGGCGGCGGCCATATCAAAGGCGGTACAGATGGCTCCTCCGTGCATCATCCCCGCCCGATTGGCCTGCCACTGGAGAACCGGGAATCCTAAAGAAATGGATTTATCTTCATAAGAACATCCCACTTTTACGGATTTCATCATCCCGTTGATCGTTTTTTCCTGTCCGACATTATTTTCATGCATGGTTTTGTCTAAATATGCTTCCATTCGTTTCTGTCCGTCCATCGCAGCCTCCTTACTCTCTTGCTTCCAATTCATTTCCTCTTTGGTAATAGTGCCGCATCTCTTCTTTGGGCACCATGTTTCCGCCGGTGGCCCAAACGATATGGGACGCCTGGCACCGGTCGCTGTACAGCATATGTACCGGGCCTTCAAACCCTGCGCAGGCAGAAGGCTCAATCCAAATATCTTCCTGATCGGCCAGCAGCTTTAAGTACCGATAAAGCTTATCATCCTCCACCGTATAGCAGCTCTGTACCAGCGTGCGCATAACTGCCCCCACAAGCTTGGAAGGGCGCCCCACTGCCAGCCCGTCGGCTTCGGTTCTGCCGTCCAGGCCAATGTCGCGGACACTGATCTGATCGTGAAGGCCGCTCATCATTCCCAGTACCATGCAGGGAGCATGGGTTGGCTCTGCGAAAATACAGTGGACGTGGGGTCCCAATACGGTTTTGAGGCCGAAGGTCACGCCGCCGGGAGCACCGCCGACACCGCAGGGCAGATACACAAACAGCGGGTGCGTTTCGTCCACCGGAATATTCTGCTCTGCCAGCTGCGTCTGCAGGCGCTTTCCCGCTACCGAATAGCCGAGGAACAGATCCCTCGAATTCTCATCGTCTACAAAATGGCATTTGGGGTCCTTCGCTGCCTGCGCTCTGCCTTCCGCCACCGCGTTCTGGTAGTCATCCGCGTATTCGATCACGTTAACGCCTTTTTCCCGCAGAAGATCCTTTTTCCACTTGCGGGCATCGGCTGACATATGGACCGTCACCTTGAATCCCAGGGCAGCGCTGATGATGCCGATGGAAAGTCCCAGGTTGCCCGTTGAACCGACTGCGACGCTGTATTGGGAAAACAGCTCGCGAAAGGGTTCTTCCGCCAGTTTTCCATAATCATCATCCAGGGACAGCATGCCGTTTTTGACTGCGATTTCTTCTGCCAGCTTTAAAATTTCGTAAATGCCGCCGCGGGCCTTCACTGAACCGGACACCGGCAGATGACTGTCGCATTTGAGAAACAATCTGCCTTCGATGTCCAGCACCTGCCCCATCCTGGGAATCTCCTTAAGCGGCGATTCGATGATTCCGCCTGTATCTTCCGTCTCGGGAAAAACCTTCTTTATATATGGCGCGAAACGATTGAGCCTTGCTTCTGCGTCGTCGATATCCGCCATGGTAAAAGGAAGCCGCGCCTCCTGCCCGTACTGGGGATTTCCCCAGTAGATTTCTCTGTACTCGCTCATGGGTCCGACCAGCGGACAGTCTTTTATCAGCGTTTCAAGTTCCATAGTTTTCTCCTGTCATCAGATGATTTGATTGATCTGTTTTCCGTCCATCCACTTGTGGATATTGTCGAAGACGATCTTTGCCCGTTTTTCCATGGATTCCTCCGTGGCAAAGGCTACGTGAGGGGTTACGATGGTATTGGGTGTATGAAGCAGCGGGTGTTCCGGTTCAAGCGGCGGCTCCGTTTCAAACACGTCGATGCCTGCGCCCGCCAGTTTTCCGCCGTTCAGTGCGTCCGCAAGGGCTTGGGAGTCCACTACCGGCCCTCTGGCCGCATTGATGAGAATGGCCCCGTCCTTCATTGAGGCAATTGACTCGGCATTGATGATGTTTTTGGACTGCTCGGTCACAGGACAGTGCAGGGTTACGATGTCCGACTGGCAAAGCATTTCCTCCAGCGGCATGTATTCCATCTCCTGTGTGCTGATTTTGCTGGAAAAGCCATTATATGCAATGGTCCTGCATCCAAATGCGCGGCACAATTCTCCAACTCTGCTTCCGATGGCCCCTGTACCGATAATGCCTACGGTCTTTCCCCGCAGCTCACTGCCTACCAATCCATCCTTAGTCTTTCCGCTGCGGCAGCGCGCCTCAACCTGGGGAACGTTTCTCAGGAGGGACAGCATCATACACAGGGTCAGTTCCGCGACCGAATCATTGGAGTAGCCGGAGGCATTGCTTACGGAAATGCCCCGCTTTTTGGCTGCTTCAATATCCACGTGATCCACGCCTGTGAAAGCGATGTCGATAAACTTGAGGTTTGGACAGTTTTCGATAACTTGTCCCTTTAACGGCATATTGGCGATCATCAGGATATCCGCATCCTTTACTCTTTCGATCTGCTTGTTGGGATCGTCGTCTCTTTCATAAGCCTCAAAAGTATGGCCTGCCGCCTTTAAAGGCGCCGTATATTGGTCGAGAAGCTCCTGGCTGACAGCCAGAGATTCCAGCAGTACAATTTTCATATTTATTTCCTCCCTTTTCTCTTTGTTTTAAGCATCCTGCGCTATTCCCGCATCGTCTTGCCACAGGGGATTTCCACATTCTTCCGCTTTTTGCTTGGGGTCTATTATACCAATTGGCCGGCGGGTTTGCAAGAATAGCTCACTTTGCGTTTTATTTCCAGTGTCCCGGCCGCACAAGCCATCCCGGCAGACGGGTGTGCTTGCTGCCCTTTGCTTCGTTGATCTGCATCTGTGTAAGAAAGATGCTCTCGCTTAGATCTGCGTCCCGCAGATCCGCGTCTCGCAGGTCCGCTCCCAGGAAATTGGTTCCCCTCAGTCTGCAGCCGCTCAAGTTGGAAGAAATCATCAACGCCATGAAAAAATTCTCTCCGCTCAGATCTGCCCGGCCAAAATCCCGGCCGCAAAGATCCTTTCTTATCTGCGCTTTTTCGATGCTCCCCCTAACCTCCTTTTGCACACATTCTCCTGCTTCCTTTAGGGCATGGTTCACCCTGCTGCGATATTCTTCCAAATCAAAGGCGCAGATATCTTTGGGCGAACTTCCGGCTGTGGTCTGGATTTTTATGATGAGCCCTTTCAGCTCATTTTTCAGTTTCTGCGCCGGAGTCAAAGATATGGCCTCAATGAGATACCACAGGATTTGATGCAGCCGGCACACCCGCAGAAAAACGTCAAACATTTCTGCGGCTTGATCCGGGGGCATGTTTTTCCAGGTGGCGCCTCCATAGATGCTCTGTGTGACTTTCTGTCCCGCCCCAAAGCAGTCGTAGGCCATGCAGCCTTTCAGACCCTTTTCCGCAAGCTGCGGATGGATCTTGCAGCGAAAGTCGTTGAGCAGCTGCCCACAAGGCTTACCTGCCTTTTTATCCGTTGGAAAGCCCTCTGATTTGGCAAAATAAAGAGCGATGCAGCAAAGTCCGCAGCATGCCCCGCAGTCGATCGCGAGCTGCCCGCGCAGATTTTCAAACTGGCTTTCCATATGTATATTCTGATCCATCGGTAAACTCCTTTTTTTCTTACCTTACAAATAACACTCATACAGTATTATAATGTATCTGCGGGCAAGTTGGTAGAGTTTCGATTCATTTTCA
>NZ_JANFXK010000110.1 GCF_024459955.1 Anaerovorax odorimutans
ATAAATACGTCAGTGAGCTGCTTGGGAAAGCCACCATTGATATGAACACCTATGGAAAATCTACCGGTCATTCCGGGAACTATTCAACGAACTATCAACTCTCAGGCAGGGAGCTAATGACACCGGATGAAGTGCGTATGCTGGACAATCGCTACGCGCTTCTTTTTATTCGGGGTGAGCGTCCGATTATGGACGAGAAATTCGACATTTTAAAACATCCGAACGTGAACTTGACAACTGATGGAAAGGCAGAGCCATACCGGCATGGAGAAGTGACCATGGCTGTTGCGGAGATTTCACTGGCAGACCGTTTGGATCAAGCCACGGTATGGGAAGAGTCGGATACGGCCTATGAACTGTTATCGGATGAAGACTTAGAAGAAATTATGAAACAAA
>NZ_JANFXK010000111.1 GCF_024459955.1 Anaerovorax odorimutans
TGACAGCGTGAAATCAGCAGCTTCCGGTACTATTCTTCCCTCCGCGTAACGCCTCGGAATTGCCCAGGGGGATTTGCCTCCCCGGACTCCCTCGACGCTTGCACGCGCTCTACCAACGGCGCGCTCTGCTTATCCTTCTGTGTCCCCACTTCGCTCCATAGCGACTTTCGGTGGTACTGGAATCTCAACCAGTTGTCCATCGCCTACGTCTTTCGACCTCGGCTTAGGTCCCGACTTACCCTGAGTGGACGAACCTTCCTCAGGAAACCTTAGATTTTCGGCGGACGGGATTCTCACCCGTCTCTCGCTACTCATGCCAACATTCTCTCTCGTATGCGGTCCACCAACCCTTTCAGGTTCGCTTCTGCCTGCATACGATGCTCCTCTACCA
>NZ_JANFXK010000112.1 GCF_024459955.1 Anaerovorax odorimutans
CCGGGATAACGTTCGATCCATTTTAGAAAACGAACCGTTTGCCGATCTCTTTCCGTTCCTGTCCTTTTTCCCATAGACGTTACACCTCCTTTCTGTCCGTATTTTTAAAGAGTCGCATGGCCAAGATAAACCCACACTGTAAACCGATCTCCATATATACATCTTCTGTTTCACTTCCGTATGACAATACGCGGTCCATAAGATCTTCATCCTCCTGCAATTTAGGATACCTTTTGCGAATTTGCTCCCTTACTTTTGTTTCCGCAAGCTCAAGCCTTTCCTGATAACCCATCGGATTGATTTCTGGACATTCGACGCCGCGCAGCAGGAACTCACGAATATTTTGAACGTCCAACCGATCAAAAATTTCTGATATGTAGCTCATAAAAA
>NZ_JANFXK010000113.1 GCF_024459955.1 Anaerovorax odorimutans
CTGCTTTTTCTTCTCCCCAGAAAGAGGTGGTCAGAGAATCTATTGAGAAAACCGCTGCAATCGAAGGGACTGAAAAGCAAAAGGAACCATCCGGCACAGAACAAGAGAGCCTGTCGAAAAATACACGGGAAGCAGAGCGGCACCAATACCGCATACAAAATGACGTTTTGGGACAAGGCGGCCCAAAAGAAAAATACAGGGCCAATGTTGCGGCTATTCAAACGTTGAAAGCATGTGAAACAGAAGGGCGACTTGCCACACCGGCCGAACAAGAAATTCTTTCCGGCTATGTGGGCTGGGGCGGTTTGCCAGATGTTTTTGATGAAACAAAAAGCGCATGGACAAAGGAATATTCGGAACTGAAGCAGCTTCTGACCGAAGAAGAATAT
>NZ_JANFXK010000114.1 GCF_024459955.1 Anaerovorax odorimutans
TTGCAGCCACACATACCCGGCTTCCGGGCTGTTTTAGCGCCCCTCAGCCTGCCAGGCACCCTGCAACCCCACAACTTTCCTCAACAGATAGCACAAATCGCATCCAATGTTGTAGAAAAAAGCAAAACCCCTTTATTTTACATTTCTCCCAACAGCTTTTCGCTCTTGCCAGCCGCACAATTACCTTATTTCACAACTAAAAGTGACTATCTATATTTTTATCAACATAGCCGCGGGTTTTGGCGGAATGTTGAACCTTTTCCAACGTTTACAACCACCACACCCGGCTTGCGGGCTGTTTTAGCGCCTTGCAGCCTGCCTGACACCCTGCAACCCCACAACTTTCCTCAACAGATAGCACAAATTGCAGCCGATG
>NZ_JANFXK010000115.1 GCF_024459955.1 Anaerovorax odorimutans
TGAAAGCTCTGCCGGAGGCGCTGCGCTTTTTCGGTTTTTCCGCTTGATCGAAATTTTTCCTTTCTTGCTCACAAGAACCGTATATTCCGCCTGAACAGTCTCGATCTGCATCTGCCGGAAATTTTCCATATGACCTGCCAGTATTTCCGCTGCATCTTTGCAGTTTATGTTTTCATGAAACGCCTGCGTCTTCGTAAACTTTTCTACCTGAAACATGAAATCGCCGTTTTTCTCAAGAGGACGGACTTTCGCTTTCACGACGCCGTCCTTCGTCCTCGGATTGCTGAGCACCGCACGGATAAATTCTCTGTTTAAAACTTGTTTCAGCAACTCAAAAATTTCTTTCATCTTCCAACCTCTGCCCGTATTCGCT
>NZ_JANFXK010000116.1 GCF_024459955.1 Anaerovorax odorimutans
GCGGCTGGATCACCTCCTTTCTAAGGAGACGAAAGTTTCTGCACTATGAGTTTATAACCGAAAGGTTTCATCAAAACCTTCCTTTAATTTTAATCGAAGGTTTTGATATATGGGGAATTAGCTCAGCTGGGAGAGCACCTGCCTTGCACGCAGGGGGTCAAGGGTTCGAGCCCCTTATTCTCCACCAAAATCTCTTTTGGAGATTTTTTTATGAGAAACGAGCTATGTCGAGTTTCTTTTGCTGCTTTGGATCTTGCGGTGACGCTGGACAGAGTGGCATGTACCTTGAAAACTGAATAATGAAAAGAGTGTAAATAAAAAACAAATTTACAACGCGAAATCGAGGTATTCGAAAGAATACAAAATTTAAAC
>NZ_JANFXK010000117.1 GCF_024459955.1 Anaerovorax odorimutans
CCGTCGCGCAGAACAACTCCGCGCTTTTTCGGATTGCGGATTCTCTTTTTTATTGTCTGATAAGACGCTTTCAAATATACGACCGTTCCGATATTTTTATAATGTTTCATCGCCTCTTCGCAATAAATCACACTTCCGCCCGGGGAAATGACCGCGTTTTCCGCATCGACGTCTGCATTCACCCTGTTTTCGATCTCAATAAACCCATCTTCTCCCACTTCGGCTATAATCTCACACAAAAGTTTCTTCTCCTGCTCCTGGATCAACAGATCTGTATCGATAAACTGCATTCCGAGACGCTTCGCCACAACGATGCCGACCGTACTCTTTCCTACTGCGGGCATCCCTATAAAAATCAAATTTTTT
>NZ_JANFXK010000118.1 GCF_024459955.1 Anaerovorax odorimutans
AGAGCTGTTTTTGAAGCTTCTGTATATTTATTTTCAAAATTCTCTTCCCGTATTTTCTCTTCTGCTGCTTTGATTGCTACATCTAATGCTGTATCATCACGAGTAACAACAACTGTACATTGTGCTTTCTTTTCCGGATTCATTGTGGAAGTTGCTGTAATAATCGCCGTTCCCGCACTATTAGCTGTAACTAATCCAGTTGCACTATCAACAGAAGCGATACCCTCTGCATCAGATACCCAGAGAACTTCTTGGCTAGCATTATCCGGTGCAACTATAGCCGTTAATTGTACTGTCTCACCGACTTTCAAATTGGCCTCAGTTACATTTAATGTAACTTCTGTTACCGGAACATACTCTT
>NZ_JANFXK010000119.1 GCF_024459955.1 Anaerovorax odorimutans
CAACAAGGCGGATGATCCTCTGTTGACAACTATCGCTTCCGGAGGCATGAGAATTTATTTTATCAACTTATTTTTTGCCGGAGTGAACATTATAGCATCTGCATTTTTATGTTCATGCGACAAACCAAAACTTGCATTTGTCATCTCTGTTTTAAGAGGCTTTATACTGATCATTCCTGCCGCATGGATTTTGTCGTCATTATTTGGATTGACAGGGATCTGGCTTACCGTTCCTGTCACCGAAGCGATTGTATGCCTGTTTTCATTCCTGTTTCTTTTTCGCGGCACACACACTCAAATAGTACAGTCAACATAAAACGCCCACTCTTTCAGGCGTATCAAAAAGTATCGGGAT
>NZ_JANFXK010000012.1 GCF_024459955.1 Anaerovorax odorimutans
TTTCTTCGGTTTGTGCCAGAGTTTCTTCGGTTTGTGCCAAAGAATCCTCGGTTTTCTCCAAATTTTCTTCGGTTTGTGCCAGAGTTTCTTCGGTTTGTGCCAAAGAATCCTCGGTTTTTTCCAAATTCTTTTCGGTTTGTGCCAGGGTTTCCTCAGTTTTCTCCAAGTCCTTTTCGGTTTTCCCTAAAGCTTCCCTGGTCTTTTTCAAAGAATTCTCGGTTTCCCGCAGCGCCTCCTGCGTTTCCCGTTCCTGCTGCTCCCGTGACTTCTGCCGCATGATGAACTTTTCCCTGGCAATGGCTTGTTCCCGAATGATCTGCTCAGCGGTTGCTTCCTTGAGCAATCTCTCCGTCATGTCGATCTCCTTCCCGCCCTGTCTGCGCAATTGCGTCAGGTACGCTTCCTCTGACGGGTCGCCTGCGTAACGCAGGTATTCCAGGTACCGTTCCAACTGGCTCATCTGGCTGACGGTTTTGTCCCTGGCCGGGTTCACCTTGGCCAATTCCAGCCAATGCATCTCCACTAGATCGGTCAGGGGAAACAAGTCCTGGCGTTCCATCAGGCAGAAGGTGGTATGGTACCGGTCCGTTTGCGCGAACTGGACATAATCCGTGATGAAAATACTGATCGTTTTTTTCATCATACCATAATTTTGCCCGGGTTCCAAGGCCTCGAGAACCATGCCCGCATGATAATAGATGCCGTGGGCGATGAAGTTTTTGTCGTAAAGCAGGTGGATTTCCAGGTCCAGCAGCTCACCCTGGCCGGTTTCCACTTTGATGTCCAGGACGGATTCCTTCTGCGTCTCGAATTTGCGGACGTTGAAGGGATTGCGGTAGTGGATGCGGACAATCGGGTCTTCCTTGCGGTCCAGAATCAAATTCAGTACGGCGATCAGGGCCTGTTTGCATTTCTCGTCCTCCCGGCCGTAGACCGCTTTGAAGAGCAGGTCGTTTTTCAATGTTAACATGACAATAATCCCCTTCATTATATGTAAATATTTAACTGGAATATATTGTAACATATATGGAATAAAATGTAAATAAAAAATGACAAGAATTTGATAATGGATTGGAAGCCGGTTGGGAATTTCTTTAGTATAGAATGCTTTTGTGGTATGATAGAGAAAAATCAAAAGGAGATAGAGGCTATGGAGTTTACCCCAATATCAGCAGCAGAAAATGAAAAAATTGATGAACTTTCCGCTCTGGCGACACGTATCGTCAGGGATTACTTTACGCCGATCATCGGGGAAGCGCAGAACGAATACATGATTGAAAAGTTTCAGACCCCGGAAGCGATCAGCAGGCAGATTGCTTCCGGGGCGACTTATTATTTTATCAGCGAGAACGCTAAGAATATAGGGTTTCTTTCTTTTTATCCAAAGGATTACAAATTATATTTAAGTAAATTTTATCTGGACAAAGAGGAGCGGGGCAAAGGACGTGCCACTGAGATGCTCAATTTCGTGATTGACCAGGCGCTCCGGCGCGGGCTTTCTTCTGTTTTTCTCAATGTGAACAGGAACAACCCGGTCATAGCGGCCTATGAACATATGGGCTTTGTGAAGGTGCGGGAAGAAAAGAACGATATTGGCAGCGGCTTTTTCATGGATGATTATGTGATGCAGTGCGATCTGAAGCAGGAATATCCGGGGCAGGGGGCCAGTAATGGGACAAACGGTCTGTACTGCCAGTTGGCTTCTGCCAAGCACCTTGATGGGCTGGCGGCGCTGTGGGCCAACGAAGAAGTAATCCGGTATACGAACATCAAGGAAGCGTGCAGCCGGCAGGAGGCGGAAAGCCGTCTGGCTGTTTTCCTGGACAATCAAAAGAAGCTGGACCGCCCAACCATATTTACCCTGTTTTATGACGGGGAAATCTGCGGCATGGCAGGCTGTCCGGCCATAAATGAAAAAGAGTTCGGCTTTTTCTATCAGATCAGCCGCCAAAACTGGGGCCGGGGCATCGGCCAAAAAAGTGCCGGCTGGATCATAGCTTATATGCGGGACAACTATCCGGGCGCGACACTTTATGCCGATGCGGTGACTGAAAATATTGCCAGCATTAAGATCCTGCAAAAGCTGGGATTCAGCCAAACCGCCCTCCATGAAAACGCCTTTGAGCGGGACGGCAAAAGGCATGACATAAGAGATTTTGTTCTTGATATCTAACGAAAATTCGAGATGAGGAAAGCAGTTATGATTTATTTAGATACCTTTTTCTTTCCCTATGAAGATGAGGAGGTCAGTCTCTTTATGGATGAAAAGCGGACCTGCTATGATAGCGCCTATCCGCTTAAAGTTCTTTCTCAAAAAGGGCTGGAACGCCTGGATTTTGAACCCATCACCATTTTATACGGAGGCAATGGATCCGGTAAAACGACCGTTCTCAATATCATTGCCGAAAAACTAAAATTAAAGAGGGAAACGGCATTTAATCATTCTGCCTTTTTCCAGCAGTATGTAGATTTCCTGTGCAGCTGCGGCCTGCAGCGGGAAATCCCTGAGAAAAGCTGTATTATTACCAGTGATGATGTATTCGACTATATGCTGAATATCCGCGCTCTCAACGAAGGGATCGATCAAAAACGGGAAGAGCTGTTCAGCGAATATCTAAGCTTAAAATATGCGGACTTTGCTTTTCACTCGCTGGATGATTACGAGCAGCTGAAAAAGGCGAACCTGGCCCGCAGCAAAACCCAGTCACAGTATGTGCGCAAAAACCTGATGAACAACGTAAGAGAATTGTCCAACGGAGAGAGCGCTTTCATGTATTTTTCAGAAAAAATCACAGAGAACGCCCTCTATCTTTTGGACGAGCCGGAAAACAGTCTTTCGGCGGAAAACCAGATAAAGCTGATGCATTTTCTGGCAGAATCGGCGCGGTATTTCAACTGTCAGTTTGTGATTTCGACCCACTCGCCTTTTCTGCTTTCCATAGAAAACGCTAAGATTTACGATTTGGATGAAGAAATCGTGGATGTAAAACCCTGGACAGAACTGAAAAATATACGGGCTTATTATGATTTTTTTATGGAACATGAGGCGGACTTTGAGAAAAGCGGCCGTTGAAAATCCCCTGAAAACTGTTGAAAAATCAATGATGCTACCAATAGTAGCGGTGTGAGCGGGAAACGTAGCAGACAAAAAGGGCGGGCTTTGCTATGCTGAGCATGAGGTGATGAATATGACATTCGCAGAAAAATTAAAGAAACTGAGAACCAAAAATGAATATTCGCAGGAACAGCTGGCCGACATGCTCAACGTTTCACGGCAGGCGATTACAAAATGGGAAACCGGAAAGGGAATGCCGGATATCGAGAATTTGAAAGCGATTGCCGATCTTTTTGATGTGACTTTGGATTCTCTGGTGCGGGAGGAAGAAGAACTGGAAACGACAGATGAAAGCGCATGCTGGCATATAGCGTCCGCAGGGATGGTCGTGGGGCTGGTGATAGGGTGGCTTTTGCAGACGGAGTCCCTTGACGCAAAGAATATAGGTGCCTGGGGGATCGGAGGCGGCGTTATCGGTTATGTCCTCGCATATATATTTATGATTGTTAAAAAGAAATCCTGAGTGGCGGGTCAAGGCTACGCCGTTTTCCAAAATGTGGGGGACTGGAGCTTGCGTATGAAAAAATGATCGGGACGAATTACGCAGCTGCGGGGATGGGATGGGGATGACGAATTGAAAAAATCTGCGGTTTATGTTCCTATGGTATCTTTTGCGGCAGAAGGGAATATAAAATGAGGTTATACAAATATTGAAATTTATTTTATTGCTTTTAAATTAACAGATATTTATATAAATTTGTGGTTTGCTGCTTGAGACGGCCCTGAATTGTTCGGATATTCCACACAATTCGAGAAAAGTATGTTCACAAAACAACCCAGAGTGCCATCTGGAACATAAAACGGGAATTGGAATTTTTTACAAGTAACCGAAAAGGCCGAAATCTCCAATAGACAACTCCTTATTGCCATTTCACGCAGTGAATTGTATAATAACCACAAATGAAAGGAAGGTGGTTTCTATGAAACTCTGCATTGTTTCTGCCGGAATAGTTAGCTATATTCAATAACAGAAACAGGAGGATTTCAAATGACTATTCCGGAGAAGCAAATTTTTCCCCGTACGGGAGACCGGGAAACCGTATATTTAAAAAATGTAATTACGAATCCCAACATAAGCGTTGGTGATTTTACGATGTATAATGATTTTGTCAATGATCCAACGTTATTTGAAAAAAATAACGTGCTGTATCATTACCCGATCAACCATGACAGGCTCAGGATCGGCAAATTTTGTTCCATTGCCTGCGGCGCAAAGTTTCTTTTTAACAGCGCCAACCATACCATGTCCTCAATGTCCACTTATCCCTTTCCCCTTTTCTTTGAGGAGTGGGACCTGCGGCGCGAGGATGTGACGAAGGCCTGGGATAATAAGGGCGATATCATCATTGGAAACGATGTCTGGATCGGTTATGAGGCAGTGATAATGGCAGGCATCACCATTGGAGATGGAGCGGTCATCGGGACGAGAGCCTTGGTTACAAAGGATGTGCCGCCTTATACGATCGTGGGAGGCATACCGGCAAAACCCATTCGAAAGCGCTATTCCGCACAAACGATTTCAGATCTGCTGGAAATCAAATGGTGGGACTGGCCGCGAGAGAAGATTGCCGAAAAAATCAGCGCCATACAATCCGGCTGCATCGAACAGCTGAAATAAAAAGGACCATGCGCTGACTAAGACAGGAGATATTTTCATTAAAAATACCGCAGCTGTAATTCATAGTAATGTGATCTGCAGCTGCGGTTCTTTTTTTGTAATGAAAGCGCGGCATTTTCCAATAGAATTAACGATTGACGGATGGGAGGAGATCGAGTATACTTGTATTGAATGAATCGTTCAATTATATATCGGAGGTAGAGAATGAAAAATAGAATGGATGTTATTTTTCAGGCAGCCAGTCATTTGTTCATTAACAAAGGCTATGCCCGAACTCAGATGAAGGATATTGCCAAAGAGATCGGCCTTTCCACTGGAATGCTGTATGTTTACTTTGGGGGAAAAGAGGATCTGTTGAATTTCATTATGAAGGGAGCCATTGACCCGGATTTTATAAATAGAGAATTTGAGCTTCCAATCGACCCGGGAGTGTTTGTATCTTTAGAAGAGGAAATTATGGAGGTGTTTGAAAATAATACAAAGGAGTTTGCATCCCATCTTGACGATTTGGATCAGTATCCTCTGGAACAGATGCTTTCGGATGCCTTTGATATTATCTCTCGGTACGGCATCGGATGTCTGATGATTGAAAAGAATCCGGATGCTCTGAAAAAGCTGGTGGACATCTATAAGGAATACCGAAAGTGCTTTTTTGACCAGATGCTGGACTATGTTACCGGTTATATAAAAAACGGTACATTCCGCGAAGCAGAGCATATTCAGTATTGTGTGCAGCTGATTATTGAGACTTTGTCTTGGTGGGGCATGCATATCATGAATGATGCCTTTGAACTGGAAAAGGATCTGCCGGTGGAAACGGCGAAGAAGGTATGTCTGGATAATTTGATTCATGCGTACAAGTGTTAGGGATATCCGACAACGTAGAGAAAAACTTGCGGAGCAATTTCTGCTCCGTTAAATTTTACAGTTGTATTGAATGAATGGTTCAATTAAAAAGAAATAAGGAGGAATAAACTTATGAAAAAGAGATTACTATCCATTTTACTGGGCACGGCAATGATAACGGTTGTTTTTTGCGGATGCAGCGGGGGCGAGGTCGTGCCTTCCCTTGTCAATACCTTGAAGTTTGATACCGACCGGTTCCAAAATATCGAGCTGGATTACGACGCAGATGGTATCATTTTGCTGGAGGGGCAGGAAAACAAGGTCGTCATAAAGGAATACATGAGTAAGAATAAGAAAACCTATTACGCTCAGACCACGGAAGGCAGCGGATCGCTGCTCGTCACAGAAGGGAAGCGACCCTTCTTTTCAGAACTTGAGTCTTATATCGAGCTATACATACCGCAAAGTTACCAGGGGAATCTTGCCATTCATTCTACCAGCGGCACGATAGAAACCAGTCCGCTGGAAGTGACAGGAGATTTGCGGCTGGACACCACCGAAAGCCCCATCCATGCCTCGGAGCTTGTAGCGGAATCAATTCAGCTGGTTACTACCAATGGAGAGATAAAAGGTGCAGACCTGACAGCTGATAAAGTGAGCGCAGTCAGTACCAATGGTTCCGTAGGACTCAGCAATATAACTGCCGCACATATCAAAACCGAAACCACCGGTGCAGATGTAACCATTAAAAATGCGGTGGGAAATGCGGACTGCCGAACCAAAAACGGAAGCCTGACAATAGATGGACTGGAGGGCGGCGGCAGCTTTAACATTTCCGGCGACGGTAAAGCAAAACTTCATTTTACAAAAGCAACTGGCGACATAGCGGCCAGCACCAAAAATGGTAGCCTGGAAATCAACCTTCCAAAAGAATTGAGCTTTAAATTCTCAGCCGCAGCCAAAAACGGGACGATCACCACACCTTTCAACGATCTGATCTCAGTAGGTGAAAAAAATGCGGCTGGCGTCATAGGAAAGAACCCAAAAGTCCTAATTGAGCTGACCAGCAAAAACGGAAATATAACCGTCCGCTAAAAAGCGGCGCGGAGTGTTTTATGATATAATGTCCTCATAAACCTGTGTGTTGTTCAACAGAAAGACAGGGAGGCGAAATGTTTAATAAGGAAACGGTTTACCAGGGCTACTCTCTGGGAGAGCTGGCAAAAGTGAGAAATGTGCTGGCGCAAAATGGTATCAAGTATAAAGTAAAGACCAATAATGGCAGCGGGGGCGGATCTGTAACAGGAGGCCGCCGGGGGATCACCGGACCTGCAGGTATGCAGTCCCGTTTTGAACGGCAGTATGAGGTTGTCGTTAACCGGGAAGATGCAGAGCAGGCCAGATATTTAATCAACGAAGACAAACATAAATGATCAACAGGGAGGAATCGAACATGGAACTGAAAAAAATCAATAAGAATTTTTCCGTATGCAAAGTAGAAGACCTTTCACAAATTAAGCTGCAAGACGAATTCTTCTTCATAGGAAAGACGGATGAAGAGCTATCACTGGTTTGTGAAACGGGCAGCGTTCCGCAAAAAACGCTGGAACGGGAGGACGGATGGAAAGCTTTTCGCATTCAAGGCGTCTTGGATTTTTCCCTGATCGGAATCCTCTCCAAGATATCCGGGATTCTGGCTGACAATCAAATCGGCATTTTCGTCGTATCCACTTACAACACGGACTACGTGCTGGTAAAGGAAGAAAACTTTGAGAAGGCGCTTTCCATATTGCAGGAGAACGGCTATAAAATCGCGGATTAGAACAGGCCACACAGCTGTCGTGTTTGCCGCGTTATAATAAAGAAAAACACAAACAACGGGAGGCGAGGCTGTGCATTTTGTAGAGGCAAAAGGAATTCTTTCTGCGAAAAATGGGATGAATCTGTACCGGGGATGTTCTCACGGCTGCATTTACTGCGATTCCAGGAGCAGATGCTATCAGATGCCCCATGCGTTTACGGATATTGAAGTCAAGTCCAATGCCGCAGAGCTTTTGGAGGATGCCCTGAGGCGGAGGCGCAGGAAGTGCATGATTGGCACGGGCGCGATGACGGATCCCTATATTCCTCTGGAAATGGAGCTGGGGCATACGAGGGCATGTTTGGAGCTGATTGAAAAATACGGATTCGGCGCAGCGCTGCATACTAAGTCGGACCGCATTCTGCGGGATCTGGATATTCTGACAAGAATCAACAGCAAGACAAAATGCGTTGTGCAGACGACCCTCACTACTTATGATGAAAAGCTGTGCAAAATCGTGGAACCCAACGTGGCAACCAGCAAACAGCGCTTTGAGATGCTCAAAGTTATGAGGGACCACGGCATTCCGACGGTCGTATGGATCAGCCCTATCCTGCCGTATATCAACGATACGGAAGAAAACCTGCGGGGACTCCTCCACTATTGTATAGAAGCAAAGGTGCAAGGGGTTCTTTGTTTTGGCATGGGTCTGACTTTGCGGGATGGAAACAGGGAGTATTTTTATCAGCAGCTGGACCGGCATTTTCCGGGGCTGAAGGAACGGTATATGCGGGAATACGGCAATGCTTACCAGGTGAACAGCCGCCAAAACCGGCATCTGATGCGCATGTTAAGAGAAACCTGCGAGGCAGAGGGGATCTTGTGGGACGTGGAGCGGGTCTTTGCGTACCTGACGGAATTTGAGGATAAAGAGGCAAAGCAGCAGCTGAGCTTTTTGCCTGATATGGAACTGTGAAAACGGGGCGGTAGCCCCGGAAGAACGTTGCTGATTACCCGGGTCGGTTCGTATAAAACAAAAGTTATCCAGATTCGCTTTAAAACAGGCGAATCTGGATAACTTTTCAATGGTTCCGGCGGTTCATTTTTGAAAATCCGGTCATTTGGCAGTAAATGAGCCAAAACAGTCCTTTCAGCCCACAACTTTTATCCAAAAAGAAGGATTTTTTGCTGAATATGGGTAAGAGTGCAGAAGATGGAGAAGCAAACCAAAACCAAACTCAGATCAAAACTTGAACTTACGCCCCGCACCCAAACAAATAAACAAACAACAAGGCTGTCGTATCAGTTTTATCGAACCGATGCGGCAGCCTGTTTGCTTGTAAAGCCTTATGGATTATCCCAAGATCGCTTTCAGGTCTTCTTCCGGCGCAGAGGCCTTATGAATATTGAAATTGTCGATCAGGTATGCGAGAACGCCGGGCGAGAGGAACGCCGGCAGCGTAGGGCCGAGGTAAATGTTCTTGATCCCCAGAGAAAGCAGCGTCAGAAGAATGCATACCGCCTTCTGCTCAAACCAGGAAAGAACCAGAGTCAGCGGCAGATCGTTGACTCCGCATTCAAAGGCTTCTGCCAGAGCAAGAGCCACTTTGACCGCGCCGTAAGCATCGTTGCATTGGCCCATATCCATGAGACGGGGCAGACCGCCGATAGTGCCCAGATCCAGGTCGTTAAAGCGATACTTTCCGCAGGCCAGGGTCAGGATGATGGAATCCTCCGGCGCTTGTTTGACGAATTCCGTATAGTAATTTCTTCCCGGGCGGGCGCCGTCGCATCCGCCGACCAGAAAGAAGTGGCCGATATCGCCGGATTTGACTGCCGATACCACCTGATCGGCTGCGGAAAGAATCGTGCCGTGTCCGAAGCCGGTGGTTACCTGATTTCCGCCGTTGATTCCGGTAAAGCGTTGCGTCTGGGAATATCCGCCCAGTTCCAGCGCTTTTTCAATCACAGGGGTGAAATCCTTGTTGTCATCGATGTGCACCATCTGCGGATAGGAAACCACTTCCGTTGTGAACACTCTGTCTTTATAGCTTTCTTTCGGAGGCATCAGGCAGTTGGTCGTAAAGAGGACAGGCGCAGGGATGGCGTCGAACTCCTTCTGCTGGTTCTGCCAGGCAGTACCAAAATTCCCCTTCAGATGTGGATTTTTTTTTAGCTCAGGATAGGCGTGAGCCGGCAGCATTTCACTGTGGGTATAAATATTGATGCCTTTTCCCTCTGTCTGCGCCAGCAGCAGTTCCAGATCCTTGAGATCATGGCCGCTGACAACGATGAAGGGCCCTGGCTCTACGGAAAGGGTCACCTCGGTCGGCGCTGGAGTTCCGTAGACAGTGGTGTTGGCCTTATCCAAAAGCTCCATACATTTTAAGTTGACTTTTCCTGTTTCCATGACAACAGGCAGCAGCTCTTCCATGGTCCAGTCCTCACCCACAGCGAAGAGTCCCTTATAAAAGAACTGGTTCACTTCCTCGTCGGTATAACCAAGCACAAGAGCGTGATAAGCGTAGGCGGCCATACCCCGCAGCCCGAAAAGAATGAGCGATTTGAGAGAACGGATATCTTCATCAGCAGTCCATAAAAGCTCCATATCATAATCGTCGTTGCGTACACAAGGAGTTCCGCACTGGCCGCACTGAGGGACCAGCGCTTCTTTTTCGCGGCGGACTGCTTCGATCTGCTGTTTGATGGCTTCGTCGGAAAAGCTTACATTGGTGACCGTGGCAAAGAGTCCTTCGATCATGGCTTTGTGGGCAGATGGTCCCGGCTGATTGCCGTCGGAAGCCCGCGCCAGGCCGATCAGCGCACCTGTCAGTTCATCCTGCAGATTGGCCGCCGTAGCGCTCTTTCCGCAGACACCCATTTTTCCTGTACAGCCGCTGCATCCGGCTGTCTGTTCACATTGATAACAAAACATCTGATTCATTTCAAATTTCCTCCTTAATTCCTAACGGTCCAATATTCTTCCGTCTGTAGAAATAGTTACGATTTGCCAGGGCAGGAATTTGCCACTTTGCCGCAGGGCGTTTTTCACTGCCATTTCAATGCCCCCGCAGCAGGGAACTTCCATGCGTACCACCGTTACGCTTTTAATATCGTTTTCGCGGATAATTTCCGTCAGCTTTTCGGTGTAATCCACATCATCCAGCTTTGGGCAGCCTACGAGAGTGATCCTGCCTTTCATAAATTTCTCATGAAAATTCCCATATGCGTAGGCCGTGCAGTCGGCGGCGATGAGCAGGCTGGCGTCCTTGAAATACGGCGCCTGTACCGGGACCAGTTTGATCTGGACCGGCCACTGGTTCAGCTGGGTATGTACCGGTGCGGCCTGCGTCCGGTCCGGGTTTTCGGCATCTTCCCGTTTAATATGTTTGGACTGGGTTCCCGGACATCCGCAGGCAAGCGGAGCCTCTGCCTGCTGTTTTTTCTTTTCCATGACCGCCGCTTCATCATAAGCAGCTGCTTCCCGCTCAACGAAGGTGATTGCTCCAGTGGGACAGGCCGGCAGACAGTCTCCCAGACCGTCGCAATAGTCGTCACGCAGCAGTTTTGCTTTGCCGTCCACCATGCCGATGGCACCTTCATGGCAGGCCTGTGCGCACAAGCCGCAGCCGTTGCATTTTTCTTCATTGATTTCAATGATCTTTCTTATCATAAACGTTTCCTCCATAATCCTCTGTTTGATTTGTTACCCACATTCTACCGGAGGCCGCCTCATAAGTATGTTGTAAATACAACGAAATCCCTTCTTTTTTTAAAAAGTTATGCCCAGAATTTGGAATAAAATGGGGTCACTGAGTAACTTTAATCCGAAAAAGCAAAAACTGTGGATAAACAATTTGTTGAAAGTCATAGAAACATTGAAATTTCAACATTTACAAATTTGTATTTATCCACAGCAAAGTTGGGATAAAATTGTATACGATTTTTAAAACCTTGTGGATAAAGCCGCCGGACCTGATAAAAAAGCCACTTGAGGATGTTGAAAAGTGTCGAGTCCAAATTGGGAACTAATTGTGCTAAACCCTGACGGGGCGAATATGTTAGTAGTAGCTATTGCAAACAAGGGGGTTTTTTGTGTGAAAAAAAGGATTATCAGCGGATGCCTGGTGCTGGCACTGCTCATAGGGGGCTTTATGGGAATTGACCGGTTCCGTCCCGAGGAAAGGAGCATTTCCATTGTAAATGCCAGAGTAGAACCGTCAGAAAAAGAAACGGGGCTCAAAGTGGACGCGAAAGCGGCCGTTCTCATGGATGCGACCAGCGGCGAAGTGCTCTTTGCACAGGATGCTCATAAAAAGCTTCCGCCGGCGTCCGTAACGAAGGTTATGACCATGCTTTTGATTCTGGAAGCCTGCGAGTCGGGAAAGATCAGTCTCAAGGATAAAGTGACAATTTCAGAACGGGCAGCGGCCATGGGAGGCAGCCAGATGTACATGGAGCCGGGAGAACAGCATACGGTAGAAGAACTGCTCATGGGGGTGGCTATGGCCAGCGCCAACGACGGCGCGGTGGCCCTGGCCGAACACCTGGCCGGCAGTGTGGAAATGTTTGTGGAACGGATGAACCGGCGGGCGGCGGAGCTGGATATGAAAGACACGAATTTTGTCAATACCAACGGACTGCCTGTGTCAAATCACTACACCAGCGCATATGATATAGCAATCATGTCAAAAGCCCTGATTCGTTTTCCGGAAACGCAAAACTGGTTCACCAAATGGCAGGCGACCATCAAAGTCGGTCTGCCGGGCAAGGAAAAGGATTTCGGCCTGACCAATACCAACCGGCTGATTAAAATCTATCCGGGAGCCATCGGCATCAAAACTGGATTTACGCAGGACGCGGGATACTGTCTGTCCGGCGCGGCGGAACGGAACGGAACGCGGCTCATCGGTGTGATTCTGGGGGCTTCCACCTCCAAAGTCCGGTTCGCGGAAATCAGCAAGATGTTCGATTACGGTTTTTCCAATTATGAGAGCGTCAAAGTGGCGAAGAAAGGGCAGGTGCAGAAAGCGCTCAAGCTGGAAAAAGGGGCTCCGTCCAAGATTGATGTGGTCATGGAGGACGACGTGGCTGTGCTGGTGAAAAAAGGGAAAAAAGACAGCATCAAAACGAGAATTGAAATGAAAGGCTATGTGCCTCTGCCTCTGAAAAAAGGGCAGGAACTGGGGCATCTTGTCATATATCAGGATGGGGTGGAAAAGGAGAGGTTCCCCATTGTTGCCGCTGAAAGTGCAAAGAAAGCGTCTATAAAGGATCTTTACATACAAATGATGAAAAAGATCATATAGACAGGAGGTCCTTTTTTTGCACAGACCTGAAATAAATTCAGAGTATATATTGACATTTTCTTCTTATTACAAGGCTATGTACGCACGAGACAAACTGATGGAGCGGGGAATCGTTTCCGATGTGAGGCGCGTTCCCACCCAGCTTTTGCGGTCCTGCGGCCAGGCGCTGTATATCACAGGGCATGACCTTCAAAAGGTGATCGCGATACTTGCAGAGAGCCAGATCGATGCCAAGGGTATCTTTGTCGTGGAATACGGGGAAGAAAAGCCGGAGTATCGGCGGATCAAATAGACAGGAAAAGACTGTTATGGTAAAGAAGCATGACAGTCTTTTTTACTTGCTATTTTTTGTAAAAAGTTTGTCGGTTAATTGACTTTTCAGGGACAATAGGGTAAACTCTAATGAGTAAAACTCGAATTTTGGGGGAAATTTTTGTAACAGGAGTAAAAGATTATGTCAACAAGGATTAACAGCAAGCGCATTGCGGCCATAACAGCGTTGTTCATGGTAATGACGATTTTCGCAGTCCTGCCTGCCGCGGGAACGGCGGATGTATATGGCGCTACGCAGAAAGGTACCATTAAAAACGGACCTTTAACCGTGCGCAGCAATGCGGGAACCAAGTACAAAAAACTGGGGACCATTGCTAAGGGGAAAACCATAACTATTAAAGGAACGAAAAAGGATAAGAATGGAACGAAGTGGTACAAGTTCAAATTCAAATCCAAGAACGGGTACGTATGCGGAAAATACGTGAAGGTAAAGTCCACTTCCAAAAATTCCTCTTCTGCCGGCAAGTTAAAGACTTATTCACCGTCAAAGAAGGGGACAATCAAGAATGGGCCGCTCAACGTGCGCAGCAACGCGGGCACCAAATATAAAAAGGTCGGAAAAGTGAAGAAAAAAGCGTCCGTAACCATCACCGGCGAAAAGAAGGGCACGGATAAAGCCAAATGGTACCGGATCAAATTCGGTTCCAAGACCGGCTATGTCCACTCCAAATACGTGACAGTGAAAAAGACCACTTCTTCGGCATCGAAGAATAAAGAAACCGCAGTAAATAAAAAGGCTAAGATCAAAAATGGACCGCTCAATGTGAGAAGCGGGGCCGGAACCAACTATTCCAAGATCGGTTCCGTTGCCAAGGGAAAATCCATTACCGTTCTTTCCCAGGTGACCAATGCTTCGGGACAGGTATGGTACAAGTTCAACTACTCGTCCTCCAAAAAAGGATACGTGCTGTCCAGCTATGTGACTCTGACCGGTTCATCCGGCTCACAGACGCCATCGGGGGGAGGCTCCAATCTGAACGACGCCCAGTTTGAATCGTGGATGAGCGCCCAGGGATTCCCGGACAGCTATAAAGCGAAGCTGAGAACCCTGCACAAAGCCCATCCGCAGTGGATCTTCAAAGCTCAGCAGACGGGACTTAACTGGTCCGGCATGCTGTCAAAAGAAATGAAGCTCGGCATCAATCTGGTTGAACCGACTTCACCCAGCTCCTGGAAATCAAAAGCGCCGGGAGCGTATAACAGCTCAACGGGAAAATATACGGCCTTTGACGGAAGATGGAACGCAGCCTCTGAGAAGATCGTTGCTTATTACATGGACCCGAGGAATTTCCTGACGGAAAGCTCCATCTATCAGTTCATGGATCATAAGTTCGACGCGGCTTCTCAGAACAAGAATACCATTAAGAGCATGGTCAACAGAAGCAACTGCTTTATGAATACCACAAGCTACATCAATTATCTGTATAACGCGGGCGTGAACTCCAAAGTGAACCCCAACGTGATTACGGCTATGGTAATTATGGAACAGGGCTGGAGAGGCGGAAGCGGCCTCATATCCGGCAACTATTCCGGTTATAAAGGCTACTACAACCACTTTAATATCGGAGCCTATACGACCAGCACTATGAATTCCACTCAGAGAGGCCTGTGGTGGGCTAAGGGCGCGGGCACCGGCGCTACCAGCTATGGCAGACCGTGGAACACCATAGAAAAATCGCTGTCCGGCGGGGCCAGCTATTATTCGAGTAATTATCTGACCAACAATCAGTATACATATTATACGAAGAAATTTAATGTAATGAACGGATTGAGCAATGTGGCTGCCCATCAGTATATGACCAATACTTCCGGAGCCGAGAGCGAAGGAAAGATCCTCAGATACGCATATGAAGCTAGCGATAATTATCCGATCGTATTCCATATCCCGGTTTACAGCAGCATGCCGTCAAGTCCATGCGCGAAACCATGACAGGCAGGGGAGATAAGATGAGAAAGACAATCAAAATATGGACAGCAGCGGCAGTACTGCTCGCTGTTCTGGTACCGTGGGCGGCCTTTGCCGCCAGCTCCAGCGTTTCCGTGTCCGGAGGCTCGGCGCAGGTGGGTAAGACGGTAACCGTTACGGTGACCTATAAAGGGGATTCGCTGGGATATGTCAACGGACAGATGACGTACGACAACAGCAAGCTGGAATATTTGTCCGGCGGAAGCAGCCAGGGCGACGCGGGTCTGGTGCAGCTGAAATCCTATGCTGACGATGCCAGCGGCAAGATTTCCTTTAAAGTCAAATTCAAGGCAAAGAACTCCGGCAATGTGAAGCTCAGTCTGGAAACACTGGAAACGCAGAATCTGGACGGAGACCAGGACATGGGAAGCCCTTCCGCCGGCAGCACCGTAAAAATAACCGCTGCGGCGACGACGGAAGCCACGAAGGAAAGCACCACTCAGGAAACGACCACGGAAGAAACAACAATCCAGCCTGCCACGTCGCCGGCAGATGAAACAACCGGTATGGATCAGGATCTGACTCAACAGAAGGATAAAGAAGGCTCAGGCATCAATTATCCGCTGCTGGGGATACTGGCAGTGATCATTATCGCTCTGATCGCTGTAATCGCTAAAAAACTGAGAGGCAAGAAAAAATAATTATGTAAAACCGAGGAGGCTGTTACATCAGTGGGTAAAACGGATGTGGCAGCCTTGTTTATTTCAGGTTTTCACAAAACATAAAGTATAACCTTACACTTTTGAAAAAATACAAGAAAATGTACCTTGACCTTAACTGTACCCAAGATGATATAATTAATTGAAAAGTTTCAATTTTGAAAAAATATAAAACGATAAGTACAGGATTCAGAGGGAGGAAACTATGAGCGCACGTAAAATTTATACAAACGGCAGGATCTTCACGGTAAATGAAAACCGCGATTGGGCGGATACTGTTGTCATTGAAGGCAATAAAATCGTCTATGTGGGGGATAAAACCGGCGCGGATACTTTTTGGGACAGTGGTGCGGAAGTGCTGGATTTAAAAGGGAAAATGATGCTGCCGGGATTCATTGACGGCCACTGTCATCCTGTCATGGCGTCTCATTACCTTTGCGGCGTCTATCTTCAGGTGGAATGGGGAGTAGAAGAGTGTCTGGCTGAGATAAAGAAATTTGTTGGAGAGAACCCCGATAATGACACGTATTTTGGCATCGGCTACGCCGAATGGATCTTCGACGAAAATGGGCCGAAAAAGGAGTTGCTCGATGAAATCTGTGCCGACAAGCCGATGATGATTCTGGGCAGCAGCGCCCATGAAGCCTGGGTCAATACGAAAGCTCTGGAACTGGCGGGTATCACAAAGGATACGCCGGACCCAATTCCCGGTTTCCATTATTTCCACAGAGACGCAGCGGGAAACCCGACCGGCCATCTGTTGGAAATGGGCCCGCAGAATATGATTATGGAGCAAGTGAATTTCTTTGATCCCGATAAAATCGAGGAGGCGCTGGCAAAGGCTTCCGATGAATACGCAGCCATGGGCGTTACAGCCGTATGCGATATGGGGGCGCCTGAATTCGTAATGAAAGCGTATTTTGAAACCGTGCCGGCTATGATGGAAAACGGTACTTACAAGCAGAGGATGACAGGCTGTGGACGTATGGTTTCGGATAAGAGCGATGTGGACATTGTTTTTCCGAGGCTGTTGGATTACAAAACAAGATATGATACGGATAATTTCAGAATCAATTTCCTGAAAATCATCAACGACGGGACTTTGGAGACAAGATCCGCTGCCTTGAGCAAGCCCTATGACGAAGATGGCTCCATGGTTGAACCGCTGTTCAACAGACAGGAGCTGGCGGAGCTGGGGCTCAAGGCTGCAGAAGCCGGCCTGGATATAAATGTCCATGGTATCGGCGATGAAGCCATAAGCGGTACTCTTGCGATGGCAAAGGCTATCCGCCAGGCAGGTTATGATGACTGCCGTATTGTCAACTCCCACTGCGATTATGTAAAGGACGAGGAACTGGAACTGTTCGGCAAATACAATGTGATCGCCAACACCACCTGCGTATGGCATTACGGAAACCCGGATATGGAAAAGGTCATCGGTGACAGGCAGAATCACACCTTCCGGCTGAAAAGCATGATAAAGGGCGGATGCCGTATGGGCCAGGGTTCGGATTTCCCTGTTGACGAGTTTGGAAGAGAACCTCTCAAGGGCATTGAAATGGGCTGCAGCAGACAGCTTTTCGACCACCCTGAGCTGCCGGTTTTGAAGCCTTATGAAGAAAAGCTTTCTGTGGATGACGGTATCGCCAGTTACACGATAAACAATGCCTATCAGATGCATATGGAAGACAAGCTGGGTTCCATAGAGGCAGGCAAGTACGCGGACCTGGTAATTCTGGAAAAGAATATCTTTGAAGTACCTGTGTCAGAGATCCACAAGGTCAAGGTGTGCGAAACCATTATGGACGGAAAAACCGTATACAAAGCCGGCGACAGCCAGTAGGAGCAGGCCCATTATGGCTTGGGACGCCTGCGTCTGGCGAGATAGACCATATTGGAGCGGATATCCCCGGGTACATGATATTCAAAGAACTGCCCGGGGTCATAGCCTTCATTTATTTTTTCGCTTTTCTCAATGTGAAAACCGCTTCTGTCAAGGGCGGCCATGGCAAAATCCAGGGTAAAAGCATTGGGCGCGGCGTGGGCATAGAGCTCATGGATTTTTTTGACGGATTTGCTGTCTTTGGCGTAATATTCAACAGCTCCTGCGATCAAGGCGTTTTCCGTCAGATAAGGAGCAATGGCGTCAAAATAATGGGTAGTCTGGAAGAAACCCAGATTGCTGGACCCCAGATAGTCAATTACCGCGTCAATACAGTTTCTTTTAAGGGGAAGCTGGCCGCTTTGATTGATAATGTAGGCAACCTTAAGCTGAGGATTGGCGTTGACTATATGCTGCCGCATCGTATGGATCGTTCTTTCCGATAGGGCAGTGACTAAGAAGGTGCTGCCTTCGACCTGTCTGCTGTCATAATAACTGTACAGATACTGGCAGGCAATATCGGGAAACAGTATTGTTTTGCCGCGGAGATCAAAAACGCTGAGCTTTTTGTGAATCCAGAGGCTGTCCTTATATAAGTTGGTGAGATATTCGTTGCTGTAATCGTTCATTCCCATTAAAAGCATTCCGTCTTCATTGGTAATGAGGTTTTCATCGCCGAAATACCGCGTCAGGAAAATGGGATCGTTTTCAAGATCGGTTATATCACCGGTGTACATAACGCCGTTTTTTACAACCGCATGATATCCGCAGGAACAGGTCAGCTCGCCGTTCACGATGGAATCTCCCGAAATGTCCACATGGGACAGATGGGGCTGGCTCTGACAGTGGGGGCAGCGCAGCAGGCCTACGGTGTTCAGCGGAAATCCGGGCAGAGGGCTCTGGCTTTTGTCCGCATTGGCAGGCGCGGTTCCCACTGTGGCACGGGTGCTGCTGAGCTCGATCTTTTTGATTTGTTTGTTGATCAGCCGGATATATTGATTAATTTGATGCCGCTCCTCATACAAACGGTCCCTTTTGGCAGTGAAAAAATCCAAAAGTTTTCCATAGAGCAGGTAATCGTCTTTATTGTAAAAGCGTAGTATGCTCAGGTATTTATTCAGTTCGTTGAGCTTGAACCCGGTGGCTTTCATAGAAATGATAATTTCCATCTCACGGCAGTCATTATCCGTAAAATCATATTGGAACCCGTTCTTTTCAGGAACCAATAGTCCAAGATTAATATAATGTCTCACCGTAGCGACGGAAACGTTGAATTTTTTCGAGAATTCTCCGATTTTCATATGATTGCCTCCTTGGGAAAAGTTTACGATCTGCAACGCTTATTATAGCATAAAATATAAAGCGCCACTTTGCGTTTTGTAAAAAAATACATGAAAATGCATCTTGACGTAAACTATAGAAAAAGATAATATAATTAATTGAAAAGTTGTAATCTTTTCAAAATTGATAAAATGACAGTAATTACAACGGCGAACGGAGGGAAATATGAGTACATATAAGATTTATACAAACGGCAATATTTATACGGTAAACAGAGACTGCGAGTGGGCAGATACCGTGGTGACTGAAGGGAATAAGATCGTTTATGTGGGAGATAAGGCCGGTGCGGAAGCATTTTGGAATGATGAAGCAGTGGTTTATGATTTAAAGGGAAAGATGATGCTTCCGGGATTCATCGACGGGCATTGTCATCCTGTAATGGCGGCCCACGTGCTGTCCGGCATCGTATTTGACATAGATTGGACTCTGGAGGAATGTCTCGCGCAGATCAAAGGTTATGTAGAGGAACATCCCGACAACAAGACCTATTTCGGGCTGGGATACGCGGAATGGATCTTCGATGAAAAGGGCCCGAAGAAGGAGCTTTTGGATGAGATCTGTATGGAAAAGCCGATGTTTTTCCTGGGAAGCGGCGCCCATGAGGCATGGTGCAACAGCAAAGGCTTTGAGGAAGCGGGCATTACCAGGGATACGCCGGATCCTCTTCCCGGACTTCATTATTTTTCCAGAGACGCCGAAGGAAATCCCGCCGGACATGTCGTTGAAGGCAGATCTCAGGCTATGATTATGAGTAAAATCAACTTTTTTGATGAAGAAAAAGTGCTTAACCTGCTGGCGGCCAATTCCGTGGACTATGCGGCTATGGGCGTTACGGGAACTGCGGATATGGGTATGTACTCCTATCTGGAAAAACAATATTTTGAGGCGCTGGACGCAATTAAGGCAGATGGGAGGTATCTGCAGCGATTCGCAGGATGTACCTGTCATGTGGAAGACCCTGAGGTCGTTGATTCAAGAATAGCGTCTATTCTTGAGGCTCAGAAAAAATATAACGACGACCGGTTCAGAATCAACTTCCTCAAGATCATCAACGATGGAACCATGGAAAGCCGTTCTGCGGCCATAAGCGAGCCGTATCCTGAAGACGGGTCCGTTGTGAAACCGCTGATGGATGAAGAAGTAGCTGCTGAGACCGGCCTGAAAGCCGCCAAAGCAGGACTTGACATCAATATGCACGCCATCGGCGACGTGGCGGCAAAGTCTGTAGTAGCGATGGCTAAGGCTGTTCGGGAGGCCGGATACGAGGACTGCCGCATTACCTGCTCCCATTCCCAGTACATAATGCCCGAGGACGCGGAGCTGTTCGGCAAATATAACATTATCGCCAACTCCACCGGTGTGTGGATGTACGGCAACCCGCTGATGGATAAGGTTCTGGGCCATATCAACGATGAAACCTTCCGCATGCGAAGTTTGATCAGCGCGGGCGCGCGCATGGCCCTGGGAAGCGATTTCCCGGTGGACGAATACGGAAGGGAACCTCTTAAGAGCATTGAAATGTGCGTGACCAGAAAAATGTACGGTCAGCCGGACGCCCCAATGCTCAAGCCTTATGACGAGGGAACGACAGTAAAAGAGGCCATTGAGGGCTTTACCATAAACAACGCTTATCAGATGCACATGGAGGATGTGATCGGTTCCATTGAGGTTGGGAAATACGCTGACTTCGTGATCCTTGAAGAAAATATTCTGGAGATCGATCCGGAAAACATTCATAAAGTCAAGGTATGTGAAACGATCATGGACGGCGTGACGACTTACAAAGCGTAAGGATATATAAATTGATACAAACCGCTAAGGTATGTATATAGGCCGTCATTTTTCAGGCGGCCGGGAAATTATTTTTCAATTTTAATTATTTATGAAAGGAGATTGAGATGTCCAAGACAAATTACACAGGCGGACAAGTGCTGGTAGACGCGCATCCTGGCTTGAAAAAGAAGAAATTCACATTGGCAGCGATGACGTTTTTCATCTATTGCGCATGCGCCGGCGGAGCCTTTGGTATTGAGACAATGATTTCATCCGCAGGTCCGGGGCTGACCCTGATTCTGCTCGTACTGATTCCTCTCCTCTGGGGTATGCCCATCGGGCTGTATTCATCCGAGCTTACGAACTTGGCTCCGGTTGAATCGGGGCCCTATGTATGGGCCAAGATGGCCTTCGGAGAGTTCTGGGGATTTTCCTTCGGATTCTGGATCGCGCTGGCCATGTATCTGACCGGTGCGGCGTATGTGGTACTTGCGGTGAATTACATCGGCATGTTTGTTTCTTTAACACCGGTGACCGCATTTCTTTTGAAGGCAGCAATCATCATTGTTTTTACCATTGTTAACCTGATGGGGCTGGAAGAAGTAAGTACGCTGAGTACGATTTTCAGTATTATTATTCTGCTGGCATTCGCAGCCGTAGCAGTAGTAGGTATCGTAAACTGGCAGTACAGCCCGTTTGATCCGATCGTTCCAGAGGGTCAGGGAGCGCTTTCCAGCTGGGGTACGGGTATTGCCGTTGGCGTATGGATGTACTGCGGTTATGTGGCGATTTCATTCCTTGGAGGCGAGATTGAAAATCCGCAGGTTATTCCGAAGGGAATGAAAATCGGTATTCTGGTTATTACCCTGAGCTATGTTCTGCCGACTTTGGGCGGTATCGTATCCACAGGCCCCTGGACAGAATGGGGTATCAGCATCGACTATTCATCGGTACTTTATCAGCACGTAGGCACATGGGCGGGCGTAGCCTTTATGATCGTTGCGGTAATCGCGCAGTGCGCTATTTTCAATGCGGCTATCGCATCCGCGTCAAGATCCTTTATGGTACTGGGCCAGGATTATCTTTGCCCGAAATTCCTGTCAAAGGTTTCCAAGAACAGAAAAGTGCCTGTATGGCCGATCCTGATTCTGGCAGCGATCAACTTGATTCTGGTAAACTTAAACTTCGAAGTACTGGTTACCATTCTTTCTCCGGTTCTGTTCGTTCTGTATGTAGGCCTGGGCTTTGCATATGTAAAGATCAGAAAAGAATATCCGGTTGAAAAGAGGGGAGACCTCTACTATGTAAAGAGCAAGTTCGCGACACTTTACATATGCGGAGGCCCGTTAATCGTGGGAATTATCAGCTTCCTGGTAAACGGAACGGAATACTTCCTACTGGGATTCATTGCCATTATCGCAGCTGTGATTTTCTATCCGATTTGTAAATGGATCTACGGCGGCTTCTACAAGAAAGATAAGGAGCAGCATCCGATCAATCCTAAGACAAAGCTGGCAAAGGGAGATCTGGTCAGATTTGGGTGGTTCTTCCTGCTGTTTGGCATCATCGCTTTCCTGGGTTCCTTCTTCCTCGTATGGTATGAAGGTTCATGGGGTCCTGATTACTATCTGGAAACGTACGGATCAGGCATTATGAGCAATTTCTGGGGCATGATTAATATCGCCCGCTGGGGCGGCGTTGCCATGCTGGTGCTGGGAGCTATTTTCTTCCTGGTTGGAAAGAAAGTCGATCCGGTTCCAAAAGACTGAGTTTAAAAAATATCAGCTGGATATATTCCGGCTGATATTTTTTTGCTGTTTTGAGATATGCGTGTCGGTTACCATTAAGAATATTCTGAGTCAGCAGCCTTTCTTGTCTATAGTGGGAATAAATGTTATTATGGGAACAGGGGGTGAAGTATGCTTAAATCGGAACCAGATCAAAATGCCGCCGGCGAAAGAAGGAAGCTGAATATCCTGGTAGTGGAGGACAATTACGACGACATGGAATATGTATGCGACAGCTTAAAAGAGATGGATATGGGGCTGAACATCCATAAGGCGGGAAAAGCCTTTAAAGCGCTGGAAATCATCTATGAACGTGATATTGACCTTGTTCTGCTGGATGTTGAACTGCCGGATCTCAATGGATTTTCTCTCGCCAACAGAATAAGGAATCTGGAGGATACTTCTCTGCTTCCAATTGTGTTTATAACGGGGACCGACGCCAACCCACTGATGGCCCATAGAAAATATCACTGCTATGATTATATCAAAAAACCATTTGTGCGGAACACCTTTAACCAAGTGATGGAGCCGCTGTTAAAAGGACTGGAGAAGCAAAAGAACAGAGGCGGGATGCCTGCGCCGGAGAAGGAAAAAGTCGTTTTTCTTGAGACCAGAGAAGAGGTGTTCGTTGTAAAATACGATGATATTTTATTTGCGGAAATAAGCGGAAGAACGATTACTGTTTATCTGACCGACAGGACAGTGAGCGGCGTCAAAATGAAATTTGATGACTTTATCGAAAGTGTGGATTCCCCTGATTTCCTGCGCTGTCATAAATCCTATGCGGTTAATATCAGAAACATTGATCGAATCAAAAAAATTGATTACCGATCCTGGGATATTCTTTTCAAAGACAGCGACCAGGCAAGCAGGAGAAAATGTATGCTGTCAAAGACATATAAGGACGACGTTTTTGCTGCGATAGAGAACAGAAAGGATGATAACGGATGATAGATATTGCTGCCGGCTGGTATATTTACTGGCTGCGGTCTTTTCTGGAAGTTCTGTCTATCTACTGTTTTAGCAGTCTCCTTGGCGGAGAGGGGCGGATGAAAGTAAGGGCCCTGTTTTTGGGAAGTCTTGGCGTATCGCTTGTTATCATTGTTCTTGACTATTTTGATGCTTCCTTTATCCCACTGGTTGCCTTGTTTTTGTGCGTTGTTGGGCTGAAACTTTCAACGACGGCAAAGCTTTCCGAGCTGGTGGGAAATTTAGTGTTTGGAACCGCAGCGACCTTCCTTTTGGAATTGATTGCCACGGGGGTTCTCCTGATCCCTGGAAAAGATTACGGAATGGATGGCATTTCCTGCATTATGTCGGGCCTTCTGGCCATAGCCGTCATCTGTAACCTGATTCTGCACAGAGATAACCGTATTGCCCGAAAGGCCAATACAATATTGCGGGATAAAAGCAATTATATCTTAATTGTTTCCATAAGTATAATTGTTCCTATCGTTATGTTATCAAACATATTTTTGGACAACTCCATGATGTTCTGGGAGGGGTATTATGAAACTTCGTTTTTGGCAGCCCTCTATTTTGTTATGAATCTGTTTTTAATAAAATATTTTGTGGATATTTCGCATAAAGAAAATGAAATTAAAATAATCCGTGAGTATGGAGAGCATCTGAAAGAGCTGGCGGAAGAATTGAACAAGCGGGAGCATGAGTATAAAAACCAGCTGAATACGATCATCGGAACCGCAGAAAGAGGCGGACCGGAATGCAGAAAACAGATCATTGAGTATGCGGAAAGCATCACCAGGGCGAACAAAAATCGCAGAACCGGCGGGAGTATCATCAGCGATAATTCCGTTATTGCCGCGTATATTCTAAAAATGTCACGTATTGCCGAAGCCCGTGACATCCGATTTGATTACTATATCGCCAGGCCATTTCCCGTATATGACCTGCCTGAAAGCGAGCTGAGCGAATTGCTGGCGAACCTTATCAATAACGCCTTTGAAGCGGCTGAGGAATTGGACGGTCATAAACGATACGCGGCAGTTTGCCTGGAAGAGGATTATATAGAAGTGTCAAACTATGTGAACAAGGATTTCAGCAAAAGTATGATTAAAAAAGCAAACAGGCCCGGCTTCAGTACAAAGGGGCGTAACCGGGGTTACGGCATGGTAAACATAAGGGATATTGTAAAACGGCACGGCTTTAAGATGGAATCCTATTTGAGAGATGACTTGCTCACTTTTACGATCCGTATGAAGTGATGTTTTTTTTAGATGAAATGTGATTTTGTAATTGGCATCCGCATTTTAAGCCCCTTTCCGGCATGATATAACAGATATATTGTCAAAAAATTTTGAAAGCTCTATAATTCTATTGTGTTTTACATAAATAGTTAGGAGGTTAGAGCAATGTCGGAAGTTCAAAAGATGAGAGGGGCTGAGGTAGGAGATCATGGACTGAAGAAGCATGACATTAAAGTTTCGACCGTTGTCTTTATGATTTTCTGCTTAGTGGCAGCCGGATGTTATGGTATTGAGGAAATCATTCCTGCCTGCGGCCCGGGCCTGACAATCGTGATACTGTGTATTCTTCCCTTTATCTGGGCCCTGCCCTTTAGCCTGGTGGCATCTGAGCTGGGCTCGGCGAGACCGCAGGAGGGCGGATATTACAAATGGGTACAGGAAGCCCTTGGTGAATTCTGGGGATTTCAGGCCGGTTGGTGGCGGACGGTTTCGATCTACATTGATATGGTTTCTTATGTTGTGCTGGCAGGAGGCTATGCTTCATCACAATGGAATTTCAGCAGGCCGGAAGAATTTTTACTTAAAGCGGCAATTATTTTGGTTTTCGTGTATATTAATATCCGCGGTGTGAAAGATATCGGAGTGGTGAGTACCATCCTGTCAATTTTAGTAATGGTAGCCTTTGGGCTGGTTGCAATATGCGGTTTTCTGCATTGGGGAGAAGGAACGGACGTTTCTTTCCAAATGACGGCTACGGAGACACATGGTATCAGTGACTGGTTCTTCCTGATTGCCGGGGGGATTTCAATTGGCATGTGGATGTATTCAGGCTATGAATCCATGTCTACCATTGCGGGAGAAGTTTCCAATCCGCAGGTAATTCCCAAGGCGACACTGATTACGGTTCCGCTGATTGCGGCTGTCTATATCATTCCTACGGTAGCAGGTCTGGGTTCACTGGGGCAATGGCAGGACTGGGCTCCTGACGGTGATGGAGTTGGGTACGGCGATGTGGTCGCAACCTTCTGGGGACCGGCGTTTGGCGTAATTTTCGTCATCATTGCGATTCTAGCCCAATGCTCGATTTTCAATACATATATAGCGTCAGGATCAAGAGGATTTTTCTCCTTGGCGGATGACCATCTTGCTCCGCAGATACTGGTCAAATGTGATAAAAAACATGGTGTTCCATATGTTGCGATCTCGACGGTTGCGGTTGTATGCCTGCTTCTGTGCATGCTGCCATTTGGTTTTATTATTATACTTGACGTAACCATGCTGGTGGCATCGTATATCCTCGTCTACATCTCAGCAATTGTTTTAAGGAAGAGAATTCCAAAGGAGGAGTATCAATTTAAAATTCCGGGCGGATCGGGAGTGCTGTCGGTAATTTGTATCGTACCGATTTGCGTCGCTCTGTTCTCCTTCTTTATCAATGGGTCGGATTGCTATCTGGCCGGCGCGGTGGGAATGGTTTCGGGAACGATTCTGTACTATATTTGGAGAAGGCGGTATGGCGGGCTTACCAAGAAGAATCCACAGCTGTTCCCTGCCAATAAAAGGACAGGACTGGCGGTGGGCGACACGAGAAAGATAGCATTTATGCTCCTGCTGTTATCCATCTTCAATGTGATTGCCTGTTTCTTCATGCCCTGGTATGAGAATGGCTGGGAAGCGGATTCTTATTTTGACGGAATGCTGCCGGACGCCAATGTGGATACGATTACCACGATCATTTATACGGGCCTGCATGTATTTACGGCAGTATGCGCCATTGCGACTATAATATTCTATATTATTTCCAAGAAAGTGGAGCCTGCCAAAAAATAGATCAGATTGCTTTATTGGATCTGCTTCTTAAAATACGAAAAACCATGGAACGGTGCTGACCATTTCATGGTTTTTCTTTGTCTTCGGAATGAAAAACCTACGAAACCTTTAGCCTCAGAATAACCGAAAAACCTCCATGGCTGCCGCGACCGATCTCCACGCTCCCCTGATGAGCAGCGATGATCTGTTTAACGAGCAAAAGCCCCAGCCCGTGGCGCTGTCTGGTTATGCTGTCATCGCAGACCATGTAGTGAGGTTTGTCGTTCAATTCTTCAATCCGGGCATCGCTTGCCCCGATGCCGTCATCCTCCAGGATGATTTCACACTGACCGCTGTTTTCCGCAAGGGAGACGTAGATGCCGCAGCCCTCGTCGTTATGATTAATGCTGTTCTGTATGATATTGGTAATTGCCCGGCGGAGCAGTTCTTTATCCCCCAGAACAAAGCAGGCCGGAAGGTTTTCGGTTGTTTCCCAGATGATAGGATATTTTTCTTCAAGATCCATGTTCAGAAAATCGGCCGATACCTGCCTTACCAGCGAGGTCATGCTGACTTTAGAAAGCTTTAAGGGCTGCATGTTGTATTCCAGCTTGGAGGCCAGGTTGAGGTCGCTGACCAGGTTTCTTATCTTTTCGCTCTGCCTGCGGATGACGGCAGCTTTACAGCGGGCTTCTTGGCTCAGGGCCGTATCCTCTTCAAGCTGTCCCGCATAGCCCATGACCATGGAAAGGGGCGTGCGGATATCATGGGATACCCCGGCGATCCAGTTGGCCCGGGCGGTTTCCTTTTTTCTGAGCTGACGATTCTGGGCGCTCAGCTTTTCCGAAACCCGGTTGATGGAAGCTGCCAGATCGGAGAGCAGCCCCTTTTCTTTCAGGTATATATCTTCTCCCTGGGGCAGGGCCTCAATGCCGCAGAGAATCGGCTTTACGGAGCGGAAGATCCCTGAGGAAGCGATCATGTAGATGAGGAATATGGCTGCCAGATTGCATATGATGAAAACCAGGACATGCTGGGGAAGCTTTGCGATGGTATTGTAGTCAAAGGTGTTCCACATCAGTTTCCAGTAAGCTGTTTTCGGGTGCCCCATAATCAGCAGATCTCCGCCGTGACTGCCGGTGGTCGTGGGATAATCGCAGATATATCCCCGTACCGCCTGGGCGATATCAGAGGCTGAGTAAGCAAGGGGTACGGCCCCGGGCAAATTGTCACTGTGCCAGACGACGTTTCCGCCGTTGTCGTCGATGAGGATGGCCCAGGCCTGATATTCCTCCAGAACAGATGCGCCTTCCCGGGAAAGCTGGTACGTTCCATTTCCGTCTGCGGTCAATGCGTCAGAAACAGCCTGGGCCGCTTTCCATCCTCCCGCATTTCCTGTCTGGTGATAGGAAAGATAGAACAGAAGGACCGCGTTGAACACAAACAGCAGGCAAATGGAAAGCAGCAGGATCAAAATAAACCTGCGGATCAGTTTCAGTGCGCTGCTCATTTCTTTTCCTCCGTAATCAATTTATAGCCCAGCCCTTTGACCGTAACAAGGGATTGAGGCTTGGAAGGGTTTTCTTCGATCTTTTCCCGTATGCGGCGGATGTGGGCCATCAGGGAATTTTCATAACCGTATGGATTGTCGCCCCAGGCAGCCTCACAGAGCGCGTCGATGGTAACGATTTTTCCGGCGTTCTGGGAGAGGGCAAAGAGCAGGTCGTGTTCTTTGGCGGTCAGAGAAATGCGCTGGCTGCCCCTGTGGATTTCGGCCCTGCTGAAATCAATCCGGCAGGCGTGCAGAGGCACCAGAGGATTCTCATTTTTATAGCTTCTTCTCAGGATAGCGCTGATGCGAAAGAGCAATTCCTTCGGCAGAAAGGGCTTGACGATATAATCATCGGCGCCCAGTCCTAGCCCAGCCAGCCGGTCCTCGTCCTCACCGCGGGCAGAGAGAAACAGCACTGGATAATCAGCCTCTTTTTTCAGTTCTTTCAGCAGAGAAAATCCGTCGCCGTCGGGGAGCATGACATCCAGGACCGCCAGCTCGGGCCGGACGCGCTGTGCTTCACAGACCGCCTGCTCTGCGGTTTTGGCAGTATAGATGCGTTTGTAGCCGTCTTCTTTCAATATGGAAACCACCATATCCAGCAGCTCCTGCTCATCGTCCACCAGCAGGATTCGTTTTTCCTTTAAAAAGTCGTCATTCATTTTCATCAGCCTCCTTGTCTTTATTATAATACACAAATCGGAAATTTTTTTATCAAAGGCGAAATGTAAGGCAATTGTAAGGTTGCGGGAAAGCTGGCGTAAGGTTGATGCTGTAGGATATAGCTGTAATCGGAAAGGAGAATGGAATATGAATATGATAGAGACAAACAAACTGACAAAAACCTACGGCGACTTTAAAGCGGTGGCGGGTATTAATCTGCACGTCCGCAAGGGAAGCGTGTATGGGTTTTTAGGCCCCAATGGAGCGGGCAAATCGACGACCATGAAAATGTTTCTGGGGCTGACCAAGCAGAGCAAAGGGACCTTTACCATAGACGGAAAATCCTACCCGCAGGACCGGCAGGCCATTCTGCGTGAAATCGGCTCGTTTATCGAAGCGCCGGCTTTTTACGGCAACCTCAGCGGAGAGGAAAATCTGCATATTATCCGCAAAATTCTGAGCCTGCCGAAATCATCGGTGGATGATGCCCTGGAGCTTGTGGGCCTTACGGAGCATCGCAAGAGGCTGGCTAGAAAGTATTCCCTGGGCATGAAACAGAGGCTGGGGCTGGCCGGAGCGCTGATCGGCAAGCCACCTATCCTGATTTTGGATGAACCGACCAATGGCCTGGATCCTGTGGGAATCCACGAGATACGCACCTTGATACGGAATCTGCCGAAACAGTTTGACTGTACGGTTTTGGTGTCCTCCCATCTGCTGCCGGAAGTGGAGCTGATGGCGGATGATGTGGGCATCATCAATCACGGCAGGCTGCTGTTTGAAGGCTCCCTTGCGGATCTGAAACAGGATGCTGTGCAAAAGGGCTATTCCCACGAGCATTTGGAAGATACCTTCCTGGCTATGATCGATGAGGACAATCAGCAAAGGGGGAGAAGGAGATGAGTGTTTCTTTGGAATACGGCAAGTTGAAGCGGACCGGGTTTTATCCGGCATTCGTAGGGGGCGGTCTTCTGGCGGCAGCCATACCCATCGCCAATACTGCCCTGCGGCAGGATGTTTTCACATCTGTGAAGGAGTCGCCTTTTGTGGTCCTTATGGATGCCAACTGGCAGATGATGGCAATGCTCAATGTCTTTATGATCGTGATCGGCGCATGTATTGTGTACCATATAGAATATGCGGATAATGCCCTGCAGAAAATGGAAGCCCTGCCGGCAAAGGGGGAAAGCATGTTTTTCAGCAAATGCTTTGTATTGGCGGCAGCTTCGGTTTTCATGATCGCTTTGGAGACAGCGGCTTTGGCTTTCTGCGTCCGCTGCTGGTTTTCGCCGCCGGAGGATTTTGCAGCGCAGCTGTTTTCGTCAATGGGCTTTGCGACAGCCCTGTCGGTGCCGGCAGTAATCCTGATGATGGGAATCTCTTCGGCATGCAGGAATATGTGGATCTCTCTGGGCATCGGCGTGATTGGCATTTTTGCTACGGTGGTGATCCCGCCCGGCAGCCTGATTTTATCCATGTTTCCATTTACTCTTCCATTTCAGACCTTTAGCGGGGCAGGCGAGGGGGAGGCTGGAGAACTTCTTCTGGGCGCGCTTGTGGAAATGGCGGTATTTTGCGCAGCGGAGCTGGTCTATCTGAGAATAAGGAGGAATGTCCAATGAATCTGTTAACCATGGTCGATATAGAACGGCGTAAAATCCATCGTTCGAAAATCATCTGGATTTTGATGATTCCCATCGTCATTCTCTGGATTCCGATGATTATCAATGCCGATGTCAATTTTAACATGCAGGCGGAAGGAATTCTGCCGGAAGATAATTTTCTGGTTCAGGGCTTTCTGGGGCTGTCCTGGTTCATGTTTCCCGCCAGTCTGGTGATCGGAACCGTTCTGCTCAATCAGACGGAGAGAAGCGGCAATGGTATTCTAAAGATGCTTTCGCTGCCCATATCTCCTGCCAAGCTGTGTATGGCCAAGTTTATCGTATTGCTGCTTTTAGCCGCTGTACAGATGATCGCGATGGTAGTGTGCTACTACTTGAGCGCGGCCGCCGCTTCTTCTTTGGAAGACTATAGCTTTACGCTGGGGCCATCGGATGTGCTGGGGCTGGCCGGATCCGTCTATCTGGCGTCCATTCCCATGGCTGCTGTTTTCTGGATGATTGCGGTCTGCATCCGCACGCCAGTCTTTTCGGTAGGCATCGGATTGGCGACTATTGTACCTTCGGTCCTGGTGATGAATACCAAGGTGTGGTTTGCTTATCCCATGTGCTATGCCTTTCGGGTGGTTACCGGGCAGATGCACAAGCTGGCCGCCCATATGGGAGACTTCCCCTGCGATCTATTGCCGTGGATTCCCGCGGCGGTGATTATTACACTGGTATGTCTTGCCGTTTCCTGCAATCAACTGGGAAAGGCGGAAAGGAGAGGATGAGAATGAGAGAGAAATTAATGACAGCGGTTTGCGGAATTCTGATGGTTTTTCCATGGACGCTGCTGGTTTTGCGGACCAATGAATGGGCGCTTTTGTCTCCTGCGGCAGAGCGATTGATCGCATTATATGCGGTGGTGATGATTGGAGGAGGGATTCTTACCGGCATTGCTTATGGAAAAACGATGCTCCGCAATTCCTTTATGAAGCTCTGTCTGGTGGTCAATATGCTGTATGCGGCCTGCGGCGCGGCTGCGCTGGTGATGATGACGGTGTAAAAAGATTTGTGTGAAAAGAGGGACCTGTTTAGAGAAAAAGCAGGGATCAGAGAAGGCCGATGTGGGGCCGATTCTGGTCTCTGCTTTTCTATACAGCTGACAGGATTTCTGATGCCGCAGCCCTACTCGTTTTTAAGCTGCAAACCGTCTTTGAAGGCTTCGCCCACGCGTTCGGTCACTTTATAGTAGCCATGGGTATACGGATCAAAGGCGATAGCGTTTACTAAGGACATATCAATCTTGTCTCCAACCATTACCTTTTCATCTGCTGTTACATTTACCACTTTACCAATAACGCCGCATCCGTATTCGCCGCTCTGATACTCGATAAACTCACACTCCAGGCAGAGCGGAAATTCGTTGATAATTGGCGCGTCGACCTGTTCAGACTTGATTGTGGTCAGTCCGCTGTTTTCGAATTTGTTGGAAACCCGGTTGCCCGACTCAACGCCGAAATAGTCTGCTTCAACTACATGCGCGGCATCGGCGATACTTACGGTAAAAGCACCTCTCGCCTTGATGTTCTTCACTGTTTTGTGCGACTCTGTCAGATTGAGTGCTACATTTCCTCTTTCCTGCATAGTGCCCCATGCGGCATTCATGACATTGACGCTGCCATCTTCATTGTAAGTGGCTACCATTAAAACCGGCATCGGGAAAATACCTTCTGTTAGGTTCAGCTTCTTTCTCATTTTGATTACCTCGTTTCTTATATGGGATTGACAGAACTTGCATCCTTAAATATAATTATAGTGGGTAAAAGAAAAAATACAAGTACTGTTATTAAAGATAGGTACTATCATAAAGGAAAGTATAAAATGATAAAGAATTATATTGAGAACGCCAATTTTGAAGATACAGGATTCAGCTATACGCTGTCACTCATATCCGGCAAGCATAAGATGGTTATCCTCTACTGTCTGATGGAGTTTGAAATTGTAAGGTTTAATGAGTTGAAACGATATCTGAAAAATGTGACCGACAAAACACTCAGCAGTAATTTAAAAGAGCTTGAGGCGGACGGTCTCGTTATTCGCAAGGAATATCCGCAGATACCGCCAAAGGTTGAATACAGCTTGAGCGACAGAGGAAAATCCTTGATGGATGTTTTGGATCAGCTGTGTGTTTGGGGTGAAAACAACAGGGAATAAATAGCATGACGATTTGCCGGTTGTTATGCTGGCGATCTTTGAATTTGTTTGCAGGCATACATTGACAGGGGAGCAGCCTTATGGATAAAAAACAGATTGATTCTGAATTAAAGCAAATAGCAATAAGGGTACCGTACAATAAGTTGGTGATAAAGTGCGCCAATCTCTTTCAGGTCGTATCCTTTCGTTTAACGAGGATTCCCAAAGGAGTTACCAATAGAAGGATTACGGTTGAAGGCTATAAGAACCGAAACTTTAAGGTGGAAGTATTTGAGCCATCGAATGTAAAAGAAAAGCTGCCCTGCCTGATCTATGTACACGGAGGCGCTTTCAGTTACAGGGCTTCTGCCCATCATAAAAAACTTGCGTGTATGTACGCGATGAAAGCAAGATGCAGGGTTTATTTTCCGGATTATCATTTGACGCCCAAGTATTCGTATCCGGCTGCATATGAGGATGTTTTGGCGCTATATAAATGCATTATGAAAAATTCAGAAGCGTTTCGGATTGATGGTGAAAAGATCGGAGTGGCCGGAGATAGCGCGGGTGCGTCGATTGCCGCGTTGATTTGTAATAATTATGAACGTGAAAATTTGAAACAGCCATGTGTTCAGATGCTGATATATCCTGTAACAGATGTAAGTATGCGGACGGATTCAATGAAACGGTTTTCCGATACTCCGCTATGGAACTCGAAAAATAACAAACGAATGTGGTCATATTATTGCAAGAATTTGGACGTTGAAGATACATATGGCGCTTCTCCGATGCATAGCAGTCTGCCTCAAACCATTCCCGATACCTATATCGAAACTGCGGAATATGATTGTTTGCATGATGAAGGGGTTCTATATGGAAAGCGATTGCGGCAAGCGGGGGCGAGTGTTGAAATGAATGAAACAAGAGGAACCATTCATGGATATGACTGCGCCTTAAATACCCAAATCGTCATGGGTAATGTTCAAAAACGCATTTTGTTTTTGAATGAAGGGTTCAATTGTTTTTAGGATCGTTCACTCCGGAAGCCTAATGGGAACAGAACTAATGAATCTAAAAAAGCAGGGATCAAAGGGGACGATATGGGGCCGCTGCTGATCTCTGCTTTTTTCACTATTTAAGGGTGTTAGCGCAAATGGTGCCAGCGAAAACCTGAAGGGAAGAGGACTATTTCAGTTCTTCCGGGTTGAGACATTTCAGTTCGGGAACGACGAATAAGCCATCTTTGCGGATGAGTACGTTATCAAAATAGATCTCGCCGCCACCGTATTCGGGGCGCTGAATCATGACCAGATCCCAGTGGACTGCCGATTTATTTCCGTTGAAAGCGTCTTCATAGGCAGCACCGGGCGTCAGGTGGAAGCTGCCGGCGATTTTTTCATCAAAGAGCGTATCCTTCATAGGCTGGAGGATATACGGGTTGACACCCAGAGCAAATTCGCCGAAATAGCGAGAACCCTCGTCCGTATCCAGCAGCTGGTTGATGCGGTCGTTGTTGTTGGCCGTGGCTTTGACAATTTTTCCGTCCTTAATCTTAAAGACGATGTTTTCAAAGGTAAAACCCTGTTCCTCGGAAGGTGTGTTGTAGGAAATGGTTCCGTTCATGGATTCTCTCACCGGAGCTGTGTAAACTTCTCCGTCGGGGATGTTGCATTCTCCTGCGCATTTGACAGCCGGAATGTCTTTGATGGAGAAGGTCAGATCCGTTCCCGGGCCTTTGATGCGAACCTTATCGGTTTTGTTCATCAGGTCAACGAGGGCGTCCATGGCCGTACTCATCTTCTGGTAATCCAGCGTGCACACATCAAAGTAAAAATCCTCGAAGGATTCCAGACTGGTATTGGCCAGCTGCGCCATGGAGCTATTGGGATATCTGAGTATGACCCATTTTGTTTTGTTTACCCGGTAGTCCAGAGTCGGGCGGGTCAGCTTGCTGTACATGTTCAGCTTTTCGGAAGGCACGTCGGCCATTTCCGCCGTATTGCTGCCAGCGCTCACAGCGATGTACGCCTGCATTCCCTTCATCTGAGCCAGCTGATATTCATTCATAAATTCGATTTGCTCTTCCTGGCAGCCCAGCAGAATTTCCCTGGAAATGGCGGAGTCGCGTACTTCTGCGTAGGGCAGGCCGCCGCAGGCGTAGATGTCCTTGATAATCTGGCGGATGAGGGGCTTGCAGCATTCGCCTTCATAAGTAACCAGTACTTTTTCCCCTTTCTGCACATTGCAGGAATAGTGGACCAGCAGGTCCGACAGTTTCTTGATTCTCGTATCCATAATAAAACTCCTCTATATTCTATATACTGGTAGTTATTATACCCCAATGTCCGGGAATTTAAAAGAATTTGTGTTGCGCGGCGGTCGGCGGGACGGTAAAATGATAGGCAAGGAGAGAGAAGATGCGACATATTTTTGTGATAAATCCGCTGGCAGGAAAAAAGGGAAGAACGCAAAGGCTGGAAGAGCAGATCCGGGCCGCGGGAGCCAGGCTGGGGGAGCAGGTGGAAATCTATGAAACCAAGTTTCAGGGCGACGGAGAACGGTTCGTGCGCAAAACCTGCGAAGAACAGACCGGCAATGAGAAGGTTCGTTTTTACGCCTGCGGAGGTGACGGCGCGCTCAACGAGGTAGCCAACGGCGCCTTCGGTTTTGCCAATGCGGAGGTGGGCTGCGTGCCGTTGGGAACAGGCAACGATTATGTGCGCAATTACGCTTCGCCGCAGGCTTTTCTGGATATTGAGGCGCAGCTGCGGGGCCGGGCGGTGGACAGCGACCTGATCCGCTATGTGCAGGAAGAAGGAGAAGAGGTAGAAGAGGCCGGAGCTTTTCGATACTGCGTGAATATGTTCAACATCGGGTTTGACTGCAATGTTGTGGATCAGACCAGCCGGGCCAAGAACTGGCCTCTGGTAAAGGGTTCTTTTGCTTATCTGCTGTCGGTGGCTATTATCCTGATCAAGAAGGAGGGGGCGGATCTGAAAGTTTATTATGAAGACGGTACCAGCTTTGACGGAAAGCTGCTTCTGATCGCGGTGGCAAACGGTTGTTTCTGCGGCGGCGGGGTAAAGGGACTGCCTCTTTCGATTTTGGATGACGGCTTGCTCGATGTCAGCTTGATTAAAGACGTTCCCAGAAGGACCTTCATCCGCTTGTTCCCCAAGTATGCGAAGGGCGTCCATCTGGGGGATAAAAGGGCCCAGGAAATCATCGATTATCGTAAATGCAGAAAACTGACCATTGCTCCCAATTCGGGAAAAATGAAGCTCTGCGTTGACGGAGAAATTCTTTATACGGGAAAGGTTTCTTTTGAGATCGTGCCCAGGGCCATGCGCTTTTCTGTTCCGGCGGGTGTGGGAGCGGGGCCGGGGCCGAATAAACGGCTTTGAGCGAGCCGGTTCATCCGTGACGTGGCCTTCTATGTGTACATGACAACTTTTGTGGGACGATGCTTTGCAGAATGCGTTCCCTGATATTTTGTGTTGGTGTTTTCTGCATAATAAAATGCTTGCGCAGCGGCGGTAAATCCGCTATACTATAGGAGTCGATTTTTTTAATGCGCAGGGTAGAGTTGCGCGTGATTTTGGAGGGGCTTTAAAAAGAATCGGGAATTTCATATTTTGGAGAGTTGTCAGAGTGGTCGATCGTGCGGCACTCGAAATGCCGTGCCCTTAACCGGGCCCCGGGTTCGAATCCCGGACTCTCCGCCAAGTAGAGCCTGTGACTTTGATGGTTGCAGGCTTTTGTAGTTTTTGGAAAACGGCACGAATCGCCTTTTTTCCAGGGCAGAGCTCGTATTTTTAGGACAGAACAACTGCGGGTTTAAGAAAAAGCAACAGTTGTTCTAAACATCATTTGCTTTCAACCGACCAGTCTTGCATCTGTTTTAACGGAATGTCGTTTGCAAGAAGTTGGCTTGCACAGCTGTGCCTTAAATTGTGATGAAAAGATTTGAAAAGCATGATAAAAGACGACAGAAACGGATAAAGAAACATATTGGATAAAAAAGAAGCCTATGCGATATAGTCCATTTTTGTGCCTAAATGTGATATACTTTGCAAGAAATGAGCAAAACTCAATAAATGTAGAGAAATAAATCAGGATATGGTGTAAAGAAAATTTTCGTTTGAGGATATGAATGATTCTATAGAGAAGATTCGATTTGGAATACGGAAAAATATTGATTTGAGAAGGAATATGATATTTATGCTTTTACAAGACCAAAAAGATGAAATAAAAGAGTTAATATCATTTAAACAGGAAGGCGGATATTGGGATTTTAAAAGAGAATGGTATACGGAAGGAAAACTATCGGATTTACTTCATGATATCATATGTATGGCTAATAATTTGGAAAATAGAGATGCTTATATTATTATTGGGATAGATGAAGAAAATGATTATTGTGTAAATGATTTATTTAATGCAGCTAATAGAAAAAATACACAAATGCTCATTGATTTCTTAAGGGATAAAAAGTTTGCTGGCGGTATAAGGCCGAAGGTTTTGGTAGAAACATTACAAACTATGAAAGGTGTGATAGACATTATTATAATTAAAAATGGATATTATACACCATATTATTTAGAAGAAAAATACAGGGATGTTAATGCAAATAATATTTATGTAAGGACCTTTGACACTAATACGCCCAAGAATCGTTCAGCGGAAATATCTCATATAGAATATTTATGGAAGAAAAGATTCCATTTGTTATCATCACCTCTTGAGCAGGCATTTTACTATTTAATGAAGAAAGAGGACTGGTTAGATGTTCCGGATGATAGTTCGGTTGTTCGACAGTATTATAAATATCATCCAGAATATATCATTGAACATTTTGAATGTGATGATAGGAATGGATATGAATATTACCTTTTTAGTCAGATGGATAGCAGACCGCATTGGTATAATGTTTATGTTCGTTATCATCAGACAACGTTGTTCTCGACAATAGGAGTAGCGTTGGATGGCGGAAGATATTTTACAAATGTACCTTGTACAGATTTTTTGTTTAGAGGGGTAATGTATAGTGATCATGTTAGTTTTAAGTATTTTGTGAAGAGATCGAAAGAGATGATTCTTCATGAGTTTTTTTCCGATAATGAAAGTGAGGAGGCAAGATTTGCACGGGAGATGTTCGAAGAATGTATATTAATATTTTTCACAGAAGATGAAAAGAATAGTTTCAAGACCTATGCAATTTCTAAATGGGAAAACAGAGACAAATATTTGGAAGAAATCCGTATTCCATTTATGGAGTTGCCAGATACATATCGTCCGGAAGCTTTCAAAGAGGAGTACGAGAATGCTTTGATATTAAAAATGCTATTGGATGAGTATCGGATGAATTAATCAAATTTTGTATAAATATAATTAGAATTCTAGAACAGTAGGATTCCTTGGTTAAATTAGGCAATTATGAGGAAAAATTGTAGGCATATTGAATGATAAAATGTGTTGAATTAACTCGATTTAAAAAGTATAAATATGAAACATTTTAATTCAATTGAACGGAGGTATATATGGCAAAGAGAAAAGTGGCTAGAAATTCATTGAAAGGTTACAATTATCAAAATTATATATTTACGTTTTTCTTGGCAAAGATGGATACAGAACACCATATTGTAAAAATTGAGTCAGAAGCACTTGATACTAAACAGTTTGATGACATTTATATTGAAATGGATGATGGAATCGTTTATCGTATTCAGGCAAAAAATTACGCGGGGACTCAAATTGATGATATCGTTGTATCAGAGCATACTGTAAAAATTAAAGCGAATGAGAATCAATACGATAATAAGGATAATAATGTAATGATTATTAATACAAATCAGATCATTACAGATACAATTTTTATGGGTTTACCTGCAGTTAATAAATCGGGAGTCATTATAATTCCATTAACGGAGGAGCAGGTCACAGAATATCTGGATGATTTTTATCAAACAGAAGAAAGAGAACTTCAAATAATTCAAAAGGGGATTGAGTTTGCTTGTGCAGAAAAATTTGTTGTGAGAATATCTGATCTTCCGGAGCTAATTACATTATCAACAGATTTGCAACATCAGACGATTGTATTGCGCAAAGTGCCTGATTGCATTGAAACTGGCATTACATTTTATGTAGGAAAGCCGGGAGTTGGGAAAAGTCATTTTGTAGATGAATTAAAAAATACTTTTAAAGATTCTATTGTGTATAGATTTTGGATCGGTCCACAAGATGAGCAACTGAGGAGAAGATTACAATTCGATAAGTTTTTGACAGAACTGGGGTTGTTAGTTTACAAGACACCAAGAAGTTTCACTGTCGATGAACTTATTGCGAAAATGGTCAATGGTGATCAAATTATCATTATTGATGGCTTGGATCATGTGGAGAATTATAATCCTTTGGAATTGAACAAGTATGTAGATTTTATTAATAGGTTAGCAAGAGCACAAGTACGAGTTGTAGTGCTTTCTCGTCCTTTGAAAACAGAAGTGGAATGGGAGAAGACAGAATTATTTAACTGGAGCTCTGATGAGGCCAGATTATATCTTGCGATGGTGCATGATATAACAGATTACACGGTGCAGAAACATATCCTAGAAATTGCTGAAGGTTATCCAATTATTACATATTTTTTGGCAGAACATTATAAGAAGAATGGAAAAATAAATTTAAATCAGCCTGTTGATAGTTTGAATCAGTACTATGACAATCTTTTAGAAAATGTAGATACAAAGTCATTGTTGTGTATATTCGCAGCTAATAATAGCTTTTTTACATGGAAAGAGCTTTTTGATTTTTTGGCTGAGAGTGGCTTTTATGATGTATTAAAAGAATTTGTTTTATCTCATCAATATTTATTTGAAATAGTAGAGAATAGAATTTCTCTTTTACATGATAGCTTAAATACATATTTGAGGGAACTGATGCCTTCATTTAAAAGGCATCAGAGTAATGTGCTAAATTTTGTAAAATCTAGCCTTGCGGATGGGAATTATGAATATATGGCAAGGCTTGCATCTTTTGATTTAGATGATGATTTTTTAGATTGTCTTCTTGTGAAGTATAGTGACTTTGATGTTTTCAAGCAATTATTGGCTTCAACCCTAGACTATAATTCTATTACAAGCTTTTACAATCAATTGCAGCGAATATTAGAAACCCGAGAGAATTGCTTAAATATTTATCAATACTATTCTTTTTGCCTAATATATCAAGTGGCTACTCGGAATGATCTAATAGGGTGTGATGGATTAATTTATCAAATATTATATTATCTTCAGAAACATACTTCAATAGAGAATCATATTTTTAGCACTGGAATAATGTGGAATTTGTATCTTGCTTGTAAACAAGGGGAGGATATGACAAAAAGGTATATAGAATCTAGGAATTATAGCGATGGTCAGTTTTATGAACTGGTTCGGGCTGTAAATGATGAAATTACATTTTATGATCGTTTGGAAAAGAAAATATTATTTGAGGAAATTGAAGGAACCTTAAAAAATACACAAACTGATGCTCAAAAGAAAGCAGATTTGCTTGAAGAATATTTGATTAGTACATGGATTCACGGGAATTCTAAGGAAATATTTCATGACTTGTTTTTAGAATATCTCAAAACAGAAGAAAAAACACTTTTCTGTGTGGCTTTGAAAGAATATGGATTAGATCATTTTGGGGCTGAGTTTATTCCTCATCGAGCAAAAATTAGACTTCATGAATTAGGATTCTTTGGAGAAGATAATTTATATCGTGGAATGACTTTGATGGAAAAAATAAAGGAATGCGCACCAGAAGGATCATTTACAGTGGTTCCAGTCGCATTATCAGTGGTTCGCCTGGCAAATTACGAAAACAGAGAAATAGATATTTATTCTGTAAACTATGCTTGGACAATGTATGGATGTCGAAAAGATTACAGTGTTTATAATATAGAGGATGCTTTGATTATTTTTGAAGAAAAAGGTTTAATTAAGGAAACAGAATCCGTTGAACTGATTTGCAAATTGATGTCACAGTCAGAAAAGGGGATTCGACATTTGATTAGTTCATATATTAATAAGAAAGGTCCGGAGTGTACAAAAAGATTAATACAGGCTGGATATTTTAGAGATAATTCATTCAAGGCAGACATTTTTGACCTATTACCGGAGAATATTAATTGTTTTTCTAAGCAATACCTGAAATCGAGAATAGGTGACATGCTATATTATGGGAGACATTCCCAAATTGTTGAAGGGAGAGATATCTGTTATGTGTTGGAGTCCGATTATTGTGATATGGTATTAGATGCTTTGGAATATTACGAATACAGTGTAATTGGAAATATGGAAGATGTGATTGCGAAAAAAATTATAAATCGAGGAATAAAATATCTTGGCAAGAGTGAAAAAGAAGAAAAAGAATACTCTCCATTTGATGGTGGATATATTCATGAGGAGGACATTGAATATATTAAAGAAAACAGCATAGCAGCATTTGAAATAGCACGATACGCTGACGGATGGCATTCATGTCTTCCATTTCCTGAGATATATCAGCTATATGGAGAGGAAGAGATGAAGCAGAATTTCCTTTTTGTACTCCATAAGTCCATGTTTGCTCGGGTTATTAATAAAGAATATATTGGAAACTGGTTTATGTTACTTGGGAATATTCCGCGATTTCTCATGATCTGTGGAATTGAGGTGGATTGGAATAGGTTATTTGAAATATTCAATCAGTTTATGAACGTGTCTTTAATATATTTACCTTGTCAAAGACGTGAATTAACGCCATAATATATGTGAAATTTATTTGACTTGAATTTTAAAAACGCAGTAGTAACATATCCCGGTTTCTACTACGGTTTTACTACGTTTCATGTCCTCAACTTGCCTCTATTTGCCACATTTTGCTTATGACGAAATGCAGGTCGGCAAACTGCGGCAAATTGGGGCAGAATACAGCATTTTAGTAGGATTTTTGCTTATGATAAAAGTATTATTTGTTTGCCACGGCAGCAGATGTCTTAAATATGGCAATGTTTGGAAATACGGCAAAGCAATGGCGTGATGCGAATCCGAGCCTGGATGGAAACATCCGTGATCATGCTACCTTGCATCAGTTGATTGTACTTTCCAATATAGAGAGTTTAAATGCAGAGATGATTAAACGCGGTATGGTCCGCGAGGATTGATTGGTGGAATTGAACCGAGTAGCAAAGGAACAAATGTAGTCATTGATTGATTGAGCAGGAGTCAGCAGGTTAACGGATATGAATAAAGAAAATTGAAATGTCGTGGACTTGACATACGGGTGGCGGAGATCGTGACGACAAAATTAGATTCTAACTGCTAAAGAGTCTCCTCATCTATACATAATTTTTACAAAAAACAACCCAATTATTGGAATTAAATACTATCCGTGCTACATTAGTAACAATAGGAATTAGAGCGAATGAAAAAAATTTAGTTGTAAATTTACCACAAGTCTAGGTCAATCTTTACAATGTGGAAAATTGTAACATGTCCCTGGAAAGTTTTTTGAAAAATCTGTACTAGTCAACAAAAATTAGATAGGTATCTCCCGGCTTTTTATATCGATAGTGTTTTGACTTGCTGACAATCCCCGCCGTTTTACAGTATTTATGCGCGTAAGGGTCTGACAAGACCAGGCCCGTGTCAAGGCGTATTTTCGCGTTAAGCCATCGATACCCGTGGGAAGGATATTTTTCGTGGTATTCTTTGAACAGCATCAAATTGTTCGCAAAGGTTTTCAAACGCTCCGAAGGATGTTCAAGACGGCGTTTCCATTTATAAAAACCGCTTCGGTTGACGCCTAGAAGGTCGCAAAGCACCTTTATGGGAAACTTCGCGGAAAGTTCAAAAACTATTTCAAATTCTTGCTGTTTAAAGAAATGAACTCCTTGTTTTGCCCACCCCCTTTCACTTCGTACCCTTTTTTTGCGCGCAATTCATTCGCCTTTGATCGAATTAACGCTTGGATTAATTCTTCTTTTGACATCGATTGATACGATTCCATGTCTTCATCGGATCCGGATTCAATGGCAACCGCTGAAATGGATTTGTGCCGCTTTACTGGAATGCCATGCGCTCGTTTGTAGTCCGTGACGTACCCCTCCGCGCAGGACTTGCTGATTTCATATTGGGCCATCGCGTCCGCTTTGCTGATTTCACGGGTGTAAATCCGTCTGCCTATGTCCAATCGTTGTTCTTTTGTGTATTTCATTTGACACCTCCTATGGATACTTTTTGTAGAAGTGTTCCAGGTTTCACTTTAGTGTAACCCTTATTAATTACGGTGTCTACAAAAAATGGATGGGTGTCTACTTTTTGTTTACCACTACAGACCTTGAGATCGTAAGAAAAGAAACACCTGTTACAGAGAAGGCCGGAAGGAAAACGGTTTATGTCATTGAAGACAATTTCTTTAGATTTTGGTATAGGTTTGTTTCTAAAAACCTGTCATCTGTAAACTCAGGAAGAATTAGACTTATCTACGATGCGGTAATAAAGAAATACTATTCTGATTATATGGGATTAGTTTTTGAAAAAATGTGTAAAGAATATCTGCTGAACTATGAAAATAACCCGGATTTTGCAATTAAAGAAGTCGGACAGTGGTGGGGAACGGATAAGAAAACCCGTAAAGAAATACAGATCGATATTGTCGGAACACCAGTAGCGGGTAAAGAATATATCATCGGGTCTTGCAAATATAAAAATGAAAAAATAGGTGTAGGTGAACTGCAGTTACTTCAGGAATATGCCGAAGCATTTGGATTTGGAGATAAGTATCATTATTATATTTTCTCCAAAGGCGACTTTACAGATGCATTAATTGAGAAGGCAGATGCAGGAGAAGTTAAATTGATATCGTTAGAAGATATGTATTTTTAGTAATTTTCCTTTTGAGCTCGTTGAAATTTGAAATTTTGCACACAACTGGGAAAAAGTATATTGTGGAAGATATTGGCCGGTGCATTAAGACAAGAAAAATAGATGTATATTTTGAAAAAATGTGTTAAAATTAATATAAAATATCAAGAAAATGTGATTTTATCATTAATAAACTCGAGAAAAATGTGATAATTTATATTTAAACATGGGAAAGGGTGGTAGTTAACTTGAATCGTAATGCGATGGAAAGCTTGATAAAATGGAAAGCAAGTGAAGAACGCAAGCCACTGGTTTTAAAAGGCGCTCGGCAGGTAGGCAAAACATGGCTTATGAGAGAATTTGGGGAACATTACTATGAGAGTTATGCTTATTTTAATTTTGATGAAGAAGACGAGTTGAAATCTATTTTTGAATCAAATAAAAACCCACAAAGAATTATTGAATTGCTGTCATTGATTATCGGCAAAAAAATTATGCCGGGAGAAACCTTGGTTATATTTGATGAAATACAGGAGTGCCCTGAGGCTTTGAATACGTTAAAATACTTTAAGGAAAAGGCAAACGAATATCATGTGATTGCTGCCGGCAGTTTGCTGGGAACATTGCTGGCAAAGCCAAAATCTTATCCTGTTGGTATGGTAAACATCCTAGATATCTTTCCTCTTACTTTTGATGAATTTCTTGAGGCAACGGACGAGTCGCTGTTTGCTTATTATTGCAGTATACAAAAGGGGCAGCATATTGAAGAAATTTTCCATAATCGCCTGATGGAAACCTATAACCATTATCTTATCATTGGCGGTATGCCGGAATGTGTGGCTTCATGGATAAAATATAAAGACCCTGCAAAAATATTGCAAATACAAAAAGAACTTATTGAAGTATATGAAAATGACTTTTCAAAACATAATGGAAACATTAATAGTGGGCGAATTCTTATGGTGTTTAGAAGTATCGCTTCTCAGCTTGCCAAACCTAATGAGAAGTTTATGTATGGATCAGTTCGTCAAGGCGGGAGAGCAAGAGATTTTGAGGAAGCCATCGAATGGCTGGTTTCCGCAGGGATGCTGAACCGTGTCTATAATGTTTCAAAAGCTGAACATCCATTATCAGCATTTGATAAACTCGATTACTTCAAACTGTTTGTTTTTGATACAGGACTGCTTAAATACATGGCTGGGGTTGACAATAGTGCGATTCTCTTGAAGTCCAATTATCAGTTTAAAGGACCGCTTACGGAAAACTATGTTTTGCAGCAGTTTCGTGGGCAATTTGAAGTTGAGCCCAGATATTTTTCCAATAAAAGCGGAGAAATTGATTTTGTTATTCAATATGGTATGGAGATCATTCCGGTAGAAGCAAAAGGAGGGGAAGATAAATCAGCCCCATCATTTAAACGCTATATCAAAGATAAACAGCCTAAGAATGCAATTCGTTTCTCAAAACGAGGATATATGAAAAACGGTATAATTACCAATATGCCACTGTATCTTGCAAGAAAGATGAGAGCGTTATTATAACTTTGGCATTCTTTGCTCTCTGTTGTATCCGGACTGCGTTCAGCTAAAAAAACATCTATCCGATTTCGTATTATAACGTGCTAAATTATTTCCGGATCTTTTATCCAGAAAAATAAGCAAAAGCGGATCTTTTTTCAACGTTTCTTGCCCTTGCTGGTCAATTTTAAGTGGAAATTTCACAAAAATAAATCCGCAACACCCGCAAACCCACAGAGTTTATCCGCTCTGGTCCAATCTCAAAGCAAAAAGCGCCAGACCATCTTCTTGCCAGACAGCCCGCAAGTTATACGCTTTGCGACCAAATTCGGCCTTGAGCTTAAAATCCCGCGACCAAACAGGCAAAAACGGGAAGATGGTCGCAGAACTAATGTAGTTTTTAGAAAAAAAGTATGCATGACAGAAGCGCCGTCTCCTATGCACACATGTCAGCCATAGGGGGCGACACTTCATACAGAAAGGAACAAATAAAATGAGTACAAGAATTCAATATACCACAATGATTGTGAATAACATGGAAAAAACTTTGGAGTTTTACCGCAAAGCCTTTGGCTTCGAGATCGACAGCGAATTCAATCCCCAGCCGGAAACCAGAATTGTTATTATCAAAGACAAAGAAGGCAGAATGCTTGAACTGATTCAGAACGCAAAATTCGAAACCGGACTTTATTCCATTGGAATGGACGTGGATGATCTCGAAGAAACAGCTCGCGACCTTGAAAGCAAAGGCTATGAGATTACAGGTCCAATGGTTCCAACGCTGGTGGGCAGAATGACTTTTACCAAAGATCCCAATGGCGTCAACATTGCGCTTATAGAACACAACATGGAATATGCGTTAAAGCAGGAATAGCATCCGAAGCCAGATTGTGGTAACTTTTTATGAAAATCCGCCTCCGTTTACGCAAAGTTGTGGGTTTGAGGGCCTTTCGCAGCCATTAAAAGCGAAAATTTGTGCTGGCGGTGCTCTCGAGGCCGCAGGATCGTTGAAAAGTGCGTAACTTTTCGCAAAAAAAAGAAATAGTTACCGGGGCCGCCGGGTCACTCCTCTGGGGCCACCGGGTCAAGTCTTTGAAAACGCCGGGTCACGCCTCTGGAGCCGCCGGGTCAAGTCTCAGGGAATGCCAGGCCACGTCTCTGGGAACTGCTGGGGGCTGTCAGGCACGTCTCTGGGAACTGCCAGACCCAACCTCCGGGGCCCGCTGAGGCGATGTCTCTGGTCCGTATGCCAAAAAAATCCCCTGTGCGTAAATCCGCCGCAGACATATTTACAGATTCTTCTGATAACAGATTGAGGGCAACGCCTGCCTGTGATAGAATCAGAGCAGGAGGTGTGTGATGGACGAAATTACAAAAAAGGCCCTCATAAGCGAACTGTATTTCAGCCGGGAGGCGGCCCAATACCTGGGAGTGCCCCTGCAAAGGCTGGAAGAGCTGGTTCGGGGAGGCGTTCTCAATCCGATCAAAAAAAGCGCGAGTGAAGCGCTTTTCCTCAGGGGAGATCTGGATGAGTGCCGGCAGCACAAGCCAAAAGCAAAGCGAGAAATTATTTATAAAAGCGATATGGAACTGAACCACCCATACATGCAGAAAGCGATCAGTTATTTTACGCTGCGTTCTTTCTGCGGCAACCTGGATGAAAAAGCAGAGGCGATCTTTTCGAAAGCTGGGGAGAAAAACGATATGGAACGGCCCCTTGAAGAAACGGCTGCTGTGCTGGCCCAATATCTGGACGTATCGAAGGAAGAAATCATCATGAAGGGAAAGCGGGTCCGCCAATCCTTTAAGGCTTTGGAAAGAGACGATCTGGTGGTGGGCCGCGACGCGGAAGAATATCCCCGCCAGATGAAAGGACGGAAAAACCTGCCACCGTATCTCTTCCTGAGAGGCGAACCCCATCTGCTCAGGGAAACAATCATTGGTATTTGCGGCTGTGAAAAGGCGGATCAGAAAATAAAGGAAAAGACGACCCGGCTGTCAAAAGCGCTGGGAAACGCAGGGGTTATCATTGCCTGCGGGGCTGAAACGGAGATTGAGCGCACGGCTCTCAAAAACGGATACAAGCCAATCCTGATAATGGATACGCCGCTTCCCAACGAGGAAGACGGGCCGGGAGATGATTTGACTATGGAAATCGCAGAGCGGGGACTGATCCTTTCCGCGTTTCCGCCATCGGCAGAGACAGACGAAAAGAATCCGCTCGTTTACAAAGATCTCCTCAATGCTGTTTCCTCGGCCATGCTGGACCCGCAGGAGGGAAAAAACGATGAAGACGTGATACGAACGCTGCAGATGAAACTGGATAGAACAGTGGAAGCGGAAGAAAAAGAAAATATAGCTGTTTCCGGTCAGACGGATATCTTTTCGAAAGGAATAAAAGTGGAATATGTTTATCATACAAAATGAATGGAAAGGAATCGCAGTGGATACTGATTCGATTCCGGAAGAGTTTGACGCCCGTCTGAAATCCTTATCGGAGAATGCAGGAAAGAAAATTCTCTTTTGCGGGAATAATAAGGAGCGGCTAAAAAAAATAGAAGCTATGGATGGACCGCAATTGACTTGCGATCAGTCGCCCTTTGGAAAGGCAATCTTTTATCCCAAGGTTTATGCCAGGCTCCTGAGTATGTTGCAGACCAGATCCTGTGAGACCGCGGTAATCACAGGATCGCGTCAGGCGCTGAAACAAGCCCAGAACCATAACATTTCCAATCTCTTTTTCTGCGGGGGCGAAGAGCTTCCGGGAGATCTGATTGTCGACCTGCCCGATCATATCGCCCAGAGCTGGGAAGATATAGAAAAGGCTGTCCGCGGGGAAAGCGCGGGTTATCTGGCCGAATACTGCGCGGAGCGCTATGCGGATAAAAAGGATGACTGGCAGGCTTTGCGTACGATCCGCACGGAATTAAAGACCTTTGGAGGAAACACTTGTCCGCTGATCGCAGCAGGCAGATATTTCAGCCAGAGTGACCCAAGAGCTTATGGCCACCAGCTTTCCAAGCGGATCTTGCTGCATAAATGGGAGGATACGGCGCAGACGGAAATTTTTACTGAGACCTATCGGCAAATTATCGGCAGCGCCATCTGTGAGAAGATCGACGCTGTTACCAGAATTCCGCCCAAGGACAGCAGACAATTCGACCGCTTTGCGGCCATAACCAGGGCCGCAGCAGATGATACGGGAGCAGAGGATTTATCTGAACAATTGGTCTGCGTGAAGAAATACGGTTCCCAGAGGACATTAAACCGGGCGGAGAGAGAAGCCAATGTGAAGGGCGCTTTTGAAATGAAAAAAGAGGTAAAAGGCAAGCATATCGTCCTGCTGGATGATATCCTGACTTCGGGCGCTACGGCTGCGGAGGCCGCCGATGAGCTATATCTCCGGGGCGCGGAAAAAGTCACCGTTGTGGTATTGGCGATCAAACAAAATAAAAACAATTTTCTGGACGAAAAGCTGGTACCCATCAGATGCAGAAAGTGCGGCGGCGAGATGCAGCTGAGAATCAACCGAACGACTCAGGAAGCCTTTTTCGGCTGCCGGGAGCTGTACAACAAGGAGGCTCCCTGCACCTACATTGAAGGCTACAAAAAGGCTATGGAAAGAAGAAATTCAGATGCCGGATTCGCCAATGAATCAGAAAGCAAATTTTTGTTCTAATCTTTGGAACATCAGGGAAAAAGGATGCCTGGCCGGGAAGCTCCGGTGAAAAGGTGTCCTTTTTTTACATCGCCCCCTACAAAAATCGCCTCAAAAATGATATCATAAACGTTATGAAATTATTTAAAAGAAAGAAGAAAGCAAAATGATTTATGATAATGTATTAGCAGCAATTGGCCATACGCCCATGATACGGCTGAATCGGATGAACGACCCGGACAGCGCGGAGGTATTGGTCAAGTTTGAAGGGCTCAACGTAGGCGGTTCCATCAAGACCAGGACTGCGTATAACATGCTTCTGGAAGCGGAGAAACAGGGACTCATCGACGAAAACTCCATCATCGCCGAACCGACCAGCGGCAATCAGGGTATCGGTCTGGCGCTCATCGGAGCGGTCAAGGGCTATAAGACCGTCATCATCATGCCTGATTCGGTCAGCGAAGAGCGGAGAAAGCTGGTGCGCCATTACGGAGCGGAAGTGAAGCTGATCCATGATGAAGGCAATATCGGGGATTGCATCGACGAGTGCCTGAGAACAGCGCTGGAAATGGCGGAGAAAGACCCAAGAGTCTTTGTGCCTCAGCAATTTGAAAACGAAAACAATCCCATGGCCCACAGACATCATACGGCCCTGGAGATCATGGAACAGGTGGAAGGCGAGATCCACGGATTCTGTTCCGGCATCGGAACCGGAGGCACGATTACGGGAATCGGAGAAGTGCTCAAGGCTCAGAATCCTGATCTGGAAATCTGGGCGGTAGAACCGGAGAACGCTGCGATTCTGGCAGGCGGGGATATTGGTACGCATCTGCAGATGGGAATCGGCGACGGTGTGATCCCCAAGATTCTCAACAAGGAAATCTACGATAATATCTATATCGTGACAGATGATGAGGCCATTGATACCGCCAAAAAGCTGGCCAGCATGGAAGGGCTCATGTGCGGTATCTCCAGCGGAACCAATGTGGCCGCGGCCTTAAAGCTGGCAAAAAAATTAGGAAAAGGAAAGACAGTCGTCACAGTTCTTCCGGATACGGCGGAACGGTATTTTTCAACACCGCTGTTTGAAGACTAGGATTTTGGCGAAAGAACTGCAAAAAGAAAAGATGACCGAAAAAAACCGAGCGGAATTATATAAAAAACTTCCGGGCGCATTGATTCCCTGGTATAGGGAAAACGCACGGGATCTCCCTTGGAGAAAGGACAGAGAGCCATATCATATCTGGCTCTCTGAAATTATGTTGCAGCAAACCAGAGTGGAAGCGGTAAAGGAGTATTACCGCCGTTTTCTGGACAAGCTGCCGACCATTGAGTCGCTGGCTCAAAGCGATGAGGACCAGCTGATGAAACTTTGGGAAGGGCTGGGCTATTATAATCGAGCCAGAAACCTTCAAAAAGCCGCCAGAATCATCACCTTTGAAAATAATGGCGTATTTCCTTCCGAATACAGTGAGATAATAAGACTGCCGGGAATCGGCGAGTATACTGCGGGGGCGATCGCGTCCAATTGTTTTGGTGAACCGGTGGCCGCCGTGGATGGGAATGTGCTCAGAGTTATTTCCAGAATCACGGAAATGTATGACGACATCCTAAAGCCGGCCACAAAACGCTATGTAAAAACCGAGCTGGAAAAAGTTTATCCGAAAGAAGACTGCGGCGACTTTACCCAGAGCCTGATGGAACTGGGTGCTACTGTCTGTGTGCCCGCAGGAAGCCCCAAATGCCAGCTCTGTCCGGCAGAGAAATTTTGTCTGGCTCACCGAAGCGGTACCGAAGGGCAGCTTCCGGTTAAAGAAAAAAAGAAGCCGAGACGTATTGAAGAGCGGACCGTGTTCGTCCTGTGCTGCGAAGGGAAAATCGCAATTCGCCAGAGAAAGCACGCAGGACTTCTTGCCGGAATGTGGGAATTTCCCAATATTGCCGGAAAACTGACCGCCCCGGAGGCAGCAGCTGTTGCCGGAGACTGGGGATGCCGCCTGGCTGAACTGGAAAAAGAAACCTTCCGCAAACACATATTCAGCCATGTGGAATGGCATATGTCCTGTTTTTATTTTCGATGCGAGGAAACCCCCGCGGATTTTTATTGGGCGGAAAAGGAGGCGCTGAACGGACGAATCGCATTGCCTACGGCCTTTCGCCAGTTCTTACCGGAAAAAGTGTAAAGACTACCTTAACAATGCTTAAATTTCCAAATTTGTGGTATAAAAGAACATAAGTTTATGTTATAATGTGGGCGATTCAATAAAAGAATATTTACGAGGGGGAAAACATGGTAGAAACAAATTCAGAATTAAGAAGAATCAATAGAATGCAGCAGCAGCAGAAAAAAAAGAGGCTTCATAAGATCCTTGCTGTTCTTTTGATCGTTGTGTGTGTGATTGCGGCAGTTGTTATCGTAGCGGCCCTCTTTTCGGGGGACAGCTATAAAGATGAAAAGAGCTTCAAAGCGTATGCGTCATCCTTTTTCAAGGAGATAGACGAGACGAAAGACGTAGGCTCCTCAAAGGAACTTGTAGAATACGGCGCACCCCTTTCCACTGCGATGGAATACCCGGTTGTTGGTCAGGAAGTGACCGATACGTATATTGACGGCATTGTGAAAGAAATGCGCACGAAGTTTGCCGATGCCCATAAAAAGGCTACAGATAAAGACAAGATCGCCATGCTTATGGATTATGACACCTACAAATCCGATATGGGTTCCGTGGGGGTTGTATTTTCCCAGGAGCAGAGAGCGGAAAAAGAACGGAAGATGGAAACCGTGTCCTCCGATGTTTATACTTATAACTTTTCCTCCGAAAACGGCCGGCCGCTGACTGCGATCCAGATTTTCAATCCGGGATACCGAACTTTTTGTTCGCAGTATATGACGAAATATTTTAAGGACAAATATTCAGACAAACTGGTCAAGGGTTATGAAAAAGCACTGGCTGACTCGGAAGAGAACTTTAACAAATTCGTTCTTACAAAAAAAGGCGTAAAGTTTTACTTTGACGCAGGAACCGTGCTGAACGCTGATGAAGGTACCGTATCTGCGCAAATCAGCTATAAGGATCTAAAAGGCACGATCAGAGATCAGATTGCTACCCGCGCCATCGATCCTTCCAAGCCGATGGTAGCGCTTACCTACGATGACGGCCCGCTACCGGCCACCAGCAATCGTATTCTGGATTGCCTTGAGAAATACGGAGTCGTTGCCACCTTCTTTGAACTGGGACAGAACGTGTCCATATATCCGGAAGTGGTTAAGCGGGAAGCTGAGCTGGGCATGGAGATCGGCAGTCACAGCTGGTCCCATCCGAACCTGAAAAAGCTTTCCGATAAGAAGGTGAAAAGTCAGATAGATAAGACCAACAATGCGCTGAAAAAGGCTTGCGGACAGCCGTCCTCAGTTTTCAGACCGCCATATGGGAACAGCAGCAAGGCTGTGGAGAAATATGCCAACGCGCCTGTTGTACTCTGGTCCGTGGACACGCTGGACTGGAAAAGCCGGAAAGCCAAAAGTGTTATAAAAGTTGTAAAAGGCGTCAAGAATCTGGATGGAAGGGTGATTCTCATGCACTCCATCTATAAATCTACCGCCGAAGCGACGGAAAAGCTGGTTCCATGGCTTTTGGACAGCGGCTATCAGCTGGTAACCGTCAGTGAGCTTTTGCAATATAAATATAATGAAACTCCGAAAAACGGAAAGTTGTACGGATACGGATATTTTTACACGAATAAATAGGGCCTGCGAATACAGTAAAATCGGATGATAGGAAAATGCCGCAGATGAGCTCAGATGCGGCTTTTTCAGTTTTTCTGGCGGAATAAAACGATGTAAGAAAGTCTTAAGAAAGAATTAAACGAATAAAACTTGACAGTGTATTACAAATAGTAGTACACTTGGATAAACAGAGAAGTAGTGTGCTCTGATAATTGTGTGAATGTAGATAAGTTGAAGGGAAGTGAAGCAAGATGAATATTTTAAATCGTTTACATTCCTATGCCCGGAATCATGGGCAGGACATAGCTATCCGATCAGGAGACAGCTTTTTCACTTATGCGCAGCTGGATGACCTTTCCGGCCGCCTTGCCAACTATATTGAAGAACGCTGCGGAGGCAACAAAGCCCCTGTAGTTGTATATGGCCACAAGGGGATTTATATGATCCTCTGTTTTCTTGCGTCCGTAAAATCGGGCAGAGCATATTGTCCGCTGGATATTTCTATTCCCGATACGAGAGTGGAGGATACCATCAGCGCGGCCCGGCCATCGGTGATCTTCGCGCTGGAGGAAATGACCGCCGACGTGAAAGGAGCGATTTCTTTAGAGGAGACAAAAGAAATCATTGAGAAAACAAAGGAGCCGATTGACGAAAGTCATTATGTGAGCGGCGATGATGTTTTCTATATTATTTTCACCTCCGGCAGTACCGGAACACCAAAGGGAGTACAGATCACAGCCGACAATCTCAACCATTACCTGGAATGGTCGGTAGGGCTGGGAACCCGTCCTGAGGACAAGTTGGGAAAAGTCTTTCTCAATCAGGCGCCGTTCTCCTTTGATCTTTCGGTAATGGACGTTTATACGTGCCTGGCCAGCAGAGGAACGCTCTACCTGCTGGACAAGGAAGTACAGCTGGATTTCAAGCGGCTGATTCCCGCTCTTCAGGAATCGGGAGCCGCCGTATGGGTGTCCACGCCTTCCTTTGCCGATATGTGTATGGCGGATAAGAGCTTTTCGGCGGAGCTGATGCCAAAGCTGGAGACATTCCTCTTCTGCGGAGAGACGCTGACCAATACAACGGCGTTAAAGCTGATGGAACGTTTTCCGGATGCTGTTATCATGAATACCTACGGCCCCACCGAGTCCACGGTGGCCGTTACGGAGATACAGGTGACAAAAGAACTGGCGGAGACTGTTCAGCCGCTGCCGGTGGGAGTGCCCAAGCCGGGAACCTTTTTCGAGATCCACCAGGAGGACGGAAGTCTGGCGCCTGCCGGAGAATCGGGAGAGATCATCATTGTGGGAGATACGGTCAGCGCCGGATATTTCGGCAGAGAAGATCTGACGAGAAAGGCCTTTTTCGACTGTATGAAAGACGGAAGGAATCATCGCGCTTATCGGACCGGGGACAAAGGCTATCTGGATGATGAAGGCAATCTCCACTATCAGGGACGGATTGATCTGCAGATCAAGCTCAACGGATACCGGATCGAGATCGAAGATATTGAAAAGAACATTGTCCGTCTGGAAGAGATTTCTCATGCGGTAGTGGTGCCCAATATAAAAGAGGGTAAAGTAAAAAGCCTGACGGCTTTTGTGACAGGCTGCACAAAGCCGGAGAGCGGTTTTAAATTTTCAAAGGAAATGAAAGAACGGCTCAGGGCATTCCTGCCGGCCTATATGATTCCAAAGAAAATCGTTCACATGGAAAACCTGCCGATGAACAATAACGGCAAGGTGGACCGCAAACAGCTGGGAGGACTTGCATAATGAGCTTCTTTGGAAGTATACAGTTTTTTCTATTGATGATTTTGCTTTTTATACCTGCCGCGGTTCTGGGACTTAGGGGTAAGTCCCTCCGCGGTTACAGGACGGCGGCATCGGTGCTGATGATCGGACTTGTGATGTGGCCTAATAAAGAGCAGCTTTTGTATCTGATCGCCTTCTATGTTCTGGAGTTTGTCCTGGTAAAGGCCTATCTGAAACTGAGACTGGCCCAGGCGGATCACAGAAGCGCGGCGATCTATCGGATATTCCTTTTTATCAGTATTCTGCCCCTCATCCTCTGTAAGATTTCAGAGGTGTCGGGCGGATTTGCGCTCGGACTGTTTCAGTTCCTGGGAATATCCTATCTGACCTTCCGGGTGGCCCAAATGATTATCGAAATCTACGACGGGATCATCAAGGAAGTCAGATGGCTGGACTTTACCGACTTTCTGCTGCTTTTCACGACGTTCAGCAGCGGCCCCATCGACCGCAGCAGACGCTACATAAAGGATGGGGAGACCCGTTATACCAGAGATGCGTATCTGGAGCTTCTGGGAGACGGGCTGCTAAAGATCTTAATAGGGGTTATTTATAAATTTATTCTGGCGACATTGGTCCATAAGGGTGTGGCATTTTTCGAGGATCCGCAGAGCTTTCTGGAATTCGCGGGCTACAGCTATTGCTACGGAATCTATATGTTCTTCGACTTCGCGGGCTACAGCGCGATGGCCATAGGCGCCAGCTATATACTGGGAATCAAAGTACCGGAAAACTTCAACAAGCCTTTTATCAGTATTGATATGAAGGATTTTTGGAACAGATGGCACATGACGCTCTCTTTCTGGTTCCGGGACTTTATTTTTTCCCGATTCATGATGCTGGCCATAAAGGGGAAATGGTTCGCATCAAGGCTGACCGGCGCTTCTGTCGGTTTTATAATCAACATGTTTGTTATGGGGGCCTGGCATGGGCTTGCCGTAAACTATATATTATACGGACTGTATCACGGCGTACTTTTGGCATTGACGGAGATCTACCAGAAAAAGTCCGGATTTTATAAAAAGAACAAAAAGAAAACCTGGTACAAAACAATATCCTGGTTTGTCACGTTAAATATGGTAATGTTTGGCTTTCTCCTGTTTTCAGGGGAACTAATTTAGAAATTGAGGTGTGTTGAAATGGAAGAAAAAGTGTTGGATCTGTTGGAAGAAATTTGCGAGGACGATGTAGTTAGAGAAGATCTGGATATCAATCTCTTTGAGGAAGATCTTATGGATTCTCTGGCCTTTACGGAGCTTTTAGTGGGGATTGAAGAAAACTTCGGAATCGTGATTTCACCCTCAGAAGTAGAAAGAAGCGATGTGGAAACGCCTAATAAGATCATTGCGCTGATTAAAGCAAGGAGCTAGTCCTGTGAAAAAGGTAACCGCATTTTTTATTGCACTGGTCTTATTCTTGGGAACAGCCTGCGGGATCCACTTTTTTGTTGATAAAAATATTAAATTTGATCCCCACTCCTTTGGAGCCTGGATCAATCAGCATAAATTTTTTGCCGGAGATGAGATTAAGACGAACATTGATGACAATACCATCGTTGTACTGGGGTCATCGGAGTTTCGCCATGGGACATCTATGTCCACGCATCCGGTCAATTTGTTTAAGAACAATTCCATGCATATGATGATGGTGGGAGCGGGGTACTATCAGTCTCTGTTCCATTCCGTGGAACTGGCCGCTATTGAAGACGGCATCAAAAACAAAAAGGTAGTGCTGATCTTATCCCCCCAGTGGTTTAAAAAGAAAGGTGTGCTGGCTCCTGCGTATGCTTCGCGTTTTTCCGAAGATAATTTTATCGCTATGCTGCAGAACAAGCATATCTCCAAAGAGACCAAGGAGTACATTATAAAGCGCAGTAAAAAGCTGCTGCGAGGAGACCCGCCGACAAAGGATCGGGTTGAAAAATACGAACGAATTTTTATGACGGGCACTGCCTCTCTGTCGGACAGGCAGTACGTACACTTTTACAGGAAGTTTCTTGCGGAAAAAAGCAAACTCAGCATATATGCCGCAGCAAAGGTTAAGGGTGTTAAAGACTACGATCCATCCAAAACATACAGTACAGAGGAACCTGACTGGCAGAAATACGCAGTAAAGGCCGAAGCTGAGGGAAGGGAAGCAGTAGAGGACAATCCCTTTTACGTGGATAACCGGATCTATAAGAGGGAGTTTCTTCCCGAATTGAAAAAAAAGAAGGATTCAGCAATCCATTCCTCCTACGCCAAGTCACGGGAATACAATGATTTGCGGTGTTTCCTCCGGGTCTGTCAGGAAACGGGCATCGAGCCTATGCTGGTCCTGCAGCCGGTAAACGGCTACTGGTATGACCATCTGGGCTTTCCAAAAGAAGAGCGGCAGATCTATTATCAGAAGATCCGGGATCTGGCGGGTGAATTCGGCGTACAGGTGGCGGACTTCAGTAAAGAAGAATATACCCCGTATTATTTTATCGACAAGGTCCATTTAGGATGGAAAGGATGGCTTGACGTAAATGAAAGTATTTACAAATTTGCGACAAAAAATGAAAAACAGTAAGGTGTGGGCCTATGGTAAATATGTGTTGCTCTTTTATGTATTGATGATGGTCATTTACGGCTATTTCATGATGGCTAACCTGTCAACCGCGCCTAAATTTATTTACGCACAATTTTAAATATTGGCTGCAATATGAAAGACCGCTTGTGAAAAGCGGTCTTTTGCTGTTTTTTGTTGCGTTTTTGCCATAAATGGCATCTTAAGTAATAAGGAAATGTAAAAGCTATGGTATAATGGATTAATCGTTATTTTAGAATTATATCATAGGTGGAAATATGAATCCTAAAAAGAAAAGACGCTTATTTGACACTAAGATAGAACCCGAATATCAACGAGTTTTTACTTTTATATACGCACGGTTGGATCGGGACAGAGAACTGGCAATGGATATTACGCAGGATACGATGGAACTGGCCTGGAACCGGATTGAGCAGCTGAAGAATATAGAATCCGCACGCGCATGGCTGATGCAAATTGCCATGAATGAAATACGCAAATACTTTCGTGCGCAGAATGCGCAGAAACGGAATTTGTTCCATGAGGAAAGCTATGATCTGCAGGAATTTGAAATCTCTGAAAATCCCGAACAGATAGAAGCCGATGTGCTGGAAACAATCATCGCCAGGGAGGACAGAAAAATAATGATGGAGGCATTCAAACGAGTGCGGGAAAAGTATAGAATTTTATTAGACCTCAGGCTGATTCAGGATCTGAAATTTTCACAAATTGCGATCATTATGCAGATGGAAGAGGGCACGGCAAGGGTTTACTATGGCAGAGCGGTGAAGATGCTGGATAAAGAATATCGCCAGATAGTAGGGGAGGGTGACAAATGAAAAAAGAAAAGCCAACCTATACACATGAGGAACGTGTTGAGTTTGTACAGAAAGCCGCAGAGGAGGACTATAAAGAAGAAATTGGCGAGCTTCCCCCTTTGAACCGGGATTTCATGAAAAGCGATCAGGATATGAGGAAAAAGCCAAACCGCGCAAAGCGTTACGCGGCCATTGCCGCGGCCGTCGTTCTTGTTTTTCTGGTGGGTAGTATGATTTCCGCAATAACATCAAATGATGAGGCATATGGAGACAAAGGACTGCTGCACAGGCTCTACAAGTCGATCCAGGGCCTTGGCACAGATAAACAAGATGAATTAACAGAAAACGTAGTGCTGGATGAACTCCAAATAAGCAGCATGGACGATATTGATGCGGCCATAAATTTTGCGGATGGTGTTTTATACGTTCCGGAATATATTCCAAGTGGGTACAAGCTGGTTTCGCTGTCGATGGAATCTTATAGCCTGGGAGATTTTATCGCAAAGTATAAATTTACAAACGATAAGGATGCAGAATCGTTAGGCATCACGGAAATGTATTCCCCAGTGGGTGGACAGGTTAGCTGTTCTGGAGATGGGGAACTAATCAAGCTGAAAGACCGCGCAATCTATCTTCAAGAGGGCGATGAAAAAGGAATCCTCTATGCTACTGTATACACGGAGGACAGTATGACGCAGATTGATGGGAAACTCTCACGTGAGGAAATCCTCAAAGTGGCGAAAAATTTGAAAAAAACTCCCTGAATTTCAGGGAGTTTTTCAGGGAGAATCTTCGCCGACAACTTGAAGTGAAGATAGTATGCTTTTATAAACGGCATCCTCGCAGCAATCCGGACAAATTTATAAGATTTCTTTACAGTGCTTTTTCAATACATCGAAGGTTTCATCGCTGATGTGGTGTTCGATCTTGCAGGCGTCCGTACGGGCGGTGCTCTCACTGACCCCCAGATGGGTGAGGATCTTAATCAGCGTATTGTGCCGCTCATAGATGGAGTCGGCGATCTTTTTCCCCGGAGGGAGCAGTGAGATATATCCGGCGGAATCCCGTTCAATATATCCGTTTTCCTCTAATTGTTTCATAGCGACACTGACACTGGGTTTTGAAAAGCCCAGCTCATTGACAACATCAATGGAACGTACTTGTCCTTTTTCTTTTTTTATCATCAGTATGGCTTCCAGATAATTCTCTGCTGATTCCTGTATTTTCAATGGATTATCCTCCTTAGACTGTACGAATTCATAAGACAAGTATACCACAAGGGCGGCATAATTAAAACTGATTATTCTACGGCCATTTCCAAAGCCAGCTGCATCATATCAGTAAAGGATTTTTCCCGTTCTTCGGTGGTAGAACGTTCCCCTGTGACAAAGTGGTCGCTGATGGTCATCATGGCTAAAGCGTTGACACGATTGTAGGCGGCATTCATATAGAGGGCCGCGGCCTCCATTTCTACAGCCAGAATTCCCATTTCCGCCCATTTCTTCCACCAGTCGCCGAACTCATAGAACACATCACAGGAAACAATATTTCCGGCTTTAAAAGGAATGTTCAGGGCCTCCGATGCGTCACGGGCCTTGGACAAGAGCTCATAGCTGGCGCATGGGGCGTAGTTGCCGGGCACGTTGAATGCGTGAATATAATTGGAATCCGTAGACGCTCCCACTCCGATAACCAGATCTTTAATTTTCACATCCTCGTGGAAGGAACCGGCCGTTCCGATGCGAATTAAATTCTGAACATGGTACTCTGTAATCAGCTCCCAGGAATAAATGCCCATGGACGGCATGCCCATGCCCGTTCCCTGAACAGATACAGGAACGCCTTTGTAGGTGCCGGTATATCCCAGCATTCCGCGAATCTCATTGTAAAGCTTGGGGCTATCGAGAAAATTTTCCGCAATGAATTTTGCCCGCAGAGGATCACCGGGAAGCAGAATCGTTTCTGCAATATCGCCTTTGTTGGCAGCGTTAATATGTGTACTCATAATATTTATCCTTTCCATATATCTTAATAATCTCTATCATACATCAAACAGGCGAGTTCTTTCAAGCTTTTCTCGGCGTTGTCCTGACTCTGGCAACAATTCTCTTGCGTTCATTGAACAAACTGCTCTAACCAGCGAGCCCCATCGAGGCCTTTTTTTGCGATATGCATATTTGCTCAACAACGAGGGCATTTCGACTTTATTGTTGAGGTATTTCCAAGGTTTGCGGTCTCTGCTCCTGTTCAAATCTGCATATTGATCGAGATTTTATACTCGCATGCTCTGTATCCTTGAAAAAAGGTCAACAACAACTTAGTTTTTCGCTGCGTGTTGATAAAAATAGCAATTTGCCTTTTTACCTATTGATATTTTGGGGTTGGAGCCCAATAACACCCCCCTTGCAATTCTCTGATCCGAATTGTATACTGAACGGAGGTAGGAAATTGAGAAAAAGAAACTAAAAATTTGAATTTATTGGATTGATTTTTATTTGCAGAAACAGTGGAGGATCTGGAGATTTTACAGGATACATCGCAGGAAGTTGCTGAAAATTCTGTCAGCAGTAAAATCCTGAGGATGCAAAGAAAAATCGAAAAAATCCGATCCAGTGAAGAGATTGGGGTGAAATATATGAACGAATATGAAGAAAGGGTGTTGGAACAGCAGGAAGCCCGCCAAGAAGAACGGAAAAAGATAGCGGTCAAATTGAAAGCGAAAAAGATACCATTAAAGGAAATTGCAGAGATTACTGGTCTGGACATTAAAGAAATCAAAGAACTGTGAACAGTAAAGCAGCAAATTAAAAAAGAGACAAGGGCAAAACGATTATGTTCCCCGTGTCTCTTTTCCATTATACGCTTTTACACTGTGGTTTTGCGTCTTGCAAAAATCAGTGCCGTGCCTACTGCGAAGATTGCGGCGAAGGAAATCCAACCAAAACCGAAGTCCGACAAGGGCAGGTGGGTGACAAATCTCAGCGGCACGCCCCATCCGTAGAGTATTTCGCAGAGACTGCCCAGTGTGGCTCCGATCACCGCGCCGCGTATGACGTAATCGTTGGAAAACCGTTTGGCGAAAAAGGACAGCACAATCAGGGTGAGCGCTCCCGGATAAATCAAGTTCAAAACAGGCTGGGCGATGGCGACGATCTGGTCGATTCCGAAGTTTGCGACAAAAGCGCTGAACAGGCAAATCACCACAGTAAGAGCCTTGTATCCCAGTCTGCCATTTGAAAGCTGAGAAAAATAATCGGCGCTGGCGCTGACTAAAGCGGCAGCCGTAGTGATGCAGGCCAGAGTTACGACGATTCCCAGAACAACGACGCCGAACTGCCCCATCAGGCTGTGGATGATATCTACAATCAGCTGAGAACGGTTGACATCCGGACCGTAAAGCGTGGATGCGGTGGCGCCCAGAAAGGTCAGGCCGCAATAGATCACAAGAAGCCCTGCGGCAGCGATCAGACTGGAATTGCAGACGACCTTATATTTGATTTGGGTATCGGTATAGCCTTTTTCCATGACCGTTTTGACAATGATAATCCCAAAGGCCAGAGCTGCCAGCACGTCCATGGTCTGATAACCGGAATTTACCCCTTCGACAACCACATTATCCAGCTGGGGCTCACTGGCAATGGGACCGATCGGCGTGATAATCCCCTTAATAATCAGCAGGATGAGGCCGATGAACAGAGCCGGGGTGAGAAACTTGCCGATGATATCAATTACCGAAGACTCCCGGATTGTCAGCAGCAGGATGACGGCGAAAAAGATCGCGATGGGCAGTTTTGAACCGATATCCCCAAAAACAGGAGTCACAAACATTTCATAGGTTGTGGCACCGGTACGAGGAATGGCAATCAGAGGCCCGATGCAGAGAATCATGGCGGCAAACATCAGGGTTCCCGGTATCTTGCCGATGTGCCCGGTAACGTCCTCCACCTCACCGCCGCTCTTGATGAGAGCAAATATAGCCAGCACGGACAGCCCGATATCCGCCAGATAATAGCAGATAAAGCCGAGAAACCAATCGCTTCCCGCGCCCATGCCTAGATAAGGCGGAAAAATAATGTTTCCCGCGCCGAAAAACATGGAAAAAAGAGCAAACCCTACGACCAGCTGGTCGCTGAACCGTTTTTTCATAATATTGAAGATCCTTTCCGAAAACGATATATAAAATCTTAGTATGTGCATTGTTGCATGTCTTTAACTAAATTACGGTAACATATAAGGCGGGGAAAATCAATGCCGATGTCATAAAATCTGCCGCTATTTATTTGCTTTCCCAAAAGAAAAATGATATATTTGTATGAACTCGGCGAAACTAGACTTATGTGCCGGGTTTTTCAAAAAGGCAGACGAGAGGAGACAAAAATTATGACAGAAGAATTGTATCAGGTGCGGGAGATCGAAAGTTTGAAAGACATGATTCGCACGGGAGCAGATTTATATAAGGAAGCACCGGCTTTTCTCATAAAGACGCAGAAAGGCGGAAAGTATCATGAGGTCACACATAGAAAGCTGGAAAAAGATATGAACGCCCTGGGCAGCCGGCTGGTGGACCTGGGCCTCTCCGGAGAGAGAATCGCGATTATCGGGGAAAATTCCTATGAATGGATACTGTCTTATTTTGCTGTGGTCAATGGCGTGGGGACCGCTGTGCCGCTGGATAAAGAACTGAGCCAAAAGGAGATCGCCAATCTGGTCAGCGTAGCCGGCTGCAAAGCTATCTTTTTTTCTTCATCTTACGAAAAATATGTAAAAGATCTGGATATTCCGGTGAAGCTGAAATTTGAGCTGTACCGAAATGAAGACGTGCCCTTTGACGAAATGGACATGGCCAGCCTGCTCTTCGAAGGAAGAAAGCTTTTGTCGAGGGGAGACAGGCGCTACCTGGACGCAGAGGTGAATCCCAAGGAAGCACGCATCATGCTCTTTACCTCAGGAACCACCGGAGTGCCGAAAGCAGTAATGCTTTCTCACCATAATATTGTATCCAACATTATGAATGTCAGCAGAATTGTGCAGATTCGCCCCGACGACAGGACGCTTTCCATTCTGCCGATCCACCATACTTTTGAATCTACGGTGGACATCATGACCGTTCTTTATCAGGGCGGATCGATTGCCTTTTTTGAAGGGCTCAAGCATGTGACGAAAAACATGATAGAAGCCCGCGCCAGCATATTGGTGGGAGTTCCGCTGATTTTCGAATCCATCTACGCCAAGCTGTGGAAACAGGCGGAAAAAACCAAACGTGTCAAAGCGCTGAAGGCTGCGATCAAACTCAACCGTTCGCTGCAGAAGCTGGGCGTGGACAAGAGACAGAAACTGTTTCGGGATATCTACGACAATTTCGGTGGCCGGCTGCGAATGATTATAACCGGAGCCGCGGGAATCGATCCCAAGGTCCTCAGAGGTTTTCACGATCTAGGCCTGGAAGTGGCGCAGGGCTACGGCCTGACGGAAACAGCCCCAATCATTGCGGGAACGCCGGACGGAGAGCGCAAATATAAAAAGACCGGCTCCGTGGGAAAAGTGATCCCGCAGGGCGAGGTGAAAATCATCGATGCCAATGAGGAAGGAATCGGCGAAATCGTTTATCGGGGCCCCAATGTTATGCTGGGATATTACGGCATGCCTGAAGAAACGGCCGAGGTCATGGAAGACGGATGGTTTCATACCGGAGATCTGGGTTTCATGGACCCGGAAGGCTGGCTGTATATCACCGGCAGGAAGAAAAACGTTATTGTAACCAAAACAGGGAAGAACATCTACCCGGAAGAACTGGAGCAGCTTGTGGGTGAGATCCGTTACGTACAGGAGTGCATGGTTTACGGTCTGGATGGCGTTGAGACCGGGGATGGAACCACGGTAGCCGTACAGGTGCGGCCGGACTATGATGCGATCAAAGAAGCGTTCCCCGGCGGAATGGACGATGAGGATGTCTATAAGCTGATTAAAGGCATCATTTCAGAGATGAATCAAAAACTGCCCAATTATAAACGAATCCGCCACGTCGTGATTCGGGATACGGAATTTATAAAAACCACGACCCATAAAATCAAAAGACAGGATAACCTGTAGCATACATCGGCGGAGGTTGCTTCCGGGGCCGGGAGATTCCCCGGCCGCCAAGGCATCTGTCAGCAGGCTCAGATCTGAAAAAGGATTTTCAGGCCGCTGGCATCGAGTACAGTTTGGGCTCCCAGGGGTACGGTGATCTGAGGATCGATATGGCCTGCCCGGAAATTGGAGATGACAGGCTTGCGCCAGGGCAATATAGTTTCATTGAATATATCGGAAAGACTTAAAGAGCTTTCGGCAGTACGGGCGCGATCAAAACCCCCGTTTACCGGAGGCTCTTCGCATTGGGTGAAAGTGCCCAGCAGGACCCCGGCGCAGTCGCGGAATTTTCCTGCCAGAGAAAGAGCCGTAAGGGCCCGGTCCAGCCGGTAAGGACGTTCGCCCACATCTTCAATAAAAAGAATTCGCCCCCTGGTATCCACTTCGTAGGGAGACCCCAGCGTTCCCAATATCACAGAGAGGTTGCCACCGACAATCATGCCGCTGGCTTTTCCGGGGTATAAGCTCTGCAGATCCTGTCCCGGAGGATTGACTGCAAGCTCCCGGGTGCTGCCCGAAAACAAGTGCTTTTTCAGGTTTTCCATAGAAAAAGGATCCAGACTGTCGTAGCCGGCTCCGGGCATGGGGCCGTGGAATGTAATAAGGCCGCAGATCTGATTAAAGGCCAGATGAAGGGCCGTGACATCGCTGAATCCTACGAATATTTTGGGATTTTTTCTTATAAGCGAAAAATCCAGGAGGGGCAGCAGCCTGGCAGAGCCATAGCCGCCTCTGATGCAGAAAATTCCTCTGATGGAGGGATCGGAGAAAGCCCGGTTAATATCATCGGCCCGCACCTGATCGGGGCCGGACAGATAACCGCGGCAAAGGGTGCAGCTGTTCATGATTACTGGTTTCAGGCCCAGAAAACGGATTGAGGTCTCCGCTCGCCTGACAGCCTCCTCAGAAGCCGGCGAGGACGGGGCGGTGACGGCTACCCGATCGCCTTTTTTTAACGGATGTGGTCTGGTCAGCATGGTTTCATACTCCTTTTTCTTAATATTTCTAATTATATTTTTTTGTGGTGGAAAATAGAAGAAGGGAGTAGTATAATAGTCAAGATATACTGAAATGAGGTGATAGAATGGAACAAGACAGAAAATTTATTTACGAAGAATATATTGATGTGACAGAAGACGGAGACGGTGCGCTCCAGTCTATCGAATTCAAAAATTACGATAAATTCAACTTTGCTTTTGATATTGTGGATAAGCTGGCCCAGCAGCAGCCGGACAAGCTGGCTATGCTGCATATTGCTAAAAACAAGAGAAAACGTGAGCTTACCTTTGAGGATATGAGCAAGTATTCCTCCAAAGCGGCGGCATATTTCCAGTCTCTGGGCATAAGAAAAGGGGACCGGGTCATGCTGGTGCTCAAGCGTCATTATCAGTTCTGGTTCGCGATCCTTGGACTTCACAAACTGGGCGCCGTAGCGATTCCGGCCACCAATCTGATGAAGCAGCACGACTTTGAATACCGCTTTGAAGCGGCAGGGGTCAAAGCAATCGTCTGCACGGCAGACGACAATGTGGCTTACCAGGTAGAGCTGGCTTTGGAAAATACTTCCAGCGACATAATCAAGATCATTGTCAGAGGCAAGAGAGACGGATGGGATTCCTTTGACAGGGGAATCCAGCAGTTCGACGATCCTTTTGTTCCGGAGGAGTACGCAGGGGGAGACGATCCCTCCATCATGTTCTTTACTTCCGGCACTACCGGCTATCCGAAAATCGCCACGCATACTTTTAAATATCCCCTGGGACATTTCATAACCGCCAAGTATTGGCATCAGGTGGATCCGGACGGAATTCACTTTACCATTTCCGACACGGGATGGGGCAAGGCCCTCTGGGGCAAGCTATACGGCCAGTGGCTTTGTGAAGCCCCGGTGTTTACCTACGACATGGACAGCTTTGATGCCGGAGAAATCATGGACATGATCGGCAGATACAAGATTACGACTTTCTGCGCGCCTCCGACCGTTTACCGTATGATGATTAAAAAGGATTTTTCCAAATACGATTTCAGCGCCTTAAAACACGCCACCACAGCCGGAGAAGCTCTTAACGCGGAGGTATTCAACCAGTTTAAAAGCGTGACCGGCCTGTCGCTGCACGAGGGCTTTGGGCAGACGGAAATGACTCTGGCCATCGGAACGCTCAAAGGAACTGAGCCAAAAGCCGGTTCCATGGGAAAACCGACCCCGATGTACGATATTGATCTTTTGGGAGAGGACGGAAAACCCGCAAAGACGGGAGAAACAGGCGAGATCGTGGTCCGCACCAAGAACGGAGCGCCCGTCGGACTGTTCGACGGCTATTACAGAAGCGAAGAAATGACCCGTCAGGCCTGGCACGATGGGATTTATCACACAGGCGACACGGCCTGGAGAGATGAGGACGGATATTTCTGGTATGTGGGGCGCGACGACGATGTGATTAAGTCCGCAGGCTATCGAATCGGACCTTTTGAAATCGAAAGCGTCCTGATGGAGCTGCCTTATGTGCTGGAATGCGGTGTTACTTCCGTACACGCGAAGATCCGCGGACAGGTCATCAAAGCCTGCATCGTGCTGATTGACGGTGTGGAAGGCACGGATGATCTGAAAAAAGAAATTCAGCGCTATGCCAGAAAGAAAATGGCCAGCTACAAATATCCGAGGATCATCGAATTCTGGGAAGAGCTGCCGAAAACCATCAGCGGAAAAATACAGCATAATAAACTTTAGAGGAAATCATGGTTTTACTTACATGTGAACATATTAAAAAAAGCTATACGGAAAAACCCCTGCTTACGGATATTAACCTAACCATTCAGGATACGGACAAAATTGGTTTTGTCGGCGTAAACGGCACAGGAAAGTCTACGCTTTTGAAGATCGTTTCCGGCGTTTTGGAACCGGAAGGCGGGAGCATGATACGATCCAGAGAGCTGAAGATCGGCTATCTGCCGCAGAATCCCGATTATGACGGAGGACTGACGATTCTGGAGCAGGCGGTTCTTTACGTGCGCAGGGCCGAGGAAAAAAACGGACAGGGGCGGACGAAGACGGAAGAGTATCAGATCAAGGCGATGCTGGGAAAGCTGGGTATGCAGGACACTGATCTGAGGATGGATACGCTGTCCGGCGGTCAGCGAAAACGAGTTGCCATGGCGGCCGTACTGGCACAGGAAAGCAATCTTTTGATTCTGGATGAACCGACCAACCATATGGACAACGATATCATCGAATGGATGGAAGGGTTTTTAAAAAAATATAAGGGTGCGATCTTTATGATTACCCATGACCGATATTTCCTGGATCGAGTGACCAACCGTATCGCGGAGATCGACCAGGGCGTACTTTACAGCTATGACGGAAATTACGACCGCTATCTGGAAACAAAGGCCGCACGCCAGGAAATGGCTATGGCCTCAGAGCGGAAGAGGGCGGCAATCTATAAAAAAGAGCTGGCCTGGATTCGCAGAGGAGCACAGGCCAGGAGCACCAAAGCCAAGGGACGTATCCAGAGGTTTGAAGAGCTGGAGGCCGCCAGGCTGGTAACGGATGATTCCTCGCTGGAGCTGAGTACGGTCAGCAGCCGGCTGGGGAAAAAGATCATAGAGCTTGAGGAGCTTTCCAAGAGTTACGGGGACAAGGCACTGGTCCGCGGGTTTTCCTATACCGTGCTGCGCAACGACCGTATCGGAATTATCGGTCCCAATGGCTGCGGAAAATCGACTTTGCTGAAAATGATTATGGGACAGGTGACGCCGGATGAAGGCCGTGCGGAAAAGGGCGATACGGTGAAGATCGGCTATTTTTCCCAGGAAAATGAAGCGTTGGATGAAGATAAGCGTATCATCCAATACATCGGAGAGATCGCAGGCAGCGTCCGCACGGAAGAAGGCGTTTTTTCCGCCTCTCAGATGCTGGAACGTTTTCTCTTTCCTCCTCATATGCACAGCGTTAAAGTGGGAGCATTGTCCGGCGGCGAAAAGCGGCGGCTCTATCTGCTGAGCATTCTCATGCAGGCCCCCAATGTGCTGATTTTCGACGAACCGACCAATGATCTGGATATCGAGACCCTTACGATTTTGGAAGACTATCTCGATAGTTTTCCGGGAGCGGTTCTCATCGTCTCCCATGACCGGTACTTTCTGGACCGTCTGGCAGTGAGGACCTTTGTTTTTGAAGGGGAGGGACATATTGCCCATTATCCGGGCGGATATACGGACTATATGCTGCGGGAAAAACCGCAGCAGCAGAAGAGCGAGCCCAGGGCGGACAGGCCCAGGACAAAACCTCAGCCGGAGAAAAAGAAAAAACTGAAATTTTCCTATAAAGAACAGCGGGAATACGAAACCATTGAGGATGATATTTCGGGGCTGGAAGAAAAAATGCGTCAGACCGAAGAAGAGATGGCCAGGAATGCCACCAACTCCGGTGAGCTTTCCCGACTGACAGCGGAGCACCAGCAGCTGGAAGAACAGCTTCTGGAAAAAATGGAACGCTGGGAATATCTCAGTGAGCTGGAGGAGAAGATCAGAAACCAGTAAAGCCGAAATATCGCTGTAACGGATCAGAAGCGTATCGGCGGTGGAGAGCCTGAAAAGAAATTGGAAAATAGCTTGAAAATTCTGAAAAAAGTGATAAAATAAAAAATGACCTTAGTACGGATCAGGCAGCGACCCGCCTGACCCGATTTTTATTTTTAGAAAGGCAGAAAGGAGGACACCATGAAGGACAAACATTTGGAAGGTGTTGGCGCTCTGAAACGACGGCATGTCGGCGTTTGGGGAGTAGTCTTCATGATTTATTGCCTGGTTGCGGCCGGTGCTTTTGGTATCGAAGAAATGATTCCCATCAGCGGGCCGGGACTCACTTTATTAATGCTGGTATTATTTCCTATTTTTTGGGCTCTTCCAATCAGTGAAATGGTGGCAGAACTGGGCGCCGTACTCCCGTCAGAGGGCGGAGCTTACGTATGGACCAGGGATGCGATGGGAGAAATGTGGGGCTGGCAGGTCGGCTTCTGGGGGACCATCAGTACCTGGCTTCAGCAGGCCATGTATGTTGTCCTGGTAGTCGGGTATGTTGAAAAGTTCTGGCATATGACAGACATGACAGCTACGATTTTAAAAGTTTTAATGATCGTTATTTTTTCCGCCGTTAACTTAATGGGTATCAAAGAGGTATCCAGCCTGAGTACGATTTTCTCACTGCTGGTTATCGTTGGATTTGGTGCCGTTATGATCGTCGGATTCGCCAACTGGAACACGAACCCGATCGAACCGTTCTACAACGTGGATGAAGGCGTTGTGGGAAGTCTGGGCGGAAGCATCTGTATCGCCATCTGGATGTACAGCGGATATGAATGTATGTCCAATGTGGCCGGTGAACTGGAAAATCCACAAACCATTCCCAAGGGGCTGATTATCGCTATGCCGATCATCGCCCTGAGCTATCTGCTTCCAACCATGGCCGGCCTTGCTTCTGTAGGCAACTGGGAGCTGTGGAATACGGAAGGCGCAAATGCGGTCGGCTACATGGACGTCCTAATTCAATTCGTAGGACCGGCGGCCGGAATGGGATTCCTGGTAATCGCTATTTTATCCAACTGTTCCATCTTTAACGCTTACATAGCATCCGGTTCCAGAGGTTTCTTTGTTATGGCGGACGACCATCTGTTCCCGAGATTCCTCTGCAGAGTTTCTAAAAACAGAGGCGTACCGGCAGTAAGCATCATCATTATGGCCGTATTTACGATTTTCCTCTGTAAATTCGACTTTGTAACACTGGCAATGGCAACAACGCCGCCGATGCTGTATCTGTATATGTGTCTTGCGGTTGCAGTCCACAGACTGAGAAAAGTTTACCCGATCGAGGAAAGAAAAAAGCTGGGGCTTTACTCCATACCATTTGGCAAAGTGGGTCTGTATGCCATGACCATCTGCCCGTTCATCATTGCGGCCATCGCGCTGTATGTTAACGGAACCGATTATTTCATTTCCGGGTTCCTGATGCTGGCCATCAGCCTGGTAGGCTATCTGATCTGCAAATGGGTCTATGGCGGAATGGCCAAGGAAGACCCGATCGGCCATCCTCTCAACCCGAAGACAAAGCTTGCGCAGGGAGATACGGTTTATATCGGAGCATATGTGGCTCTGGCCGGTTTTGTCGCTCTCCTGGGTTCTGTACTCCTGAAATGGTACGAAGGCAGCTGGGGCGAAGAATATTATCTCGAGGAATACGGCAGCGGATTCTTCAGCGATTTCTGGGGAATGATCCATTGGTGCAGAATCGGGGGAATTGTCCTGCTAGTAGTAGGATTGGTGATTTTCTTCGTGGGAAGGAAGAAAGACCCGACGTTGCCGATTAAGCAGCAGCCGATTCCTACGGAAGGCCTGGGCGTCAGTCTGAAGAAAGATTTTAAGGCTGAATCCTGATCTCAGCAGCAAAATAGTCCTGGGAATAAAAAATTGAAAGAATGCTTTACGGGCACCGAGGAACGCTTGCGATCCTCGGTGTCCGTGCGTTACAGGGAAAGGAAAAGCTAATTGACAGATGGAGAAATGCTTGTTTTGAGCAAACAAATACATATGTAAAACAAATTAATATTTTAATGAAGCAAATTGATACTGAAAGATATTTGACAGTAAACAAACTAAGCGCTATACTAAAATTGTAAAGAAAATCGTGTAGCAAAACAGAAAAGAGGGATATTATGAGTACTGCTACCAAGAACGCTATTGTTAAGAAGGTTAACGCTTTAAAAGAAGGTTTTATCAACTGTGCGGAGCTGATGGATGAATGCATCATTCAAAAAGGACTTCTTAAATAGTATATCTGTTAAAACAAATATATAAATATTTTTTCCGGTAAGCGCGCTTACCGGTTTTTTGTTTGTTAAATAAAGGAACCCGTAACACCGCTTTTTATTGCGAATGCCCGCAGTCCGTAATATAATGAAGCCATAACGCAAAAAGGAGAATGTTATGGATGGAATAAAAAAGATCAAATCGCTGGGAATCTTTCTGGGAATCCTTTTGATTTTGCTGGGTGTTGTATTTATCGTTTTTCGCAGGGATATCGTAGAGGTACTGGCTATGATCGTAGGCATCTGCATCATTGTCATCGGCGCCTTTAAAACGATCCAGGCCCTTACAAGCAAAAGCGAGGTTAATAACAAACCTATGGGAGTTTCAGTGGGAATCGTGCTGCTGGCTCTGGGAATCTTCATATTGGTGAATACCAATATCTCGATCATGATGCTGGGTGTCGTAATCGGAATCTTTGCCTTTGCTTCTGCTTTCGATCGCTTCGCAGTGGCAAGAGAAAGAAAGCGGAGGGGCTTTAAATGCGGGAATACAGTGCTTTTCGGTTTGGTGCATATTCTTTTCGGCATACTGATGATCTACTGTTCTTTTGCGATGATGTCCTTCATCGTTGTTCTGACCGGCATTTATCTGCTGGCCGCGGGGATCATGGTCGTATTGTCAACCGGATACTTTTTCGATTATAAATAAGAAAACATTGGAAAGGAGACTGCTATGCGGTCTCTTTTCGCATTTCAGAGAAGGCTTCGGGGGCTCCGCTATATTTTGTCCATTCCTTTGGTCTATTTTGTCCATAAAATTAATATGATGTACAAAGCGATATCGATGGAAAGAGGAGAGACAATGAACCGAAGGAGAAAAATCAAAAGAAGGCCAAGGGGCTACGGGGGCAAAAAAATACAGGTGAATTTTGCTCCTATTATTGTTATAATATGTTTATCTGTCTGCGCCGGATATTTGACGGCAAAATATGTTGTTTATCCGATTCTCGGGTACGAGCCCGCAGGTCTCAGCATCCTGCAGAAAAAGGATGGGGAAGAGAAAAAAGACGAGACGCAAAAAACAGAGGAATCCAGCGCGGCCGCACAGACTGAAACCACGGCCGCTCCCACAGCGGCGGAGACGACCACCGCGCCTCCTGCGGTGGTGGAGGATCAGGTGGACGTCAAACAGACCGCCGGTTATGCGCTCCAATTCGGCAGCTATACGACGAAGGAAGCTGCGCAGAAGAGCGTAAAACAGCTGAAAAGCTCAGGAATCAAGGCGAAAGTAGTGGAAAAGGACGGCGCTTACAAGGTAATAGGAGACCTGTTTGATACAAAGGAGAAGGCAAAAGCCGCCCTGGAAAAGATGGATGAATCCGTAGGAGCATTTGTAACGACGATTGAAAAATAACCGCAGCGATTATAATATGAGGAGAAATCATGATACCTTTATCGACGAAGATGAGACCTGACAATCTGGATGAATTTATGGGACAGACCCATTTTATGTATAAGGGCTCGCTTTTGTATAATGCCATAAAGAACAAAACCTTTGACTCAGCAATTTTTTTCGGCCCTTCGGGAACGGGAAAAACCACGCTGGCTCGTATCGTGGCTAAGGAGATGGACGCTGATTTTATTGAAATCAACGCCTCAACCACAGGCACAAAGGAATTAAAAGAAATTATAGAAAATGCCAAGACGCGTTTCTTCGGACTGCAAAAGGAAACTACATATGTATATGTGGACGAGTTTCACCGCTGGAACAAGCTTCAGCAGGATTCCCTGCTGAAGGCCCTGGAGGAGGGGGTGATCCGTTTCATTGGCAGCACTACGGAAAACCCTTATTTCGCAGTCAACAACGCAGTCATCAGCAGAGTAAGGAATATTTACGAATTCCGCCGCCTGACGACGGAAGAAATCCTGGAGCTTTTAAAACGTACGCTGGGAGACAATGTGAGAGGCTTCGGCGGTCTGAATGTTTCCTATGATGAGGAAGCGCTGAGAACTCTTGCGGATATGAGTTCCGGCGATGCGCGGGTAGCGCTGGATACACTTGGCTTCATTGTAGATAACCTCAGTGAAGGAGCGAAGCTGGACGAAGGGATCGTTGGGGAAGCGATGCAGCGGCAGACGACTTTTTATGATCGAAGCGAGGACAAGTACAATTTGCTGTCCGCCCTGCAGAAATCGGTGCGCGGCAGTGATCCCGACGCCGCGGTCCATTATCTGGCCCGTCTTTTGGAAGGAGGCGGAGATATCCAGATGATCGGAAGGCGCCTTTTGGTTATGGCCAGCGAGGACGTGGGAATGGCCTATCCCAGCGCCATTACCATTGTTAACTCCTGTGTTCAGGCGGCTCTTATGGTGGGACTTCCCGAAGCCCAGATCAATCTGGCGCAGGCCGTGGTCCTCATGGCATCCTGCCCCAAATCCAATGCTTCCAACGAGGCTCTGGCCAGGGCGCAGGCCGATCTGAGAAGCAAAAAGATCGACGATGTGCCTCCGCATCTGAAGGATTCCCACTACAGCGGAGCATCTAAACGGGGACACGGCATCGGCTACAAGTTTCCCCATGCCTACGGCGGCTATGTGACGCAGCAGTACTTGCCGGACAACCTCTACCGTGAAGGGGTGCGGTACTACGAGCCCACGGAAAACGGAAGCGAGTCTTCCTTTAAAAAATATCTGGAGGAATTAAAACGAATCGATGAAAGAAATCATAAGGGCTGATCATTCCGGGTTTTGTTTCGGAGTGAGACAGGCGATCGACAAAGCGGAAAAAGCGGCGGACCAGTGTCAGGGGAGCATTTACTCCTGCGGTTCGCTGATTCATAACAAGCTGGTCACCGAAAAACTGGAGAAAAAGGGAATCCAGGTGATCAAAAGCCCCGATGAGGCGGAGATTGGATCTACGGTCATTGTCCGTTCTCACGGCGAGGGCAAACAGTTTTACGACATTGCGGAGCACCGAAGCCTCAAGCTGGTGGATGCCACCTGTCCCTTTGTGGCCAGAATCCACGACCTGGTGCGGACTGCCCGGGAGAAGGGGAAGAACATCCTGATTGTGGGCGATAAGAATCATCCCGAGGTGTGCGGGATCAACGGATGGTGCGGAGACTCCGCCATTATTGTCAACTCGGCGGAGGAAGCGGCCCGAATTGAGGAGGATGATCTTTTCGTAGTGGCGCAGACAACAATTCGCAGTTCTGTTTTCGATGAAGTCCTGGAGGCGCTCGAAAAATCGGGAAAAACCTTCTCAGTTACCAATACGATCTGTAATGCCACTGCCAACAGACAGAAAAGCTGTATGGAAACAGCCAAAAAGGCAGAACTGATGCTTGTTCTTGGAGATACGCAGAGTTCCAATACCAAAAAATTGTATGATATTTCTAAAAAATATTGTACAAATACTCATTTTGTTGAAAATATAAAAGATTTACCATTGAAAGAAGTTGAAAAATGTAATAGAATAGGAGTAGCAGCGGGCGCCTCGACGCCTGAATGCTTAATTAAGGAGGTTATTGCCAACATGAGTGAAAACACACTTGAAAACAACAACGAAATGAATTCAATGGACGACTTAATGGATGAAATCGAAAAATCCTTAAGGCTTCCACGCGGCGGAGAGATCGTAACAGGAAAAGTGCATCAGGTTACAGATAAAGAGATCATTGTAAATCTCGGCTGCAAAAAGGATGGAATCATTCCATCAGACGAAATTACACTGGAAGGAGATCAAAAGCTAACTGACTTATATCAAGAAGGCGATGAAATTCAGGCCAAAGTTGTAAAGACAGACGATGGCGACGGCAGTATTCTGCTGTCTAAGAAAAAGCTGGAAGTTGGCGAACACTGGGACGAAATCAACCAGGCGCTTGAAGATAAATCAATTATTGAAGTTAAAGTTGTTAGACCCGTTAATGGCGGAGTGATCGCGACATACAAAGAAGTCTCCGGATTTATTCCACTGTCACAGCTTTCCGACAGATATGTGGAAAACGCAGAAGAATTTGTAGGACAGACTCTCCCTGTAAGAGTCTCCAGAGTGGATCAGAGAAGAGGCAAAGCCGTATTCTCCCACAAAATGCACCTCAACGACGAAAAGAACGCCAGAATCGCAGAGATCTGGGAAGGCCTCAATGTAGACGATGTAGTAGAAGGAACGGTAATGCGTTTCACCGATTACGGCGCATTCGTAGATATCGGCGGTATCGACGGTCTGTTACATATCTCAGAGATCTCCTGGGGTAAGCTGAAACATCCGCAGGAAGTTCTGAATATTGGTGACAAGATTCGGGTAAAAGTTCTTTCCATGAATGCCGAAAAAGGCAAGATTTCTTTGGGTCTGAAACAGAATCAGCCTGAACCTTGGAGCGTGATTAACGACAAATATGAAATTGGACAGGTTGTTAAGGGTAAGGTTGTTCAGATCAAAGAATACGGTGCTTTCGTAGAACTGGAACCAGGACTGGACGGACTGGTACACATTTCTGAGGTGGCGCACAAGAGAGTCGGAAACATCGCAGATGAACTGACTGTCGGACAGGACGTTTCCGCTAAGATCCTGGAGATCGATCAGGACAGAAGAAGAATCAGCCTGAGCATCAAGGAAACTCTGGATTCCGAGGACCAGCCGCTGGATGGCGAAGGTGAAGAACCGGTTGCCGAGGCTGTGGAAGACGTTGAGGCAGAGACTGCTGAAACAGAAGAATAAGAATAAAGGGTACCAATGAAATTACAAGGGCGAGGCGCTGAAAAAACCTCGCTCTTTTCATGAACGGAAAAAGGAGTTTGGAATGGAAAATCTTATATTGGTAGGTATGCCCGCCTGCGGCAAGAGCATAACAGGGGTCGTTCTTGCCAAGACCATGCGTAAAAATTTTGTGGATACTGACCTGCTGATTCAGGAACGGGAACAGCGTCCGCTTCAGGAGATCATCGACACAGACGGAATTTCCTACTTTAAGCAGGCAGAGGAAGCCGTTCTTCTTCAGCTGGATGCGGACAATACTGTCATTTCCACAGGGGGAAGCGCTATTTATTACCCGAGGGCTATTGAACATTTAAAGAAAAAGGGCCGGATCGTCTATCTGAAGGTTTCACTTAAAACGGTTGAACAGAGGCTGAATAATATTAAAACCCGCGGGGTGGCCATGAAAAAGGGAGACACGATAGAAGATCTCTACAAACGGCGTGTGCCTTTATACGAAAAATATGCGGACATCACTATAGAGGCCGATGATCTGCCTGTGGAAGAGACTGTGGAGAAGATTATGGAATCGGTTTGAATGTTGGATCAAAAAACAGGGATAAGCTACGGCGGCCTGAAATTATTATTTCAAGCCGCCGTTTTCCTTTTTATTCGGACGCTTCCACCAGCTCTTTGGCAGATTCCAGCGTAGTATCCGTAATGTTGATGCCGCCCAGCAGTCTTGCGATCTCCTGAATCTTTTCGTCAGGATGCAGCTGGATTACAGTAGTATAAGTATTGCTTTCATCCGATTCCTTATAGATCTTGTAGTTATGCGAACCGAATGCCGCAATCTGGGGCAGGTGGGTAATGCAGATGATCTGATGATTTTCTGCGATCTGCCGCAGTTTCCTGCCAACAATGCTGGCAGTGATTCCGCTGATGCCGGCATCAATCTCATCAAAGATCATGGTCGGTATTTCATCGTAATCTCCGACGATCTTCTTAAAAGCCAGCATGATGCGGGACATTTCTCCTCCGGAAGCGATCTTGGAGAGGGGTTTGAGCTTTTCGCCCTTATTGGTACTGATGAGAAATTCGACAATATCGGTACCGCTGTCTGTGTATTCCGCGCTTTCCTTAAATTCAATGGAAAGCTGAGCGTCTTTAAAATTCAGTTCCGCCAGCTCATAGAGAATCTTTTCTTCCAGCTCCGAGGCAGCTTCGCGGCGCAGCTTGGACAGTTCCTGACAGGCATCTTTTAAATCCGCCTCGCATTTTTCTCTGAGAGCTGTCAATTCCGCCTTGAGGCTGTCAATGTTTTCCACCTGAGCCAGCTTTTCTTCCAGAGTGTCGCCGTAGGCGATGATTTCCTCCAAAGAGGCATTGTGCTTTCTTTTGAGGGCGGTAAGGGTTTCCATGCGGGCAATGGACCGGTCCAGATCCTCGGGAGAAAAGACTGTTCGATCCCGGCAGTCCCGAATCTGGCTGCACAGTTCTTCAAAGGTATAGTAAGCTTCGGACATCTGCTGATGGATATCGGAAAGCTCTTTGGAATATTCGCCAATCTGTCCGATCATGTCCATGGCTTTTTTCATGCCGCCCAGAGCGGGAAACTCTTCCCCATTGGCCAGCTCGTAAGCTCCCGCTAAATTTTCATAGATTTTTTCACTGTTCTGCAGGACATTGATTTCCTCCTCCAGTGCGTCATCCTCGCCGGCAGTCAATTCAGCCTTGCGGATTTCTTCCAATTCAAAGACCATGAAGTCGCGTTTTCTCTGGTTTTCCGCGGCATCCGCGATCAGTTGTTTCAGCTTTCCCGAGACCTCCCGGTATTGGGAAAAAATAGCCGCTACTTTCTGTTTGGCAGGACCGATGGTGTCTTTTTTGTACATGTCCACCAGTTTGATATGGTAATCCGGGTTGAGCAGGGACTGGTGATCGTACTGTCCGTGAATATCCGCCAGTTTTTTGCACAGCAGATTGAGATGGCCTAAAGTAACGATCTCGCCGTTAATCTTACAGAGGTTTTTCCCGGCAGCCGAGACCTCTCTGGTAATGACGTATTCTTCGCCTTTGTGGGTTCCGGCCAGCTGGACGATGGCCTTTTCTTTTCCCGAGCGCACAAAAGCAGTATCCGCCCGACTGCCGAGAGCCAGACTTACTGCTTCGATGACGATTGATTTTCCGGCGCCCGTCTCGCCGGTTATGATATTGAGTCCTTCGTGGAAGTCGATTTCCACATTTTCAATAATTGCAAAATCTCTGATACTGATATGAGAAATCATATACTACCTCTTTATCCAAGCATTTCGTTGAATTCTTTCAAAAATTTTGGTGTATTGTTCGGATCGTCGATGACGATCATCAGTGTGTTATCTCCGGCCACAGAACCGATCACATGGGGAAATCCCAGGGAGTCGATAGCCTCACCGGCAGCGTTGGCGCAGCCCGATAAAGTTTTTACAACAACGATGTTGCCGGAAGAATCGACAGATTTAATGGTTTCTCTGAATATATTTACAAAACGGTCGGAAACCGGCCCTTCCATATTCATGGCGGCTGCATATTTATATTTTCCGGTAGAGGAGAGCGTCTTGATTAGGTGGAGTTCCTTGATATCCCTGGATATTGTGGCCTGGGTAACGTCATAACCGTATTCTTTCAAGAGCGAAGCCAGCTTATCCTGGGTCTCCACCTCATATTCCTCGATCAGCTCTAAAATTTTATTTTGTCTTGAATAACGCATGGTATTCTCCTTCAATATACATTATAAATTGATTTTATACATTTATAATTATACCATACTTCTGAGAAAATGCTACATAAAAAAACCTTAATTCAGAATTGCGGAACGTATGTTTGTGTGCTATACTGAATTGAATGTGCGGACGATCAATCCGCGCCGCTGCAAGGAGGGGCTATGCGAATACTTGGAATTGACCCGGGATATGCGATCCTGGGCTACGGTGTCGTGGAGATGACAGGCAATCGCTTCAAAGTGATCGATTACGGCGCTGTAACCACGGAGGCCGGTATGGAGATGCCGGACCGACTGAAGATCCTGTATAATTCTTTGATGGAGATCATTATGCGCCATGAACCGGAAGTGGCATCTGTCGAGGAATTATTTTTTAATACCAACGCTAAAACCGCGATTCTGGTGGGCCAGGCCCGGGGCGTGGCAGTGCTGGCCTGCGCCAATTCGGGACTTGAGATCGCCGAATATACACCTCTGCAGATCAAACAGGCATTGGTGGGCTACGGACGGGCGGAGAAAAAACAGGTCCAGACAATGGTCAAGACCATTTTGAATCTGAAAGAGATACCCAAGCCCGATGATACGGCCGACGCTCTGGCAGCGGCCGTGTGCCACGGACATTCCGCAGGCAGCAGGAACCGGCTTAAAGGGTTGAAATAAATCAACGGGAGGACAGAGAATGCTTCATTACATAAAGGGAACACTGGCAATGAAAACGGAAAGCGGCATCGTAGTGGAAGCCGGCGGCCTGGGGTACGAACTGACGGTGCCGGCCAACTCTGGCGTTTATCTGGCAAAGGAAGGGGATGAGATTACCGTCTTTACGGCAATGATCGTAAGAGAGGACGATATCAGTCTCTTCGGATTTGGAGAGAAGGCTGCGCTGGATACTTTCCGCAAACTGATTACAGTCAGCGGTGTCGGCGCTAAGGCGGCCATTGCCATTTTATCGGCCATGCCGCTTTCGGAGGTGCATCAGGCGATCATTTTAGAGGATGCCAAATCCCTCACCAGAGCCAACGGAATTGGGAAAAAGACGGCTGAAAGAATTGTGCTGGAGTTAAAAGATAAATTCGGAACACTGGAAGAGGCCGCGTTGCCGGAGAGTTCGGGCAGCGGCGCTGCCGCCGCGGGGGTTCCTGGAGACAGCAGAACGGAGGCGATAGATGCTCTGATCGCGCTGGGCTATACCAGGGGCGAGGCCGCAAACGCGCTGGCGACTGTAAAAGAAAAGGATCTGACAGTGGAGGAATATATCAAACAGGCTTTGAAAAGGCTGTTTTAGATAAGGGATGAGTTATGGAATATGAAGAAAGAATTACTGCGGCAAGCGCAGGTGAAAACGAAGAGGCGTCTGAGTTTACGCTGAGACCCCAGACGCTGGATGACTATATCGGACAGAAGAAGGCCACGGACAATCTGAAAATCTTCATTGAGGCAGCAAAACTTCGGGGAGAGCCTTTGGATCACGTACTGTTTTATGGTCCCCCGGGCCTGGGCAAGACGACCCTGGCAGGAATCATTGCCAATGAACTGGGTGTGGATATCCGCATCACCTCCGGCCCGGCCATCGAGCGGGCGGGGGATCTGGCGGCGATTCTGACCAATCTCAATGAAAACGACGTTCTCTTCATCGACGAGATACACCGGCTCAACCGCTCGGTTGAAGAAGTGCTCTATTCGGCTATGGAGGATTTTGCGCTGGACATTATCATTGGCAAGGGTCCGTCAGCCAGGTCCATTCGTCTGGACATCGCCAAATTCACATTAATCGGCGCCACCACCAGAGCCGGGAGTCTTTCGGCGCCGCTGCGGGACCGGTTCGGCGTCAGCAGTAAGTTTGAAATGTATACGACGGACGAGCTGAAAAAGATCATCCGCCGTACCGCCGGCCTTCTGAATGTAGAGGTGGATGAAGAATCCCTCACGGAGATGGCGAAACGTTCCAGAGGCACTCCGCGAGTGGCTAACCGCATTTTGAAGCGGGTCCGTGATTTTTCTCAGGTAAAGGGAAACGGAAAGATTGACATTTCCATCACTCAGGAAGCGATGCAGGCGCTGGGAGTGGACCCCATGGGCCTTGAGAGCCTTGACAGGGAGATCCTGCGGATGATTATTGAACGCTTTAAGGGCGGACCGGTGGGCATTGATACCATCGCGGCATCCATTGGAGAGGAGCGGGTTACCATTGAGGATGTCTACGAGCCCTATCTGATTCAGGCAGGATTCCTTCACAGGACCCAAAAGGGCAGGGTCGTATCGGAGCAGGCCTATAAGCATCTGGGAATTGCCTGCGACGATGAACAGGTAGAAATGAAAATAAAGGAAGAAGAAAGATGAATATAAAAGAATTTGATTATCACCTGCCGCAGGAACTGATCGCGCAGAAGCCTGCGGATAAGAGAGACTGTTCGCGTCTCATGGTCCTTCACAGAGAGGATGATACCATTGAACACCGGCATTTTTATGATGTTCTGGACTATCTTATGCCGGGGGACTGCCTGGTGCTGAACAACTCCAAAGTGCTTCCAGCCCGCCTCTTCGGAACCAAAGAAGAGACCGGAGCCAAGGTGGAATTCCTTCTTACGAAGCGGTTGGAAAACGATTGCTGGGAGACTATGGTAAAACCGGGAAAACGGCTGAAACCGGGAGATACGGTCGCTTTTTCCCCTGATTTTAAGGCCCGGATCACGGATTACGGAACGGGAGGCACCAGAATCGCAGAGTTCATCTATGAGGGAATCTTCATGGAACGGCTGGAAGAACTGGGGAAAATGCCCCTTCCTCCCTATATCGAAAGGGACAGCGATCAGGAGGACAAAGACCGTTATCAGACGGTTTACTGCAAGGAAGAAGGCTCGGTGGCAGCGCCTACAGCAGGGCTGCATTTTACGGAAGAACTCCTGAAAGAGGCAGAAGAAAAGGGCGTCAAGATCGCCTATGTGACCCTTCATGTAGGTATCGGTACCTTCCGGCCGGTTAAATGCGAAAATATCGAAGAGCATCAGATGCATTTCGAAGAATATGAAATATCCCAGGAAAGCGCCCGTCTGATTAACGAAACGAAGGCTGCCGGGGGACGAATCCTGTCTGTGGGAACCACATCCACCAGAACGCTGGAAAGCGCGGCCGTTTTGGAAAACGACGGCTATGTTCTCAAAGCGGGATCGGGGAATACGGGTATCTTTATTTATCCGGGATATGAATTTAAAATGGTGGACGGATTGATTACCAATTTCCATTTGCCCAAATCCACCCTGCTGATGCTGATATCCGCCCTTTATGACAGGGAGAAGATTCTCAGCGCCTATGAAACGGCAGTAAAAGAGAAATATCGTTTTTTCAGTTATGGCGATGCCATGCTGATTCTGTAACCAATCTTGATGTCTGATACAGCGCATGTTATAATATCTGGTATATATATGGTCAGAGCTTGACGAGTGGAGGATTATCTATGAGAAGAAAAGTAGCATCTGCGTTTTTTTGTCTTGTTTTCGCAGCAGTCCTGCTGACAGGATGCGGCAGTGAAAATGTAGTGGTGAGCAATCAGAATCAGGATGAAGCAAAGGTTAATATGACCTTTTTCGGAAATAAGAACGAGCCGGAAAATGTAACTGTTATTGAAGAGATCATTACAGACTTTATGAAAGAAAACCCGGATGTGCGCCTGTCCTATGAGAGCCTCAAGGGAGCCGAGTATTTTACTGCGCTGGAAAAGCGCATGGCAGCGGGGAAGGGCGATGATGTCATTATGGTTAATCACGATACTGCTCTGGCTTTATCGCAGAAGGGGCAGCTGGCCGATCTTTCGCAGCTGAACTCCATAGATTCCTTTACGGACAGCATGCTGAGTCAGATGGAGGAGAACGGTAAGATCTACTGGGTGCCGACTACGGTTTCCGCCTTTGGCCTTTACTGCAATGAAGATCTGCTGAAAGAGCATGGACAGAAGATTCCGGACAATCTAAAAGAATGGGAAAGCGTATGCCAGTATTTTAAAGATAAAGGAATTACGCCAATTGTCGCTAATAATGATATTTCTATCAAAACTTTAGCAATCGGCGAAGGTTTTGGTTCATTATACCATGAGGGCCGGCAGAGAGAGGTCTTTGCAAAGATTAACAACGGCGAGGAAGCAATCAGTAAATATCTGCGCTCGGGATTTTCTCTGGCTAAAAGGTTTATTGACCAGGGCTATATTGACGCGCAAAAGGCGTTGACCACAGAAAAAACTTCCGATGATCTGGAAGAGTTCGTGACAGGGAAGTATCCTTTTATGCTGACCGGAGGCTGGGCGGCCGGACGAGTGAAGGCAATGGAGCCGAAGTTTGCGTTTGAAGTGGTTTCTTATCCGGTACGCAGCGATGGAACTGTTCTGGTAATCAATGCCGATACGCGGCTGAGCGTCAATGAAGACAGCCCCAATAAAGATGAAGCTTTGAAATTTGTGGAATACTTTACTCAAAAAGACTCCATCCAGAAATTTGCGGATAACCAATCTTCCTTTAGTCCTCTGAAAGGGGGGAGCCCATCCTCCACAGAGGAAATACAGCCGCTGGTGGATGCTTACCAATCGGGATGGAACGTGATCGGCTCCGACAGTCTTTTGGAACTGCCTATTTGGGAACTGACTGCGGAAGCGACAGAAAAACTCCTTTCAGGAGAATCCGTAGATGCTATTATGGAATGGCTGGATAACCAGCAGGGGTCAGTTAAATGAGCAGTGGTTTATGGACACGAAAAGCACTGGCAGCAATACTGATCGCGGGGCTATTATGCTTTGTTACGGCCGTATATGTCAAAGAGGTAAAGGGGCAGCTGTGGCAGGAATCGATCGATACAATCACGGAAAGTACGCAGCAGGGCAGCAATGCGCTTGAACTGCTTTTAAGCAAGGATTTTGAGTCTTTGGACGCAGTGGGGAGCTATTTGGGCAAAACGGCTTCCGATGATTCCAAAAGACTGGAGCGTATTTTATCTTCGCAGGCAGGAGAAAGCATCAGCCTGTATTTGCCGTCTGGCATATGTATCCCAGAGGAAGCCTCCGATACAACCGTGGTGGATGCAGTGAAACAATTGGAGCCTGCGGACGGTGTGCTGGACCCGCATATCAGCAGTGTTTCCGGTGTCAATGTGCTGGACATGTATAAAAAAGTAACTTTTTCCGATGGAAAGAGCGGATATCTGGTTAAGGAATACGAAGTGGAGAGCATAGCCGACCGGTTCTCGCTTTCCTTTTATAACAATAGCGGGTTTTCCTATATTGTGGACCGGAATGGAGAAGTGCTGATTCGTTCTCCGCATCCCAACAGCAATAAGACGGTGAAAAACCTGTTTGATATGCTGCCAAAGGACGAAAACGATCCGACGGCGGTGGCGCAGTTTCAAAAGGCCCTGCAGCAGACGGAAAACGGCTGGGCTTTGTTTCAGTATAATCAGGAACCAACCGTGTTTTGCTATGTACCTCTGGGACATACAACGGATTGGTATCTGATTTCAATTATTCCTGAAGCGGTCATCAGCGAGCAGAGCGACAATATTCTCATGCAGACGATGGTGTTAATGGCGGCGGTCATCGTGGGAATACTGGTATTGATGCTTTTCTATCTGTGGCAGGGACGAAAAACCAACCGCAAACTGCAAAGTCAGGCTAATTATATCAGCCATCTGTATAATTCCATTCCGGAAGGGATCGCTGTGGTGACTGTGGAAGCTCCACATCGCTTTATACAGCTCAACAGAGAAGGTCTGCGGATGCTGAATTACCCTCCGGACGCTGAGGGTGAAGCGGCTAAGGGAAGACTTCTCTCAGAAGTGATCCATGCCGATGATCTGGAAGAGACAGAACGAATATTCCGGGAGGCAGCAAACGGTCAATTAAAGCAAACCTTTGAAAATCGGGTACTTAGGGACGACGGTTCTTATTTCTGGTCGTCCGGCATCGTAGAGAACACCATGGATGAAAATGGAGAACCGGTTCTGGTGGCAACCTTCCACGATGTGACCATGGAAAAACTGGCGGAAGAAGAGGAGGAAAGGGAACAGCTGCTGGAACGCAGGACCCTTCTCAGCGCCGTAGCCAGTGCCTATCCGATCATCATCAGTGTAAATATCTCACAGGATAAAATAGACATTCTGTATTTTGAGCATGGTTTGAAGGTTAATCTGGGAGAACCGAAATCCTACACTGACCTATATGAAGTTTTTATGCCTATTATTGAACCGGAGGCCAGAGAAGAATATGAAAAGCGTTTTTCTCTGAAAGCACTGAAAGAGACGCTGGGTAAGAAGAAAAATGAAGTATTTCTGGAAGCGCGGGCAATGTTGATGGACGGACAGCTCCACTGGATCTCAGTGCAGATTATACATGTTGAAAATCCGTATTCGGGAGATCAGATGGCGATCCTCCTTTCCAGGCGCGTGGATGAGCAGAAATATGAAGAAGAACAAAGCCGCAGAGTGCTGCGAAGCGCGCTGGAGAACGCTAAGGCGGCCAATGAAGCCAAGAGTCAGTTCCTCTCCAATATGAGCCATGATATACGTACGCCGATGAATGCCATCGTGGGAATGACGGCCATTGCCAAAGCGCATCTGGATGACAGGGCAAGGATAAAGGACTGTCTGAAAAAGATTGATCTTTCCAGCACCCATCTGCTGAACCTGATTAATGATGTACTGGATATGTCAAAAATAGAGAGCGGTAAGCTGGTGCTGCGAGAAGAACCTTTCAATCTTGCGGAGATGATCGTGGATACCGTGGGACTAGTGCTCCCACAGGCAAACTCCAATGATCTTGAGATCAACGTTAAGCTAACGCCTATGAAAAACGAGAGAGTTGTGGGCGATTTACTGCGCATCCGGCAGGTCTGTCTCAACATCTTCAGCAATGCGGTCAAATATACTCCGGCAGGTGGGAAAATCACCATTGAGATGGAGCAGGTTTCCAGCAAGCGTAAGGGATATGGGACCTATCTGCTCAGATGTGAGGATACCGGTATCGGTATGACGGAAGAGTTTCAGAAGAAGCTGTTTACACCATTTGAGAGGATGCAGGGTTCGACTGTCAGCAGAATTTCAGGGACCGGGCTTGGTATGGCGATCACCAAAAATATTGTAGATCTGATGAACGGTCATATTGATGTCAAAAGTGAGTCCGGAAAGGGTTCCCTGTTTACCGTAACGCTTCCCCTGAAACTGGAAGAAGCGCAACAGGAAAAGGTACCGAAGATTTGGCTTGGAGCAAGGACGCTCATCATTGATGACGATCAGCAGGCCTGCGAAGCGGCGGTGGAGATCCTGACGGATATGGGAATCCTGGCCGAATATGTGGATAACGGCAGAGATGCGCTGGAAAAGATCGCTGCCGCCCAGCAGTCAAAAGAGCCCTATCAGCTGGTGCTGGTGGACTGGAAAATGCCGGACATGGACGGAGCGGAGACATCGGAGAAGATTCGTGCAATCGTCGGACCGGAAGTCCCGATCATTTTCCTGACTGCCTATGACTGGTCTGAGATTGAACAGGAAGTAAAGGCTAGAGGCGTCACCGGGTTCCTGTCAAAACCGTTTTACCGCTCCAATCTCTGTTACCTGCTCAATGAGTTGGATGAGAGGGAGGACGGCGAGGATACGTTTATCTACAAAACCGAAAAATTTAGCGGCAAACGGGTCTTGCTGGTGGAAGATAATCCTTTGAATATGGAGATCGCCAGAGAACTGATTAAGGAAGCCGGCTTGCGGATTGAGGAAGCGCTTAACGGACAGGAAGCCGTAGATAAATTCCGGGCTTCATCCGCAGGCTATTATGATCTCATCCTCATGGACATACAAATGCCGATAATGGACGGCTATGAGGCTACCGAGCATATTCGTTCCATAGAGCTGGAGCGGCCGGATGCGAAAAGGGTACCGATCGTCGCCATGACTGCCAACGCTTTTGCAGAAGACGCACAGGAAGCGCTGCGGTCGGGAATGAACGATCACATATCAAAACCGGTGGATATCCGGATACTAAATGATACTTTGAAAAAATGGCTCCTATAGCGGGAGGGTGTCGATTTTGTGATAATCTTTTGAGACAAATTGACTTCCTCGCCCGCTTAGGGTATAATCGTACAGTAGAATTTTCCATGCATCGCAGCGAAAGCAGCGGTGCAGTCTTTATATAAACCAGGGGTAAGTCATGTTTTGTAAAAATTGTTTTAAGAAGATCAGTAATCGCAGCAACTTCTGTAAATATTGCGGCGCTCCGGTCAAACAGAGAAAAAAAATAAAAGAAGATAAACCGAACGAGGAACCTCCTGTTCAGGGGCCTCCTCCTGCGCCTCAGAAAAAGGAATACGACTTTAAGCTGAGGTCGGAACGGGAAAAAGAATTTCCCATCCCGCCGAAATATATCAAGATCGGCTTTGCGGTCGTGCTTGTCATCGCAGTGGTGGTAGTTCTGCTGAAAAGCTCGGTATTCCAGAATCCCGGCTCCATCAGCTACAGCGACTATATTGGCGTCTGGCAGGAGCGGGGAACCGATGATGTGGAGAGCTCGGGCGGCGTCCGTTTGGAGATTACCGATGTCGATGGCGGCACAATGAAGATTTCACTGAGCTTTTACGACGGAGGGACGTCCTATAGCAGTATTGTCGTCAAGGATATCGGAGCGACCCTGAAAGACGGCGAGGCATATTACACCTTTTCCAATGACGGAAACGGCAACAGCGGAAACGGAGTTCTTACCTTCAAGGGCAGGGATATTGAGTGGAAGAGCATTATCAACAAAGAAGAGTCCCGCCATTACGAGGTAGTCAAAGTGAAGAACGACATCACTGACGAGGAAACGCTGGCAACAGAAGCACCTACCGAGGCAACGGAAGAAAGCACGGAAAAGGCAGCCGACGGCGACTACATACTTCCCAATAGTTCCACAGAGGCTCTGACAGATGAGGATCTGCAGGGACTGACAGCCGAAGAGCTGCGAATCGCCAGAAACGAGATTATGGCAAGGCATGGGCGGACCTTCAACGATCCGGAACTGGCTGCGTACTTTGAGAGCAAGGACTGGTACAAGGGGACCATTGATCCGGAAACCTTCGACAGCGGCGGCTATCTCAGCGACATCGAACTGAAGAATGTGGACTTGATAAAAAGTAAAGAGTAGAATGAAAATAGCGGAATAGAAAAAAGCGGAAACAGGAGGATTTGTTCTTCCTTTTCCGCTTTTGAAGTTTAGAAACCCTTTGTGATTTTCGCTTTTCAGGCCCGCAGCCCCTTTGCCGCATGCAGTCTTGGAGCCGGCCCGGAGATTATGCCTTCAGGAAATCTCTGAGCTCCTGATTGAAATTTCCTGGATCTTCCAGGAACAATCCGTGGCCGCAGCCTGGGAAAATGGCCAGCTTGCTTTCTCCTCCCAGGTGTTCCTTCATGTATTCACCGTGGGCCGGTCCGTAGATCAGTCCGTCGCCGCTGTAGGCCAGCAACACCGGTACTTTGATGGTCGGCAGCACCTTGCGGAAATCCTCGATGGCCATGGCGATCCACATGTTCATCATGCAGTGGGGCGTGTTGTCCAGCGCTTCCCGGAACGCCCACTGGAACTCGTCCGATTTCTGGTCGTAGCCCTTGGCAAAGATGTTGGGCACAAACAGCTTGGCGGCGAATTCCCAGCTGACTGCGATGGCGGCCATAAACTGCAGATTCTGCACGATGTCAAAGGTACAGCTCTGCCCCAGCTTCCATTCTCCGTCGTTGAGAAGCTTTGGCGTCATGTCGATGAAACACATCTTTTTGATATACTGGCATTTGAATTCTCTGGCGTAGGCCAGCAGCGTGCTGGTTCCCATGGACCATCCCACCACATTTACCTGATCCAGCTCCAGATGTTCGATCAGCTCGTGGAGATCCGCGGCGAAGCGATTGAGATTCATGCCCCGTTCTGTCACTTCTGAGCGATCCGACTGACCATGGCCCCGAAAGTCATAAAGAATGACCCGATAATCCTTGGCAAATTCCTCAGTTTGATATTTAAAAAACTTGTGGTTGCAGGACCAGCCGTGGATGAAAATCAGAGGCTCTCCGCTGCCATGTTCTTCATAATAGATCTTGCAATTATCCTTGGTTGTAAAATATGCCATACACATCACTCCTTTTCTGGTAAGGCGGCTTTAACTTTACAAATATTATACGCCCGATGGTTTAAAAAGTAAATTGTCTGTGGTATGATAATAAGGCCGAAAAAACGGCGAGAAACCACGAATATAAAGGAGAACCAATGTCAGCAGTAACCTATGAATTGATAAAAACCGATGATAGAACCAAAGCCAGAAGGGGTAGGGTGACGACCCCTCACGGAGTGATCGAAACGCCGGTATTCATGCCGGTGGGCACAGCGGCCACCGTAAAAGCTATGCGGCCGGAGGAAGTGAAGGAGCTGGGTGCGGAGATCATTCTTTCCAACACCTACCACCTGTACCTGCGGCCCGGCCACGATATTGTCCGGGAAGCGGGCGGGCTTCACAAGTTTATGAACTGGGACAGGCCCATTCTCACAGACAGCGGCGGCTTTCAGGTGTTCAGCCTGGGAGATCTGCGCAAAATTACAGAAGAAGGGGTCCAGTTCCGTTCCCACATCGACGGCTCCAAGCATATGCTTTCTCCGGAAAAATCCATTGAAGTGCAGACTTCTCTGGGGTCAGATATTATGATGGCCTTCGACGAATGCGCACCTTATCCGGCTGATCGGCGTTATGTGAAGGATTCCCTGGAGCGGACTACCAGATGGCTCAAACGCTGCAAGGCCGCCCATACCAACACAGAAAAGCAATCCTTGTTTGGCATCATGCAGGGCGGTATGTACAAGGATCTGCGCAAACAGTCGGCGGAGGAGATCGTGGAGCTGGATCTTCCCGGCTATGCCATCGGCGGGCTCAGCGTGGGGGAGCCAAAGGAATTGATGTGCGAGGTTCTGGACGATTGTGTCGATCATTTGCCTGCGAATAAACCCCGTTACCTGATGGGCGTGGGAACACCGGACTATCTTTTCGAGGGTGTCGAGCGCGGTGTGGATATGTTCGACTGCGTGCTCCCTACCAGGATCGCCCGTCACGGAATGGCTATGACCTCCGCTGGAAAGGTAAACATTAAAAATGCCCAGTACGAGCGGGATTTCAGCCCGCTGGACCATGAATGCGATTGCTATACATGCAGGAATTATTCGCGGGCCTATCTGCGCCATCTCTTCAAATGCAACGAGATGCTGTCGGCAATGCTGCTTTCCAATCATAATCTGTATTTCTTGGTCAACCTGATGAAGAATATCCGCAAAGCCATTGAGGAAGACCGTTTTCTTGAATACAAAAAACAGGTTTATGACAACTACGGAGCATTTTAACAAAAGGAGATATTTGGATGGAAATATGTAAACACGATCAGCTGTGCGGCGGGTGCGTCTATCAGGGAGTCCCCTATGAAGAACAGTTGAAAATCAAAGAGCAGGAAGTCCTGCGCCTTCTAAAAACAAAAGAAATCACATGCGGCGAAATTCTGCCCATCGAGCCCAGTCCCAGCCAGTACCGCTATCGCAACAAAATGGAATATACCTTTGGCGATATGGAAAAGGGCGGGGAAATGACTCTGGGCATGCACCGGAAAAAGCATTTCATGTCCATTGTTACGGTGGACGAATGTCAGCTGGTGCACGAAGATTTCAATAAGATTCTGCGAGCCACACTGGATTTCTGCCAGCAAGAAGGCTATACATTTTATCATAAAAAATCACACAAGGGCCTGCTGCGCCATTTGGTTGTAAGGCGAGGCGTGCATACCAATGAGCTTTTGGTGAATTTGATTACATCTACGGAGCCCGGCTTTGACGAGGAAGGCTATGTGCGTATGCTGCTGGAGCTGGAGCTGGAAAACACCCTGGTGGGAGTCCTGCGGACTTTCAATGACAGTCTTGCGGACGCGGTCAAATGCGATGAGCTGAAAACCCTTTGGGGCAGGGACTATTATATGGAAAAGATCATGGGCCTGGACTTTAAAGTGAGCGCCTTTTCCTTTTTCCAGACCAATGTGGAAGCTGTGGAACACCTGTATTCCTATGCCCTCGGCCTGATCGATGATTTCAGCGGCAAAGTGGCTTTCGACCTGTTCTGCGGAACGGGAACCATCACCCAGACTCTGGCGAAAAAGGCCAAGAAGGCCGTGGGTGTGGAACTGGTGGAGGAAGCTGTGGACGCAGCCAAAGCCAACGCTGCGCTCAATGGGCTGGATAACTGCGAGTTCATTGCCGGGGATGTGTTTGAAGTGCTGGAACAGGTGGCGGACAAACCCGATGTGATCGTTGTCGATCCGCCCAGGATGGGCATTGCACCGAAGGCGCTGGATAAGATTATCAGCTACGGGGTGGAGCAGATTGTCTATATTTCTTGTAATCCTAAGACGTTGGTGGAGAATCTGTATTATTTGCAGTATTATGGGTATCGGGTGGAGTGCTTGAAGCCGTTTGATAATTTTTCGGGGACGAAGCATGTTGAGAGTGTTTGTCGGCTGAGTAAAATTAAGTAGAAAAGCGCTGGAAATGCTGATGAAATTGGCGTTTGTCGGAATTGATTCACGTGAAAACGGTGTGCCTTATTGTGTGGGAACTTTGATTCTATGGGGCTTGTGGGATTATTTGGGTGAAATGGAGTTGTGTTTTTTCGATAGGCGAGATAGATAGGTGTCCTGGATAAGGATGAGGAGGTAAAATGTTAGAAGCAATTACTTATCAGAATATATTAAAAGTAACCAAGTTTCAGAGGATACTATTGGCATATTGATTACACGTCCTGATTTAGAGGTTGGAAAAAGCATTGTGGATAGTTTGAATTATTATCATCACCTAAGTGGAAATAATACAAATTTTTATTTGCCGGGATATGGAGCATATTGAAATGGAAACTATCCAGATGGACAAATAGTAACAAAATCAATGGTACGGATTGGTCTTATAGTGATCAAATGTTTGTTAATTTCATTAATGATTTATAATACCATTAAGCTTATCGAATGTGTTTACACAAGAAAAGTATTTCTGTGTTAGAAATTATAGTAAATGAAGTAATCGATAGCGAAAAGATTATTTAGATGGCGTGACGAAGATCATAGCGTATAAATGAAATGGAGGATGATTACGAATGAAGGCGTCTTATGAAAAAGAATGTATAAAAGACGGTTTTATTGTACTCGAACTTGAAACAAATGAAGATGGGTTCCAGTTTGCATCTAACATTCCAACTGCGGTATCAAGCGCCAATATAGAACTGCAAGATATAGCGGAAAGACTTGTAGAAAATATTGATACAGTAAAAAAGTTGACTCCAGAGTGTGATAAAACGGATTATATTTTAGCGGCTACCAGTGGAGCAATTTGCGGTATTATTGATATTTTTTTGGTTGGTAAGCCGGGAGAATCACCAATAGGTGATGTTACGGATAAATGGTTTGAGGATCGAACAAAAGACTTTGCAAAGTTCTGTGGATGGAATGAAAAAGACAATGACTCGTTATCATCAGCCATTAAGTATCTTGAGCGAAAGTTTAAAATACCATATGACCAACGTGGAGCCGGAGACGCTGCAAGTGTGATCTTTGATTTGAATCCGAAAAATCATCACTTTAAGTCGTTTGCCCATAATCCGACATTGCTGGGCTTATTTTTTTCTGTATTGGATCAGTTCGGCAATACATCACATTTTCTTTCTGGAGGCGAGCTGATTTCGCTTCAACAGGCAGATGGAAAATTTGAATTGAGAGGAAATAATATTCCTGGCAAGTTGTTTTGCGCATTTGTAAATTGGTTTGGGCATTTGATTTCAGATATGTCCGGATCTTCCAGTAGCAAGGGTCGTGGAATGGGGATACCATCGCCATTATGGAGCTGGACGAACGATATTATTGCGATAAAGAAAAAGTTAAATATTTCCGTATTGGAATTTGATCAATCACTAAATGAACTTGCGATTCAGATATACAAGGAAGGCTATGATGTTAGATTTCAATCAGCACAGGCTATTCCTGTATTTATAAATGAAATGCTGGTGCGCATGATGTATTCAATAAGGCGATTGATAGGATTTTTTATAAATACGAAAAAAGAGGAGCATTCCTTTGTAGGCCTTTGGAAATCATGTGAACCATTTTCAAACGCTACGGTAAAACGGATGCTGACGGTAGCGCATGGTACATTTTGTCTCATGGATGCCGGCGACGCGGCTGCGCACGGATTTGCATCCGGTGGTGGTTTTAATGTTGCTGAGTTTTTTATGAGATTTAATATTGTTGGAGTCGGAAGATTTACAATATCGCTGTATGGTGAGGTTAAACGAGGTTCAAAGAGGGCTGCGACGCAGAAAGAAGTATACTTTTTGAAACGTGAAAGAATCATCATCAATGATTACATCGAAGGATTGAAGGACCTATCAGATATTTATGATGATGGGGATTTGCTAACGTTTGTTGAGGATCTAAAATGCAGTGATATGTATAAGCAGGCCTTTGAAAAGACGATAATCTTGGCTGAAAAGAGAAATGTTCCTGGGGATGAAATCTTAAAAAGTAAAGCTGATGTCGATGCCTACTTTATGGGAGTAAATACTTAATGAAAAGTAAGAAAAAAACAAAGCTTCAGATAGCGCAGGATGAAGCACAGGCAGCGATAAATAAAACAAATGAAAAAATAGAGGCGCTTGGCGATCATACAAGTAGTTTGTACTCAGAATTAAATGATATTCAGGAGCTCTTTGACAAGATAAGAAATGTGCCAAATGAGAAAAAGCTGCAGTATGAAGAGCTGAAGAAAATCCGTTTAAATTGGAAACAGCAAGCGGATAAAATAGAAAAAGATTATAAGGAAGCTGCAGTGAAGAATGCTGGTGCTGGAGTTGCAGGAGCCGGCGTGGGGGTAGCTGTTGTGACTATGGGACCTACTGTTGCTATGGGTGTTGCTACAACGTTTGGAGCCGCATCAACTGGAACCGCTATCTCTACATTAAGTGGTGCTGCAGCCACAAACGCAGCATTAGCTTGGCTTGGAGGTGGTGCGCTTGCGGCTGGTGGTGGCGGAATGGCTGCCGGAGAAGCTTTTCTTACATTGGCAGGGCCTGTTGGATGGGCAATTGCCGGAGTTGCGCTTATAACTAGTGGTATATTCTTTTGGAAAACAAAGAGTGATAAGAATCATATAGAAGATGTGTTTACGCTTATTAGCAAGAGAGATGTAAAATCCTATCATTTGGCGATAGTAGAATTGAATGAACGTATCACACGAATCACTGATGAGAGTGAGAAACTGAATAGAGCAATTGAGAATATACAAACCTTTGGGCTTGATTACGATAAAATGACAGAGGCACAGCAATATGAATTGGGTGCCTATGTAAATTTGATGTTATCATCCACTCAATTATTGGTAAATCCAATAAAAGGATTACAGCCAAAATACTCAGAGAAAGATTTTAAAAATTATATCTCTTGGGAAAATAAAAAGGCAGAGTTGGACTTGTGTGAAAATCATAAAACATTGATTACCTCTTTAGCAAATTTCCTTTATAAGATAGATCTTAATGACAGGGATAAGAAACTGGTGTGGAAGTCTCTGAGAAAAAACAAGAATATGCTTAAATCTATGAATGTTTCTAAAAAGGAGTTTGGAATTAACGTTATAGATGCTGTATTTGAGGCGTTAAATTACAAGTATGAAAGGACACAAAAATAAAACTCGGTCAACTCCGGACGAGCAGGAACAGCTTATCCGTCTTTCAAGAAAATTCACAAAAAATCTTATAGAACTGGTCAATGGAAACGAGGATGAGGCATGATTATCAATACAGGCGGAAGAACAGATACGGTTCAGTATTATACAAAATGGCTGTTAAAGCGATTTGAGGAAGGTTACGTTTATGCGCGTAATCCTCTTTTTCCCAATAAGGTTACACGGTATGAACTAACGCCGGACAAAGTGGATGGCGTGCAGTTTTGCTCAAAGAACTATGAACCGATTTTGACGGAACTGCCGAAAATTACCGAGCGTTTTCATACTTACTTTCACTACACCATTACCGCATACGGAAAAGATATCGAGCCGGGTGTTCCCTCTATTGAAAAAAGTACGGAAACATTAAAACGGCTGTCTGCTATCGTAGGAAAACAGCGTTTAGCATGGCGATATGACCCGGTCCTGCTGACGGAAAAATACACAATACAGACCCATATGGACACGTTTGAAAGCATGGTAAAAAAACTGACTCCCTATGTTGACCGCTGCATTTTCAGTTTTGTGGAACTATATAAAAAACTGGAAACAAATATGCCGGAAATCATTCCCTTTACAAATCGGGAGAAAGACACACTGGCCAAGGCGCTGGGGGAGATAGCGGCCAAGTACAGGCTGCATATCCAGACCTGTGGAACGAATGGTGATTATACGAAATATGGCATACATCCATCGGGTTGTATGACGCTGGAGATCATGGGAAACGCCAATAAAATTGTTTTCAGAGATTTAAAGCACAAAGGCATGAGACAGGGCTGTCACTGTATTGAAAGTCGGGACATCGGGGCATATGATACCTGCATGAATGGATGCAAATACTGTTATGCCAACAAGCGCCCTGAAAAAGCCTTCGAAAACTATCAATACCATGATCCCGATTCCCCTCTGTTATTGGGCCATTTAAACGAAACGGATATTGTGCAGCAGGGGGCACAAAAGAGCTTTCTTGCGGCAGATTCCTTTCAGGGGCAACTGAAATTAAATCTATAAACCTGAGAAGATATGGTTATCGGTGCGCTGCCTGTCATTGTGAATTTTTTCTATCGCAAGGAAATCAAGAAATCTGCAAAGAAAGGCGGGAAAAGATAATGCCAGAACTGCCAGAAGTTGAAACAGTCAAAAGAATCATTGAGCCACAGATTGTCGGTCAAAAAATATTATCGGTGACAATCAATCATCCACAAGTGATCGCTTATCCCGGTGAACATTTATTTGTGGAATTGCTTACAGGACAAACGGTTCAGAGCATGAGCCGCAGAGGAAAATTTCTCACAATCCATTTTGCGAGTGGTGATCGAGTTGTCATTCATCTGCGGATGACGGGGCAGTTATTAATTGCACCAATGGATTATCCCATTGAAAAGCATACTCATTTCATTGCCGAACTGTCAGCTGGAAGCGAGCTGCGATACATTGATGTTCGCCGTTTTGGACGATTCTGGTACCTGCGAGCAGATGAGACGGATGCTTTCACTGGTCAGGATAAGTTGGGCCTGGAGCCACTGGATGAAAATTTGACGGCTGCTTATTTGCAGGGGAATCTGGGAAAGCGGAAGAAAACAATTAAGGAGATGCTCCATGACCAGTCGATCGTTGCGGGCATCGGAAATATTTATTCCGATGAAATCCTGTTTGCCTCAGGCGTTTACCCAAAAGAAAAATGCCTGGATCTGGATTGTGATGACTGGAGCCGTATTGCCAAAGCGATAAAGGAGATCATAGCATGGGGCATCGACACAAACGAAATGACAGCAGAAGAATATCTTGCGGGCAAAGGCAAGGAATACCGCAATACTCCGCACCTACGGGTATATGGCCGCTCAGGACAGCTCTGCGCAGTATGTCAAAGTGAGATAGAAAAAATAACCATTGGCGGAAGAAGCAGCTGTTATTGTCCGTCATGCCAGATGAAAAAATCGATATATAGCGATTTAATTAAGTGATGATTGTAGAGGCGAGGACTTCTTTCTTTAAATGCGATATCTGACGGATAGAAAGACCTAAGAAGTAAGCGGCCTGCTGCTTGGTAATGTCTTTGCTGATGAAACAGTGGATGACCATCCGTGTACAAGTTAACAACAATAATTTCGTGGACTTATTGACCTCGTTGCATGAAATGGGTATAATATGATCAGAATATTACTACTGAAATTCAAAGGGGGTGTGGCTATGAATATCCGTCCATCTGCAGCAATTAGGCAGAATTACAACGAAATTGCCGACATGTGCAGAAAAACCGCAGAGCCGATTTTCCTTACTAAGAATGGTGAGGGAGATTTGGTAGTTATGGATATTGAAACCTACAACAGGCGGGAAAAAATGCTGAAATTACGGGAAGAACTGCTTGCTGTTGAGGAAGATAGAATTGCAGGCAGGAGCGGCTGTACCCTTGACGAACTGGATGCATACCTTGACGATGTGATTGAAGGGGTATAGCATATGGAAGAGGATAAAAAGTATGAAGTAGTTGTTTCCGACAGGGCGAAAAGAATGCTGGGAGCACATCTCCGCTTTATGGCACAGGTCAACAAAGAAGCAGCGACGGCAAAAAAGAAAGAAATCATGACCGCCATGTGTTCGTTATCTCAGATGCCGCAGCGTTTTCCGTTTTTTGAGGAAATGTATATCGCACCGAACAAATATCATAAGATGTTTATTGAAAAGTGGTATCTTGTCCTTTATCAAATCCGAGATGATGCGGTATATGTAGATTATATCCTCGATTGTCGTAAGAATTACAGTTGGCTCATTCGTTAACAACAAAATAACTCAAACAGAAACCGCCAATTTATAACCGATGGCGATTTCTTGTTTAATGGGAAATATCGTTAGAAAACAGAGGTGTTAATATGAAGTTCAGATATGCAGAACGCAAGGACGTCGCGTTAATTTTACAGTTTATTAAAGAGCTTGCCGACTATGAACATATGTTGGAAGAGGTTGTCGCAACTCCCGAATTGCTGGAAGAATGGATCTTTGATAAAAAGAAAGCAGAAGTGCTGTTTTTGCTGGAAGATGATAATGAGGTCGGTTTTGCGCTGTTTTTCCATAATTTTTCCACATTCCTCGGACGTGCGGGTATTTATCTTGAGGATTTGTATGTAAGACCGGAGCATAGGGGAAAAGGTTATGGAAAAGCTTTACTCACCCAACTTGCCAAAATAGCAGTAGAAAGAAAATGCGGCCGCTTAGAATGGTGGTGCTTGGATTGGAATAAACCCAGTATAAATTTTTACCTTTCTATGGGCGCGGAACCAATGGAGGATTGGACAGTTTATCGAATCTCCGGCAATAAACTGGAAGAACTTTCGGAGCAGCAGGCATAACCTTCTGCGATGCAAACTGAAACCCGGAAGCCAGAATGGACGCTGCAGTGTCTGGCTCCCGGATTTCCTATAAATATAACAGTGTCCTCATTTATTCATGAATGAAATTTGTGAACATCCGATCCTCGGTCTGCGGCATCGGGACGTTTGTGTTTCGGCCCGCTTCCACGCTTTTCAGCAGCCAGGCCATATTGTTTGCCAGAATGCGCATGGTCTGTAATCCCTCTAAATCCTGCATCACCTCCTCAGGCGTCATTCCGTGCACCTGATTCCAATATTGGGAGGATACCACAGGCATATTATTCATCATAAAATATTTGTTAATCTGGTCGAAGGCCGCAGACGCACCGCCCCGGCGGCAGGAAACAACAGCGGCACCCAAAATATTCGCCTATCTGCTCTTCCAGAATCCAGCCTGAAAAGCCCGGTCGAGGAATGCGGTCAACTGTCCGGCTGCAGAGCCGTAGTAAACGGGAGAGCCGATCACAACGCCATCAATGGAAGGCAATTTTTTCAGCAGTTCGTTTACCTTGTCATCCATACAGCAATATCCCGTCTCCTGGCATTTACTACAAGCAATACAGCCGGATACTGCCTGCAATCCAATGAAGGTAATGCCGGAGCAGATGCGGATGCAGAAAGGATTGTAGACTTCGATTGTTTTCAAATTAGAAGCGGCAGAAAAAGGCTCGAAATTGATTATATGCCGATTTGTCAAATTTTAGTGATGAAATTCCATTGACAAGTTGCTGTATAATGGCTACAATTTAAATAAAAATCGGCAAAATATAAATGCGCCGAAAACAATCAATAAATATTGCGATTTTGGATATGCGGGAAAGGAGTCGAAAGATATGCAGAAGGTAGCTATAATTCCTGATGATCAGATGCTTTTTTCGATACAAGAATTGAAGGAGAAGGGACTTTCTTATTATAAGATAAATCAGATGGTAGATCAGGGCATACTGATAAAACTGAATAAAAGATTCTATGAAAACACGAATTTCCAAGGCGAAGAATCGGACTTCTATTATGCATATGCCTTTGTCCCAAATGGTGTAGTATGTCTGCTTAGCGCCGCTGTGTATTATAATCTGTCAACCTACAGGCCGGATGCTATAGATGTTGCAATTCCAAGAAAATCAAAGGTTTCTACACTTCCAGACTGGCCGGAGTTGAATGTATGCTACTTTACAGATGATCGTTTTGGAGTAGGAATCAAAACGGTAAAAGATGGAAATAATCAATTCAGAATCTATGATATTGAAAAAACCGTTGTGGATATTGTTTATTACCGTGAAAGGATTGGAATTGAAGAAACAAAGGAAGTACTCACCACGTACCTGCATAGAAGTGACCGCAATCTAAATCGTCTTGTTCAATATGCCCAGATGCTGAAATGCGGAGATGTTATGAAACTATATCTGGAGATACTTGTATGACAAGTGCGACCTCAGTAAAAGACCGATTAAAGAAGCAGGCTGTAAAGGATGGAAAAACTATGCAGGATAAGCTGGTGACCTTTGGATTGGAGAGAACAGTCTATAGGATATCGGTTTCATCATATGCAAAACGCTTCACACTTAAAGGTGGTATTTTTCTATATACATTATTTGATGGAAAGTATGCGCGTGCGACGGTGGATATAGATCTGCTTGCTCATCATATTCCAAATAATGTAGACGAAATAAAAAAGATTTTCAAAGACATATTTTCGATCCAGTGTGATGATGCTATTAGGTTTGACTTGGATACGTTGGAGGTAATTAATATTACAGAATTTAAGGAATATCATGGTGTAAAGGTTTCTGTCATGGGATATTTGGACAGGACAAAGGTGCCGGTATCCATAGATATAGGGTTTGGAGATGTGATCTATCCCGAGAGAATGAAGATGGAATTTCCTGTCTTATTAGATATGGAAGCGCCGGAGGTGTATGCGTATTCTATCTATTCGGTAATTGCAGAGAAGTTCGAGGCCTTTGTTTCTCTTGGCCTTGCTAATAGTAGATATAAAGATTTTTATGATATTTATGTTTTGGCAGATAGATATGATCTCGATGGGTCAGAATTGAAAAATGCGATTGTCGAGACCTTCTGTCATAGAGGAACTGGTTTTGATGATATCGTAGCTTTTGAAACTGATTTCACCGAAGATGTCACAAGACAAAGCAGGTGGAAAGCGTTCACCAAAAAGAAGAGTGCTCTTGTGCAAGTGGATTTTAAAGAAACAATGGCACTTATTAAAACATTACTAATGCCAGTGGCCGAGGCCATTCAAAGTAATTCGCCATTTGATATGAAGTGGAGTAAAGACTCTAAAAGCTGGGATTAAAGTATATATACCGGAGAACGCCTGTGAGAATTATAGGAGCAAAGCACGAGCCATATTGAAGCCTCTCTTTTTAAACAATAGAGATATTTCTTCAACACCGGATTCATTTCGCCTTTGTTGTTGATACATTTCCAAGGCTTGCTGTCCCTGTCCCTGTTCAAAGCTGCATATTGATCGAGTTTTTACGCCCATATGCTCTGCATCCTTGAAAAAAGGTCAACAAGAGCTTGATTTTTCGCCGGGTGTTGATGAAAATAGCAATCTGTCTTTTAGGCAATTCTTCAAGTGAAACACGTTTCATTCACAAAGAAGCGGTTCCGGTAACCAACCCTGATTTTTTCGAAAAGTTACGCATTTTTCAAGGATTCTGCGGTCTCCAGAACGGCCGGCAGCACAAATTTTCATTTCCACCGATTTCAAACTGCCGCAAACCCACAACTTTGCGTAACTTTGCATTATTTTTTCGAAAAGTTACCGCAGGCTTGAAACGTATAACTTACTCGACCCAGCTCACAAGCGATTCATTACCTTGGAATCGAACAATTCCTGTTGGGGGAAAATGAAATTTACGTATTTTGGGGAAAGCAATGGACTTTCTGGGAAAGCATAGTATAATAAATTATCTTGTTTTATTGAGGGCATACCGTCAGGCAGATATAATGGACACAGGCTCATTTTTTACAAGAATCCTTCCTGTCCCCATGTTACAATATGCTAGCAGACAAGAAGGAGGCAACAACATGTTATACCAGCAGGAACAGCGATATGCGTATTACGACAAAGATTTGGATATAGAAGCATACAGGCTCAGCGGCATCGTCCAGAAATTTCCCAACCATTTCCATGACTATTATGTGGTTGGGTTTATTGAGGGAGGGCGCCGGCATTTGCGGTGCAGGGGAAAGGAATACCAACTGTCCGGCGGCGATCTTGTGCTTTTCAACCCAAAAGACAGCCATCAGTGCGCCCCGGTAAACGGGGAAACTCTGGAATACCGCGCACTCAATATTACGGAGAAAAGAATGCGGCAGGCGGCAGCGGATATTACCGGCCGTGATTTCGTGCCGCACTTTGGGGAGAACACCGTACCCAGGTGTGATATTACCGCACAGATCGGGACCCTCTATCGGGCAATCGTAGAGGAATGGCCGAAAATGGAGAAGGAGGAACTGTTTTATCTTTTGATCGAACAGCTTCTGGCGGAGTTTGCCCAGTACCGGGAGGACAGGGTGCCGGCAGGCCCCAGTGAGGTCATACGAACGCTGTGCCAATACATAGAGGACAATTACAGCCAGGCGATTACGCTGGATGAATTGGCGGATCTCTCCGATTTGAGCAAATCCTATCTGGTGAGGTCCTTTACCCGGCAGGTAGGCGTATCGCCCCATCGGTATCTGCAGTCAGTTCGAATTCAGAAGGCGAAAAAGATGCTGGAGCAGGGAGCTTCACCCATCGAAGCGGCGGGGCAGGCGGGCTTTTCCGATCAAAGCCATTTTACCAATTCCTTTAAAGGCTTTATCGGCTTGACACCGAAACAATATCAGAATATATTCAGCAAAGACGACAGAACGGGAGGGCAGTAATGGCAGGCGACCGAAATGTTCAGGGCCATGCGGCGGCCCTGTTTACGATTCTCTTCTGGGGAACTACCTTTATATCGACAAAAATCCTTTTGAAAGATTTTACTCCCATTGAAATTCTGTTCTTTCGCTTTTTACTGGGACTGGCGGCCCTGACCCTGGCATATCCCCACAGATTGAAGTTGAAAGAACGCAAACAGGAGATTACTTTTATTTTTGCAGGACTTTGCGGCGTGTGCCTGTATTACCTTTTGGAGAATATTGCACTCACCTATACGATGGCATCCAATGTAGGGGTCATATTATCAATAGCACCGTTTTTTACGGGGATCCTTACCCATATTTTTATGAAGGGTGAGGAAAAACTGAAAGCCAACTTTTTTATTGGATTTGCGGTGGCCCTGGCAGGGATTTGCCTGATAAGTTTTAATGGAAGCAGCCTCAAGCTCAATCCGATGGGTGATCTTCTGGCCGTCATCGCGGCGCTGGTGTGGGCGTTTTATTCACTGCTGACAAAGAAGATCGGCAGCTATGGATACTCGACCATTCAGACCACGAGAAGGATCTTCATTTACGGACTGGTGTTCATGATTCCGGCCCTGTTCATCTTTGATTTCCAGGTGAAGCTTTCAAGATTCGCGGATCCGGTATATGTATTTAATATTCTCTTCCTGGGGCTGGGGGCTTCGGCAATCTGCTTTGTGACCTGGAATTTTGCCGTGAAGGTTTTGGGGGCTGTAAAGACCAGCGTTTATATTTATATCTGTCCGGTAGTTACGGTCATTACTTCTGTGATCGTGCTTCATGAAAAGATAACTGGCCTGATGCTGTTGGGGATCGTTCTGACCCTGGCAGGGCTTTTACTATCGGAAGGGCGGATCGGCAGAAAAAAGGAACAACGGAAAAAGCAGCAGTGATATACTTCTGTAATGAATAGGGGAATCTCATATGATTTATCGATTACTGGCAATACTGGCAATGCTGTTATTTTACGGAGTTTATCTGGGTAAGCTGTTTGCGCAGAAAAAGCAGGGCATTAAAACAAACCAGATCGCAAAAGGGGAAAAGCAAAAATCCGTATACCGAACAGAACGGATCATGGGAGCAGCTACATACAGCGTTTTGATCGCACAGCTGGTATCAATTGTATTCGACTACAACTGGATGCCTCCCAACGCCAGGTTCAGCGGATTCTGTGTAGCAATTCTGGGAGATATAACTTTTGCCATATCCGTGTGGACTATGAAAGACAGCTGGCGGGCGGGGATTCCCGAAAGGGATCAGACGCATCTGGTATCGGATGGAATCTACAGATACAGCAGAAATCCGGCTTTTTTAGGGTTTGACTTTATGTATATCGGGGTTCTGATAATGTTTTTCAATCCGCTGACGCTGGTATTTACCCTCTTTGCAATGGTGATGTTGCATTTACAGATCCTGCAGGAGGAAGCCTTTCTTGAGAAACGCTTTGGCGCTGAATACATACAGTATAAACAGACTGTGTTTCGTTACCTGGGAAGACGGTAAGGAAGCGAAATCATAAATATAATTGAGGAGAAAAATATGAGAAATGAACTAAAAACAGCGATCGACCAGTTCGCGGAATACAGCCAGATCTATAAAGCTGTTACAAAATGGGACAGCCATCTGATGGACAAGCTGTGCGCGCTCCAGTGCGTATGCAGCGGGAAAGAGGCAGACGCGGAAAACTATAAGGAATGCCGGACCTACATCAAGGCTCATTCTGGATTCCTTTCCGCCATCAAAGGAGAAATGCTGCCGGCGGTGGCATGGCAGATGGCAGCGGAAGAGGATCCGGAAGCCTTCTTCATGAATATGCAGGAATGTTATCGAAGCCTGCGGGAGGAAGGGTTTCCCGCCTGCGATCATCTGGTGGTCGCGGCTTTGTATCTGGCGCGGACAGCGGAGGACTTTCAGGCGGCCGCCGCAAAGATGAAGCGGCTGTACCAGGCGATGAAAAAGATCCATCCCTTTATTACCGGACAGGACGACTATGTGGCCGCGGCCATGCTGGCAGCCGGAAAAATTTCCGTACCTGAATTCCAGCAGAGGATCAGCAGGATCGAAGAGCTGCTGCGCAACTGGATCTCAGGAGGCAATCGGCTGCAGTCTATTTCCCATACGATTTTACTTTTCAACGCGGATGACATCGCATTGTGTGAGAGAGCGATCAACCTGCATCAGGAATTCCGCTCCCGGGGGTATAATTTTAAGTCTCACGATATGACGGAGCTGCTGGCGCTTCTGTCCATATCCAAACAGCCTGCGGCCGTACTGGCAGATGAGATTATCGAAGCTGCTGACTATCTGAAAACCAAGAAGGGATTCGGCTCCCTGTCTCTGGACAAATGTCAGAGGGCTATGATGGCATCTGGCCTGTATATCACAAAAGAGCTGGCAGGAGAGGATGAAGGCCGTATCAGCCAGACCGCCATTCAATCCATGGTAGTGGATTACCTGATGGCGCTGCAGACCATGTGCATGTGCTGTATTGTTTCCGCTTCGGCAGCAGCGGCGGCGTCCAGCGCTGACTGATTCCTGAAATTTTGCTTGACAAGGAAGCATGACTATATTAAAGTGTTCCATAGAAAAAGAAAGGGAGGTGTATTGATGTTTTATTCCATTCGTATCAAATAAGACTGCAATAAAAAATGAGACTCACGCCGGTGAGATCTTTTGCTGTACTTATTTTCGGATGGAACGATATCAATGCGGTTCTTTTTTCCTGCATGCTTTTGCTGTGGGAACATATCGTTTTTTCATGTGCAGACAAAGACCCCGGTGGGAACTGTCTGCATTTTTTATTGCAGCGATTCGTTAGCAAGCAAGAGAAAACAGACAGGAGCGTATATGAACGAAACAAATCATTTAAAATGGAAGAAAAAATTTTTTACAATCGCCATAGGACAGACCGTTTCACTGATCGGCAGTTCTGCCGTACAGTTCGCGATGATCTGGTGGATGGCTATTGAGACGGATTCGCCGATCATGATGTCGCTGGCCGGGCTGGTGGCTTTTCTGCCGCAGCTGATATTGGGACCCTTTGCTGGCGTCTGGATCGATCGGCGAAAAAGAAAGACTGTTGTCATAGCGGCGGACATGTTTGTCGGCCTGGTGGCCGCAGCCTTTGCCATTGCCTTTGTGATTGGCAGGCCGCCGGTATGGTCTGTTTGTCTGGTCCTTGGCATCCGGGCCATTGGCGGCGTTTTCCATACGCCTGCCATTCAGGCGTTGATCCCCATGCTGGTGCCTTCACAGGAATTGATGAAGGCCAATGGATGGAGCCAATTCATGCAGTCGGGAGCCTTTATGCTGGGGCCGGTATTTGGAGCGTTTCTCTTCGGAGCCTTTTCCATGCCGGTCATACTGCTGACCGACCTTTTGGGGGCCATGGCAGCATGCATAACTGTGGCAGTGATTAAAATCCGCGAGCCGGAAAAAAGCGGCACGGAATATCCCAATTTTCGACGGGAATTCAAAGAGGGGATTGCTGTCTTTCGGGCAGATCCCAGGCTGCTGCACCTTTTGATTAACGCAGCCGTCTGCATGGTGTTCTTCCTGCCGCTGGCCTCACTGTACCCGCTGATGAGCAGCAGCTACTTTAAGGTCAATGCGTTTCACGCAGGCATCGTCGAATTCCTCTATGCGGCCGGAATGATGGTCTCGGCGCTGGTGATCGGTCAGCTTTTCCAGAAAACCAACAGGCTGCGTCTGGCCAGAATGGGACTTCTGCTGCTGGGCATCATCATACTGGCCTGTGGGATTCTGCCGGCGGATTATGTGTTCTTTTGGATCTTTGCCGGACTTTGTCTGCTGATGGGAGCCTGCGGCAATGTTTACGGGCTGCCGGTGATGACGTACATGCAGGAAACCGTGGCTCCGGAATCCCTGGGCAGGGCTTTTTCCCTTTTAGGCAGTGTCATGTCCCTGGCTATGCCCCTGGGACTTTTGATTGCCGGTCCCTGTGCCGAAAAACTGGGCGTCGCCTTTTGGTTTCTGGCGTCGGGTATTGCGATGGTTCTGGTGACCGCGGGCATGGCCCTGTACGATAAAAAGGCCGGCTGAGAAGGCTCGCCAGTTCGGATGCTTTCACAAAATTGACAAACAAGCGGACTGAATCCACATACAAATAACAATAAATAATCGGTTTCCCTTTATAGGGTTTTTACACGGAAGCGGTATCCTCAGACATGAGAAATTTATCAAAGGAGGATATAATCAAGTGATAGAAGTGAAGAACCTGGTAAAAAAGTATGGAAGCCACACTGCCGTAGATAACCTGAACTTTTCGATTGATAAGGGAAGGATCTACGGCTTTTTAGGTCCCAATGGAGCAGGCAAAAGCACCACTATGAACATCATCACCGGCTATCTGGCCGCAACGGAAGGGGAGGTGACGGTAAACGGGTTCGACATACTCAAAGAACCGGAGAAGTTTAAAAAGTCCGTCGGCTACCTGCCGGAAATGCCGCCGGTATATACGGACATGACCGTAAGAGAATACCTGGCTTTTGCCGCCGAATTGAAAGGCATACCCAAGGGCGAACGCAAGGTGCAGATCGAAGTGATTATGGGCAGGATCAAGCTGACGCAGGTAGCGGATCGGCTGATCGGCAATCTGTCCAAAGGCTACCGGCAGCGGGTGGGGCTGGCCCAGGCCATACTGGGATTCCCGGAAACGATTATCTTAGATGAACCCATGGTAGGCCTGGACCCGCAGCAGATCATTGAGATCCGGCAGCTGATCCGCAGTCTGGCAAAAAACCATACGGTTATTCTCAGCTCCCACATCCTCGCGGAGGTCAGGGAACTGTGCGATTATATCCTCATCATATCCAAGGGAAAACTGGTGGCGCAGGATACGCCGGAGCATCTGGAGCGCCTGCTGTGCGACACGGGAACCATAAAACTGGAAGTCCGGGGAGCAGCGGAACAGATCAAAGAAGTCCTTTTGCGGATGAAAAAAATGAAAGATTACCGCTTGTCTAAAAAAGAGGAGCAGCTGTTTCTCGTCACCGTCACGCCGGGAAAAGGGGCCGATATCAGGGAGGCTTTGTTCCTGGCTTTTGCCGGAGCACAGCTGCCGCTTCTTTCCCTATACGAAGAGAAGGGAACCCTGGAGGATGTTTATCTCAAGCTGACACAGGAAGGGGGCGGAGCACTTGAAAGCCATTTACAAAAAAGAGCTTAGTTCCTTTTTCCGTTCCATGACCGGATATGCGCTGATCGCCTTTCTGATCACTTTTACCGGAGTCTACTTTATGATCTATAATCTCAATCAGGGATATCCGTTTTTTTCCTACACCCTGTCCGCAGTCATGCTGGTGCTGCTGGTACTGGTCCCGGTACTGACGATGCGGTCTTTTGCGGAAGAGCGGAGGAGCAGAACGGACCAGCTGCTGTTCACCTCGCCGGTTAAGATCCGTCAGGTGGTAGCAGGAAAATATCTGGCAATGTGTACCGTATATCTGATTCCCAATTTGATATTCTGTCTGTTTCCGCTGGTCATTAAATCTCAGGGAAGCGCGTATTTCCTGAGCGATTACAGTTCGATTTTTCAGTTTTTCCTGATGGGCTGCGCCTTTATTTCCATTGGCATGTTCTTCTCCAGCCTGACGGAAAGCCCGATCATTGCCGCTGTGAGTACCTTCGCGGCGACGCTGATTCTCTATATATGGGAATACCTGACTGACTACCTGCCCGATGGAGCGGTGGCCAACCTGCTCATTGTGCTGGTTATATGTACGATTTTGGCGGCTCTGATCTTTCACGTAACGAAAAATCGTTTTCTCTGTGCCGCCTTTGAATTCATTACTGCCGCTTCCGCTGTTACAGTCTGTATTGTTAAATCCTCTCTATTCGAAGGACTCTTGAAAAATGTACTGGGCAGCCTGGATCTGGCAAAGGGCTTTAACAATGCTGCTTTTAACAATGTTTTCGATGTATCTGCCGTAATCCTGCAGCTGACGGTCATCGCCGTATTTGAGTTTCTGACCGTGCAGAGCATTGAAAAAAGACGCTGGAGTTAGGGGGTGCGGAAATGAAGATCATAGAGAAAATAAAAGAACATAAGCTTCACAAACCGGATTTGAGCGGGCAAACGGTCAGGGCCGCCTTTGCGGCGAGAACATCCAGGCATGGAGCCTACAGCATAGCAGCAATTGTTCTGGTGCTGGTTATCGCAGTCGTAGTCAATCTTCTCGCAGGGCAGCTGCCTTCGAATATTCGCAATCTGGATATCAGCAGCAACAAGGTTTACGAGATTTCCGATACCAGCAGGGCGTTTCTCAAAAAGCTCGATCACGATGTAAAAATAACGGTTATCGCAGAAGACGCTTCCATTGATGACAGGCTGAAAACGTTCCTGGAAAAATATGCTTCCCTTTCAGATCGCATTAAGATGACTACGGTCGATCCGGTGCTGCATCCTTCGATTTTGACGGATTATGATACGCAGGCAGAGACGATTGTTGTGGAGTGTGAGGACACCGGTCTTTCTTCCGTCATCAGCTTTTCCGACATTTTGGTAGCGGATACCTCGTATTATTATACCGAAAGCAGCAGTTCCCTCGCGTCCTTTGACGGCGACGGACAGCTGACCGGGGCCATCAATCAGGTTACCGGACGGGAGACCAAAAAGCTTTATGCGTCTGAGGGTCACGGCGAAGCAGAGCTGTCTTCCTCCATCACCAATATGATGAAGAAATCCGGGATCACCGTGGAAGCTCTCAATCTACTGATGAGTGGTTCCATTCCGGAGGATTGCGATATGCTGCTGATAAACGGGCCGACATCGGACCTGAGCGAAGCAGAAAGCACGCAGCTGGATCAGTATATAAAGAAGGGCGGAAGTGTGATGCTTCTCATGTCCGAGCAGGGACCGGAGACGGGAAATCTGATCAACCTGCTGGAGAGTTATAAGATCACTATGGAAAAAGGCTACATTGCGGACATGCAGAGGTGCTATCAGGGAAATTACTATTATATCTTCCCCAACGTGGCTGCCAGCGGCGATATGGCGCAGAATCTCAGCTCAGGAATGGTGCTTGCGGCTAACAGCAGAGGCTTTACGCTGGGTGAGGACAGTGAAGAAATCGCCCTTTCCTCTTTCCTGGAAACATCAGAAAACGGATACGCCGTGTCAACGGACAGCGAAAAGCAGGGAACCTACGGAATCGCGGCTAAAGCGGTCTATACGGCACAGGCGGAAAACGACGGCCAGGTGGTAAACGGCAGTCTGACGGTCTACGGCTCCAATTCCATCATTGACGAAAGCATAACTGAAGCCTTCGCCAGTCTGGACAATAAAAACCTCTTCATGAATTCGGTGGTTTCAGCCATCGGAGATATGGACAATTTGTCCATAGACGCAAAAAGCATGCAGGTTCAATACAATACCGTGCAGTACGGGGGCTATATCAGCGTTGTTCTGATCTTTATTATCCCCATCATCGTATTGATTGTCGGTTTCGTATGCTGGATGAGGCGCCGGAAAGCGTAAGGAAGGAGGCATTATGACAAAGAAAAAGCAGATAACGCTGCTCCTTCTGGTGCTGGCCGTGCTGCTGGCGGCCTATCTGGGGCTGAAGGCTTATAACGACTGGAGCTATAAAAAGGAGGCGGAGAAAACATCCGAAAACTTGACCGTTACGGATTTGAATACGGATAACATCCGAACGATCCGCTATACGGACGGAAGCGACACCGTGGCCTTTGAAAAGAAAAACGGGGTCTGGTACTATACGGCGGATGAAGCGCTGCCGCTTAAGCAAAGCTGTGCCGAAGAAGCGGTCAGCAGCTTTTGCGGCGTAACCGGGAGCCGAAAGCTTTCCCATGGGGATTCGGCGGACGATTACGGGCTTTCGGAACCGAGCTATACGGTTGTGCTGACGGATGCAAAGGGGAAGGAGACAGAGGTGGATATCGGAAACAGTACAGGCAGCGATTATTATCTTACCGCCGATGGAGGAGCTACGATATATACAGTCAGCAGCACCATACTGGATTCTCTGATCTTTGATACGGATTCGATGATACAGAACGAAACCTTCCCGGATATCGATAGCCCAACCCTGAACTCCTTTACTGTAAAACAGAATGGGAAGACTTTAGTCAGCTGCTCCGGCGACGATGAGGATCTTTCCTCTTACGGAAGCGAGCTGTCCGGGATTTCTCTGGACACCTGCGTCAATTATAAGGCGGGTTCCCAGGAACTGGAGCAATACGGGCTCGATCAAAAGACGCGCAAAGAAATGACAGCCGTATATGAGGACTCGGACAAAGAAAAGACGCAAACCTTCTATATGGGAACCGTCTTTACGGAAGAAGATACCGACTATGCGTACATGCAGCTGGAGGGTTCTGAAATGGTATACAAGGTATTTGTATCCGATGTGGAAAAAATTTTGAATTAAGAAGACTCGAGGCGCAGATGTACGGGCACATAGAAAAGGAGTGGGCGATCTTTTAATGACCCCACTCCTTTATGGTTTAGAAATTCCGGCCGATCTCTTCAATCTGCGGAAGACTCCCGGTAGAAAGGATATCGCCTTTTCCGCAGACCCCGGTAACATAAAAACATCCGCGGTCGTCCCAGTCCATATAAGAAACGGATTGGGAATAGGAGTTGATGATACCATCGAAGATTGAGCTTTCTTCCATTTCGCCGCAGACCAGCAGCATGGATTCCCGGATCGGCAGCTGTTTTTCTCCTATGAGAAAGGAATAGAACTTGTCAATAATCGCCTTTAGATAGGTAGGGAAGGTAAACCAGTAAATGGGCGTGGAAAAAACGATGGCATCGGCTTTTTCCATCAGTTTGGCCACCTGATTAAAATCATCCTCCTGCACACAGGCCTGTCCATTGCTGTAGCAGGCCTCGCAGGCTGTGCAGCCGCCGACCTTCAGCTGCGCTGCGGCTACCTTTGTGACTTTGTGGCCCGCGCTTTCGGCTCCGCGGATAAATGCGTCCGCCATCAGGTCACTGTTTCCGCCCTGGCGGGGACTTCCGGTAAGTACCAATATATTCTTGCTCATAACGTTTACCTCCATAATGCTTTTCTGTTATTATACAACATCGGCGCTAAAGCAGGAAGGGGCTGCGGCGGATTTTCGCGAAGCTGTTTTTTAAAAACCGCATATTGAGACCGGCCAATATGGTTGCTCCGACCCGCTTTTTATGATAGACTATATCGTTAAAGAATATAAGGAGTGACAGACATGAAACGAAAAGATACGGACAAAAATGAGGAACTCACACAGGATATAAAGGTAACGGAAGAAACAGCCCTGGGAACGCAGCCGGTAGGACGGCTGCTTTTTAAACTGGCGCTTCCGGCCATCACGGCTCAGATCATCAATGTGCTGTACAATATGGTGGACCGGATGTTTATCGGCCATATCGCAGAAGTGGGGGCAAAGGCCCTGACCGGAGTGGGCGTCACCATGCCGGTAATTATGGCTGTTTCGGCTTTCGCAGCGCTGGTGAGCATGGGAGGCGCTCCGAGAGCGTCGATCATGATGGGGAGAAAAAAGAAAGAGGAGGCAGAAACGATTCTGGGAAACTGCTTCGTTATGCTGATCGGAATCGCAGTGATTTTGACGGCAGTGATTCTTCTTTTCGGCAGAGACATCCTGCTGCTGTTCGGGGCCAGCGAGAATACCATCGGATATGCCATGGAATATCTGAATATCTACGCCATTGGGACCATCTTCGTACAGCTGGCTCTGGGGCTCAATGCTTTTATTACAACTCAGGGATATGCGACCACCAGCATGTTTACCGTACTGATCGGAGCCTTTCTCAATTTGATTCTGGACCCGATCTTCATCTTTGCCCTGGACATGGGCGTAAAAGGGGCGGCGCTGGCTACGATCATTTCCCAGGCAGTCTCAGCGATCTGGGTACTCCACTTTCTGACCTCAAAAAAGCCTTATCTCAGGCTGCGGCTTCGCTACATGAAGGTGAGCGCCAGAGTGGTTCTGCCCTGTCTGGCATTAGGCCTATCGCCTTTTATCATGCAGTTTACGGAGAGTGTCATTGCCGTATGTTTCAATACGTCGCTGCTGAAATACGGCGGGGATCTGGCCGTAGGCGCCATGACCATCCTCATAACGGTCATGCAGTTCGCCATGCTGCCCATGCAGGGGCTGACTCAGGGCGCCCAGCCCATTATCAGCTACAATTATGGAGCCCTGGACTACAAGCGCGTGAGACGGGCTTTCCGGCTGTTGCTCATTTCCTGCCTTACTTACTCCACTGTGCTGTGGGCCGTATGCATGTTCCTGCCGCAGTTGTTCATACATATGTTTACCAATGATGCTCATCTGGTGGCCATTAGTATCTGGGCCATACGCATCTATATGGCTTCGGCGCTGCTGTTCGGCATACAGATCGCCTGCCAGCAGACGTTCATTGCCCTGGGGAACGCCAAGACGTCCATTTTTCTGGCTGTGCTGCGAAAGATCATTCTGCTGATCCCGTTGATCTTCATATTGCCGCAGTTTTTGGACGATCGGGTGATGGCCGTATTTCTGGCAGAGCCCATCGCTGATTTCTGTGCGGTCTGCACCACAGGGACCATGTTTTACCGCTACTTTAAAAAGCTTACGAAACAAGATCCGGAAGAGGAAAAAGAATAGCCTATTTCTTGTCCTTCAGAACCTGGGAGAGGTAAGAGCGGAAGGCGGGCAGATCGTCTTTTTCCGCATAGCTGTCCAAAACCAGCAGAATGTGACGCAGATCGTGGCGGGCGGTACGGCCCTTTTCGATCTGCTGCAAAAGATCTTCATATTGTTTTTTCTGATGCTCCGTCTGGATTTCCGCCATACGGAGCTTTTCCTTTATTTCTGCCATATCGACGGTCTCGCTTAGCATTCGCAGAATCAGGTAGTAGGTCAGAAAGGTGGCAAAGATCCAAATAAAGGGGAACATAGGTGCGGAAACGCGAACCGAATCGGAGAACCCTCCGTACACGAAGGTAAGCATCAAATGAAAGCAGAGAAAGAACAGGCCGGGAATAAACCACAGATATTTCCAGAAATCAAACTCTTCCGTCTTATCGATAAGTGGCTTTAGCAGGCGGACTACAAAGAGGCAGATGAGCGGGAAGGTGACCAGAGTCAGACAGCATTTCCCCAATATTGTGGCTTCAAGGGAAGTATGCGTGTCTTTCAGAAAAGTAAACAAATTCGTAGATTTTACCACCAGATGTATGATGTCCGTATAGCTTTTGAGGATGAACAGGATGAATAAGTTTACGATTTTTCTTTTTTTACAGAAAAAACAGCAGATGAGCGCAGCCAGCCCCATGTAAGGAACAATGGAGATGGACAGCGAAGCCTTCAAAACTCCTTTGGACAGGAAAGGACTGCTGGTAAAAAAAACAATGGCAAAATAGAACAGCGTACAGGGTATATTGATGCGATTGGAGAAACGGAGCCTGTCTCTTAAAGGCAGAAGAAAAAGAATCAGAATCGGCAGCATTTCCTGAAGATCGCACAACACAATATAAATAAAACTCATTGCTTTTCCTCCCGTTTCATATCATAAATCATAACTTCCGCGGTAAAAATCTGCTTATCATAGGAAAAACGCACAAAGCCATCATGTTTTTCAACAATGTTTCGCACGGAAACGGTTCCCAGCCCATTTCCGCTGTGGCGGGAAGAGAGGAAACCATCCTCATTTTCCAATATTGTTCCGCTGAAACTGTTTTTAACGGACAGCAGCAGCTTTAGCTCTGACAGTTCCAAACGGATTTCTATGAAGGCATCGCCTTCGGTCCGGCGCAGGCAGGCCTGCAGGGCGTTTTCCAGCAAATTCCCAAGCAGGATGGTTATTTCGATGTCGGACATAAAAATATCTTCGGTGACATTGGCCTGAAGCACTGTGCCCAGCTGCTGTTCCTTGTACTGGCTCAGATAGTGACGGAGGATGGTGTCCACCGTATAGTTATCGCAGACCGGCGTCCCCGTCGTCTGTGTCATCTGCTCCAGGTACCCTTCAATGCAGGAGCGGATTTCCTCTGCGTCTCCGGCTTCGGCCAGCTGCTGTAGATGGGTCAGCGGCGTGAGGATTTCCTTTCTGATTTCTTCCGCCCGATCAATATCCTGGAGATAAAGGGCGCTGCGAATATCCGACTGTATCTGCGTGATGCGCATTTCTTCTTTGAGACTGGTATATTTTAACGTTTCGCTGAGCATGTACAGAATCAGATAATAGGTGACGAAGGTTATGAAAAACCAGATATAAGGAGGCACCGCGGTCGCTGCAGCAGACGGAATCAGCTGTTCCGAATAGCCCGGCATGATGCCCAGACGAAAAATAAAATAGAAGGAGAGGGGCACAAGCCACAGGTTTTTCCAAAAATCCATGGAAAAGGTCTGCTGGGCAATGGGCCGCAGCAGACGGTTGAGGAAAAGATAGATCAGCGGCGCAGTCAATATGAGGTGGGCGGTTTCTAAAAGATCGCAGGAAAGACCGCTGGCAGCACCGAGCAGCTGTGAACTGAGCTGGATCGTATCCAGGTAATTTTTTATGACCAGAATGAAAAAAACGCATACGCTCCTGCGGCTTTTGGAGAGCAGCAGGCAGACACAGGCAGTTATGGCCAGATGGAGAATTGAGAACAGGAAACGGAAATGGGAATAAAGCAGCTGAAATTCCGGATAATGTATGAAATTGATGCCCACAAAGATCAAAAGCGACAGCATTACCAGATATCCGGCGCAGATGCATATGGTTTTGAAGATGGAAAAGCACAGCTGGCTGTTGAAGGTCAATAAAAAAAGAAGAAGCCAGGGCACATCCTCTTCCATTATATGAATTATGATTGATAGTAGGGACACGCGCAGCTCTCCTTTTCCAATTTAAAAACAATATTCCCTACTTTCAGGGCTTTGACTCTTTTTCCAGACGATAAAATTCATAATCCGCGTATTTCTGCCGGATATCCGTTTTACGATTGCGGGTGATGGGCATGATGTCGCCGTTCTTGAGGATAAACTCATAACCCTTGAGCGCGGCCACATGGTCCATGTTGACGATACAGTTGCGGTAGCAATTGAGAAACTGGGGATATGGTTCCAGCAGTTTGGAAAAATCGGAAAAGCTCATGTAGCTTTTTACCACGCGCACAGGCGTATGGATTTGTATGTAATGATTGTGATAATCCGTATAAATAATATTATCCAGACGAATCTTCACATAAGTACGGCTTTCCTTGACTACAATATAACGGCTTTTATTGGATAGCTCTTCCATACAGCGATCCATTGTCTCATGAAAACGGTCGTAATCATAAGGCTTTACCAGATAATCAAAAGCCTGAACCGAATAGCCGTTGACTGCGTAATCGGTGCTGATGGTGGAGAATACAATCAGGTTGTCATAGCCGCGGTCTCGCAGGCTGCGGGCCAGATCCAGGCCATTCATATCCTTCATGAAAATATCCAAAAATAGCACGTCGAAAAACGGAGGCTGTAGGTCATCCAGCAACTTGCTGCCGCTTTCATAGGCGCGGATATCGGCGCGAAGAAAATGTTCATCGCAATATTTTGTGATAAAACCTGACAGCTTCTGAGCTTCTGATTCTAAATCATCTACAATAGCAATATTCAAAAAATAACCTCCTGTCAAAAGCAAAATATGTTATATCTATTTTATCATACAAGCAGGTAGGTGCAAAGAAACTGAGTTTGCCAATTATGGTAAAAAGAGAATTGAAATAGTAAAATCTGAAAAATGAGAAACAAAAATGGGCTGTCGTATTAAGGGGAAAAACAAAGAAAATTAAAAAATTTCGCGATTTATATTGGAAACCGGCCTGATGGCAGCCAACTATCATAAAAAGAGGCTTGCCGCATCCGTTTTTTACTGATGCAACAGGCCCTTTTTGTTTTATTTTTCCGGAGTACCGAAGGTCTCCATGTATTCAATCAATGTTTGCAGCTGTTTTTCAGCGCTTTTGTCATTCATGGACCAAAGCACCATGTTCAGATCGGATTTTTTTGCCAGGAACGCGGAACCGTCGGCATTCTCCAGCGTACCGGCCGGCGTTACCTTCGGAGCTTTGGCGAGGGCGCTGATAAGGGGCGATTTGTCGGAGGCGTACCACAGTTCAGTGGAGCTGGCCTCTTTATACTTGATATCGCAAAGACCGCAGGTCGTTTTGAATATGGTGCGCATATCATCCAGAACGTTGTTTTCCAGGCTTCTGGCATTGATCTGCAGCTTGAACTGGCCTTTTTTCGTGGTGACGCGGCCGATATTGGAGGCTGCGATCACGTCGCCATCATCGGACTTGAGATAAGTGCCGTCTGTGATGGTATACATGAGACTGACAATATTGTCCGTGTCCTGGGTAGAGAGCACCTTGTCGGGTATTTTTGTTTCCGTCATCGTATAGGTGAAGGGCTCTTCCAGATCCTCGTAGTATTCTTCAATCTTTTCAAAGGAGCTTTCAAATCTCTTGGTGAAACTTTCCACATCGTTTTCCTGCAGGACGATGACCGCTTCGGCACTGGCGGGGTAGAGATCCGATGCTTCTCCGCCTTCGAAGGAAGCCAGCTCGAAGAGAACGCTGGAGCTCTTACAGGAAGCCAAAAGGTCGCCGATGGCCTTGATGGCGTTGGGATAATCACCCCGGTGTTTATACGGACTCTTATGTGCCGTTCCGGTCAGCTGGATCTTGTAAGCTTTCGTATACTGGGGGGAAGTCCGCTTCAGCTTCTGTGAAGCGATGATCTCCGAAGAAGCGGCGATACTGTTGTATAGTGCCGGATCGCTTTCATGGTCCAGCACAATGAAGTTATCCGTCTTTAAGTATTTGTCGCTCAGAGCGCTGGCGCCTATGGGTTTCCCGTCCTTTTCCAGTGTAAAAATGGCTTTCAGGCTGCCGTGATTGTCGGCGCTGTACAACAGAGCCATTGCCGCGGCGGCGTTTTGGAGGTCGTCTTTTTTATCTTCAGCCTGCTGCAGGTTGACCGAACATTGAACCGTAAAGGTTTCCGCGTCTTCATAGCCTGCGGAAGCAGGTTTTGAAAGGACAATGTACTGATCGTTTTGCGTCTTTACATCGAGACTGTTTTCCTTTGCCCACTGGGCAAGAAAATCGGATAAATGCTGAAAATCCTCTGAATCTTTCATTTGGGAAGAAAGGGCCTCATAATTGGCGTCCAGACTTTCTTTTATGGAAAGTTTCGCGTCCTCTTTACCGGCGCTGCAGGCCGTAAAAAGAAGAAAAACGACAATAAATGTCGAAATCAGAAAAAAGGGAAAAATTCGTTTCATAATTTTGAAATTCTCCTTGTTTATTATTTAAAATCCTATATAATAATAGCATATAGTGAATTGTAAAGGTAGAGATTTCAGAGAGATTTCACGAAATCTTAATAAATCTCTTTAAGGAGACCATATGGAGACGAAAAACTTAATTATCAGAGAAACCGTATTTGAAGACTGTGAATATTTTGCCAGGTGGGAAACCGACCCGGAAGTGACCCGTTTTCTCAGCTATGAGGAAGACAGAACGTATCAGGATGTGGTGGAAGAGTGGATCGTCGACAAGATGGATGAGACCAAGCTGCAGTTTACCGTTGTGAAAAAGGAGATTCGCCAGCCGATCGGCCGGATCTATATTACCAGACTGGATCAGCACTGCGATTCCCTGGACATTACCAAGCTGTATATCGCCGGTGATGAGAACCGCCAGAAGGGGTTCGGCAAAGAATTGCTGCGTGAACTTTTGGAATACTGTTTTGTGTTCCTGCACATGGAACGGGTGACACTGGATTATTATACGGGCAACAAGGGAGCGGCGGCGCTGTACGAGAAAATGGGATTTGAGAAAGAAGGCGTGGCGAGGAACGCTACAAAAAAAGATGGGAAATATTACGATCTGCATCTTATGTCCATGCTGAGAGCGGAATTCTTTGAAAAGGTGCATGATAAATATAATCTGTAATTATGTAAACTCAGAAACCTCCTGAACCCGGGAGGTTTCTTTTTTTGCCCATTGGAGAAGATTGTCGAAAAAAATACATGGACAAACATCATAATCATATTGACTTGTTATCTAAACCATGTATAATTTTTAAAGGACGCTTCGGAAAGACCACAAGATATAGTATGGCGCAGAAAGCGTTAAAACAGTTGAAATGAATGATTTTCGGCAGATTTTAGACTAATTATGAAGGAGTATTGGCATGGAACCATCGATTAGAAAAATTGTAAAACGCGACGGAAGAACAATGGACTTTGATGTGGACAAGATCGCAGAGGCGATCTACAAAGCGGCGAGGGCCCTGGGAGGAAAAGATAAAGACACGGCCATGTATCTGGCTCGCCAGGTTGAGCTGTATCTCGCTGAGATTCGCCACAACGATACACCCACCGTGGAGCAGATTCAGGATGCGGTGGAAAAAGTTTTGATTGAAAACGGACATGCCCGGACAGCGAAGGAATTCATCCTCTATCGGGCGGAACGGACAAGAGTGCGGGATATGAACACCCGACTGATGAAGATCTATGAAGATCTGACTTTTAAAGAAGCCGCGGATAACGATATCAAGCGTGAAAACGCCAATATAGACGGCGATACGGCCATGGGCACTATGCTCAAGTACGGATCAGAGGGCTCAAAACAGTTTTACGAGATGTTCGTTCTCAAACCGGAGCACGCCAAGGCCCACAGGGAGGGTGACATCCACATCCACGATCTGGATTTTCTGACTCTCACCACCACCTGCTGTCAGATCGACATTGAAAAGCTTTTCAACGGAGGTTTTTCCACAGGACATGGTTTCCTGCGGGAGCCCAACGATATTCAGAGCTACGCGGCCCTGGCCTGCATTGCCATCCAGTCCAACCAGAACGACCAGCACGGCGGTCAGAGCATCCCGTATTTTGACTACGGAATGGCCAACGGCGTCAAGAAAACTTACCGCAAGCTTTACTGGAAGAACCTGGGCAAGATGATGGACATTCTCTTTGATGTGGAAGAGGGGGTGGATAAGGCCGAAGCCATCGGAAGAGAGATTCAGGAAAAATACGACATCTGCCCGATCCTGGCCGACGATAACGGATATAAAGAAAAAGAGCGGGAATATCTAAAAGAATTCTGCGATGAAGAAGAGATCGACGCGCTGCAGGAAAGGGCGACCAAGTACGCCAATAAGGAAATCCGCAGGGCTACCTATCAGGCGATGGAGGCATTTGTACATAACCTGAACACCATGCACTCCCGCGCCGGCGCTCAGATTCCTTTCTCATCCATCAACTACGGAACCGATACTTCTCCGGAGGGCAGGATGGTCACCGAGAATATCATGCTGGCTACGGAAGCGGGCCTGGGCAACGGCGAAACAGCCATCTTCCCGATCCATATTTTCAAGATTAAGGAAGGCGTCAACTATAACCCTGAGGACCCCAACTACGACCTTTTCAAGCTGGCGTGCCGGGTTTCCGCCAAAAGGCTGTTCCCGAACTTTTCCTTTATCGACGCACCGTACAACCTCCAGTATTATAAAGAGGGCGACCATAATACCGAGGTCGCGTACATGGGATGCAGGACCAGAGTTATGGCTAACCATTACGATCCCGAGAGAGAAGTGGTCGGCGGCAGGGGAAACCTGAGCTTTACTTCCATCAATCTGCCGCGCATCGCAATCAAGGCGCATGGCGACATTGACTTTTTCTTCGAGGAACTGGACCGCAAGCTGGCGCTCTGCGCCGATCAGCTGATGGAGCGCTATAAGATACAGGCGTCCAAAAAAGCGAAGAATTATCCGTTCCTTATGGGACAGGGAATCTGGCTGGATTCCGACAAGCTGGGACCCAACGATTCCGTGGCCGAAGTGCTCAAGCACGGAACCCTGACAGTCGGTTTTATCGGGCTGGCGGAGTGTCTCAAATCCCTCATCGGCAAGCATCACGGCGAAAGCAGAGAAGCACAGAGTCTGGGACTGGAGATCATCGGATTTATGAGAAAGAGAATGGATGAAGCCACGGAAGCCACCGGATTCAATTATACATTGATCGCAACTCCCGCGGAGGGCCTTTCCGGACGATTTGTGAGAATGGACAGGGAACGCTTTGGTGAGATCGAGGGCGTTACAGACAGAGAATATTACACCAATTCATTTCATATACCGGTATACTATGACATTTCGGCCTTTGATAAGATCAAGCTGGAGGCTCCGTATCACGCATTGACCAATGCGGGACACATCACCTATGTGGAGCTGGACGGGGACCCATGCAAGAATCTGGACGCCTTTGAGCGTATCGTAAGGTGCATGAAGGAGAGCGGTGTCGGCTACGGCTCCATCAACCATCCTGTGGACCGGGATCCGGTATGCGGCTACACCGGGATCATTGACAATGAGTGTCCCCACTGTCACAGGACGGAGGAAGACGGCGACGTGGGCTTTGAACGGATCAGAAGAATCACCGGATATCTGGTGGGAACCGTAGACCGCTTTAACAACGCCAAGGCGGCGGAAGAGCAGGACCGGGTAAAACATGATGTGGAAGAAGGCTATGAAACCCTATGACAGAGAAACAAAAAACCATCCGTCTGGCGGGTATTGTCCGGGAATCCATCGTAGACGGGCCGGGATTTCGCTTTGCCGTTTTCTGTCAGGGCTGTCCCCACGGCTGTCCGGAATGCCACAACCAGGCTACTCACGATTTCAGCGGCGGAAAGGATGTGGAGATCCGGCGGCTCCTTGAGGAGATCGACAAGAATCCGCTGCTGGCAGGTGTCACCTTTACCGGCGGAGAGCCTTTCTGTCAGCCCGAAGCATTCACTGAGCTGGCAAAGGGCGTGAAGGAACGGGGACTGAATATCGTTACCTTTACCGGATACACCTACGAGCAGTTGCAGGAAATGACTGCGGAAAATGAAGCAATCGAACATCTGCTCGATGCTACCGATCTTCTGATCGACGGCCCCTTCATAAAGGATGAAAAGGATCTGACCCTTCAGTTCCGGGGCAGCAGAAACCAGAGGATCATTGATATGGCTGCGACCAGAAAAGAAGGCCGGGTGGTACTGGCCCAGCAGTACAATTGAATTTATACGAAAAACCCGCATTGAGCGGGTTTTTGTTTTGTCCGAAAACGACTCATTCACAAAATATATAAGTAGCCTTTGCGGCGATATTGGTAAAAAATTTACATTATCTGTATTTTTGTTGAAATTTGTAAGGTCTGGCCGTAAAATTTCGAACGTATGGGTTGATACTCTGTACGGGACTGCCCTGGCGGCAGAACCCCCGATATTGCGAGAATGAGGTGAAAAAATGAAGAAGGTTGTGTTTCAAAAATGGCAGCTGAAAAAGTTGATTTTCTGGGTGCTGATTCTGTTGATTCTGGGAAGCCTGCTCCTGGGGTATACGACCTGGACGCTGTATACGGACAAGGCTGCCGAAGAGGATTATTGGCAGAATGCCATGTTGAATCAAGTGCAGGATGAAGCATATGTGAAGAAACTCAGTAAAAACGCGACACACGTGAAAACAGGTTCTTATGTGGAGAACATCAAGCAGATCGATATGAAAAACAGTTCCTTCCGGGTTGTTTCCAGAGTGTGGTTTAAATGGTACGGCGACGATGACCTGGATATGGTGAACAATTTCGGCGTTTACAATGGGACCATCAATTCAATTACCACTCTGGCGGACGAAGTGGGAGCAGACGGCCTTCATTATCAGCTTTGTACGCTGGATGTAAGTGTCTTTAAGAATTTCTGGACAAAACGGTTTCCACTGGAATCCCATCAGCTGAGATTTTACATAGAACCCAATCACTCCATTGATCGCGTGGTTTTGGAAGTGGATGGAGAAAACTGTGCGGTAAACCCATCCCTCAGTTCGGCCGGATATGATCTTAAGCGGTTTGACAACGCGATCTATACCAACGAGTATACGACCACCTATGGAGAACCTGGTGTAAAAAGGGCTGCCGTTACTTCTGAGTTCATGACCCAGATTGAGATCAACCGGGATAGCTTCGGCCTCTATCTCAAATGCTTTATCGCTTTATTCGGCACATCTCTGTGGGTGTTTATCACATTGTTTATCTGTACCTTCCATCAGGTGGATCCGTTGAGCATGATCCCGGCGGCTCTCTTCGGTACGGTTTCCAATATTATGGTCGGCGCCAATCTGCTGCCGGATGCCCTTCAGACCGGGCTGCTGGAATATGTAAACATCTGGGGCGTGCTGACGATTCTGGCAGGGGCCTTTGTAATCATCAATATCAATCGAGTCCGAAACAAATACAAGGATAACAAGTTTGCGGCTCTGTATGGAAGAATTGTTACCTTTATTCTATTATTCATCGTTGTGATGGGGCATATTCTGATGCCGGTCGCAGCATATATGTGGTAGATGAGGACGGAGGAAAAACGATATGAAAGAATATAAGACCAACCTTATGGATATAACCTGGAGCTATCGGAAAATATTGCTGATGGTCCTGCTCTTTGTCTTCGATATGTTCATGACTTATACGATAGCTGAAAATATCGCGCTGCCGATCCGCCTCAATAACGCCGGTGTGCTGATGGCAGCCTGTGTGGGCGGTCCAGGATACGGGGCTATTCTGGCGGTAGTAGAAATTGTCGCCCAGCTGTGTCTTGGCGGAGATCTTGCTATTCTGGTCCAGGGAATCGCGGTGATTGCCGTTGCGGCCAGCTTCGGCACGTATGTACGTCTGGGTTTCTTTGGAAACATCAAAGGCGTGCTGTTTGGGATTCTGACAATCTGTTTCATCGATACCTGCATCAGAATGCCGGAATACTACGCGCTGTTCGGACGCTTTACGCCTCTGAGCGTAGCCGGAGCCGAATTGATGAGTCTGCTGACGGATATCATGCTGCCGCGGCCGTTTGTCAGCGCAGTGACTTTCTTTGCTATGGACGTGATCGATAAAGCGATTATCCTGTTTGCGATTTACGGTATTCTCAAGCATCGTCCACAGGCCGTAGCCAAGCTGTTTGATATCGAGGACCCGCTGCCGGAATGTGTAATTGTCAAGGATACAGCGGAAGAGGAGTTTCAGACGGAAAAAGATCATTTGATTGAAAAGGCGCAGCAGAAGCTGGAGAAAAAGAAAGCGGATGAGGTTGTCGAAAATGCGGATGCTCCGGAACAGAAATAGAAAGAAGGCGGCCAGGTGAGAAAATATATTTACAGGCTGATCGCAAAACCTCAGCCGGGAGACAGGATCAGCCAATGGTACGACTGGTTTATCATGTGCGTGGCGATCATCAGTATCGTGCCTATGGTATTCCGCGACCCGTCAGAGCAGGTTCAGGAAGTTTTAAAAATTGTCGAGGTAGTCAGCGTCTATCTTTTGTTCGTCGATTATGTACTGAGATGGATTACCTTTGACTTTAAATCGAACATGAAAAGTCCGTGGGCTTTTATTCTCTACCCCATCACCCCCTTCGCCATCATGGACATGCTGGGAATTCTGCCATCGGTAGGGCTGATTCCTGCCAGCTTCCAGGCGCTGAGGCTTTTGCGCCTTGCGAAAATTCTCCAGTATTCCAAGAGTTTTGAACGGATCGTAAATGTGTTCAGCAAACAGAGAAAGCTGTTGGTTTCTGTTTTGGTACTGGCGGTAGCATATATCTTTATATCCGCGCTGATTATGTTTTCCTACGAACCGGCGGAGAGTTTCCCGTCCTTCTTTGACGCGCTCTATTGGGCGACAACCGCTTTGACCACAGTAGGCTATGGAGATATTTATCCCCTTACGGAGGTGGGGAAGATCATCAGTATGATTTCATCCCTTTTCGGTGTTGCGGTGATCGCCATGCCGGCCAGTATTGTGACTGCCGGGTTTATGGATGAATTGAACAAGGACCTGGAAGAAAAGGAACGCTTGAAGGAAAAGCTGCGTGAAGCGGAGAGCCAACTTTCGAAAGAAAGGGGAGATGGGGATCATGAATAGACAAAAGGTAAAACGGTATGTGATCCTGATGATTGTCAGCGTTGCTCTCAATCTGGGGCTTTATGCGGTAGCTCATTACTGCCATCTGCCCATGTGGCTGGATTCCGTTGGGACCGGATACGCAGCAGTGGTATTGGAACCGGCGGCAGGGCTGATCGTGGCGCTGGCGACAAATTTTTACCAGGCCACGGCATTTTATGGCATGGACGCGCTGTTCTATTATTTTACCGGCGCTCTGGCGGCCGTTTGTTTTGGCTGTATCCTCCGGAAAAACGGGCAGCTTCTATGGCGCAGGCTGCCGCTGGCAGGCGGCGTATATATTGTGATGGGAACGCTTATGTCAGGGGGCCTGTCGCTGTGGCGGGCAAAGGGCCATCTGGACAGCGGCTGGGAGTCCTATTTCATGCAGTGGGCCATGGATAATCTGGGTGCGGGCCATGCGGCGGGCGTACTGTTTGGCACGCTGGTTCTGAAAGTTATAGATGGCGTGATTCTGGCCTGTCTGCTGCCGATTTTGTTCAAGCTGACGCCAAAAGAAAAAAGGAAATAGCAGAAGGAACCGGTTTTGTTTGGAGCCGGTTCTTTTTTGATGACGCAAATGGAGTTATCAGATATTTGAGAATAATCATAAAATGCTGTTGCCATAACCCTTCCGGTGTAGTATACTGTCTAAATTGTGAAAAAAGAAACAAGCAGGAGGTGTAGCAATGGACTTTAGAAGTCAGTATAAGGAGAAACTTACCACTGCGGACGAAGCGGTGAAATGTGTAAAATCCGGGGATTGGGTGGATTTTGGATGGTGCGCGGGCACGGCTGATTCTCTGGATGAGGCTCTGGCAAAGCGTTACCGGGAGCTGACCGATGTAAAGGTCAGGGGCGGAATCCTTTTCAAAAATCCGGCGATTATGCAGGTGCCGGATACGGCGGAGCATTTTATCTGGAATTCCTGGCACATGTCAGGGGTGGAGCGGAAGATGATGGCCGATGGCGATACGTTCTATGCGCCGATCCGTTATTCGGAGCTGCCCCGCTATTACCGGGAAAATACGGGAGCCGTTCAGGTGGCGATGTTCCAGGTTGCGCCTATGGACCAGCACGGCTATTTTAACTTCGGACCCAGCGCCTCCCATATGATGGCCATGTGCGAGCAGGCGGAGACAATCATTGTGGAAGTCAATGAGAACATGCCCCGGTGTCTGGGAGGAAAAGAAGAAGCCATTCATATTTCAGCGGTGGATATGATTGTGGAAGGAAACAACCCTCCCATCAATGAACTGGGCGCGGGTGGTCCTGCGACGGAAGTGGACAAAACCGTGGCAAAGCTGATTGTGGAAGAAATTCCCGACGGTGCCTGTCTGCAACTGGGGATCGGCGGCATGCCCAACGCAGTGGGTTCCCTGATCGCAGACTCGGATTTAAAAGATCTGGGTGTACATACGGAGATGTACGTGGATGCTTTCGTGGATATTGCGGCAGCGGGCAAGATAAACGGTTCCCGCAAGAATATCGACCGCTTTCGCCAGGTATACGCCTTTGGCGCAGGAACGAAAAAGCTTTACGATTATATTGACAACAATCCTCAGTGCATGAGCGCGCCGGTGGATTATACCAACGATGTGCGGACCATCTCTCAGATTGACCGCTTTATGTCCATCAACAATGCGGTGGATATCGACCTCTTCGGACAGGTCAACGCGGAGTCGGCAGGTATCAAGCATATCAGCGGCGCCGGCGGTCAGCTGGATTTTGTGCTGGGCGCTTATCTTTCTGACGGCGGCAAAAGCTTTATCTGCTGTTCCGCGACATTCAAAACCAGGGACGGGGAACTGAAATCCAGAATCAGGCCGACCCTGGCGCCCGGCTCCATTGTCACCGATACCCGGGCCAACACGCATTTTCTGGTAACTGAATTTGGAAAAGTCAACCTCAAAGGCGCGTCCACCTGGCAGCGGGCGGAGAAGATTATCAGTATCGCTCATCCGGATTTTCGCGAAGAACTGATTAAGGAAGCGGAAAAAATGGGCATATGGCGTAAATCCAATAAAAAATAAAGGAAAAAATCCTTGTACCAGAAGATTCCTTGTGGTATAATGTCATTTGTTCGAGTCCACTCGGATCAATATGGAATCATGCGAAAGCTTAAGATACTTAAAGGAGGTGCGGTAGATGTCAAGAAAATGTGAAATTTGCGGTAAGGGCCAGGTTTCCGGAAACAACGTGTCCCACTCAAACAGACACACGAGAAGAAAATGGAACGCTAACATTCAGAACATTAGAATTGAAGAAGACGGAAAAGTTAGAAGAGCCAATGTTTGTACCAGATGTATCCGGTCAAACAAAGTAAACCGTGCCATTTAACGAAAAATCAGGAGCTGTTATGCAGATTGCGTAGCGGCTTCTTTTTTATTTATGTAGGAAATATCGTTTTACGATATTTCCGGAATATCAACAAAGTCTACCGCCGGAAAGAATTGGCGAAGCAGGCTTTGTTTTGCTTTCAAGGATCTTCAAAAAAACACCAAATGCCGTTTTATGTTCCAGATGGCACGAAAAGGCTGTTATGTGAACATACTTTCTTCGAATTGTGTAAAAAGAGAAAACAAATTGGAGCGATTTCGAGATTGGAAGCACAAATTTATTCATACAAATATCCAAAGAGGAGCAAAATAGTGATTTTGAAAGATTGAATCAGCTTGCTTTATGTTCCAGTTTACCGCAAAAAGCGCCCAATGGAACATAAACTGCGCTTTTAACCTGTCAATGCCTCAGCAGATCAGGGTCATCTCCCATATTTTCCAAACCATCATATCAAGTTTATGCGCCAAACATCCAAAGCTATATCATCTCCAAGGCGGCTCCTGTATCACGCAGGCCATCTCCGCAGCATCCGCGTTTTAAAGCGGGCGAGGACCAATGGCCGGAGCGATAGGCAGGTTGCCTCCCTATCTATAATAAAGCCGTATCCCGCAGATCAGCAACAGAACGCCTAAAAGCAGAATCCATGCTTTTACAGGCAGGAAAAAAGCGCAGATCGTAACTACGCCGAAGACCAGCAGGATAAAACCGAGATCGCGGATATCCTGATGGCCGGCCGGCGGCTTCCTTCGTTTATTCTTTTTGCATTTATTCCGATTCATAGCATCACCTTTTTTATTCTATGCAAAAGATCCATCGGTTGTGCAAAGCGGTTTAAATATGCTAAAATGGATTAAACTATGAGGAGGAAGAACTTTGTTTACAGTAGAAACGGATTTAGGGACAATTACGGTTTCAAAAAATGCCATTGGCAAAATCGTGATCGAAGCTGTGGAGCAGTTTGACGGCAAAGTGATTATTTCCAATCACAAGGGAAAAGTTCCGGGCATCGTATCCAGATTCGGCGGAATGGACGATACCAGCATCATGGAGATTAACTCCGGTGAAAAAGGGTTGGATCTGAGAGTTTTCGTGGTTCTGCGCTTTGGAACGAGCATCACCCAGGTGACCAATCAGCTGGTGGATGATATCCATGAAAAAATGAAAGAATCTCTTGGCATTGAACCCAACAGTGTGGCGGTGGTCGTGACCGGAATGATTTCCAAGAATATTGCCAGAAGACATATCGAGGTGAGCAGATAAATGGAGCTTACGGAAAAGGTAACGGTCCTGAAGGGCATCGGGCCGAAAAAGGCGCAGGCTTTGGAAAAGCTGGAAATACGCACGATCGAAGATCTGCTGACCTTTTTTCCAAGAGATTACGAAGATCGGCGCGCTTTCTGCGCTATCGCCGATTTGCAGGAAGACCGGCCGGCCTTTGTACGGGCAAAGATCGAGCTGGTCATTAAAGATCCGTACCGAAGGGGGAAAAAGCAGATCCTGCGGCTCCTGGTCAGCGATAACAGCGGCCGGCTGGAAGTCGTTTTTTTTAATGCCCGCTATCTCGCGGATACGTTCAAAGTGGGAAAACAGTTTGATTTTTTTGGAAAGCCTTCTGTCAATTATGGAAAGACGCAGATGATACATCCGGATTTTTCAGTCAGTGAAAAGGGACTGATGCAGGGGATTCTGCCAGTCTATCCTCTAACCTCGGGCATCAGCCAGAAAGAAATGCGCCTCTGGCAAAAAACAGCGCTCAGCGCGGCTGCCGAAATGGAGGAATACCTGCCGGAAGACCTGATCCTCAGAAACCGGCTGTGCGATTTGGAGTACGCGGTTTGTAACGTACATTTTCCGAAAGACAAAAAGCCTCTCCTGCAGGGAAAGTACCGGCTGATATTCGATGAGCTTTTGGCTCTGCAAACCGGGCTTTTGGCATCAAAGCAGAAAACAGTCGGCGGAAAAAACGGTCTGGTCTTTTCAAAAGAGGCGGATGTGAAGGAATACATCGGTACTTTTTCATACGAGCTGACGGGAGCACAGGAGCGAGTTGTGGCGGAGATCACAGAAGACTTGGAATCAGGCAGAGTAATGAACCGTCTGGTACAGGGCGATGTTGGATCCGGTAAGACAGCCGTAGCGGAGATCGCGCTGTACAAAGCGGTTCGCAGCGGTTTCCAGGGCGTCCTCATGGCGCCCACGGAGCTTTTGGCAAAGCAGCATTACGCAGGTCTGTCCCGCAATTTTGCCGATCACGAAATCCGGGTGGGCATGCTGACCGGCAGCATGACTGCCCGTGAAAAAAGAGAGGTTCTGGAGCAGCTGGCTTCAGGAGAGATTCAGATTCTGGTGGGGACTCATGCCATCATCCAGCCGGATGTGGTTTTCCATAAGCTGGGCCTGGTCATTACCGATGAGCAGCACCGTTTTGGCGTAAAGCAGCGGGCCGCGCTCAGCGAAAAGGGAGACAATCCCCATGTGCTGGTCATGACGGCAACACCGATCCCAAGAACTCTGGCAGTGATTCTCTACGGCGATCTGGATGTTTCCGTGATTGACGAGCTTCCTCCGGGAAGGCAGAAAATCATCACCAGGGCGGTGGATGAAAACCAAAGGGACCACTGCTATGGCTTTGTGGAAAAAGAGCTGAGAAAGGGACGTCAGGCCTATGTGGTGGCACCTCTCATCGATGAATCGGAGGTTCTGGACGTAAAGTCGGCAGAAGAGCTGTATGAAGAACTGAAAGCGAGATTCGCGGATCAGGAAGTGGCACTGCTGCACGGAGCCATGAAGCAACAGCAGAAAGACGCAGTCATGACACAGTTTTATGAGAACCGGATCCAGGTGCTGGTGTCCACGGTGGTTATTGAAGTGGGAATTAATGTGCCCAACGCCACGATCATGGTTATTGAGAACGCAGAACGCTTTGGACTGGCCCAGCTCCATCAGCTCAGGGGAAGAGTCGGAAGAGGCTCTCATCAATCCTACTGCGTGCTGATTTCCAAAGGAACTTCGGAGATTGCCCTGCAGCGGGCGCAAATTATGGCGGACTCACAGGACGGCTTTTATATCGCTGAGCAGGACTTGGCTCTTCGGGGACCGGGCGAGATCTTCGGTACCCGCCAGCACGGTGTTCCGGATCTTTCCATAGCCGATCTGGCAAAGCATATAAAAATTTTAAATGACGTAAAAAAAGAGGCGGATCTCATCATTTCCGAAGATCCTTTCCTTGAAAGCGAAAAATACGCAGGCTTGAAAAAGCGTATCGCAAAGCTTTTCGGCGAAGATTTTTCTTTAAAGCTGTAAGATACCAAAAGCAGGGATTAAATCTAATTATTACATGACATACTTTCATCTCCCCGGGTTAAATTAATAGCGTACAGGAGGTGAGATAACATGGCATTACAGGAAAAGATTTATGAAAACGCAAAACCTGGTTTAAACAACTTAAAGACAGAAGTTGCCAGCGAACTGGGTCTGTCCAACTATGAACAGACTGACAAAGGCAACCTGACTGCAAGACAGAACGGTTATGTCGGTGGCTATATGACTAAGAAGTTAGTTGAAATGGCTGAACAGCAGTTATCCGGAAAATAACCAAAAACAGGTAAATTAACACAAAAGGTTAATATGCAAAAATGAGAGATATCCACTGGAAACTTTTTTCGGTGGATATTTTTCTCTTTTAACGAAAAAGCGTTCGAAAATCGCTGGAAACGTTGGAAAAAGGAGAGAACGCGTGCAATTATTACATGACATAGTTTCTCTGTCCCGGGTTAAATTAATAGCGTACAGGAGGTGAGAAACATGTCATTACAGGAAAAAATTTATTCAGACGCAAAACCTGGCTTAAACAGACTCAAGACTGAAATCGCAAACGAGCTGGGAATGGCAAACTATGACCAGATCGACAAGGGCAACCTGACTGCAAGACAGAACGGTTATGTCGGCGGTTATATGACTAAGCGGTTAGTCGAAATGGCTGAACAGCAGTTAGCCGGAAAATAACCGAAAGGGTTAAGCTGACTGACAAAGTCTAAGAAAGAAAATGAGAGATATCCACTGGAAACCTTTTTCGGTGGATATTTTTCGTTTCAGGGATTTTCTCGGTTCTCTTGCAATTTTTTACAAGTTTGAATATACTGAGTACAAGTGTGAGTGATATGTGTAAAGGGGAGGAAACAATGGATAAGGAAAAGAGAAGGTTAAAGGCGTTGCCCGGGATTCTGCTGGTGGTTACGGCGGTTGGTATGTTTAATTTAGGGAGCTATGCGATCCCGTCATTTCAGGACTACATAGCAGACGAGGTATATGAGGATGAACTTCTTATAACGGATATGACTCATCTGGCGCTCTGCGCAGTATGTTTTATTTTAATCGTTTTATTTATTCTATGCGGAAAGCCAAATCTGTTGCTGCCGGCCGCTGTGTTGTTTGTGATAGAGGAGTTTACTTTTAGCTGGGGTGAACCCTCTATAATATGCAGCGCCATCCTCTGCGTGATCTGTTTTTGTCAGGCAAAGGACGAATCCAGGGACTGGATTTCCATTGCCGCTCTGCTGCTGTACGGCGGGATGCTCTGCTATCAGATCCTTGAGCTTGTTTACACGGCTGCAGTGTACCTGACTGATGATAGAGAGCCTGTTGTACCGGTCCTTCTCAGCATTTTGGTCGTGGTGCTGCTGGCAGTATCCATAAAATTTGTAAGAAGGAAGGGAGACGCGATCTGGCTCAAATACGCCGCTGCTTTCTACCTGGTACAATACGTGCTGCAGGTCGTTAGGATGACGTTTACATACGGAGCGGAAGCATCGTTTGAGGATTCACTGCTTTTAACCGTGTTTAATTTATTTGTTATGATTTTTGTCTCTCCGGATATCCTTCTCAGCATCTATCTGCTGATTCGAAAAAAAGATGCGCTAATCCTGCACTAGGCATATGGCGTGTAATGTGGTAGAATACTAATTCGTGAGGTGAAAAAATGAGAATTATAGCAGGAGATTACAAGGGGAGAAGGCTTTATTCCCCGCTTGACAATAAAATAAGACCCACCACTGATAAAGTAAAGGAAGCGATTTTCAGCATTCTCAACAGCCATGTGGAGCTTGTCGGGAGCAACGTGTGTGACCTTTTCGCAGGGACAGGCAATCTGGGCCTGGAAGCCCTCAGCCGGGGCGCAGAGCATTGCTGGTTCGGCGATAGTTCCAGGGACAGCCTGAAATTGCTGCGGGAGAATATCAGCTACTGCAGAGCGGAAGACTATTCCACCGTACTGGCCGGGGATTTTCGAAAGGTCCTGGGGAGAATGAATACCCCATGCGATATATTCCTGTTGGACCCGCCGTACAACAAAGGCCTTTTACCGGAATGTTTTGAAATAATACGCAGGGAGGAACTGCTGGCGGAAGACGGCGTAATCGTAGCGGAGCACAGAAAAGAAGAAGTGCTGCCGGAGCAGCTTGCAGATTATGTAAAAATCAAAGAAAGAAAGTACGGAACCGTTGTAATATCAATCTATGGTTGATATCGGCGGCGTCTTTGTGATACAATACACTATATGACAACGGAGGATACATATATGGAAAATAAGGCCCTATATACCGGTTCTTTTGATCCGCTCACCAACGGACATCTCGATATCATTACCAGAGCCGCAAAGCTATACGACAAGCTGGTGATCGGCGTGATCGTCAATCCTTCGAAAAATTCGCTGTTCACTTTAGAAGAACGAAAGGAAATGATACAGAAAGTAACGGCTGATCTCCCCAACGTGGAGGTGGATCACTTTTCCGGTCTTTTGGCGGACTATGTCAACGAAAACCAATTCGATGTGGTGGTGAGAGGGCTGCGCGCCACCACCGATTTTGAGTATGAAATACAGATGGCGCAGATGAACGCCAGGCTGTACGAAGGAAACGTAGAAACGATTTTTCTGATGACCAGTCCCAGCTACTCTTTCCTCAGTTCCAGCATGATTAAAGAGGTACATTCTCTGGGCGGATGCGTAAAAGGGCTGATCCCGGAAATCATTTTAGAATATATGGATAAAAAAAATAAGGTTTAGGGAGGATACGAATGAAGGTATTAGAACTGCTAGAAGAAATCGAAGAAATTGTCGATACTGCCTCAGGGTTTCCGCTGACAGGTAAGATTATGGTGGACGCGCAGGAACTCTTGGAGATCGTAAGGGAAATCCGGCACGAACTGCCTGAGGAAATCCAGCAGGCGCAGTGGATTAAAAATGAAAGAGAACGGATTATCGCAGAAGCGAAAAACGAATACGAAGCAGTGATTGCCGATGCCAAGAGACAGGCAGAAGCTCTGGTGGAAAACGACGATATCACGGTCAAGGCAAAATTGCGTGCCGACGAGTTGATGCGTGTGACGGAAGAAACCGCCAAACAGCTGAAAATGAGCACTTACGACTACGTGGACAGCATCCTCTTCAACTTTCAGGAAAAGATGGAGCAGCTCAATGCGCTCTATTTCGGAGATATGTTCGGTACGATTGAAAAAACCTTTACCGATATCAACGCGACTCTTTCCAACAACAGGGAGGAGATCAAGGAGATGGCTTACCGTACTCAGATGAACGAAGACGACACCATGCAGGAGGCGGAGCCACATCAGGAAGATCAGAGCGGCGAGTAAGTTTTCTTTTATCCTGCTCAGTGAAAGCACACATATATCCATGATTTTGGGAATACCATAAATCATGGATATTTTTATGAGCCGAAAAAGAAATTATATAATCGCAGGCCTGCTGGCCGCAGCTTGCTGCGGCTTCATGGTCGTATTTCCATCCATCGCCATCTATTCTGCGCAGAAAGGGATTTATCTGTGGGCGCAGAGCGTTCTGCCGGCGCTGCTGCCGTTTTTTATCTGCGCCAATTTCCTCAACTATATGGGTGCGGTGAGGGTGATTCGCCCGAGTATGTTTCCCTTTGCCATGAGCGTTCTCTCCGGTTATCCGATGGGGGCCAAGATCATAGGCGATATGCGAAAAGAACATACCATTTCCCGGGCAGAGGCAAAGAGACTTATCAGTTTTTGCAGCACCTCCGGTCCAACCTTTATGGTGGGGGCCGTTGGCGTAGGCATGCTGGGCTCTGCGGCCGCGGGAATCCTGATCGCCGTGTCCCACTATCTGGGTGCGGTTTTAAACGGCATGATTTATTCCTTCTTTTTCAGAAAAAAGAGCAGAGAGCCTGCCGCTGCGGCCCCTCAGAATCGAAGAAATCAGGGCCTTTTGGAAATATTCACCGATGCGATTCTTTCTGCCTTCAAATCTCTGGCCATCATTCTGGCCTATATTATCCTGTTCATGTTCCTCACGGATTTGATGCATATGGGAGGACTGTTCAGCTGGATCGGGTATCCACCGCTGAAAGCGCTGGCAAAGGGTTTCTTCGAAATGACGGTGGGCTGCGGGGCGCTGTCGGAATGCATCGGGCTTTCCATGAGCCTCAAATGCGTGCTCTGTACCTTTGTTCTCTCCTGGGGAGGTCTTTCCATTATCGGCCAGTCCATGAGTATGCTGTCGGGATCGGGAGTCGGCCTGCCGTATTTTGCGCTGACAAAGCTGACCCATGCCATTCTGGCGGGAATAATCGCTTTGCTTCTCTGCGGGTGTGTGTTATGATACCTATATGAATGTTTTAGGAATCATAGCTGAATACAATCCGTTTCACAACGGTCATCTTTACCATCTGCGGCAGTGCAGGGAAAAAGCAGAGGCTGATTTTGTAGTTGCGGTCATGAGCGGTAACTTTACCCAGAGGGGAGAACCTGCAATCATGGATAAATGGGCCAGGAGCCGGATCGCTGTGGAGTGCGGTGTTGATCTGGTGCTGGAGCTTCCTTTTGCCTACGCGGTGAACAGCGCCGAATATTTTGCCCGGGGAGGGATCGGCATTTTAGAAGGCCTGGGCTGTGTGACACATCTGGGATTCGGAGCGGAAAAGGGGCATCCGGACGAACTGCGGCAGGCAGCGGTCTATCTGGCAAAAGAGCCGGATGCGTTTCGCAGCCTGCTGAAAAAGAATCTGGACGCAGGTCTTTCCTATGCAAAAGCCCGGGAATCCGCCCTGGCACAAATCATGGGCCCGCGGTTTTCGGAGCTTTCCGTCACACCCAACAACATCTTAGCTTTGGAATACCTGAAACAATTGCAATTACACAATAGCTCCATAAAATTTGTTATGGTAAACCGAAAAGGGGCGGGCTACCTGGATAAGGAGCCAAAGGCAGGAATTGCAAGCGCTACAGCGATTCGAAACCACTTGGATCCGGGACAGGTCGATCAGTACGTTCCTCAGGAAACGGCAGAGGCTCTGCGGCAGGCTCCGCCGCTGCGAGGTTATTTCGATTTGATTCGCGGGGCTGTTCTTTCCCGGTCTGCCGACCGGCTGGCACAGATTTTTTCGGTGGGAGAGGGGCTGGAAAACCGGATCAAAGACCAGATCCGCAGAGCGGATAACTTGGAAAGCCTGGTTGAGAAAATCGCTTCCAAACGCTATCCCAAGACACGGATCAGCCGGATACTGTGCCAGATTCTCATGGACCTTACCTCATTGGACGGCAGCTTATATGCCAGGGTTCTGGCGGCGGGAAACGGCGGTACGCGGCTGCTCAGGGAAATAAAAAAGACAGCAAAAATTCCGGTAATCACCAACATCAACAAAGTCGCTTCACTGCCGGGCCTTTGTGAAAAAGACATCCTGGCTTCGGATATGTACAATCTCCTTACAGGAGCAAGTTTGTACGAAAACTGCGATTATGTACGGCATCCTTATATCCGGGGAGACTGACAGGGACAATTTGCTTGAAAATCCCATGTAATGGGATTATAATATAAAATGTTGTTTTTATTAAATCACAAGATGGAGGAAAATTGAATGAAAGTATTAGTTATCAACTGCGGTAGTTCTTCACTGAAATACCAGGTACTCGATATGACAACTGAAGTATTGCAAGCAAAAGGGCTCGTAGAAAGAATCGGTATGGAAGGCGCTGTGATTACCCATGAAAAGATCGGCATGGATAAATTCAAGCTGGTTACTCCGATGGAGGACCACAAGGACGCCATCGGCCACGTACTGGACGCGATCATCGATCCGGATCACGGCGTAGTAAAAGACATGTCAGAGATCGGCGCTGTTGGACACCGTGTTGTACACGCCGGTGAAAAATACGCGGAATCCGTTGTAATCGATGATTCAGTGCTGGCGGCTCTGGAAGAGTGCGTAGAGCTGGCTCCGCTGCACAATCCGCCTAACCTCCTGGGAATCGCTGCCTGCAGGGAGCTGATGCCGGATACACCGATGGTAGCGGTATTCGATACGGCGTACCACCAGACAATGCCTCCGGAATCCTATATTTACGCAATCCCTTACGAATACTATGAAAAGTATGGTATCAGAAGATACGGTTTCCACGGAACCAGTCATAAATATGTAGCTGAAAGAGCGGCTGATATTATGAACGTAAATATCAACGATCTGAAAATTATCACCTGCCACCTGGGCAACGGTGCTTCCGTATCCGCTATCAAACGCGGTGTCTGCATGGATACTTCCATGGGATTCACACCGCTGGAAGGACTGGTAATGGGTACAAGATCCGGCGATATCGACCCGGCCATCGTTACTTATATCAGAGAAAAAGAAGGTCTGGCGCAGGGTGAAGCCAACGAAATCCTCAATAAGAAATCCGGCGTGCTGGGAATTTCCGGCGTATCCAGCGATTTCAGAGACCTGGAAGCAGCCGCTGCGGAAGGCAACGAAAGAGCGCTGCTGGCTATCAAAGTGTTTGCTCATAAGGTAAGATCCTATATTGGAGCATACATCGCGGAAATGAACGGCGTAGACGCCATCGTATTTACAGCCGGCGTCGGTGAAAACGATATCTCCATGAGAGACATCATCTGTAACGATATGGGCAACCTGGGAATCAAGCTCGACCTGGTAAAGAACAAGGTAAGAGGAAAGGAAATGATCATTTCCAGAGACGATTCCAGAGTTAAGATCATCCTCATCCCAACCAATGAAGAGCTGATGATCGCAAGAGACACTTACAGACTCTGTAAAGTAAACATTTAAAAGGGCCGTATCCTGCAAAGCCGGATGCTATAATTTCCGCACTTTACAAATAATTGGTTGACAATTTGTCCAACTGACTATATAATTGAGGAGTTGTAAAACGATTTTACACACAAATGAGCAAAAAGGAGGTGTAGAAAATGGCAGTACCTAAGAGGAAAACTTCGAAAGCAAGAAGAGATAAGAGAAGATCACCAAATATGAAGATGACCGCACCTGGACTTTCAATCTGTCCGCAGTGTCACGAGCCTAAGCTTCCACATAGAGTTTGCCCAAATTGCAATTACTACAACGGCAAGGAAGTCGTAGCTTCCGAAGCTTAATTGAAATATTGGTAACCGTAAAGAAGTGTCGCATAATACGATGCTTCTTTTTTTCTTTTTTGTTGTATGGAAAACAGACTACACAAGATATAGTTTTGTTTACATAATATATTATTAAAAATGACGGATTTTAGCGAATTTTTTCGAATAGAAGCTCCTTTCTTAAAATGAAAAGCTTGAAATTCTAACAGTTCAATTATATAATGTAATTGTTATTATATAGAAATATAGGAAATATTATTTATCAAGAGGTAAACATAATGAAGATTAGGAACAGAGTATTAAGCATTTTAGTGACAGCATGCATGGTGACATCGGCCTTTGCTTTCGCTCCGGGCGTCTTTGCTGAAGAAAGCGGAGAAACACAGCCACAGGGCGATGACAATCCCGGCACAGCAAGTACGGAATTTGTCATTACGGCAAAAGCCGCGCCGGAAGAGGGAGGTACTGTAAAAGTAAATCCCGATAAAGCTACCGGTGAAACGGAAGTTACTTATACTGTGACGCCGGAAAAGGGATATAAGACGACCGGTATTGCGATTGATGAGCAGACCGTCAATGTCGCTGATCCTTACGGAACCGTTTCCGGGACTTTCAAACCGGAAAAAGATACGGAAGTAACGGCGAATTTTGCCAAGCTGGCTCAATACAAAGTCACGACTTCTGTGAATTCTTCTTCAAAGGGAACCATCACGGCAGGAAAAACCGTTACGGAAAATGATTCCATGACCATTACCGCGGCGCCGAAAAGCGGCTATTATCTTTCCGACCTGCAGGTGGACGGTAAATCCGCAGGCGCGAAAGCTACATATACGCTGGATAATATTAAGGAGGACCATACGGTAAAGGCAGTTTTCGAGAAACAGGTCCGGATCATGCTGGACGCAGGCCATTACGGAAAATATAACAGAAGCCCGGTCTACTCCAGTTACTATGAATCCAACATGAGCTGGGCGCTGCACAACTATCTGAAAGCGGCGCTTGAGGAGTACGGTGGTTTTTATGTGGGCGTAACCCGCAGCAGCCAGGCCAAAGACATGAACGTTTATAACCGCGGTACAGCAGCCAAAGGCTATGACCTCTTTTTATCCCTCCACTCCAATTCCAGTTCTTCCAAAACCTCCGATTACCCGCTGATCATCACGCAGAAGGGCAATACAGGGGACAAGCTTGCCAAGAACCTGGGTAAGACCATTGAAAACACAATGAATACGAAGCAGGGATATAAAATATGGCAAAAACTCAACAGCGACGGCAAGACCGAATACTACGGCGTACTCAGAGGTTCCAAATCAGTTGGTACAAAGGGTATGATCCTGGAGCACTCCTTCCATACCAATCTGGCGGCGACCAAATGGCTGTCCAGTAACGCCAATCTGAAAAAGATGGCCGAAGCGGAAGCCAAAGTAATCGCGGACTACTATGGAATCACTGAGGGCGTCGGCTCATCCTCCGGCAGCTCCGGCGGAAGTTCCGATTCAAACGTAAATTCCGGTTCTTCATCTTCCGGCAGCTCGTCATCAAAGGTTGTGAGCAATAGCCAGAAAGTGAAGGTAACCGTGAGCAGCCTGAACATGAGAAAGAGCTACAGCACCAGTTCCAAATCTATGGGCAAAGCCAAGAAAAACACGGTTTACCAGCTGAAAGCCAAGACAAAGGACGGCAAGTGGGGACAGATCAAAACCA
>NZ_JANFXK010000120.1 GCF_024459955.1 Anaerovorax odorimutans
AAGGATGCTGGTCATACCGTTTGTCCGATACTTTGAACTGGCCGAACGGCACATTGCCGATTGCCACATCAAAGAAATTGTCCGGCAGCTCTGCGTGCTCATATCCCTGTACAGTAATGACGGATTCTTGGTACAGCTGCTGGGCAATGCGGCCGGAGATGCGGTCCAGCTCTACACCATAGGTTTTACACTGGGATAAACTGTCCGGTTTCATGCCAATGAAATTGCCAATGCCGCAAGAGGGTTCCAGAAGATTTCCTGACGTTATCCCCATATGTTCCAAGGCTTGATACATATAGCGTATGACCATCGGCGGCGTATAAAAGGCGGTCAAGGTCGATTCCCTTGCCGC
>NZ_JANFXK010000121.1 GCF_024459955.1 Anaerovorax odorimutans
CCAAGGAGACGAGGCTGCTTTGCAGGCATCAGATTGATACCGCAGAGCAGCTTTTGTCATATCAGAAAGAAGTAGAAGCGCAGATAACGGTATTAACTGAGACAAGGAAACACTTGCGATACCAGGTTAGACATATAGAGAAAACCGATACGACACAGGTTGATGTTATGAAAGCGGAAATTTCCCAACTATCCGGTAAACTGCAAAGCTTAAAAGAAGAAGGGAACTTATGCCAGGGGATTCTAGCCCGCTCAAAAGAAAGGAAAAAAACGCTATCGGTTGTAAGACAAGAGAAAAGGAAAGAAAGGAAGGTGAGTGACCGTGATAAGCGGAGGGGAAGCGGCAGACCAA
>NZ_JANFXK010000122.1 GCF_024459955.1 Anaerovorax odorimutans
CCAAGGAGACGAGGCTGCTTTGCAGGCATCAGATTGATACCGCAGAGCAGCTTTTATCATATCAGAAAGAAGTGGAAGAGCAGATAACGGTATTAACTGAGACAAGGAAACACTTGCGACACCAGGTCAGACATATAGAGAAAACCGATACGACACAGGTTGATGTTATGAAAGCGGAGATTTCCCAACTATCCGGTAAACTGCAAAGCTTGAAAGAAGAAGGAAACTTATGCCAGGGAATTTTAGCCCGCTCAAAAGAAAGGAAAGAAACGCTATCGGTTATAAGACAAGAGAAGAGGAAAGAAAGGAAGGTGAGTGACCGTGATAAGCGGAGGGGAAGCGGCAGACCAA
>NZ_JANFXK010000123.1 GCF_024459955.1 Anaerovorax odorimutans
GTGAAAACATCAGTGTTCTTATTGCGAGCGTCTTGGAATATGAAGCAATATTATATAAAATATGTTAAAAGAACGCATATGAGGAGGCAAAAATGGGGAGAATAATAGCTATTGCCAACCAAAAAGGCGGGGTAGGTAAGACAACAACTTCTATAAATCTATCGGCTGCTCTTGCAAGTAAAGGAAAAAAAGTTCTTGCTCTTGATATGGATCCACAAGGAAATATGACAAGTGGTTTAGGTGTTGATAAAGACGAAGCTGAAAAAACAGTTTATGATCTGATAATAGGAAATGCGGGAATTGAAGAGTGTATATGTAAAGATGCACTTGAAAATCTT
>NZ_JANFXK010000124.1 GCF_024459955.1 Anaerovorax odorimutans
AGGAGCTGCGGCAAATTGGAAACAATCTCAATCAGATCGCGAGAAAAGCCCATACGCTCGACCTCGTTGATATCAAACGGTATGACGAAGCGGTGCGCTTGTTTGAGAAAACGGTTGAGGAAATTACGAATGCGGTCATTTTGCCGAGGAACCTTTAAATGGCAGTCACATCTATCTGGAGCGTAAAAGGCTGGCTGGGAAAGGTAGTCGCTTATGTAGAGAATCCGGAAAAGTCAAATAATCCGCAGTATATGGGAGGAAAGGATTCCAGCGAGCCGCAGCGGGAGGCCCTTACGGATGTGATCGACTATGCGGTTAGCAAGCGAAAGACC
>NZ_JANFXK010000125.1 GCF_024459955.1 Anaerovorax odorimutans
GCGGTAACTTTTCACAAAAATAACGGAAAGTTACGCAAAGATGTGGGTTTGCGGGCCCTCGAAACCGTGAGGAGAGAAAATTTGTGCTACAGGCGCTTTCGGAGGCCGCAGGAACGTTGAAAAGTGCGTAACTTTTCGAAAAAAACGGGGAAAGTTACCGGGCCGCTTTTTATAAGAGGTGAGGCAGACCAGACACCTCTCATCTATGCCCATCCCTGCGACACTCAGCCCTGCGACCAAGGCGCTTTTTTAAGACCAATGGTCGCAGGATCTGCCAGGAAAATCAGGATTTGGTCGCAAACCCGGGGCCATCCTCTGCTGTGAGCGGG
>NZ_JANFXK010000126.1 GCF_024459955.1 Anaerovorax odorimutans
GTTGGTTATATAAATTTGTCAGCACTGTGTCCTCGACGTTGTCCGGAGGCTTTAGTGCTCTTTTGTGCAGGGTGGTTTCTGAAAGCTGTGATTGTTCCACATGACGTTCAGTCCACCGCTGTAGATTACGTTCTTTCTTTACAAAGTCACCCATTTCCTGAAATACAGCATATGAAACTTCCACCTCATGAGGTACAGCTTGTCCATCCAGAAAGGAAATGTAGTATCTGGGCTTTCCGCCTGCGGTTTCTTCCCACAATATGTATAAAGCTGTTTTATCAGCCATTTCTGTTTCCTCCAATCAATCTGAAATTTTTTCAAAA
>NZ_JANFXK010000127.1 GCF_024459955.1 Anaerovorax odorimutans
TTGGCACCAGAATGGTGCAGCTGTATTTCGGCTCCTGTCCCGAGTTATGCGCGTATGGTGTGAACAGATGCACATAGGACAATCTCACTTTATCGGTAACGACTTTCGTTGGTTTTACTTCTCTCATTGTTATTCCTCCTTAAAATCTTCCTCCGCGGAAGTCTGTAATGTGATCGCTTCTCGTTCGTCTTCCTCCGGGGCCAGGGTCGGTTTTCCCGGTGGTTTAACCACCTGGTCGGCCAGCAGCTCCCGAAATTCTTTTTTACCGAGCATCTTCTCAATCTCGGAAAGGGTGTGCGGTTTTCGCACGTAGAGCATTT
>NZ_JANFXK010000128.1 GCF_024459955.1 Anaerovorax odorimutans
GCAAAACCATCGCAATCGCTAACCAAAAAGGCGGCACAGGGAAAACAACGACCACCGTCAATTTAGGCATTGGCCTTGCTAATTCAGGTAAAAAGGTATTGCTGGTCGATGCGGACCCACAAGGTGATTTGACCACCTGCCTGGGCTGGCCCAACCAAGACGAGCTGCCAATTACCCTATCTACCCAAATTGAACGGCTGATCCGCGATGAACCATTCCATTGCCGAGAAGGGATTTTGCGCCATGAGGAAGGCGTTGATCTCATACCGTCCAGTATCGAATTGTCCGGAATGGAAATGACGCTGGT
>NZ_JANFXK010000013.1 GCF_024459955.1 Anaerovorax odorimutans
TCTTCACCATTTCTTGTTCTCTTGAATAACTGAAATCCATTTCTCTTCCTCCTGTAGTGTGGAATTATATTCTCTTCCTTTCGTGGAATTCTATCTGCCTACTTATATATCAAGAAGCGTGCCAAAACTTCCAGAGATGCGATTTATTTTTTTAATCGTTGAAATTTCAATGGTTTGATGTGGTTTTTCTGATGAGTTCCGGAAAGAATAAGATGGGACTTCAGTGATGCAGAAATTATATTGATGCCCGGGAGCATCAAGGGAATAATCCCATTTCTATGGAAGATGTTATAATTGAAATAAAAATTTCGAAATGATATACTCTAACAAGATGATTTTGCTTTTAATGCAATCAAACCGAGGTGTTTAAATTGAGTGAATATAAGCCGCCGTTTCATATGACGGATAACATGACCGTCTTAGTTGGAGAAATAAGTGAACAGGTGGGACGAATTACGGTCTTGCAGCAGGGCACCATAGGTCCGCATCTGCGGCGAGAAAACCGGATCAAAACCATCCATTCCTCTCTGGCAATCGAGCACAATTCGCTGTCTCTGGAACAGGTAACCGCCATACTGGACGGAAAGCGCGTGCTTGGAAACCCCAATGAAATCAAAGAGGTTCAAAATGCCTATGAAGCCTATGAAATGATGCTGCGGGTCAATCCCCTTTCAATAGATGATTTATTGAAAGCACATCGTCTGATGATGAATGGTCTGATCCGTGAAAACGGGACCTTCCGCTCCAAAGGCGTCGGGGTATTTGATGGTGAAGTACTGATGCACATGGCTCCCCCGGCAGAGTTGGTACCGGAACACGTTCATAATTTGTTTGATTGGTATCAGAAATCCCGAATGCACCCGCTGATTAAAAGCGCGATTTTCCATTACGAGTTTGAATTCATACATCCCTTTGCTGACGGCAACGGACGTATGGGAAGGATGTGGCACAGCATTCTTCTTGGACAGTGGAAGGAGTTGTTTTTCTGGCTTCCGATTGAAGAACTGATTCGGAGCAGGCAGAAGGAATATTACAATGCTCTCGGCATTGCCGACAAAGAGGCGGACAGCGCCTGCTTTGTGGAACTTATGCTGAAAATCATCAGAGACAGCCTGCAGCAAATGACAGTAGTCGGCAGCAAAAACGACCAAGATAGCGACCAAGATAGCGACCAAGATAATACTTTCGTAAATAAACTGCTGGAGGCTCTGGGTGATCATACCCTTTCTGCCGCAGAGCTTATGGAGCGCCTGGATTTATCTCATAGACCGACCTTTCGCAAAAACTATTTGAATCCGGCATTGGAAAAGCATTTAATCGAACGCACGATTCCCGATAAACCACGCAGCAAAAACCAAAAATATAAAAAAATCCGACGGCCCTAGCCAATCGGAAAGTCACGAGACCTCTGCCCTGTTAACGGGGCCGGGGTCTCTATTTTATTTATTACAAGTTGTATTTTCGAAGCTTTCTCACCACCGTGGACTGATTGACCTTTAGCTTGTCGGCGATCTCTCTGGTGGTACCGCAGGTTTCCCTTGCCCTTTGGAACATTAGTTTTTCAAGGGCTTCCGTTGCCTCATTCAATGACATGCCATCGCTGTTTTCCAAAACGGCGCCCACCATTTTCTGAGACGGGCTGCGCATTTCCTGGGTTACCCACGGCAGATCCTCCGTTTGCAGATAGTCGTTGCTGCTGACGATTACCATATTTTCAATGACATTTTTCAGCTGTCTTACATTGCCCGCCCACGGATATTTTTCCAGCTCCTTTATGACCTCATGGGTCAAAAGCTTTTCCTGATTATAAAGTTCATTATACCGACGCAGGTATAGAAAAGCCAGCGGCATGATGTCATCGACCCGCTTTCGCAGAGGCGGAACATCAATCTGCACCACGTTAAGCCGGTAATAGAGGTCTTCCCGAAAGGTTCCTTCCTCAACCATCTGAGCCAGATCCCGGTTTGTGGCGGCAATGATCCTCACGTCAATGTTTTTGGATTCTACCGCGCCCACACGGCGAATTTCTTTGGATTCCAGAAAGCGGAGCAGCTTTACCTGAAAGTCCAAAGGGGTTTCCCCGATTTCATCGAGAAATACCGTGCCGCCGTCAGCAGCTTCCAGCAGGCCTTCTTTTCCCGCCTGCACGGCGCCCGTAAAAGCGCCCTTCTCATAGCCAAACAGTTCTGATTCCAGCAAGTTGGCGGGAATTGCCCCGCAGTTGAGAACAACAAACGGTTTTTCGCTGCGCAGGCTATTGTTGTGAATATACTTGGCAACTTCCTCTTTCCCCACCCCCGACTCGCCCAAAATAAGCACGGTAGCCTGAAAATTAGCTACTTTTTTAGCCAAAGACAGAATGCTGCGCATTTCCTTGCTGGCTGCCAGGATCGGACTCTTTCCGTTATTCTCCATATAGCTTGCCGGCTCCGAATAGCTTTCCAGGTACATTTTTCCCATTTCCCTGGAGCGCTGCAGCTCTTCGGTCAGTTCATAGATCTCAGTGATATCTCTGGCATTGATAACAATTTTTTTGATATTGCCTTTTTTATCAAATACCGGGCGGCCTGTAACGATGATGTGACGGCCGGACTTTACAATTTGCCGCTTGGACACGGGCTGTTTTTGTTCTGCGACGATATATGCCACAGAATTGGGCATCCATACGGGATTTATCAGATCCTTCATGGTTTTGCCCTCCATGTCCTTCTTTCGAATCTCCGCCACCCGCTCATAAGAATGATTGGCATACAGAATTTTCCCTTCAGCGTCCGTCACCAGAATCCCGTCAAAGGACCCTTCCAGAATCTCTTCCAGTTCTCTGTTCAGTTCTTTTTGATAGGAAAGCTCTGACCGCAGGAGTTTGTTTTCATAAATATCGAGAATCAAAAATACGGTATCCTTCTGTTTGCCGCTTGTCTCCATTTGAAAAGGCAGCACGTAATAATCTTTATCGTTAATATTCGTTTTAAAGATCTGCTCATCCAGACTATCCACATCATTGAATTCAGGAATTATATCTTCCAGCTTTTTATGAATCGCAGAAGCCTCGTCTATGCCCCAGGCAGATTCCACAGCCCGGTTCAGCAGCCGGATCCGGTTGGCCTGATCCGTTACAATAATCCCATTGGGGCTGCTGTCAATAATATCTTTAAATAACTTTGAATCTTTTTCGTCTGGCATATGTATACACCTCTTTCTACTCCGCTCCTGTGCTTGATGCTATATATGCTCCTGTTTTATACAACGCAAAATTGCAAGGGTTCCCCTTTCATCAGCGAAACGGCATTTTGGGCGCAGATCATGCTTACTGCCTCCATCGCTTCTTTAGAGTACATTCCGATATGCGGCGTTATGACTACATTATCCAGGTCCCTCAGCGAGTTTTGAGCGCTCAGCGGTTCCCTTTCCAGGACATCCAGTGCTGCGCCGGAAAGCTTTCCCGAAACGAGCGCTACAGCCAGAGCCTGCTCGTCTGCGATGCCTCCTCTGGATGTATTGACAATAAAGGCTCCTGGTTTCATTTTTTCTATAGTCCCAGCCGATATAATATGTCTGGTTTCCTCGTTCAAAGGGAGGTGGGCTGAGAAAATATCACTCTCGGCCAAAACCAGATCTTTATGCGCAAGGGTTACAAAATCGGCAAATTCGTCGGGGATTCGATCCAAATACGGGTCGTATGCCAGAATCTTCATAGAAAAGCCCCTGGCCCTGAGCGCTACATTTCTGGCAATGGCGCCAAACCCCAAAAGTCCCAGAGTCTTGCCGAAAACATCGCAGCCTGTGACCGTCTTCCACTCCCCGTTTCGTACCGTGCGGTCCGCATAGGAGATCCTTCTTGCCAGGTCCAGAATCAGGCCAAAGGTCAAATCCGCCACTGCGTTGGCATTGGTTCCCGGTGCGTTGCAAACTTTTATTCCGGCTTCCCTGGCGGCTTTTAGCGGAATGTTGTCCAGCCCGGTCCCATGCTTTAAGATCAGCTCCAACCCCGTGCATCGTTTTATCGTTTTCGCAGGGAACTCGTGGCCGCCGATAATGAGAACCTGATAATCTCCAATTTTATTTTCGAATTCCGTCGGGTCGAAATCCCGGTTATAAAAATCCACTTGATACCCGGCGGCCTCCAGCATCCCCAGAGGCTCATCACTGATCTGCCCAAAGGATCTGGAAGTAATCAATATTCTTTTGTTCATTTCATTCTCCTCTTGACCGGATAATTTTTTCAAGTCCTTTTACTCCATAGGGCCGTTCATCCGTATCCCGCAGCCAGATGATTTCGGAAACCATATTGCTGTCCCGGAACAAACAACTGTACAGCTGGTACATAAATTCGTTTCCCATCAGGATCACATTTCTGCAGTCCGGCCATACGTTGGCGCAGTAGTACTCAATCGCCTGGCGAACGCCTCCGTTTATGACCCCCTCGGCAAAGGAAAACCGCTCTTTGGGGCTTCCCTGTTCAAAGATACGCATGGCGTGGGCAATGTAGATCGCCCGGTTAAATCCAAAGTCGATCAGGCTCCGATAGCCCCTTTCCACCATCTTCTCATTTAAATCCTCAGCCCCTGAAAGAATCGGCGCTAAGATGGTTTCTTCCTTCAGCGCGTAAAAAAGTTCTCCGGTAAAGCTGGAAAGGATTCCTTTTATCCTTTCTCCCTTTACATATGCCACATGGGTGTGGGATCCCGGCAGAATTACCGCCGAACCGCCGGGAAGCTCCTTGATCTCATCCAGCGCGCCGATCACCTGGATTTCTTCGCCCCTCATATTATTGACGAAAGAGAAATCAAAGCTGTCGGTTTTCAGGCCCGGAACCAGAATTATATCGCGTTGGAAACAAACGTCCTCTCTGTATCGGTACAGACTCCGGGAAAACTCGCCCACCGTTACAGGTGCCTGGCAGTGGGGAACTTCCTCCAACCCGTAAGGTGAAGTGACCATTCCCGAGGCAAAAATTTGCTCTACGTCGCAGTCTGTAAATCCGCGGGACGCAAGAGCCTCATCGTAGAGAGCTTTCATGCCTGTTATCAAAATCCGGCTGCTGCCGGATATGGCCGAATCCTTGGAGCCAATGGCCTTTTTCTTCCAGCAGAGGATATGAAAATTCCTATCCAGCAGATAGATTCTGGTGTTGGTTGTTCCAGAATCAAAATAGGCAATGATCCCATTCTTTCTGCTACTCATATTCCTGCCAGGACTTCCATATATTTTTCAGCAATATCCCTAATCGTCCCGAACTGTTTTTTCCTGACTAAATCAGGACTGACCAGTTTTCCCCCGCATCCCACTGCGCTGGCTCCGGCCCGGATAAAGGCCCCGCAGTTTTCCGGACCGATTCCGCCGACTGCTGTCAGCGGGATGTGCCCCAGCGGACCTCGCAGCGCTTTTATGTAGTCAGGGCCCAGCAGCCCGGCCGGAAAGACTTTGACCAGATCAGCGCCGTACCGGTAGGCCTCCGCCACCTCTGTGGCAGTCATGGCGCCGGGAATCGAAACCAGATCCAGTATTCTGGTTTTCTCAATTACTGCTTCATCCGTATTGGGGGAAATTATGTATTGGGCTCCGGCTTTTGCGGCCAGCTCCACCTGTACGGCGGACATGGCTGTTCCGGCTCCTACACAGAGCTTCCCGTCAAACTGCGTGCGGATTTGTTCTATGGAAGAAAGGGTATTTCTGAAATCACTGCCAGACTGATCAAATGTCACTTCCATGCAGGTGACGCCTCCCTGATGCAGCGCCTCTGCTAAATCCAATATTTCAGCACAGGATATGCCCCTGATAATCGCGATCAATTTGTTTTTCTTTATCTGTTGTAAAACCGTCTCTCTCATGTCTGTCACCTCATAACCGCTACAATCTTTCCCGACACATGGCGGGTTTTCAGCTCCGCCAGTCCTTCCGGGATTTCTTCCAGCCGGATCCTGCGGATGGCGGGAAGTTTGATCTTGGATTCCAGCAGCAGCCGGGTATAGCGTTCTCCGATTTCCGCAAGCTTTTTCTGCGCCCGAAGGTCCCCGTTTATATGGGCCCCGCCCAAGGCCACCTCATGGATGGACATACCCTTTTCATAAAACCGCAGTCTGCTGAAATCGGGAAGCTCCACAACGGCTACCAGCTCTCCGCTGAAGGCCAGCAGGTCAATATCCTTTGTGGCCGTCTCGCTGTCCACCGTGTTAACAACGTAATCTACACCCCGTCCATCGGTAAGCTCCAGAACTCTCTGTCCAATGTCCTCATCCCGGTAGTGAATAATCTCATCAGCTCCCAGGCTTTTGACATATTGGTCGTTTCTGGCCGAGCAGGTACTGAACACCCTTGCGCCTTTTAGCTTTGCCAGCTGAACTCCGTATCCGCCCACACCTCCGGCACCTCCGTGGATCAGTATGGTCTTGCTGGAATCCAGCTTCAGCTTTTCAATCACTGCCTGATAAGCGGTAAAGCCGGAGCATGGCAGCGCTGCCGCTGATTCGAAGTCAATTTCCTGCGGCAGTCTGCTCACAGTATGGGCCGTGGTACAGGCGTATTCGGCAAAACCCCCGCTGCATTCCGCCAGGCTTCCGTGGTAAAATACCCTCTCACCGGGAGCAAATCCCGTCACTCGGCTGCCCAGGGCATCCACAATCCCTGCCACATCCAACCCCAGAACCGGGGGCTGTTCCCACTGTACGTCTCCCCACCCCTCGGCCAGCTTATAGTCCACGGGGTTGAGTCCCACAGCCATTACCCGGACCCGAATTTCATTATCTCCGGGCTGGGGGATCTGCCTTTCTTCCGTATATTTCAAATTGTCCAAATGGCCGGTTTGCGTAAGTACGATCGCTTTCATTATTCATCCTCCTTTTCCATTCTTTTATCAGGACTGCGTTCATTTTGCTTTGCATCCAATTTTAAATTTTTCTTCATCCGTACAGAGGGGAAGCATGTTCTCCGATACTTGAATCTCTGTCAGATGCAGAGTGTCCTGAATTTTTACTACTTTGGCGTCGTTGACGTCGATACCGCTGCAGGTCTGGATCGCGGCCCGCAGCCCCTCTTCCTCATCCTTTACAATGACCGGAATCCTTCCCGCTTCCGGATTTCCCGAGGCAATGCAGTTGGTATACGTGGACGAAAACTCCATCTGCCGATACGCCTCCTCCGTTATAAAGTCCGCCACCCCGCAGCCGGTAGCGTTGTTGTGGGTTCCGGCTGACAGCCCCAGCACCAGGATTCGTTTAATATCCGGTCCGTCAAAATTTTCGATCTTACCTACGGATCTGCGGCCTGTGATGTTGGGGTCCATCCCGGCTCCGGTGATATCCTTGCCGATCTGCTCCACGATCAGCACATCGATTTGGTCAAACTGAAGGCGCGGCATCAGCTTCTTGCTGATTTCCAGCAGCTGCGGTTCTCGCTCCATAATGCAATCTCCCGGTACAGCCTCCACGTCGTAGGTCTCTTCATGGCCGTTCTCAATGATAGCTACACCAAAGGGAATGTTGAGCTTTTCCAGCATTACGGCCGCCACCTGCGGGATCAGCTTGGAAAAACGGTCAAAGCCTTCCTGATGCAGCCTGGAACAGCCGTTATGCTTGCCGCCTCCGATAGCCAGCATTTTACATAATCCGCTCTCAATAGGCCCGTCAAAATCCGTATGGACCTTGACTCTTCCCACCGGTACAATGCCGTCCGCCCCAAAGGCGTTTTTATCTATATGTACGGGCACCCCATCCGGAGTCTCCCCGATTATCTTCGTATCCATAGCAGCGATGACAGGAACGTCCATCTCTTTTTCCCCGATCCCGTAGCCTTGCAGAATTTTTTTCTGTTCCTCTGCGATCCCTCCGCCATGGCTGCCCATAGCCGGAATAATAAACGGCTCCGCACCCAGCAGCAGTAAGCTGTCTATCGTCTGCCTTACAATTATATCCAAGTTGGAGATGCCGCGGCTTCCCACAAGCAAGGCAATTTTCTGACCGGGAAGAATCCTTTTTCGGATTGCTTCCTTTTGTATTTCGCTTTTTACTTTTTCGCGAATATCTTTTAGTTTGTTATTGGGAAACAGCTGTGTGACGGAATACATTTTCGGCAGCTTAATATCGTACGCACTCTTTGGCAATATGGACATGTTTTCACCTCGATTTTCTATTTCTTTCCCTTTTTACCGCCGTATGCCGGATAGGGCACAAAGATATGCCTGCGGTCAAAGGCATCGTATAGTTTCTTTTTTGTTTGATAACTCACCTGCGGAAGGTGGATGGCATGATTATACGCATCTGTCAGATCTTCCGTCTTTATAAAAAATTCTGCGGCAAATGTCCTCTGAAGCAGCGCGGCAAAAATTTCCGCCCGTTTGTCGGTGGGAACAGCCTGCAGATTGTCCATGGACCTTCGAAGCATGTTGACCGACAGCAGCAGCCATACACAAAGAAATACGAACAGATACGGCAGGACAGCCGCCAGTCCCAGGTAAAGACCGGCCGTCTTCATACAGACGATCAGAACCACCGACACGGTCAGGACAATTGTCACAGCAATATTTTGTAGTTTACTCATAACTTTCACCTCCCTGGCTGCTACAGATTAAAAGGATCTCCGTAGGTCTTGTACACCCGCATCTTTTTCCCAAGTACCCGATATCTCATGAGCCACAGCGGCCGATAGATAATCCTGCAGTTTCTCATATCAATGTCATATTCTCTCCAAGCTTTCAGATTCTTGGGCAGGATTTTGAAAAGCAGTTCTTTTCTTGCTGTCTCCGTAATTTTTTCAACGTTAGGCTCCTGATATGCCACCATCCCGTCTTCCAGCGTCATCTCTTCGGTTCCGAAGTCCGCCAGATCGGTAAAGGATTTCATTCTTCCCGTGCCCAGCTCCATGCTCACATATATGTGCTGCATTCTCTTTGCTTTCTTTGTCTTTCCTACATTGGCTATGTTGAATTCCATGACAGCAAAGGGAACATAAAGGAGCAGCAGCTGTTCGATGGCATAGGTTCTTTTTAAAAATCTGGTTACGATCATTCCTTTAATGATATGGGCCAGTTCTTTTTCAGCATCCGCCTTTTCTTTCACTAACTCTGTTGCCAGAATTTGTCTCATTGCGCACCTCTTTTTATACAGAGCGCGCCGGCTGGCGCGCCCTGCTTCATTTAGAACCAAATTGTATGCTTCCACACTTTGCAGGCTTCCCCTGCTTTAAAGTTTCCTTCGTAGATACGGTCCTCTGTCAGACCGATGGTCCCCTGCTCATTTTCCGGAAGGGTCCCGATTATTTTTGCCCGGCATGATTTGGAACCGCTCCACCCGATGGAGGCGTAAACAAACTCGCCGACCTTTGCTTCGATCGCATCCAAATCCTTTTGCGCAAGCCATGCACCCACGACCACATTCGGCTCTTCATGCTTTTTTATAGTTAAAGATAATTTTTTAATAGCCATCGTTTACTCCTTTCTTCTCTATTTCTCAACAATCTCTTTGATTTCTTCTGTTGAAAGATCAATATAGCCTTTTCCTCCCTTTGCTATGGAAGCCCAGTAGATTTCCTCTAACTTGGAAGAAGGCTGTGCGAAGTAAACCATGCCGTAATATTCTTCATCGGCTTTTTCCTGTTTGTGCCAGATCAGCTGGCCAATTACCAAAGCTGCCAGTGCCCAGACTGTTCCGGCCAGAGAATTGTACCAGCTGCATCCCGGAGTGCCATATGTACCGAAGCAGAAAGGCTTTAGGAACACATCCGGTATAAAGATCGCCAGCATAACGCCTACGATACTGGCCAGAATGACTAACGTCGCCGTATTGGAATGAATTTTCTTGGTTACGATACCCAGAATCGCCGCTATTACCATTCCTGGCATTACGGCCGATGTTACGCTGTAGAGCGCTGTCATCAGGGAATCAAACTGCATGAAGTATTTGGCGAATACAAACGGTACCACGACCGCAACGACAACGGATGAAATTCTGGAAACCAGCAGGTAATGCTTATCCGATTTCTTATCCCAGATCTGCATATAGATATCGTTTACAAAGATCGTTACGCCTGAATTGATATAGGTACTTCCTGTTGACATCATCGCAGACAGCAGGAAGGCCACGATAACGCCCAGAACGCCGGGCTGCGCGATGAGTCCTACCAGCACCAGAAATGATGCGCTGGTATCCGCCGGAGCCGCGACGACACCCTGTTCAGCCAATGATCTTAAAATGATTCCCGGCATACCTGTAAACAATACGCCAATAGGCATCAGTATCCCCATAAATACGCCCGTAACCAGTCTCGCCTGGTTGAGCGTTCTGGCTGCCAGGATCTTTTGGATGTTTCCCTGGTGAGCAAAATACCAGGCGGCCGTAATGGCGAAAGCTCCCCCGAAGAACATTCCCAGCTGTGGATAGTTGGGATCCAGCAGCGGCGTAAATAAACTTCTGTGACCGGTTGGCAGATTTGTCATCATTTCTGTAAAGCCTCCGGCCATCTTGACCCCGCTGAATACGATAAATCCGCCCCCGACAAAGATCAGTACGGCCTGCAGGGTGTCGGTAATCATGACTGCCATGATCCCTCCGGCCGTGGTATAAATAGCCGTTATAATCGAAATGGCCATCATACCGATAAATACGTCCAATCCAAACATGGTGTTAAGCATAACGCCTACCGCATAGGCGTTGAAGGACATCAGCGCCAGCATGAAAATCAGCATGGCGATGGAGCTTACCACTCTTGTCTTTTTATCAAATCTCCGTTCCATATACTCCGGTACGGAATAGATTCCCGACAGAAAATAGATGGGAACGCCGATCGCCAGGAACAGTACCGCCCATCCGCAGTCATCCAGGTACATCTGGAAGGCCGCGAACCCCGCGTCGTACCCTGTCTGCGAATAGGAGACAATATCCTGCGCGCTGATCAGTACGGTCATAAATGCCAGTGAGCAGATCCACCACGGCAGCTTCTTACTGGCCACAAAGAATTCTCCCTGGTTTTTTACTCTTCTTCCGAAGAACAGGCCGATTCCGATAACTACTAAAATATATATTGCGATAATAACCCAGTCGATTTGATGCAAGGTAAATACTTTTGTTTCCACTTTATAATCACTCCTTCCTGGCTTGTCCTAAAGTATCGTGTCATGAAGCGGGAACATCTGCGGAAACACAAAATGCCAAATTGCTTCACCGATTGGGAATACCAAACAGATCCAGATAACGATTGCCAGCACGACTTTTCCTCCCGGCTTATCTGAAGAAAAATCTCCGGCTTTCCATAAAATAATAAATCCAATGATTGCGAGTGGAATATGCATCGCATATTCCACCAGCCAAGGTCCTACTTGCTCATATATAGGTGTCATAATTTATCCTCCTAACTCAGCTTACCTATTTCTATGCTCCGTTATATAAGAAACCTCCGTCTACAGGAATGGTGACTCCCGTCACATAGTTTCCCGCATCCGATGCCAGATAGACCGCACAGGCGCCTAACTCTTCCACATCGCCCCAATCGCCCAGAGGAATTTTATTTTTGATGCTTTCAAACAGCTCTTTGTTATCCTGTACCGGCTGGGTCAGCTCTGTCTTAAACCAGCCCGGCGCGATTCCGTTGACCTGAATGTTGTAGGGCGCGTATTCCAGAGCAGCCGCTTTAGTAAACTGAATGACGGCTCCTTTGCTGGCCGTATAGGCCGGCGCCTCTACGAGCCCCAGGAAAGAGGCCATCGATGCTACGTTGATGATTTTTCCTCTTTTGTTTTTAATCATTTCGTTGCCGAAAATCTTGGTTGCCAGAAATACGGAATCGGCATTGACGGACATTACCTTACGCCAGTCTTCAAATTTGTAGTCCCTGATATAGCCCCTCTGTTCGACGCCCTGGGAATTTACCAGAATATCGATTTTACCGAACTTTGCTATAACTTCATCTCTCAGCCGGTTAAGATCTTCTTCTCTCGTGGAATCTACAGAAGTCAGGAAGCTTTCCCTTCCCATGGCCTCGATTTCTTCCACTACTTTTTTCGCGTTTTCTTTGTTCCTGCTGGCCGGGATCACAACAGCGCCGTGATCGGCAAGGGTCAGTGCGATGCCCCTGCCGATTCCGCGGGTGCCGCCCAGGACAACCGCCACTTTACCAGTCAGGTCAAAGCTTATCTTCTTATAAGCCATCTCCTTCTCCTCTCGTAAAAAACGTTATTTTTTCAGTGTAAGGGCTTTTTCATAAAGCTTTTCAAAATCTTCGATTGTGGTTTCTCTTGGATTGGTGGATCGATCCCCGCCCTTCATAGCTTCTTCGGACAGTTTCTCAATATCGTCCTTGGTAACGTTCCAATCGGAAAGCGGCGGAATCGGCAGGGAATCAAGAAGCTCGTAAACCGTATCGACTGCCAGCTTAGCAGCCTCGATTTGATCCATTCCTGATGTATCTTTTCCGAACAGTTGCGCGATCTCAGCAATCTTATCCGGGTTGGAGTAAAGGTTGAACTCCATGGTCACCGGCAGACAAATAGCATTTCCTACGCCGTGAGGCACACCGAACATCGCTCCCAGAGGATGCGCCATGGAATGGGCGATTCCCAGGATTGTGTTGATAAAGCCCATGCCGGCCATCATGCTTCCCATCATCATGTCATAACGTGCGTCCTTATCGAATTCCCCCTTAAAGGTAGCTCTTTGCAGCGAACCTGCGATCAGCTTGATCGCCTTTCCGAGAATCGCGTCTGAAATAGGATCGCTGGCCCTGGAAATAAAACCTTCGATGGCATGGGTGAGCGCGTCCATTCCAGTGGCGGCTGTAAACAGCGGCGGAAGAGACGCCGTCAGCTCCGGATCACAGATTGCCAGCGAAGGGATATTGTAAGATCCACCGATAGCCATTTTCCACTCTTTTTCTACATCCGTTACTACTGCGAAGCAGGTGGCCTCTGCTCCGGTTCCCGCTGCTGTGGGAATGGCGATTACCGGCAGCGGAGCCTTCGGGAACAGGTCGCAGCCTTCATAATCACGAATGTCCCCGCCGTTGGTTACCATAATAGCTGCGGCCTTTGCCGGATCAATGGAGCTTCCGCCGCCCAGACCGATCAGCATATCCGCGTCTTTTGCCAGAGCCGTAACCTTTTCCACGGTTTCTACCGATGGGTTGGCTTCGCATTTGTCAAAGATGGAATATTCGATGTTGGCATCGCTGAGTGAATCAAGAACCTTCTGCGCCACACCGAACTTCACCAGGCCTTCATCTGTACAGACAACTACTTTTTTTCCGCCCAGACGTTTTACTTCGCTTCCTACCTTTTTAACGGCACCGTTTCCAAAGATAATGGACCCGGCCGGACTCCAGTTGAAAATTGAATCATGTCCCTTGAACAGATCATAATCCAACGGCAGTTGTGCAACTTGTCTAAACATATTTCTCCTCCATTTCTCTACTCTCTATTTTTAAAACGCCTTTATTTGTAAGCGTTTCTGAGTACGATTGATTTCACCTGACTCATTTCTTCCAGCGTATAGGTCCCGCCTTCCGCACCGATACCGCTCATCTTGTATCCGCCGAACGGCTGTCCGGGAGCACGATAGCAGCCTCCGCCGTTTACCACACAGCAGCCGGCTTCCATGGTTTTTGCTATGTGCATGCCCTTGTTGATATCGTTTGTAATAACCCCTCCTGACAAGCCATACATAGAAGCGTTGGAAATCTCACATGCCTCTTCTATTGTATCAAAGCCTATAATTGGCCACACAGGACCAAATATTTCCATGTCAAGCGCCACATCCATATCTTTCGTCACTTCAATCACAGTCGGTTCAATAAAGGTTCTGTCAAAGCGCTTGCCTCCCAGCAGCAGCTTACCGCCCTGCTTAATTGTCTCCTCTATATATCCTTCTACTTCGATGGCCGCTTTTTCACTGACCTGTGGGCCATACGTGCTTTCGGGGTCAAACTGGTTGCCCGGTTTTTCTTTTTTCAGCGCTTCGATCAGTTTTTCCGTAAATTCCCCTTTGATGGAGTTCTGTACCAGAATCCGCTTATTTGCGCAGCATACCTGACCGGAGCAGTAGGCCCTTCCGCCAATTACTTCCGCCACCGCGTAGTCCATGTCCGCATCTTCCAAAACAATCAGCGCGTCGTTTCCTCCCAGCTCCAGGGATACCCTCGTCAGGTTTTCCGCGCACTTCTTCGCGATTTCCGTCCCTACGGCCGTGCTGCCGGTAAAGGTAACGGCATCCACATCCTTGTTTGCGGTAATCCAGGAGCCTACTTTTCCGCCGCTTCCGGTAATAAAATTAACAGCCTTTGGCTCGACGCCCGCCTCCAGCAGCAGCCCAGCCATCTTCAGATTGCACAGTGGTGTTTCTGTCGCCGGTTTAATTACGACTGCGTTTCCCATCAGCAGCGCCGGAACGACTTTGTGGCAGAACAGCTCAAACGGGAAGTTGAACGGCAGAATGCACGCCACTACGCCGTGAGGCTCCCTTACGGTAATCATCATATCCGCTTCATTGGAATAATGATCTCCTGCCGGATAGGACTCACCCTTTAAGGTTCTGGCGGCATCACAGAAGTGTTCGATCAGACTGGCCGCATTGAGCACCTCCGCTTCCGCATGGCCCACTGTCTTACCCATCTCCTTCGCGGCCAATTCCACAAAGGCATCCTTTTCGCCAATGAATAGGTCGTGAAACTTCCTCAGAATGTCGATGCGCGTATGCAAGGGGATTTTCTCCCATACCTTCTGTCCCTCTTTCGCGGCGGCTACCGCCATTTTTACATCCTCCTCCGTAGCCATTGGAATGGTCTCGATGACTTCCATCGTTCCCGGGTCCAGCACATCTTTGACAGCCTTGTCAGAAGCATCTACATAGTTTCCTCCGATAATCATTTGCATAAATCAATTCCTCCTTATCGTTATTTTGTGCTTATATATAATCGCAAGCTCTGTGCCAAAATATTCTGAAACCATTTGCGCAACAAAAAAGGAGCTTGAAAATTCAAGCTCCAAAACAATAATTTTTTCTTTTTCGTCTTTTTTAAGTTTGATGCGTTTTTGCCTTTTAATGTAAAGTGTGTCCGTAATCCGAACAAGTCTGTCGAAATCCGGTCATTTTTTATGGGTTTTCAGAGGGTGCCCGTTTCATCCGGGTGCAGAATACATTTAAAAAAACCCTCTGGTTTTTCTCTGCGAACGCGCTCTATAAATTCGCCTCCCTCCGAAAGGGGTAGCATCCTGCTTATGGCATAATCGACACGGATCCGATCATTGGCGAGAAGCTCTATGGCCTCCGCAAGTTCTCCGCTGAAAGCACAGGATCCCTTTATGGTAAGTTCTCTGGTTATAAGTTTTGCCGCATTGAGAGAAAAAGAAGGCTTCAGATTGGCCAGAGTTACAAAAACGCCTCCCTTTCGCAGGATTTCGATTGCCTGGGAAAAGGTCGATTGCGCCCCTGCGGCATCCAGCACTTTATTGACTCCCCGGCCTGAAGTAATCTTCCGAATGGCAGATACTACGACCTGTTTGTTTGAGTTTATTACCCGATCGGCTCCCAGCTCTTTGGCAATCTCCATTTTCTTTTCGTTTCTTCCTATTACGATGATTTGAACTGGGTGAAGCAGCTTCAGCAATTGAACGCTGAACAGGGCAATGCTTCCCGTTCCCAGTACGGCAACCGTATCCTTTCTGTCGATCTTCATCTGTTTTATTGCATGAAGCGCTACAGATATGGGTTCTGCCAGCGACGCCTGGTCAAAGGTAATACTGGCTGGAATTTTATAGACAATATGCTCCGGTAAAACGATATATTGGCAGAAGGCTCCATGTTGGCGGTATTCGCTGCAGGAAACGCCCAGGACCCTGCGATGATTACACAAATTTACTTTTCCGTTCTGGCAGAATTCACATTCTCCGCAGTAGATCGTAGAATCGAAAGTAACGCGATCCCCTTTGGTAAATCGCGTTACTTTGCTTCCTGTCCGCTCTATAATACCACTGGCTTCGTGTCCCATTATAATAGGGGGAACTCTTCTTCCTGTGGTTCCACCGGCTCCTGCGATATCACTTCCGCAGACAGCTGCTGCTTTTATCTGAATCAAAACCTCTTTTGGACCTGGTACCGGTTTTTCTATATCAATGTATTCAAACTGCATATAGTCTTTCAGTATCAAGGCTTTCATGATTTTTCTTCCTCTTTTCGGCTGCGGCCAATAAAATCCGCTGCGAGGATGGCGTCCCTCAGGATATCCTGGTCAACATCAAAGGGCATATTGTGGGAAATGCCTATGTCGCTGCTGGCCTGTGCTGCGGCTGCAAGCTCTTCTTCCGTCAGGGAAAGTCCCAGTTCCGCGAGGCTCGTCGGCAGTCCGACTCTTTCAAAGAACGTATATACCTGTTCCAGTTCCGCGGCCGGAACATTTTCCGCAATCAGCTGCACTAACGTTCCGAAGGCAACGCATTCTCCATGTAGATAGCTGCCCTTTTTCAGCCGGGTAAACCCATTGTATATTCCGTGGGCAATGGCGCAGCCGTTGCTTTCAAAACCCACGCCGCTTAAATAAATGTTGGCTTCAATGACATTTTCCAGCGCTTTGGTGACGCAGTTGTTTTCTGCCGCCTGCTTTGCACGATATCCGTCTTCCAGCAGAATATCCCGGCAGAGGGCTGCCAGTGCAAAGGATGCATTGGTGCCCTTTCCCTGGAACATATTATCGGCATACGCATTTCGGCACGCGCGCGCTTCATAGAATGTGGCAAAGGCATCTCCGATGCCCGAAACCAGCAGCCTCACAGGTGCGCTGGCAATAATCTGTGTATCTGCCAATACCAGATCGGGATTTTGTTTAAGGAAAAAATCGTAGAGCCATTCGCCCTCACCGGAATACATAACGGCCAGAGAGCTGCAGGGCGCGTCCGTAGAGGCCGCAGTCGGAATTACAATCGTTTTAAAATTTCCTTTGCACCCCGCTGCTTTGGCGGCATCAATGGTTTTTCCGCCGCCGCAGCCCGCTATGGCCCCGCAGTTTTTTTCCTCGGCAAGTTTAATGACGCGCTCTACTTCCTCTTCCGTGCTCTCTCCGGAAAAAATTGCGAAGCAAAGCTCTGTTCCTGTATCGACTGTGCCTTTCTGAAGCTTATCCTTTACCAGCGGAAGGACATCCCGGTCCGCCAGCAGCAGGATTCGTTCTCCATAAGGCGCAAGATAGGTTCCGGCCCGCTCAAGAACGTCCCTCCCCTGTATGTATTTGGAAGGAGAGCCTAAGATATTTACATTCATTTTTTATATTCACCTCTTTTTCTGTCTTTAGTACGCACCCTCTTTATTGGTTATGTACTGTAAAAATACGGCCAGAACAATAATCAGGCCTTTGATGATCTGCTGCGGATAGGCTGCAATACTCAAAAGGGTCATTACGTTTGTGATGAGCCCCAGGACCAGAACGCCGATAATTGTGTTACCGACAGTGCCCTTTCCTCCCATCAGACTCGCGCCTCCGATTACGCAGGCCGCGATCGCGTCCAGTTCCATTCCTGTGGAAACCGCCGGAGAAGCCACTGCCACGCGGGAGGTCAGGATGAAGCCGCCCAGGGAGCAGAGCATCCCACAGATCGCATAGGCAAGGAACTTATACTTGTTTACATTGATGCCTGCCAGTCTGACCGCAGTCTCATTGCTGCCGGAAGCAATGACCAGCCGGCCGAAAACAGTATTGCGCATTACGAACCACATGAGAACGATGACGAGAATAATCAGGACCACCGGCCACGGAAGGCCGATCCCCGGTATTCCCTGGCTGCCGAATTTAACCATCATCTTGGATGTCTCATATTCAGTGGAGAGACGAATCGGCTGTCCATTTGAGGTCATGTAGGCCGCGCCCCTGATAATTGTCATGGTAGCCAGTGTTGCCACAAAAGGCGCCATTTTCAATACCACGACGAAGGCTCCCGACATACAGCCGATGAGAAATCCGATTCCCAGTACGACAAGAAGGATGACGATCATGGATGCGCCGGATACCATCCCCGCGTTTTCTATCATGATGGCCGTTATCATGCCTCCCATAGCGATGACCGAACCGACTGAAAGGTCAATTCCCCCGGTCAGTACCACGAGCAGCATACCCAGCGTGGCCAGTGTCATCGGCACCAGCTGTCTCAGTAAATTAAAAATATTTGTCACTGTAAAAAACGCATCGGAAAGAATCGTAGAAGCGATAATCAGTGCGATCAGTATCAAAACCGCGTTATACTTGAGTAACATATTTTTTATATTAAGCTGTCTGTTGTTTAATCTTTCTTCCATTTTTAAGACACCCCCATTGATAAATTAATCAGAGCTTGCTCTGTCAACTGCTGCTTTTCAACCTCTCCGGCTATCGTCCCGTTCCTCATTACATAGACCCGATCACTCATTCCGATGATCTCAGGCATTTCGGAGGATATCATAATAACCGCGGCCCCTCGCTCGGCCAGCTCATTCATTACTCTGTAAATTTCCACTTTCGCGCCTACATCAACGCCTCTGGTCGGTTCGTCAAAGATGATTACTTTTGAATCGGAGATCATCCATTTCATCAGCGCCACCTTTTGCTGGTTGCCGCCGGAAAGTGAAGATGCTTTGCTTTTGTAGGATCTCGCCTTTATGTTCAGTACGCCGATCATCTCTTCCACCTTTCGATTTTCCTTCGGGTGGTTGAGTATGCCTATGGCAGAAGAAAAATCCTGAAGGGAACTCATGGTTCCGTTTATTTTAATGGGCATATCCAGGAGCAGGCCCTGCTGTTTTCTGTCTTCCGGTACCATTCCAATTCCATTCTTGATTGCCTTTTTCGGCGTATTGATTTTTACGGACTTTCCTTCCAGGCGAATTTCTCCGCCTTCCGGTTTGTCAGCGCCAAATATAACGCGCATGGTTTCCGTGCGTCCGGCACCCACCAAGCCGGCGAATCCGACGACCTCGCCGGCTTTTACATGAAAGGATACGTCCTTTACCATCTTTCCGCTTTTGAGTCCGCTCACTTCCAGTAAAGTATTTTTGATCTCTGCGTGGCGTTCAGGGAACAGCTCCGAAAGATCTCTGCCGATCATCATCGTTACCAGCTGCTTTTCCGTAATATCCTTTACATTAACCGTATCCACGTTTTTTCCGTCCTTCAGGACGGTAATGCGGCTGCATATACGAAAGATTTCCTCCAATCTGTGGGAAATATAGATAACGCAGACCCCGGAATCCCGAAGCTTATAAATAACATCGAATAATTTTTCCACTTCCCGGTTGGTCAGTACAGCCGTCGGCTCATCGAAAACCATTACCTTGGCGTTTCTCGATATCGCCTTGCATATTTCAACGATCTGCTGATAGGCTACGGTCAGGTCGGCAACTCTTTTATTGACGTCGATGTCACCGAATCCCATCTTTTCAAGGACTTCCTTTGCCCTTTGCTTTAATCGTTTTCTGTTAACGAGTCCTTTGCCGTCGCCCAGACTGTCGATAAAAATATTTTCCGCTACGGTCAGGTCTTTTGCCAATGCAAATTCCTGATAGATTACGGAGATTCCCTGGTCTTGTCCCTGCCTGGGATTGGTTATTTCCGCTTCCTGTCCGTCTATGTATATCTTTCCCGTATCTTTCTCATATGCTCCGGCCAGACATTTCATCAGGGTGGATTTCCCCGCCCCGTTCTCACCTATGAGTGCGTGAATTTCACCTGCAAGAGCCTGAAAGCTTACATTATCCAGTGCGGCTACACCGCCGAAGGCTTTGCTGATTCCATCCATTCTTATCATTTCTCTTTGGTTGCTCATTCTGCTCTCCTCTTTCCTATAGCAAAGTTCGACATACAGGCCCGGGAGCAGAAACCCTCCCGGGCCTGTGGACAGCTATATTTCTTTTGCAAAGGTCCATAGAGCGGTTACTTTGAAGGAACCCAGTCTTCATAATAGGACCCGTCTTCAATCGCCTTGATGACCTCAGGAACGGTGAGAACTTCCAGCGGTGCTGTTTTATGGTACAGGTTTTCTTTGTCATCATCCCAATAGGTATCCATTGTATCCCTGTTAATGTTGAAGGCTTTGAAAGCGGTCAGCATCGGCAGGTTGTTGGCGTCCCACTTATTACTTCCGTCAGCCAGCGCTTTTATAAAGTTGATGGTTTCCATTGCGAAGGCCTGCCCGTTATGGGGACCGTCACACAGGAGCGTTCCATCCTTAACCTTTTCCAATTCAGTTTTCATTCCATTACCCGGGCAGGCTACGAGGACTTTATCCGTCAGCCCGTAATTTTTAAGCGCCTGTGCGGCACCGAGCCCCTGGAAGTCATTTTCTCCTATAAAGAGGTTGAGTTTATCCTGATTGGCGGCAATGATCGGTTCGGCCACGTCGATGCCTCCTTCAAAGGTCCAGTTTCCTTCACCGGAGCCCAGACAAGTCATATTCCATTTTTCTGAGTCAAAGGTACCTTTCTTTCTCAGGTCATTGAACAGATTGGTGGCATCCAGAGTCGCCTGTTCCATGGTGTAATCGACGCCCCTCTGCTGCGCGCGTTCATAGATCATACCGCTCAGCATACCGTTGACACGTGTTTCCGCAGTGGAGTTGCCCATAACGCCCAGAACAATTCCCATATTGATCGGTTCATCCTCTTTAAACTGACTTGCCGTGTACTTGCCCGCGGAATAACCTACGGAAAAGATGTTGGCGTTGATCGTTGTAACTACAGGAGCTCCAAAGATTTCAGATCCAAAACCGATACAAGGAATCCCTGCTTTCACGGCACGCTCAATATCGGCGGCAATGCCGGTTACGTCAACCGGATCGATTACGATAACGTCAACACCGCGTGAAATGTAGGAGTCGATATGCGCGCTTTGTTTGGAAAGCTCAAAGTCCGCCACATCGAAATAGAGGGTGTATCCGTATTTCTTTGCCCATTTCTCAGCGGAATCTTTTACAGAAACAAACCATGGGTCTCCCTGTGTCTGTTCCGTCCATCCAATCACCACATGGTTGGGATCTTTCGGTTTGAAGGGTAGAGCTTTATCAATATCTGTTCTGTCTTCCAGGGATGTCGGATCTAGAAAACCGGAAAGACAGGTGTCAGGAAGCATGGAATATAACTCCGTCTTCGCTTCTTCCGCGCTGAGATCTTTTTCGGAGCTGCCGTCTTTGCTCCCTCCGCATCCGGCAAGGCATGTGATAACCATTCCTATCGCCATTAGAATTGCCAGGATTTTTTTGTTTTTCTTTACCATTTTTATTTCTCCTTTCATCGTCTGTTGATTCCCGCTTCCCCTTACTGTCAGTTTGTATCGTATAAGACCGCAAAATATATGCCAAAATATTCTGAATAATTTCGGGTAATAAAAAGAAAGCTTGCAGTTACAAGCTTTCTTAGCAGTTATTATTTTATTTACTGGCAGCGAATTGTGTTTGCAGCCACCTTCTGAAAAACAAGACTGTACGAAAATCGAACATTTTGTCGAAATTCGATCACTTCTTCAAATACTCGGATAGCTCCGTGTTGTTTTTCAATTTCTGATACAGCGTACTCCTGGCAATGCCTAAGGCTTTTGCCGCAGCGCTGAGATTTCCGCCGGCCTTTTCAATTTCGTTTTTAATGATCTCTATTTCGGCTTCTTTCAGGCGGGTATTTTTCAGGCGAGTGTTTCTGGTTTTATTCACCATACGGTCGGGAAGCATAGAGGTGTTGATTTCTTCCCCTTCCTTTGACATGGCAATGACGCCTTCCAGTATGTTTTTAAGTTCTCTTACATTGCCTTTCCAATCGTAGTTTTCCAGCATGTCGTAAAAACTTTTGGGAACAATCAGTTTGCTGAGGCCCATGTTTTTCTTCAGCTGCTCAATATAGTAGTCAGCCAGCAGACGAATGTCTCCGTTTCGCTTTCTAAGCGGGGGGATTTTCAGGGTAATGGTATTAATGCGGTAATAAAGGTCTTCACGGAATCTTCCCTGCTCTGCTTCCAGGTAAAGATCGCTTTTGCTGGCGGAAATGATGCGAATGTCGATGGGAATCTCTTTGTTGGAACCCACCCTTGTCACTTTGAAGGTGGAAAGGACCCGCAGCAATTTTATCTGAACATCGAGAGGCATACTCTCCACTTCGTCTAAAAAGAGCGTGCCTCCGGAAGCCGCCTCCAGCTTGCCCGGACGCCCTCCCCGGCTGGCGCCGGTAAAAGAGCCTTCTTCATATCCGAAAAGCTCGCTTTCAATCAGTTCTCTGGGAATGGCTCCGCAGTTAATCCCGATAAAAGGCCCGCTTTTTCGCAGACTTTCATTATGGATGGACTGGGCCAGAACTTCCTTACCGGTTCCGCTCTCACCCCAAAGAAGAATCGGCGCGTCGATTTTCGCCACCTGCTTGGCGATTTCCGTCATCTCCTTCATTTCCTTGCATTCGCCGATCAGGTTATCAAAGGTATATTCTGTGGCGGACGGCCCTTTCTTTGTATTCCGGCTCCTTAGCTCAGCCTCTATGGCATCGACTATGGAAATAACGATACCCAGGGTGTGCTCCTGGTAGTCTTCTTTTCTTCCGGTCAGGGAAATGGCCCCTATGATCTCTCCGTTGGCGCCGTGGATGGGTGCTCCTGAACAGGTGTATTTTTTATGAACCAGATTGTAATGCTCTTCACCCCAAAAAACCATCGGCTTTTTCTCCTGCAGGCAGGTCCCGATGGCATTGGTTCCTACGTACCTTTCATTTCGGCTGGCTCCCACCACCAGGGAAGGATCGTATTCATACTGGCTCAGCAGATCTTTATCGCTGATGATGTCCAGCAGATAGCCGCGGCTATCACTGATAAAAATATAATAGCCGGTGGGTTTTATGACATCATAAATCTTGTTCAGATGTTTTCTCGCGGTCTCGATCAATACTGCGTTTTCCTGAACAAGCTTTTTTCTCTCTTTCTCATCCAGTTTTTTTACTTTCACAGGTGAGTTGTACTCAATATTGAACTTCCTTGATCTCACCCATGAATCGTAGATTTCAGGGCGGATAAACGAATAATCGTATGGTTCATTGCGAACAAAATGCTGAAAAGCCTCAATCAGCTTTTTTTCATATTCTTCGTTGAAGATGACCACGAATTCACCGCCTTTCTCGATTTAACACGTTCTCTAACTAAAATACAAGTTATTAGTAATATACTCCGGATCACAGGTTACGTCAATTCCCAGCGCTTTAACCGTCTGCTCGTCCCGCTCACTGAGAATGGCCGTACAGTGGGCCTGGCAGCCGCGCAGAGAAGGCAGTTTGCTGAGGGCTACTTCCGCCGACGGGTTGGTGGCCGCGGAAATAGTCAGGGCGCTCAATATCTCTTCGCAGTGGAGACTTGTTTTTTCATGAAGAAGAATATCGGTCTTCATATCCTGAATCCCTTTCAGCACATTGGGAGAAATGAGGTGAATCTCATCTGCCATGCCGCATAAAAGCTTAATGGCATTGAGAACCGCGGCGGCGGCGGCTACCATTCTGCGGGAGCTTCGCCCTGTGACAATCGTACCGTCCGGAAGTTCCAGGGACATGACAACGACGTTCTCGTAACGCGCGTTGCAGTTACGCTTGTACTCTGCGTACTCCCTGGCCGGCTTGACAACCTTTCTGTCCTCCACTTTCAGATCCAGCTCGTCCATCAGGAGCTTGGATCTTTCCAATGCTCCGTCATCGATCTTTCCTTTTTTATAATCACACAGAGCCGTCAGATATCTTCTTATAATTTCCTGACAAGCGGCCTCCTTGACGGCTTCATCGTCAATGATGCTGAAGCCGGCCCGGTTGACGCCCATGTCGGTGGGGCTCTTGTATTCGGATTCTTCCCCGGTTATCTTCTCGATGATCCTCTTTACAACCGGAAAAACTTCCAGATCCCGATTATAGTTTACCGCCATTTCTCCGTAAGCTTCCAGGTGGAAGGAGTCGATCATGTTGACATCCTTCAGGTCCGCCGTTGCCGCTTCGTAGGCGATATTTACCGGGTGCTTGAGAGGGATGCTCCAAATGGGGAAAGTCTCGAATTTCGCATAACGGACTTTTGTTCCTCTCTTATAATCATGGTAAAGCTGGGACAGGCAAGTGGCCAGCTTTCCGCTGCCGCCGCCCGGCCCTGTGACAACTACCAGAGGCTTGCTTACTTCTATGTAAGGGTTCGCACCGTATCCTTCATCGCTTACAATGGTCTCCACATCCGTCGGATACCCTTTGGTGAATCTGTGTTTGTACGTTTTAATGCCCCGACGGTCTAATTTGTTGAGAAACATATCGACTGCGGGGGCATCGTCTTCATAGCGGGTAACAACTACACTGTTGATGGCAAGATCGTATTTCCGAAACATATCGATCAATCTGAGAACTTCCAGGTCGTAGGTGATTCCAAAATCAGCCCTCGTCTTGCTGGTGGTAATATCTCCTGAGTAGATACAGATAATGATTTCTGCCTGATCCTTCATCTTCTGCAATAATTTTATTTTGGCATTTTCGTCAAATCCGGGGAGCACCCGCATGGCGTGTTTATCATGCACCAGTTTTCCGCCGAATTCCAGATAAAGCCTTTCACTGTCGCCTTCATTAATACGTTTCAGAATATACTTGGATTGTTCTTCAATATACTTTTCTGCGTCAAATCCTATCTTTGTCATCAAGTTCCTCTCCTTTACAGAAAAATAACCGCGCTGACTACGCTGGTCACTACCATTGCTGCTATAATGGCAATGGCTATTATACGAATCGTCTTTTGTTTCATCATAACTCCAAAACCCTCCTCTTATTTTACATAAGCTCTATGTTCAATTTATTTCTGCCTTCTACCAGCCCTTTCAAGCTGATATGGTAATCAATGTCAAGGCTTCCCTTTCCTTCTGCGGTCACGCTGTTTTCCACATGGTTTGTGAGGACTTCCATCTCAATGGCGCCGAAAGGCGTATCGTAATAGCCAGTGTAGCGTTTTCCTTTTTCGAATTCGATCTCCGTATCCAAACCAACGTTTTCCCCTACCCGCTTCATCTTTATAGTACCGTTTTTTAATTTCAAACGGGTTCTGCATCCGGGCATGCCGGATATCTCGCTTTCATCGTAGATCAGATAAAGGGCGTCCCCTCTCTGGTACAGCTTTCCTTCTGTTATGAATTCCAGCTGATCTTCTTCCAGGTCGGCCGTTACCTGTGTGCCGATGATTTTCATCATAATATTTTTCATTATGAAATTCCCTCCAATATTGCTTCCAGTTCTTTCTTGTTAAAATGATATTTCTTCAGGCAAAACTGGCACTGCAGCTCTGCCTGACCGTCTTCTTCTATGATCTCTTTCAGGTCTTTTTTTCCAATGGACATAAGCGCTCTTTCCAAACGCTGATGGCTGCAGTCACAGGACCAGTTCACTTCTCTATCGTCCAGCCTCTGTACCTGATATTCCGGCGGCATATCTTTGAATACCCTCTCCAGAAGGGCCTGCACCATTCCGCCCTCGCTTTTTCCCGCGGAGCTTTCCCTGACTTCATCGATCATCGTTGTCAGGGGAGGCAGACTGCCGATCATGGCTTCCAAAGCCTCCACTGCGCCTTCCTCTGCCTGTGGGAGCATCTGTATAATCATGCCTCCGGCAGCTCCCACATGATAGTCTCTCTCTATTTTTACGCCCAGGGCAACGGAAGTATTCTGCTGCTCGGAAATAAAAAAGTAAGCTGTCAGATCTTCAGCGATTTCTCCGCTCACCAGCGCAATGGTTCCCATATATGGCTCTTTCAGCCCCAGATCCTTGATTACGGTCAGATCGCCCAGACCTAAGGAACCGCCGACATCCAGCTTGCCTTCCTTTGTCAGGGGCAGGTCTACGTCCGGATTGGCGATATACCCCTTTACGTTGCCGCATCCGTCGGCCGTTGCCAGAATCTGCTTTGCCGGCCCCTCTCCTTTGAACTGGACCGTAAGCTTGTCCTGCGGATTTTTCAGCATGATGCCCATAAGACCCGCGGCTGTGAGAACTCTTCCCAGGCCGGCTGTCGCCAGCGGCGTGGTCATGTGTATATTGCGCGCCTCCTCGACCATATCCGTAGTGATCGTCAGATATACCCGGTAAGATCCGCTTTTATCAATTGCTATAATTGCTTTGCTCATATTCCTTATACCTCTTTTTTTATCTTTTCCTTTCAATTCTAACATAGTTGTAAGAAATTATTAATAACTTTATTTTAGATTTACACGGTTTCGACACAAAAAAATCATAAATGCCGTGTATATTAATCTCAACAAAAGGACAAAACGAATAAAGGGAGGAAAGATCTATGGATAACTTTGACAACAATGAATATAGATACACCAGCGGGCCGAACCCCGGACAGATGATTCCGACAGAGCCGATTCCTGATCCGGGTCAGCCGGGAAGGGGCCAAAGAAAAGCGAAAAAGAAGAAAAAAAGCAAACCGGTTCAGCTGACCAGGACCAGTTTGGCGGCGATCATCATGGTATGCGTTCTGCTCTCCAGCGCCTTTGGTTTTGGGGGAGCGATGCTGGCAGGCGGCACGGGCGTCTCTTCACCGTATTCGGCCGGCAAGGACAATACCACCAATGCCAAAACCACCGGCTTTAATCTGGAGGATGCCACCGGCAGCTCCATGACTGTTCAGGAAATTACGGCTAAAGCGCAGGATTCCGTGGTGGAGATCAAGACAGAGTCCGTTCAGGCGGATGCCTGGATGCAGCAGGCCGTAATAGAAGGTGCGGGAAGCGGTGTCATCATTAAGAGCAACGGCTATATTGTGACCAATAATCATGTAATTGAAGGTGCCGGTAAAATAACAGTAACTACCAGTGACAAGAAAGAATATGAAGCAAAGCTGGTAGGTACTGATGCAGATACAGATGTAGCGGTCCTGAAAATCAATGCAAAAAATCTGACTGCTGTTACTATGGGAAACAGCGAACAGTTGAATGTCGGAGACCTGGCTGTTGCCATCGGTAATCCTCTCGGTGAGCTGGGAGGAACGGTAACCGCCGGCATCATCAGCGCATTGGACCGCTCCATCAGCATTGATGGAAAGACCATGACACTCTTACAGACAGATTCGTCGATTAACCCCGGAAATTCAGGCGGCGGCCTGTTCAATCAATACGGACAGCTGATCGGCGTAGTGGTAGCTAAATCCTCCGGCTCCGATGTGGAGGGACTGGGGTTTGCCATTCCGGTTAATCGGGTCGCGGAGGTTGCCGACCAGTTGATGAAAGGCGGATATGTAAAAGGAAAACCTTCAACCGGGATGTCTTATGTTGATATGTCCGGGCAGCAGCAAGGCGGCAACAGCTTCTTCGGAGGCGGACAGCAGCAATCGGTGGGAGGCGTCTATATACAGGAAGTAACCGGCAGCAATGCTAAGAAAGCGGGATTTAAGTCCGGAGATCTGGTTTACTCGGTAGACGGTAAAGAAATCGACAACATTGATACACTTTCGTCGATCATCACATCCCACAAGGTTGGAGATAAGGTAACCTACATTGTTCTCCGAGACGGCCAATCAAAAGAAATAAAACTTACCTTAGAAGAGAAAACTTCCTCTTAATAAGTAATAATAAGATATGCGAAAAGACCGATATTCTAAATGATATCGGTCTTTTCGTTTTCTTTATTATTTAAGATTTCCATCAGCTTGGATTTTATTTGTATCTGCTGATCTTTGCTGTACCCCAGATCGTCCATGGCGTCTTCGTCTTCTTCGATGAGGCACAGCGGCGGAAAGAGAACGCACCACCAGTTTTGCCCTTTTCCGTCTCCCAGGGTAAGGTTCAGAGCCTCATAATTTCCTGCGGGAAAGTACATATCTCCGTAGGTCTTGGCCGGAATCCATCTTACTCCCAGGTCCGCCTGGGCTCCGTATTCTTTTCCATTTTCCTCAATAACCTTTGCAGCGACCTTTTCCATATCCCCCAGATGCTCCTCCAAATAGCTGCGGGACTCGTCGATATTCTGACTCTTTTCCAGGCTTCCCACTTCCTTAATAATCTGATCCCTTACTTTTAATTTCAGGTTCTGATCTTCCGCGCTGTCGCTGTTGGCAATGACGTGCAGCCGGATAATGCCGCTATATTGATTGGCCGGTTCATCCTCGTATGTATAAAAAAGGATAAAACCCATTACTATGACCAAAATCAGACTAAGAATACATTTTTCTTTTAAATCCGTGTTTTTCATAAAAATATCCTCCTTGTAGTTTCATTCTTCACCAAGGAGGACTTTTTTATACATTCACACTTTTTTATTTTACAATCAGCAGGCGCGTACCTTCCGACAAATTAGGCGATTCGTTCAATTCATTGATGCTTTTTATCGTTTCTATGCTGGTTTTATATTTTTTTGCGATTTTCCAGAGGCTGTCGTCTTTTCTGGTTATGTAAAGCACCATGGAAGAAGGTCTCTTGCTTTGATCGTTTTCAATAAAACAAGGATTTTTAATCAGTTTTAGAGAAGTTTCTTTTATGACGGCTGTTTCAATCTGCAGGCTTGCGTTTACTTCCGCCTGCTTGCCATTGATCTTATCGGACCAGAGATCCTTGATTCCAATCTGGCATTCCGTTTTCATTCCTTCCTTTGCCGCAGGTATATCCATCGCACCTCTGAAAGGAATATCCTGTCTGACTGCAAAAGGATGCTTTTCCGGGTCCTCCGGAATACATAGAATCGTTCCTTCCAGGATACCTTCTACCGTTGCTCTCCCCTGCTCCGCCCTTGCGTTTTGTTCTTTGATACGGCCGTTGATATAAAGGATTTTTCCGACAGGTCCGTTCTTTTCCGGTATGTCAAAGATTTCTCTTGCTGATACTTCTGTAGTGCTGGTTCCCAGAATTGCTTCAATATTTTTTTCCGTATAATCATACGTCGTATCCTTTGTGCTGTGGTACAGGTCGGAAACAACTTCCTTCTCAAGATTCTGATATACTTCAACCGAGGTGTTTACGGTTCCCTTGAGAATAAAGCCGTCTTCCTCTTCTTCATTAATTTCTACGTCCAGATCTTTATCGCTGAAGGAAACCTTGCTCATAGCCAGATTATCCTCTTTATTCATAAGAATAAATTGTGTAAAGTCTGCCTTTCCCTGGAAGAATGCGGGTCTTTGGATGGTTTCTCCATCCTTTTCTTCTTCTCCCATATAGAGAACATTTACTCTTACCGCTGCGTTGATAACCATTTTTTCAGAAGTCGTCTGTTTATGATTTTCTACCACGTTGATATCTGTTTTCAGAATTTTGATTGGTTTTGGATTTCCTTCCTTAATTTTCAGGTCTTCCGAGAGTTCAACCGACTCTTCCTTGCGAAGAGCTATATGGCTCATTTTAATGGTCTCTTTCAGAAGCTCCAGTTTTTCATTGCGAAGACTTTCAAAGAACTGAAGTTCTTTTTCTGCATATTCTTTCATGGAAAGTCCCAGCGTTATCTTGGCGCGGAATTTGCGTTCATTGATTACGGAATAGTCGATTCTTTCGATTGTCGGTTCGATAACCAGGTGGGACAGCGGCGAGGCTGTTACCTGCCAGTCGGTCTTGAACGGAAGTCTGGACTGTATAATGGAGATCGACTCCTCCTCTTTATCCTCCGGCAGATAGATTGTCTGCAGGGTCACTTCTCCCGTAACCTTAATGCTGTCGCCATCCCCCTGACCTACCTGTATTTCTTTACTGGAAAGAAAGGCTTTTCCATCCATAGAAAGAATGGATATCAGGTCCGGCTTTATGTCGGGAACAAGGATATCTTCTTCTACAAAGATCTTTGTTTCCAGGCATTGTGCGACTGCCGTCAGTTTCAGGTCATTGTAAACAGCCTGCCCTGCGAGCGGCATAATTTTTATTGGTTCTCCTGCCGGAATGGCTGCCGTATCTTTTGCTGTTTTTTCTCCTAAAAATACGGGTTGGATTTCCTCTTGTGCTTCGGGTGGCTGTTCTTCCCCCTCTGCCGCAAGTTCTTCAGACTGCTTCTGTGAAACTTGTTTCGCATCGCGTTCCTGCATTTCTTTCTGTTCTTCTGGTTTCTTATCTTCCGTTAATGTTTCTTCATCCTTTTCCTGCGCCGCAGGAGAATTCTGCGGTGCTTCTGCTGACTGTTCCGGGCTTTCATTTTCTTCCTGGCGGGCAGGCACTAAAAGTCTATCATAAGGAGTTGGATCAAAGCCGTCGTCCACCTGCGCTGTATCCGGATTCTCATCGGCTGCTTTTGCTGGCTGTAATGCAAATTCAGGTATTTTTTCTTCATAGGTCATGGTTGTTCCCCCTCTGTTTTCCTATACATATACTCGCTATATTGTATTCATAGATGGCAGGGTTCATGCTAAATAATTTTAAATTGCCTTAAGTTCTTTTTGGGTTAATATATTCGCTATTTCTTGCTATTTTTTCATAAATAGGATAAAATATTAGCTATGAATATGTTTAATTTAAATCAAAAAACACCCGGCGAGATCGAAATGATTATTGCGGGCCGTATCCGGGAAATCCGCAGGCGCCGGAAAATATCGCAAAAACGGTTGAGTGAAAAATCAGGGGTCAGCCTGGGTTCTCTAAAGCGCTTTGAGCAGCGTGGGGAAATTTCTCTGCGCTCCCTTATCAAGATCGCTATTGCATTGGGCATTGAGGATGAGTTAACCGCCCTGTTTGAGGAAGTTCCTTTTTTGTCAATCGAGGAGATTATAAATGGAAATTATTAAACAGCTGAATGTTTTTTATCATGAAAAAAAGGTCGGTACCCTGGCCGCTTATAAAGACGGATTAGCCGCTTTTGAATATGATCAGCAGTGGATAGCGGAAGGTTTTTCTGTCAGCCCTTTTTCTCTTCCGATTTCATCAAAGGTTTTTGTTCCTAAAATTGATCCTTTTGATGGGCTCTTTGGAGTCTTTGCCGACAGTCTTCCTGATGGCTGGGGCCGATTCTTGCTGGATCGCCTGCTTCTAAAAAATCGCATTGATCCTCATACCATCGGCAAGCTGTATCGCCTTTCTATTGTGGGAAGTTCCGGTATGGGCGCTCTTACTTATGAACCGGCGCGCCATTTTGAAACAGAAAAATCGGACCTGGATCTGGATCAAATTGCGGAAGAATGCGGTAAAATTCTTGAAACTGATTTTTCCGAGGATTTAGATAAGATCTTTTCACTCGGCGGTTCTTCCGGTGGTGCAAGACCCAAAATTCTCACAAGGGTTGATGGGGAAGACTGGATTATTAAGTTTCCGTCATCCCAGGACAGTAAGAAAATAGGCTTGCAGGAATATCATTATTCGCTTTGCGCAAAAGAATGTGGAATTCAGATGGAAGAAACCAAACTATTTCCATCAAAACAATGTGCCGGCTATTTCGGTACAAAGAGGTTTGACAGAAGAAGAGACGAGAATGGGAAAATAGAGCGTATCCATATGCTTTCTGTCAGTGGTATTTTAGAAACTTCCCATCGCGTTCCCAATCTGGACTACACAACGCTTATGAAACTGACGCTGGAAATAACCAAAGACTTTTTGGAGGTAGAAAAATTGTACCGGCTGATGTGTTTCAATGTCTTTGCCCATAACCAAGACGATCATTCCAAAAATTTTTCATATTTATATGAGGAGCAGGAAAATTGCTGGGTTTTGTCTCCTGCATATGATCTGACTTACAGCTATTCTCTGGGCGGAGAGCATGCTACAACTGTTTTTGGAAATGGCAAAGACCCGGGAATAAACGATCTTCTTGAAGTTGCCGCAGAGATTGGAATGAATCGTAAACATGCGAAAATCCTTGCTGAAGAAATTCGGGATTGTGTACAAAGCAGGCTGGAGGATTATTTGTAAGAACATATAGAAAAGCAGAACGTCTTTTCAGCGTTCTGCTTTTATTCTGCCTTATAGGCTTTCAGCCTGCCTCCGCAGCTGCAGCGGTAGTCGCTGGTATTGGTAATCAGTCGGGATTTTTTCTGCCTGTAGATCTTTTTGCCGCACCGTTGGCATACAACCATGTATCGAATGGTCTTCTTTTTATCCGGAGCCTTCAGGCCCAAAGCTTCATAAGTGGTAACCGTTTTAATATCGTACCCGTAATTGCGATTCATCATATCCGCATAAAATTTCCAACGGTCTCCATGATTATAACATCCGCAGCAGGTATGGAGCAGCTCATGGGCAAGAATGCTCTTTACTGTCATTCTATCTGTTCCCAAAAGGGATTCACATACTTCGATTTTATAGCACTCTTTACCGGCTTCCCTTTTACAGGCGGCAAATCTGCTCTTTGCTCTTCTGTTAATATATATCTGAGGATCAATTTTACCGCTTATGGGAATTTTAAGAGCTTTACATTCTGCCATAACCTCTTCCATACAGGCTTCTAATTCTGTTCTATTCATCTGTGTTTCACGTGAAACCTTTTTCTCTATCCCAGTGTTTTCAGCAGTTCAATCAATCGTTCCAGTTCTTCTCTGCTGTAATACTCAATTTCAATTTTACCTTTTCTACCCGATTGATTAAGGGTTACCTTTGTTCCTATAATATGTTTCAGATCCTCTTCCACTCTTTTGACGTCGGCGCTTTTCGCTGCCTTTTTTCTGGGATTTCTCTTTTTCGGGGAATGCTCTTCCTTTATAAGCTTTTCAATTTCCCTGACGGACAATTCTCCTTTTATCGTAAACTCAGCGAGTTCTATCTGCTTTTCTTTATCCGCAATTCCTGCTATGGCGCGGGCATGCCCGGTTGTAAGCTTTCCTTCTGAGACAAAGTTCCTGACTTCTTCCGGAAGTTTTAAGAGACGGAGCGAGTTTGTTATGTAAGGTCTGCTCTTTCCCACACTCTTTGAAACTTCCTCCTGTGTCATACCGAAATTTCCGATCATCTGGTTGAGTCCTTCAGCCTCCTCTATAGGGTTGAGGTCCTCACGCTGCATATTCTCAATAATCGCAACCAGCATATTCTGCTCATCCGTCAGTTCTTTAATAATGCAGGGAATTTCCTTAAGGCCGGCTTTTCTGCAGGCTCTCCAGCGTCTTTCTCCGGCAACGATTTCGTATCCCTTTTCCGCTTTTCTCAGAATTACCGGCTGAATCAGTCCATGTTCTCTGATGGAACTTGCCAGCTCCTGCAATTTTTCTTCATCAAATACCTTTCGGGGCTGATTTTCATTTGGTTTAATATCGTTAATATTAATAAAATCAATTCCCCTGGCCTGGATTTCTTCTTTCTTTTCAGCGGAAATTTCTTTTGTATCAATTTCCGAGCTGCTGAAAAGAGCGTCCAGACCCCTCCCAAGACCTCTGTTTTTTGCTGCCATTACTGTTCGTCCTCCAGATTTAAGAATTCATCAGCAAATTCCTGATACGCCTGTGCTCCTGCGGATTTCGGATCATACTGCATGATCGGCATTCCGTAGCTGGGTGCTTCGGCAAGTCTTACATTCCTTGGAATTACAGTGGTATAGACTTTTTCTTTAAAATATTTTTTAACCTCTTCCACAACCTGTACGGAAAGATTGGTTCTCCCGTCAAACATGCTGAGAATGACGCCCTGTATTTCCAGGTCAGGATTCATATTTTTCTTTACAATCTCAATGGTGCTCATCAGCTGGCTCACGCCTTCCAAGGCATAGAATTCACATTGAATTGGAATCAGCACAGAGTCTACTGCAGTCAGAGAGTTGATTGTCAAAAGACCCAAGGATGGAGGGCAGTCTATAAAAATATAGTCATAATCCGGTTTAATCTGGTCTAAAGCGTATTTCAGCCTTTTTTCTCTCCCCTGCAGATGTATCAGCTCAACCTCGGCGCCGGCCAACTGCACACTAGCCGGAATAATATCAAGATTCTGGACTTCAGTTTCCACGATAGCTGTCTTTGGATCTATATTATCTTCTACTAAAATTTCATAAGAAGTATTGCCTAATTCTTTTTTTGATAAACCGATTCCGCTGGTTGTGTTTCCCTGCGGATCGATATCAAGAATCAATACTTTTTTCCCCTTTAAAGCCAGACAAGCTGCCAGGTTGATATTCGTTGTCGTCTTACCTACCCCGCCCTTCTGGTTAAATATTGCAATTGCCTTTCCCAAAATAGTTCCTCCTTATTAAATTACAAGCAATTTTTCATATGATTCGATTATATACCATCGGGCTTTTTTTTACTATACTTTTTGCATAAAAAAAGGAATGTTTCACGTGAAACATTCCTTTATTGGTTAACTGCCTGTTTCTGTTTTGGAGTGTTTTTTGGTATGGTGATTTTTACTTCATAATACTCGCCTTTATCTTCCTGTGTGTACTTGGCCCCCTGTTCTACCTGAAAGATTTCATTAAAGGTTTTCCTTATTGTATTGAGGTACAGCTTATAACTTATGTACCTTATTTTATTTTGCTTCCGTTTTTCCTCCTGCTGTTTTTCCAGAACGTCTTCAATTAATTTTTCGCTCTGCCTTACATTCAGTCCATGGGATACAATGCGGTCTATCACCATTCTTCTTGTTTCGTCATCCGGTATCTTCAGCAGCGCCCGGGCATGACGTTCCGTCAGACGATTGGTAACAAGCTCTCTCTGAATATCCTCCGGAAGGCTGAGAAGCCTGATTTTATTTGAAATAGTTGACTGCTTTTTTCCGACTCTTTCGGCCAGCTCTCCCTGAGTAAGTTCAAATTCTTCCATAAGGCGGCTGTACGCCTGAGCCTCTTCCATGTAGCCCAGATTTTCTCTCTGTACATTTTCCACCAGGGCTATGATAGCGGCATCTTTATCATCCGCTTCACGAATGATGGCCGGTATTTTTGTAAGTCCTGCCATTGTGGCGGCTCTTAATCTTCTTTCTCCTGCTATGACTATGTATGAACCGTTATTATATCTTTTCAAAATAATCGGCTGTATGACGCCGTATTCTTTGATGGAATCTCTCAACTCAAGAAGCTCTTCCTCGCCAAAGATTTTTCTTGGCTGTTCCGGATTTGTAAAGATCATATCAATAGGAACTTCTGTCACTTTCTTGATTAACATTTCTGTCTCCCTCCTTGTCCTGAATTCATCTTATCAGGAGACTTGTCCCGGGAAAAGGGTTTTTTTTCAACAAAAAAACCCCTTATTTTCTATTTTAGGGGTTCTTTCGATGGAGTTCCCGCTTTTCTCGGATATTTCGAAGGGGTATCTCCCGTTTTTTCTATAAAGATAATCTTGTGTTCCAATTCAAAATTGGTCAATTGCGCCCGTTCTTCTCTGCGGATTTTTCCACCCAGGATGCGCAGAGCCTTCTCCGCATCTTTCAGTTCCTGCTCCGTATCCGGTCCTTTATAGGCCATGAACCATCCTCCTTTTTTAATAAAGGGCAGACAGTATTCGGATAATGTGGCCATATTGGCTACGGCTCTGGATACACACAGATCATATTTCTGTCTGTGCTTTTTATTTCGAGCCAGCTCTTCTGCCCTCCCATGTATGGGCCTCACGTTGAGGATTCCGATTTCCTGACAGAGTTCTTCTATAATCTTAATCCTTTTATTCAGGGAATCAATCAGAATAAAGTCCTTATCAGGAGCGGCCAGAGCCAGGGGAATTCCCGGAAATCCACCTCCGGTTCCTACATCTACAATTCTTTCCGCCTCTTGAAATTCTCTGTAAGGGACTGAAAGCAGCGAATCGATATAATGCTTTGTAATAAATTGCTCCGGATCTGTGATGGTGGTCAAATTCACCATTTCATTCCATTTCAATATGCCCTTCATATAATTCTCGTATTTCATTAAAACAGAAGTGTCATATTTTATATTCAATTCATCAAAAGCTTTTTCCAATTGTTTCATGATTTTTTCCTTCTCATTTTTTCCAGATGAATAAGCAGCACATTAATATCCGCAGGAGATACCCCTGATATTCTCGAGGCCTGCCCCAGCGATATCGGCTTAAACTGATTCAGCTTCTGGCGCGCTTCGATCCGAAGGCCGTCAACTTTATCATAGTCAAAAGAACTATCCAGTTTTTTATCCTCTAATTTTTTAAATCTCTTTATCTGCTGCTCTTGTTTTGATATATAGCCTTCATACTTAATCTGAACTTCCAGCTGAGCTCTGGCATGATCAGAAAGCTCAGGCCTTGAATCGTCTATTTTTTTAAGGGATTCATAAGTAACCTGAGGACGTTTCATCAGCTCCATCAAAGAAATTTTATTTTTAACCGGGGTGCTCCCCAATTCTTCCAATAAGGGATTGATTTCTTCAGGGGAAACCATTTTCTTTGTCAAACGATCTTTCTCTAATTCAACAATTTTCTTTTTTTGTAAAAATCTTTCATATCTTGATTTAGAAGCCAATCCAAGGCCATAGGAGCGCTCTGTCAAGCGCAGGTCTGCGTTGTCTTGCCTGAGAACCAGCCTATATTCCGCTCTGCTGGTCATAATTCTGTAAGGCTCATTAGTACCTTTTGTCACCAGATCGTCGATTAGAACGCCAATATAAGCCTCGCTTCTGTCGAGAATAAACGGATTTTTTTTGTCAATTTTTAACACTGCGTTAATTCCGGCCATCAAACCCTGTGCCGCCGCTTCTTCGTATCCGGAGCTGCCATTAAACTGTCCGGCGCAAAATAAATTTTCTATACTTCTATTTTCTAAATTTAATTTTAAATCTAACGGATCAATACAATCATATTCTATAGCATAAGCCGGCCTTACAATTTTAAGGTTTTCAAGACCTGGTATTGTTTTATAGAATTGTTCTTGAACATCTTCAGGGAGACTTGACGACATTCCCTGTATATACATTTCGTCTGTAGTAAGCCCTTCCGGCTCAATGAAAAGCTGATGTCTTTTCTTATCGGCAAACCGGTTTACCTTATCTTCAATGGACGGACAGTATCTTGGCCCTACCCCTTCGATCTGTCCGCCGAACAAAGCGGAGCGATGAAAGTTCTTTCGGATTACCGTATGGGTTTCTTCATTGGTATAAGTCAGCCAACAGGAAATCTGATTTTTTTTCAGATCATCGTTTAAAAAGGAGAAGGGAACGATTTTCTCATCTCCCGGCTGCTCTGTCATTTTCGTGTAATCCAGGCTTTTTCCCAGGGCTCTGGCCGGAGTTCCCGTTTTAAATCTTCTCATGGGAAGTCCGTATTTTCTCAGATTGTCGCCCAGCTCCACGGATGGGGCAAGCCCATTGGGACCGCTGTCAAACACGCTTTCTCCAATAAAGATCTTCCCTTTCAGAAATGTTCCTGTTGCCAGTATCACAGCTTTGGAACGATATACGGAATTGGTTTTCAGCACAACGCCGCAGGCCTTTCCATCCTCAATGATCAGATCCACTACCTCTCCCTGTTTTAAATCAAGGTTTTCCTGTTCTTCCAGGGTCTTTTTCATTTCCTCATGATAGCGGTTTTTATCGGCCTGGGCCCGCAGCGAATGAACTGCCGGCCCCTTTGCCGTATTGAGCATTTTGCTCTGTATAAACGTTTTATCAATATTAATGCCCATTTCACCGCCAAGGGCATCGATCTCACGAACCAAATGGCCCTTTCCGGTTCCTCCAATAGAAGGATTGCAGGCCATCATAGCTACCGCTTCCAAATTGATTGAAAGAATCAATGTCTTTTTTCCCATGCGCGCGCTGGCCAGGGCTGCCTCACATCCTGCGTGGCCTGCTCCCACAACGATCACATCATATTCTCCCATTAAAAATCTTGCCATCTTAAATCCTCTATTTTCCTAAACAAAATCTTGAAAAAACTTCATTTATGATATCATCTGAAACCGTTTCTCCTATGATCTCTCCCAAAGATTCATAGGCATTCTTTATATCTATTTCAATAAAATCAAGAGCTTCTCTTCCCAAAGTCATATTCCTGGCGTCTTCAAGTGAGCTTTTGGCTCTTTCCAGCAAATCTTTATGTCTTACATTGGTTACCATCAGGCTTTCATTCTGTTTTACTTTTCCGCCGTAAACCATATCTAAAATGACTTCTTCTATTTCCTCAATCCCTGTCTTTTCCAAAAGAGAGGTTTCTAAAACAGAAGAGTTTGGAAGAAGCTCTTCAATATCTTCCCTCTTCCAGGTTCTCCCCAGATCAATTTTATTAATCAGCACAATCGCTCTGCGACCGCCGATATATTGGATAATTTCCCTGTCTTCATCGGAAATATCCCTGCTGCTGTCCATTACGAAAATAATCAAGTCCGCTTCATTAAAAGATTTTTTGCTCTTTTCTATCCCTATCTTTTCGATTTTGTCTTCCGTCTCCCGGATACCTGCAGTATCTGTCAGCCTGATAGGTATATTTCTTATACTTATAATTTCTTCAATGGTATCTCTCGTTGTACCAGGTATTTCCGTAACGATTGCCCTTGTCTCTCTGAGAAGTTCGTTCATGAGAGATGATTTTCCTACATTGGGTTTTCCGATTATCGCAACCTTAAGTCCTTCCCGAATAATTTTTCCGGTATCTGCTGTAGCCAGCAGTTTTTCAACCATATCGCTTATTTGCGATATTTGAATTTCCAAATCTTCATAAGTGAGTTCTTCTATGTCCTCATCCGGGTAATCAATATTTACAGTCAGGTTTACCAGAAGATCCAAAAGAAGCTGACGGATATTAATTACCTTTTGAGACAGCTGTCCATCCAGTTGTTCCAGCGCCACATCGAAGGTTTTATCCGTCTTGGCCTTAATCATATCTATAACCGCCTCTGCCTGTGACAGATCCAGACGGCCATTCAAAAAAGCTCTCTTTGTGAATTCTCCAGGCTCAGCCAAACGCGCTCCCTTCCGCAGGACCAGCTCCAGAGTTTTTCTGAGAGCAACCATACTTCCATGACAGTTTATCTCAGCGACGTCCTCTCTGGTATAGGTATGAGGAGCTTTCATGAATACGCAGAGCACTTCATCTATTTTCTGTTCCTTTTCCCTGTCTTCTATATACCCGTATGTCATTTTGCGGTTTGAAATACCATCGCCTGCCGGAACGAAAACCTGTTCCAGAATTTCAAAAGTTTTGGGGCCGCTTACCCTGACGATTCCGATGCCGCCTTCTCCATATGCGGTGGCGATCGCAGCAATTGTATCTTCCATCTTTTGTCCTTTCAAAGAAAAGACCCGCAAATAGCGGGTCACTTTTATCTTTATTTTGTCAGCTCAATGATAACCCTTCTGTATGGTTCTTCACCTTCACTTTTGGTTGTTACATTTGGGTTGCTCTGAAGTGTCGCATGAATCACTTTTCTTTCATACGGATTCATAGGTTCCAGTCTTACACTCTTCTTGGTTCTTACTACCTTTTCCGCAAGTCTGTTGGCAAGCTGCTCCAGAGTCTTTTCTCTCTTAGCTCTGTAATTCTCCGCATCTACAACGACCCGGACATACTTTTCATTTTCCTTGTTTACCACAAGGCTGGTCAGATATTGGATAGCATCCAGAGTCTGTCCTCTTTTTCCGATGACGGTCCCTGAATCCTTGCCTTTAATATCCACATAGATACTGTTATCGCCTGTCTTTGCTGTGATATCCAAAGTCAGTCCCATCTTTTCTGTCGTTTCTTTCAGAAAGTCAAGAGCAGGATGTGACTCTACCACATTGAGGCTTTCCTCCGGCTCTCTTGGAATAACAGATCTTTTCTTTTCTCTTTTTCTTTTTTCTTTTTTCTTTCTCTGTTCCGGTTTTTTCTCCGTTTTGATCTCAACTTCTTCTGCTGTCTGTTTTTCCGGTTCTTTTATATGTTCTTTTATATGTTCAGGTTCCGGCTCCGGAACTGCTTCTTCCTTCTTAGGTTCTACTCTTACTTTGGCAAGCTTTGATCCGATTCCGAAAAAACCCTTGGAGGGCTCCTCCAAAACAGTTACTTCGACTTCGTCTCTTTCAAGCTTCAAATCGATCAGGGCCAGCTTGACTGCTTCTTCAACGTCCGTGCCCCATTTTTCTGAAAAATTCATAATTATTTTTCCTCCATTATATAACGAAAGGACCGGGTTATTTTTTCTTTTTCTTCTTCGCTTCTTCCTTCATCTTCTTCCTTACTGTCTTCAGATGTAAATTGAAGAAGATCTGCATAACCTGTCCTAAAGCCCAATATACCGCAAGTCCGGACGGAAAAGATCTGCCCATCCATACGATCATAATCGGAAAGACGTATTTCATCATCTTCATCATTCCGTTCATCTGAGCTGCCGCTCCGGCATCATCGGTCTGCTGCTGGTTTAATGAAAAAGCGATAAACGTCGCTATACCCGCCAAAATCGGTAAAATCCATTTATCAGGCTGACTCAGGTCCATGATCCACAGGAACTTTTCATGTACCGCGAACAGCATACTGTCATCGCTCATATAAGCCATTGGATTTCTAAGCAAAGCAAAGAGACCCATAATGATCGGCATCTGGATAAGCATAGGAAGACATCCGCCCATAGGGTTGAACTTCTCTTCCTTGTACAGCTCCGCCATCTTTATATTCAAAGTTTCCTTATCATTAGCGTACTTTCTCTGCAGAGCCGCCATTTTCGGCTGTATTTCTGACATTCTGGCTGTCGATTTGGTCTGCTTTATATAGAGTGGATAGAGACAAAGTTTTACGATAATCGTGAAAACAATGATTGTAATTCCGTAATTGTCTATAAATCCATACAAAAAACTAAGTAACCAGCCAAGAGGTTTTGCTATTACTCCTAATATTGTGTACATTCATTTCCTCCACTATTTTAAAGGATCATAACCTCCCGGATGAAAGGGATGACACTTTAAAATCCTTTTGATTCCAAGATAACTGCCTTTGAAAAATCCGTACTTTTCCAATGCCTGAATAAAATAGGTGGAACACGTTGGGTAAAATCTGCAAGTAGGTGGAAATAAAGGGGATATAAATTTCTGATAGCCCTTTATTAAGAGAATCAATATTTTTCTCAAAGCATCACCTTCTTATTTTTTCAAAATACCTGCTCTCTTGGTTGCGGCTTCAATCGATTTTTTCACATCCGCATATTTCGAATTGATAATTGTTTTTCTCGCTATAAAGATAATGTCATATCCCACAGCGAATTTTTCATTGATGTTTCTGTAACTCTCTTTCATAAGCCGTCTGGCTCTGTTTCTAGTTACACTGTTTCCTACTTTTTTGCTTGCTAAAAAAGCGATTCTGTTATAGGGGAGATTATTTTTCCTGTAAAACACAACAACAAAACGATCTCCCACAGATTTTCCCTTTTTATAGATGGAAGAAAAATCGCCGTTTCTTCTCAGTATTTCTTTTTTTAGCATAGCTTTTCTTTCTTGCGTGCCATTAAGAACAAAAAGACCACGATTGCGGTCTCTATGCTGATAACACTTTTCTTCCTCTTGCTCTTCTTCTCTTTAAAACATTTCTACCGTTTTTCGTCTTCATTCTTTTTCTAAAGCCGTGTTCTTTTTTTCTCTGCCTTCTCTTAGGCTGATAAGTCATTTTCATTTTCAAAACACCTCCTTACTATTTGGTAATTCCATATGTTGGATAAACAATTTAAAGCATGTACATATGCCCTACTATTATACCTTTGAGCCACCTCCATGTCAATTATTTTATCGCTGTTTCAATCGGTTCTGGTCTATATTTTTGGACAAAAATCAATATCTAGTTGCATCTGTTAAAACTTTGCACAATTTTGTCCACAACTAGTGGATAACTTTCAAGAATTTTATTTTTTCAACAAAAAAGATTTTACATTTGCCTGTGGATAACTTTTTTGTTATGATAGTCCTATCACAAAAATGAGAGATTAAAACAGATAAAAGAAAAGGGTAAGTATCGTAATGAAAGATATGAACGCAATTTGGGAAGAAATATTAAATCTATTTGAACAAGAGCTTACCGGCGTCAGCTACAGAACATGGTTTCTGCCCCTGATACCGAAAGAAATCAACGAAGAACTAAAAATATTTTATATGGAAACGCCCGATGAATTTTCTCAGAGAGTCCTGGAAACCAGATATATGGAGAATCTCCAGAGAAAAGTGGAAACTGTTCTAAAGGAACCGTATCGAGTGATTGTCCAGCTGAAAGCGGAAGAGAACGAAGAAACCATCGAAGAAAAAAAGATAAAAGAAAATCCGAAAAAAATACTCAAGGACGAATTTTACTTTAATCCAAGATACAATTTCGAAAACTTTGTGGTGGGCAACAACAATAAATACGCTCACGCAGCGGCCCTGGCTGTTGCCGACGCTCCTTCCATGGCTTACAATCCCCTTTTCATTTATGGAGGTTCCGGTCTTGGAAAGACCCATCTGATGCACGCCATCGGCCACTACATAATGGAAAATCATCCCGATAAAAAAGTCCTCTATGTTTCATCTGAAATGTTTACCAACGAACTGATTAAATCATTGGAAGACAGAAAACGGATTCGCGCCTTTAAACAAAAATACAGGAACATCGATGTTTTGCTCATCGACGACATCCAGTTCATCGAAGGCAAAGAAGCGACTCAGGAAGAATTTTTCCATACATTTAATACGCTTTACGATTTAAACAAGCAGATTATCATATCCAGCGACCGGGCTCCCAACAAGCTGGTCAACCTGGAAGATCGGCTCACATCCAGATTTCAATGGAACATGATCGCTGATATTCAGCCGCCGGACTATGAGACGAGAGTTGCGATCCTCCGAAAAAAAGCGGAACTGGAAAACGTGGAGCTGGACGACGATTTGTTTGAGGTAATCGGATTGATCGCGGAAAAGATCAAATTCAACATCCGCGAACTTGAAGGCGCTTTTACCCGAATCACCAGCTTTTCAACGCTTTTAAATGAAAAGATAACCGTGAAGTTTGCCAGAAACATCTTAAAAGATATTTTATCGGCTAGCGATTTTAACATTTCCTGCGAATCCATAAAGAAAACGGTCTGCAAGAAATTCAATATCAAAATAGCAGATATTGAGTCTGCCAAAAGGACCAGGAATCTGGCATATCCAAGACAGATCGCCATGTATCTTTGCAGAGAACTGACCGATACATCCCTGCCGAAGGTCGGTGAAGCCTTCGGAGGAAGAGACCATACCACCGTACTTCACGCTTACGACAAAATTTCCGCAGAACTGAAAACCAATCAATCCACGGTCGATATCATCGACGAGCTGAAAGACGAATTAAACGGAAAATAAAAGAAAAAGATATGCACATACCTCGTGCACAAAAAAAACAGGTTACGAACAATTTTTGAAGAACAAATTTCGTTCAAAAATAAAAGAGCAAGAGGGTTATCAACAATATCAACACCCCCTATTACTACTATTACTAAAAATATATATAAAAAGAATAACAGTCTTTTTGATCATTTTGGAGGTAACAAATATGAAATTTACATGCAGCCAGCAATCTCTGTCAAAAGCTTTAAATACAGTTTCAAAGGCAGTGACTTCGAGAACGACGATTCCAATACTGAAGGGAATCCTCTTAAAAGCATCGGCGGATGGCACTCTTACGCTGTCAGCTTCCGATTTGGATCTGAGTATCGAAAAAAAGATCTCTGTCAACGTAGAAGAAGAAGGATCCATCGTTGTGCTTTCCAAGCTCTTCAGCGATATTATCCGTAAACTGCCAAACGAAGATATCCTCATAGAGGAAAAAGAAAACAACAACGTGCTGATAAAAACATCTTCTTCAGAATTTACCATAGTTGGACTGGCAGCGGATGAGTTTCCCAATATCAGTGAGCTGGAAAACCAGTCGGGAACATTGTCCTTTGACAGAGAGATATTCAAAGAGATGGTAAGGAAAACCTCTTTTGCCGCAAGTATTGATGAATCCAAAGGAATTATTGTCGGCGCTCTTCTGGAAATCGAACCGGACACGGTGAATATGGTAGCTTTGGACGGTTTCCGCATGGCGGTAGCAAGAGAAACCATGAAAAACGACAAAAGTACGAAGATCGTAGTGGCGGCAAAGATACTCAATGAAATAAATAAGATCGTCTCCGAATCCGAAGAAGAAGGAGATATTCAGATTATACTCAGCGATAAGAAAGCTGTGATCCTGATTGAAAATACAAAGATCGTCATCCGGCTTCTGGAAGGTGAATTTATCAAGTATAAGGACATTATTCCCACTCAGAATCAGACAAAGGTGGAAGTGGGCAGAGATGTTCTTTTGGAAAGTATTGAAAGAGCTTCCCTTCTGGCCAAGGAAGGAAAAAACAATCTGATTAAATTAACCATAAAAAATAATCTTATGACGATTACTTCCAGATCCGAAGAGGGAAACGTAAAAGAAGAGATCATCATGGAAAAAACAGGTGAAGATCTGGAGATAGGATTCAACTCCAAATACGTGATCGATGTTTTAAAAGCTGTCAGCGACGAGCAGGTTCTCATGGAATTCAACACCAGCACCACACCATGCCTGGTGAAACCGATAATCGGCAACAGCTTCGAATATCTGATCCTCCCTGTAAGAATCGCCTCCAACTATTAATCATGTATATCAAAGAAATACAGCTCAAAGATTTTCGCAATTATAAAGAGCTGAACGTGCAGTTTCATAAAAACGTAAACATTTTCCTTGGGCAGAATGCCCAGGGAAAAACCAATTTATTGGAGAGTATTTATATCACTTCCATGGGAAAATCCTTCCGCACCAGCAAAGACCGGGAAATGATCCGCTTTGGGGAGGATTTTTTCAGAGTTAAGATAAAAGCCTTCAAAGACGATGACCTGGTCGTAGAGATCGCGGTCAACCAGGAAGGAAAAAAAGGAATCAAGGTAGACGGCGTCAAGGCTAGAAAGCTTTCACAGCTTTTGGAACAGATCTACATCGTTATTTTTTCTCCGGAAGACCTGCGGATCGTAAAGGACGAGCCTGAAAAAAGACGCAAATTCATAGATCGGGAGCTCTGTCAGATAAAGCCTTCGTACTACAGCAATTTGAACCGTTACAGAAAAGCTCTGCTTCAGAGAAACGCTTATCTGAAAGAACCCCGCATTGATGAAGGTATTTTGGATATCTGGGACAGCGAGCTGGCCGAATACGGGAGCAGGATCATTGTTCAAAGAGACGCTTTCGTAAAGAAACTCAGTCAAATGAGCAGCCAGATACATAAGGCCATTACCAACCAAAAGGAAGAGCTGGAAATTTTCTACGAACCCAGTATAGAGCTGTGCGGGGATCAAAAAAATAAATTTTATGAAATGCTCCAAAAATGCAGAGAGAGGGATATCAGGAACCGCACCACAGGTAAAGGTCCTCATAAAGATGATTTGCTGCTTAAAGCCAATGGGGTCGATATAAGAAATTTCGGCTCCCAGGGGCAGCAGAGGACCGCGGCGCTTTCTCTCAAACTATCCGAAATCAGGCTGATTAAGGAAGAGACAGGGGAAAATCCGGTTTTGCTTTTGGATGACGTACTTTCCGAGCTGGACCAGGAGCGGCAGAATTTTTTAATCCGCTCCCTGAGCGACACGCAGATTTTCATAACAACTACGGAAATTTCTCAGCAGGCCATAGAATCTCTGGGAGAAATACGCTATTTCAATATTGAAAACGGAAAAATTATTTCGTAAAAAGAGTTCCTATAGAATTTTAATACCCTGAGAAGCGCTAAATTAGCCATATAACCCTGTGAAACAAGAAAATAATAAAAAAAGACCAAAACGCACTTAAACTTGTAATAGGTGCGTTTTTGTTGTATAATATCATATCTGTGAAGTTTACAGATTCTCATAGCAGGATCATTATAAATCAAAGATAAAGAGGTGAAGCAATTAATGAGCGCAGATGTAAAGCAGCAGCAATATAATGCTGAACAGATTCAAGTGCTTGAAGGATTAGAGCCGGTCCGCAAAAGACCGGGAATGTATATAGGGAGTACAGGGGAAAGAGGCCTGCACCATCTGGTTTACGAGGTAGTAGACAACAGTGTGGACGAAGCGCTGGCCGGTTACTGCAGCACGATCAATGTGACCATACAGAAAGACAATTCGATTATGGTAGAAGACGACGGCCGTGGAATGCCGGTAGACAAGCATCCAAAGCTGGGGATTCCAGCTGTGGAAGTAATTCACACCGTACTCCATGCCGGCGGTAAGTTCGGCGGCGGCGGATACAAAGTGTCCGGCGGTCTTCATGGTGTTGGCGCATCGGTTGTAAACGCCCTTTCCACCAATATGGAAGTGGAAATTCGCAGAAACGGTAAGATATACAAGCAGACCTATGAAAAAGGAAAAACCACATCTCCTCTTACAGAGATCGGAAATGCCAGAAAGACAGGTTCAAAGACGACTTTTTGGCCGGATCCTGAGATCTTTGATGAGGTGGAATTTGATTACGGGACCTTGGAACACCGTCTCAGAGAAATGGCCTTTCTCAATAAGGGAATTAAAATAACCCTGAAGGATGAAAGAGCCGGTCAGAAAAAAGAAGAGGTCTTTCATTACGAAGGCGGTATTCGTGAATTTGTAAAGCATCAGAATCAGAATAAAGAAGCGCTTCACCAGGATATTATTTATTTTGAAGTTCAGAAAAAGGACATGGAAGTGGAAATCGCTATGCAGTACACAGATCGGTATAACGAGCTGATACTTTCCTATGCCAATAACATAAATACAACAGAGGGCGGCGCCCATATGGTGGGCTTTAAGACTTCTCTCACCAGAGTTTTCAACGATTACGCGAGAAAAAACAAGTTCCTCAAAGAAAACGACGATTCACTTTCAGGCGAAGACGTGCGGGAAGGATTGACGGCCATTATCTCCGTAAAGCTGACAAATCCGCAGTTTGAAGGGCAGACAAAAACGAAGCTGGGAAACAGTGAGATGAGGGGATTTGTCGAAAGTTCCACCAATGAGAACCTTACTGCATTTTTGGAAGAAAATCCGGCTCAGGCGAGAATTATTCTGGATAAATGCCTGCGGGCCGCAAGAGCGAGGGAAGCCGCAAGAAAAGCCAGGGAACTGACTAGAAGAAAAGGCGTTCTCGATGGGATATCTCTTCCGGGAAAACTGGCTGATTGTTCGGAAAAAGATCCCAGCGTATCGGAAATTTTCCTTGTCGAGGGAGATTCCGCCGGCGGTACGGCGATCAACGGCCGTGACAGAAAGAGACAGGCCATCCTTCCGCTGAGAGGTAAGATCCTCAACGTTGAAAAAGCAAGGCTGGATAAGATTTTAAATTCCGATGAAATCAAAAATATGATAACAGCTTTCGGCTGCGGAATCGGAGATGATTTTAACATTGAAAAACTCAGATATCATAAGATTATCATCATGACCGATGCCGATGTGGACGGCGCCCATATCAGGACGCTGCTTTTGACATTCTTCTATCGGTATATGACGCCGCTCATTGAAGGCGGTTATGTTTATGCTGCGCAGCCTCCTCTCTTCCAGGTGAAAAAGGGAAAAGAAGTTCATTATACCTATTCGGACGCAGAACAGGAAAAGCTCCTGGCTTCCATTGCTGAAAAACCAGGAAAGGCAGAAATTCAGAGATACAAAGGTCTTGGTGAAATGGATGAAAACCAGCTCTGGGATACGACCATGAACTTTGAGACCAGAACACTGGTGCAGATTACACTGGATGACGTGGCAGCGGCCGATGATATCTTTACGACGCTGATGGGTGACAAGGTTCCGCCGAGAAGAAAGTTTATCGAGGAACACGCAACCTACGCAAATCTGGATATTTAGAATACAGGGGGTAACAAGTGGCAAATTTAATCGAGGATCAAAAGCTGATCCAACATGAAATATACAAGGAAATGAAAGACTCCTACATCGATTACGCCATGAGTGTAATCGTTGGCAGAGCGCTTCCCGATGTACGGGACGGACTGAAGCCCGTACACAGAAGAATTTTGTACGGAATGAGCGGACTGGGCGTTACGCCGGACAAGCCATATAAGAAATCGGCTCGTATCGTCGGCGAAGTAATGGGTAAATATCACCCTCACGGCGACAGTTCCATTTACGATGCCATGGTAAGACTGGCACAGCCGTTTTCCACAAGATACATGCTGGTAGACGGGCACGGAAACTTTGGTTCCGTGGACGGACACGGCGCTGCGGCTATGCGTTATACGGAAGCCAGAATGACGCCATTTGCCCTGCAGATGCTGCGGGACATTGAAAAAGAAACCGTTGATTTTATGCCAAACTTTGACGAGGAAGAACAGGAACCTACCGTACTTCCTTCCAGAATTCCCAATCTTCTGGTAAATGGCAGCAACGGTATTGCCGTAGGTATGGCTACTTCCATTCCTCCCCACAATCTGGGAGAGGTTATTGATGCTGCCGTAAAAATGATTGAAGATAAGGACTGCACCATAGATGATCTGATTCAGATTGTAAAAGGTCCTGATTTCCCGACCGGCGCTATGATTATGGGCAAAAACAACATCAAAAATGCCTACCGCACCGGGCAGGGAAAGGTAATTGTCCGTTCAAAGACAGAAATTGAGGAGACTACCAGAGGCAGATCTCAGATTATCGTTACGGAGATTCCTTATCAGGTTAACAAGGCCAGACTGATTGAAAAGATTGCCGAGCTGGTTAAAGATAAGCGGGTTGACGGCATCTCCGATATCCGGGATGAATCCTCCAGCCGGGAAGGCATGAGAATTGTAATTGAGCTGAAAAAGGACGCCAATCCACAGATCACGCTCAACCGACTATTCAAACATACTCAGCTGCAGGAAAGCTATAGTATGATTATGATTGCCCTTGTGAGGGGCGAACCGAAAATCCTCAATCTTTATGAGATTCTGGATGAATATTTAAAGCATCAGTTCGATGTCGTAACCAGAAGAACAAAATATGACCTCAAAAAAGCGGAAGCAAGAGCGCATATCTTAGAAGGTTTGCGTATTGCCCTTGATAATATCGATGAGATCATTCGGATTATCCGTTCCAGCTACAACGATGCCAGAGAAAAACTGATGGAACGGTTCGGACTTTCTGAAATACAGGCTCAGGCAATTCTCGATATGAGACTTGCCCGTCTGCAGGGTTTGGAACGGGAAAAAATTGAAGACGAATACGCGGAATTGCAAAAACGCATTTCTTATTACAAAGAGCTTTTATCCGATGACGATAAGATGATGGGTGTTATTCGCGATGAGCTTATTGAGATAAGAGAAAAGTACAGCGATAAAAGAAGAACAAAGATCATGGCAAATGCTACGGAGATCGATGAGGAAGACCTGATTCAGGAAAAACAGGTAGCCGTTACCCTGACTCATATGGGATATCTCAAGCGGATTCCTGCAGATACCTATAAGACCCAGAGAAGAGGCGGAAAAGGAATCACAGGCCTGACTACCCGGGAAAACGATTTTGTAAAGAATTTGATTATGACATCGACCCACGATTATCTTATGTTCTTTACAAACACCGGAAAAGCGCATAAGATAAAGGCATACGAGATTCCGGAGGCTACGAGAACCGCCAAAGGAACGCCTGCGGTTAACTTCCTCAATCTCATGCAGAGAGAGAGAATCACCGCTGTAATTCCGATTCAGGAATTCTCAGAAGACAAATTCCTGATCGCTGTGACAAAGCACGGTACTATCAAAAAGACAGCGCTGGCCAATTTCGATACCAACAGAAAAACAGGTCTGATAGCCATCAATCTAAAAGAAGGCGATCAGCTTGTGGATATCAAGCAGACGACGGGAACGGATAATGTTATCATTGTTACGAAGCACGGAAAATGTATCTGCTTCTCCGAGGATGACGTGAGAGCTATGGGCAGAATCGCAGGCGGCGTTCGGGCCATCAAGCTGGAGGGCGATGATGAGGTGGTTTCCATGGAGCTGGTACAGTCAGACCAGCAGCTTTTAGTAGTAACCACCAACGGATACGGCAAGAGAACGCCTGTCAAAGATTATAAGATTCAGGTGAGAGGCGGAAAAGGCCTTCTGACCTACGATAAGGCTAAGTTCAAGAAGACCGGCGAACTGGTCGGAGCTATGGTCGTTGATGAAGATGACGAGATTCTGCTTATCAATTCCGATGGTATTGTGATTCGGATTGAAGCAAAAGAAGTTTCAGTTCTGGGCAGAGCTACGCAGGGCGTTAAGATCATGAAGGTTGAAGAAGATGCCAATATTATAGCCATGGCCAAAGTTATCAAAGAAGAAGATATCGAAGAGGAACTGGAAGAACAGAAAAATCCTAATGAAAAAGGCAGCGGCCAGATTCAGATGAAGACAGAATAGGAGAAATTAAATGGGTGATTTGTTAAAATTTTCAATACCGGGTAAACCCGAATATGTGAAAATAGCCAAGCTGGCTGTTGGGTCCGCCGCGGGAACGGCAAATTTTAATATAGAAGCCATTGAAGACATTGAGATTGCAGTGGGGGAGGCATGTAAGAACATTACATGCCACGGTTTTGATGGGTTCAGCAATTTTTATGAGGTAGAATGTCAGATTGATGAGGAAAGACTGGTTATCACAGTTTCGGACAAATCCTGTGAACACGGTCTTGAAAAGCATAAAAAGCCTTGTTTGGATTGTCCCAACGAAGGAAACCTGGGCGTATATATTATTAAATCACTGATGGATGAAGTAGAAATCGTTAAGGCAGAAGACGGAAACAACAGTATCAGAATGGTGAAGAATAAATGCTGAAGGAAGAATTGTTCAACCAGTATCAGAAGACGAAAGATTTGTCATTGAGAAATGAAATTGTGGAATCTTATCTGTACATGGTAGATATTTTGATTCGAAAATATTTGAACAAGGGCGTGGAGTACGATGATCTGTATCAGGTTGGAGCCATGGCCCTGATTTCCGCTGTGGAAAGATTCGATCCGTCCAAGGGTTATGAATTTTCCAGCTTTGCTACGCCCACCATTATTGGAGAAATAAAAAAATATTTCCGCGATAAGGAATGGAGCGTCAAGGTGCCAAGAAGGCTGAAGGAACTTTCCGGAAAGCTGCAGTCCGCGAGGGAAGAGCTTTTCAACAGTCTGCAGAGGAATCCGACGATTCCTGAATTAGCCAAATATACCGGCTATTCGGAGGAGGACGTGCTGCAGGCTATGGAGGGAAGCATGGCTTACAACGCTTATTCTCTCAACCAAACCTTTGATGACGTGGGAGAAGAAGGTGAAGGGTCGGCCCTTGAAAAATACGCAGCAATCGAGGATGCCGGGTATGACAGACTGGAATACGGAGAGATGATATCGAAGGTACTGGATGAACTCAGCGATACCAATAAATACATTTTCAAAAAAAGATTTGTAGAAGATCGGTCACAGGCGGAAATAGCAAAACGTCTGGGAGTATCTCAGATGACTATTTCCCGTGCGGAAAAAAATATAAAAGAGCGTTTTCAGCGGGAAGCGCAATGCTAGGAGGAATTGAAGAAGATGAAAAGAGTCTTTTCGGGCGTACAGCCCACAGGAAATATCCATATAGGAAACTATCTGGGAGCGCTAAAGCAATTCGTAGAGCTTCAGGAAGAAAATGAATGTATCTACTGTATCGTCGATATGCATTCAATCACGGTTCCTCAGGATCCAAAGGAACTGAGAAAAAATACCCTGGATGTAGCCGCCTTATATCTGGCGGTGGGAGTAGATCCTTCCAAGTCCATCGTATTTGTGCAGTCCGACGTACCGGGACATGCTGAGCTTTCATGGGTGCTGACCTGCAATTCCTATACCGGAGAACTTTCCAGAATGACTCAGTTTAAGGACAAGAGCAAGGGAAGAGAATCAGCCCCGACAGGACTCTTTACTTATCCGATTCTGATGGCTGCCGATATTCTTCTGTACGATACGGACATTGTTCCTGTGGGAAATGACCAGAAACAGCACATTGAGCTGTGCAGGGATATTGCCATCCGCATCAACAATAAATATAAAAAGACCTTTGTGGTTCCTGACGGAAGATTCCTTAAAGCAGGGGCCAGAATTATGGCTCTGGATGATCCTCAAAAGAAAATGAGCAAGAGCGCGGAAAACATTCACAGCAGAATTTCCCTGCTGGACGAACCTTCTAAGATAAAAAAATCGATTATGCGGGCGACCACGGATTCGGAAGGAAGCATACGCTTTGATGCTGAAAACAAGCCGGGAATCAGTAATCTGCTCAATATATACAGCGTTTTTTCCGGCAAGGAAATTGCAGATATTGAAAAGGATTATGAAGGCCGGGGATACGGAGATTTTAAAAAGGATCTTGTGGAGGTCACAATGGAGGCGCTTACTCCGATCAAAGAAAGATTCGAAGAAATACGCAATTCCGACGAGCTGATAAAAATACTGCGGGATGGAGCTGAGAAAGCCAATGCCATCGCAGAAAAGACCATGAAACGGGTAAAAGATAATTTTGGACTGGGAATTTAAATGAAAAAAGGCCGCTGACCAGGCGGCCTTTTCCATACTTGCCCTTCCTGACCAAACTTGATATAATCTATTAAAATCCAGAAAAAGGAGTGTTTACTATGGCGCTTTTAAAATGCCCGGAATGCGGCGAATATGTTTCGGAATTCGCAAATTCGTGTCCACACTGCGGATGCCCGATGTCCGATATTGCCCAGGAAAATCAAATTGATGACAGAAGTTGGGAAAATAGTAAGAAAAAAAGCAATACCAACACTCAGGTTTACAGCCAGGAGGAGTTGGAGCAGGCCCTGCAGGAAGCAAAAGCCGGTCGGAGTCAGCGGGGGCAGCAGAGAAAACCCGGACAGAAACGGGTTGTAAAAAATTCGGAAAGCACCTTTTCCGCAAAGAAAAAGCCTAAAAAGAAAAAAGAGAGTAAAAAAGGGCTGAAAATAGCTCTTATTGTGATAATCGCTATTGTTGTAATTGGAGGAGGTGTCGCATATTATTTCGCAATGGTCGGCCCTTCCAAGGCAAGCAAGGACCCGTCGGATATGACGGACCCTGCTGATATGACGACGCAGGAGACCTATCAAAATTACGAATCGACAAAACAATCCACAAAGGAGACAACAAAGGAAAAAAAGAAGAAAGAAACAAAGGCAACGGAGAAATCCACAAAATCTACGACTCAAAAACAGACAACCAAACAGCCGACAACGCAGGCGCCGACTCAGGCACCGACTGAAGCTCCGGATACGCCTGCCAATGAATAGAGGATAAGAGAATTTTTTAAAAGGGGGAATCAATATGGCATTAGTAAAATGTCCGGAATGCGGTCATCAGGTATCGGAATATGCGGATACCTGTCCACACTGCGGATGTCCGATGGATCGGGAGCTTCCGTACGAAGACGAATATGATGATGAATATGGGACTGGGAGATCCGGGCGCAGTAAGAACAAAAACAAACGCTCTTCCAGAACGACAGTTAAAAAGTCGGGCAGGGGAAAATCAGCAAGACCGGTGGTACATAAGCACGTCAATAAGAAAAAGACCAGCATTTTGCCGGCCGTTCTTTTGATTATTATTATACTGCTTTTTGCTGCGGCAGGAGCCTATTATTATTTCTTTGTCTATAAAAGCGACGACAGCCAAAAAAGCGATTCGACCGTACCGACAAAGCAGGAGCAGACCATAGAGCAAACGCAGAGACCTACGGAAAAAGAAACGCAGGCACCGACTCAGCAGCCGACAGAAAATCAAAACGATGATGAGGAAACCGACGGAAACGACGTTCCCGGAGGCGCGGACGCATAAAAGAATTGCATTAAAAAAGTTGCCGTATTTTGCGGCAACTTTTTTATTCTTAATGTTAATCTTCGTTTTTCCTTCATCTTTCACCCTGCAGCTTCTGCAGCTCTGCAATTCCATCCTTCACCGTTTTTTCAACAGCCAGGCACATTTCCTTTTCCTCTTTTCTGGAAAGTCCCTTTGTTTCCACCGGAGGATGAATCATGACATCGATTCTCGTTCCTTTCAAAATTCCGGTCTCCTCATACATTTTATAGCTTCCGGAAAGAGATACGGGAATGATAGGAACTTCTGGCTTCACCGCAAGCTTAAAGGCGCCTCTTTTAAAGTCACCGGGCTGAGGGCCTTTGCTTCTGGTTCCCTCGGGAAAGATCATCAGTGAAAACCCTTTCTTTATCAATTCTATGCCCTCATCGATAGCTTTTAATGAGGCGCGGGGGTCATCCCTTTTTATAAGAACGCTTCGTATTCTGCGAATCCATTTTCCGTATAAAGGAATATTACCCAGATCTTCCTTTGCCACAAATCCAAATTGAATCGTATTGAGCGCCGCCGCATAAGCGATAATGTCCGCATAACCTTGATGGTTACCGATATAAACAACGGGACCTTCCTGTGGAAGATTTTCTTCTCCGTGTACCACCAGCTCAGATCCGAACATCTTCAAAACATTGCGGGACCAGACTTTTTCAGCCTGAAGGATATTGTAGCACTCCCTTTCAACATCGCCCTTTGCTTTGGCATCCTCTATTTCACCTTTGTATTGGTTTAATTCCTTGAGAGTTGTACAGAGTTTAAAAAATCCCGGAATATTGCGTATTATCTTCATAAATCCCTCCTGAATCTTAGTATATCTACTATACCACAATTTTAGTGTATTTTTAATGGAAAAAGTATATAATTAAAAGAGAAAAGGGAGGACGGTGATTATTAAGATTATGTCGAAAAAACAAACGATTGTCATGCTCTCAGGGCTGGCCGGATTCATTATTATCGCCTGTTTTGTGGCGACCGGAAAAGAGCTGGCGTTTGATACGGTAATACGGGAATGGATTTATTCTCTGAGAAACGATGTTTTGACTCCAATTCTCAAGGTCATTACATATATGGGAAATTGGCAGAGCATAACGGCTCTTTGTATCCTGCTGCTGATTTTCAGGCAAACTAGATTTCGCTACGGAATACCGGTTTCCGTGGGAGCTATCACAGTTACGGCGCTCAATAAAATTATCAAAGTGATTTTTCAGAGGCCCCGTCCGGATGTGAGCCTGCATTTGATCGAGCAGGGAGGGTATTCCTTTACAAGCGGCCACTCCATAACCAGCATGGTTGTTTTCGGGATGTTGATTTATCTGGTCAGGCGATATGTGAAGGACAAGAAAAAAGCCAACCTTTTGACTGTACTGCTGGCTATTCCCTGGATCTTCATCGGATTGAGCCGTATTTATATGGGCGTGCATTTTCCAACGGATGTTTTGGGAGGCTGGTGCCTGGGTCTGGCAATTCTGATGATACTCATTTTCATGGAAGAAAAATATACAAAAAAAGAAATGCCCTGAGTAAGTTCAGGACATTTTTTTATCTTTTATTTAAACCATCACATTGTCAGGATCGCGGTCAAAATAGATGCTCTTTGAGGAAGTGGAGAGAGGAATTCCAAAGCAGACTCTGACCTTGGAAGGAAAACATCCCATCCGCAGAGCAGCTTGTCCTGCTGAAAAGAGTACTCGGTTATCAATGCGGTTGTCAGCTGCGATGGAAACAGCAGATCCCACTGCGATACCCAGATCCGTTACGTTAAAGGCGCAGTTGGCTCCGGCTTTCGCCATTTCGCCGCAGTTTTCAAACCCGCACATACCACAGTTATCCAGTCCCAGCGGATCGTTGATAACGCCGATCATAACGATACAGTGACTGTTGTCCACATTATTGGCGTCCCGGTTAAAGAAATCAGCGCCTGTCTCTTTGGCAATATCGCGCATGTGCGCGCAGAGAATATCTTTATCGTTTCCATCTAAAATAAGAGATACGACTTTATCCTCACCGCAACCCTTCGGTGCTGTCTTAGCAGCAGCAACCATTTTATCGGCTACGGCAAATGCGCTTCTCTTTTCTGCGTCTTCACTTTTATAAATCATAGAGAAACCTCCTAAGGCCTTGATATAAATTGATTATACAACGGTTTTCTCTGTTCGTAAAGAGCAAAGAACTTTTTCTTTTTTATCGAGTTATCGCTTTGACTCATAAAAGCGTAAGGAAGTCCTTTCTGCTCCTTAGCGCGTTCCCATAATTCCTCCGGCAGAGCCTGGGAATCCGCCACGAGTACCTTATTTTTTTCCAGTATTTCACGGCTCATATCATCCAGAAAAACGCCGTCGCCGCAGGATACTACAATTCCTTCCTCTTCCTGTAACTGGCAAAGCATCTCATATTCCTGATTCCGATATTCATGCTCGCCCATCATCATGCAGATTCTTTGAATGGTGCGGCCATCTTTCTTTTCAATCAGCTCATCCAGATCAAGAGCGCGATACCCTCGCTTTTCCGCTTCGGCCCTTGCCAGCCCCTTTCGGTCGCTGCCCATAAAACCGATTACAAAGATTCTCGGAGCTTTTTCCTGTTCCATCTTTTACCTCGCTTGTTTGTAATTTTAACATATTCAATTTTACGGCAACGCCGTATATAGAGAAGATTATATCTAGTATACGACAGATACGGCCTTACAGCAAGCTTGCGGGCAGGTGAAATTCATCGTATAATAGAATCATTATGAAAAAAGAGAGGGAGCATTATGAAAGAACCAACTTTAATTATAATGGCAGCAGGGATGGGTTCACGATACGGCGGGCTTAAACAGATGGATCCCATCAGCGACAAGGGTGAAATTATTCTCGACTTTTCTCTGTATGACGCGATGATGGCCGGTTTTAAAAAAGTCATCTTTGTTATTAAGGAAGAAATGGAAGCTGATTTTCGGGCTTTGATTGATGAGAGAGCGGGAAAACACATGGAAGTGCGTTATGCTTTTCAAAAGCTGGATGATATTCCGCAAGGCTACCAGGTTCCCGAAGGCCGGGAAAAACCCTGGGGTACAGCTCATGCGGTACTCAGCTGCAGACATCTGATCGACGGGCCGTTCGTAGTAATCAATGCTGATGATTATTATGGGGCCAGCGGCTTTGCAAGCATTTACGATTTTCTTGTCAATCATCAGGACGGACAGACTTATTCGTATTGCATGGTGGGCTTTAAGCTGGAAAATACCATTACGGAAAACGGACATGTTGCCCGGGGCGTATGCGATATTACGGAAGACGGAAATCTGACTCAGGTCACTGAGCGTACTAAGATCATGCGCCGCCCGGAAGGAATCTGTTACTCAGAGGATGAAGGTCAGACCTGGGTACCTCTTGCTGACGGGACAACGGTATCTATGAATTTTTGGGGATTCACCAAGAGCATGATGGAAGAGATGGAAAAAGGCTTTCCAGCCTTTTTAAATGAGACTTTGAAGGAGAATCCGCTGAAGGGAGAATATTATCTGCCGATGGTTGCGGACAGGTTGGTGAAAGAAGGAAAAGCGACAGTAAAAGTTCTTCCTTCCCAGGATAAATGGTATGGTGTTACTTACCGGGCTGACAAGGAAAATGTTGTTGCGGCGCTGCAGTCCATGAAGGATAAAGGTCTTTATCCGGACAAGCTATGGAAATAAAATAATTAATAAGAATTTGAAAAAAATAAAATTAACAAACAGAAATGTTTGTTAATTTTATTTTTTGTTGCTTTTCTTTGTTAATTTTGTTAAAATAAATTAACAAAACAACAAAGAAGGTGTTTTTTATGCAAACAACGGATTTGATAGAATTAGCAAAAATAATTCAGAAAAGGCAGGCCGAAGCGCAGGTCATTGAAGTAAAATCCGCACATGAAGGCTGCCCGAAAAAATTATATGATACCTTATCCTCCTTTTCCAACCAGGACAGCGGTGGAACGCTGGTTTTCGGTTTAAATGAAAAAAAACAGTTTGAGGCTGTGGGCGTGTACGATCTGCAGGATTTGCAGAAAAGAATTACGGAGCAGTGTAATCAGATGGAACCGCCGGTGCGGGCCGTCTTTACGATTGCGGAGTATCAGGGAGTAAATATCTGCTGTGCGGAAATCCCGGGAATTGAGCTGACAAAGAGGCCTTGTTATTATAAGGGGATCGGCAGAGTAAAGGGCTCTTATATACGAGTGGGCGATGCCGATCTGCCGATGACCGATTATGAGCTGTATGCGTATGAAGCATATCGCGCTCATCTTCATGACGATGAGAGGCAGGTAGAGCGGGCGTCCTTAAAACTGCTGAACCAGGATAAAGTCGCGGCCTACATCCATGAAAAAAAGAATGAACGACCCCAGTTTTCTCTGATGGAAAAGGAGCAGATTTATGAAATGCTTAATTTAACCAGAGAAGGTATCCCGACACTTGCGGCACTGCTGAATTTCTGCGTCTATCCCCAGGGACTTTTTCCTCAGCTGGGAATAACGGCAATTGTTGTGCCCGGCTATGAAATAGGGGACGTGGGTGAATATAATGCCAGATTTATCGACAATAAACGGATTGAGGGAACCATAGCGGAAATGGTTGAGGAAGCTATCACCTTCTGCAAACGGAACATGAAAGTAAAAACAATCATAAACCCCGATACCGGAATGAGGGACGATAAAACCGAATATCCGATCAAGGCGATCAGAGAAGCTGTTTTAAATGCGCTCATCCATCGGGATTACAGCTTTCATACGGAAGGGACACCCGTGCAGATCAATTTTTTCGCAGACCGCCTGGAAATCCACAGCCCCGGAACACTGTACGGCAGGCTGACCGTAGAGCAATTGGGTAAAGTAAAGGCAGATCTGCGGAATCCGGCTCTTGCGGTTATGACGGAAAGCATTACCGGAGCAGAAAATCGCTATTCGGGAATTCCCACGATTATACGTGAAATGAAGGAGTGGGGACTTCCGGCGCCTGTCTTTGAGAACAGGAGAAATGAGTTTGTCGTGACCCTGTACAATGGCAGCGAAAAGTCGGGAAGCATGATGGTGGCTGAGGAAGTGAAGCCTTATGATGAAGGCAAGACTCCTGAGAGCCTGCTGGAATTTTGCCGGGAACCGAAATCAAGAAATGAAATCGCGGAGTTCCTGGGGGTAAAGACCGTATTCTATGTGATGAAGCGGTATATCAAACCATTGCTGGAGAGCGGCGAATTAGCTATGACCATGCCGGAAAAACCAAAAAGCAAGCTGCAGAAATATTATACGATTTTTCCCAATTAAAAGCGGAATTGCCGCAAGGTCGAAGCCTTTTTAAGCAATATGCGTATTATGTTCAACAATGAGTGCGTTTTGCCTCGGTTGTTGAAGTATTTCCAAGGCTTGCGGCCTCTGTTCCTGTCCAAAGCTATATCTTGAGCGAAATTTTGTGCTGGCAGGGTCTATATCCTTGAAAAAAGTTCAACAAAAGCTCAGTTTTTCGCTGTGTGTTGAGAAAAATCGCAATTTGCCTTTTGGGTCGCTTTTCATATGGATCAATCCCTGCAGCGCGGCCGGTTCGATCGCGGCAATAGCACAAATTGTCATTTTTCACGGTTTCGAACTTTTGCAGACCCACAACTTTGCGTAACTTTACATTAATTTTGAGAAAAGTTACCACAACGAAGAACTTTCACTATTTGCGACCAAGGTGTGTCTTTTTGGCTAATGGTTGCGGGATTTGCCGGGAAAATTGAAGTTTGGTCGCAAACCTGCGGCCCTTCCCTGCTTCTGCCGGGCGGTGTACAAGGGGATCTTAAAAAAGTAAGTCTTCAAAAAAAGTTTACCGCCCCGGAGAAGAACTTCCGGGGCGGCATATGTACATAGGAATCTTTGATTCCGTCATGCACACGTTTTTTATTTGAGCATTTCATTCAGCTCTCCCATGGCTTTTGTCTCTGCGGCCATGGTATTTTTTAATCCATTCTGCTGCTGTTTTAGAGCTTTTCCGTAGATGGAAAGTTCCTTTTCATAAGTTGCCTTTCCGCCCTTTTCAACAGTTGCCGCTTTTTCAAGGATTGAAAGAGTGGCATCCTTAGTATCGGCCAGTTCAGAGCCTTTTCCGGTTCCCCAGAAGATATTGCCTTTATTTGTTTTTTCAAGAAGTGTGTTTTCTGATGCTTTGCAGGTTTCGGGGCTGAAATTATAATAGCCGAATTCTGCGCCGCCATTAATGTTCCAGGCGATGTCCAGAGCGCCGGACTTTTCATCCTCGTTGGAAAGATCACCTTTTTCCAGGGCTGCGGTTACGCCGGAAATCAGTTCAATGTTGGACTGATAAGCAAGATGCTTGACAACCACATCCGAAGTGAGGATGATGCCGATAAAATGATCCTGAACATATTTGAATGCTTCCAGGGTCTTCTTGTTCAGCGCTTTTCCCTCCTCGCGGATAGCCTGAAGAGTTTCTTCCGGTTCTCCGTCAGAGACAGCTTTTTCATAGCGGTCATTGATATCGGCAATTTTTTTATTCCAGCCTTCCGCAGCGTTCCGGAGATTGGAGACAGCTGTCTTATAAGCGGTGGAGTCGGCCCCGGCAGCCTTAGCCATATCTTCATTCAAGGCTTCGTCCAGATCATCGCAGGTAGCGGTCAGATCCAGAGGAAGCGCAGGCGTCTGATCCAGGTAAATAGCCAGAGAACCATAGGTATTGAGATTTGTTGTCATAACATCCTCGCTGTAAGTATCCTTATCGTCGGCTACCGTATGGTAACGCTGCTGCATCCAGCCTTTATCGCCGTCCTGTGTGCCCGGTATGTTAATAAAGTAAGGAACTCCGCTGGCACGGTAAGAAACGCCATCCTCCAGACAATTGGTATCAACGGAAGTGCTGCTGATGCCCTTTGGATAAATATCATTTGCAGGAGATGCGGCAAGCCCGGAGCTTTCCACAAAATTCTTAACAATGGAAGCGAATTCCGGTACGCAACTGATCTGACTTTCTTCCATTCCATCATAGAAAGCAGGAAGTTCAAAGTTAATCATGGCGATGGTTTTTCCGGCCCATTCAGGATGAGCGTGATTAATCATTTCCCAGGCGCCGGTGGTCCAGTCGAACTGGCTGCCCGTAGCGCCCCATTCTTCCGACCCGTGGGCTACAAAGACAATATCGTTTTCAGGCGTATACTCCGAATCCTTCATGGCCTTAGCCATACCAAGAACCAGTCCTATGGCGCAGCTGTCATCCTGGAATCCGTTGAAATATACATCATAATGGCCGGAGACAATGATCTGCTGGTCGGAGGACTTTCCTTTAATTTTTCCGATTACATTATAGCTGGTGCCCTTGTCCGGCTCCATAATATTATCTACTTTCAGCGTTGCCTGAGAGTTTCCGGATTTTATGGCCTCTGCCAGCTCTTTGTATTGATTTTTACTGATGCTGACACAGGGAATTACATCCTTTGAGCAGACATCCTGCATATTGATCATATCGTCGGAATAGGTCGCATAGCCGCCTGTGTCGTATGTAACAATGGCTGCGGCGCCATGAAGGGCGGCTTCGTTCATATATTGGTCGATCCAGGCCACATTCCATTGGTCCACACCGGCAAGCGCGATTTTACCCTTTAAATCTTTTCCTTCATAATCAGCGGCAAAACCGTTTCCAACATCGACGATTTCGGCGGTGATTCCGTTTTTATCCGTGCCGTTGGTCGCATAGGAAGCAGGCATGATATCGATTTTCGTACCTTCTACGGTTAGAGAAGCATCGTTGAACTGCCATTTATCTACTGTTACCGGTACTTTTTCCACATCTTCCAGTCCCAGACCTTCCATTTCACCGGCCAGATAATCAGCAGCCTTGTGTTCTGCGTCAGAGCCGGCGGTTCTCCATCCGAGATCATTGGAAAGATACGTTTCATCGTAGGCAAGAGTTTTCGCTATATTATAGGAATACTCATGGTCTACCTTTTCCAGATACTTTTCAACGGAGGGAGCCATAGAAAGATCTGATTTTATGCTCGATCCGCCGCCGCAGGCTGTCATGGAAAAAATGAGCGCGGCCGCTGCCGCGACACAGATTATTTTTCTTAGCCTTCGTTTCATTGTTTTGCTCTCCTTTCAAAATAAGAATAATAAAATATTTCTGACGATTCTAATTTTTACTTAAAGAGCCCCTGAATTACAATGGTCCACCTGGACCATTTTCCTGATTTACCAAATGAACGAGTTCCATTCTTGTTGAAATATCAAGCTTTTCAAATATATTGTGCATATGGCGTTTCACCGTGTACTTGGAGATAATCAGTTGATCCGCAATCTCTGGATTCGTCAGCCCTTCATAGGCCAATTCCAGAACTTCCCGCTCCCGTTCGGTCAAAGAATGGGTCTGGGCGATAAAATCCAGCCGGCTGTTTATGTCGTTTTCCGGCTCTTTTTCTTCAATATGAAAAAGGGCTGTAAAATCCTCATGCCACAGTAAAAAGATTGTTAAGAGATTGGTGATGAGAAGCAAAAGAGAAGTGGGATCGACAAAGCTCGGATACTGGGGATCCAAAGAACCGATCATAATACCAATAACCAGAAAGGCGTTCCAAAGCCCGTTTGCCATGAGAACGATGGAAATAGAAGTTACAAGCCGCCGTATCTGTTTTTGCACGATCTCGGACAAACCTTTAAAGAGGTGCCAAATCGTAATAAACGTAAGGAATACGCAGACCAGGACTTCGCTGAACAGAGAAAAGCTTCTTTGGAAGCCTGCTGAAACAAGATAATAGCCATCCATGAGAAAACCGTAGCAGATACCGGAAAAAACCAGGCAGATAACACAGAAAATCAAAGAAAACAACTTCATTTTTTCATTCTTTGTCTCCGGCAGCTGGCTTTTTTCGCGGATATAGGCAGTCCAAAAGTAAACCTGACCGATAAACGTAAAGATATCCAGAACCCTCACAAGCGCCGGGGCCGAATGGAATCCGGTTTTAAGCACGGTGTAGTCAATATAGAAATAGAGTGCGTCAATAAAGGCTGTGCAGATCATGAAATTGCGGATGGAGGCGAGAAGTCGCTTGTTTCCCGAAGACCAGTATTTTGCCAGCAGTACCACCAGAAGAATTACTAGAAAGCCGACGAATCCGGCAAAAATATATGTAAAAAAGAAAATTCCTTCGAACATGGAGTACCTGGCCTTTCTCCCTCTTATTTCATTCTACTCAGCGCTTCGCTGTGCCTTTTGCTGATTACGGCATAATATTCCTTCATGTAATTGCCCACTTTGGCATACCACTGGGGGTTAGCCGCATAACGCTTGTTGACACCTTTAACGGTGGGACTTCCTCCATAGAGGCTGGCGCCCGGTTTCAAATATTTCGTAGAAAGCCCCTTGGCGACAACGTTGATTCCCTCAGCCTTTGAAGAAAATCCGGACCGACCGTAGCCAAACATATTGTTGGGCCTGAACATCATGGTTCCCTTAGCGCTCTCAAGGGAGGCGATGGACATGAGAAAGACACAGTTTACCCCGTACTTTTCCTCCGCATCGACAAAGGCATCCTCAAGCCCCACAAGGCCAGCGCTTGTCACCAGTTTTAAATCCGCCGCCGTTACACCGCTGGGCTTGCGAAGATCCAGATTGTATATTTGATCAATCGAGTAGGCAGGTATGGACTCCTGCTTTGTCAGCCGATCAGCCGTGTAAGTGCGCAGCGCGTTGGGAATGTTCACGGTCTTTGCTTCCTTATACATGGCTTCTACTTTAGCCGCTTCGTTTCTTTCCGCTTCCTTCACCAGGTTCTGTGCGGCCCAAAGCACGCCCAAAACAGAAGCGCATATAACAATCAAAAGCAGAAGATCTATAGCAAGGAGAATCCAAAAGCTTTTCCGCGATTTTTTCTTTTTCGTAACAGCAACCATAAGCCTGTCCTTTCCTGATACTCTTCTTATTTTACTTTTTTCTAATCAAAATGTCAAAATTTGAGATGGCTTTTTATAATATAGGAAATATCTAATGCGTGGCATTTTCGTACCGGAGAAAAACGCCTGCATTGAACCGCAGGCTTTAGATATGCTATAATGAAAACATGCTGTAACACGACAGTTGATATGGAGAAATGATATGAAAAAAGCGATAGCCTTGTTGATGGCAGCCCTTATGACGTTAGGTCTGTGCGGATGCAGCCTTAAAGACTTTACGAAAACCTTGACACTCACCGAGCCGGAGGAAGTAACGGAAGCGTTTTTTAACGGGCTGAAAACAAAAAATGAAGACGCACTGATTTTATACACAGCCAATGAAGATATCAACATGCTTCTCCACAGTTCTGGGGATAAAGAGGATTTGAACCTGATCTACGATAGCTTGTTTAAAAACTTTACTTACAAAATCGGTGCTGTGAAAAAGAATAAGGATGAAACCGCGGCAACGGTGGAAGTGGAAGTCGCCAATTCGGATTTCAGCAAGGTGCTGAAAAAGTACCAGGAAAAGGCGTATTCCTATATGGAGGAAAATCTCTATTCCGGCAAGGTAAACAAGAAAAATCTCAACGCCAAATGCCTGTCCATCTTCGCTGAGCAAGTGGAAAAGGCCAGCAAGTCAGAGCCGGGACAGGCGCAGAAGCTGACGGTCAAGCTGACCAAGAACGATAACTACAGCTGGGACATGGAGCTGACGGAAGAAATGATGAAAACCATCATGGGCGGGCTGATTATTCCGTTGTAGCCGGGCAGGTTTAGGCAGGCAGATGCAAGAAAAACTTGAGATTTTTTCTTGCATTTTTTTGGGATTCGTGTATAATAGAAAGGCATTGAAATTTTTAATGCTCTCTGCGCCGGCAGAAGGCGGGCGCCATTTAGTCCACAGGGAGGTGAAACGAATGACAAATTATGAAGTTATGTTCATTATCGACCCAGTTCTCGAAGAGGAGAAGAAGGAAGCGACTGTTGAGACTGTAAAGCAGATCATCAGCGCCGACGGCGAAGTCTCCAAAGTAGATGTATGGGGAATGAGAAAACTTGCTTATCCGATTCAGAAGAAAAATGACGGATACTATGTCGTTGTCGAATTCAAAGCCAGCGAAGAGCTGCCTAAAGAATTAGACAGAAGACTCAAGATCTCAGATAACGTAATGAGACACATGATCATCAACAAAGATGAGAAATAAAGGGGTGCGGGTATGAATAACGTAGTACTGATCGGCAGATTAACAAGGGACCCTGAAGTAAGATATACTTCCGAAACACAGATGGCGGTTGCCAGATTCAGCGTGGCTATCGACCGTCCTGTAAGATCCGGAGGCGAAAAGCAGACCGACTTTCCCAACGTCGTTGTGTTTGGAAAACAGGCGGAAAACTGCGAACGTTTCCTGAGAAAAGGCAGACTCGTAGGAGTGCAGGGCCGTATACAGACGGGAAAATACACCAACAAGGACGGAGCAACCGTATACACAACGGAAGTTGTTGCCAATAACGTAGAATTTTTAGACTGGGGTGATCGGAACGAAAGAAGCGATAGACCGGCACCACAGCAGGCCTCTTCTCCACAGAAGGATGACATGGGCATCCCGGAAGGATTCCAGGCCATCGAGGATGAGGACATCCCATTCTAAGAGAAAGGAGATAATGTCATGGATAGAAGACGCGGCGGCATGAGAAGAAAAAAAGTATGCCAGTTCTGTGCGGACAAGACAGAAACCATAGATTACAAAGACGTTGAAAAACTGAAAAAGTATGTAACGGAAAGAGGTAAGATTCTTCCTAAGAGAATTACCGGAACTTGCGCAGTACACCAGAGAGAAGTAACAAAAGCAATCAAGAGAGCAAGAATCGTTGCACTGCTGCCATACACAGCAGACTAAGAGAAAAAACAAGCGGAATCAGCAGGCTTAACGCATGCGGGTTCCGTTTTTTCTTTAGAACGGTATAGAAAGAAAGGATCGAAGATGGGCAAGAACAAGCACCAGGATTTTCAGCTGACGCCGGAGGAATGCAAACGGATACTGGATCATATCGGCGGCCTGGTTGTCATTGATCAGGAAGGAAAGATACGCTACCTTTCGGAAGATATGCGCGAAAGGATTTCCAGCATCAGCGGCGAGCGCCTTCCTGAGCAGGTGGTAGGAAAAGATATCCGAGAAATCCATCCCACCAGCAAGTTGATCGATTTGCTGGAATCGGGAAGCAACGACGATCTGGCCGTATATCTTACGATGGGTTTCATCAACATTGCCAGAGTGAGGCCTTTGTATGAGGACGGGAAGCTGGCAGGGGCCATGGACTTTGATCTGTTCGGCAATGCGGAAGATCTAAAAAAGCTTTTTGACAAACTGGTGAAACTAACGGAAGAAGGAATTTTGGATTTTTCCGACAGCATCGATTTGATTACAACCAAAGACAAGCGGCTGAAAAATATCAAGTATTCCATTTCCGACATTCTGGGAGAAAGCCCGGGTATTTTAGACTTGAAGAAACAGCTGTTTCGTATGTCCGATTCGGAATCGATGGTTCTCATTGAAGCGGAAACAGGCTGCGGGAAAGAGTTGGTGGCCCATTCCATACATAACCTGAGCAAGCGGCGGAAAAATCCTTTGATCGAAATCAACTGCGCCGCGATTCCGGAAAACCTTTTCGAGTCGGAGCTTTTCGGCTATGAAGAAGGCTCCTTCACCGGCGCGCAGCATGGCGGGAAAGCAGGAAAGCTGGAGCTGGCGGAAAAGGGAACCCTTTTTCTCGATGAGATCGATAAGCTGCCCTATCATATCCAGCCAAAGCTTCTGCGGGTGCTGCAGGAAAGGGAGTTTGCCCGGATCGGCGGAAAAGTAAAGCCCATGGATGTGCGAATCATCGCCGCTTCCAACAAAAATCTGGCGGCGCTGGTTCGAGAGGACAAATTCAGGGAGGACCTGTACTACCGTCTCAATGTGATACGTCTGACAATCCCACCTCTCCGGGAAAGAAAGGAAGATATCGGTCTCTTTGTAGAGCAGGGAATCCGCGAAATGAACGACCGGTTGAACAAAAATGTTGAAGGAGTTTCCCCGCAGGTCATGAAGGTCTTCAATGAATACGGGTGGCCCGGAAACGTGCGGGAGCTAAAAAATCTGATCGAACGGGCGATGAACCTCTGCGGCGGCAAGCGTATCGAATTAAGCGATCTGGGCGACTTTCTTTCGGAAGCGCTCTACCCGGAGCTGGACGGCGATTTTCTGTCCGAAAGCAATCCGCTTCAGCGCGCCAGAGATCTGGCGGAACAGAAAGTGATCTTAAAGGCACTGGATCTCTGTGGCGGCAATAAACAGAAAACCGCAGAACTTTTAAAAATTTCCCGGGCAACGCTATACAATAAACTCGATGGCATCAGCAAAAGTGTATAAATTTATAGACAATGTATAATTTATTAGACACAACAGGCGGAAAAATAAAATAATTCCTTAAAAAAGTGTATAGTTTTTTATACACTTTTTTAAAACGCAAAGGAAAAACAGAAGAAAAGAGTGTGTTTATTCCGTATTTTCAGACATTTTTGGTGGCACGTATCTTGCAAATTATAAAATTAAATTTGCGCAAATGATCGTTTTAGTTTTCTGTAATATGAGGAGGAACCAAAAATGGGAAGGTTTTTAAACGTGGGCATTATACAAATGCCGATATCAAAGGATACAGCCCAAAATTACGAGTATCTGGAAGATGCTCTTTCTCGCATCATGTCCGGCTATCACAAGCCGGAGCTGGTGGTGGGCGTAGAATGTCTGCAATGCTATACGCCGGAGCCGATACCCGGCCCGTCATCGGACTATTTTGCCCGGTTGGCAAAGCAATATGAAATTTATTTTATCCCGGGCACAGTCTATGAGTACAGTGAGGAGCTGCCAAAAGGAATGTACTACAATTCGGCTCCTATCTATGATCCGAAGGGTCGCCTGATTGATGTCTACAGGAAAATGTGTCCATGGTATCCGTCGGAAGAATTCGCAGCGCCGGGAAATCATTATGTGGCCTTTGACCTCCCGGAAAAACAGACCAAGATAGGCGTACAAATTTGTTACGACATGAATTTCCCCGAAATTTCCAGAAATGAAACTCTCATGGGCGCCGAAGTCCTGATTAAGCTGACCATGGACCCACAGGAGCTCTATCAACTGAATAAACATGTCCATTACACCAGAGCGCTGGAAAATCAAGCGTACCTGGTTTCCACCAACTGTGTGGGCAAGTTCGGAGCGTTTCAACTGTATGGACACTCGCAGGTTATTTCACCGGAAGGAAATTTACTTTGGGAAGGGGAGCAGGAAGAGGCTATAGCGACGGTGACTTTGGATCTGGACCTGGTAAAACGATGCCGGGAATACGGGACTTGCTTTATGGACCACTATCTGCAGCATCTCAAGCTTTTCTCCCCACCCATGCCCTTTGCGGAAGATGTAACAGCTGCTCCTGTTTTTCATAATATGACAGCACCGGCTAGGAATCCGGAAGAATATGAAAAGCGGATGCAAAAAATCGGCGCCTCTCAGCTTGGTAAAAAAGCTGCCGCGCAGGCAGACATCGAAAAATATCAAAAGAACCTGAAAGCATTTTTCGAGGAAAGAAGGTGAGGATATGAATCGTACGGAGAAACTTCCTTATAAGGTTAAGCTTGGGTATGGGATAGGTCAAATGGCCGATTCGATTCCTTATAATATGTTTAGTATCTATTTTCTCTTTTTCCTGACGGATGCGGCGGGATTGCCCGCAGCGCTGGGTGGGACAATCTCTATGATTGCCCTATTATGGGATGCTGTCACAGATCCGGTGGTCGGGCATATGTCGGACACCTGTACTTCCCGCTTCGGCAGGAGGAGGCCGTTTATGCTGGTTTCGCTTTTGCCTTTATCCATAACTATGGTGCTGCTCTTTGTTCCCGTTGCCTTTGGAACTGCGGCTTCCATTGCGTACTATGTACTGATTGCACTGCTATTCAGAACCTTTTACACCGGCTTTGTAATTCCATATTTTTCACTGGGGGCAGAAATTACGCAGGATTACGACGAACGCGTAACGATCCAGTGCATGGCGGGTTATTTCATATACATCGCAGTATGGGCTGTTACAGCAGGGCCGATGGTGGTCATCGACAGGGTGGTTAAAAGTGGAGTAAGCTATGGCAACGCATGGACGATCGCTGCCGCAGTGTTTGCTGTAGTGGGACTTTGCTGCGGACTTGTTTCATGGCGCTCCCTCAAAGGCCGCGAGATGGCGGACCAGAGGACGCTTCACATGGACCAGCGAGCAGTCAGTCTGAGCAGCGTATTCAAAAGCTATCTGCCTCTGCTGAAAGATAAAATCATGATTTATCTAATTTTACTTCGCCTGACCTTTATCTTTTCAGGTGCGGTAAGCACAGCTGCCTTTGTTTATTTAATGTCTTCAAACCTGGGGCTTAACGAAGCACAACAAGCGTTGTACTGGACTTTTTATTCGATCATTTATATCATAGCTATCGCCATATGCAATGTCTTGTCGAACAAAACAGAAAAAAAGGCGGCCCTTATTGCTACGGTCACCTTATCCATAACCGCAAGTGTTTTTTTCTATTTCCATAATATTAATTCCTTTGGGGAGCTGATTGTGTTCACATGCCTTTGTTCCCTCTGTAGTGCGTGCTTTTGGACCGTTGGCGCAACGTTGGTCTATGATTATAACGAGGTGGTGGAGTTCAAGGGAGGCAAAAGACAGGAAGGTGCCATTTCCGGACTGATTCTGTTTTCGCAAAAGGTAGGTTCGGCTATTGCCATATGGCTGAGCGGCCTTCTGCTTTCCGGCGTGGGGTATGACGGTATGGCAGAAGTTCAGACGGAGACTGTTAAACAAGGAATCCTTTTTTTGAATACACTGGCGCCTGCCATCATTTCACTGACATCGATCATTTGCGTGATTCTCTATCCGATAAACAGGAAGAATTTTGCTTTGTTGAAAAAAGCGCTGGCCCTGAAAAACGAAGGAAAAGAATACTCGACAGAAGGGTTTGAGAAGCTGCTGTAGGTTGCTGTTTCAAACTAACCAAGCCAGCCCGGTCCGGGCTGGCTCAGCTGCTCCGGCCCGACCCCGGGCGGTAACTTTTTCGAAAAAAAGAGAAAAGTTACGCAAAGATGTGGGTTTGCGGGCCCTCAAAGCGGCAGAAAGTGAAAATTTGTGCTTCCGGTCGTTTCCGAGGCCGTGAAATCGTTGAAAAGTGCGTAACTTTCTTCAAAAAAAGGCCTCGAGTTACCACAATCGTTATATCTTGGAAAGAGGAGATAATAAAATGAAAGCCATAGATTTTTTTCACAAATTTAGAAACCTGATGCAGGAAGACAATACATATAAGGATGGGCGTAAGTATAAAGAAATCTATAAAAAAGATGCACCGGAGTTTACAAAACTTGTAAATAAGCAGATAGTACCTGCTATTATTGGTTCGGAAAGCAACGTGGGATGCAGCCAAGAGTACTATAGAATAGATGTAACAAGCTGGATCAATAGAAAAGACGAGTTTAAAAATTCTCGGTAATTGCAGAGGATATGAAGATTATACGGAGTTCGATTACAGAGGATATTTATATAGTTATGAAAAAGAAAAGTTTGAACAGCTTACATAATGATATGGGAAAAGTTGATCTAGGCCCAACCCTGCCCGGCCAGGGCGGTAACTTTTTCGAAAAAAAGAGAAAAGTTACGCAAAGATGTGGGTTTGCGGGCCCTCAAAGCGGCAGAAAGTGAAGATTTGTGCTTCCGGCCGTTTCCGAGGCCGTGAAATCGTTGAAAAGTGCGTAACTTTCTTCAAAAAAAGGCCTCGAGTTACCATAGAGCCCGAGGCGAGCCGAACTGGCCCGGCCCGGATCGGCATGGTCACCCAGCTCCGGCTCGGCCCGGATCGCTTCAGACTGAGGCGCCCGGTTCCGGCCCAGGGCTACTTCTCAAAGTGCTGGTAATCTTTCAGCGAATTCCAGTCCCCTCCCCAGGAAAAGCCATGTTTCTTAAAAAGAGTGTAGATAAAATCACCCCGCTGTATCATAGCGGAGGCGTATTTTCCGGTACATTTTTTCTCGTCCCGCTGCGCATAGGCTTTGCCGTTTGCGGGCAGCACTGTATTCCCCTTCACATAAGGGTTTATTTGGGGGTTGATGTCGATGGCCATGCCGCAGGCGTGGCGGGACAAACTGCTGCTGCCGGTGATCTTTCGATAGTTAAAGGATGTGGTGTTATTGGCTTCCATGGATTTTTCATCGCTGGCCCCGTAATTGTCGATAAGAGAGACCTCTTCCAGAGGATATTCATGTTTATACAATTCATAAAAAATTTCCGCGATATCCTTGGCGATTCTGCGATTGACAATCAGCTCTCCGCTTTTTTCGTTTCCTTCAAAATCCACATACTTGATTTTCACGTATCGCAGGTCATCCAGAGAGATGTCCGGATTTTCCCGGTAGGAACTTCCTGTAATTCTCGATTCAATAGCAGGGGAGATTTCGTGATAAGAAAAACCGTCTTTATAAACGGTGCCGGGGGTATTGGATATCTGAGGAAATACGGATGTGGATGCCATCAAGAGACAGCTGACCAGGCATATAGTCATTTTATTCAAAAAAACACCCTCCTTTCCTATAAGGTATTTTAGCAGAAAAAAGGCACAACATCTAGTGGCAGACAAGAGCTCTTAATTATGTTATAATGAACTTCAACCATCGATTTGCGGTACTGCCGCGAGGAAGGAACCTTTCATGTATTTGACTTTTATCTTTATAGCGGCGCTCGTTCTGCCTGTTCCCGTGATGATACCGGCCATGGGAAAGAAACTGTCGCCCTACCGGGTGGTACTGGAAGGAATCTTTGCAGGAGTTATCGGATCAATTCTTATCATGATAATTGCTTCTGCCACAGGAAACGGGATCTTAGACACGATCCAGGAAAGTGTCCGCTATATGGCCCAGACAGTGGCAAAGGACCCAATGATTGGGGAACTGCTTGGAAAAGAGACCACTGAGACAGAAAGGGTACAGCTTTTAATTCAGGTGTATGGACAGGCTGCTAATTTAGTGCCCTCCACCATTTGCATCTTTACAGCAATCGCAGCTTATATCGAATATATTATACTTAGCAGAATTGTAAAACCGGAAGGTATCCCCGCGCTTAGGATGCCGAAGTTCCGAGAATTTGATCTCCCAAGAAATGTTATTATCGGTTGGGTAGTAATATTCCTGTTATCTTGGATTTTAGCAAAAACAGGAATGCATGCGGGAGAGCTGCTGTATGGAAACATAAACGCATTGTTTAACTTTGTGTTCTGCCTTCAGGGGATGTCCGTTCTTTTCATGTTCTGTTATAAAAGAAAGGCACCCAAGGCAATCGCTGTTATCATCATCATCTTCTTTCTTTTTTCCGGTTTCGGAAAGCTTGTTCTGCTGATCCTGGGATTTGCGGACGTAATATTCAGACTGAAAGAAAAACTAAAATGATGATACAGGAATAGGAGATTATACTTCATGTATGTAAGTCGGATAGAAAAATTGCTTGCCGCATATTCCCCGGTACCTCTTTGTGTAGTCAATCCACAGGGAAAGGTATCGAGAGCCAGCTCGAAAATCGACGAGGTTTTCATTTATGATGGAATCAGGGGAGCGGATGTATATGCCCTCACGGGCATCAAACATTCGGAGATTATTGCGGCAACGAATGAAAAAAGATCACTGACCATTTCCCGTAACGACAAGATATTTAAGATCTTGACCTCCTTTATCGGAGACGGTGAACTGGCCAGTATTGCTATGTACTTTTTCGATGTTACCACCTATGAGATGCTGAAAACGCTTCACAATCAGGAGAGAAGCTGCATGGCCATCGTCAATGTGGATAATTTTGACGAGCTTACTTCCAGTGCGGGAGAGGAAAAGCAGATGATGCTCGCCTCGGACATTGATAAGGTCATTCGCACCTGGGGCGCGAGAATGAACGCGTCCATCACCAGGTATAAAGAACACCTGTATTTCATGGTCTTTGAGTATAAACATTATGAAAAGCTGGTGGAGACAAAATTCCCGATTCTGGACGAAATGCGGGAACTGGAAACGGAATCGGACTTTCCTGTGACCTTGAGCATAGGAATCGGCGTGGCCGGTAAAACTCCGATGGAAACGGAACAGTATGCCAACGACGCGCTGGAGATCGCACTGGGACGAGGCGGAGACCAGGCAGTCGTAAAGAATGTAAGGCGCATTGAATATTACGGCGGCAAGATGCAGACCGTGGAAAAGCGCAACAAAGGAAAATCCAGAGTTATTGCCCATGCTTTAAAGCAGCTGATCGAACAGTCTTCAAGGGTCATTATCATGGGACACCGCAATCCGGATATGGATTGCTTTGGCGCGGCGCTGGGCATTTTTCGGATCGCTGCCAACATAAAAAAAGAAGCGTACGTTGTTATTAACGGATACAATGAGGCCCTCACAGCGATTTACCAGGCTGCCAGGGAAACGGAAGAATACAGCTTCATCAATTCGGAGAAAGCCATTTCCCTGTGTGATGAAAACGCTTTGATTGTGGTTCTGGACACCCACAGGCCAAGCCTGGTAGAATGTCCGGAGCTTCTGAACATGGAAAAAATCGTAGTCATAGACCATCACAGAAAGGCGGAGGAAGCAATTCCCAACATGATCCTTTCTTACATGGAGCCATATGCGTCTTCCACATCCGAACTGGTGACAGAGATCATCCAGTATTCAGGTGATAAGAAATCTTTGAAAAAGATGGATGCCGAAGCGCTGCTGGCTGGTATCACAGTAGATACCAACCGTTTTGCCGTAAAGACCGGGGTGCGTACCTTCGAGGCCGCTTCATGGCTGAGACGCTGCGGCGCGGACACGGTAACGGTAAAAAAATATTTTCAGGCTGATCTGGAAAGCTTTCAGATTCGGGCAAAATGCATCGCAGGCGCGCAGTTCCTGGATGACGGTATCGCCATGTCGGTCTGCCAGGGAAGAAATCCCAACGCACAGATTGTCAACTCTCAGGTAGCCGATGAATTGCTGACTGTGCAGGGTGTGCGGGCAACCTTTGTGGCCGGACAGAACGAACACGGACAGACCGTGGTCAGCGCCAGATCTCTTGGGGATGTCAACGTACAGCTGATTATGGAACAGCTGGGTGGCGGCGGACATCTCAACACGGCCGGCGCGCAGGTAACGATGACGCCGGAAGAAACTTTGGAAAAACTGAAGGAAATTCTTAAGGATTTTCTTTAACTTATCACATTAGGAGGTTACAATAAAATGATAGTAATATTGCAAAAAGATTTAAAAGGGACAGGCAAAGCAGGCGACGTGGTAAAAGTAAGCGACGGATACGCCAGAAACATGCTGATACCAAAAGGAATCGCAAAGGAAGCAACTGAAGGAAATATAAGAAACCTGGAAAAGCAGAAAGAAATCGCAGCGGAAAAAAAGGCTGAGCAGAAAGCAGCAGCCGAAGAAAACGCCAAGAAGATCAGCGGGCTTTCCGTGACGATCAAAACAAAAGGCGGCGAAGGCGGCAGACTCTTTGGTTCCATTACATCCAAGGACATTGCGCAGGCCCTTGCCGATCAACATAAAATCAAGGTTGACAAGAAAAAGATTGATCTGGACAGCCCGATCAAACAGACCGGAGATTTTACCATCCCAATCAAGCTGTATCCGGAAGTGACGGCTCAGCTGAAGGTGACGGTTACAGTCTAAAGGGAAGAGGCAACAGACATGGAAAGAATTCCTCCTCATAACGAAGAGGCCGAACGTTCTGTCCTGGGCTCCGCCCTTTTGGATAAGGACGCCCTGTTCGATGTGGTAGAACTGCTGGTACCGGATGACTTTTACAGTGAAACCCATAAAGAGATTTTTAAAGCCATCACAGATTTATATAAACGAAGCGCGCCGGTAGACGCGCTGACGGTCTCCGAGGAGCTGAAAAAACGAAACTCACTGGAGATGGTAGGCGGCAGAGCATATGTAGCGACTCTTTCCGCAGATGTTCCATCCACATCCAACGCAGCCGAATACGCAAAGATCATCGCCCAAAAGGCATCTCTTCGAAGGCTCATCACTACGGCCGACGATATCGTCCAAAAGAGCTACGAAGAAAATATGGATACCAATGCGATTCTGGATTTTGCGGAACAGGGAATCTTCGAAATTGCCCAAAAGGGACAAAAGAGCGATTTTGCGCATATCAAGGACGTTCTGCTGGAAAACATCAATATTATTGATAAAATTTCCCAGCTGGAAGGAAACCTCACCGGTTTGACCACCGGATTCCGGGATCTGGATCAGATGACCTCCGGACTGCAGAGGTCGGATCTGATTATTCTGGCGGCGAGACCTGCCATGGGAAAGACCGCCTTTGCTCTGAGCGTAGCTCAGCAGGCAGCCATTAAGGGCGGCGCCAGCGTAATGATCTTCAGTATGGAGATGTCCAAGGAGCAGCTGGGTCAGAGACTGCTGTCCATGGAATCCCGCATTGACATGCAGAACTTAAAAACAGGAAACCTGGAAAGAAAAGACTGGGACCAGATCAACATGGCGCTCGATGTCCTTTCCAGAGCCAACATTAATATTGACGATACCCCGGGTATCAGCATTATGGAGATGAAGAACAAATGCCGCCGGCTTAAAGCAGAAAGCGGATTGGATCTGATTGTCATCGACTATCTCCAGCTGATGAATCTGGAGGGCAAAAAAACGGACAGCAGAACGCAGGAGATCTCAGCGCTTTCCAGAAACCTGAAGCTCCTGGCAAGGGAGCTGGACTGTCCGGTCATTGTTCTCTCACAGCTGTCCCGTGCGCCCGAGCAGAGGCCCAATCACAGGCCGATGCTGGCCGACCTTCGTGAATCAGGGTCCATCGAGCAGGACGCGGACATCGTAATTTTCCTTTATCGGGATGAATATTACAATGAGGACACCGATAAGCCCGGAGAATGTGAAGTTATTGTTGCCAAGCACAGAAGCGGACCTACCGGGACCGTGGACGTGACATGGCTGGGTAAATATACAAGATTTGCTGACAAGAGCAGCATTGGGAGGTAACCATGAAGGAAATCACCAAAGATATGATGATTTGCGAGATACTGGACATGAATCCTCAGCTGGAAGATGTCTTTATCTCTCACGGACTGAACTGTGTGGGCTGCCCGGGCAGCAGCGGGGAGACCCTCCAGGATGCGGCAGAGGGCCACAGCGTCGATCTGAGCAAACTATTGGAGGATCTAAACAAAGCTAATGAACTTTAGGCGGGAACAGACAAAGGACTATTATTTGCTGGACACAGATGTTGAGAATATTTTTATCAATGAATATATGGCTTCCGCTCCCGGCGATTATGTGAAGGTCTACCTTTTTGCTCTCATGTATGCCAACCTGGGTGAGGAGATGGAAAACGAAACCATTGCCAAACAGCTTGGCCTGCAGGAAGAGGATGTTCTGAAAGCATGGACCTATTGGGAGAGCATGGGTGTCATTTCCAAGTGCCGAAAAAACGCAGATGATAAATTCAATTACGAGGTGGAATTCATTAACCTCAAAGAGCTGCTGTACGGCAAGACACCGAAGAAAAAAAAGAAGCCTGTGGATGACAGCACAAAAGCTGTCATGGCGGATAAAAACATTCAGAGCATGTTTCGTTCCATAGAACGTGTCGTAGGCAGGGTGATCAGCGGCGCCGAAATGATGGAGATCCTTTCCTGGATCAACGATTTCAATGCTTCGCCGGAGGTCATCGTTTACGGATATTCCTACTGCGCTTCCAAAGAAAAGAAAAACATTCGATATGTGGCCGCAGTGGTAAAGGGCTGGGTCTCAGAAGGGCTGAGCGATGTGCTTGCGGTAGAGGAATATCTGAAAGAAAGAGATCAGAGGCACTATCTCTATAAGAGAGTGCTTAAAGCTTTGGGATTTGATCGAAACCCGACGGAAGAAGAAAAGAAAATCATGAACCGTTGGTTCGATGATATGAATTATACCATCGACAAAGTGCTTGAGGCCTGCGGCAAGACCAGCGGCATATCCAATCCCAACATCAACTATGTCAACAAAGTCCTGCTCAACTGGTACGAAGAAAAGACCGGGACAGTGGGAGGAAAGCCGAAGCCAGTCTCTGTTTCTACGGTACTCAAATATTACAGCTATTTGAGAAACAAAGAAGAAGAGGAGGCCGACGCTCACAAAAGGGATCTGTATGAAAAAATCCCGCGCCTGCGGGAAGTGGAAGAAGAGATGAACTCCTGCAGAATGAAGATGTCAAAGGTCATCATTTCTGACAGGATTGATAAACAGGCGGAAATCAAAAGACTACAGGACACCGTAGACAGCCTGAGCAGAGAGAGAGCAGTTCTTTTGACCGACAATGACTTTGAACTCGATTATCTGGATGTGCACTATAAGTGTAAAATATGTAAGGACACCGGAACTAACGACGAGGGTGAGCGCTGTGAGTGCTTTAACCTCCGGACGAAAGAGGCGGAACTATGGCAGAAAAATTTGACAACCGAATAAACACATTAACAGAAAAATTGAATACAAAAAAGCCGGGCAAATTTGCCCAATTTCGAAAATTCTCGGAACAGCATAGAAAACTATTTTTAGCGGTATTTGCGGCATTTATTATAGCCACGGTTGGAATGCTGGGCATCTTCAATCACTATATGGCGTACGAATACTCCTACAATGGAAAAGTTTTAGGAGTTGTTAAAGACAAGGAAGACGTGCTCAGAATTACCGACCTGGTACAGAGCGCCCTTACCGAAGAAAGAGACATTGAAGTCATCATTGACAAGAAAAAGGATATAAGCTTTAAGCGGGTATCCGCCTTTGGCAAGGACACTCACATTGATACTTCGGAAGAAGTTCTCAAACGGCTTACCTATGTAGGCGATGTCAACGTCAAGGCCTACAGCATCACTGTCAACGGAAAACATGCCGCAGTAGTTGACAGCGAAGAATCCGCAAAGAAGGTTCTCAGCGCTCTTAAAGACGATTACACCGACGAAGGTGAGAACGTAGTAGTTGAAGACGCGAAGTTCGTTGAAGACGTTGAGATCAAAGAGGTCAATACGGACCTGGAAAACCTGCAGCAGGAAGAGGATGCGAAAAATGCGCTGAAGACTGGAAACGTTGTTGAAAAGACGCATGTCGTTAAAGCCGGAGAAACCTTGGCGGACCTGGCGAAGGACAGCAGCATGACAGAAGAGCAGATCATAGAAATGAATCCGGAAATCAATCCGAAAAAGCTGGAAGTGGGAAGCGAAATCAAGATGCAGGAAGAAGAACCGGTGGTTACGCTGAAGGCTTCCGAACTGGTCACATATGAAGAACCGATCGACTATGAGACCGTAGAAAAGAAATCCGATAAAATTTATGAAGGCGAAAAGGAAGTAAAGACCAAGGGTAAAAAGGGTACAAAGGTCATTACGGCCAGAGTAGAAAAAAGCAACGGTGAGGAATCCACAAAGGTTCCAATCGTAGAAAAAGTTGAAAAAGAACCGACAACAGAGGTTGTTCTCGTGGGAACCAAGGAAAGACCTCCGACGATCGGATCAGGAAAATACATATATCCGGTTACCAACTATCGCATATCCTCACCATTTGGCGCACGCTGGGGCAGAAACCATAACGGCGTAGACCTGGCCTGTGCGATGGGAACCGATGTAATGGCCGCTGACGGCGGAACGGTTACCTGGGCAGGATATAAAGGAAGCTTCGGATATCTGGTAATCATCGACCACCAAAACGGCATGGAAACCTATTATGGACATAACTCCAAGCTCCTTGTTAAGGAAGGCGATAAAGTGTATCAGGGATATCATATCGCAGAATCAGGCAGCACCGGCAGAAGCACCGGCCCGCATTGCCACTTTGAAATCAGAGTCGATGGTAATCCGGTCGATCCGATGCCATATCTTCCAAAATAAAGAATAAAACTGAAAATGCTTGTTATGGACGGCGTAGCCTTTGGCTACGCCGTTTTTACACCGTGAGTGGTCAATCGCCATTCTCTGCTCTATGTCGAGGTCCGTATGAAGGGTTATTTTTTTACTCCCATATATCCGTACAGGCAAACAGATTCTCCAACTACATTTCTTGGGAAATGTTTTTCCTTGCTGCTCGTCTTTCCCAGCACTTTCTTTTCGCTTACATAGAGTCCCTGTTTTTCCCATGCGTATTTGAGTGAAGAAAAGGTCATTCGTTCCGGACGGAAATTGGGATGGTCCTGCCTGAAGCCCTGCAGACTTTGGGGAGTTTTATCATAATGTGATAGGTACTGCCTGATTTTCTTTATCCGCTTTAAGGAGGGATTAACAACAAGATAGGTATGCTCGCTTCCCAGCTTTTCAATATATTCTAAAAGAAAATTCAGCGTAAAGGGACCCGCCAGAACAAAACTGGGTGACTGAAGCCTTGATGATATCTGATTGTACATCCACAAGTAGGTTTTTTCAATTAACAGGCGGTAGGACGGGCTGTATTCATTGTTGATCCGACGAGAGTATCGGCAAAAGCCTATTATAGAAGCCTTCCGTTCCTAATGGCCGAGGAGGGACCGGATGAAAAAAGCATCCAACTGATCGACCAATGTATCGCAGCGATCGGCGGCAATGAAAGATTCTTTAGCAAGGAACCCTTCTTAGCCGGAATCGCGCAAAATAAAGATGCTGATATTGTCAATAAAGTAATGGGATAACTTATCGAAAAACACCTTTGTAAAGGCGGCCCCGGCCCTGCGTGTTGCGGTCCGCCTTTTTTATTGGCTGAGCCGCCTCGATCAATGCGCTTTTGACCTCCAAGGGGTGCGCCTGAGGATATTTCGCGCAGTAGACCGCAGCCAGACCGGCTACATAAGGCGCGGACATGGAGGTTCCCGTTTGTGAAAGATATCCCTTGGGATTTTCTGCGGATAAGGAAATGATGTCAACACCGGGAGCCAGTACGTCCGGCTTTGGCAGACCCGCTGGGGAAGGCCCGCGGCTGGAAAAATCGGGCACGCTGTTTTCATTGTCGCAGGAGCCTACGGTCAGAACCAGAGGACTGGTACCCGGTGATGTAATGGTCCGCTTTTCAGGACCGCTGTTTCCTGCGGCGGCAACAACGCAAAGCCCTGCGCAGACCAGCGCATTGGCGCCCAAAACCAGGGGATCAAGCTGCGTACCGGGAGATGCGGCGATACCCAGAGAGAGGTTGACTACTCGTATGTTGTAGCGCCGGTGATTATCATAAATCCACTGCATGGCGGCCAAGATATCGGAGGCGCTGCCGTTGCCTTCCCGATCCAGCGCTTTCAGCGAGACCAGGGCAGCCCCGGGAGCAGTTCCCAGAAACTTGCCTGAGGAATATCCGTTTCCCAGCGCGATTCCGGCAACATGAGTACCGTGGCCGTCATCGTCATAAGGCAGCTTCTTTCCGTTGACAAAGTCTTTAAAATAAAGAATCCGGTTGAACGGCCGGATCAAATCGTAATGAGGAGCAACGCCAGTATCTATAATCGCAACGGCAACTCCGTCTCCCCGCATCCGGGATCGCCTGCGGCATCCCAAAGGGCTGTTTCGGGGAGGGCCGCTTTGTATGGGCAGCTTGGATACTTCCGCGTCCTCCGACATCATAGCAACGCGGCGATTGGTTTTCATTGTCTGGACCCTTTCTTCAGGGATTTCCACACATAAGGCATTGAGAAAGGGCAGTTCATATTTGATGCGGCCGAAGTTTTCAAGGACGCATGAACGAATGTCCTCAATATCCTGCCGCGGATATAAAATAAAGGGGCAATTTCGCCCTTGTTTCTGTTCCATTAAAAAACCTCCAAAACCTGGTCATTTGTATATGTATATGAATACATACGAGTAAATGTACCAGGCTTTGGAGGAAGCATGGGTCGTTTTATCTGGGTTTTGATACAATCGGCTTGATCTTGTAGCTGATAACAAAGTCAGGCACCGAATGCTGGCTGTAAAAAGCCTTCTTTACACGCTCCATCGCGATAGTACCTGTTTTGTGATTGATGGCCGGCAGCAGGATCGCGAACTGCGATGGGCCGTATCTGGAAATGGTATCACCTTTTCTCAGGTTGTGCTTGAGGGCATCCAGGAACATATCCATTACCTTGTCCAAAAGGAGCAGATCCGTATGTTCCTTTTTATCCGCAGGAAGGATGGTAATGAGTCCGAGGAAAATCGTGATATTCAGTCGTTCCAGATTGCGCATGTTCAGCTTGTAGATATCCTTGAAGATGGAATAGTCGCAGACAAAGGCAGTGCTGTCCTCTTCCTCTGACTGCAGATCCTGACAGATGATATCCAGGCTGGCGTTGGAATCGTGTTCAATTTTTACCAGATCCTTGTAAAAGGAAAGTATTTCCGTAGAAGGCGTTACGCCCAGCTGTGTATAATGAAGATTGACCGTATAATTGTAATGAGACATGGCCTCGTTCTTCATACCCAGCTCAAGCAGGGAGGTCATCAGATGAAGATTCAGCTTGGAATCGAACATGTCAACTTCCAGACCTTTTCTCGCCAGGTGCATAACATCATTGTACCGCTGCTGTTTTTCCAAAAGGCTGATTTGCAGGTACAGAACCTTCAGATACAGATTGTGGAAATACATGCTCTTAGGCACGATCCAAGTCTCCGTATCATATCCGGATAAAAGATCCCCCTGATACAACCGCAGAATTTCATCGAAGATCGGTTCCGTTTCTTCCGTCAGATCAGAAGCCTCCAGTGCCTTCTGGCAGAGATCGTCGAAGCGATAAATATCAATATCCGCATTCAAAGCATCGTTCCAGCGATAGGCGCCCTGCTTAGTGATGATCGCTTTGTCCAATCCTTCCTCTTTCAAATTCTGGCGGAGGCGGCTGATTAAGGTTTTCAGCGAACTTTCGGGATTGGCGTTTTCTTCTCCCGGCCAGATGCTTTCAAAGAGACTGAAATTCGTGATGTTCGTATCTCTATTTAAAAGCAGGTACTGTAAAAGAGCCAGTTTTTTCTTGGAATTTCCCAGTTTAGGGACAATATCGATTCCATCGACAACGATCATAAATCGTCCCAGCATATAAATTTCTACTTTAGCCATAGTGTCCTCCCTATAGTTTTCTAGCAAAGGCATCCGGCGAGAAACTGTGCGCCGCTGCCGTGTGTTTATCAATCATACCTGACTGATACAGCTCAATCAGGCTGGAATCCATACTAATCATGCCGTCCTTTGCGCCCGAGTGGATGGCGGACTCGATTTGATGCGTCTTAGCGTCGCGAATCATCGTCCGGACCGCAGGCGTTGCTTTCATCAGCTCGAAAGCCGGTATCAGAGAAGAATCCTCCGCGACTAAAAGCTGCTGTGAAATGACAGCCTGCAAAACCATGGACAGCTGCAGCCGTATCTGGGGCTGCTTTTGGGACGGAAAGTTATCGACGATTCGGTCGATCGTGTTGGCCGCTCCCAGTGTGTGCAGCGTGGATATGACCAGATGACCCGTTTCCGCCGCTGTCATGGCAACGTTGATCGTTTCGGGATCTCGCAGCTCTCCCAGCAGAATCACATCCGGCGTCTGTCTCAGAGACGCCCGCAGGGCGGTCAGGTAGCTCTCCGTATCCAGAGAAATCTCTCTCTGGCTGACAATGCTCATCTTGTGAGGATGCAGAAACTCGATCGGCTCCTCCAATGTGATAATATGCGAATTCCGCGTGGAGTTGATGCGGTCGATCAGGCAGGCCAGGGTAACGGACTTCCCGCTTCCCGAAGGGCCGGTTATGAGGACCAGGCCTTTTGTATATTTGGCCGTGTCCATGACCTGACTGGGAATGTGCATTTTATCCGGATCGGGAAGATCAAAGGAGATAACCCGAATAACGGCCGCCAGTGAACCCCTCTGCTTATATATGCTGGCTCTGAATCTGGCGATTCCGGCAATGGCAAAGGAAAAATCATCGTCACCGGAACGCAGCAGCTTTTCCGTTTCCCGGCCGCCGGCCAGACCGTAGATTTCAAAAATCAGTTCCTTCGTTTGCTTGGGCATCAGCATCTGGTCGGAATAGTTTACAATCCGGCTGTTGATCTTAAAGCCAAGTGGCCTTCCGGCAATAATAAAAATATCCGAAGCGTTCTTTTCCGAAGCATCTTTTAATACATCCGTGATGTTCATACTGCTACTTGCTATCCTCCTGTGATATATTCTCTGTTTCCCATTTCAGGATCGTCATGTGGTCAAAAGCGCTGAATGCCGCTTCTACCCGCAATTCTTTCCCTTTACTGACAGGCACCTGAAAGGCAATAATCTGCTGTCTGTCAGAATTAGTTACATTATAACCTTTTTTTGCGATAAAGTCTTGCACTTTTCCATTTTTTATTGCGACAGAAATTTCCGCCAGTATTTCGTTGGCTTTGGCATCGGCGCGATAATATGCGGTTACGGAGTTTTGGCTCTTTTCGCTGAGCTTATATTCGCTGTCAGCGGAAACATAGGTAAGGACCGCAAAGCAGGTAATTGTAAGGATAATCAGGATGACTGCCAGCGATACGGCACCCATGCCGACAAATGATCTCAGACCTTTTCCTCTCATGGCAGCTCCTCCCCTAAAAATTCTTTTGTTTCCAGACGATATATGACCGCTCCGTCTTTTATGCGGGTAAAAGAAATAACGGCAGTCAGGAGCAGGCCCTTCTCACGGCAGGAAACATCAGCCCGGTAAACCTTTTCGCCGCCGGTCTTCCAGTCTTTATCATAATAGATGGTAAAGGCATCGTCGGCATCCAGAAGATCCCTTGCTTCATCGAGGTCATTTTTACAGGCTTTTATGGTATCCGCTACGGATACGGCCTTTACGACCGCGCTGCTGAGGTCATTGGCATCGTTATTTTTATTGCCGGAAAAAACGAAAAGCGTGACGCAGACCACTGCCGCGATAATAAAAAACAGCAGCAGAATTCCGATTTCCAGTAAGAACATGCTTCTGCCGGAATTATTTTTCTTCATGTTTCACCTCCGGCTCGCAGGCCCGTATAAAAAGATCCGTCTGTGAGCGCACGCCCTCCGGCGACACTGCCGTTATTCGCAGCAGATTGTCCTTCACTAAACGGAAGTTCAGGTCCTTTAGAGAAAGCACCGGCTGGCCGAAGCTCTCAGTCACAGAAGTTCCTTTTTTCACCATCGCTTCCCGGAGCTGTCCGTCAGCGAGAAAAATCCAGGTTTCATATTCGTCCTCGGCCAGAACGAGCGCCTGCTGGCCGCTTTTCAGGCTGGTGAGGGACACTGCGTCCTGCCTGTCCCCCTGATGGAGCTTTTGGCTGAAATAAAGCGAGGCGGTACGGATCTGATAGGCCTGCTGATTGTGGGATACGGTCTTTTTATAGACGTTTGCGCCCAGGACCACCAGGACTACGGAGGAAAGGGCAAAGGCTCCTATGAGAATGACTATGAACAAAATATCGATCATGTGGCGTCTTTTTTCCATGCTTTCACCTACCGCTCCTTTTCAAAGACAGATATTTCGGGCACCAGGTTGGAACCGATGAATTTATAATGATAGACATATTTATCTCTGTTCAGATCCAGCGTGTAATTGTCCTCCAGATATTTCAGATCCTTGGGATATTCCCCTTCCAGAGCATAGCACTGCACGGCATAGTTGCGGATCGATTCCTCCAAAAGCTGCTGCCGGTCCCGGTTCACCCTCTGATCCAGAAGGCCGGAGACAAATACGGCACAGCCGATAATAACCGCCAGGGATAACAAAAGCAGCACTGCGTTTCGGGAAGCTTTCTTCATAACAGCCTCCCTACATGGACGTCATGATCTTCATCAGAGGAAGCATGACAGACAGAAGGACAGAACCGATAATGAGACACATGATAATGACAACCGCCGGCTCAATGCCGGAGATGACGCGGTCAATGAACCGGTCCGTATCGTCACTGAGGCGTTCGGCCGCCAGATTCATCATTTCTTCGGTGCTTCCTGTTTTGAGGCCCACGGCGATCATGGCCGAATAGCGGGAAGTCAGAACGCCGCTGGCCGTGAGGGCGCTGGGAAAGGATTCTCCCCGGTCCATAAGGGCTTTAAGTCCGGAAAGCTTTTCCCTGGCTTTTGAGGAGCGGGTAAGCTCAAGGACCATGTCCACGGCTTCGTCCACATTGATGCCGCTGGCTAAAAGAAGGGCCATAGAATAAGCGAACTTATTGGATTCGGCTTTCTCGGCAATGCCTGCGGTGAGGGGAAAACCTTCGTAAATCCGGGTAAGGAGCAGACGTCCCTTTTCCGTCCTGCGGGCAAGGCCATAAAAAATCAGTCCCACAGCGACCAGGGCCAATACGCAGACCGAAACGACAGCCACCGTGCTGCCGGAATCGGCCGCCGCTGCCAGCGGAGCCGGGAGCTGAGCGCCCACCTGATCGAATACCTGTGAGAATACGGGAAGGACTTTAATCATCAGTACGGCCAAAATAACCAGCATAACGAGGATCATGACCAGCGGATAAACGACAGCGCTGCGGATGCTGCTTTTCAGATGTTCCTGCCGCTGATAATAAAGGGCCAGGGAAGAAAAAACTTCTTCCAGCTTTCCCGAATTTTCACCGATGCGGATCATCCGTATCATATAGTCCGGAAAGCATCCTGCCCGGGTGAGGGCATCGGAAAGGTCGCTGCCCTGCTCAATGTCCTCAGAAAGAGCATGGTAGAGCTGACGGTCGTCAGCAGCCTCGGTGTTTTCCTCCATAATCAGAAAGGCGTCATAGAGGGGAATGCCTCCACTGAAAAACATTCCCAGCTCGCTGAGAAGCAGGGAAATCTCCTGCGGTTTTTTCTGTCGGGTTCTTTTATCCATAGCCGGTCTCCTTCAATCAATAGAAATAGAGCGCATTGTATCTGCTGTCATTGGTGATGTCGTCCATCTCGCCGCTGGAAGCCGCGGTGGTGGGATCCATCATGGTCCAGTTCTTACCGTCAAACTGAATGATGTTATCCACCCAGCCTTCATCCTCCGTGTATACACTGATCCAGGCATGGTATACGTCCCCTGCGTAGCCGATCACCAGCTTGGTGGGGATGCTCTGGATGCGGAGCATGGAACTCATGACAGAGGCATAGTCAAAACAGATGCCCTTTTTCTTTTCCAGGACCTGATCGATATCCGGGAGGTAATCCGTAGCCACGCTTTCTGCCAGATCATAGTCGTAATCAATGGTTTTGGTGACGTAGTTAAAGACATCCTCGACCTTTTTCAGGTCGTCTCCGCTTTTCGCCGTCACCTCATCGCTCAGGGCTACAATGGGGTCGTCAGCCGTATATTTGACGTATTCGTTGGGATAGAGGAAAGGAAGGTTTTCGTCTTCCAGCTTGACATTTACCTTCTCGGAACATGCCTGCATGTACTGGCTCCCGCCGGCATTCTCAAAGATCGCGATGGTATAGTCGCCACTTCCGTCAAAGAATGGAAAGATTTCATAGCTTCCGCGCTTGAGAAGGTTGTAGGTGTAGGTTTCGCCGTCCTTCGTCATCTGCATCTTAACCTTTTTGTTGTTTCCCAGATACTTGACGCAGACGTACCCCTGGGATATGTTGGAAACGTCAATTTCGGCCGCGTCATTCTTTATGATTTTCTTCCCTTCGGCCTTGGCGATTAGCACAGGCCCTCTCTCCTTATGGGAACCGGAGGAGGCGTTGTCCTTTTGCGCGTCCTGGCCGCCGCCTCCGCAGGCGCAGCAGGCAAGCAGAAGAACCAGGAGCAGAGAAATAAAAGATATTCGATGAATTTGTTTTGTTTTCATGATTTATGTACCGCCTTCTGATGCTGATTATTGCCACTCAATTATACCAAACCGCAGCGGGTTTGGCAATTTAACAGGGAGGAATAAAAGAGACCCGCGGGTCTTCTGCAAGCCCGCAAGTCTCCTCATGGAAAATTATTTTATGCCTTGTTACAGAACACTCATCATATCTTCCAGTGTCTGTTTCTTCTCATATCCTTCCAGCAGTTTTGCCGATTGATTGACATCGCCGATGAGAATACCGCCTGTGAAACGATTGTTCACGAAGTACAGTTTCTTGTAGATGCCCTTGGCCGGGTCTGCCAGCTGGATTGCTTTGTAATTGAGTCCTTCCTTCTTGCCGTTGTCACCGATGGCAAAGAGGTTGATACCCATTCCGCTGTAAGAGTTGGACGGAGTTACAGGCTTGTAGGTCAGGCTGTCTCCGGCTGCGTTGGCACCGGCGACCTTTCCCATTTCCAGGCCCTGGCTCCAGATTCCTATGCTGACGCCGTTTAATGCGGCCACATCACCGCAGGCATATACGCCCTCAGCGCTGGTCTCCATTTTCTCATTGACCTTGATCCAGCGGTCGCCTTCAATGCCGGCTGTAACAGCAACGGCAGAGTTTGGCTTGACGCCTGCGGAAATGATCACCATCTGTCCGGCAATCTTCGTTCCGTCAGCCAGGTCTACGCCGGATTCTGTGATCTGCTCAATCTTAGCTCCCGTAATAACGGTAAGCCCGGATTTTTCAGCAGCTTCCTTCAGCAGCTGAGCTGCCTGCTGATCCAGCTGGTTTTTCATCAGCCCGTCGGATACTTCCAGAATGGTCACGTTTTTTCCTGCTCTGCGGAATTCCCAGGCTGCTTCCAGCCCCAATACGCCGCCGCCGATAACAGCGATATCGTTTACCTGATTGATCCGTTCGCGGATCGCGTTGGCGTCTGCCAGTTTTCTGATGGAGAAAACATTGGCATTGTCCGCACCCTTGATCGGCGGGATGTTGCATTCCGCGCCGGTCGCCAGGATCAGCTTGTCATATTTGCGCTCCTGACCTCCGGAAAGGGTGAGCTTTTTCGCCGATGTGTCGATGGCTTCCACGGTGGTATCCAGGGTCAGCGTAATGTTGTTTTCCTGGTACCAGTCCAGCTGCTTCGTGAAGAAGTTGAGCGCATCGAATTCGGAAAGGATTCCCTTTGTCAGCATCGGCCGATTGTAGCAGAATACGCTTTCGCTGGAGATAATCTCAATTCCGCATACCTGATTTCTCTTTCTGATTTCTTCGCACGCGGAGAGAGCGGCAATTCCGCTGCCTACGACTACGATATTGTCTCTCTCTGAAGAGGAGAAGGTAACTTCTTCATAAGGCACTTCTACGAACTGCTCCGGACCAACTCCGCAGACCGGACAGCTTTCAGGCGGCTTCGGCCCCTCGATAATTTCTCCGCAGACCAGGCACTTCCATCTTCTGTTTCCTGCGCTTACCGGTTCCGGTTCAACGATCGCTCCCTCGATGACAGAGCGTCCAAAGTTATATCCGAACTCATAGGCTTCCGCCAGCTGAGCCTCCGATGGCTTGAAGCGCACTCTCAGGCCCTTGCCGTATACTTTCATGCGCAGCTGTTTGAGCCGTTCCACCATATGGGGAACTGCTTCGCCGCTCCATCCGTAGGAGCCGAACGCAGAAGCGATTTTGCCTCCGTGTGTCACCGGATAGATGGAGGTGGTCAGGTCCCAGATCGGTTTCAGGGCTTCGCCGAGGATGGTCGGTGTTCCGAAGAGGATTCCGTCGGCCCAGTACAGTTCGCCGAGGACCTCCGCCTGATCGGAAGTTACCATGTCGAAGAGTTTTACTTCCACATCGCCGGAAGCCTTGATTCCTTCCGTGATCTTGTCTGCCAGAACCTGTGTGTAACCGTAAGCGGCCACATAAGGAATTACTACGGTTTTCTTTGTGTTGGGGTTGACCTCGGTGGACCAGCCTTTGTAAATGTTGATGATCTTCCATGGATCTTCATCCAAAACAGGGCCGTGTCCCGGGCAAACCATGTCGATTTCCAGGTCGCGGATCTTGTCGATGGCTTTCAGCACGTAAGGTTTGAAGGGGCCCATGATGTTGTCGAAATAGTAGCGGAGGGCGCTCATATACGCATCCTGATCGGTGATCTTGGAGCTGAGGATCTGGTCAAAGCTGTAGTGCGCCCCGAAGGAGTCGCAGGTCAGCAGGACTTTATCCTCTTCCACATAAGTATACATTGCGTCCGGCCAGTGGAGGTTCGGCGCCGCGATGAACCTGAGCGTCTTATCTCCCAGGGAGAGTGTGTCGCCTTCTTTAACAATGACAGAAGAGAATTCCGTATTGCAGATTTCTTTCATAAAGCTGATGGCGGTCGCGGTACCGACCAGCTTGATGGCCGGGTTCATCTCGATGAGCTTTTCGGCGGAGCCGGCGTGGTCCGGTTCCGTGTGATCTACGATGATGTAGTCGATATCTTTGATATCGATCAGAGATGTGAGCTTATCCAGATACTCGTCCATGCACTTTGCCTTAGCTGTCTCAAAGAGCGCTGTTTTTTCAGAGCCTTTGAGCAGGTAGGAGTTATAGGTCGTACCGTATTCCGTATTCATGATGATATCAAATACCCGCAGCTGCGGATCCAAAATTCCTGTCCAGTAAAGTCCTTCTTTCAATTTCAATGTTTTCATAAAACAACCTCCCCAATTACTAGTTTCAAATTTTCCATGTAACTATCCTATACCCTTTGGTAAAAAAAGAAAACACAAAGTTGAAGATTTTAGGTAAAATTTTTTGGACGGGAAAGGCGCATATCGCGGTTTCTGCGCCGGATAAACCAGCGAAGCTGATTTTCCGTCAATCCCAGCGCCTGCTTCATCTGCGCAAAGGAAAGCGTTCCCCCTCGCCACCGCTGGTAATAGTCCTCAAATCCCTTGGGAAACGGGGACTTCCTGCGTCCCAGGTGTACGCCCTTTGCCCGGGCCACGGCGATGCCCTCCGCCTGCCGCTGGCGGATATAGTCCCGCTCGGTCTGTGCCACATAGGATAAGAGCTGCAGCACGATATCCGCGATGAGCGTGCCGGTCAGGTCCCTGTGGACACGGGTATCCAGCAGGGGCATGTCCAGTATCACAATGTCCGCTTCCAGCTCTTTGACGATATACCGCCATTCCTTTAATATCTCTTCATAGTTGCGCCCCAGACGGTCAATGGATTTTACTACCAATATGTCCCCTCTTTTCAGCTTCTTACGCAGCTTCTGATAGTTGGGGCGGGCAAAGTCCCTGCCGGACAGCCTGTCAGCGAAGAGCCTCTTTTCCTCGATTCCCCAGCTTAGCAGCTCCATGCGCTGCCGTTCCATGTTTTGGTCGGAACTGGACACCCGCATATAGCCATAGAAAATTTGCTTCAAATAAAAACACCTCCTGTCTGCTTTACAGAGGTATTTTATGAGAAATTTGATTTTGAAGAAAGGTGTACTTTTCTTCAAAAGAAAAATCTCTCGATTTTTTACGCCGTTTTGCTCCGAAAAGCAGGAAAACGATTGTTTATACAGCCATTTGATGGTATGATTTGTAAAGAAACAGACGAAAAAAGCCTTTGAGTAAAAGTACACCTTTACTCAAAAGCTCGTTAAATAAAAAGACAAGTACTTTTTAAAGAAGAGGAGTGGAAGAATGAGCGGAATGAAGAGGCTGCAGGCGGTGTTTCTTGCGGTATGCCTGACGCTGCTTAGCGTCATTGGGACAAACGCTGTGGAGGTCCATGGGGTTGTCGAGGATACTTTTACTGCTAAAATCACCAATACATTGCCGGGCGGTCAAAAGCAAATGATCAACTGCACGTTTAAGATTTTGGAAGAACCGGGAGACAGCGGTAAGGGCAAGGTACAGGTTGGTAATGGGAAAGATATAGCTATTGACCGATCTACTAACGGAAGCATTGAGATAACAGACGAAGTGAAGGATAGCGCAACCGACAAGACATACACTGTCGAAAGCATTGGTGATCAGGCGTTTTTGTCCTGTAGAAGTTTGAAAAGCACAGGATTGGGAAACAACAGCAGCATCAAAAGCATTGGTTACAAAGCATTTACTGATTGTTGGAATTTAACAAGCACAGGATTGGAAAACAACAGCACGGTAAAAAGTATTGGTTACAGTGCATTTGGCCTGTGTGGTTGTTTAACAAGCACAGGGTTGGAAAACAATAGCATGATCGAAAGCATTGGTGATTCTGCGTTTTCCAACTGTAGCAGTTTGAAAAGCACGGGACTGGAAAACAACAGCACGGTAAAAAGCATTGGTATCGGTGTATTTTCCTCCTGTAGCAATTTAACAAGCACAGGGCTGGAAAACAACAGCACGGTAAAAAGCATTGGTCTCAGTGCATTTGCCATGTGTAGCAATTTAACAAGCACAGGACTGGAAAATAACAGTACCATCGAAAGCATTGGTGAAAGGGCATTTTTCCAGTGTTCCAGCCTGAAAACCGTAACCCTGCCAAAGGACAGCAAGGTAGCTACGATTGGAGATCAAGCATTTAAGGACTGTACGGAACTGACATCTTTCGTGATTAAAGGAGATAAGGTGCCAGCCTTTGGAGCGAACGTATTTGAAGGCGCGGCAAGTGGTTTCGCTATTTATTACCCCGTTCATGTGACCAATGGCAGCGTGGCCGCAGATCCGGGAAAACAAATTGACAACAGTTTTGCTAAAGGCACAGAGGTTACTATCACAGCTGATTCTGCAGAAGGAAAGAAATTCAAGAACTGGTCGGTAGACAGCGGCAACGTGTCGCTTACCGATCGCGAAAGCGCCTCAACCACCTTTGCCATGCCGGAAGAGGTTGTGAAGGTCACGGCCAATTATGAAAACATCGAATATACTGTCACCGTGGGCGGCGGCACCGGCGGCGGAAAGTACGTCATGAACGACACGGTGACCATCACCGCCGATCCGGCCCCGGAAGGCAAGCGCTTCAAGGAATGGCAGATAGTGAGCGGCAAGGCCGTTTTAGCGGATCCGGCAAAGGAAACAACCACCTTCACCATGCCGGCCGGAAACGTGGAAGTGAAAGCGGTATATGAGGATATACCTGCCGGACATGAGGGAGAAACAACCCCGCCGGGAAACGATGACAGCGCAAAGCCAGCCGCGCCCCAGACAAGCGATCCGTCCAATCCGGGATTGCTCCTGTTCATCATGCTGGGAGCGGGAATCACAGCGGTGGTTTCCTATAGGACCAGAAAGAAGAAAGCGCAATAAAGAGGAATGCTGAGGCCGGGGGAAAAAAAGTTATCCAGATTCGCTTGTTTTAAGTGGAATCTGGATAACTTTGCAACGGTTCCAGCGGTTCATTTTTTAAAATCCGGCCATTTGGCGCGAAATAGGCCAAAACAGGCCCCTCCAGCCCACAACTTTTATCCATAAAGAAGGTTTTTTTGCTGAATATGGGTAAAAGCCCCGGTTCCGCATAACCCGGCCTCAACTCCCCGGACACCAAAGATAGAGAAGCAAACTAAAATCCGGTCTTTCGGGTCACAAGAAAACAAAAAAGGCTGGCGCATCAGCTTTATCAGCTAACGCGTCAGCCTTTTTCATTGGCCGTATTAGTCGTCGTAGTCGTGATGATCGTCATGGTCGTCGTGGTCGTCATTGTGATGCTTGTACTGATCCAGAACCTCGGTGTCGTAATCCATCACTTTGCCGGTATAGGCATTGATTTCATATTCGTATTCCCGGCTGCCGGAGATGAATTCAATTTCATAGGTTTTAACGCCGTCATCCGAATCCAGCTTGGCTTTCGTTATCTTTGCCGCCGATGCGGAGACGCCTGCGTGTTTGAATGCGATGCTCTTGGCCTTGTCGATGCCAATGTACTCCGATGAAGAGGCTTTGCCCGAGGGATTGGCGGCCTGCTGAGTCGGCGTCACGGCAGCGGCATCAGTGCCCGAACCGGCCGGATTTGATGTTCCTGCCTGCGGAAGCGGGGCCTGTGCGGTAATCGCTTCGCTGCTCTTTTCCAGAATATTTCCCGTTTTAGCCTCAATTTCAAAATCATATTCATTGGAAGCTGTATAAAATTCGATGTCATAAACCACAGGTCTTTCGGAGCGGTCGATCTCTACCTTTGTAAAAGTGGCTTTGGCTGGCGAAACCCCTACGCTTTCAAGGGCGATGGTCTTTGCCTTCTCCGCGCCGATGTAATTTCCGCTGTCGTGGGCGAGGGATGTTTTTACCATCATCCCCGCTGCGAATCCAATGGCGCAGAGCACAATCGCCGCGACCACGATCACCAGCGTTTTATTTTTTAGAATCTTCTCTTTCATTTTCATTTTCCTCCTTTTTTAATTCTCTGTTTAGCGGCAGTGAAATGGTGAAACGTGTTCCCTTCCCCGGAACGCTGTCGGCGGTAATCGTTCCGCCGTGGGCCGACACGATCCATTTGACCATGGACAGGCCCAGACCGGAACCGCTTCCGGTGCTGCGGGAAGGGTTGACCTGATAAAAACGATCCCAGATCTTTGGCAGATCTTCCGGGGAAATGCCGATACCGTCGTCGATCACCTGGCTGATGACCATGTCATCTTCTTTTTTCAGGGTCACCCGGATAAAGCCGCCTTCCTTTCCGTACTTGATTCCGTTGGAAATCAAGTTGATGTAGATACGCATGAACAGGGTTTCATCCACACAGGCGAAGACGTCCGGCTGGATATCCCGCTGAATGGATATATTCCTGCGGGCGGCCAGATCGGCCTGCTCCAGCGCCACCATGTCGGCAATATCGCTGACATTGATCCTTTCGAATTCCAGCTGCGCGGTTCCCTGATCGGCACGGGCCAGCATCAGCAGCTGACTGACCAGAGCGGACATGGTCTTTGACTGGGCAAGGATGACATCCAGGGCAGCCTGGGCTTCTTCCAGCGAGGATGCCTTTCGCAGCGCGTATTCGCACTGAGCCATGATAACGGAAATCGGTGTCCGCAGCTCATGGGAAGCATCGTTGGAAAACTGCTTTTCCGCTTCAAACGAGGACTGCAGGCGGTCCAGCATGCGGTCAAAGGTGGCGGCCAGCTCATAGAGTTCGTCTTTGCTGTTGATCCGCACGTCCAGCCCGATCCGCTGGGAAAGGTCCTTGCTCGCTTCGATGCGGCGGGCCGTTTCACTGATCCGAAAGACCGGACGGAAGGCCCTTTTGGTAATGTAGTAGCCGCCCAATGCCGCCAGAAGAATCAGCAGCGGCAGCGCGATCAGGAACATTTTCATCATAAAGGCGATTGCCGGGTCGGACTTGGCAAGATCCGCCGAGGTTACGCCCCGTACCCACACGTCGTCGAAGTTTTCATCGCTGATCAGATGATCGTATACGTAGAACTCTCTTCCGCCGTCCGTTTCCCTGCGCACCTGCCCCGATTTAAAGGGAATCTCTTTTTTCACCCCTGCGGGCAGCGAGCCGGTGACCACGAAGTTGTTTTCCTTATATACCAGAATGTACACGCCATCCCGATAAGTTACCATATCATCGTCAATTTCCAGGATTCCGTCTTTGATCTTTACGTCCCGGCAGCTGTCCTCCACTGCGGCGGTCAGATCTCCCATGACGTTTTTCTGAATCAGCCGGTTGCTGGTATAGATAAGGGAAACAAAGACCAGGCACACCAGAATGATCAGAAAAAAGACGTACCAGATGGTGACTCGGGTTCTTATGGAAAACTTCCTCATTTTTCGTTCACCTTCAATACATAGCCTGCCCCGCGAACCGTGTGGATCAGCTTTGGCTCATAGCCATCGTCAATTTTTTTGCGAAGGTACCGGATATAAACGTCGATCATATTGGAGGAACCTTCGTAATCATAGCTGACCACATGACGTTCCAGAGTATCACGGGAAAGCACCATGTTTTTGTTCATAATCATGTATTCCAGAATGGAAAATTCTCTGGAAGAAAGAGAGATCTGCGTATCGCCCCGCTTTACCTCGCGGCTTTGGCTGTTTACCGTCAGGTCCGCCAGGGTATGGATGTTGGTCTTGCTGCCGTTTTTTTTGCGGGTCAGTACGCGGACCCGGGCCAGCAGTTCTTCGAAAGCGAAAGGTTTGGTCAGATAATCGTCCGCCCCCAGATCCAGTCCTTCGACTCTGTCGGATATGCTGTCCCTGGCCGTGAGGAACAGAACCGGCGTATCGCTTCCCTGGCTGCGCAGCTGTCTGAGCACATCCAGTCCGTTCACCTTGGGCATCATGATGTCGAGAACAATGGCATCGTAGTCCGCTGCGGCGATATAGTCCAGAGCCTCCGAACCGTCCAGGCAGGAGTCAACGCTGTAGCCGCTGTCCTTGAATTGCTGGGTCAATATTTTATTGAGATTTTTTTCGTCTTCGGCAATCAGTAAACGCATATTTGCACCTCTCTTTTGATTATGGCATAAGGATAACATGAGAAAATTAAAGTTAAATTAAAAAAGCGCGACATTCTTGGAGATAAAACTTTCGAATGTCACACTTTATTTATTACAAAATCTTTGGCTTATCAATCCGTTTCCCGAATTTTATTTCAACGGAATTTCCTGCTCCTGGCTGATCTTTTTCGCGAGATTTTTCTCCGACTGGTCGGTTACTCTCAAGGTGATTGGCGTTTCTTTGTCCTGGAGGGTGTAGATTAAGGCAATTTTTGTTTTGTTTCCTTTCTGCACGTCCTTGGCAGCGTTGAGCAGTTCCTTGTTGTCCTCCTCCGTAATGCCCATGGGACATTCTGTGTCGCCCTGGAATACCTGGGGATAGAAAGTTATCTGCGCAGTGCTGGGCTCTTCTTTTTTATTGGTATAATTAAAGTAAACAAGTACCGCCGGGTTGCCGTCATAGTCTTTGGTCGTCTTGATTTTCAGGTACTTCAGAGTGCCTTCATCATTATCCATATTGATCTTGTCAACCCTGGTCGCTTTGCTCTTTTCTTCCGTAGTCTGTGTGGCCGCGTCTTTTTTGTCCTTACTGCCGTTGTCGCTGCCGCCCAGGATTCCGGAAAAGGCAAGAACCAATGCGATAACGATGACCACAGCCACGGCTGCGATGATTAAGTACTTCTTTTTCTTTCCGGGAACATCGTCGTCCTCTTCCCAATCCTGCTGAGGCTCCGGTTCCGCTGCTTCTGCTGGTTCTGCGGGTTCCGGCGGTTGCTGCGGAGCAGTCTGAGGATTCTGCGGTGCGGCCTGCGATTCCTGAGGCGCGGCCTCGGCAGCCGCGGAAGTCTCGGGAGTTTCCGGCTCCGACTTTTCATAACTGCCGGTTTGTGGAGTTTCCGGTGCGGACGGCTGCTGCGGGGTAAAAGCAGGCTGGGTTTCGTTCTGCTGCTGAGCCATGGCGGCCCGCTGCGCTTCCTGCCGCTTTTTGTCTAAGGCCGCGACCTTTTTAAAGATGTTCATGACCGTAGCTTTATCCTTGGGGTCATAAGGCAGCGCCAGCCGTTTGCCGTTGTAGTCGAATACGAACGCGGGCTGATCCCCGCTGCGGTGGGCGATGTTTGACATATTCCGGTAATAAAGTTCGTATCCTGCGTAAGTAACCGACTGGCCTGTAAAAACCAGAGGCTTTCCGTTTACCTGTAATGCGATCTTGTCCATAAATTCACTCCTGATAAATACTATATCCACTGTTAATAACAACAATTAAGATGCAAGCTCATACACTCATGCACCTATTGTACCATGTTCTCCGCGGTGTTCTCAATAGATTTGACGTGAGATTCTGATGTTTTATGCAAAATATCAGGACATGTTTTCATGTTTCCGGCTCCATAAGCAGTATTAATTCCTGAAATAAGGATGCGAATTTCAGCTTTTTCTCACTGGGAAGCTCTGAGACGGTATCAAGGGTTTTTAATAATAAGAGCGCGCTTTCCAGATGCTTTTCCGAAGAAGAAAAAGAGAGCAGCGTCAGCGGATCGACTTCCAGGCGGCCGGCGATATGCTCCACGGTATCCATTCTGGGGTTTCCGGTACCTTTCAGCAGCTTCTGCGCAGAGGAACGCGAAATCCCCAGCTCTTCCGAAAATTCAGAAATGGATTGGCCACGACTCGTTCGGATGGCATTCATCATGTTCGACAGATTTTTCTGTAATGTCACAAATAATCACTCCCTTCTACAGTCATACGGGAGAAGAATCAAAAAATACAGCTTGTCAGATCGAAATGTTGTACCGTTATTTCGACATGTTTCGAATTTTTTCGACAGATTTTGACAAAGCGCCTCTATTATAGCTCCTGTCATACGCAAAAGGATAAAAATGCCATCAAAGGGATGCACGAAAGAAGGGGGCTGACCCGGAGAGCGTCTTCCCGGAAATTTAAGAAAAATCTATTAGAACCGTAAGAAGATCGTAATAAACGGAAGCGATTTTTGGACTATAATAAGAAAGCAGCGCAGAGTACATAAAGGTAATCGTTCTAGGAAACTTTCCCGGGCAATATACTGCTAATAAGGAGGGATTTGCCTATGGAAAACCATGTAATTACCATTGATAACAGGGAAAAGATAACGGTCACGGAAGTGGCTGATATCGACAACTTCGATGAAGAAGAGATCTGCGCCAATCTGAAGACGGGGGGCCTGCTGATTAAAGGCAAGGGACTGCACATCCAGATGCTCGATCTGGGTGAGGGAAAAGCTGTCATTACGGGAGAGATCAATTCGCTCGCTTATACGCAGAAAAAAGACAAATCGGAAAAAGGACTCATTAGAAAGATTCTTAAATGAGTATACAGCTGACCGATCTGATAAAGGAGCAGGCCAGCCAGTGTCTGGTCATGCTGGGAGCGGGCATCGCTTTCATGCTTTTCTATCAGTTATGCTCTTTTCTTTGCGGGCAGGTGAGAATTCACAAATGGGTTCGCGTGTTTCTTGAAATCTTCTTCTGGCTGGCATCCGCGGTGATGACATCCCAGTTCCTGTACTACTGCGCCTACGGCCGTATCAGCGTCCACGCGGTCTGCGCGTTTGCAATAGGGGTTTTGTTGTGGAAGAAATGCTTTTGTGGTATAATACTCCCAACTTACTGTGAGGGAAAAAGGACAAGAGGTTTGAGAAAGAGACATGGCAAAAAGAAAAAGGAGCAAACAATTTAAAGATACCAGCCAGGTAATCGATATTGAAGAGGCTCGCAGGAAGAGGCAGGAGAAGAGGAGCCGCCAGCATAAAAAGGGGAGACTGAACCAGCGGCCCGCGCCCGAGCGGCCTGTCAGGGCGAGCGTAAAACAGGCGAGAAAAAGAAGGAGCATCATCTATGCCGCTATAATCCTTGCTATTGTAGCGGTAATTGGTGTATCTATTTATAATATTATAACGCTGAAACAGGAACAAAAGGAAATTCTCAGACAGCAGCAGGAACTGCAGGAACAGAAAGCGGAACTCAAGGAAGAGCTGGAACAGCTCAGCAACCCGGAGTACATCGAGGAGCAGGGAAGGACACAGCTGCGCCTGGTGCTGCCGGGAGAAAATATCTATGTGCCGTCCGCTTCCGATAAAAAGAAAGGGAACGGCAATGAAGATTAAAGAAACGATCGTAGTGGAAGGCAGGGACGATACGGCGGCGATAAAACAGGCGGTAGATGCCCATACCATTGAGACTCATGGCTACGGGATTAAAAAAGATACTTGGCAACTCCTTGAAAAAGCGTATAATGAAAAAGGCATCATCATTTTTACCGACCCGGACTACGCGGGGACGGAGATCCGCAAACGGCTGACGGAAAAGTTTCCCAAAGCAGGTCAGGCCTATCTGTCCAGAAAAGACGCTGAGAAGGCCGGAGATATCGGCATTGAGAACGCATCGCCCCGGAGTATCCGTCAGGCTCTTGAAAATGCCCACTACACCCTTGAGGAAGCCAGGGACGAATTTACCATGGAGGACCTGAGGGAATACGGACTGACCGCCCACCCCCAGGCAGCGGACAGAAGAGACAGGCTGGGCAGAGTTCTGGGGATCGGATATGGAAACAGCAAATGCTTTTTGAATCGACTGAATCAGTATGGAATTACCAGAGATCAGTTTCTCAAAAAGCTTGAGGAGATATAAATGAAGCTTTACGCGCCATCAACAATAAGAGAGATCAGAGAAAAACACGGCTTCAGGCTTTCAAAGAGCCTGGGCCAGAATTTTCTTACCGATAAAAACATAATTGACAGGATCATCGAAAGCTCGGACATTGGAGAAGAGGATCTGGTCGTTGAGATTGGACCGGGAATCGGAGTGCTGACAGCAGAGGCGGCGGAGTACGCAGGGAAAGTAGTCGCTGTGGAAATCGACCGCAACCTGATCCCCATACTGGAAGAAACGCTGGGAGCGTACCCCAATGTGACAGTCATCAATCAGGATGTGCTGAAAACAGACCTTACCGGGGTGGTGGAACGCTATCGGGGAAACGGCGGCGTGAAGATAATCGGAAACCTTCCTTACTATATCACCACGCCGATCATAATGAAGATTCTGGAGGACCGCGTGCCGGCCGACAGCATTACCATTATGATGCAGAAAGAGGTGGCGGACCGGATCAAAGCCGCGCCGGGTTCCAAGACTTACGGGGCCTTATCGGTTGCCGTGCAGTATTACTGCACCATCAGCCAGGTGGCGGCCGTTCCCAAAGAAGTGTTCGTTCCACAGCCAAAGGTCGATTCTTCGGTTCTGCGGCTGGATATCCGCAAGGAGCATCCGGTGGAACTGATCGATGAAAAAATGTTCTTTGTATGTATCAAATCCGGGTTCGGGCAGAGGCGCAAAACGCTGCTCAACTCTCTGACAGGGGCCGCAGGACTTTCTAAGGATGCGGTCAGAGAGGTATTGAACGCGGCGGACATCGACCCGGTAAGGCGGGCGGAAACGCTGAGCCTTGAAGAATTTGCTGCCATTGCCAATCATATGACAAGGCACATAAAAAATCATCAGGAGTAGAGGAATATGGAGAAGTTGAAATCTTTTTACAGAAAATATTTGCGAAACAGTATTGTATTTTCCGCGGTGCTGGCATTGGCAATGAATCTCTTCATTGAAACGATGGCAAGGCATTCTCTCATTGAGAGCTTTCGTTTTTTTGCGCAGAACCCTGCGGTCTTTTTATTTAACACGTTCATCATTTTTGCCACCTATTCGATCGTTCTGCTTTTCAGGCGAAAGATATTCTGGTATGTGGTGATTTCCGCGCTCTGGATGGCGCTGGGAATTACCAACGGCGTTATTCTGCTCAATCGTATGACGCCTTTTACGGTCAAGGATATGGCCAATCTGGGGGACGGGCTTTCCATTGCGACCAATTACTTGTCCACAGCCACGCTCATTCTGGCAATCGTGGGCATTCTGGTTCTGGTGGCGGGGTTGATCCTTTTGTTTCTCTTCGCACCCAAATCAAAGCGCAAGGTCAATTACAAAAGGAGCATTATCTCCATTCTGATTATCGCGGCAGCCACCTTTGGTGTGTGGCAGGGTGCGGTTAAAACCAAGACGGTGGCCACCTTTTTCGGAAACCTGGCGTACGCTTATCAGGATTACGGCGTTCCTTACTGCTTTATCAGTACCTGGCTGGATACGGGAATCAAAAAGCCCGACGGTTATTCGGAGCAGGCGGTCAAAGGCATATTTAAAAATGGCGAGCTGGGCAAGGACGGCACCTATCAAATTGAGCAAAAGGACGAAGACGAAAAGCATCCCAACATCATTTTCCTGCAGCTGGAATCTTTCATCGATCCTACGCTTGTGGATGGTTTCAGCTATTCCAGGGATCCGATGCCCAATTACAGAAAGCTGATGAAGGAATATTCGTCAGGCTACCTGACGGTTCCATCTGTCGGAGCGGGTACGGCCAATACGGAGTTCGAGTCCATGACCGGAATCAGCGTAAAATTCTTTGGCCCCGGGGAGTATCCGTATAAATCCGTGCTTTTGGAGAAAACCTGCGAAAGCATTCCCTATGATTTGAAAAATATCGGCTATTCCACCCACGCCATCCATAACCACAGAGGCGCTTTCTACGGCAGAAACAAGGTTTTCCCCAACCTGGGCTTTGACACCTTTACCTCTCTGGAATACATGAACAATGTAGTCAAGACAGCGAAAAACTGGTCCAAGGACGGGCTCCTGACGGATCAGATGCTTGACGCCATGAAATCTACGGAGGGAAGGGACTATATCTATACAATCTCTGTGCAGGGACACGGAAAGTACCCCACTGAGCAGATTCTGGAAAACCCAGCGGTTACCGTGACCGAAGCGCCGTCAGAAGAGCAGAGATGGCAGTATGAGTATTACGTGAATCAGGTATATGAAATGGATCTGTTCGTCAAGGATCTGACGGATCGGCTGTCCCAGTTCGATGAGGATGTGGTTCTCGTCATGTACGGCGACCATCTTCCGGCCCTGGATATGTCGGAAGATCAGATGAAAAACAATGACCTGTTCTCTACGGAATATATTATCTGGAACAATTTTGGTATGAAAAAAGAGGATAAGAACCTGGCGGCTTACGAGATTGGCGCCGAAGTTCTGGATCGTCTTGGCATCCATGACGGACTGCTGACACAGTACCATCAGAAATATCAAAACAGCGCCGACTATCTGAAAAACCTTGAGACGCTGGCCTATGACATGCTCTACGGTGAGGACTATATTTACGGAGGAAAGAGTCCTTTCGAGCCGACCGACATGAAAATGGGTATCAAGAAAATTAAGATTAACGATATTGTAAAGATCGGTGAGGACTATTATATTAAGGGCGAAAACTTCACTGAGTACAGTAAGATTTCCCTCGACGGGGAGGTCCTGGATACGATCTATCTGGGGCCAACGATTCTGGGCCTCAGGGAAAAGGTAGACCCCGATGATGTGAGCCGGATGAAGATCAGTCAGGTGGAGAAGAATAAGGAAATATTGAGTACGACAGAATAAAGAAAAAATTCCGCGGCAGGTTTTGGTGCCGCGGAATTTTTTTCTTTTTACTTGTGGCCGACCCGGGCGGGGGCGGGGCCGCGCAGACTTGTGGTCTCGGGTGCAGGTGTTGGCCCGGCTCGCGGCCCGCGGTAACTTTTTTCGAAAAAGGGGCCCTGGTTACGCAAAGTTGTGGGTTTGCGGGGTGTTGATACAGTTGAAAATGAAAATTTGTGCTGACAGGCGTCCGGAAGGCCGCGAGAACGTTGAAAAGTGCGTAACTTTTAGAAAAAATAAGGATAAGTTACCGGGCCAGCCTCCCGGGGTGTCCAGATCAACATTGAAAAATAAGGAAGAACATCAAAATTTTAGGTGATGCACATATTTGTTCAACAACGGACTCATTTTGCCTTTGTTGTTGAAGTATTTCCAAGGCTTATAGGCCCTGTGCCTGCTCAAAGCAGCGTAATTGATCGAGATTCTGCGTCTGAATGTCTTGTATCCTTGAAAAAAGTTCAACAAGAACCAGATTTTTCGCTGCATGTTGATAAAAAATGAAAACTTGTATTTCCGGGCGGGTTGAAGGCTGCGGGACTGTTGAAAGGTTACAGATTTTTGATGATCCTGCGGTCCTTCAAAGAGCAGGTAGCACAAATTTTCATTTCTTACGGTTTCGAATACCTGTAAACCTACAACTTTGGTGCGGCCCTGCAGGGTCCGGCCCCGGGCCCGGCTCCGCGGTAACTTTTTTCGAAAAAGGGGCCCTGGTTACGCAAAGTTGTGGGTTTGCGGGGTATTGATACAGTTGAAAATGAAAACTTGTGCTGGCGGGCGTCCGGAAGGCTGCAGGAACGTTGAAAAGTGCGTAACTTTTAGAAAAAATAAGGATAAGTTACCGGGGCAGCCTCTCGGATCAGCCTCCCGGGCCTGCCCAGATCAACATTGAAAAATAAGGAAAAACATCAAATTTTTAGGAAATGTATATATTTATTCAACAACGGACTCATTTTGTCTTTGTTGTTGAAGTATTTCCAAGGTTTATAGGCCCTGTGCCTGCTTAAAGCAGCGTAATTGATCGAGATTCTGCGTCTCAATGCCTTGTAGCTTTGAAAAAAGTTCAACAAAAACTCGATTTTTCGCCGCATGTTGATAAAAAATGAAAACCTGTATTTCCGGGCGGGTTGAAGGCCGCGGGACTGTTGAAAGGTTACAGATTTTTGATGATCCTGCGGTCCTTCAAAGAGCAGGTAGCACAAATTTTCATTTCTTACGGTTTCGAATACCTGTAAACCTACAGCTTTGGTGCGGCCCTGCCGGGTCCGGGCCCGGCCCGCGGTAACTTTTTTCGAAAAAGGGGGCCTGGTTACGCAAAGTTGTGGGTTTGCGGGGTGTTGATACAGTTGAAAATGAAGATTTGTGCTGGCGGGCGTCCGGAAGGCCGCAGGAACGTTGAAAAGTGCGTAACTTTTAGAAAAAATAAGGACAAGTTACCGGAACGGCCTCCCGGGCCTGCCCGGACCAACATTAAAAAATAAGGAAGAACATAAAAATTTTAGAAAATGTACATATTTATTCAACAATGGACTCATTTTGCCTTTGTTGTTGAAGTATTTCCAAGGCTTATGACCCCTGCACCTGCTCAAAGCAGCATGATTGATCGAGATTCTGCGTCTCAATGCCTTGTAGCTTTGAAAAAAGTTCAACAAAAACTCGATTTTTTGCTGCATGTTGATAAAAAGTGAAAATCTGTGTTTTTGGGCGACTGGAAGGCCACGGGACCGTTGGAATCTTGCGGCTTTTTCAACGATCCTGCGGTCCTTCAAAGAGCAGGTAGCACAAATTTTCATTTTTTCGCAAAACTCGCCTATGGTTACCGGGCCAGCCCCCCGGCCCTGTCGACTTTATTTCCAGACTTGGCTTGGGCGTGCCCGCCCAAGCCAAGTCCACAAAAAAAGCTGCCGCAGATTAGAAAAGAGCTCTAATACGTGATGCGGCAGCCTGTTTGCAAAACTATCGCTTAATGCTTGTTGTTTCTTCAGGAAAAATAAGGGCAGATTTTTTAACTTGATTCAGGTCTACGAGGCGTTTTATTGCTGTATCATAGCGGCGGGCAGCAGGGACAAGGGGTACACACTCTCTTTGTTCGCTGGACCTCAGGACGGGCCTTAACTTTCTCATGGTGTTTCAGATACACGCCATCCTTGAACCGGTCCAGATCCACCAGACCGTCGATACCGGAAATCCGGCCCCGGTCGCTGTACTGAAAGCCTTCCCAGGCCCGCCAGTGTCCTGTGCTATAAGGTTCGTCCCTCCCGTAATCGGCCACCCACAGAGGATAGCGGGCCAAACGGCGGTCCCATAGATTCTGGGCGTTGCTGGCATCGGAATAGACCATAGGTTTCAGGCCGGTCAGCTTTTCCAGCTCTTCCATATAGGCCCTGGCAATGGCATTGATTTCACGTTTGCTCAGATCACCAAACTGCTCAAAATCCATAGCCGGACGGCATTCCATATTTTTTTCGTTTATTAAAGACGCGAAAAAATGCGCCTGCCTGCGGCCCTCATCCACGGATCTGGCCGTAACAAAATGATAAAAACCGATATCCAGACGGTGCTTCCTGGCTTCCCGGTAGTTTCTTTCAAAATATGGGTCTACGAATTGGGAACCCTCTCCCGCTTTCATATATACGACCCGAATTCCTGCGTCCCGCACTCTTGCGTAATCGATTCGCCCCTGCCACTGACTTACGTCAATGCCCCTGTGCTCACTGGCAGCAAAGGCCGGCTGGGCAAGGGAAAAGCAGAGTATCAGAACGAGGACAGCACTCAATACTTTTTTCATGGTGATATTCCTCCTAATAATACGTTATGCAAAACTTTGATAAATGGGTACTTTCTATGGTATAGTTATAGGGCAGGAGGTGATTATGAGAAAACTGGAGACTGACAGGCTGATTCTTTCCCCGTGGACCAGGAAAGACGCGGCCGACCTTTATGAATACGCGAGGAATCCCAACGTCGGCCCTCACGCCGGCTGGAAACCTCACGCGGATATAAAAGAGTCCAGAAAAATTATTAAGACTGTTTTCCAACCGAACAGGGTCTGGGCCATCCGGGACAAAGAGAACGGCAGGGCCATTGGCAGCATTGGTTTTGATACGGATAAATACAGGCCGGGCGTCAACAGCAGGGAACTGGGGTACTCCCTGTCGGAAGATTACTGGGGAAAAGGACTGATGACCGAAGCGGCAACGGAAGTGATTCGCTACGGATTTGAAGAGATGAAGCTGGATATGATCTGTATCTGCACCGGTCCGGAGAACAAACGGTCCCAGAGCGTAATCCGGAAATGCGGGTTCACATATGAAGGAATGCTCCGCCGGGCCTATCGGATCTACGACGGTACATTGCGGGATGTTTTATGTCATTCATTAATGAAGGAAGAATATTATGGAAATTAAAGGATTGTATAAATTAAAAAAAGAAGACCGGGAAAAATTGATTCAAACGTATAAGGACGCTTTTACCTATTATCCCAAACTGATGGCGGCTTTTCCCGATGAACGGGCAAAAGAGGCGGCTCTTGAAGCCACGCTCCGCTACTATGTGGCATATGATATGGAGTACGGGCAGGCTTTTGCGCTGGATGAAGAAATCAACGAAGGGGTCTGCCTGGTGTATTCCCAGGACATGAATTACACGGAAGAGAGGCATATCCGCGCCGGCAGCTATTCCCCGGAGTACAAAGCGGCAATGGCCCGGCTGACAGAGGAAGAGCAGCAGCGCAGGGTTGAACTCTTCGATGAACTGGATCGGCTGGAGGAGCAGGTGGATATCCCGTATCCGCATCTCTATGCGGATTTTCTGGGCGTAAAGGAAGCTTATCAGAAGCAGGGAAGAGGGCGCAGGCTGATGAGCGCTGTCTGTGATTTCGCTAAAGAAGAGGGGCTGCCAATCATGCTTTTCACCAATACGGATGATGACGTGGCCTTTTACGAGAGCCTGGGATTTCACGTAATCGACGTGGTACATTCCGATGAATTCGGCTTTACCAACACCTATCTGGTAAAGGAGGCGCGCTAAAATGAGCCGCGGCAAGCAGAAGACCAACGCGGTGCGGATTATCGAAGCCAAAAAGATTCCTTATGAGGTTTACGAGTACGATGCTCCGGACGGATTTCTCGACGGCGTGTCAGTGGCCAGAGCGACCGGAATGCCCCTGGAAAAGGTGTTTAAAACTCTGGTGCTGCAGGGAAGCAGCCGGGAATACTATGTCTGTGTGATACCGGTGGCCAAAGAGCTGGATCTGAAAAAAGCAGCCAGACACTTTAAAGAGAAAAAGATCGAGATGATCCCGGCCAGGGATATCACCAGGGTTACCGGCTATATAAAGGGCGGATGCTCCCCCGTGGGAATGAAAAAACTGTTCAAAACCGCTGTCGATCAAAGCGCTGCTCATCAGGAAAAAATTATTGTCAGCGCCGGAAAAGTAGGACTTCAGATGGAAGTTCCCTTGGAACCGTTGTTGAAAACAGTAGCTGCTGAACTGGCCGATTTGACAGATTAAAAATTTTTTTTAAGGGTTACAGCGTGATGTAACCCTTATGTAACCTTTTGGGCGTATACTGTTATTAAAGATGAGGAAAGAACAGGAGAATCCCATGAGAAAACAAAAACGTTTGATAAGAATTATAAGCATTACAGCAATTTTGATGCTGTTTGGCCTGCAGGCGGCAGGCAGCAGTTTTGCTGCGGAAAAGGAAACGGAACCTGCGGCTGCGCAGACAGAAACAATTTCTCAGAACAGCGCGCAGGAAAACGGCGAATCCGCAAAGACGGAGACACAGCAGGAAGACAAAAATGCGAACGCAAAAGACGAGAGCGTAAATAGAGAAACAAAAGATACAAAAGAAACGCAGGAAACAAAAGCAAAGTCCGCGAAAAAGGCGGGAAAAGCGAAAGCTGCAGCCTCAGCCGTATCCGAGCTGGATCTGGCTGACGGCGATATTCTCATTACAAACAAAACTGTTTCACAGGGAACTTCTTCATTTGATCATAAAAATTCCGTTACAGTAACAGGTAAAGGCAACACGCTTACCACAGAGGGATACAAAGGAACCATCGTATTAAAAAACGCTGAGATCGAGAAATCCATGAAGCTGACAAAGAACTCCGATGTGACGCTGGTTCTGGAAGGAAAGAATCAGATCACCGGAGATAAAAATACGGCACTGCAGGTTACAGCAGGAAATAAAGTGACAATCCAGGGAGACGGAGAACTGACCGCGGAAGGCAGCACGAATGGAGCCGGAATCGGCGGTACTGCCAATGACGGCTCTTATAAAAAGGCGGACCGCGCCTGCGGAACAATAATCATCACCGGAACGGCAAAGATTATTGCTAAAGGAGCAGGCGGCGGAGCAGGGATCGGTGGCGCCAATCATTGCGACGGCGGTGTGATTACCATTACCGGCGAGGCAGACGTGACAGCCACAGGCGATGGCGGCGGAGCGGGAATCGGCAGCGGATTGGGAAGCCATCAGGTTGGCGACACTGACGATGACAAGGGCCCCGGTCACTATCATGGAGGAACCATTACCATAAGCGGGAACGCTAAGGTAAAGGCAAAAGGCGGCAGAAGCGGAGCGGGAATCGGCGGCGGAATGTACGGCGACAGCGGAAACGTTATTATCAACGGCGGAACCGTGGAGGCCATCGGTGCCCAGGGAGAAACCAGAAATCATGGCGGATCGGGAATCGGCGGAGGTTATGAAGGTCACGGAAACGTTACCATTACCGGAGGCAATATAACGGCTGTGGCCGAAGGAACTGCCGACAGAAGCAGCGCGGCCGGTATCGGCAGCGGCGGAACACCCAACAACAATCAAGAACGAGCTAAAAAGAAAACCGGCAGAGGAAACGCTGCCCTTCTCGATAAGACAACCGTAGCCATTTCAGGCGGCAATGTAACTGCTAAGGGAGCAGCCGGAAGCGGAGCCGGAGTCGGCGGCGGGTCCGGTGCCGACGAAGTTACTGTACGCATCAGCGGCGGAACGATCGACGCAACAGGCGGAGCAAGCAACAGAAGCGATAAGCTGGGCGGAGCCGGAATCGGTTCAGGAGATCCCAATACCAGCAAATACGCTTCCGATACGAAGCTGGACATTACGATTGAAGACGGAACTATAAAAGCGACCGGCGGATGGGGCGCGTCCGGAATCGGATCCGGTGCCAAGAACATCCAGGCAGGCCATATTTCCATCAGCGAAAAAGCAACCGTTACAGCCCTGGCCGATGGCACAAAATTTGCCATCGACACCTTCGACAGGAGCGAAAGCAAACGAAAAGCAACAGGCGGAGCGAAAATTCTGCAGGGAACGTTCATGAACAAAGCCGCATATGAGGGCCTGGACGTAACTGTTTATAAGGATGAGATGCCTGACAGCGGAGTTGATCTGTTTTACAGCGAAAAAGTAACGGAACTGGCTCTGCCGGAAGGATACCGTTCCTTTGCGGTAACCGTTGAAAAGAACCAGCCTTACCTGGTTCAGGGCGGAGATGAGTGGTTCAGCATGGATGTTGACGGAGCAAAAGAAGATGAGGCCGTTGAAGGCGCGTCACACACAGCCCACTATGCCACAAGCGATGCACACCTCAGCGACAACTGCTGGCTGTACGTGCGAGATGATGTTTATGCGGAACTGATTGTTCCTGACAACAGCGATCCGAGGCAGGATGATACCACCACCACAACTACAACAACTACCACGACGACAAGTACGACAACTACCACAACGAGGCAGACCCCAGCGGGCGGTACGGCCGCAAATGGGGCCGCAGGAGGCGGTGCCGCCGCTGCGCCTGCTGCAGCAGCAGCGCCGGCCGCGGCAGCTCCGGTTGTGATCCCGCAGGGTCAGGTACCGCTGGCAGCCGGAGTGCAGGCCAACGACCAGGACGCTGCGCCGGTAACCATCGAAGACCAGCCGACCCCGTTGGCATCGGGAACAGATGCTCACTGGGCGCTGCTCAACCTGATCCTGGCCATCGTGACCGCACTTCTCAGCATCCTGCTGTTGGTTCTCTACTTCACGAAGAGAAAACAAGAAGCTGACGAGGAAGAAGAGCAGCCGGAAACAGAGATCAAGCGCAGAGGCATTCTGCGGATATTCAGCGCAGTAGTAGCCGTAGCCTCAATTATCGTGTTCATCCTTACGGAGGATATGTCCCTGCCGATGCAGTGGACGGATAACTGGACGATCGTAATGGCCGTGCTGGCCGTTATCCAGGTCCTGACCGCTATTTTCTCCAAGAAAAAGGAACAGGAAAAAGAAGAAGAGGAAACTTACGCTTAAAAATTAAAAACAGCAGGTCATTCCGGCGATAAAAAGCCGGGTGTGACCTGCTGTTTTCGTATCTGAAAGTAAGTAAATTTTCTACCCACTGTAAAGAAGAATATAATGAATGGTAATGAATTTCTTTACCGATGTTGTTCCAATTATTCCTGTTGGATATAATGGTTAATAAACTTTAACGAAAGGAACAGGAATATGAAACAGCATCGATTGATGGTCGATACAAACAAGTGCGTCGGCTGTGGAGTATGTGCCAGGGTATGCGCTGCACAGAACCTGGAAATAGATCGTAAAAAGGTAAAACTACGACTGGATGACTGCATTCTGTGCGGGCAATGTACCGGGGTCTGCCCGACAAAAGCCATTTCCATCAGCGGTTACGATAGTGAACAGATTGATAAAAAAGGGGATACCCGTCTGAACCCGGATGAGGTCTTGGACGTTATTCGTTTTCGGAGAACCATCCGGCAATTTAAACAAAAAGAAATTCCCGGGGAAGTGATTGAAAAAATTTTGGAAGCAGGCAGGCTTACTCATACAGCGAAAAATATGCAGGACGTATCCTTTGTTGTACTCGATCAGGAGAAGAATCGTATGGAGCAGGCGGCGGTTAGCATGTTTAAGAAGATAAAGCCTTTGGCAGATTTGTTCAGCCCGATGGCAAGGAACACGCAAATAGACGATCACTTTTTCTTTTTTAACGCGCCTACGGTCATTGTGATTTTAGCAAAGGACAAAACAAATGGTATTCTCGCCGCGCAGAATATGGAGTTTGAAGCGGAAGCCAATGGACTGGGCGTGTTATTCAGCGGTTTTTTCACAATGGCTGCCAATGCTTCGCCTAAAATTAAGAAAGCGCTTAAAGTTCCAAAAGGAAAGCGGGTGGCAATGACGTTGGTACTTGGCTATCCTGACGTGAAATTTCTCCGCTCCGTGCAGCGCAAAAAATTAGATGTCAGATATATGTAGAGGACTTAAAATGGAAAAAGAATGTGAAGAGAGACTGCGGAAAATTATAAATGGGTTTCAGGAATGCAGAAGCGCGTTTACTGCCATTGGGGACGAAACAAGGCAGCTTATTTTGCTGGTGCTTTTAGAGAGTGATTTGTCAGGAATTCGTGTGGGGGAAATTGCTGAAAAAACCCATTTGACAAGACCCTCCGTGTCTCATCACCTGCAAATACTCAAAGAGTCCGGGATTGTCGCAATGCGCAGAGAAGGAACAAAAAATTACTATTACTTGAGCGCGGATGAAACAAGATGGAAAGAGATTGCCGATTTAACCGGCCTTATTTATGCAAGTGTCCGGCATATCAGTTCGCAGCCCGAGTGAGGCGATTGCGTGCGGGAAACATGTCCGTATTACAAAGATTACCCATATTCCCTTTAAAACGAGAGAATATGGGTAATTTTGCAACGGTCCTGGCGATCCATTTTTTGAAATCCGCCTATTTGGCGGGAAATCATCCAAAACGGACCCTTCCAAGCCACAACTTTTATCCATAAAGAGGGATTTTCCGCCGGAAATGGGTAAAGTGGATGAATATGGAGAATCCATCTTCCCAACATCTGACTCCGAACTTCCGAACCGCGTCCCACCCTACTGATGAAACAGAAGCGTTTTATAAAGTTCCAGCCCCTGGCTCAGAACCTGCTCGTCAAAATCAAAGTTGTTGCTGTGGAGCGCGATTCCGGTGCCGGTTCCCAGGAAGAAAAACAGGGAAGGCACCCGCAGTCCATAAAAAGAGTAGTCCTCCGAGATCATAGCGGGAGTTTCCATCTCTTCATAAGGCAGATGTTCCTTTACTGCGGGCAGCACCTGACGGTAAAGCTCTCTGCTGTTGAACACCGGCGGATATCCTTCGCTGTGGGCCGCTTTAATCTGACAGCCATATTCCTGGGACAGCTTCTCAGCCGTTTCCTCCAGGATTGCTACAAGCCCTGCGAAATCTTCATCGGAAAAGGCGCGCATCGTCCCTAGCAGAGCGCTGTAGCCGGATATCACATTGCGGGCCGTGCCGCTTTCCATTTTGCAGATCTGAATGATCGTCCGCTCCTCAGGCGTAGGATTGGGCCTGGAACGCTCCCGGTGGAGCGCGTACACCTGCTCAATATACTTGCAGCCGATGAAAAGCGCGTCGATGCCGTTTTCCGGAGCCGTAGCGTGGGAAGTGCGGCCAAAGACTTCAATGGTAATCTCGGAAGAACGGGGCATCATCGGGCCTGCTTTGCCGCAGATCTTTCCTGCCTCTATGAACGGCCACATATGAATGCCGAAGATCCGGTCCACATGATAAGCTTCAAGAATCCCGGTCTCGCAGATTTCCTTCGCGCCGCCCGTCGTTTCCTCCGCCGGCTGAAAGATGCACAGAACGTTGGACGGGAGGTCCTTTACCGTGTCCACATACTGAGCCAGGGCAAGGACCATCGCCGTATGGCCGTCATGGCCGCAGGCGTGCATTCTGCCGCTGTGGACAGAGGCGTATTCCACCTGGTTTACCTCTGTTACAGGCAGGGCGTCCATATCCGCCCGGTAGGCGGCCGTCGTAGCCTTTCCCCGGTCAAAATACGCGTAGAGCCCGGATTCCATGACCTCGAAAACCTGACAGTCCAGCGTCTCAAGGACCGACTTCACGTAGGCTTTCGTCTTGGGCAGGTCACGGCTGAGCTCGGGAATTTTATGTAGTTCTCTCCGATGGAGAGTAAGCTGCTTTTGAAAATCCATCAAATTTATCCCTTTCTGTTTTTTAGAACATGATACTATCCCTGCGGCGGCTTGTCAAAGAAAAACTGGCGGCCTTGCATAAACAAAACACAGAAATCCTAAAAAAATTGTACAAATTCACAAAAAAGGGTTGCAATACAGGCCAATATCTAGTACACTAAGCACAAGTTGATAGAGGCGCGAAGCAAAAGAAGGATCAGAGAGCCGGCAGGCATAGACCTGATCTGGAGGTAACCTTCGCCGAATCGAAGTTTCCAGGCATGGCGCTTCGGTGGGCATATAGTTAATAGCTATGTGACTGTCTGTTTTGGAGTTAACTTCAAAACAGTTGAGCTATCCGTTCGTGACATTTGATTAACTCAGTTTCATCTGGACGGCGTTTTTCGTCATCAGAGACTGTTATTTAGGTCAGCGAGGATTGCTCGCTGGCTTTTTTTCATTCGATCAAAGGCTTGCGGGACCATATCAACAAAAACACAAAATAAAAAGGAAAAGAGAAGTAACAACATGGCAACGTTAGAAATCGGAGGAATTGACTGCCAAAGGCTGGCAGAAATTTCAGGAACACCGCTCCTGGTCTACGACGAAGCAAAAATTGAACAGCAATTCACAGCAGCCACGGAAAATTTTCAATCCGATCAGTTTGAGACGGAGGTGGTCTATGCGGCCAAAGCGTTTTCCTGCAAAGCGATCTTTGAGAAAGTACGGCAGGCGGGCGCCGGCCTGGATGTAGTCAGCGGCGGTGAGCTGTACTGCGCGCATCAGGCGGGCGTACCTATGGAAAAGGTTTATTTCCACGGAAACAACAAGTCCGAGGAAGAATTGAAGATGGCCCTTGAACTGGGCTGCGGCACCATTGTTCTGGATAACAAAATGGAATGTCAGCGGCTTACGGAGCTGGCGGCACAGCTGAAAAAACCCATTCAGGTCCTGCTGAGGGTCAACCCGGGAATCGAGGCCCACACCCATGAGTATATACGGACATCCGGCTCTGATTCCAAATTCGGTATTTCCATCGCGAAGAAAAACGAGATCAAATCTCTGGTCAGCCAGGCCATGCTCAGCGATTACGTGCAGTTCAAAGGCTTTCACAGCCACATCGGCTCGCAGATCACTGAGACAACAGCGTTTGAAGAGGCGCTGGCCATCATGCTGGGCTTTATCCGCGAAATGCGGGACGACTACAACATTCAGACGAGATCTCTCAGTATAGGGGGTGGATTCGGCATCAGATACACTGCCGATGATAAACCGATCCCCTTGGGGGAAATGGCAGACATACTGGCCCGGACATGTGAAAAGCTTTCGGCTGAGAAAGGCGTCCGGCTGGAAAAGCTCCTGATCGAACCGGGAAGATCCATCGTAGGGGAGGCGGGATATTCACTTTATACAGTGGGGTACAGTAAAGACACCGACACCAAGCATTTTCTCTTTGTGGACGGCGGCATGAGCGACAATATAAGACCGGCCCTTTACCAGGCCGAATACAGCTGCGATATAGCCAACCGCCTTGGAGAACCAAAGAACAAAACCTACTGCGTAGCCGGAAAGAACTGCGAATCAGGCGACATCCTCGTCAAAGAGGCGGAGCTTCCTGATACGGCCCGTGAAGGCGACCTGCTGGTTATGTACGCCACAGGGGCTTACGGCTATTCCATGGCAAGCAATTACAACCGGGCCGGAAGACCGGAAGTGGTTTTTGTAAAGGACGGAAAAGCCCGCAGAGTCCTGAGAAGGGAAACTTACGAAGATCAGCTCAGGCTGGATACGGACGAACAGCTGACAATTTAGATTTTAGCCGGAGCGTAAAAGCGCGGGATCTTATCATAAAAGAAAGGATAATGAAGATGAATGTAGTACAAAAATACAATGGCAGGTGCGTCGATACCATTGATAAAATAAAAGCCATAGCAAAGCATGTGGCTGAGACGAGACAGGAAGGCGACGGACTGGTTATCGTAGCCAGCGCCATGGGGCGGACAACCGATCGCCTGATGAAAATGGCTCAGGAAGTAGGAGAAGATATTCCGAAAAGAGAGCTGGATGCGCTTCTTGCCACCGGAGAGCAGCAGTCAGTAGCGCTGCTTGCCATCGCCCTCAACAATCTGGGAGTACCGGCGGTATCCATGACCGGATTCCAATCCGGATTCATTACCAACGATTATCACACCAACGCCAGGATCAAAGAGATCAATACGGAAAAGGTGGAAGAAATCATCGCCCAGGGAAAAGTCGCCGTAGTGGCGGGTTTCCAGGGTGTCAGTGAGGACGGAGACGTAACCACCCTCGGAAGAGGCGGCTCCGACATCACAGCCGTAGCCATCGCGGCTCATCTGGAATGGCCGTGCGAGGTGTACAGCACCACGGACTGCCTCTACACAGTAGATCCGGAGGTTTATCCCCAGGCAAAACGTCTGCCCAGCATCACTTACGAAGAGATGATGGAGCTGGCCAATCTGGGAGCCGACAAGCTGGAGACGCGCAGCGTTGAGCTGGCCAAGAAATACGGCGTTAAGTTATTTTTAGGAAAATCATTGGAAAGGGATAAAAGTAAAGGAACATACATTATGAACAACGATAATTTATTAGTAGAAGATATGCCGGTTACAGGCATGAGCATCCAGGAAGATATCGCTATTTTCACACTGAAGAATGTAAGAAACGACGGCAGAACCGTTGCTGAGTGCTTCAAGATGCTGGGAGAGCTGGACATCAACGTTGACATGATTTCGCAGCAGAGCACAGGGAAAGACACATGTTCCGTATCCTTCAGCTGCACCAGAGCCCAGGGAAAAGAACTGAAAAAGCACATTGACGCTGACAAGGCATTTACAGGTGTGACGGTTGACTGTGAAGAGGATCTGGCAATGATTTCTCTGGTAGGCGTAGGCATGGCCACACACTCCGGAGTTGCCAGCGAAGTGTTCAACGTTCTGGCGGCCAACGACATTAAATACTATCACATCACCACTTCCGAAATCTCCATCTCAGTAACGGTGGATATGGAATGGAAGATCAAGGCAGCCATCGCACTGGCCGAAGCCTTCGATCTGTAAGGAGCGTATAAATGATTCAATTTGCCAAGTATCACGGATGCGGGAACAACTTTATCATTGTGAAGGAAGAAGATGCGCGCGGGCAGGACTACAGCGCGCTGGCACAGGCCGTATGCAGTACGGCTACCGGTATCGGTGCGGACGGACTGATTATCGTCAGGGAAGATCCGCAGCTGGAAATGGTCTTTTACAATATGGACGGCAGCCGCGCTCCCATGTGCGGCAACGGCATCCGGTGCTTTGCGGCATATTGCTTTGATAACGGGATTCGAACGGAAAAAGTTTATCCGGTCCAGACCCTGGCCGGGGAAATGATCGTCAATATGATGGAAACTTCCCCCTTTCTGGTTAAGATCAGCATGGGTAAGCCCAGTTTCAAATCGGCTGATTTCGGCGTTTTGAACGGATCGGAGACTTTCCTCGACCAGCAGCTGGAAACTACGGAAGGCGCTTTCACCGTCAGCAGCTGCTTCATGGGAACGGTCCATACGGTAGTATGGGTTGACGAATTTCCTTCGGAAACGGCAGCCGGTCAGCTGTCCAACCACCCCGTTTTCACAGAGAAAACCAACGTAAATTTTGTAAAGAGAATTGATTCCAAAACTCTGGCTATCAAGACCTATGAACGAGGCGTAGGCTTTACCTTCGCCTGTGGCACGGGGGCCTGCGCGTCTCTGGTTATGGGACTGAGACAGGGAAAATGCGAGAGCAAGGTGACCGTTCGTCTGCCATACGGACAGCTGATTATTGAGCAGCTGCCGGACGGCGAGGTGACGATGGCGGGTCCTGCGGTGAGAGTTGCGGAAGGTACATATATTCAGGAGGAAATTTAAAATGATAAGAGGCTCAATGGTGGCGTTGATAACACCATTCAATGAAGACGGAAGCGTCAATTACGACAAGCTCAGGGAGCTGGTCGAATGGCATATAGCCGAACAGACTGATGCGATCCTCGTACTGGGGACTACAGCGGAAACTCCGGCCCTGACCGTAACAGAAGAAGATGAGATTGCCAGAATTTCCATAGAAACCGCAGCCGGCAGAGTTCCGATCATCGTAGGCAGCGGTTCTAACAATACAATGATCGCTATGGAACAGAGTATCAAGTACGAAAAGATGGGTGCGGACGCCCTGCTGGTCATCACTCCATACTATAACAAGACCAATAAAGCCGGAATGGTTAACCATTTCTACACCGTAGCCGATGCGGTCAATATTCCGATCTATGTTTACAACGTTCCCGGCAGAACCGGCGTTTCTCTGACTTATGAAGCATTAGCGGAGATCAGCAAGCATAAGAATATTGTAGGCATTAAGGAAGCCAGCGGAGATATGTCGTTTATCACCAAGATTTCCAGACTGATTAATGACGACTTTAATGTTTACTGCGGAAACGATGATATTTCCATTCCGCTGATGTCCATGGGCGGAGCAGGAATCATTTCCGTACTGGCCAACATTCTGCCGCGTCAGACACATGAGATGGCAATGGCATACCTTGAGGGAGATGTGAAAAAGGCAGCTGATATGCAGAAATATTATCTGGACTTTATCAATGCTCTGTTCATCGAAACCAACCCGATTCCCATCAAGGAAGCCATGAATCTGGTGGGAATGAACGTGGGCGGCTACCGGATGCCGCTGTGCGGGATGGAAGAAGACGCAAAAGCAAAGCTGATCGAGACCATGAAAGCCATCGATCTGCTCTAAGGTATTTCGTGTAGGAAGGACTATGGGAGGAGAAGGATTATGAATGTAGCCATTTTAGGCGCAGGTGCTATGGGCAAGGTGCTGTCCGGAACGATTGAGGAGCAGCAGGATATGTCCCTTGCGGGAATTATAGAACCGAGAAACGGAGAAAAACTTCATGATATAGAAGGCCAGGTGGATGCGGTGATCGATTTCAGCAATCCAAACAATCTGGAAATGCTGATGGATTATTGTATCGCCAAGTCCTGTCCGGCTGTCATCGCGACGACCGGATTCACTTTGGAGCAGCAGCAAATGATCGTAGATATGGCACAGCAGGTGCCCGTTGTCTTTGCCGCCAACTTTTCGCTGGGAATCACTGTGATGAAGCGGGTTCTGGAAGAGATCACGCCGATCCTGGAGGATACTTTTGATATCGAGGTCATTGAAAAACATCATAATAAAAAGCTGGATTCACCCAGCGGTACGGCCAAGATGCTGGTTGGCGCGCTCAACGGTCAGGGAACCTATGAAGAGGTCCACGGCAGAGAAGGAAATCGCAAGAGGGGCAAAGAGATCGGCATCCATGCCGTTCGCGGAGGTACCATTGCCGGAGAACATGATGTGATCTTTGCCGGTGATGATGAAATCCTGGAGATCAAACATACTGCCGGTTCAAAGAAGATTTTTGCTGCCGGAGCAGTGAAAGCCGCAGCGTTTACACAGACTGCGGGGCCGGGCCTGTACAATATGGAAGATGTACTTTTTGGCGATAAATAGAGGAAGCGAGTTACAGATGGAAGCAAGAGAATTAATAGAATTTATAGGAAACGCGGAAAAAAAGACTCCCGTAAAAGTTTATGTAAAAGAAAAAGAGCCGGTGGATTTTGCCGGATGTCAGGTTTTCGGGACAGGGGATAAGATCGTCTTCGGTGACTGGAAAACGCTGGGCCCTGTTCTTGAGGCCAATAAAGATAAGATCGAAGACTATGTTGTGGAAAACGACTGCCGCAATTCAGCGATTCCGCTCCTGGATACCAAGCATATCAACGCCCGCATCGAGCCGGGCGCGATTATCCGTGATATGGTGGAAATCGGCGATAACGCAGTAATTATGATGGGCGCGGTTATCAATATCGGCGCAGTAATCGGCGCCGGAACCATGATCGATATGGGCGCTGTTCTTGGCGGTCGGGCGACCGTAGGAAAGAACTGCCACATCGGCGCCGGCACCGTACTGGCCGGAGTCATTGAACCGCCTAACGCGACACCGGTTATCATTGAAGACAATGTAGTCATCGGGGCCAATGCGGTGGTACTGGAAGGCTGCAGAGTCGGCCAAGGCGCTGTGGTAGCCGCCGGAGCCGTGGTAATTGAAGATGTCCCGGCAGGCGCGGTTGTCGCCGGCGTTCCCGCCAGAGTTATCAAATCCGCTGAGGATACCAGCGCAGAAAAGATCGAGATCGTAGATGCGCTGCGGCAGCTGTAGAGATTAAGAAGGCAGAGGATGATGAAAGTTGTGGGTTTTGCGGCTTGCGGGTTTTACGGGCTGTAGGCTGGCAGGCTGCGGTTTTGCAGGTCTGCGAGTTTGCGAGTTTGCGGGCCCCGGGCTGCGGGGTTGCGGCCGGATTTAAAACAACAGTATGAAGATGATAGGGCAGGTAGGGATACCTGCTCTTTTGTATTATGAAGAAAGGGAGGGGTGCCTCTCCCTTTTGGCAAGTGTGATGGTAAAAAATGTAAAAACGTGTACAAATTAATAAAACCAAACATTTTGTACACGTAAAACCGTCTTTTTTCTATAAAGAACCCGTAGTTTTAACTTAAAATAACGCTTAAACTCATAAAATATGGTAGAAATTAGAAAAAAATGATAAATTATAACCTATAAAACGTGTACAAAAATAGAAATTTTTAAACTTTGTACACGTTTTGTAAAAAAATATTAAAACAAAGATGCTTAGAAGCGCCTGGACCTGGATTGAGTTGGCTCTGGGATCCGCTGGGCTCTGGAGTTGGCTATTTCTTAACCTAGCCTTGCGACCAAGGCGCTTTTTTGAGGCCAATGGTCGCGGGATCTGCCAGGAAAATCAGGATTTGGTCGCAAACCTGCGGCCATCCTTTGCTGTGAGCGGGCAGCCGGGCAGCCAGCTGCCCGCCGGCGGTAACTTTTCACAAAAATAACGGAAAGTTACGCAAAGATGTGGGTTTGCGGG
>NZ_JANFXK010000129.1 GCF_024459955.1 Anaerovorax odorimutans
AGGCCCTTACGGATGTGATCGACTATGCGGTTAGCAAGCGAAAGACCAGCACTGTTGATGATGAAACCCTGGAAATCATGGAGCGCTTTGTTTCTGGTATTAATTGTGCTCCGGCCACAGCAAGAACCGAGATGTTGGCAGTCAAGCGCCGGTTTGGCAAAGACGAGGGCATCATGGCCTATCACGGGTATCAATCCTTTGCGCCGGGGGAAGCAACTCCGGCTATGGCCCACAAGATCGGCGTGAAACTGGCCCAGCGTCTTTGGGGAGAAACGTATCAGGTTTTGGTAGCCACCCACCTGG
>NZ_JANFXK010000130.1 GCF_024459955.1 Anaerovorax odorimutans
CATTCTTCCCAGAGAATTGAGCGATATGCAGAAAGCATAAATCCCTTAATGCAGATCATTATACGGTGAAAAATCAATCCAATCAATTGTGCAATCAATCGATCAAGCGGGACGGATCAGATAAAATCAGATCCGTCCCCTTGAAAAGTTACGGATTTCCTGCGCCGATTACCTCTGCCAATCTTCTTTTTCACGCCTCTGCGGCATGGTATCCGGCTCACTTTGGCCGCTGTCCAAAAGCGGAGTATCATTTTTGTCCATATCCAAAAGCGCATTCAGTTCTCCCAGTCTTGCAAGTTTT
>NZ_JANFXK010000131.1 GCF_024459955.1 Anaerovorax odorimutans
AAAACTTGCAAGACTGGGAGAACTGAATGCGCTTTTGGATATGGACAAAAATGATGCTCCGCTTTTGGACAGCGGCCAAAGTGAGCCGGATACCATGCCGCAGAGGCATGAAAAAGGAGACTGGCAGAGGTAATCGGCGCAGGAAATCCGTAACTTTTCAAGGAGACGGATCTTATTTTATATGATCCGTCTCGCTTGATCGGTTGATTGCACAATTGATTGGATTAATTTTTCAACGTATAATGGTCTGCATTAAGGGATTTATGCTTTCTGCATATCGCTCAATTCTCTGGGAAGAATG
>NZ_JANFXK010000132.1 GCF_024459955.1 Anaerovorax odorimutans
CCCGCTCACAGCAGAGGATGGCCCCGGGTTTGCGACCAAATCCTGATTTTCCCGGCAGATCCCGCGACCATTGCCCTCAAAACAGCTCCTTGGTCGCAAGGCTGAGTATGGATGAAAAGTGCCTGATCTGCCTCACCTCTTATAAAAAGCGGCCCCGGTAACTTTCCCCGTTTTTTTCGAAAAGTTACGCACTTTTCAACGTTCTTGCGGCCTTCGAAAGCGTCAGTAGCACAAATTTTCTTTTCTCACGGTTTCGAGGGCCCGCAAACCCACATCTTTGCGTAACTTTCCGTTATTTT
>NZ_JANFXK010000133.1 GCF_024459955.1 Anaerovorax odorimutans
TTCCGGTTTGGAAGCGATCCTGAGGATGGCTTCCTTCGTTTCGTCTTTTATGGCATGGGCGGGTTTTCTACCGGTATTTTTATGAATCAGGGATTCGGGGCCAGAGGCGAGGACTCCTTTCTTTAAACGCGATATCTGGCGGGTAGAAAGACCTAAGAGGTCAGCGGCCTGTTGCCTGGTGATGTCTTTGTTGATGAAACGGTGGATGACCGTCAGTGTTTTCAGTTGCTTTTGTGACAATGTGATGTTACCTTCTTTCATAAGTTTCAGTGTACCAAATTGGGACATTTTCTC
>NZ_JANFXK010000134.1 GCF_024459955.1 Anaerovorax odorimutans
GTTTCTTTCTCTACTTGACCAAACCATTAATCTTGATGAAATTGTTCCTGTTTCTTTTGTTACTCATTTTCACGCTTCTACAGGAAGACCTCGTAAGCATCCACTTTATCCTATGATTAAGGCTCTCCTTATTCAGCGCATTTTCTCAATCCCGACAGATACTCTTCTGATTATATTTTTAAAATATTCTCAGGAACTACGGGATTTCTGTGGCTTCCGTGTTGTTCCTGATGCCTCAAAATTTACCCGCTTTAAACAGGACTTTCTTATGGACTTACAATCGATGTTCGATC
>NZ_JANFXK010000135.1 GCF_024459955.1 Anaerovorax odorimutans
TCGCTTTCTCAAGAAGCATCCGGTTATATTCCTTGCGATAGCCGTCCATTTCATCCCCTTTTAAGGGAATGAGTATTTTTTCTTCAAAAGCCTGCCGGTTAATTCTGCGGTTATTGATGGTGATTTTAGTCGTTGCACCACTGTCAAAGGAATTCAGAAGCTCACTGTATTCCAAAAACATAGCCTCTTTGTCTTCCCTACTGGCTACCGCATAATTGATATCCGAAAACTGATAGGTCTTTGCATATTTTGTTTTTCCCACTTGAAAGATTCCATCCGGCCAAATGGTCT
>NZ_JANFXK010000136.1 GCF_024459955.1 Anaerovorax odorimutans
GTCCATTCCAATGGAATAAAGTCCGGTTTCGAATTTTGCGTTCTGAACCAGTTAAAGCATTCTGCCTTCTTTGTCTTTGATAATAACAATTCTGCTTTCCGGATGGGGATTGAATTAGCTGTCGATCTCGAAGCCAAAGGCTTTGCGGTATAACTCCAAAGTTTTTTCCATGTTATTCAGAATCATTGTGGTATATTGAATTCTTGTACTCTTTTTATTTGATCCTTTCTGTATGAAGTGTCGCCCCCTATGCACACATGTCAGCCATAGGGGGCG
>NZ_JANFXK010000137.1 GCF_024459955.1 Anaerovorax odorimutans
CCCAGATAAGCATCCGCAGGCTGTGTTATATTTGCTTCCTGGAACGCATCCAGGGCATCTATAGCCGCATACAGCATGTCTTTGTCATAGGTGGTCGTTGCTGACATATCGTAGTCATTCTGATGCGCAAATGACAGGAACCACAGAAACGGATTCTGCTTGTCCTTCAGCTCCTGGATCTTGCCGTCATCCACATACTGCATATTCATCTGTGATGCCACGATGGATTCCGTCTTACCGTCCCGCTCCTTCAAATGCAGCGTGTAGGACGCAAT
>NZ_JANFXK010000138.1 GCF_024459955.1 Anaerovorax odorimutans
GCCGAGTGGGTCATTAAAAAAACACCACCCGATCCCTAGTCGGCATAGTTTATGGTTAAGACTACGACGGTATCTGATCATCTTCGATCCCCTAACTTTCGTTCTTGATTAATGAAAACGTCCTTGGCAAATGCTTTCGCAGTAGTTAGTCTTCAATAAATCCAAGAATTTCACCTCTGACAATTGAATACTGATGCCCCCGACCGTCCCTATTAATCATTACGATGGTCCTAGAAACCAACAAAATAGAACCAAACGTCCTATTCTATTATTC
>NZ_JANFXK010000014.1 GCF_024459955.1 Anaerovorax odorimutans
GCCATAATCAATCCCCTTAAAAATGATTAGTATCGTTGATAACTATATATTATCCACTGGCAACAACATATTCTGCCTAACAATATATATAAATTCTACCACATTTCCCCTCCTCCGACAATAAATCCAAACATTCCAATTAAACTTTCCCCAATTTTTCACACACCAACAAGGCCACCCGTTGTAAAAGCTGGCCATTTGTCAATAATTTGAACACACTCCTTATGCAGCTGTAATATTCATCCTAAGCCGTGGATGCTTCGCCCTCAAAATCTCAGCCTTTTTCTCAGATGCAATGTGCACATATATCTGCGTAGTCTTAATGGAGCTATGTCCTAGGATATCCTGAACATAGCTTATATCCACACCCTCCTCAATCAGATAAGTAGCAAAAGAATGGCGAAACATATGTGGCGTAATATGGGTTTCGATTGCGGCCTCCTTAGAATATTTTTTAATCATACCTCTGATCGACTGTTCTGTAAGCCGCAATCCGCGCCTATTAACGAAAAAATACTCGCTTCTTTTGATTTCCTGCTCGTTCTCTTTATAATATTCATTCAAAAGAGACAAAACTTCCGCACTTCCAATTTGAATATAACGTTCCTTCCCTCCTTTTCCCATGATTCGTATTGCCCCCGAATTAAGATCAATATTACTTTTCTTTAAATTCGATATCTCATAAACCCTTGCCCCTGTCGCAAAAAACAATTCGATAACTGCCAGATCCCGGAGCATGATCTTTCTTTGACTTGCAGTTGCCGTGCGTTTGGTCTTATAAATATAGTTCAATAACTTCTCTATATCATTTCTGGAAATGACCCTTGGAAGGATGAGCTTTTCCTTAAATTTGACTTTTATTTTGCGAAATGGATTCTCAGTGTCCAAAAGCTCCTCATCCTCCAAATGATTGAAAAAGGCCCTCAAGGAAGCTATTTTTCGTTTGACCGTTTTCTGCCGAAAACTTTTGTGCAGATATGTAATATAGGACTCCATGTTCCCTTTACTTACTTCTTTTTCTGCCAAAAACTCAAAAAATTGTCTTAGGTCAATGCGGTATGCTTTAAGTGTCTTTTTATCCAGCTCTTTTCTAAATTCGCAGTACTCTAAATATGGTAATACCTGTTCTTTTAAATTCATGCCTTTATCCTCCATGTATTTTTCTAACAGTTTACCACATTACAATTTTACAGATTTATTTTCTTTTACATTTCACTTCCCGCACATTGCATTTCATTTTTCGTGTAAATTCCATATAATACAAGCACAAAGTAGCGAAAAACAATGTAACAAAATGAATGTTACTATGCGTTGCTTGCAGCAACGGTCACTTCCTCGTACAATAATGGTAACACTACAAAGAAAGAAGGTTATCCCTAATGTTAAGCGAAAATATTAAAGCAATCAGAAAATCAAAAGGACTTTCGCAAGAAGAACTTGCTATCAAGCTGAATATAGTGCGACAAACAATTTCTAAATGGGAGAATGGACGGTCCGTCCCTGACTCTGATATGTTGATTTCTATATCGGAAGCACTCGAAACACCTGTAAGCACTTTGCTTGGAGAAAACGTTATTGAGCCGAAGGTCGATGACTTAAAAGCGATTGCCGAAAAACTGGAGATTATAAACTTGCAGCTTGCACAAAGAAAGGCCACGAAACAAAAGAGGGTTCATCGGCTGCTTATCTCATTGTGCGCGATCATAGTAATAATTTCTGCGGTCCTAATAGCAATCAATAGTCCTTACTTGGGTTGGAATTATAGTGATCCTGAAACAGCCGTTTTCGGAGCAGCTTTTCACGTATTTGAATGGCTGTTTGTTAGGTTAGCGCCTATTATCCTTATCGGGGCGATCTTTGGAATTTTCTTGACACGAAACCACCTGAGCCTGTCACTCCACCAGCAGCATAACCGCGCACCAAACCAGTAGCAGCGCCATGGACAGGTTAAAGCCTTTATAATGCTTCCCGATGAACCTGTTTAAAATGCCTCCCACCGCGGCCCAGGTCAGAGTGCCCGCACATCCCACCACGGTACTCAAAATCACGCTCAACAGCAGATACGCCGGCGACTGGGACACCGCAAGCACATACCCTGTATAAACCGTCAGGCCGTACAGAATAATCTTCACATTGACAAACTGCAGCATAAACCCTTTCCAGAAAGAGGTTTTTTCCGTCTCTCCTGCACCGGATGGCTTGCTGCGGGCCACATGGAGCGCCAGCCAAAGAATATACGCAGCCCCAACATATTTCATAAGATCAACGAAGGCCGGCAGATATTGGGCCAGCTCAAAGCAGCCCAGGGCGCAGACAACCATAACGCACAGAAAGCCGCTGCAGATGCCCGCCAGCATAAAGCGGCTTCTTTTCCACCCGTAATTGCTGACAGAATTGAGGGCCAGAATATTATTGGGTCCCGGAGTAAAAGCAGTAACAAAAGCATATGGCAAAAAAGCAATTAAAATTTGATTCAACACTTGTTTCACTCCCCTTTCTATTTTATAATAACCCAAGGAATTCGTTAAAACAAATTGAAATAATCAAATTTTAATTTCAATATAATTGAACTGTTGGAGGGGGAAGCATGGAACTTAAATATTTACAGACTTTTAAAACGATCATTGAGGAAGGCAGTTTTTCCCGCGCCGCAGAAAAGCTCAGTTATACCCAGTCGACCATCACCTTCCAGGTACAGCAGCTGGAGCAGGAGCTGTCCGCTCCTCTGTTTGAAAAAATCGGCCGCAGAATGGTTTTGACAAAAGCGGGGGAAAAATTGATTCCCTATGTGGATGAGGTACTATCCTCCGTGGATAAAATGAAGAACTTTACCGAAGATCTGTCCCAGCTGCAAGGCGACCTTCATGTTGCCGCAGCGGAAACCATGATGTGTTATAAAATACCGGCCGTCTTGAAAAAATTCCATGAGCAGGCCCCGCAGGCCCGCTTATTCCTGCGCTCCATGAACTGTTACGATATCCGCGACGCGCTGCTCAAGGGTTCCATTGATCTGGGAGTCTTCTATCAAGACATCGGCGGACTGGGTTCATCGCTCACCACTTATCCCATCGGACAGTATCCTCTGGCTCTGGTGGCCTCGCCAAAGATCCGTAAGCAGTTCCCTGATTTTATTACACCCGGCCAGCAGCTTCCCCTTCCTTTCATCATTAACGAACCCGCCTGTGTTTTCAGGCAGATTTTTGAGGCATATCTGAAAGAAAAGGATATTACCCTGGATCATACCATCGAGCTTTGGAGTATTCCCACCATTAAAAACCTGGTAAAAAACGATATGGGCGTGTCTTATCTTCCTTCCTTTTCCGTAAAGAAAGAGCTGGAGGATGGAGAACTGTGCACAATTGACTCCGAACTGGACGGCAAAATCATAACTGCCGTATGCGGCCGCCATAAAAACAAATGGATCAGCCCTCTCATGCAGCTGTTCATCGACCTGGTCTGCCAGTACGGAAGTGTTTAAAAAATTATCTATATCCGATAGTCCTCGCCAAATCATAAAAGCATTTAACATCTCTGCTATAGACATTTTTACAGAAAGAGCGGCTGATATCGACGCTTGAATTTTTATAGAAAATAGAAGGTACATTATTGACCTCATAAAAATACAAACCATCTTCTTTGTAAATCGGATCGTCAATACTGGTGTACCTGGTGCCTTCGATAGCGTTGCCCGCATCGGCTGCCGCATCGATGAAAAGGCAGCCTTTCCTGCACTTTTCCAATTGGTCCCGGGAAATAATATAGCTGCCGGGCTGATCGGCTTCTATGCCGTTGATGATTATGTCATACCGGCTGATGGACGAATAAAATTCCTTCATTGTCTTCCGATAAAACATCCTGGGGCGTGCGCCCAGTTTTACAGCAGCGGAGAAAGCTCCCTGCGCCACATTGCCCGATGAAAGCACCGCGACCTGCGTCGAGGGACTGGGGATGAGTCCAAAACACAATAATGCGTGCATCACAGCCGAATAGCCGGCATTATAACTGTTTTTGTAAATAAAGTCGCGTTTCAGCCAATCGATGGCCACAGAACTGTCATTATAATAGACCTTTGGATGGATGTTATCCAAATCGGCTATTACCAACGACTTAGGCCGGGCCACCTTTTCCGTGAACTCTTTTCCCGACCCATCCGGGTGTACCCAGCCTACGATCAGCTGATTATTTCGCAGTTTTCCATAGTCGCCCGGCTGCATAAGCTTCAAGGAAAAAATCGCCTCGCTGCGCTCAAAGATTTCATCTTTGGAAAAAACCTCACAGCCTGCGCTGCGGTAATCGCCATCGTCAACGTCCATATATTCGCCGAAGCCTTCTTCAATAAAAATTTGATTATCAAGCTCGTTATTTAAAATATCCTCCGGCAAAATGGCCACCCGTTTTTCATTGGGGAAATCCGGTTTTATAAATCCCAATTTCATAATATGTTCTCCCTTCCGTAATTCCTTTGTAATATACTCATTATGCAGGCTGTTTTCGGGCTTGCCACGGAAGAGTCACTGAGTAAAATCGCAAATAAACAAAAAAATATGGAACGTCTGCCCAAGCTTAAGCTACGTTCCACTCCGCACGATTGTTATACTATGTTCTCTGTTCGCCTTATGCGGCGCCTTTCCTCTTCAACTTTAGCCTTAGTACCAGTATAACACAAAGTCCAATAAAAGTCAGTAAATTCAGATAACTTACATATTCATTATAGGAGGTTTCGTATAAAAATGGGGTTAAGGGTCTGGGCCGGGGCATTAAGATTGTATAAAGACGATAGAAAACAAAAAAGAAAACAGACCTGCTGCCTAAAAGCAACAAGCCTGTTTTCTTGTATAAAAATGATTTTAGAGATTTTCGATATGTATCAGTATCCGCCGAACATAGAGAGCATTACCGAAGCGGCTACAGCCGATCCGATTACACCGGCTACGTTTGGTCCCATAGCGTGCATCAGCAGGAAGTTCGAAGGGTTCTCTGCCTGACCCACCTTCTGAGATACCCGGGCGGCCATCGGTACTGCGGATACGCCAGCCGATCCGATCAGCGGATTGATCTTTCCGCCGGTGAGCACGTTCATCAGTTTTGCGATCAGAACGCCGCCTGCAGTTCCCACTGCGAAAGCGCATATGCCCAGAACTACAATTTTCAGTGTTTCGGCCTTAATAAAGGTCGCCCCTGTAGCGGAGGCTCCAACAGCCAGACCCAGCAGGATCGTAACGATGTTCATCATTGCGTTCTGCGCGGTGTCGGAAAGTCTGTCTGCTCTTCCGGATTCCTTGAACAGGTTGCCCAGCATCAGCATACCGATCAGCGGCGCTGCTGCAGGCAGAAGCAATACTACGATAACGGTAACTGCGATTGGGAATAAAATCTTTTCTTTCTGAGTTACCACTCGCAGTTGATCCATCTTGATCACACGTTCCTTCTTGGTTGTCAGCCCCTTCATAATTGGCGGCTGAATAATCGGTACCAGTGCCATGTAGGAGTACGCTGCTACGGCGATAGGTCCCAACAGCTGCGGCGCCAGTTTGCTGGTCAGATAGATCGCAGTCGGGCCATCTGCTCCGCCGATAATGCCAATGGATGCCGCGCCCTGTGCGTCAAAGCCCAGAATAATCGCAGCGAAAAACGCGAAGAAGATTCCGAACTGCGCAGCAGCTCCCATAATCAGAGATTTCGGATTCGCAATCAGCGGTCCAAAGTCCGTCATCGCCCCTACTCCCAAGAATATCAGCGATGGGAAAATCGGTTTCAGCGCGTAGAATATGGTCAGCAGCCCAATATCCGATAGCTGATTCGATGATGTGATCTCCGCATGCTCAATAAACATACCACTTATTGGCAGGTTGGATAATAACATACCCATAGCAATTGGAATCAGCAGCAGAGGTTCAAACCCATGCCTGATTGCCAAATAAAGAAAAATGAACGATACCACGATCATGATGACATTTTGATATGCCACATTAGCCAGGCCGGTATCCTGCCAGAAGTTACTGAGTGTCTCAATTAGCATTTTCTCTCGTCTCCTTTTCTAAATGACGTACAAGTGCAGACCTGCACCAATCGTTAAAATACTAACACATATAACCATTTATTACAACCTTGTACGGGGATAAATACTGTATACACTTGGGATGCCTTACAGCTTCATGGTCAGGCCAATCTTCTGTTTTTCACGGTCGATATTTATAATCTTCACCTTCACCGTATCCCCTACGGAAACCGCATCCATCGGATGCTTGATAAACTTATTGCTGATCTCGGAAATGTGCACCAGTCCGTCGTTTTTGACACCGATATCCACAAAGGCGCCGAAATCCACCACGTTGCGCACAGTACCCATCATTTCCATGCCCACTTCCAGGTCCTCAAAGCTGCGCACATCGTTTCTGAACACCACCGCCGGCGCGTCCTCACGGGGGTCTCTTCCCGGCTTTTTGATTTCTTCAATGATGTCCCTCAGCGTCATTGGTCCCACTTCCAGTTCTTCTGAAAGCTTTTCAATGGCTCTGCCCAGGTTTTTCCGGGGATCTTCTTTTTTCTTGCTCAGCTCAGCTAAAGCAGCAAGGCCTTTGCCTCTGGTTTCAACCTTTTTCGGCTTGCTCTCTTCTGCGTACAGCTGGCTGATCTGCTTTTCGATATCGGCCACGCCGCCGCGGATGATCTCTTTCTTGTCGATCTTCAACTTTTTCAGCATGGCTTCCGCCGCTTTATAGGATTCCGGATGGACGGAAGTGGCGTCCAGCGGGTTTTTTCCATCGGAAATGCGCATAAAACCGGCGCACTGTTTAAAGGTTTTTTCTCCCAGCTTGGAAACCTTTTTCAGTTCCTTGCGGTCCGCGAACGATCCCTGTTCTTCCCGATAGGCTACGATGTTTTTGGCGATTCCCATATTAATTCCCGCCACATGGGCCAGCAGGGACGGAGATGCCGTATTCAGATCTACCCCCACCCGATTTACACAGTCTTCCACCACATTGTCCAGAGCTGACTCCAGCAGTCCCTGATTGATATCGTGCTGATACTGTCCGACCCCGATGCTCTTCGTGGGAATCTTAACCAGCTCCGCCAGCGGGTCCTGAAGCCTGCGTCCCAGGGACATGGCTCCTCTGGTGGTTACATCCAGGTCCGGATATTCCTCAGTAGCCAGCTTGGAAGCCGAGTAAACTGACGCGCCGGCTTCGTTGACGATAGTGTAGCTGATGTCCAGACCGTTCTTTTTAATGAAGTTGGCTACCACTTCTTCCGTTTCTCTGGAGCCGGTTCCGTTGCCGATGACGATAACGTTGATTTTGTATTTATCAACCAGCTTTTTCAGCGTGGCTTCTGTCCCCGCCACATCTTTTTTAGGCTGTGTCGGATAGACGGTGGTGTAGGCCAGCAGTTTTCCCGTTTCGTTGAGGACGGCCACCTTGCATCCGGTACGGTAGCCCGGGTCGATGCTGATGATTCTGGCACCCTTTACAGGCGGAACCATCAGCAGTTTTTCCGTGTTTTTGGCAAACACCTTCACCGCCTCCAGCTCTGCCCGCTCAGTGAGCATATTGCGCATCTCCCGCTCGATGGATGGAGCCATCAGGCGCTTGTAAGCGTCGGCAATCGTTTCCTTCAAAAGATCGGTAAAAATGGATCTTTCGTTGGTGATAACCGCCTGCTGCAGCAGCTTTTCCATATCCTCGGTCAGAACCGTTACTTTTACTTTCAGCTTCTTTTCTTTTTCTCCCCGGTTGATGGCCAAAATCCGATGATTGGGAATCTTTTTTATAGCTTCCTGATATTCGTAATACATTTCGTATACGGTCTTTTCCTCCGGATCCGCGGCTTCCGTCACGATCAGTCCACTGTTTTGGGTCTTTTCACGGATCTTCGCGGTCAGTTCCGGGTCGTCGGAAATCATCTCCGCCATGATATCCATAGCGCCTGCGATTGCCGCCGCTGCGTCGGGCACCTCTTTTTCTTCATCCACAAAAGGTCCGGCCAGCTCCTCCACGGAACCCTCTTCCAGCTCCTGCGCCCAGAAGGTCAGCGCCAGCGGCTCCAATCCCCTTGCCTTTGCCTTGGACGCACGGGTGGCCTTTTTCTGTTTGTAAGGTTTGTACAGGTCCTCAACTCTCTGCAGGACCTCTGCCTCCATGATCTTTTCTTTCAGCTCGTCCGTCAGCTTTCCCTGTTCCTCGATCAGGCGAATGACCTCTTCCTTGCGTTCTTCCAGATTGCGAAGATAGGCAAGGCGTTCATCCAGGTCGCGCAATGTCACGTCGGAAAGTCCGCCGGTCACTTCTTTTCTGTATCTGGCGATAAAAGGAATGGTGTTTCCTTCGTCAATCAAAGCCACCGTGTTTTCCACCTGGGACAGCTTCAGTTCAAATTCTTTTGCTAGTTTTTCAATAATGTTCATAGAGCCTGTTTTTTACCTTTCTTTTTGTTTGAGCTTTTCATTGATAAAATAGTCGATATTGCCGTCCATGACCGCATTGACGTTTCCCACCTCCGCGCCTGTCCGGTGGTCCTTTACCATAGTGTACGGGTGGAACACATAAGAACGGATCTGACTGCCCCAAGTGATCTGACTGTAGTCTCCCTGCAGCTCTTTGAGATTCTCTTTATGCTCCTGTTCTTTCAGCTCCACCAGCTTGGACATGAGCAGTTTCATAGCGACTTCTCTGTTCTGATGCTGAGACCGCTCATTCTGGCAGGAAACAACGATGTTGGTCGGTATATGGGTGATGCGGATGGCGGAGTCGGTCTTATTGACGTGCTGCCCGCCGGCGCCGCTGGAACGGAAGGTGTCGATCCGCAGGTCATCGGGATCAATATCCACCGTCATGTCATCGTCGATCTCCGGGATCACATCCATGGAAGCAAAGGAAGTATGCCTCCTGCCCGACGAATCGTACGGCGAGATGCGAACCAGGCGATGGACACCCTTTTCGTTTTTCAGGTAGCCGTAGGCGTTTTCCCCTTCGACCACTGCCGTAGCGCTGTTGATACCGCCTTCTTTTTCTTCCTGGTAATCGAGGATCTTGACCTTGTATCCCTTTTGCTCCGCCCATCTGACATACATGCGGAAGAGCATTTCCGCCCAGTCCTTGGCATCGGTGCCACCGGAACCTCCGTGCACCGAAAGGATGGCGTTGTTTTTATCGTATTCTCCGGTCAGCAAGGTGGCCAGCCGCAGCTCTTCCAGCTTCTCCGCCGCACCGTCATAGGCCTCCTGTATCTCCCCGGCCATAGAAGGGTCTTCCGCTTCTTCGGCAAGGGAAATCAGCACTTCCACATCCTCGATCTCCGTGGCCAGCGCTTCGTATTCTTCTATCTTGTTCTCAATGGATTTTTTCTCTTTCATGACCTTCTGGGCATTTTCGTGATCGTCCCAAAAGCCTTCCGCCTGGGTCTTTTCCTCAAGACGCTTTAATTCTTCCCTCAAACCGGCCAGGTCAAAGGGACTCACCTGCCTCTTTGAGCCTGCCTTTCAGGCTGGGCAGATCAGATTTGATCTGTTCTAATTCTACCATGCTTTCATCCCTCTCTCTGTTTGAATAAGGCCCGGAAAGGCCCGATAGTTTAGTATACCCCACCCGCAAAAAATTTCCAAGGGGGATTTTTATTTTCGGGACAGCCGGTCTGGGCTTCAAGCGTCCACATTTAAATCAAAAAAGGGATCTCGCACAGGAAAAATTCCATGTGGTATCCCTTTTTCATCTTCAAAGCCTGCTCCGCTCTTTTTTTGTAAACGTATTATTTAAAAAACTCAGCAGCCAGTCTCAGCACTTCTTCCGGCATACCCGGATGAGAAAGGCTGTGGTCGCCGCCGGGAATCATAACAAGCCGTGCGCCGAATTCTTTGGCAAACCGCCGGGCCGCCTCCGGTGAGGCCGTTTCATCCTCACTGCCGTGTACCATGGCCAGATCTGCCAGGCCGGCCCGATAAAGCCGGAAAACATCATGGGCATCCAGATCGTCGAAAAATGCCTGCGTCAGCTTCAGCGGCCGCAGATAATCCCGATCCACGATCACATACCCCTCCTCTTCCAGCTGCCGCTGCTCGGCTTCTGTTTTATGCCGGAACAGCTTGGGCATTTCCACCGCCGCGCTGCGTAAAAAGGCTTTCCTCCCCGCAGGCTGCCGCTCTGCCAGATAGTTCAGCACCGTATATGCGCCAAAGCTGGAGCCAAAATAACCGATTTCCGCGTCAGGCGCCAGCTCTCTGATCCTGGCTTCCGCAGACGCAAGATCATCCAGACAGTTTTCGATCGTCAGCTTTAATCCGTCCACCGGGCTGTCACCATGGGCCGGAAAATCAAAGGCGAGGGTCCCGATCCCCTGCTGCGGCAATGCTTCTGTCAGCATCATAGCTGTGGGGCTTCCTTTGCTGCTGCCGAAGCCGTGGATTACAAGAACAGCCTTCCGTTCATTCCCTGTCAGGGTGTGCAGACAGGGAATCTCATAACCGTTTCTGCTTTTTAGCATTTCTTTTTTCATCGTCAGCCTCTCAAAATACTATGCGTTTTTTCCACAGCAGTTTTTATATTTTTTACCTGAGCCGCATGGGCAAAGGTCGTTGCGGCCAATTTTCGGATGTTCTCTCCGGTACGGTTCCTGCTTCTTTTCTCTCTGAGGGATCTGCTCCTCTTCGGGCAGTTCTCCGCCGCCCATCATCGGCTCATCATCCACATATTCATCTTTATGGCCCTCGCCGGTACCGATAACGTCTACTCTCTCCGTTCTGGTCTGTACGGTTACGCTGTAGCAGAATTTGACGGTTTCTTCCTTAATGGACTGGATCATCAGCTCGAACATATCAAAGCCTTCCTGCGCGTATGCGGCAGCCGGGTCCTGCTGTCCCAGAGCGCGAAGTCCGATACCGCTCTTCAGCTGATCCATGGCGTCGATGTGATCCATCCACTTGTTGTCAACAACACGGATCAGAATCATCCGCTCTACTTCACGCATCTTTTCTATGCCGATCTCTTTTTCTTTCGCCTGGTACAGCTCCTCGAACTTGTCATAGACCAGCTCTTTGAGATTATCCGGATTCAGATCCAGGAATTCATCCTCTGTAAAGGAAAGCGGCTCAAAGTTGGGAGATATCTTCTTTAGTCCCTCGTTGAGCGTTTCCAGGTCCCATTCTTCGGCAAATCTGGAGGCGATGGTGATCGGTTCCACCACTTCATCGATCAGCTCGTGGGTCATGCTGGTGATATCCTCACGGAGATCCTCTCCAAAGAGAACCTTTTTCCTCTCGCCGTAGATGATCTCACGCTGTTTGTTCATAACATTATCGTATTGGAGCACGTATTTACGAATGGAGAAGTTACGGCCTTCCACCTTCTTCTGCGCTCCCTCAATGGAACGGGTAATCATTCCCGCTTCAATCGGTTCATCTTCCTCTACGCCCAGCCGCTTTACCACATTCTGCATCTTTTCGCCGCCAAAGAGGCGCATCAGCTCATCTTCCAGGGAAATGCAGAACTGCGTGCGGCCCGGGTCGCCCTGTCTTCCGGAACGGCCTCGCAGCTGGTTATCGATTCTTCGGGATTCGTGGCGCTCGGTACCGATGATACACAGTCCGCCCAGTTCGATTACCTTTTGCTGTTCTTCTTTCCGTTCTTCCTTGAATTGATCGTGGAGACGGTGGAATTCTTCTCTGGCTTTCAAAAGCTCCGGATCATCGGTCTGAACAAATCCGGTGGCAAAGGCGATTGCCTCGGGGCTGTAGCCCATTTTCCGCATCTCGCGTCTGGCTTCGAACTCCGGGTTGCCTCCCAGGATGATATCCGTACCACGGCCGGCCATGTTGGTGGCAATGGTGATGGTCCCCAATCTTCCGGCTTCGGCAATGATTTCGGCTTCCTGCTCATGGTGCTTGGCATTGAGAACGTTAAAATTCTTGATGCCTCTTTTCTTTAAGCTGTTAGCGATAATCTCCGATTTCTCAATGGAAATGGTACCCACCAGCACCGGCTGTCCGGTCTCATGGGCCTCAACCACTTTATCAACAATGGACTTGTATTTGCCATTTTCCGTGCTGTATACCGCATCTTGCAGGTCTTCTCTGACAATGGGCATATTGGTGGGAACCACTACTACGTCCATGTTATAGATATCCCGGAATTCATCTTCCTCTGTCTTGGCCGTACCGGTCATGCCGGCCAGCTTCTGATACATACGGAAATAATTCTGCAGGGTGATGGTCGCCAGCGTCTTGGATTCGGAACGCACCAGAACTCCTTCTTTGGCTTCGATGGCCTGGTGGAGTCCGTCGCTGTAGCGTCTTCCGAACATGAGACGGCCGGTAAACTCATCGACTATTACAATTTCCCCGTCCTTTATGATGTAGTCCACGTCGCGCTTCATCAGGTTTCTGGCTTTCAGAGCCTGGAGCACGTGATGGTTGATCTCCATGTTTTCCGGATCGGAAAAGTTTTCTACATTGAAGAACTGTTCGCATTTATCTACACCTTCCTCGGTGAGGGATACCTGTTTATCCTTTTCTTCAATGGTGAAATCGGTTTCCACGGTCAGGCCCTTTACAAAGCGGTCCGCAGTCTTGTACATGTCGGTGGATTTTCCGCCCTGTCCGGAAATAATCAGCGGCGTTCTGGCTTCGTCGATGAGGATGGAGTCCACTTCATCGACAATGGCAAAGTTCAGTTCCCGCTGCATCATATCCTCTTTGTAGAGAACCATGTTGTCTCTCAGATAGTCAAAACCGTATTCATTATTGGTTCCATAAGTAATATCGGCCCCATAGGCGGCTTTTCTCTCCTCTTCACTGATCCCATGGATGACGCATCCCACGGTCAGCCCCAGGAAGGTGTACAGTTTTCCCATCCACTCCATATCTCGCTTTGCCAGATAATCGTTGACTGTGACAACGTGTACGCCCTTGCCCTCGAGAGCATTTAAATATACCGGCAGCGTTGCTACCAGCGTCTTACCTTCACCAGTCTTCATTTCCGCGATACGGCCCTGATGAAGTACGATACCTCCGATGATCTGTACCCGGAAGTGTTTCATTCCCAGGCTCCTTACCGAAGCCTCCCGGCAGACCGCGAAAGCCTCCGGCAGAATGTCATCCAGGGTCTCGCCCTTTGTCAGTCTTTCCTTAAATTCCGCGGTTTTCTCCCGCAGCTGCTCATCGGTAAGGCCCTGCATCTGTTCATCGTAGGCCTCTACCTTATCTGCAATTTTAGCGACCTTCTTGACTTCTTTCGCATTCAGGTCGCCAAAGATTTTTTCCATAAAGCTCATTTCTGTTGTTCCCCTTTCCTTTCTTCTTCAGGCTCTATTTCTTCTACCACCAGGTTTATCTCCAATGCCCTGCGGTCATCAGCTTTTGTTACTCTTACCTTCAGCAGCTTGTTTTCAATCTGCTGCTGGAAGGTATCGTTCTTTACGGGCAGCTTGTCCAGTTGGACGACTACCCAGCCATTGACCGTCTGTACGTCCATGTCTTCTTCAATATCGAAAAAGTCAAAGACCTTGGCAATGCTGGCATTGCATTTTACCCGGTAGCTGCCGTTCTGCAGCGGAATGATCTCCTGCGACATAACAGCATCGTGCTCATCGTAAATTTCTCCTACCAGTTCCTCTATGATATCTTCCATGGTTACCAGCCCTTCCGTGCCTCCATATTCGTCGATAACGATGGCCAGATGGGTTTTCATCTGCTGCATCTTTCTCAGCAGCGCCGATACTTTTATGGCTCCGGCTACAAATACTACCGGCATCACATAATCGGAGATATTCTTATTGGTTCCTACTATATAGTTATGGAAGTCCTTCTGGTTTAGTACCCCCATAATTTTATCAATGTCATCTTCATAGACCGGCAGGCGGGAAAATCCGGTTTTCTTAAACAGCTTAGCCACCTCTTCCTTCGAATCCTCTACGTCGATGGCCTCCATATCCACGCGGGGCGTCAGTACGTCCCAGGCAGTCAGCTCGTTGAATTCGATAGCGTTCTGGATCAGTTCGCTCTGCTCGTTATCAATGCCGCCTACGTTCTCCGCTTCCTCCACAATAGTCAGAAGCTCATCCTCGGTAATCGTCCGGTCATCGCCGAACTTAAAGATCTTTGCCATCAGCTGCTTCCATTTTGTGAAGAGAAAATTGATAGGGGTCATGAGGACCATCAGCATGCGGATGATCGGTGCCGAAAACAGGGAAAAGGACTCCGCCGATTCCTTGGCGATCCCTTTGGGCGTAATCTCGCCGAAGACCAGAACAACTACTGTGATTACGATCGTCGACAGCGTCGGGCCGTATGCTCCGAACAGCTCTACAAAAAGCAGCGTGGAAATAGCGGTCATAGTAATATTTACAATATTGTTACCGATCAAAATTGTGGTCAGCAATTTATCGTAATTTTCTTCCAGCCTCAGCACCAGCTCCGCACGCTTATTACCGTCGCCCGCCATGTTTTTCATCTTGATGCGGTTGAGGGAAGTAAAGGCGGTTTCTGTTGCGGAAAAGTACGAGGACAGTACGACAAGTATTACGATTACTACGATGTCCACAATTATGTGACTTTCCATTTAAAATGTTTCCTCCTGCGTATAAAAATATTTCAATACTTTAGTATAGCCTGTTTTTGGGTAAATGAAAAGAGGGCGGACCCCCTTTTCACCTGAATTTAACATTAATTTTCTGCGAAATCCGGATATTTGCTCAGGATTTGCCGGTATTCTTCCTCTATATGATGGTACAGCTCGTAGAGTTTCCTGCTGCCGCTGTTTACTTTTTCGATGATTTCATTGAAGTGATCCAGCATGGCCGCGGTAACCATCGGACACAGTTTGCCGCTGCCCGCCATTTCCCTGAGAATGGACTTGACCCGTTCCGGCGGAAAAGGTCTTTTATAGCTCCTTTCACCGTTCAGGGCGCTGACGATATCCGCTATGGCGACGATCCGCTGGGCAATGGTCAGCTCCTCGCCCCCAAGTCCCCTTGGATAGCCGGAGCCGTCCATCTTTTCATGGTGGCGAAGCGCGATCAGCGCTGTCTCTTCCTCGATCTGCCCTTTTATGATTTTCTCCGACAGAAGGATGTGGCTGCGCATCAGGGCCATGTCGCTGTCGCTGAGTCTTCCCGGCGATTCCAGAATATCGAGAGGAATCCCCACCTTACCCAGATCGTGAAGAAAGGCCCCGTATTTGACCCGCTGCAAATCTCTGCCCGCCATTCCGAAAATCCGGGCCAAATCCATGCTGATCTGCGCCGTGGCAAAGGTATGGGCTACCGTATATCGGCTGCGAAAGTCGATGGAAAAGACCAGCATCTGCAAAAACCGGTCGATCTCATCCTCATTCGTCCAGCTGTCCAGCAGACTCAAAAGCTCTGCCGTCTGCTTTTCCCTGTCCACCCTGCCAAGTACCGGACCGCGCTTTTCAGCTTTTTCCAGCAAGTCCAGAGCAGCGGGTGAAAACTTGCTGCCGCTGTAGGTTTTCAGTTTTTTCATGATTTGATTGGCGTTGGCAGGCTGCGTCTCCCCGCAAAGGGCCGCCCGATCGGCCAGGTTGAAAATCTGCCCCAGCTTTTGATCCTCAGACCGGCAGGAAGGCTCAGAAAAATCCTGATAATCCATATGGTGCAATAATACCGCCGAAGCGTATTGCGCAAAGGGCGAAAAATATTTGACGAATAGATATCCATAGATGGAATGGGACTGTACATCCTTGGTTTCAAACCGCACCATGTTGTCAATCTCTTCTGTCTTGTAAGCTCCTATGTCGTGAAGCAGCGCCGTAAAGATGATACCGCAGCGCTGTCTTGTGTCGTAGCTCCCGTCTTCTTCCAAAAGCTTTAATACTATGTACGCCACCTGTTCTCCGTGGCCAACCAGACGCTCATCGACAAAATTGAGCGACCTTCGAATAATATGGAATAGATTTCTGCCATTGAGTGGATTCATAGTTAATTGCATCCTCCTGCATCTGCCTTCTAGTTAGTAGAGCTATTATAACAAATTTTATTTGCCCCTGCATTAAGTATATGCCTGCGGCCTTCATAAAATTTCTGCACAGCAAAGAGAGCCCACATCACTGCGCGCTCTCTTCGCTCGGATTTATGCTATTATGTTTTAAGAAGCGATTTTACATGACTTTTCTATATTTTTCAGGTTTCACCCTGAGGAAGTATGTACTCCCCAAAGGAGTTACAATTCTTTTACCTTTGTATCCAAGGTGATATCCAGTTCTGCCGCGTATTCGAAGTAAGCGTCAACCTGCTCGAATGTCAGCATGTCGGAAGAGATTAATCCTGTCTGGTCGAACTTGTCGTTTACAAACAGTTTTGTGAACAGATATCCGCCCTGACCGGTCAGGTACATTTCCGCTGTGATTCCGGATTTTTCATAGGATTCAACCAGTCCCGGAGCATTTACGTGGGTTTCTACCAGCACGTCTTTGCCATCTTTCTTACCATAGGCTTCGATTACCATGCAGCCGGAGTCGGAAACAAGACCTTCGTCAATGATTTCCTTGATTTCTTCCTTGAACTTCGGAGCAGGCGGAACGTGAGCCAGCACTACATCGAACGGTGCGATTTCAACGCCCTTGATGGTTTCGGTTTTATGAGAAAGCAGTCCTGCTCTGTAAAGCGGTTTTGCGAAATCAACGCCAGCGCCCGCATACTTAAAGTAAGCGTTCTTTGCGCCCTTGAAGAATTTTTCGGCATTGAAGCTGTAATGGATCGGCTCATCGTGGCAGTGTTCTACAAACGTGATTTCCTCATCCATGTAATCGTACTGTCTCTTGATCGGCAATTCGAAGGCAGGGGTGCGAACCAGCTTGCCATCGACAAACGCGTAAGCTTCTTCACTCATATCGTGGAGAGCTGTTACAGGAGACCACCAGTACGGCTGGAATCTCTTGGCTTCAACGCCTTCCCAAACGATGTTGTAAATGGTATCGCAGGTGTCCAGATAACGCATCGCGTCTCTTGTAGCGGCGCAGATGAGTCCCGGCGCAGAGCCTGTTCCTACAATGGCGGTTCTGCCAATTGCTTCAAATTTCGGGCCATATTCATTATACTGAATGCGGATACTTTCAACCCAGTCTTCGTGCAGAGCTGTAGTTGCCGCATAGTCCTGATAGTTTGCCTTTACTTCCAGAGCCGCGTCCAGAACGTTCTTTGTGCATTCCAGCGGAAGAGCGTTGAGAATCAGATCCACTCCCTGAGCCGCAGCAACGATGCTGTCTTTGCTGTGTGCGTCAACCTGGGTGCCTCTGGCCTTTGTCAGGTCATTTACCAGATTATCCACTGCTTTTTTATCATAATCAGCGCAGACGATTTCTGCTACGCCCGGGTCAACATCCAGTCTTCTTGCTGCTGCGGAACCCTGTGCTCCAACTCCTAATACAAGTATTTTTTTCAGTGCCATTTTTCTATACCTTACCTTTCCAATCAATCATTTTTTATCATGGTTTTATTATAGCGGAAAGAAAGCGGCTGCGAAATTTACTTGTTGCCATCTTTTGCATTTTTATATGCTCTGTTCGCCGCCAATATTTTCAGATTATTTCGTAAGTTTGGAGTCCGGAGCAAGATCCGGCCTCTTTGAGCGCAAGATTTATATAGTCATGTAACCGGGGAAATTTTTTTGGACTTATCTGCGCTGAAAAAGCGGAGAAAAAAACTGCAGGGAAACGATACTTTCAGGAAAGAACACAGTATGATTTCCGTGAAACCTGTGAATTAACAGCTTTTTTGGCAATATGCACATTTATTCAACAACGGGCTCATTTCGGCTTTCTTGTTGATAAAAATAGCAATCCGCCTTTTGGGCCGTTTCTCACAAGGCCCCACCTGCCGTAAAGCCATGTGCCCTCCATGCCCAACCGGTAACTTTTCCTGTTTTTTTCAAAGGGTTACGCATTTTTCAATGATTCCGCGGCTTCTGAAAAAGCCGGTAGCACAAATTTTCATTTCTGGCATTTTCGGGCACCCGCAAACCCACAACTTTGCGTAACCCGATGCCGATTTGAAGAAAAAGTTACCTCTGCTGGCATTGTCTTTCATTCATGCCCGGCGGCCGCCAGCCGCTGGGACCGGGTACCCTTTCATATAGAAGCTTATAACTTACGAGTCGCCTGACAAGAAGATGACCGACGACGACCGGAAACCTGGCGCTTTTTGCTTTGAAATGGCGCAACAGCGGACGAAATATGTGGGTTTGCGGGGTTTGCGGATTTATTCTTTAGAAATTTCCACTGGAAATTGACCGGCATGTGTAAGAAACGTTGAAAAAAGATCCGCTTTTGCCCCATTTTTTGAATAAAAGATCCGAAAACAATTTAGCACGTTACAACGCGAAATTAAATAGAAGTTTCTTCTTGGCAGAACTCGAACAGAACGCAGGCAAAACACAGCCCTGCTACAGCAGAGAGCAGAGAATGGTTTTGGGTTTGCGACCAAATCCCAACTTTGCCGGCAAATCCCGCGACCATTGCCCACAAAAACTCACCTTGGTCGCAGGGCAAAATGAAAATTTCTGCTTTGACAATTCCGCCAGTATGTTCCGCTTTCCCTTTTGAGGCGGTTGGTGGTATAATGGTTCCGTTGATTGATACGGCGTTGCCGTAAGGACGGAACCATTGAAATCCGCTGCGACGCGGCTTGCCGGTTAGAATGGTTCTATGTAAAAACGGAGGTTAGGTATGCTGTTGGAAAGTGTTTCTTATATAGATGAGCTTCCTTTTGAGCTGTCTTTTCTCAATGTGGGGGAGGAAAGCAAGCATTGTCATAAGGAAATTGAAATCCTGCTGGTGCTCCGCGGGACGACCCACTATCAGATTTATCATACGGATTATGAGCTGAATCCTGGTGATTTGATTATCGCCGATGTGGAGGATTTGCATCAGATTCATGATTCATCCGATGATATTCTGCTGCTGTCCGTCCATGTGGATACCGGGCGGTTTGAGCATCTTTATCCCAATATCCGCTATATGTTCTTTGTCTGTGAGGAGTGCATGGAGGGGCCGGCCGGAAACAAGCAGCTCCTGGAAAGCAAGCTGACCCGTCTGAAGGGACACATCTCCAGAATGGCCGCGGACTATACGGCAAAGAATCGGAATATCTCCCTTCTGACAGAAGAGGTCAGTCAATTGGTCTCTATTCTGGTCAATCACTTCCAGGGTTTTTTTATGGAAGATTACCAGTATAAGACCAGCCAGGAAGACATGAGCCATGATGACCTGCAGCGACTGTCCCGCATCACCCGCTACATCATGCTCAATTATAAAGAAAAGATTACCCTTGATGATGTTTCCAACATGGAACACTTGAGCTCCTATTACGTTTCCCATTTAATCAAGAAGACCCTCGGCTTCAACTTTCAAAACTTTGTCAACGCCATCCGTCTGGAATACGCTGAAAAACTTTTGGTGTTCAGCAGCATGACGCTGATGCAGATCAGTCAGGAGTGCGGCTTCTCATCGCCTAATTACTTTAACAAATGCTTTTCGGCCTGGCATGGGAAAACGCCTGCTCAGTATCGAAAAGAGTATCACCCCTGCGAACGGTCTTTTAAAAACCCCTTTACCCAGGAAGAAGCGCTGGCACTGCTGACACCCTTCCTCAACGTTTCCAAGCAGGGCCGCAAGCCGCCTGAAAGGGTCACGGTAAAGCCGGATTTCAGCGTTAAAAGCTTCCTTAACTTTTGGGACCGCTGCGCCCCCCGCATTGTCATCGATTCACTGGAAGCCGCCCTCAATCTGGGCTGTTACCGGGAAAGTATTCAGCGAATCCGGCCAGCAGCCTTTATCCTCGACGAAAGCCTCACCAGACGGAACAAGGACCTGGAAAAGAGCCTGTGGAAGCTTCTGGAGCCGCTGGAGATCCCCCTCTTTGCCGATCAGATCATCCGGGATGAAGATCTGATCGCCGCCCCCGATACGGCGGCAGCCTTCGAGCAGGTCCTGCAGGCCGGGCACTCCCGCATCCGCCTGCTGGGAGAACGGAACGCTCTTTTTACCGCAGAAGGTCTCAGAACACCCGCCTATCAGGTTTATGACTGCTTCGCTCAGCTTTCCGAGCCCAAGTTTTACGATGCCGGGACTCATATTTTAATCAGCGGCGGCGAAGTACAGGCAATCCTGCTGCTCAATACGGATTCCGACGCGGCACTGGATATCCATCTGGCCTTGGATCAAATTCCCTGTGAGAGCCTCTTGGTCCGCCGGGATTTCCCCTGGAACGAGAACTGCCACAATATCCTTCGCAGCCTGAAAACGCAGGAACAGACCCTGCCGCCTCTGCTCAAGCAGCGTATCAATGATAATTCCGACGGCGAAACCCGTTTTTTCCGTTTGGAAAAGGGCCACAGTCCGAAGGATTTCCTGATTTACCATAATTCCGCCTCTATCCTGGAAATATTCGCACCGATAAGCGATGAAGGAGAACGAGCATAGCGCGCCTCCCCTCCCGGGCTTCCTACATTCTCCCGCATGTACATGGCGGAATCAAAAAGCAGCTTCCTCCAATCAGAGGACAGCTGCTTTTTCATATCTATGTACCTTCATTACTGCTCTTTCTTCCGAAAGGGTCTGACACAGAGAAAAATTATAACGCCGCTGGCTAAAGCGAGCAGAACCCATTGCCACAATGAAAAATCATCTCCCGTGGCAGGGGTTTCCTGGACAGACGTTGCGTTTGCCGATGATGGGGCCGCACTGTCTTTATCTTTAGCTTCCCCTGTTTTCTCCGAATTCGCCGCCGGAACCTGATGGTTCTGACCGTGGTCTGTATATGCCAGCGCGAATGTCGATAATCGGTCTACTGCTACGGTTACTGTTTTGTCGTTATCGTCCTGGTCGAAAAGCTCTGTAGTCACCAGCGTTCCGTCCTGTTCTTCATGTACATGCACAACGGAAAACTCCCGCTTGATATCGGAATCCGGCAGCAGCTCTTCCGGCACAGAAATAGTCATCTCCATAGATTTTCCCAGCTCAGAAATATTGCTTTCGGTTCCGTCTTTGATTTTGATTAAATTGATGTCCAGATAGCTTCCCAGCGTCTTTCCGCTGTCTGTCAAAGCATTTTTCACTTCCTTGACTACTTCCCCGGAAGGGCTTTCTACCTTATCTACTCTGACAACAAACTGAATCAAACTTCCCGCCGCGATGTCCGTCTTATCCTCCTCCGACAAAAAGCTCTGAGCGTCTTTATCCTTGATCGCAATGTCAGGCACTCCGGGCTTGACCTCTGTGCTGATCGGCGGTATGGCAACAGTTCCCTTTTCTTTAATCTTCCACAGGGATTGATTTTCCACTTTCTCATATCCCAGGCTTCCCTCCCTGAGGGCAAACCATCCGGCCTGCGCTTCACCGCTGCCGCAGGCTATGGCAGTCTCACCGATTTTCATATCCGGAGCGATCAGCACCGCCGGTACGCCTTCTTTTTTAGGCACAAAGTTCTCAAGAGACAGAGGCCGTTTCAGCTCAATGGTATCAAACTGACCTGCTTCCCTGATCTTTGTTTTATCACCGGTTACCTGCAAAACCGCAGTTCCTTCGAGAGGGCAAGGCTGTCCGCCCTTCACATAACCGCCCCATGCCGTATCCAGCTGGCTGTTGGAAACCGTAAGTTCTGCTTTTGAACATGGAACATCTCCCTCGGCCTCACCGCCTGCCGCTGCCGAAGCATAAAAAGTATCATCCAGTTCGTCTACAAAAATTCCTGAACACTCAGACATTTGAATCTGTGAGCTGCCGACATCCGCAGAGCCGTCTCCTTTGGCTTCTCCTCCTCCCAGTATGCTCCCTGCCAGCTTATCGCCGGTAAATTCCATTTCAACGGAACCGGCCACATCGGCCTTGGAAGCAGCATCAACCGTCCCTCCGCCATAAATGGCGGCACAGACCCAATAATCTTTAAATTGTTCTTCTACCGGGGTGATACTGTCTTTAACCAGCATCTTTACCGATCCGGCGTTTGCTGAACCCCCGTTGACGGCATTGCCTCCGCCGTAAATATATCCGTACAGATTGGAAAAGTTTTTCAGTTCTATGCGAATGTTTCCGGCAATATCCGCGTTCCCTTTATCCGCATCTCCTCCTGCGCAGAGGATCATCATTTCATTTCCGTTACCGATCACCTCAACGGAGCCGGCACCGGCGCCGGCATTTTTTCCGCTGGCATAGCCGCCCCCATATACCTCTCGGATATCGACAGCATCCAGCTGAATTGAAATCTTCCCCTTTACATCGGCCCGTGCGCTGCCGTCACCGCCGGCATGTGCCGTGCCGCCGCCCCGGAGCGAATAAGTCCTGCCTTTAGTCTGAGCATAGGCATTTCCCACCACAGCCGAAGCCTGAAAGCTGCCGCTGGTGCTGGCGTAGCCGCCCCCGTAAATGCTGCCGTGATTACCTGTGGGATCTGCCAGGATTTTGGCAGAAGCAGTCCCTTTTACATTGGCGCTGGCATCTCCCTTGGCAGCGTCGGCGCGCCCTCCGCCGTAGACCGTTGACGCATCGACTTTACCTTTAATCAGAACGGTGACGTTTCCGCTTACATCCGCGTTCCCGCTGCCGTCCGAATATCCGCCGCCATAAACAAACCCAGTCTGGACATTGTCAATGACAATACTGGTATCACCCTCAACGGGAACATTTTTTCCGCCTCCGTAGATCGCCGTCCCCGGGCCCACTTCATCTTCCAGCAGCTTTTCCGTTCCTGACTGGTCGTACACATAGGCTTTTCCATCGGCACCCTGTTTAATCAGAATCGGAACGCCGTTGGCATATATATGAGAGCCCTCTTTCATGACCCCTGCATTCTCCCCATCGGCTCCGGAAGCTGCCGCCTCATCTGCCCAAACGGTCAGCCCTGACAAAGCACTTAAAAGCCCGATTATAGCTGCCATCAAAACGATTTTCCTAAGCTTTTTCATGTCAATCACCTGTCTTATACAGAAATACCCGTATCCTTTCCTTGCACACAGCAGAGCATATCCGGGGCCAAAAAAAATCATCCCAAAGGATGACGCAGCAAAAATAAATAGAAACACATTCTATGTTTTTTCGCAGCTGGCTGCCATTTTACAGGCCCTGTAGCTTTGCGTCACCGCGTTTCCCCGGCTTTGCCCATTCAATTGTATGGTTTAATCATACGCCTTTATCAAACTATTGTCAATAACAGTAAGCTCGTTTCCAGATAAAGGATTTTCCCCGTTCCGCAGCCTTCATGAATATCACAGCCACCAGCGGAAAACACTAAAAAAGTGTGAAAGAAGGTGAATAAGCTTGAACCTGTACGAAATCTTTGTTTCCGTGGCAGTGGGAATGATTACCGGGATGCTCTCCGGCTGGCTGTCCGGATTCATGGTGATGAACCATTACCGAAAAATTGACGATGAAACGCAGCGCCGCCAGCTCCACATCAAGTATCTGGAAGCAACCACCATGCACGTCTCCAAGGTACTCAATGAGATCGATCTGCTGATACACAGAGATGGCCCTCTCGATTACGAAAACGCCCTTCGGGAAATCGGCGTCTTTCAGATTCCCAGCGGGAAATTAGATGAAAAGGACGATTCCGCCGCCATTATTCAGGAAAAGACGGCCCTCATGGATAAAATAGAAAAAGGAATCAAGAACGAAACGCTGGACCTGCGCCAGGCTGCCATGGAGCTGATCAAGCTGTCCGCGAAACTGATCGTCGCCATGGAAAACTATCGGCGTGAAAAGCTGTAGAACAAAAATGAGAAAGGCCCTGTACAAACCGTTTCCCGCAGTTTGCACAGGGTCCCTTCTTTAGCCGGACAGCCATATGAAATTATCTAGCTCCCCATTTTTCGTCGCCGGACATTCCGTCGTAGCCCGGGTGATTGTCAAAGCGGATCACGCCCACCGGACATTTGCCCGCCACCGCTTCCGTAACCCTCGCGTGGCCGATGGTGCCAAAGCCTCCGCACAGCTCCAGAGCCACTACGCCTTCATCCGCCAGCTTAACTGCTTCTTCTGCGGCGGATTCATAGCTGCCGACACCCACCAGGATCATCTCCCCGTTTTCTCCGGTTTCCATGACGCTGCGCTGCGGCGCTTTGATCTCACCATTGATGAACATAAAACAAACTTTTCTTTTCATATCTTCCTCCTTATCCTTAATCAAACAGGTCGTCCTCCATGGCCGCCTCGATTTCGTCCAGAGCTTCCTTTACTTCCCCTCTGGCCTGATCGATAGCGCCCTGATCCTGTTTGTCTAAAACAGCTTCAAACTGGCTGAGCAAAAAGTCGATTTCCTGCCGGAGATCACCGGTGGCCTCTTCATAAAGCCGTTCTCCTCGAAACAGCAGCAGCTTGTTTGCTTCCTGCTCCCGCGGATGTATTTTCAGATAGTTCAGCTCTTCCATACGCTTTTCGGCTTCTTCTTTTGTCAGCTGGGAGCCTTCTTTTTGTATGACCATCTTCTTCGTGACACCGGTGGAGTTGACTTTGACCTTTACCTCCAGAATCGAATTGATGTCATAGGTATAGGTCACGTCGATGGACTCCTCGCCCGCTTTTTTCGCCGGAACCGGCACCGTAATCTCCCCCAGCAGCAGATTATTCTTGGCAAACCGGCTTTCGCCCTGCAGGATATCTACCGTTATCTTTCTTTGAAAATCGCCGGCCGTGTACAGCGTGTTGGTCCTGCTGACCGGGATCACGGTATTGCGCTCGATGATCGGGAGGAAATGGCCGCTTTCCAGCATTTCTCCCAAACGCTGAACAGCTACCGAAGTCCCCAGAGTAAAAGGGCAGACCTCCGTGAGAACCACTTCCCGCACCGCCTGATTCCGCTCCTTCATGGCACACTGAATGGCCGCGCCCATGGCAATGGCCTCATCCGGGTTGACGTCCGTGTTGGGTATGCGCCCGAAGATGCGGCCCACAAAATTGCGGATGATCGGCAGCTTCGTCGCTCCGCCTACCAAAACGATTTCATCAATATCGGCAAGGCGCACGTTGGCGTCTTTCAGGCTTCGTTCAATGGGCTTTCGTATGCGGGTGAGAAGCAGCTGGCAATTTCTCTCGTACTCTTCCAGGGAAAACTCCCGCTCGTAGGTTTCTTTCTTAAGCACGCATTTCATGGACGAAACACTGCTGTCAGAGAACCCCAGCTTGCAGGCTTCCGCCTGCCTCTGCAGATATACCTGCTCCTTTGCCGTCAGCGAATCCTCATCAATGCCGTTTTCATGGAGCATCATGCCGCAAAGCACCCTGGTAAAATCCTCTCCTCCAATGAAGTTATCTCCTGCGATAGCCCTCACCTCCATAATATTTCCATACCGTTCCAGTATGGAAATATCAAAGGTTCCTCCGCCCAGATCAAACACCAGAAAGCGGGTATGGTCCGCCCGATTGTGAAGTCCATAAGCGATGGCCGCCGCCGTAGGCTCGTTGATGATTCTTTCCACCGTCAGGCCTGCCAGCTCTCCCGCCCGTTTAGTTGCTTTACGCTGTATATCGTTAAAATAGGCCGGTACGCTGATAACCGCTTCCGTAACAGGCTCTCCCAGATAACTCTCCGCATCCTCTTTCAGCGCCCGCAGTACCAGTGAGGACAACTCTTCCGCACGGAATTTGCTGTTTCCCAGAGAAAACTCCTTCTCCGTCCCCATGCTCCGTTTAAACAGAGAGGCCGTCATGTCGGGGAAAGTGGACATGCGCTCTTTCGCCGTTTTTCCCACATAGACCATTCCCTCTTCATCCACGCTGACGATGGAAGGGGTCAGATTCTCGCCCAGCCGGTTGGGGATAATCTTCGGCCCCTGGTCCGTATAATATGCCACCAATGAATTGGTCGTTCCTAAGTCAATTCCGATTTTCATGTTATCTTTTACTCCAGATTCGCCGCTGCGGAGGATAAGTCGTTGTCAGCGGGAGCAAAGCGCAGCCCTTCTTTATAGCAGTTCAGAGCCCGCTCCTTATCTCCCGTCAGCTCGTACAGATATCCCAGCTCATACAGAGCGTCGATGCAGCATCCATAGTTGCAATAGTCACATTTTCTCAATTGCAGGGCTTTCTCGAGAAACCCCTGCGCACTTGTATAATCTCCCTGGGTCGCGTAAAGCGCTCCCATCATCTGATAGATCATCGGCAGGCAGTGGCCCAGGGAACGTTCGAAATCATCGGGGATCTTTTTCAGCCCGTTTCGCGCAAAGAGCGCCGCGTCATCTTTTTTCCCCAGCTTGAGGCTGGCCCTCGCCGCCCATAGATGATAGTCGGCTTCCACGAACTCCGGTTCCTCGTAGCAATGCTCCCGATCCAGCCCTGCGATGGCCTTAAAAAAGTATTTCAATGCCTTGCGGTATTTTCCTTTATAATACAGGAGCTTTCCCGCTTCTTTCAGCGCCGCCGGCTCCGACTTTCCTTCGGATTCATAGATCACAAGAGCATCAGCGGTCTGTTTTTCATCGCGGAAAATATGGGCTTTCTCCCATCTGTATATAAAATCATAATCACCCAGCTGCTCCGCTCTTTTATATGCCTCCAGCGCCTGCCGTGCTTTGGAAAAATCTCCGGAAAGCCTGCAGATTTCAATCTGCTGGCAGAGATATTTGGTTTCCTTTGTCTTTTCATACACGGCCTGCAACAGTTGCCGCGCCTTTTCGTATTCGCCCCTTCGGCAGTGGAGATTGGCTGCGTTGGCGTAAGCCTCCTCGCAGGTTTCCCCTGTCTGTTCGCCCATATCAATGGCTTTCCTGTAGTAGCTCAGCGCTTCCTCCTCCTGATCGCGGAACTCCAGAATCACGCCCATATAATTGTAGGTGTATTCCAGCTCCGGATCCAGCCGGACCGCCTTGCTGAAGTCCTCCCAGGCTTCATCCAGCCGGTCCAGGCAGGTTAGAATCTGTCCTCTGCGCATATACGCGTAGGCCGACTCCGTCTGCTGCAGCTGGAGATTGGCATACTCCAGGGCTTTATCCCACTGCTCCAGTTCCCGGTAGACTCCGTCGATCATTCCGCAGATGCCGATACGGCCCGGTGCCGCCTCCCGTATCCGCTGGTACAGCCGGAGCGCATCCTCCGGGCGGTCGCATTCCTGTGCGATTTCCGCTTTCATTTCCAGCAGCGGCACATAACGTTCATCGACAGCAAGGCCCTGATCGATCAGCTCCACCACCGAGGTAAAGTCATCCTCCTCACCATTATACTCCATAACGGCCAGGTGATGATAAACCTCAGCCAGGTTTTCCACCTCGAAAATGCCTTCCTGGTCAGATTTTGCCTCTGTGTCTTCGATGATTTTGTAATAGATACGCCTGGCGTAAAGATACCGCTCCCTGGCTTCCTCAATATATCCTTTGAGAAATTCCAGTTCACTTCCCGAGATTTCTTCCCCTTCCAGATAGGCGATGGTTTCCTCCGCCTCTTCCAGCTCGCCTGCTTCAATGAGAATTTTTATCTTATAAACATAGGCCGCCAGCTCATAGGGGTAAATCTCCAAAGCCCGCTCACAATCGTCAAAGGCTTCGCCGTAATAATCCATATGGAAGAAAGCCTTTGCCCGCATTAAATAGGACACGTGGGAATTTCGGTCCGCCTCGATGGAGCCGGTCAGAGCATCCACTGCGCCTTCAAAGTCCCAAAGCTCGTAAAGGATCTGTCCCTTCTGTCGCAGAACCTCCCCATCCCGCGGATTCTGTTCCAAGAGCTGGTTCAGCAGCGACAGAGCGTCTTCCGTCTGCCCCAGGCTCTGGTAAATGGAGCTTTCCAGCTGGAACACATAGGGCAGCTGATCTTCCACTTTCCTTCGGTTTTCCTCCGTATCCGTAAGGTTTCGCAGACACTGTTCCCAGGCCTTTATATAGGAAAGGGCTTCCTTCTCATCTCCTCCGTACAGGCAGCTTCTTCCGATAAGGCTGTTGTATTGGATTTGGTGAGCTTCTTCCGGCTCTATATTCTCGAAAAGTTCCAAAACATTTTCGTATTTTCCGTTTTGGAAATAGGCCCATCCCAGCTCAAAGAGCAGCTCCTGGTTTTCCCCGTCCGCCCTGAGCCGATCCTTTAAGTCTTTTATGTAAAGCTCATTACACTCATGAAGCCATTCCTCTGCGCTCTGATCGTAAGGGTCCTCCTGCAAAAGCTGGCATAAGATTTCGTTGGCTTCCTTCAGTTTCCCGTTTTTCACATAGCATTTCGCCAGCCCAAACCGTCCCCATTGGGAAAGCGGCTCCTCCTGCAGCACCTGGCTGTACTCCCTCCGCGCTGCTTCATAGTCGTTGAGGCAAAAACAGATATCGCCCCGCATCAGTCTCACATCGGACAGCTCTTCATATTCAGGCAGCAGCTCCTCTATGAGCTCTTGGGCCTCCTGATAATGTTCTTCCTGACAGCAGATTTTCGCCTTTTCGATCTGGAAATATGGGGAGCGGATTCCGGTCGCCTTCATCTGCTCCAAAATCTCCCTGCCCTTCTTCGTATCCCCTTCTGCGATGCATCCGCTGAGTCCGGAGCTGAGGCGCAGGTATTCGTCAAAAGGAAGACTGTCGTCGCCGTAAAGGAACTTGTACGGCGGGTATTCCTGCTGTTCTATGGATTCAACAATGACCGCGTCGAGAAATGCCTGAGGAAAACTTTCCCTCAGCTCATCCATATTTTCCATGAAACTGAAATAGCTGTCCAAAATCCGCACCACGGACTGAGGCAGGAAAAAATGGTCCAGCATATATTCCAGCAGGGCATCTCTCACCAGCGTCTTTGTATCCAGATTCTGGCACACGTCTTCTTTCAACAGTTCTTCCCACTGGGTCGGATCGATACGCCTGGAAAAATGGCGGTACAGCTGGTCCGCACGCCGCATCCAGTCGCCTACCGGTCCGTCGTCCCAGGTTTCCTCCGGCGTGGGCGCTTCGCCTTCGTCGCCGCTGTCAATTCTGTCCGCGGCTTTCAGCGCATCCTCCAGCGCGGCCCGCAGAGCCATGAATTCCTCCGGGCTGTCCTCGGGATGGGTAACGGTCAGTTTTTTTCGGTAGGCCTCCTGAATCGCCTTTTTATCGTTTGTCTCCTGGATTCCCAGGATGTCCCATATGTTCATGTTTATCTCCTACTGTCATCGGAATCAATCTATTATGGAAATCATACCACAGATATAAAAACGAGCAAAGGAGAAAAACTCCTCTGCCCGCTGTTTTTTCATGTTCTTATTCTACGAAAGCGTTGTAAATGGCTCGGATCGACGTTTCCAGATCTTTATTCTCAACACCTACGATAATGTTCATTTCGCTGGAGCCCTGGTCGATCATGCGAATGTTCACGCCTGCTTCCGCAAGAGCTGTGAACAGCTTTGCCGATACGCCGGGGCGGTCGGACATACCGTAGCCTACCGTAGCGATCAGCGCCACCTCCTCGGATACGTCGATGGTATCCGGCTTGAGCTGCTGCTGGAACTGTTCCAGAATCTCGTCCAGTCTGCCGTCGATGGATTTGTTGGAAAGAACGACCGATACCGTATCAATGCCGCTGGGCAGGTGCTCCAGAGGAATGTCAAAGTCCTCCAGAATTCCCGTCAGCCTGCGGACAAAGCCCCTTTCATCGCTGAGCATATTCTTGTAAAGGGCAATTACCGTAAAATCCTTGCTGCCTGCGATACCGGTGATAATCTGTCCGTCTTCCAGCGGTCCTGCTTCGGCAGTGATGAGGGTACCCTCGTCTTCCGGCCGGTTGGTGTTGCGGATGTTGATGGGAATATCGGCGACTCTTGCCGGATAAATGGCGTCTTCGTGAAGCACCGAAGCTCCCATGTAGGAAAGCTCTCTCAGTTCCTTATAGGAAATGGTGCTGATCGGCTTGGCACCTTCCACGATACGCGGGTCCGCCACCAGGAAACCGGATACGTCGGTCCAGTTTTCATAAACCTCTGCGCCTACGGCCCTGGCCACCAGCGCTCCTGTGATGTCGGAGCCTCCTCTGCTGAATGTCTTGACGCTGCCGTCCGGACTGCAGCCGTAAAAGCCGGGGATGGCCGCTCTGTCGTGCTTTGCCAGCTCTGCCTTCAATGCCTGGTCGGTCTCTTCTGCCAGCATCTTGCCCTTGGCGTTAAAGCGGATGAGACTCTGTGCGTCCACAAAGTCGTAGCCCAGATATGCCGCAATGAGTATGGCGTTGAGATATTCGCCTCTACTGGCAATGTAATCGGAAGTCGTTCCCTTTTCCAGATTCGACTTGATCTCATCCAGGTATTTCTGGATATTCACTTCCACCTCCAGGTTTACCTCCGTAACCTTATAGCGGTCGCACACCACCTGGAACAGCTGCTCATAAGGCAGGTTGTGTTCAATGTGCGTCTTGCACAGGTACAGCAGGTCCGTTACCTTGGTATCCCCGTCAAACCGTTTTCCCGGTGCGGAAACCACGATGTATTTCCGATCCGGATCAGCCTCAATGATCTTTTTCGTCTTTCCGATCTGAATGGCGTCCGCCACCGAGGAACCGCCGAATTTCGCTACTTTTATGCCCATTTATCATTCCTCCTGTTTTTATAAAACGCCTGCGCTCTTTTTCAGAGCTTCGGCCTTATCTGTCTTTTCCCAAGGCACGTCAATGTCCGTTCTGCCAAAATGTCCGTATGCCGCCAGCTGTCTGTAGATCGGCCTTCTCAGGTCCAGATCGCGGATAATGGCCGCGGGCCGCAGGTCGAAATGTTCTTCCACCAGCTGGGCCAGCTTTTCATCGGAAACCTTTCCGGTCCCGAAGGAATCTACCAGAACAGATACCGGTTTTGCCACGCCGATGGCGTACGCCAGCTGGATCTCGCATTTATCGGCCAGTCCTGCCGCCACCAGATTCTTTGCTGCGTATCTGGCCGCGTAAGCAGCGGAGCGGTCCACCTTCGTCGGGTCCTTACCGCTGAAAGCGCCGCCGCCGTGGCGTGCGTATCCGCCATAAGTATCTACAATAATCTTCCTGCCGGTCAGCCCGGAATCCCCGTGGGGCCCGCCGATAACAAACTTGCCGGTAGGGTTGACGAAGTATTTTGTGTTTTCATCCAAAAGTTCCGCGGGGATAATCGGTTTTACCACCTGTTCGATGATGTCCGCCTGGATCTGGTCGTGGGTCACGTCCGGGTCGTGCTGGGACGAAATCAGTACCGTATCGATCCGCTTTACTTTATCGTCATCGTATTCAACCGTTACCTGCGTTTTTCCGTCCGGTCTCAGATATGGCAGCAGTCCCGCTTTTCTCACTTCGGTCAGGCGTCTTGCCAGCTTGTGGGCCATAGCGATGGGCATCGGCATCAGTTCCGGGGTTTCATTGCAGGCAAAGCCAAACATGAGGCCCTGATCTCCGGCGCCGGTCTCCTCCGGCTCATCGGCCAGAACGCCTTCTTTATATTCCAGCGCTTTATCCACGCCCAGCGCGATATCCGGCGACTGCTCGTCGATAGCCGTCAGCACGGCGCAGGTCTTGCCGTCAAACCCGTAATCGCTTTTGGTATACCCGATATCACAGATCACGTCTCTGGCGATCTTCTGTATATCTATGTAACATTCGGTAGTAATTTCTCCCATAATCATCGCGTATCCGGTGTTCACCGTGGTTTCCGCAGCTACGCGTCCGTAAGGGTCCTGCTCGAAGATCGCATCTAAAATGGCGTCTGAGATTTGGTCACAGACTTTATCCGGATGCCCTTCTGTCACTGATTCTGATGTAAAAAGTTTTTTCATCAATTGTTCCTCCTCTTTTCTCATAGAATCCTCATCTAGCGAAAAAACCTCTTCTTAAAAGAAGAGGTTTGATATTTTCGTTATCTTTCCTCATCTTTCAGAATAAACTATTCTGTAGGATTTAGCACCTTTTCTGTTCCTTGAGAAACATCTAGGTTGCCGGGCTTCATTGGGCCTATTCCCTCTGCCGCTCTTAATAAGGATTTCTATATGTTTTTTAATTACCTTATATATTATATAGTATTTAACCTGCTTGTCAATAGGTGCTATGCCTACTTGTAATTTTTATAAAATGGGTTATACTTTATGTATTATAATTTAAAGAGGTACCAATTTTGACCAAACCAAATTTTACAGTAATCGAGGGCGGACTCAGCGCTCCGAAAGAAACGCAGAAAAAATATTTCATGGGAGCCTATGTCACCGATACCCGTCTGATGGGCGTTATGGGGCTTTATATACATTGGCGGATTCCTGAGCAGGAGATTTCTCCGGATTTTCACCAGTTCTTTTATCTGGACGCGGAAGAATACGGATTTGAAACTTACAAGAGCATCTCGGGCAACAATGTGGAAGAGATCGCTGCCATCGAGCAGGCCATGATTGGCGGGCTGGGCGGCAAAAAGGTGGAGGTCACGGAGCGGGAAGCCAGATATCTGCTGTGCGAGTACGCTCGCTTTAACCAGCGTCACAAGCTGCCCTTGCCGGAAGGCCGGGAGGAATATGAATTTCTCATCGAGCATCCCACGGTGCTCAACCCCAATGAGCAGAAATTGCTGATTGATAAGCAGTGCGACCGGATTGTTTCCGCCTATCAGGTTATCAATTATTTTCTGATGCGCTGCTTTGGCCACGACTATGAAGCGGCCTCCTGGCTCACCGAGGGGGAATTTCCTCTGGACATATACGCCGAACATCGTCCGGCGACTCTGTGCAAGAACACCATTGACGAAAACGAACTGGAGCCGGGTACTTATCTGTGTGAATCCCTGATCGAATATAACGATCAGTACACGCTGCTGGTATCGGAAATAACCGTAAATAAAAACCGGATCACTTCCTTTGAAAAGTGTTCCGGCTTTCCGGTCAGCCCCACTGAGGCGGCGATGATGCTCTCCCGTCCTGAATTCGTTACGGTGTATGAAGTTCTCATGACGCCTGAAGATTTCAGCAGCAGCATCGGGCAAATGACCCATGGAACGATGATGACGCCCCATGAAAATGGCAAGCTTTTTCTTGCGTTCAATAACAATAACAATCATGTCAACAAACGGATTTTCCGTCTCAGCGAGGACGTTTTCGGGCTGTATTACATCACCGATTACGGCCAGCTGATCGTTTCCTCCTACAGCCTCAGCGGAATCCACGCCCTGGAGCGGGATCTGCGGAAAAGCGTGCTGGCGCCTTATCTGATGGCGACAGCCAAGTACGAATTCAAGGAACCGATCCTCTATGAATTCATCCAGAGCGATTTTGAGGATTTCAACGAATTCCTCGATTTTATACGGAACGAATAAGGATTTCGAAAATCTTTTTATTGATCTTTTTTACTGCTCCGCGGCTGATGTTTGACACCACGGTAACGTGGGCGCAGAGCGCGGGGCAGATCCAGAAGCTGGCGCGGAATCCGTCATCCGTGCCCTCATGTCCATAGATATCGTATTCTCCCTGACGGCGCATGAACCATCCCAGGCCCATTCCTTCTCCGTTATTGGGGACCGTGGCGCGCTTTTTCCATATTTCTTCGTAAGTTTTCTCTTTGAAAAACTTTCTCTCGAGATGAGCCTTCGCCCATTTGGCCAAATCGAAAACATTGCTGGTCAGCGTCGAGCTGGGGCCGTGCTGTCGGTTGTACGGATAATAGTTTTCCAAAATAATATGTTTTTCTTTGTCCTTTGTATGGGGCATCGCCATTCCCGCCCGGCTCAAGTCTTTGAGATCCAGGCTGCCATCCGCCCGCTCAAAAGTCAGGAATGTGGAATCGTCCATTTCCAGCGGGTCTAAGATAAATTCCTTCATATACTGTTCGTAACTCCGCCCCGATACTTCCGAGATAATCAGTCCCAAAAGCTCATAGGCGATATTGCTGTAGCGGAATTTGTTTTCCGCCGGAGACCACAGCATATGGGAATCCTTTACCTCCCCGCTGAGGGCGTAGTTTTTCAGTGCCAGTTCATCTGTCTGCGGTTCATCCCAGTGATAGTCCTCCACATCGCCCATTCCCGATGTATGGGTCAACATATGAATCAGCTGTATTTCCCCATATCGCTCATCTGCGATAGACACGTAAGGCAGCAGGTCCGCAAGCCGGTCCGTAAGGCTCAGCTTTCCCTTTTCGCACAGCTGCAGGATTCCCGCGGAAGTAAACAGCTTGGATACGGACGCCATATGAAAAATATGTTCCGGCATCAGGGGTTCCTTCGTTGTAACATCCTTTACGCCCAAAGCCTTTTTATAGTTCAGTCCCCGAAGATGCGCGGGGCCCTTTTCCCCCACCTCTACCGAAATGGCCAGGCCCGGCAGATCGTGGTAAAAAAGCGCTTCTTCCGCATATCCATCCAGTTGTTTTATGATATTTTCCATTGCGATTCTTCCTTTCCTTGGTTATAATCTATGGTGCGACCGTTCAATATCGTAAAGTTTTATCCGGCAGCTCGTAGCCGCTGTGCCGCAAACGGCGGTTCCGGTAACTATTCCCGATTTTTTCGAAAAGTTACGCACTTTTCAACGATCCTGCGGCCTTCAAAACAGTCGGTAGCACAAATTTTCGTTTTTTACAGTTTCGAACACCCGCGGGACCCACAACTTTGCGTAACTTTGCATCAATTTTTTGAAAAGTTACCGCAGCCCGCAAGCCGGCCCCGACTCATTCAGACCAGAATCGTATAACTTGCAAGCCACGTCGCAGCAAGTTTCACTATTTTCTTCCTTGCGGCAACGCCGTATTCAGTGATGAAAATAGTATAAGATGCGAGCCGAGTCGAGCATCTTTCACTTATTCTGCACCTTGCGGCAACGCCGGTATCAATTCGCTCAGAATAGTATAACACAAAAGATAAGGAGATGAATATATGCAATATCGTACATTTAACAAAACAGGAGAACAGGTTTCCCTCCTTGGAACCGGCACCATGCGTCTGCCCCTCTCAGAGGACGGGACCGTAGACCGCGCAGAGGCGATCTCCATGATCCGCCAGTCCATCGACCGAGGGGTAAATTATGTGGATACCGCCTATATGTACCACGACGGCGAAAGCGAAAAAATTGTCGGCGAGGCGCTGAAAGACGGTTATCGCGAAAAGGTTCTGCTGGCGGACAAAATGCCCGTGTGGCTGGCAAAGGACGAAGAAAAAATGAAGGAGCTCTTTGAAGAGCAGTTCAGCCGCCTGCAGGTGGATGTAATCGATATGTATCTGGTTCATAACATCACGGTTCCTGTCTGGAAACGGGCGAAAAAATTTAAACTGATGGAATTCCTGGAGGAGCAGCGGGCAAAGGGCAGAATCAAGCATATCGGCTTTTCGTTCCACGATGAGCTTTCTCTCTTCAAAGAGGTGATCGATGCCTATCCGTGGGATTTCTGCCAGATCCAGCTCAATTACATGGACAAGGATTTCCAGGCCGGTGAAGAAGGCCTCCGGTACGCGGCAGAAAAAAATATTCCTGTGGTAATCATGGAACCTTTGAAGGGCGGCAAGCTGACCGATGCGCTGCCTTCCTCCGTGGAAAAGCTGTGGAAACAGGCTGAGATCCAAAGGACTCCTGCCGAATGGGCCTTCCGCTGGGTAGCGAACCACCCGGAAGTCATGGTGATTTTAAGCGGCATGAGCGCAAAGGAGCAGCTGGAGGAAAACCTGCGCATCCTCTCCGACGCTGAGCCGAACAGCCTGACGGAAAAGGAGCTGTCGATCATCGACCGGGTATCGGATGAATACAACAAGCTGATACAGTATTCCTGCACAGCCTGCAAATACTGCATGCCCTGCCCGAAAAAAATCGACATCCCAACGGCAATCAATTTTTATAACGAATGGTTTCTCTATGAAGGAAACCCCAAAATCAAGGAAGACTACCCCACATGGCTCACCAAGGGCAGACAGCCCGGCGACTGTGTGGGCTGCAAGGCCTGCGAGGATCACTGCCCGCAGCACCTGCCGATCAGTGAGATCATGGAAAAAACAGCGGCGATCTTTGAAGATTAATCCTAAGCCAGAAAGAAACCGGAACTGCCCTTTGGCTGCTCCGGTTTCTTTTATTATACGATCCGCTCATTCACAGCGAAATTTTATTTTTCATCCGGCCTTCTTCTGATAAACGCCGCCAGCGCCATAAGGGCTGCCAGTGCGGCAAGAATTGCCAATGGAAGAATTTCCATGTCATCGCCGGTTTGAACGCTCTTCACGTCCTTTGTATCCTTAGATACTGTCGTCTTTGTGGACGAAGTTGTAATGACCGTTTTGTTCCCATCATCCCCGCCGTTATCGTAGTAATATTGGATCACATCTTCCGGCGGCCCCTCTTCTTTGTTGAGGGTGTTGATGATATTGAAACTGTCTGCCGCATAAGATGCGGTATATCCCGGAACCTCCCGCTCTCTCAGCGTATAGGTAATCGGCTTATCCTCTTTATCATAATAGACTTCAGGCTCGTAGATATATTTCCAATCGCCGTTTGCGTCCGGACTTACCCGAATGGTATCTACGACCGTTCCATTGGCCAGAATATCTACTAAAATGAATTCCGGCCTGAGTCCCTTGACATTATTGTCATCTACCCAGACTTTCTCTCCTTCAATCGGATAATATTCTTCAATCAGAGTGTTGACAATCCCGATTTCACGGCTACCACCGATATAGGACGGCAGATATCCGCTGGACTCCGTTTCTTCATTGCCCACCATGGTTTCTTTTACTGTATAGTTGATTTCTTTTTTTGTATCCTCGCTGTATCTTGGGAGATCGCTGAACGCATACCTCCAGCTGCCGTCCTCATCAGGCCGAACGATCTGTTCGTCAACTTTTTGGCCATCCCCGTACAGGGTAAGGGTTATCTGATCCGGTCTGGTCTGATATGCATTATTGTGATCCTCCCAGGTCTTTACTCCTGAAACACTCACATCATTTACCTGTTTCAGCGTATTGACAATATCAAGGCCTTCCTCTGTTTTTTGATATTCTGTTTCATAGCCTTCCACGTTATCTTCTTCCACTGTATAGCTAATTGCTTTTCCCTTGGTATCAAATTCAGGCAAACCACTGAAACTGTACGTCCAGTTTCCGGTCTGCGGATCAGGCGTAACCACCTGATGATCGATTTCCTCGTTATCCCGCATCAGCCGCACGGTAATGGAGCCCGGTCTGGTTTCGCTCTCGTTATCGCCGTCGATCCAGGTCTTGGTTCCGGAAACAGATGCGGTCCTGGTTTTATTGTCAAAGGCTACCTTTGCTACGGTTGAGGTGAATGTTTCATCCTTGTAATACTGCCTGGAGGCCATCAATCGGTCTTGTGCACCATCTGCTATCCATACCACAACCTTTACATAAAAACTGGTCGAATCATACACATATCTGCTGTTGTCCGGATTAGGCAGTTCTTCTATTTTATACAAAAAGGTGCCTGGCTTTGTAAATTGCAGGAGGCCAAATGAAACCTCATTCCCCTTGTTCTGCGCCAGAATCTGGTCTGGAGCTCCGTCTCGATCCGGACTGCTGCTGAGCAGGCTCGCCTTAAAGGAAAAGATCTGGTCTTCCCCAGGAATTTTTCCGTCTACAGTTTTGTTCGCTGTAAAAATGCTATTAACCGGCAGTATCTCCGGAGTCGTATTATTGAAAACTGGTTCCGTGTTTATGGGTTCGCTCACTATTCCATCTTCATACGTTTTATAATATGTTATCGTCTGACTCAGCCGTTCTCCGTTTGCTACCACTTTAACCTCTGCGTAATATTTTTGTTGGTCATAGGCAAAGTTATGGCTAGAGCTTATCATAGCATTTTCGCTCAGTTGATAAATATAGGTGCCTGGCTGCTCCAATGTCACAGGTCCTATGGTAATATCACCGTCCGCCGTATTGGTCCCCTCCACAGATCTGGTCGCGTAGTCAATGCCCCCGGGGTTGACTAATTCCGCCTTGAATTTGAACAGCCCGTCATATCCCTGGAATGGCTTTCCGTCTATATGTTTTTTCGCCTTAAAGGATGCAGTTATCGGCGCCAGCCTACTGTTGCTGAATTCTATGCCGGTCACAGTCTGCGTGCATGCTGAATTCGTATAAAATCCAACTATATTCGCTTTGAGACTGCCTGAGGCAGAAGTAACTTTTATCTTTGCGTAATAGACTTTATCATCATAAACATAGGCTTTGCCGCCGCTATCTTTGACTTCCCGTATTCTATAAACGTACTCGCCTTCTTTATCATACGTAAAGCTAAAGGTTACGCTGCCGCCCTGGTTTTCTACGGTCTGCGGCTGCTGGCTCACTCCCGCCGGAGCGCTGACCGGTTCAGCCTTAAAAGAAAATTTCTCCGTGGCTGTCGGTATCTGTCCCCCTACCGTCTTGGATGCAGACAGTTCTAAAGTCACAGGCTTGCTTCCTGACGGCTCAAAGTTGCCTATATTGAAATGGCTTACCTTGTCCGCGCTTGGCGCAAGCACATAAGTTGCTCCGTCTATCTCCACGCCGAAATAGTAGGTTCCGCCATTTGTCCCGGACACAGTATAGGATGCTCCCATCCCGGATGTGTAGAAATAACGGGTAACACCGTTTACAAGACTCTTATCGTTCTGCTTGAAATAATCCCAGGCTTCCTGCTGCTCACTTTCGGTGAGCGGGGACTGTGTCCAGAGAATGGCGAATCCTGCCTGTTTGACAACTGCACAATTTCCGGTAAGCTTTACTCCAACACAGCCTTTATACGGCCCTTCATTGATGCTTATGAACTCACCGCTCTTTTCGTATTTCTGAAAATCGCTGTCCCCGCCTGAGGGCTTGTCCTTTCCTTTTTGCGGTTTTCCCTTCAGGCCCGCAGCGTTTGCGGCCGCTGCTTTTATTATGGGCGCGCTGTTAGTAATTTGCTCTTTTTCTTTAAAGAAAACCTTTATATTCTGGTCCGCGTTTATGTCCCCAATCCGGTAAACTGCGGTATTTCCGTTCAGTTCGGTGCTTTCCGCTCTGCTCCCATTTACTTGAACCTGAGCGATTTCATAGTTTTCTTTTGGGGAAATCTCCAGTTTTACATGTTCGCCCTGAGCCGCTTTCGTGTGATAGGTATTTTCTGTCACTTCCGTTACAGCGCCGTCAGCAGCTCTTACCTTTACCGTTCCGTTTAATTCCGGTATCTCCAGGCTGATCTCATAGAGAGATACTTCTTTTGTCGCTTCCGTGGTTGGTTCTTCACGGTTAGCCTCTGTCTCTACTTTTTTCTTGTCTTTTTTGTCCTGATTTGTGCCCGGCTGGATTTCATCTTTTGCTTGGATTTTATTTTTGGTTTCCGAAGCTGTATTTACCGTCGGCTCCGTCTTCTCGGTAGCTTTCACTTCCGATTCTTTCTCTGCCTTGCCTTTTGTTTCCACTGTTGCTTTTTCAGTTGGTTCCGACCCTGCATCGGCCTGTTCCGATGCTATGACTGCTTTTGTCTGGCCATCACTGTCTTCTGCAAAAGCCGTCATAGCTGCTGCCTGTGAAGCAATCAGCATAATCGCCAGAACCACGCTTATCCACTTTTTCCCTCTCTTCTTTTTCATATCTTCCACTCCTGACTTTATTTGCGTCAAATAACCGGCTGTTTATTATGGCTCTATCATAAACCTCACCGTTTACATTTTGGTTACATTTTAACCTTTTTTCCAAAATATTCTTAAAACTTTTTATTCGCTTTAATTTTGGGTTGAATTGTCCCCCAAAATTGTCAGGAAATTGATAGGATAAAAGTATCCGCCTGCTGATTTATCAGTCATCTTCTGTCACATAAATATATCCCAACGGCTTTTCTTCTTTTCGCCAGGGCTCACCACAATGAAATACGATCCGGGATTTTTTGTTCTCTATTTTCCATCCGGATTCCGAAACGGTTAGCGGGTCGGTGTCTTCCACAACCGCCACATGTGTTTTATAACAGAGGATTGCTCCTTTTTTTGGCTCCTGTCCGTAGGGGTAACAGCTTTCCTTCTTGTTCTGTTCAAACCATGTACCGGCATCTCCTGTAAAAACGTGCTCCAATTTGCTGCCCCTCATTTCGCACACTCTGCCCCAGGCATACCAGGTGCAGTTTCCGGTCACATATCCGCCCCTCGTCCGGTGGTAAGGTGCCAATTCCGGATAAAACGGATTGATCTCGCGGCTATAATAAAATTTCGTTCCCCGATGGCCTTTCATCGGCGGTTCTGTGCGCATCGCCGTCTGCTGCCCTGCTCCCTGGGAAGCAACTCTTCCGCAAAATATAAAAATTGTCAGGATCAGAAGAATTCCTGCGACCAGTTTCTGCTTCATACGTTTACCTCTCTGCTGGTCCAATTTTATGAGGCTCTTTCACCGGTTAGAACCCTGGGCACAAAAAAAGAGGGCGGAACCTCTCTTCAGGCTCAGCCCTCACTATCTTTCCGACAGCGCTTCCCGCTGCAGTCTTTTATCTTTCGAGCAGCATTTCTTTTGATATTTTCACAATGTAATTCAGAGGATTCTTTTCCGGACATACATACGCGCATCTTCCGCATTCCGCGCAGTTCTCCACTCCGGTAGCCTTCAATCTCTTCATATCGTTCACCATAAAGGCGCGATAAACCTCTCCCGGATCCAGGTCTGCGGAGCAGTTCTGCCTGCATATACCGCAGTCCGTACACTTTTCAAGGGATGGTGCCTTTGGCTCTCCCAGAGAATCATCGAAAACGAATACTGCCATATTGTCCCGCCCCAGCGGAAGCTGATAGTTTTTCAGCAGCGAAGCAACATCATAGCCTCCCAGAAGGATTTCCCTTGGCGGTGTTTTTTTACCGGTGCAGTACAGGGAGATATCTTCGATGGTGGCGCCCAGCGGAGTAAGAATATTTCTGACACCGGTCCTCTCAGTATCGGTAATCGTAATCAACTTGTAAGTTACCGGAACGCCCTCCTGAATGTACCTGCCAAGCGCGCTAAAGGAAACAATATTGGCAACCAGTACCCCCATATCCGTCGGCAGCATTCGGGCATCTAAGAGCTCTCCTGTGGTTTCAAATACCAGGAGCCTGTCGGAGCCCGGCGGGCAAATATGTTCCAGAGGAACAATTTCAATGTTGTTCAGGTCTTTTTCTTTGAGATACCAGGCCAGACAGGCAATGGCATCTTTCCTCCCCTCAATGATTCCGATGAAGCATTTTTTGAGTCCAAGATATTTCATAGTCATGCAGATCGTATCAATGATTATTTCAGCGTGCTTTTTAATGACAGAAATCTCCACGTCGCTGTACTCCATCCATTCGGCAGCGTTAACTACCAAAGTATCCAGACGGTCCAATTCATGCTTTTCCATTTGCAGACAGGTTGCCAGCGTAATACCCTCGATTCCCCGAATACCGCAGCTCTCCACAGCCCGCAGGAAGTCGTTTCTGTCCTTGATTTCCAAAGGTCGGAGTCCCTCCCACAGTTCCTGCTTCCCATCTGTTTTTATTTTGACAAATTCACTTTCCATTGTACCGAAGTCGTTGCACATCACATAATCCTCGATGTATCCGGATACGCTGGAACATACTACGGAATTATATATGCCGCTGTACGAAACAATCGGCTGCCCAACTTTTATATGTTCGCCCTTATCGGCGCGCACAGCCTCACCCCTGCGAAAATCGTGATCCACTTTGATGTAAACATATTCGGGTGTTGGCATTACTTCAAAATCTCTGTTTAAGCCTAACATGATACTCACCTTTCCCTTTCTATCTTCTCGGTTATCCTCTCCTCCGTCTGGAATTGCACAAAATTCTGTACAATTTTATTATAGAAGAATATAAAAGAAAATGCAATAGATTTAGTCAGAATTTTCTAAATTTTTGTCGCACTTTTAAGACTGTCCTGCCGCAGCCCGGCTGCGGCGGAGAGCGGGGTTGGGATGGGCTGCAGGTTTGCGACCAAATCCTGATTTCCCTGATAAATCCCGCAGCCATTGGCCAAAAAGGGACGCCTTGGTCGCAGGACCGCGCATTCGCTTCCCTCCCACATGCTATCTCTATTCATCCCAAAGGCGCCTTACCCGCAGGGCCGCAGGACCGCCGAAAAAAGCACATACCACAAAAGGCGGCCAAAATATGGCCGCCTTCAACAGAATCATTTTAAATTATGTACCGTTTTCTATTCGTCTTTCAACTCTTATTTCAGTGCATCCAGAAGTTTCTGTTCGTTGATCATGTCCGCATATTCGGAATCCATTTCTCTGATTCCAGCCGGGAATTCATACTTAGCCAGTCTTTCTACGAATGGATCTGGATCGAAGTGCTCCGGTCCCCATGCGCCTGCGTCGCTCCAGATTCCCTTTGCGATCAGTTCCATCATGATCACTGGACCTACTGCTGTCTGTGCTACTACAGAGTTTGTAGTATACTTCTTGATACATTCCTGATTGTCCGCGATCTGATACAGGTAGATGGATCTGTATTTTCCGTCTTTCCATCCTGTTACCCATGTTCCCGCGCAGCCTTTTCCTGTCATGGTCATCGTTGCGTCTACCGGGCTAGGAATTACCTTACATACGAAGTCTCTCGGTGTGATTTCGCTGTCGCCAACCTTGATCTTGGTCTTCTTGTCGGACAGGCCGTATTCGAAGAGAACCATCAGTTTCTTTCTGAAGTCAGCCGGAACACCGTATTTGAACGTACATCTGTTACAATCGATTTCTCTCGGTACCAGCAGTACTTCTTCGTGCTCTACGTTGATTACTTCAACATCGCCGATTCCGCCAGGGAAGTTGAAGATTTCAGGTTCGGAGAACTGTTCTGTACAGAACCAGTGTCCATCCGGGTATTCTTCGTTCTTTTCCCAGATTACTGGCGGCTGCAGACATTCTTCGATAGTCGTCCATACGGAGAATCCGAAGTCGGAATCTGTGTTTCCATAGTTGTCTCCGTCTCTTACGTTAACTTCATCGATCTTGTCAAACAGGTGCTTTTCTGCGTATTTCGCGAATACGTCAGCCATACCTGGCTCAACGCCGGAACCGCAGATTGCCGTAATTCCCGCTTTTTCCCAATCCTTCTGCTTTGCGAACTGGTAGTCGCCCAGTTTGATGTTAGCCAGCTCGTAAGGCTTTTCCGGATGCTCGGTACCCAGAGTCATAGCGCAGTCCAGATATCCGATTCCTGCTTCCAGACAAGTATCGAAAATGGTTTCGTTCATTCTTGGATCACAGGCGTTCATTGCGAACGTGATGTCGTGTTCCTTAGCAACGGCCTTGATGCTTTCAGGATCCATGGCATTGATCTGTGCAGGAACGAATTTTCCGCCGCCGCAGATTTCATTGGCAACTTTCTTCGCTCTTTCGAAATCGTAGTCAGCCACTACTACTTTTTCCGCCCAGTCACCTTCTGCTCCTCTTAACTGAATAATTTTTGCTGCGGATGTTCCTACGCCGCCTGCTCCGATAATAAGTAATTTCATCTTCCTACCTCCAAACATTTTTCTTAAAACATAAATCCATGTCTTAAATTTGATAGGTTAATCTTATCAGAGATATCTGAAAATTACAACAATGCATTTGCTATAAATAAATACTTATTTGCTGTTATTTTTTGTCTATCAGCAACAATTCTGCACTGAACCCTTTGAGGGTCGTCCGCAGGCTTAATGTATCGGAGCTGGCGAACTCTCCAAATTCAATCACCGGCATGGACGTCCACTGACTGACGATCTCCTCTCTGCGGCTGAATGTTCCGTGGGGTCTTATAACGTCCTCAAGGTCTGAAATTACTTTGTCCCGGAAGGTTTTGTATCTGGAAATTTTAAATTCTCCGGAAAGCCCTGAACAGCGAACCAGGAATTCGATTTCTTCATCATATTTTTTTATGATATCCAGTGTCGTTTCCTTGCTGGTTGTATTTTTCAAATCCGCCTCTACCGCCTCATTAAAATTATATACTAATATGCTTAAGTTGCTCAATGGTCCCGGATATTTGGAGGCTGTCGTGATGATATAATTCTGTCCCGATGCGATCACGGTTTCGCCCAGGCTCTTTAACAGTTCATACGGTCCGGCCATGGGTTTCATGTTCTCCCGTTCCATCAGCTCCTTCAGCTCCATGGATTTTGCCCGGTATCCCATATAGTCGTCGTGGATATTCACATCGACGATGATCGGTTTGGCTTTCTGCTTATTAATATAGTCGGTGTAAACACCCTTTACCTGCTGCCGTATGGCTTCCTCGATCTCTGCCGGCGTACTGCGGGTGTATTGGGCGTGGGTCTCTCTGCTGATAACCTTTCCGGTAAACTGCTTTCTGTATTCCAGCGGGTGCATACCGTACCAGGTTTCAAAATGCTTGATATAATACCTGACAGCTGAAAATCCGGTCTCTTCCGCAATAGCCCCGATTTTTTTATTGGTACCCAAAAGCAGCTTTTCCGACTCCTCTACCCGGATAAAGCTCAAAAGATCCTGAAAACTCAGGCCGGTCGCTTCCTTTATGACATGGGAAAGATAATAGATGCTCAGATGCTCGCGATTGGCGATTTCGTTAAGCGTCAGCTTTCTGGAATAATTATCGTACATATAATCGGTGATTCTGTTCAGGCGGCCTGCCAGAATCTTGTTGCCTTTGTTTTTGGCCTCGTTGACAAACTTTCCGTCCTCCATGACAAAATACTGAAAGTCGGACATAAGGCAGGCGATGAGGTTATGGGTGCTCTCAATGACCTTATGCTCGTATCCATATCCTTTCTGCAGGATCTCCATCATGATCCTGGCAAGAATGTTTCTGAGAATTTCCAGGCTTTCGTCGCTGTCGTCCTCCATATCTGTAACGAAAAAATTGTTCCTGAGATTATCATAGTATTTCGAAAAATAAGTAAGGTCCAGCTGGAGCATCATCACCATGTTTTTTTCTCCGGTATTGGTGAAGCTGTGCATCTCTCTGTCGTTAAGGATAAAAATGTCACCTTGTTTCAGGGTATATGTATAGTAACCGTTCCGAAGGACCACACTGCCTTCCAGCACATATACCACTTCCATGTCATCGTGAAAGTGGATGGGATATTCTTCAATGTTCGCCACTACCACGCTGACGGGCAATTCGTTCTTATAAATATTCTTTTCTTTTAACAACCCTTTATCCTCCTTGTTCCTCAAAAAAATTTTCTTTTGTTTTTTGCCCACATTATGTAAACCCATGTTCTCCTTTTAAAAGAACGTTTTTCAACAACTTCAAATGTGGCTAATTTTAAGGTTTTCGACGTTTATCCACACTTTTTTCTAAATCGTATACAATCTTATCCCAAGCTGCCTGTGGAAAATTCAATCAAGAATAATCCATTGTTTTCAACGTTTTCTCTGTCAAGACCTTTTTCCGTCCCACCAGTTATCCACACCCTGTTCTGTTATATCCCACTTTCCTTGGTTTTCTCGGAATTATCAACAATTCTGATATTTTTTCTGGGCGTTTTTCCGGAAAATTCCGTAATTCCCTCGAAGATTCCTTTCGCCAGTTTTTGTTGATACTGGCTGCTTTCCAAAAGCTTTGCTTCATCCGGGTTGGAGAGAAATCCGCACTCGATGATCGCAATGGGCGCAGTCACTTCCTTAAAGAGAAACACATCCGATTTGGGGAGCGCCACTCTCTTCCTGCTGTTTTCCAGAGTCGCTCCAACTGTATCCTGAAGGATTTCGGCCAGCTTTTTGCTCTTTTTCAGAACCTCTTCCTCTCCGCCTGAACCGGGATAGAAAACCTGCATGCCTCTGACCGACGGATCTTCTTTAAAGCTGTTCAGATGAATACTTACTGCCAAAACCGGATTCGTCTTCTTAATCAGCTCCCGCCTTGCTTTCAGATCCTGGGTTTTAAGACTGCGAATCGCTCCGCTGCCCTCTTCATAGAGCCCCGTATCCGTTTCCCTGGTCATAACCACTTGCCACCCGGCCTTCTCAGCCAGTGCTTTTACCTCCTGGGAGATCGCCAGGTTAATGGCCTTTTCCGAAACGCCCTGCCCGCTTTCAGCGCCTCCGTCTATGCCGCCGTGCCCCGGATCGATGAGCAGAACATCCGTCCCCATGACACTTTCCACCTTGGCAGCAATCTGATTGTATCCCGGCACAAAAGCCGTCGCGAAAAGCAGCAAACCTATACAGATACCTGCCTGTATCAGTCTTTTTTTCATTACTCCACCTCATTTCATTGGAAAGACTCCTTTGAAATTGTATGAAGCAAACCGCTCACTTATTCTACAGCAAATTAGTACAGGTTTCTTTTATTATATAACAAGTTGATTTATTTGGACAGCCTAACATTTGACTTTTTTGCATAATTTATATTACAATCTTTTTATTGAACTATCAATTGAAATAAGGAGTCGCCTATGAACACGATAAAACTGTATCAGCAAGATGTATATCAAAGAGAATGTGAGGCTGCGGTAGCCGGCGTAGAGCAGGATACGGTCCTTTTAGACCGGACTGTCTTTTTCCCCACAGGGGGCGGCCAGAGCTGTGATCTTGGAACCATTGACGGATTGGAAGTAACCGAGGTTTATGAAAAGGATGATCTGGTGTATCACCGTCTTGCCTCTCCGGCCCCGTTTAAAGAGGGGCAGCAGGTACACTGCCGGATTGACTGGGAAAGGCGCTTTGACAATATGCAGCGCCACTGCGGCGAACACATTCTGTCGGGTATCTGCTACCAGCTGTTCGGTGGTGTCAACCGCGGATTTCATATGGGACAGGACTATATGACCATAGATATCTCTCTGGAGGAAAACCCGCAGATAAAGGAAGTCACCTGGGAAATGGCAAAGCAGGCCGAGCTGGCCGCCAATGAAGTGGTCTGGTCCGATGCGCCTGTAACAGTGCGGCGCTTTGAGACCCGTGAGGAAGCGGAAAAAATGCCACTCCGTAAAGCCCTGGCGATTGACGAGGAAATCTCCATCGTCTGCGTGGGAGATGAAAAAAACGCAGCCGACTGCGTGGCCTGCTGCGGGACACACCCCGCATGGGCCGGACAGGTGGGGATCATCAAGCTCTACAAGGTTGAGCACTACAAAGGCATGTTCCGAATCTATTTTGAGGCGGGAAAACGTGCGCTTATGGATTACGACCAAAAGCATGATTTAATCACCGCCCTGGGCAACCGCTATTCAGCCGGCGTCGATGATCTGATGGACAAAATCAAGTCCCGTGAGGAAAAAACAAAAGCCGTGAAAAACGAGCTGCATGTTCTGCGGCAGTCTGTAATCCAGGAAAGAATTGAAGCCATCCGCAGCGACCTTGCCAGTGCAGAAAGCGGAGATGCTCCCGGCCGCGAAGGCATCTTCATATATGAATATGACGATATGAAAACCGACGATCTTCTCAACATCGGCCGTCCTCTCATCGGAGAGATCCCCAAACTGCTTCTGATCGTTTCCCCGCAGGATAATACCCTGCTGCTTTTCTCTGACGGCGGCATCGACTGCGGCAAGCTGGTAAAAGAGAACGCTTCTATCTATAACGGAAAAGGCGGCGGCAATGCTTCCTCCGCCCGGGCGATCTTCCCCAAGCGGGATGGACTGGATACCTTCATCGATCTTTTGGAGAAGCATCTGCGGTAGTTGCGGCTACGCATTTTCCAACATTTCGGGGGGGGCCAGGCCGGTCGGCAAAGTCAGCAGCTGGGTACGGGAAGCTGTGCTGGAAAGCGGACTGACCGCTGACGAGAAACGGCCTCTATGGAATTAAATGGTAAAACGTGTACAAATATGGGATTTGCTAAACTTTGTACACGTTTTGGAATATTTTGGATTGGTACAACAAGATGAGGCACCCGGGAGCCGGGCGAAGCCAAAAGGCGCCGCATCCCCAAGAAAAAAAGAAACTGCCACTTGAAAGTGAACAGTTTCTTTTTTTCTTATTTTCTCACATCTACATAGACCGTTTTATATTTTACACCCCACTTATAGCATTTGCTGCTGGAGTTCATATACAGATCCACAGTCTTGCCTTTGATATTTCCGCCGGTGTCCTCGGCCCTTGCGTGTCCGTAGCCATCTACATATACCTTGGTTCCCAGAGGAATGACCTTTGGATCTACTGCTATGGCTCCGACTCTGGCTTTGGTTCCCATGGCTGTCCTGCCGCCGCCGCTGTAAGCATAGGCTTTAACGACAAATTTCTTTTTATAGGAAAAGCCCTTCTTATGCGTCTTCAGCTTAACCTTTTTCGCCTTGGCGGATGCCGGGGCGGAGTAAGCGGCGAAAACTTTCTTGCCTTTTATTTTTTTATACGCTCTTACTTTATAGTAATAGCTCTTGCCGCCTTTTAATTTCGAATTGGTAAAGCGGGTAATTTTACCTTTGTTTATGGTCTTGATTCTCTTATACTTTCCATTTTTGGAGCCGCTGCGATATACGTGGTAGCCGGAAGCGCCGCTGATCTTTTTCCAGGTCACAGTGATCTTTTCTTCCCCGGCCTTCGCCTTAACTACCGTCTTCACAGGTCTTGCTTTTGCGGATACGGTCTTGGAGTAGCCGCTCTGAACGCTGCCGCTGTAAGCCCTTACTTTATAATAGTAGGTCTTGCCTGTGGTGCGCTTTTTATTGTTATAGCTGGTCTTACCGCCCTTGACGGTAGCGATCTTCTTATATTTGCCGTTTTTCTTAGTGGAACGATAGACCCTGTATCCGCTGGCGCCTTCGACTTTTTTCCATTGGATTTTGATGGTCTTCATACCCACGCTCTTAGCCTTAACTCCTGCCGGAGCTGCCAGAGTTTTGGGTGCCTGGCTGGCGGCGGGTGCCTGAGTTGATGTTGTCTCCTGCGTCGCTGCCTGCGAGAAAGTCTGCGCTCCCCTTGTCTGCTGCGATGCCGCGGCTGTTTCGCCTGCCGGTTCTGTTTCCGCGGTCTCCGCCGTTTCCGCAAAAGCGGACAGCGGGGTAAAAACAGTCATCAGCATTATCGCTGACACTGAGAGTGCTCCCAATCGTCGTGCTTTGCTTACTTCTTCTTTTTTCATACTCCCTCCTTTGCTGGCTCAGTTATTCACTGAGGATATAAATTGTTACATTTCTAACGCCCCAATTGAGGCATTCGCTCTCTGAATTTTTGTAGACGTCGATGGTATTGCCTTTGATGTTTCCGCCGGTATCCTCGGCTCTGGCAAAACCGTAGCCCTCCACATATACTCTTGTACCCAGCGGGATTACGCTTGGATCCACTGCGATTTCACCGACTCTGGCCTGGGTCCCCATGGCTGTTCGGCCGCCGCCTGTATAAGAGTAGGCTTTAACAGTAAATTTCTTTGTGTATTCTTTGCCCTGAATGGTTCCTCTGGTGCTCTTGGCGACCAGCTTGTTGACCGGTTTGCTGATTGTTTCCCGCTCCAATTCCCTGCGGGCAATTTCCTTTCCGTCGGAATAGGTGATTTCATAGACAACTCTGTCCTGCCCCTTCTCTCCCTTTTTAACGACTTTTGTCGTTCCTGCGGGCAGGTCGTTATCACCTTTCGTCTTAGTCTTAAAGTCTATTTCTTCCGTGACCTCTTCCTTTGCGGTGGTGATCCGGTTGATTACGATTTGAGCTCCTGCTGTCAGCGGTTCATTCAGCGCCGGGCTGACCTTATCCGCTTCACCTACCTTGATTTTGTGGTATTTCAGCGCGTCCCCCACCGTCTTGGGCAGAGCTTTTAGTTCCTCGGTTTTCCCATCTGCCTGCAGGGTGAATTCAACGGCCTTCCTGACCTTAACTTCCGCTCCGTCTGTCAGAGGCTTGTCTATGCTTGGCGTAACGGAATCTTCCTTGACTAATTCGATATTGTTCTCTTCCAGCAGCTCAGCCACATCGTAACTGTTGGTTTCAATGGCTTGAGTCTGCCCGTCCACCACCAGCCGCACCTCTTTCGAAACCAGCTGTGTCAGCAGCAGGAAAGCCAGTGCGATAATCACAAGCAGCATTCCCAGGCATATTATCAGCATTTTGTGGTCTGCGAGTTTTTTAATCATAGGCTGTCCTTTATCCTTTGCATTCTCCTGAAAAGAAAAAACAGTGTATTCTTTATAAATACACTGTGCAAAAATTATTATAGCAAACTGATGAGCTCTGTCAAGTTTTTGCCCCTCCCCACAGCCGGAATCACATTGTAACGTTTTTGGAATTCCAACGTTTCCATCCATTTCAAAAAGTTATCGTAAAAAACCCCATTTTTACGTAAAAAAGTTACCGCAGACAGGCCGTAGGCATGCTCAAATCCGTTCAGTCCGCTCGCTATGGCCGGCATCATACTGTTTTCTGTTCAACCGCTCGTATTCAACAGAAATTTATTCTTTTCTATAAATCCCCTTGACAGTCACAACTGCCTATGACATAATACCACTATAGTTAGTTACTCAAGTAATTAACCACTTAACAAATTAAGTTATGTTCGTATAACAATAAAGGAGGGATCACATGAAACTTGACTTTGAATCAAGTAAGCCCATATTTCTGCAGATCGCAGAAGGCGTTGAAGACGCTATTCTTTCCGGGGCTTTCCCTGAAGGAGAACAGATCCCCTCGATCACAGAGCTTTCGGCCAGCTATAAGATCAACCCGGCCACGGCTTTGAAGGGGATCAACCTACTCGTTGATGAAGAAATCGTTTATAAGAAAAGGGGTGTGGGCATGTTTGTAAATCAAGGAGCAACGGAAAAATTGCAGCAGATCAGACGGGAACAGTTCTTCGACAGCTATATCGCCGGACTGGTGGAAGAGGCCAAGCGTTTGGGACTGACTGCCGAAGATATAAAAACTATGATTGAAAGGGGATTCAGCAAATGAACTGCATTGAGTTAAAAGACATATCCAAAAGCTTTGGCGCCACACAGGCGCTGCGCGGTGTATCCCTGCGTTTTGAAGAGAATAAGATCTATGGTCTTTTGGGAAGAAACGGTGCCGGGAAGTCCACGCTGCTCAACATCATCGCCAACCGCCTGTTTGCCGATACCGGCCAGGTCAGCGTAAACGATCTGCCTGCCGTGGAAAACGACAAAGCTCAGCAGATGATCTACCTGATGAGTGAGCAGACCCTTTATCCGGAAAAAATGAAAATCCGGGAAGTCTTCAAATGGACGAAGAATTTCTATCCTGATTTCGATGCGGCCTATGCACAGAATCTGGCGGCGCAATTCGGGCTGGATACCAAAAAGAGGGTAAACTCCCTTTCCACCGGATATTCCTCGATTTTCAAGATCATCATTGCTCTTTCCGTCAACACGCCTTACGTGCTGCTGGACGAACCGGTCCTGGGACTGGATGCCAATCACCGGGACATGTTTTACCGGCTGCTGATTGAAAAATACGGAAACAGACCCAGCACGTTCATCATCTCGACCCATTTGATCGAGGAGGTGTCGGGGGTTATCGAAGATATTGTAATCATAAAAAACGGAGAAATCATCCGCAACGAATCCTGCGAATCCTTATTATCCAAGGGATATACGGTTTCCGGGAAGGCCAGTCAGGTCGATGCCTTTATCGAGGGGAAAGAGGTCATTGGCGTTGATAGCCTGGGCGGCTTGAAAACGGCCCACATTATGGGCGTGCCTGATCGCCGGGAAATTCCGGAGGATCTGGAAGTAACCAAGCTGGATCTGCAGAAGCTGTTCATTCAGCTGACCAATTCTTAAGGAGTGTGATTGTATATGAACATATTAGCAAGCTACCGCTATCAAATGGCGGACCATAAAAAGGCGATCCTCATTTTCTATCTGGTGATCATCGGGCTTTTCGTCGTCTCCGGCCTGAGTTCGGCTCTCGTCACCACAGGTGCGGGCGAATCGTATACCCGCTCTGTCAACGGCAATGAAATGGCAACGGTCATTTTTCTCTTTGTCATCGGGCTGTGCACCTTCAAGGAGACCTTTCTCCTGTCCCTGCAAAACGGAGTTTCCAGGAAAACGCTCTTCTCCGCGAAAATCGTTACCATGCTGTCTGTGGCGGCAATCATGGCTCTGGTCGATAAGGTGATCGGCCTGATCTCTCTGGCAGCTTTATCCTTGACCAGCAAGGGGGTTATCGCAGTAACCTTTTATGAAGGTTTGTACCCTGCCCAAACTGCCAATACCAGCGCTTTTGTGATCCATCTGGAAAGCTTTTTCTTCGAGTTCGTTCTGGCTCTGGCTGCTATGGCTGTGGGATATTTTATCACCATTATGTTTTACCGCCTTGCCAAAACCGGTAAGGTTATCGTGGGCGCAGGGGTTCCGGTGCTGTGTTTTATGATTATTCCCTGGCTGGATACCCATTTCTTTAACGGCAGGCTCACAATGGCTTTCGCACGTTTCATAGTTGCGGCTGCCTGCACGCCGTTCCGCGTAGTGCTCACCAGTCTGGCAGTGTTTATCCTTTTCAGCGCGCTTTCCTATCTTCTGATGCGAAAAGCCGTTGTCAAACGCTGAAAAGCGATTAATTAGCAGGTGATGGAAGCCCTGTAACCAACGCAAATTTACCAACAACGAAACTTATATCTCTGGCTGATCTATGTGGCTGGGGATATTTTTTCTATTTGACAAATCGTTTTAAAGATGTTAGCATTTATACATTCAAATGTATGTAAGGAGGATTGATCAGTGCCGAGAAACAAATATCCGGAAATTACCGAAGCGAGAATCTTAGATACCGCTACCCGGCTCTTTTTGGAAAAAGGCTGGGAGCAGACAACGGTGCAGGATATTGTCGATGAACTGGGCGATATTACCCGCGGCGCATTTTATCATCATTTCAAATCGAAAGATGAAATAATTGATGCCGTCACCACCCGCGTTTTCATGGGCAACAATCCCTTTGAGGCAGTAGAAAAAATGACCGGGCTCAATGGCCTGGAGAAGGTGAAATATATTCTGAAATTCTCGCTTAAACGGGATGATACCTTGGAACTTGGACAGATTGCCACAAGCGTCTTAACTAGCCCGATCTGTATCGGCAAACAGGTTTTAGACAGTGTCAATTCACTGGCTCCTTATTTTGCCCAATACATCGCAGAGGGAGTAGCTGACGGCTCTATCCATGTGGAAGATCCTCAATATACGGCAGAGACGCTCCTCTTGCTGCTCAACATATGGCTCAGTCCTATGATTTTCCCCAGTAGCAAAAGCGAGTACCTACGTAAATATGAGCAATTGAAAATCATGTTTGAAAATATAGGCTTACCGCTGTTTGATGATGACTTGCACGACTGTTTCGTTGATCTCCATGACAAATTTCATACTGCATAAAAAATCACGCAATAAACTGCCGATGCTACGGCAGTTTTTAAATAAAGTTATACATACATTCATATGTATATAAAAAGGAGGCATTATTATGGCAACAGCTCTGGCAGTGCAGACAAAAAATCTCTGCAAAACCTTTAACGGCAAAGAGGTAATAAAAAACTGCAATATGTCCGTTGAGTCAGGTACAATCTATGGATTCCTGGGGAAAAACGGCGCCGGGAAAACGACCGTGTTTAAATTACTTTTAGGTTTGCTGAAACCCACAATGGGGCAGGCAACTGTTTTGGGCATGGACAGCGTGCAAAACAATCTTGAAATTTTAAAACGAACAGGAAGTTTGATAGAAACGCCGGTCTTCTATGAACATTTATCGGCGTTTGACAACCTGCAAATCCATCTGGAGTACATGAATTCACCATGTACCGATATTAAGGACACGCTGGAAGCAGTCGGCTTATTCAATGTCGGAACACAGCCGGTCTCCGCCTTTTCCCTCGGTATGCGCCAGCGTCTGGGCATTGCCCGCGCAATTATACACAGACCCGACCTGCTGATTCTTGATGAGCCGATCAATGGACTTGATCCCGTGGGCATCAGAGAAATGAGGGGGCTGTTCAAAAGGCTGGCCAATCAGGAAGGCCTCACAATTTTATTATCCAGTCATATTCTTTCTGAAATCGAGCAGATCGCAGACCGCATCGGCATCCTTGCGGAGGGTTCAATCCTGCAGGAAATAAGCCCGCAGGAAATCAAAGAAAAATATCCAAGCGGGATGGAAGATTACTTTATGTCGATTACAAACGGAGGTGTTTTGAATGAATAAGCTGATAGCATTAGAATTGAAACGGAACGGACTGCGCTCTTATAACCTGGCAGTCATCATCATTACAGCAGTAATGCTTTTGCTTCTGTATCTGCTTGCTGCCATTCCCAAAATAGATCCGGCGGAGAACGAGCTTGCCATGTTTATGTCCTATAAAAGTCTCCTCGGCTTAACCAACATTATCTGCATGGTAGCCTTTATGATCCTTTCCTCTGCCATGTCCGCCAAGTTCATTGTAGAAGAATATTCAGGAAAAAGAGCCGCCCTTTTATTCTCCTATCCTGTTGCGCGCTGGCGCATTTTAAGGGCAAAGCTTACTATGGTTTTTCTTTATACTGCCGCCTCCATGCTGCTCTGCGGTATGATCGCCCTGGGAGTTTTCTTTTCAACAGAAAGCGTATTTCATCTTTGTGCGGATCAATTAACCATTGGCATCGTTTGTAACGGCCTTTTGTCTCTGCTCCTTTACTCGCTGGCAGCCGGAGTATGGGGAATGGTCGCTCTGTGGTTCGGATTTTGCAAACAATCGGTCATTGTTACAATCATTGCCGCTGTCATTTTTTCCGTCATCCTCTGTCAGCTGATGTCAGCAGCATTCATACTGAACCCTCTAATGAGCGCCGCTATCGTCCTCGTATCGGGATTGGCCTGTGTCATATTCGTATTGAGCAGCTTAAAGCGGAAAATCAGCTGCATGGAGGTATAACCCTTATATTGGTTGTCAGTGAACGGGAACGTAGCCCGTTTTCTCAATAATCCGCTGTCCGTCCTCTGATAACATCCATTGGATGAGGGGGCGGACATTTTTATTGTCATTGGCCTTATCGTATACGGCGTAGAAATTGCTGACAATCGGGTAGCTTCCGTTGGCGATGTTGTTTTTGTCCGGGTAAACGCCGTCCACCGCCAATAGTTTTACGCCGCCGTGCGCAGCGACAGCTTCAACATAATAGCGGAAGGAAAAACCAATGGCACTGCCGAGAAAACCGGTAAAATTCTTTTTTATTTTCTCACCGCCCATGAAAGACAGCATTGCCGTCTGACTCCCGCTGCCGGCGTTTCTCTGCAAGGGGTTAATGGGAAGTTTTTTGCCGCCCAGCTGCGACCAGTTTGTGTAGTCGCCGCTGTATATGCCTCTTATCTGTTCTGTGGTCAGTCCATCGACAGGGTTGTCCCCATTGACGATAAAGACGAACGCTTCACAGCCGATGGGAACCAGCTCCAGGCTCACACCCTGATCGGCGGCGTATTGAAGCTGTTCTTCCGAAGGGTAGGCACAAACAGCAATATCGACGCTTCCATCAACCACTGCTTTATATGCTCCTCGAGTGTTGTTCATCTGCAGCTTGCTGTCGGCGGCAAAGGTTTCACCGTCAAAGGAAACCGCGCTTTGAGGATAAACCGCATTGACAAAGGCGGAGCATACGGGGTAAAGCGCCGCTGCTCCGTCAATGACAGGAAGCTCCCCCTTCATTTCGCAATTTGATTTTATGTTTACAATTTGGGAATTTTCATCAAAGGGCAGGTACTGGTCAAGCTCAATGGATTTTGCCTGCATTGCCTCGCTTCTGTCCGGCAGACAGGGTTTTGTACAGACCGTATATACGGTAACATTGAATATAACAAAACCCAGGGCAACAAGAACCAGAATTGAAATCTGTTTCACCAATTTCATCATTACCTCCCGTTTGCGATGAAAGAGATAATTGAGCAATTGGAGTATAAGTAGATCGTATAGATCACCAATCCTGCTGTGCAGACGCAGCCCAGCGCCGTAAGACAGATCAGAAGTCTTCCGAATAATTTATCGCTCATTTTCTTCTCCTCACATATTGTTAATTACAGAAACAAAGGTTATCACCAGCGCGGTCACAGACGCCACCACTACGCACATGGTTATCAATGATGAAATCAACGTCTTTTTGTGGAGTTTCCGGTTTTCCACATCAGACTCCGGGGTTTTTCTGTAATTTATGAGCGACTTCACAAACCATACAATCGAGCTCACAATCATTGCGAAAAATATCAATGAGATGACCATCGTTTCCTCCTTTTCTTCTACACACTATATTTCAACGGGTCATTCCAACCGTTTCTGTCCGGCAAACTCGATCTGCGACCATCACACAATTTTGGCCTGTTTGGTCGCGGGATTTTAAATATATAAGCGAATTTGGTCGCAAATCGCATAACAAGCGAGCCAAGTCGAGTACGTTTCACGTATGTTCCACCTTGCGGTAAAGCCGATTCAATTGGTGAGTCACAGCTTTTTTGAGCAATGTGCCTATTTGTTCAACAAGGGATTCTTTTCGGCTTTGTTGTTGATGTATTTTCAAGGTTTGCGGCCTCTGCCACTGTTCAAAGCTGCATTTTAGCCCAGTTTCTCTGCGCTCATGCTCTGTATCCTTGAAAAAAGGTCAACAAGAACCCGTTTTTTCGCTGCGTGTTGATAAAAATAGCAAATTGCCCTTTTTCCAGGTTTTCCTATAAGTTAATTTGAGCTGACTCCTGCGTCGAAGCCAGCTCAATCCTGCAAACTTTTTTCGAGAAAGAGGTGTCCGGAATCCTCTATGAGTCCGCCCAGCGCAATAGGCGCACGGGCCACAATATCGAAGCCCAGCTTTTGATATAATGCAATTGCCGGTAAATTATGGCCTGCCGTATCCAGCCGGACTGCTTTCAGGTTTCGCCGCTTTCCTTCCTCAAAGATGAAGTTCATCATCGCTTGGCCTATGCCGCGGCCCGCCTTCAAGGGATCCACACAGAGCAAAACCACCACCAGATATTCGTTTTCCTTTGCTTTCGACGGCCAGTCCACGGAGTCGTACTCCTGCGGCTGATGATTGTCAAGATAAACGCTTGCGCAGATTTCGCCCTCCTCCTCATACACGTATAAGCTTTCCGCCTCATATGCGGTCTTTGCCGTCTCAATGGTTGGGTATACGCCTGTCTGCCAAATCGTATATTTTGTATGTTCTTTTTCATAAAGAACAACATCGTCATACATCTTTGCAACAACCGTCAGGTCGTTTGCTGTCGCTTTTCTTATCATATTAATATCCTCCAAATAGAGTATGGTCGAGCTTCTTTTACCAAAAAGACAGTTCCAGTAACGAGTCCTGTTTTTGAAAAGGGGTACGGGATTTTCAACGTTTCTGCGGCCTTCCAGGCAACCGGCAGCACAATTTTTCACTTTTCACGCCCGGTGGGCCCGCAGGGCCTACGTCATTACATCAATTTCGCGGTATCAAATCCATCTTCTGTCGGGCGTTCAAAGTGTACTTCTATTTTCTGCACGCCCTTCTCTTCTATTATGTGGGAATGCGTAATTTGTGTTTCATCTGATAAAATCATATATGGATACATCATTACCTTTCACCTCTATACTTAAATCGGCAAAGCTGCTGGCCCTGCCTTTGGCCGCTGGGTGCGGCCGGCCCTCATTAACAGCAAAGGCACCTAACTCCACTCCGCTTCCATCTCTTTAATTTTCCTGTAATACTGGTCGTTGACCGGCGTGGCGATCCCCATCTCCCGGCCCAGCCTGCGGATGGTCCCGGAAAAAAGCTCCACTTCCGTCTTTCTCCGATGCCTGCCGTCCTGCCGCATGGAAGTTTCTCCCTTGGGGTCCAGCTGATCCAGCACAGCCATCCATTCCTCCATGTCCCGCTCGGTGAGGTTGATTCCCCGGGCGCGGGCCACAGCGATCACTTCTTTCATGGCCTCGATCATCAGATCCCGTTCCTTGCCCGGGCGCTGAACCATTTCATAGCAGCCTTCAAAAATCATTGTCGTCTGGTTGACCCCCGTATTGCACAGCAGCTTACTCCACATGAGTTGTTCCATATCCTCCGGCAGCACACAGGGTATTTGGGCCTGATCCAGAATTTCCCGCACCCGCCTGACCCGCGGCGTCATGCCTCCGTGAAGCTCACCCACAGCCAGCTCGCCCATGTTGACATACCGGGCCTGGTTGCCGCTTTTTTGGGCGTCCATTTTCTGGGCCACGCAGTACACGACCTTTTCCTCGCCAAAGGCCTCAATGAGCATTTCCTCACTGGAAATCCCGTTGAGCAAGGAAAGGATCAGCGTATTTTCTCCCACGCAGTCCCGTACCGTCTCAATGGCGGCGGCCAGCCCCCTGTATTTTACAGCAAAGATCAAAAGCTCCGGCGCTTCCTTTAGCTGCTCCGGAGTCCTGTAAGTAAACTCACAGGCCTTGCCATTGCAGAAAAAACCATCCTTTTCATATCGTTTTATCCGCTCCCCGTCAGCCAGCACTGCCACCTGCGCAGACCCCAAAGTTTCTGTAAACCGCTGGGCATACATGACGCCCAAAGCTCCCATTCCAATGATTGCAATTCGACACATCCAGTCCGTCCTCCTTCTTTCCAATAGGATATCACAAATGCGGCCCCATGGAAAGCATCTCTGGTGCGCAGCCGGTCCATTCCGGACCCGTGCGGATTCATGTTGACCCCATGTGCCAGATCCGACCCACTACTCTGCATCAATCAGTTTTTTCACTCTCCGGGTCAGAAGCTCCAGCAGGTCCGCCAGGGACATTCCGCCCATCAGCTCATCGATCAGCACCTGCACGCCGAAGGAATCGTTTATTTCCACCTTCAAAGAAAAGGCATCGATGGAATCCATGCCCATGGCAGAAAGGGTCCGCTCTTCTTCCAGCTCCTCAGGCTCCAGCATCAAAATTTCTCCCATGGCTTCTTTGAAGGCCGAACGAATCATTGAATCCAGCTCCTCTGCCCGGGCTTTCCGCAGCCTGCTCACAAACCAGTCCAGCTTGCGGCCATCCGCCCCATCTTCGCCGGCTTCGCCCATATCATGGAACAGGTACGACCGCTCCGTTCCCATAAAGGCCAGCATCTTTTTCCTGTCCGTTTTCATAGCCAGAACCTGGCCGGCATCGCAGCAGACAAGCTGTTCAAACAAACGCCTGCCCATTTCCGGCCCGATCATTTCCATGCCCCGTTCCTGAAAATCCTCCTCCATGTCCCGGGCCATTCCCGCCTTCCACGGTCCCCAGTTGATGCTGAGGGCGGGCAGGCCGCGGCTTCTTCTCCAGGCGGCCAAAGCATCCAGCCCGCAGTTGGCGGCGCTGTAGCTTCCCTGCCCCATGCCAGGCACAAAGGATGACGCGGAGGAGCAAAGAATGAAATGTTCCAGGGGCTGATCCGCCAGCAGAGTATGCAGGTTCCAGGCTCCCAGAACTTTAGCCTCGTAAACAAAGCGAAAGCTTTCCCGGTCCACCCTGGAAAAGAGCCGGTCGTCCAGCGTCCCTGCCGCATAAATCACGCCCTTTATTTCCCCATCTTTTTTTACGGCTTTCAGCGCAGAGGAAAGCTGTTCGGCTTTGCAGACGTCTGCGATCTCTGCCTGCACACGAATTCCCCGCCGGTCAAGCTCCCTGATAAACGCCTCCCGTTTCGCATCCAGGGGCGATTTTGTTAAAAAAGCCATCTTCCTTACGCCACTGTCTGCCAGAGCCAGGGCCAGTTCCCTGCCCACACCGCCGAAAGCGCCCGCCAGCAGATAGATTCCTTCCGGGTCAAACTGATTTTTGAGAACAGTCTGTTTTAGCGAAAGGGACTGAAATCCGGGAAGGTAATTGCCGTCCTCTGCCAGAAGAATTTCCTTTTCACCTCTGCCGGCCAAAAGATGCTCCGCCAGCCGATCGCAGATTTCCTGCACAGCCAGCTTTCCCTCCACCTGAATCATACTCTTAAAAAACTCTCTGCACTCCCAGAGAATTCCGGTTCTGGCCAAGCCCTTTATGTGGCCGGTGAAGGGATTGGCTTCCTCTTTTTTCAGGACCAGATGGAACTCCGGCGCGGTTTCACAGGAAGAAAGTCGTTGCAACAGCCTGAGAAAATCAAGGCAGCCTTCTTCCAGCTCCTGCCACATCTTCTGGGAAATTCCGCCCTGCGACGACTGGCAGAGGGCGGCATCACAAAGCCTTTGCCACTCTGCGTCCCAGCCGGCAAAGAATAAAAATTCATCTGCGTTTTTCAGCAGAGAGTCGCTCTGCTCCAACTCCTGCAGGCTGGCAAGGATTACTTGGACACCCTTTTCCGCCACCGTTTTTTGAAAACACTCCCCCAGCTCCGGGTCGCCCGGGCATACAAGCCATCTCTGCGGCTGCCCGGCAGGTTTTTCCCTGTCGCCGGCGGGAAAAGCGGCCTTTTTCCAAATCGGTTCATAGAGCCACCCTTCCAGAGCCGCCGGAGTCTCTTTTTTGAAGCCCCGTATCTGTCCGATCCACGCTCCGTCCTCGCCGTACAGTTCCACCTGGCCCACGGTCGCCGTTTCTGTCCGTTCAACTAAGCTGGCATAGGCATAAATGCAGTCGCCTGGTTTTGCGCCCAGACTGCATGCTCCGATCTTCGATGGATACTGAAACCCTGCTTCGTCTCCGCCGGGCGACGCAAGCTCCGCTGCCAGCATGGACTGAAAGCAGCAGTCCAGTTCAAAGGGCTGCCACCTTTCCCCCGATTCCACACTGATCCTGGCCAGACATTGGTCCTCCCCATACCATGCCTCTTCAATTCCCTGAAAATCGCCTGCGTACTGAAAGCCCTCCTCTGCTAAAAGGTCGTACAGTTCTTCCTTTTTACAGTACCCGGACAGCGAAGCTTTCCACTCGGCAAAATCGGCACGGGTATGTTTTCTTCCCGCCCGCTTGATGGTGCCTGCGGCGCAGAGAGCCGGAGCACCGCCGCCCACTCCTCCGCAGATCCTGCATGCTCCGCTCTCCGGGTCCAGCGAAGTGTAGTATTTTAAAGGAAAAGAGGTTTCCACGGCCATCATCTTCTCAAACCGCACTTCCGATGCACCCGGATTTTTGAAGCCGTATATCTGCTGACCCGCTTCCAGCATTGTCAGGACAAAGGCAGCCCCCGGATACAGGCATTGATTCTGTACCCGATGACCCTTCAAATATGGCATCGTACACAGCCGTACTTCCTGTTCCCACTGCGGCAGCCCGCCATCCACCCGTCTTCCAATCAGCTCACCTTCCGTCTCCCATAAACGCTGGCTTCGCACAGCCCTGGACTCATTCCAGCAGGCAATTCTCTGAAAGCAATAGGTGGGTATGGAAACAGGCTTCCCCTGAGGATAGAATTCTTCCCAGGCGCAATCCTCCCCGCAGACATACCGCTCCGCCAGCTCCTCAGCCTCCCGGAACCGACCGCCTGTTCCCTCGCCTAAAATCTGGCCCGAAGCTAAAGCTTGATTTTGCAAAAGCTCTTTCAGCGATTCTTCCTTATCGAAGATCAGGGCAGCCCGGCATCTATGATGCTCCCGTCCCGCCGCTGCCGTATAGCAGAGATCATCCAGACTACAGGAGCTGAAATCAAAGTCCTTATAGGTTTCAAAGAGCACCTGCATCGCCTTTTCGGTTTTCCCCGATAAGGGAAGGACATATGGACCGTCTGTTTTCTGCGGCAGTGGTTTTCCATCGGCAATACCGGACAGAATGATATGGGCATTGGAACCGCCGTAGCCAAAGGCGTTTACCGCGGCGATTCTCTGTTCCGGAGGCTGGTTCCAGTCCTGGGTTTCCGTCGGTATACGGATCCCATACTGATCCAATGGCACCGACTTTCGCGGCTGCTTTAGATGCAGGTGCGCCGGGATTTTCCCATACCGGATCGACAGCAGCGCTTTCATTAACCCTGCGATTCCGGAGACAGCCTCGGCGTGGCCGATATTGGTTTTAACCGATCCCACGTAAATAGGGGCCTCCGTCTGTCTTCCGTAGACCTGTCCGATGGAGTTGATCTCCGTTATATCTCCCAGCCTGGTGCCGGTGCCGTGGGCTTCCACATAGTGAACGTCCTGCTGCCGGATGCCCGCCTTTCCGCATACCTCCCGCATCAGCATGGCCTGGGCTCTGCCTGCCGGTGCCGTGATTCCGGCGCTTTTTCCGTCCTGATTGAGGCCGGAAGCTAAAATCACACCGTCGATTCGGTCGCCGTCCCGCTCGGCGTCTTTCAGCCTTTTAAGCGCCAGCATACCCGCGCCCTCGCCCCGCACATATCCGTCCGCATCCTCGCTGAAAGCCCGGCACCTTCCGGTAGGAGAAAGAAAACCGCCCTTTGATTCGGCGATAAAATCGTCCGGTGACAAAAGCAGCTGTACTCCTCCTGCCAAGGCCATATCGCACTGGCCGGAAAGCAAGCTTTCGCAGGCCAGATGCACGGAGGTCAAAGAAGAGGAGCAGGCCGTATCCACTGCCAGGGAAGGGCCTCTGAAATCAAAGGTATAGGAAACCCGATTGGCCAGCATAGCCGACGAGCTGCCGGTGGCGGAAAAATTGCTCACCAGCATCCCCGACAGATCCTGCCTCTGGATGATCTGATAATCAGCTCCGAAGTTGCCCACAAACACGCCGATGTTCCCGCCCCCAAGGGAGGAAGGAACGTAGCCGCCGTTTTCCAGCGTTTCCCACACCACCTCCAAAAGCAGCCTCTGCTGCGGGTCCATATACTTTGCTTCTGCCGGCGGAATACCGAAAAAAGCCGGATCAAACAGTTCCGGGCCGTCGATGAAGCCGCCCCACTTGGAAATGGCCTTTCCTTTTACCAGATCGTTTTCATCGTAAAAATGTCGGGCGTTCCACCTGTCCGCAGGAACCTCTTTTACAGCATCGATCCCATTTTTCAATAGCTTCCAAAAGGCCTCCGGGGAAGGCGCTCCGGGAAATCGGCAGCCCATCCCGGTGACTGCGATTGCTTCCTTTTTCTTTATTTCCATCTTGCCCCTCCTTTATCACCCTCGCACCAATGGAAGGGGTCCGGTATACATTCCGGCTCTTTGGGCAGCCGGTCGGCAGTCATCACATCGTCCCAGGTCTTTCGCACCGCCGGTCTGGGATCGGTTACTATGGAAATATTCTGCCCGCTGGGGCAAAGACTGTTTCCCCGCAGCAGATCCGGGACCCATTTGGTAGCCAGCATAACATCCCGCTGCTGTTCATAGACGTGACCCTCTCCCACACGCAGAGTTCCCAGCACAGTTCCGAAAACCCGCAGCTGATCCTTTCCTGACAGAGACACACAGAATTCCAGATAGCCCGTCTGCAATTGACTCTGAGAGTGAAGGTCGTTATCGATGCTCCATACCTGCCCTTCTTCTCCGCAGCCTGCCACAGAGGCCGAAGGGTTGAGCCTGTAGCCTGCGTCGCTGAAAGCCTGCGTGAGCTTCTTTGGCACTTGCGGCTGCGACTGCTGCAGTTCACGGCGGATGCTCCCGTCCCGGTCCTCTACCGTAAACAAATGCACGCCGGGGATTCCGCCCCTTACCTGCAGCTGATCGTACTCCATGGTCACCGTATAAAGACAGTCCTCTTCTGCGCAAATCCGCCAATAGCAGTCTGTCAGATAAACCTGAGAAACCGCCTTCTCCGGCAGGGTCAACCCCTTGTCACAAAACAGCTCCCGCACTCTTTGCGAGAGGGGTTTTCCCCCGTTGTTAAGGTCCTGCCGGCAGTCCCTGGCCTGTTTTCCCTCTACGGAAAAAAGCCATTGGGCAGGCTGGCATGCGGCGGCATTGCTGAAAGCCGCATCCACGATTTCGCTCTCAAAGAAGTCCGCCCCCTGAATGTTGGCATAAGAAAAGGAAACGTTTCTGCCGTCGGCCGGGCGCAGCCGGGCGCCGCGAAAGTTGGTACAGATCAGATTCGCACGGTCAAAAACGCAGCCGTTGAGATCGGCCTGAGTAAATTTCATGGTGGAGAGAACCGCATTGCTGAAATCCACCCGCTCCATATGGCTTCCCTCGGCGGTGGCGTTTATCCCATACCAGTTGACCCCGCTCATATTGACGCCCATCAGGTTGGAATCCTTCATGACTGCGTCGGGCATGTATGCTCCGGTCAGATCGGCAGGCGGCGCTCCCTTACCGTCAGCAGCCAGCTGGGCCCCCACGAACCGCGCTCCGGCCAGTCTGCAATTGGCCAGACAGGCACCGCTGAGAATTGCCTCCTCTCCAAAGCTGCATTCTTTCAAATCCGCATAGCTGAGATCCGCCTTCGTCAGATTGGCCCCGTCAAAATACGATTGTCTGAAATCCCCATGGGCCATACTGACCCCTGCCAGATCCTGATGCCGAAAATTGCTTCGCCTGGCGGATACTTCATTGAATACGGTCTCATGGTCGGTCGTTATCTGAGAAAAACTGACCATGGCCATTTCTCCGCCGGTCAGATCAGCGCCCCGTAAATCGATTCCCACCATAGTCGCATAGGTAAGGCAGCATTTTCTGAGAATCGCCTTTGAAAGGTTTGCCCTGATAAAGGAAACATTGCGCAGATCCGCCGAAGATAAATCCGCCCGCTGAAAATCGCTTTCCTCCGCACCCATATTTGGGGCTGCACACCCAATCAGGTTGCAGCCTGCGAAAATCGCCCGCCGCGCCGCTGCGTCCCTCAGCACTGCCCCGGCAAAGGAGCTGCCGGAAAAGTCGCTTTCCCGTAAAAGGGCGGAGGTAAGATCGGCCCGGCTGAAATCCGCGTTTTGAACTGTCGCTTTCCGCAGATCGATTCCACGCAGGACGAGGCCGCTGAAATCGACCCGGCTCAGATCCTGACCCTTTGCTCCTTCGGACAGGATTCGCTTCAGTCCATAAGAAAGCTCTTTGCAAATGAACCGCGCCGTATGGGGCGGCGTTTCGCTTTCTCCTTTTATACAGGGTCGAAGCTGGCCATCCTCAACGTTTAAATAGGAACGGCAATGATTGGACAGCTTTCTGTAAATTACCACTTCTTCTGCTTTTTCGCCAGCTTCCAGAAAGAAGGCCGCCGCGTCTTTCCGCTCGGGCAGGGCCGCCGCGTATTCTTCGTCCTCCGTCACATAGCAGCCGTTCATGGCCTGGATTGCCGATGCTCCCCCGGCAGAGCCATAGAAGTTGAACCTGCTGTTTCCATCCTGACTGCCGCTTAATCTCAGTACCTTATTCCCTTCATCCACCGTCACCCACAAACCGTCCGCCCCAGCCTGAAAACAGTATTTTCCTGTAAAGTCGTTCATCTCAGCTCCTCCGTCTGCTCAATAAAAATGTTTCCGCTGTCGCCCGGCGATCCCATGCTCCCACTGCCGCCTCCTGCTCCTGCGGGACCCTCAGGTCCATAGGAAGGCTCCGCGCCTTCCCGTACGCCGTCTTTTCCTCCGGCGCCTCCCGGGCCTGGATTTCCACCGTTTCCACCAGGGCCGCCCTGGCCTGCGCCCGCACTGACAAAAACAGGATCGGAAAGATTGCTTGTGCCATAACGCACTGTAACAGTCCCGCCGTTCCCACCGGGACCGCCATCGCCCCCATCCGCTCCATCACCGCCGCGGCCTCCCCGTCCGCCTCTGGCCTCGGGATATTGGTCTTGATATTTTTCCAGCTGTTTTCCGCCGTCACCGCCTGCTCCCCCGCGGCCGCCATCACCTCCATGGCCGCCTCTGCCGCCGTCCGCGCCGTCGGCCATGATGGTAAGCTGGGTCCCGCAGATAAGCTCTTTTACCTCTAAAATCAGGCTGCCGCAGCTTCCTCCCGGATCCCCGGGCTGGCCCGGCGATCCCTTTTGCGCAGGTCCGGCATCTATGCCGTCCGTTCCGTTTTCTGCCGGTTGATAAACTTTTTTCAGGAATTTTTTTATTTCTCTGCCATCCGCTCCGCTGGCAGCTTTTTCCGTGATATCATCGCCCTTTGCTCCGGGCAGGCCCTCGCTGCCGCAGGAGGTCATAAAAAGAATGTCCATGGTTTCCGCCTTTCCGGTGTCATTAGATATAGGTGCCATTGATGAAGATGTCCCCGGGGCTTCCCGTTTCGCCCGCATCGCCATCGCTGCCGGGTACTCCGGGCTGACCCTTATAGGTATCGCCGCTGGGAACCAGCTTGCCGCTTGCATCGTAGCATCTTCCGCCAATCCCTCCCTCACCGGCAAACCCGCCTGCGCCTTCCGTTCCGCCTGCTGCGTTGGGCAATCCCATGTTTACCGCCTGAGCGGGTGTCAGCACCTTAAATTTCGCAGTAGGAGAGGCCTCTTGATTATACATAATATTGACCTCTTTTCCATCGCCTCCGTTTCCACCGTTGCCCCCGATGCCGCCAACTCCTCCGTTTCCGCCTGTTCCCGGGTTTCCTGCCGGACAATGCCCATTGGCCGGTGCCGCATCGCCGCCATTGCCTCCGGTTCCGCCTTTGCCGCCTCTGCCCGCGTTGCCTCCGTTACCTCCGTTGCTGTAGACATAAAAGAAGCCTTCCATCACCCGTTGTTTTTTCTCCAGAATGCCGCCGTTGGTACCGTTCCAGCCGGATTTCCCCAGAGCTCCGGTCTTGCCTGTCCCTCCGGGCCCTCCGGATGACGGTTGGATTGAACAAGAATTTTTTCCGCTGGTTCCCGAGGTGCCCGGGGTACCCGGATCTCCTGTGGCCCCCTGTGCGGCCGCCCCCGTATTATCCGCCCCGTTATTGCCCACGCTGGCCAGAATATCGGGCTCTGCTTTGGTCCCCAGACTTTTAACCTTATCGCTGATTACCTGCACCACTCCCCGGGTTATGACCTGCGCTCCTTTCTCCAATGTCATATTGCGGAAATGTACAATGGTCGGCTCATCACCCTCTTTTCCGATATACAGAGGGTGTCCCTTGGTCACCACAATATCTTCATATTCAAACACAGGCACCTTCATGGGAAAATAGTATTGGTTGAGGGGCTGCTTATAGGATTTTACCAGACTGGAATCCCGATACACGTATTGATTGAAAGCATCGCACAGAGCGGACTTTTCCAGTATGGAAAAGTCGGAAAAATCCCGCAGACTGTCCGCGGCTTCCCACTCGGGCAGTTCTCCGCAGAGGGAGCCGTATTCTCCCATCGCCACCAGCTCGTCGGGATTGCACAGCTTTTTCATGGTGTCCAGGTCGGGAACGTCCAGATACACCGGTTCTCCCAGGCTGCACGCTTCCGGGGTGATAAAAAATCCTTCCTCGTAATCTTTGGTATAAATCGTCCCTTTCTGCGGTTTTCTTTCCTTGACGTGATTAATAAAATATTCTTCCTGCCAATCCATGACTTCCATCAGCAGCTGATCTCTTTCTTTACACATAATAGGTGTTCCTTTCTTATCCTTCTTTGATTATACGGTCTGCCCGGATGACGGTTTTTCCGCCCTGGTTTTCCAGGCGTATGCAGCCGCCGGCCTTAATGGTGATGGTTCCGTATTCCCAGGTACCGCTCCCCTTTAACAACAGCGGACGTTCTTTGGTTACGACAATGTCTTGCTTTTCCATTCCGCGCTCCTTTTCCATGCAGGCTTATTTTAAAATGCGATAAACATAAAATTTGTCCACGCACAAGATTACATCGAATTCCAGCTTTCTCTCTTTTTCCGCAACCTTCTGCCTGTCCTCAATCAGGTAACGTTCTCCCGCTTTTACCGCTGTCAACCGGGCGCTGTCTGTCAGCGTGATCCGGTGCTCCGCAAACAACTTGCGGACCGCTTTCATGTCGCCCCGCCGCAATTCCCCGTCATGGGATTTGTCCAGCTCGAAAAGGGGCGTGGTGGGATTCCACTGGCTGACGGAAGGCTCCGGCCTTCCCCCTGCTCCTGTGATTTTTTCAAAATTCAGGGTGATGAGATTGCGGAATTCATCCACCTCAAATTTTGCCACGTTGGGATAATGGGGATTTTCCGGCTGCAGGCGGTTGTCCGGCGTCCGTACCAGAAAGCTTCCGTCCGGCTGGTAGATATCCAGGTGATAGTCCTCCGCCCTGCTGCCGCTGCCACTGTAGGAAAGCACATATAAATAGCCCAGCCCTTCAATGGAAAAGTCCAGATAAGTATCCGCCCGAGAAAATTTTTTGAGGCTGACGTAGGACAGATAGTCGTAAAAGCGGATGGCTCTGCCTTCTGCTCTGGCCAGGAATGCCCGTCCTCCCGCTATATCTGTAAGCTGCCAGGTTTCTCCGGCCTTGACTGCTTTGATTTCCATTTCCGTAATCAACTCATAGATGCTGATTTTTCCACGCTCCTTGATCGCTTTGTAGCGGTAATTTCTCGCCGGTTCGATGATTTCCCATTCCGCGCCCGTCCGCACGGTTTTTATCGCCGCGCTTCCCCGGGAGTCCTTCTCGTCCCAGTACAGATAGAGACCCTGCTCCGCCAGTGCATGGCGCAGATCCTCCGTTAAACATTGTCTGTCCAGCAGCTGCTGCCAGCCCTCCTCAATGGTAAAGAGTTTGCTCATGCCTGCCCGGCGGAACAGCTCACGCAAAGAATCGGAAAATTGCTCCTGATCGAGATCCGCCGCATATTGTGACGTTTTGCCTTCCAGCCGCTTTTCCCCCAAAAAACCGGGAACCGGGTTGCCCTTTGTATCAAATCCCTGTATCCGCCTGTTGCCGGTCTCCAGAATCAGTATCCTCCCGTCTCTGGCGATTTTCAGGGCTGTGGGGCCGTCCATCAGACCCTGGCGGACTCCCTGTCCTGACAGAAGCTGCGCTTCTTTGGCTTCCTGATCGGGCGACGGGGTTTCGGGGATTTCCAGGATTTCCATTTTGCTGTTTTTCCAGTTGACGGCGATGGCGATTCCATCGGGATGGATGACCATTGCGTCCAGATGATTCTGGCTGAATCTTCCGTAGCTTTTCATCGCCGCGTTTGTAAAGCCGAATCCATGCTTTCCATCCATCAGGTCCACCTTTCTCAGATGGCATTGTCCCTTCCTGGGGTCCAGAATGAAATTGTCGCCGCCTTCACCAAACTTGTTGTAAGCGATACAGGGCTGGCCGCTGAACCCCAGCTCTGAGGTTTTCAGCCGCTGGTTCAAAGTCTCCTTTCCCAGAACGGAAATATTCTGCGCCAGATATTCGGCAGTGAGCCCCTCTTCCTGCTCCAATACGGGCGGAAGCTTGGAACCGGCGGCGTTCCACACGTACCCGGCCTGCTTCAAGTGGGTGCTGTAGGTGATGTGCTCCAGCCTGCACAGACGGTCGCCGGTACCCTGTCCCAGATCTTTGATGGTTTCCCTGGGTTTGTCCCCTTCATGCCAGCCGTAGCCGCTTTCGTCATAGACCAGTTTTTCCTTATACTGATACTGCACATCGCAGGTAAGGGGCACCAGTACCTCTGTGATCGCTCCGGTCACGGTTTTGGTATCGCTGCCCCCGTCGGGAAGGGCCTTGATCCAGTCGCTCTCCCATTTGCCGCACAGCCACCCGTTTTCCGAATAAGCGGAGGCGTAGATCTTGCATTCCCCTCCGGCCGGAACCTGGGTAAAGCTGGCTTCGATGGGAGCCGACGCGGTGGTTTTGGAAAACGTTCCCACCGTGCTTTTATTGGTGCCTCCTCTGTAGAGCAGCTCTATCTTCCAGTTGTCCGCGGCAGCCGGCCATACGGCGGTCTGCGGGCGGCCCGGTTCTCCATGGGCCGGGTCCGGTTTTACGATGGCTTTCATATTCATACTGCGGGTCACCCTGGCGCTGATTACGGCGGGAGAACTGCAAACTTCGGCTATGGTCTGGGCCAGCTGGGCCAGATCCATCACCACATTGGCAATGCGCAAAATCCATCCTGCCACTGGAAGCTCCGCTTCAATCTCCTGCTTTGTTTTCAGCCCCATGATCCAGATAAAAATCTTTTCAAAGAGTTTTGTCGCCAATATCCCGCCGATGGTCTTGCCCGTAATCTCCAGGAGCGAATAAATGAGCCCTACAGTAGGACCATTATAGATACCTGCTTTGATTACTTCCACAAAGGTCTGCACTACCTGATTGACAAATGCTTTATCTTTCATGGCCTCTGTGAGAACTTTTGTTGTAACAAGTCCTGCGTCGATGAATAGGAAGAATGTGGGGATTCCCAATTGGAAGATAGCGGTCAAGGCAATTCCGTCGATACATACGTCTTTATCGTAACCGGAGGTTCCCAGACCGCCGAAGAGCAGATCGACACCGGAAGCGTCGTCCGGGAAATCCAGTTCTACCGTTGTCTTCCAGACAGGCATGGGAATTCCCATCAGGGTATCCACCGGGACGACTATCGTAGAAAATTTCTTTTCTCCGTAGGGCGTTCCCTTATCGTCCAGCAGCCGATAGTATGCTCCCAAAGTCCGCAGCCAGTAATTTTTCACATCCATGCTGAAGGTTTTATCATTGACTCGGATGCTGTTCTGATAAAGGTTCATGCCCCGAAGCGGCGTCTGTTCTTTCAGCGACCAGCTCACGCCTCCGCTGCGGTCCGCTCTTTGCCGCATCTGCTGTTTTTGACGGGTACTGGCATCCTTTTCGTCGCAGGCAGTGCCTGGCGCCGTATGCCATGTGTAGTTTTGCAAACGTTCGTCCTGGTTGGCAGTGCTGAGGGCGCCCCTGAGCGGATCGGCGGTGCTTTTCAGCGTCCGGTCGGACAGATCGTAGATTTCCACTCGATCCCCGGTCTTATGGCTGGCGATATCGTACTCATAGACCATTTCTTTTCCGGTCGTCCGGTTGGTCACGTTTGTGCGGTAACACCATTTGTCCGGCCCCTGCCTGCTGATGTCCGTAGCCAGATTATAGAGTTTTTGGTACTGTTCTGGATTGCTGGCACGGGAAGGCGCCACATGCTCGTTCATAACGACGGCAGCGGTGCCGGGCTGGGCGTTGGCCAGATTTGGATGCTGGAAAACCAGCGATTTTGCGATATCCATGGGAGTCAGAAGGTATCCGGCGTCCAGATTGAGCCGAAGCAGAAAGTCCCCATTGTCCATTTCCGCACTTGCCAGCATTTGCAGCAGCTGTTCTTCCTCAGCGCCCAGCATGGAAAGCTTGGGATCCAGATAAAACAAACTGTCCGCCGCATCGTTTCTTTCCGCCGTCATTTGAGGCATCACATATCTGTCCATGTAGAGTTCCCTGTGTTTTCTGGGGATATAAACGGAAAAATGATGTAAAACCGGCAGCTTGAAAGGGCTGTCACCGGTCTCCTTTTCGGTGATCTGTGCTCTCAGCAGCCGGTTTTCCGGCAGCTTGTCCAGCTCTACTTCCGCAAAATAATTGATTTGTGCCCGTTGCTGCCGCGGTATGGCAGCCAGCGCCAGATTGGACCTGGCTGCCTCTTCCCGCGATTCCTCCGTGTGCTCCTGTACAGAAAAAGCCTGTCCGCCGATGCTCAGGCACAGGCGTTCAGGCTTTTGGCAATTGGGCAGCATAAAATGAAAGTGACCCATCATATCCTCCTTGCTTATTACAGAAAATTCAATCTATTTACTATATTTTAGCACTATTTACTAATTATGTCGTTGGGAGAAAATGAACAATTTGTGAGTTTTTGGGTCTTTTGGGAATTTGGGTAAAAGCAAGGCCCCTTAGATATGTATCTTGCCCAATCTTAATTGTAACTTTTATAAAGCAATAGTTCATGAATTATTCTGAGCGCGGCCCAGGAGGTTATATCATTGACATCCAGCGGCGGAGCAACTTCAACGATATCCATAGCCTTGACAGGAAGCCCTTCCAGCATAAGTTTGAAAAGCTCTATCAGATCTCTGGAGGATATCCCTCCAGCAACCGGGGTTCCTGTGCCTGGGGCAAATGCCGGATCCAGGACATCGATATCAAGAGTGAAGTAAACGGCATCATAGTCTTTGAAGTGCGCTTCCAATTCTTTATACGCCCACAGGTAACCTTTTTGAAAAATATCCAGCGCTGTTATAGTTTTGATCCCTGGGTTTCTTTTAATGGTATCGAGTTCAGCCTTTTCAGCAACCCTTATTCCAAGAAAATGCAAGTCTTCTCCCTTGATGACATCGTCAAGCGCCCTTGCTTCCGTAGATGCATGTGACCATTTATGACCATCATACTCATCACATAAATCGTAATGGGCGTCAAAGTGAATTATGCCTATGCGTGCATCCTTGTTTTTCTTTTTCTGCCATTTTCCAAATGCCTTATGCAAGGGAATCGTTACCGAATGATCGCCTCCCAGAAACAGACAGAATTGATCATCCGCCATTAACCTATATGCTTCCTCTTCCACTGTTTTATAGTATCTTTCCCAGTTCAGATCAATTTGAATGTCGCCAATATCATACAGGATTTCGTCTTTCAATGGTTTAAAGCTTTCCGTTATATCGGAAAGATCGATCGACAGCCTTCTTAAAGTATCTGGTCCATACATGGTCCCTTTGTTCAGACTGGTTGCGTTATCAAATGGGATTCCCATGATACATACCTTTGCGTCTTCTTTTCTTTTGGCACCCCACCTCAACCATGACTCGTTGAATAATTTAAAATTATCTAGCATATTTCCTCCTTAGCAATCATGCTGATTTAAACTTAACTTTTATTTCAATTTTTATATTACCGGATCCTTCTTTTTGAATATTCGATAGGATATCCAGCCTGCGATTATAAACGCTGCCCCGCCATACACCAGTATGTTCAACATCAATTCAAAATTTGACAAAAGCCCTGATCCCCACGTTTCAAGATAGTATTCCGCTCCCCAGGAACCTTCATATAGCCTAATGAAAAATTGGGCTATAAAGGCTATAAGGCCTAAAAACACTATGAACAGAGAGATTCTCTGCATATCTCCTGCCGCCAGCCGCGTTGCGGGATTTATCTTATATTCATCCGGCTCTTTCAGAGTCAACCCTTTGTATTTTATCTTGCATACGATGTAAATTACAGGACCTGAAAGCATACCAATCAGACCAATCAGAAGGTAATCCGTTCCATTGATTACAAATGAAAACATAGAGAGCCCCACTACCAGAAATACACAAAAATATAGACCAACTTTCCCGCCTGGTATGATGTAAAGTCCCTTTCTGTTCTCGATCGGATATTTTTTCCTGAGTTTCAGAACTGCCAATGCGCTTAATATATACACAGCCAGCAGGAATACGGTTGTAGTTATTGCAAGAAAGTTAAAGTCAAATTGCGTAGAAAGCAGTGATACCAGTGCTATGGAAATGACACCAATATAGGGAATACCTCGCTTTTTGCTTACTTTTACAAAGCCCTTTGGAAACAGATTATCATCTGCCATTACAAAGAATCCCCTTGACCCTGATGCAATATAGGTATTAAAGATAGCGCATTGAGATATAATGGCGATTACCAAAAACGCATATCCCGCAACAGGACCGATATATTGCTGTAAAACAGTAGCATATCCCACACTGCCTTCCTGATTGAATTCGAGGGACCATGTATCCCACGGACCTACCGAAGCCAGCCCTGCCAATGTGGGAAGTATATATGAAACGGCGATGACCGGCAATGCAATTTTGAGACCGCGGGGAATAACCTGAGGGTCTGTCACTTCACCTGCAATGTTCGCGATACATTCATATCCTGAATACATCCAAACACATATGCAAATTGAATTTCCAATGGCTTCCAGCAGTCCGGTCTCTTCCGGAATGAAAGGCTGTACCGGATTGTGCTGCCAGTTCGCAAGGCCAACGATACAGACAAGCGCAAATGCCGTCAAAATAGCCACAGACAGAATATTTGATATGATGCTTACTTCTTTTAGCCCCAACAGGTTGACGATCGTAAAAATAATTACAACCGCTAGTTTGACAAGCTGTGTACCGGTTTCATCCAGCGAGAGCAGTTGCGCGGTGTAGCCGCCGATAATGGAGACAAAGGTTGCGGATGAGAGATAAAAAGCTATCGTCAGCCACCACCCATTTTGAAATCCCCAAAACTCACCGAAAGCCTTCTGTACACTTATATAAAGACCTCCTTCAGATGGCAGTAACGAACCGGTCTCCGCTACTATATTGCATATCGGGTATGACCATATAAACGCAAATATCAAAAGCATCAAAAGCGTTAAACCCGGGCCGCTGACCGGAATCATCTCTTCAATGCCGAAAGCGCCCGCGGCAGCCAGGCAATATATTAAAAACGCTATGGAAACAGGCCCTAAGTTCTTCTTTTTCAGGCCTTCCACGCCTTCAATTCCTCCTGTTGAATTGCAACTCATTTGAGCCTCCTTTACTTACTATACAAATCATTATTCCAAACTGACAGCACCCCATAGTTCAGGCTATAAGGGTCGGCATTATTGCCTGACATATATTCAGGCAACGGCTTGATAAATTCCATTCCACATTTTGAATAAAACCTCAGCTCCTTGTCAATATATTTACCGTTATCGTCTTTCCATTTGATGTAATCTTCGATACGCATATCTGAATGCTGGTGATAATCAGGTACTCTGCACCCCAAAATCAAAGCTTTACAGCCGAATTTCACGCAATTGTCCTGCTGCGCTCTAATCAGTTTTTCACCCAGCCCGCGTCCACGAAATCTGGGCGATATGCCAAGAGCAATCACATATAGCGTATCTCCGTTTGCATCGTGGTTATCGGCACGGCTGTTACCGGACACTTCTTCCCATGTTCTGACGGGGTGATCAATGTCATAATTAAGCCTTACAGTATAGCAATTGCCCGCTATTTCACCATCAACATATACAGACAAAAACCCCTCTGGAAAAGTCTTTAGAATATTGAACAGATCTTCTTTTTCATCGGGTACTGGCGGCAGCACTGACCATGCTTCGGAATCGATGCGGTTAACATCTTCGAATTCGCCTATGTCCGGTGTTTTAATAATAATTTTTTCATTTTTCATATTCATCCTCCTTCAAATCAACTTAAACAGTATGTGTATTTGTTTCAAAACTAAAGTCTCCCCCCGGGGGAGTGTCAACATATTATTTAAATATTTAAACAATTATTGGGAAGACCTTGCTGAAGTGGGATAAATCGTTTGAAATGAGGTTTCCGGTATTATATAATGAAACAATGAAATATTCTATCGGAGAGTTCGCAAATATAGCAAGGGTATCGGTAAAAGCCCTTCGTTATTATGACAAGATTAACCTTTTCAGCCCAAGCAATATAGATGAAATGACTGGGTACAGGTATTATAGGGAAGACCAGATAACTGAGATACTTCTTATCAAGGAACTCAGCGTTTTTGGGTTTTCTCTAAAAGAAATCGGACAAATTATGGACAATCAAAGTCCTCCTACTCTTATCACCGCTCTGAATCACAGAAAATCTGAATTGGATTTGGAGATAAAAAATCTCAACAGGATAAACGCACAGATCAATTCAAAGATTGAAGACATAAAAGCTAAGAACAGCACATACCCGCTTCTTAATAGAATGAATTTTGCAATACGGGAAATAAAAGAAAAATTTGTCTATTCAAAGAGAAGGATCATCGATTTAATGGAAGAACCCGCCTTCTGTATGGAATGTGAGCAGGATCTCAAAGCAATGGGCCTTGAAGCCAGAGAACCATATATCGGAATTTACTATTATGAGAATATGGAAATTGATGATTTTTCCCACCTGGATACAGAAATATGCCTGTCTGTAGAAAGGCGCAAATTTATGCTTGAAGATAATCGTTTCAAAACAATACTTGGAGGGAAATATGTTACAGCCATCCACGTCGGAGATTGCTACGGCCCAGACTATAATGATGAACTGGAAGAGACTTATTCGGAAATGATTCGATGGATAAACACGCAGAATTATAAGATTACCGGAATTCCCGCCGAACTCCACTTGAAAAACTCTTATGATCCTGATGACCCTGAAAATTGTATCACAGAGATCTGTATACCCATTGAGAGTGTATAGAATTATTCATCCATAACAAAGGACTGTCCTATTAAGAAATAAACCTTCTTAATGGGCGGCGGCAGGTAAGAGATAACGCTGCCTAATCCTGCTCATATACTATTCTGACCGGATCGTATCGGCGTTGCCGTAAGGTTGAATATCGTATAACAAAAGTTATCCAGATTCGCTTCTTTTGAGAATAATCTGGATAACTTTGTAATGGTCTGCGGACTCTTTTTTTAAATTAGGCTGTTTAACAGGAAATGGTCGAAAACAGACCTCTCCAGGCCACAACTTTTATCCATAAAGGCGTTTTTTCTGCTTAAAATGGATAAGAAACTTCAAATATGGAAAGCTGCACCCAGACCTGAACTTCTGATCCGCATCCAATCAATCAGTACACGCTGCCTGCCCTGCGAACCAGCGTTTCCAGCAGCTTCTGCATCTTCGGAATCACAGGATTCTCCGCCAGTCCGTAACCCGCGGCCAGCTTCTGCATCCACGGGAACGCCAGCCAGGTGCTCCCCGCTTCATCCTCCCACACGGAAATCCTCAAAGGCAGCTCCAGGGAAATGCTTTGATCCGCCTGCATCAGTCCGGTTCCCACTTCCGGCGATCCGAAAACCAGCACCGTAGTAGGCCGCAGCTCCTGTCCCACCGCTTTTGCGTTCCGCTGATGATCGAACTTGGCAAAGACCGGAATATTCCGCTCTGTCAGTGCTTCTTCCAATCGGGTTACCGTATCCGCGGCCGAAAGCTGTCCTTCCAGCAAATAAAGCTTGTTATCGTCGTAATTGGTGGACAGAAGATCTCCGAACGCTCCGGCGATTCTTCTCCCCAGATTGGTGAAATCCACGCCTTCCTTATTGGCCAGCAGCGTCACGCAGACCAATTCTTCCGCATGGGTGAACCTGCTGAGGAAAGACGAAAATCCGGGAACAGAACCCTTAATGTCCATCAGTCCCCGATGCTTATAGAACTGCCAGCCCGCCACAGCCGGAACCTCTCTGCCGTCCGGCAGCTGCCACGGCTTATAGATCAAATCCCGGGACTCCTGACTGTGGATGAGAACAGAACCGGCCAGGCTGATATCCCAAAACGAAATGTCCTGCGCCGAAGCCCATAGATCGGAAAACCCTCTCAGCGCCGACGATTCGACCCTCGCTACAGGTTGACCTTCCGGCCCATAGCTGGCCGCCGATTCTGTGGGATCAATGTATAAACCGTCCGCTTTAAATTTCTGGTGGACATTGCCGGTCAGAGAAACGTCTTCGTAATTGAACTTATCCAGATTCTCCGCAAACCCGGTTCTGGGCAGTCCCAGATATCGAATCTGCCGTTCCGTAACAAAATCGTGATAGCTCATCCCGCAGGCCCGTTCAATGATCTCTGTCAGCAGCAGGAAATTGGTGGCGCTCTGCTCCACGTCCATGCCTGGCGTAAATCGCAAAGGCATATCCGCTGTCAACTCCATCAGCTCCCCAAAGGTCCATTTGCAGAAAGGGCAGAAGGCGTTGTCCTGCCGGTAATCGGCAAGTCCCGAAGCATGGCGGAGCAGCTGCAGCACTGTGATAGCTTTCCATGATCCCGGCGCCTCCGGAATCCATTTCCCCACAGTATCTTCAAGCTGTAATGTGCCGTCCTCATATAGCTGCATGGTTGCTACGGCGGCAAAGGCTTGAGAAATCGGCCCTGCCGGCCACATGGTATTGGCTGAGGCCAGTCTCCTCTGCTGAGCGTCGGACACTCCATATCCCACTACCCTGGGTATGTACGGCGCCTGTACAATTGCCAGAGTCAGCCCGGGGATCTCTTCTTCCTCCATAAACTCCCATACCATCTGATCCACTGTCTTCTCCAGATACGAAACATCTGCGCTTCCCCTTACTTTCATCGTCTCATGTTCACGTGTATTCATGACTTTACTCCTTACTCTTCCTGCAGCACCCTGCATTGCGTTCCCCTTTTTAAATGATTCTCTTATCCCCGCTTAACCTTTTTCCGGCGTTCCCGTCTGTAACTGTAACTATATATGTTTCAGTTTGCTTTGTCAAGTTATTTTTTCTGAATTTTCTTTTTATTTGTCAGTGCTGCCAAACCGGAGTGCCCGGCGCAGGAAAAGCGTTTACCCATTTGCCTTTAATTTATAGCGAATATGGATAATTTTGCAACGGTTCCCGGGCCTGGTTTTTTACAAATAGGCCATTTGGAAGAGAATGCTTCAAAACAGACCCTTCCAGCCCACAACTTTTATCCATAAAAGGCGTTTTTCGATCGGATATGGGGAAACAACATCGGATTCAAACGCTCAGACCGCTGGCCAAACCGCAGCCAATTAAAGATAAGTGGCGCGGCATTGGATAGAATTCAATGCCGCGCCACCTAGTACAAAGGTTTTACTCTTTTTTATAGGTTATCTTCCCTCCTGCCACGGTCATGCAGATTGGAATCTTATGAATCTGATAGGTTTCCACCTCAAAGGGATCAGCTCCCAGGACCGTGAAATCCGCGTATTTGCCGGGCTCTATGGATCCTAGTTTCGATTCCATGCCCAGTTGATAAGCAGCGGAGGCCGTATATCCCTCCAGCATCTGCTCAATGGTAAGCCGCTGACTTTCAGGCTGCAGGATCAAGCCCTCCCTGTTGCCCGCCAGCTGTCTGGTTACGCCGGTTTCCATGGAAATCATGGGATTTGCCCCCTGCTCGTCGACCGGAAAATCACTGCCCAGGCTCATCCTTCCCCCGGCCTGTAAAATTGATTGGAGCGGGAACAGGCGGTCCGCTCTCTCGCCGATGGTCTTTTTTTCATCCTCCGTCCCATAATGCCATCCGCCGGTGGTATTGGCCGTTATATTCCACTGAGCAAACCTGGGAATGTCTTCCTCCTGCACCAGTTCCGTATGGGCGTTGGTAATCCTGGTCTTATGGAAACCTGCCCGCCTTATTTTCTCCGCCGCCAATACCGTTTCGTGAATGGCCCGGTCACCGATGGCGTGGATATAGACGTCAAATCCTTTCCCTGCCGCATCCAGACATAAGTCCTGTAAATCCTCTCCTTCCAGCATGGGACTGACACATCGGGCCGCGCCCAAATAGGGCTTTGACAAGCTGGCTGTCCGGCTTTCCATCGTACCATCATTGATAATTTTCAAGGTTTTCATTTCCAGCCAGTCGGGCAGGAAATAGGTTTTACGCAGCTGCCGCAATTGCTCCACGGCACCTTCTTTGTCCTCAGGCCGGGCGACAAAACAGCAGCCAAAAATCCTCTGGCGTAGTGAGCGGTCATACGCCATATCGGCGATAATCGGCAAACCCATCTCCTCCATGAAAGGCAGGGAGCCGCAGTCCGCTATGGCTGTAATTCCAATACTGCTAAAATATTCAAATACTTGTTTCAGCTGCCGGCGAACGGTTTCTTCCTCAAACAGATTCAAACGTTCACATAGAATTGACAGACAGCCCATTTCCATGAAATTCCCCGTAGGTTCTCCATTTTCGTCTCTTCTGAAAAAATGAAATCCCGGTACCGGATCCGGAAAGTTCCGATCAATTCCCGCCATTTCCAGCGCTTTGCTGTTGCACCAGCCTTCATGGCCGCTGCTGCCTGTAATCACAATCGGTTTATCCGGGCAAATGGCATCCAGCTCTTCCTTATGCAGCCGTTCCCTTTCAAAGAACCATTCCGCGTAACCATGGCCGAAATATGTTTCTTTTTCCGGGTACTCCCCGATATACTTTTGAACGGCGGCTAAAATTTCCTGCCGCCCCATATTCACATCAAGAAGGATGCCGGAAAGAAAATATGCCGCCATAACCGGATGGGCATGGGCGTCAATAAATCCGGGGAACATGACCCCGCCCTTCAGGTCAATCAGCTCCGTCTCTTCCTGTATGTACGGCTCCGCGTCCTGGCGGCTTCCGGCAAAGAGAATCTTCCCTCCAGCCACCGCCACCGTTTCCGCCCGGGAGTCCGCCTTTGCCGAACAATAAATGGTTCCGTTATAATACAAGCTTTCCGCTGTCTTCATTGAGGTCCACCTCCTTTTGTACCGGGTCGTATTTTCTCCCCAACAGGGACAATGCAATACCCGCTGCGGCCATAACGATTCCATAGATCAAGAGGATTTTCAGCATGCCATCGAAATTGCTGAACAAACCGCTTCCATATTCCTCTAAATAATATTCCTGTCCCCAATCGCCCTCATACCAGTTAAAAAACGGCACGCTGATCATCGAATATACGCCGATTATCAGGGCAAAGGCGCCGAACCGGCTCAAATCTCCCCGGGCCAGTTTTGTTTTCCCATTGATCGGGTAAAGATTCGGATCTGTTTTATGAAGTCCTCCGTAAAAGCGCTTGAAAATAATATAGAATAAAACCGCAATGGGGATTAAGAGCATCCCGCCTAAAAAGTAGTCCGTACCGTTTAAAAGCAGTACAATGACGCATACCAGAATCGGGAGCAGCCCGCAGTAATACAGCCCCGCTTTGCCGCCCGGTATCACAAACAAACCCTTTCGCTCTTCAACCGGATAGAGTTTTCTCATTTTGATTAAGGCTATACAAACAAGTACATATGTAGCCAGGCCGAATATGACTTCCAGAAGCACCAGCGCGGTAAATTCAAATTCCATGAGCGCCAGAGTGACAGCCGTATAAAGCAGCACGCTTACATAAGGAACGCCTTTTTTCCTGGAAACCTTACGCAGAAATTTTGGGCATAGGTTGTCATCTGCCAGAACAAAGAAGCCTCTGGAGCCGGTAGCCAATTGGCTGTTGAAAATAGCCAGCTGTGAGGCAATGGCAACCACGCAGAAAACGATTCCCATGGCCGGCCCCATATACTGCGTCAGCACGCTGGAAAATCCAACGCCGCCGCTACTGCCGTCCACAGTCCAGCTTTCCCAGTTTCCAACCGAAGCAAGTCCGCCAATGGTGGGGAGTACGTAGGTCGCTGTGATCAAAGGTAGAGAAAGCAGCACTGCTTTGGGAATCAACTGCGGATTATCCACTTCCCCCGCAATGTTGGGAATACTGATGTAGCCGCAGTACATCCAGATGCAGAGAGACGCGCATCCGCCGATGCTTTCGATCATTCCTCCGCCCTTGGGCACAAAAGGTTCCATAGGGTTTTGATTCCAGTTCAGAAAGCCTACGATCGCTACCAGAGCAAAGGCCGCGATTACGATTATTGTCAGGAATGTACTGACCTTCCCGACTTCCTGAATTCCCATGAGATTAATGGCGGTGAAAATCGCGATCAAAATTACTTTGATGCAGAAAGCCTGAAAAACCGTCAGCTCTACGAAATAGGACAAATAGCCCACGGAGAGCACGATGTAGACCGCATTGGCCACATAAAAGGAGATGGCCAGAAGAAACGTTCCTATAAACCCCCAGAATTCGCCCAGCGTTCGTTTGACCCAGACATAAGAGCCGCCTTCGTCGGGCATAATAGCTCCCAGCTCCGCTACGCCCATACAAAAGGGCACCGCCCAGATCAGCGGAAACACCAGCAGCATGATGATGGTCATTCCCGGGCCGCTGGCCGTAATCATTTCTTCAACGCCGAAAGCGCCCGCGGCGCATGCACAATACATGATGGCTATCAGGCTGATCAATCCGACTTTCTGTTTTTTTAAGGCATTGACGCCGTCTTTTTGTCCACTCATTTTTGCATACCTTCCTTTCCAAATGATGTATTTGGTTCAGTATAGTCTTTCGCCCGGGCCGCGGCTATGCTTTTGTTGCTAATATTTTTTAGAATTTTCTAAATTATTTCATTATTTTTTATTATTAAATCCGATGATATAATGGAAGAAAGCAAAAAAGAAAGTATTGCCCGCTTACCCCCTGCTTACGGAGGCGTATTTTATGTTAGAAAAGATTACTTATGAAGACAATCTGCCGGTTAAAGTGCAGATTCTTGAGCTGGGAAGCTATCCCTGGCATTTTCACAGCGATATCCAAATTTGCTATGTTCTTTCCGGCGAGGTGGAACTGAAACTGACTTACGGCTATTATCATATAAAGGAAAACGGCATTCAGTTCATCCATTCCGAGGACATTCACGGATTTGAAAGTCTGACCGAAACCAGTAAAATCATATTGCTGAGCTTCGATATCGAATACTTTTCCACACTGTTCCCCAATCTGGGCAACCAGGTATTTTCCATTCACTCCACGGATCCCGATATTATCTATACCAGTCAGGCTCTGCTCAGGCGACAGATTTTTTCTCTGGTATTAAAAAGCCGGGAAACCTACGATCACCATCGGCAGGTAATGATTGAAAGCGCCACCGGAATTTTAAAAACGCTCCATAATGATTTTCGAAACTTTATGATTAATGATAATAAGTCCTGGGAGCATCGCGGCACCCACGACGTTTTTCAGATCGATCGAATCAGCCGCATCGTCGCTTACATTTACGCCAACTACAACTGCAAAATCAGCCTTTCCGCTATCGCAGCCGCCGAAAATATGAACACCTTCTATCTGTCCCACCTGTTCCAGCGTTTTGTCGGCGCCAGCTTTCGCGATTTTCTCAATATGACCCGGGCTGAGATTTCCGAATATGATATTCTTGCCACAGATAAAGCTATTTCCAAGATAGCCATGGATGTGGGTTTTTCCAATTATAACTATTATGTCGATTCTTTTAAAAAATGGTTTGGCATGCACCCCAAAGAATACCGGCAGAAATTTCGGGAGCGAACGGTTATGTTCGCAAAGCCTCAGGCGCGGATTTTACCCTTGGACGCAGTTCTGGATTTGATTGAAAAGGATTTTTCCAGAATTACGGTTTTGGAAAATTCCAATCCCCAAAGAAGGCATATTACGCTGGACCTGGCCCAGCCCCAGAGCCTCCGGTCTGTCCCCGATGATGAGCGGGATTCCCGGTTCTTCAGTCAGGTTTCCGGCCATCTGTTTGAACATGTTCTGGCCGCTAAAAAAAGCGGACAAAAAAATGAAAATCCGGCGCAGCTGTATCATCGCGCTTTTCCTCAGGACTATTGTATTTCCCTGTTAAAAAGGGCCTCCCAAAGCAGAGATCTTTCTCTTCCCCATCTGCAGGCCATTGATACTTCAAAAAACAAAAACGGCATCTTCGCCGTCAATGGCATGAAGAAACCGCTTTACTATCTCTGTATGTTCTGGCTCGACCTATATGGACAGATCTCTGATGCAGGGCCTGGATATATTGTTACGAGGAATCATGAGAATTACAGCATCCTGGCTTTCAATGACGATCCGTTGGTTTCCGTGGACATGACCTTCAATTTTGCTAACATTGCCCAAAGTCACAAGCTTACGCAAAAGCTGCTGGCTGCCTCCTCCTCTTGTATCGACTACTGGTGCCAGCTGAACTTTCAGAACCCGATTAACCCTCATGATTACGAATGTATTGAGCAGATGACCGTGCCGAAGGTTTCTTTTCAGATCGTGCCCAGTACAAAAAACCACCAGCATTCACTGCTCCTCGCTCCTCTGGATATCGCCCATCTGAGTTTTACATGTACCGGCTAAAGCCTGTCAGCAAAAGGCTTCACTGACCCTTTCCAGCTCGCTGATAATGGAAATATGCTGCGGGCAGGCTTCCTGGCATTTGCCGCACTTGATACATTCCGCAGCCCGCTTTTTCCCGTGCCCGTTAACCAGCCACTCTTCCTGAGAGGCCGCGCCTTGCTTGTTGTTATAAAGGGTCAGATAATTCATCGCTGTAAAGGACCCGGAAATTCCGATATTCATCGGGCAGACCTTGGCGCAGTAGTCACAGGTGGTGCACGGAATCAGCGGGATACGACTCAAAGCTTCCTGCGCCTTGTCTATGGTTGCTCTTTCATCATCTGACAAACCTTTAAAATTCTTCATAAAGGAAAGGTTATCGTCCATCTGCTGCAAATTACTCATGCCCGACAAAACGGTGATGACTCCCTCCAGATCCGCCGCGTAACGGATAGCCCAGGAAGCACACGACGCATCTTCGTCCGCTTCCCTGAAAATCTCTTTTACTGGTTCCGGCGGCGTAGCCAGCATGCCGCCCTTGACCGGCTCCATAATGATGATCGGTTTTCCGTGCTTTCTTGCTACCTCATAACATTCCCGGGACTGGACGGCAGGGTTATTCCAGTCGGCATAATTGATCTGCAGCTGTACGAATTCCATCTCCGGGTGCGCTGTGAGAATTTCCTCCAGCTCCTTTGCCGTGGAATGGAAAGAAAAGCCCACATGTTTGATCGTGCCTTCCTTTTTCTTTTCCTGAACCCAGCCCCACATGTCAAAGTCGTCGAAAAACCTGGTCCGGCTCTCTCCCAGATTGTGCAGCAAATAAAAATCAAAGTATCCGGCGCCTGTCTGTTTCAGCGACGTATCGAACTGAGCGATGGCTTCTTCCCGGCTCTTGCAGTTGATCCAGGCCGCGTTTTTCGTTGCCAGCTGAAAGCTTTCTCTGGGATACCGCTCCACCAGGGCCTGCCGGATGGCGTCTTCGCTGCCTTCATAGGCCCAAGCCGTATCAAAATAAGTAAACCCGGCGCCTAAAAACCGATCCACCATTTCCTTGACCTGCTCCACATCGATCGCCTTGTCTTTCTGCGGCAGCCGCATCAGGCCAAAGCCCAGTTTTCCGATTTTTTCTCCTAAATATGTCATATCTGTTCCTCCTTGCAGAAAGTAAATTCTTGACACCAAAGCTCATTGGTATTATCATTACTTTACCACCTTCGAGCTGCTCGAAGTCAAGGGTTTTTAGGAGGTTTTTTCAAATGTATACAGTAAAAGAAGTTTCCAAAATGCTGGATCTCTCGGAGCATACGGTCCGCTTTTATACGGACAAGGGGCTGGTTCCCTCGCTGAAACGGGATAAGAATAACAACCGGCTTTTTGACGATGAATCCATCAACTGGCTGACCGGGGTAAAATATCTCCGCGACTGCGGAATGCCTTTGGAGTCAGTAAAAAAATATGTGGACCTGTGTCTGGAAGGGGATTCAACCATAGAAATGCGCTACCAGATCATTCTTGAGCAGAAAGCCAAGGCCCAGGCCCAGCTGGAAGAAGCGCAGAAACGCCTGGCCTACATGGAAAAAAAGGCTGAAATGTACCGGGAAACTCTGGAACAGCACGTCCCCGACCGGCTGAATCCCGCCAAGTGGCCGCGGCAGTCAGCGGGCTGATTCGCCCCTGCCGGGTGCGCTGCCGAAAGCAGGAGCCTCTGCATCTCTGCTTTGGCTCCTGCTTGTTTTGTCTGTTTTACGCTGCCGCCAATTCTTTGAAAGCTGCGCTGTTTTCTACTTTCTCTGATTTTTTTACTCTCAGTGCGCGGATGGCATTGAGAATAGCTATGACTGCCACTCCCACGTCAGCGAATACCGCCGCCCACATGGAGGCAATTCCCAATGCTCCTAGGATAAGGACCAAACCTTTTATTCCCAGAGCAAAAATGATATTCTGATATACGATTCTCAAGGTCTTTCTGGAAATCTGCATCGCCGCGGCGATCTTTGACGGTTCATCGGTCATGATAACCACATCGGCCGCTTCAATGGCTGCGTCGGAACCCATGCCGCCCATGGCGATACCGATATCCGCCCTGGCCAGTACCGGAGCATCGTTGATGCCGTCGCCCACAAAAGCCAGCTTCTTTTTCTCGGATACCTGCGATAAAAGCTCTTCCATATGGGACACCTTATCAGCCGGCAGCAGTTCGGCATATGCCTTATCCAGCCCCAGCTTCCCGGCCACCTTTTCGGCGGCAGCTCTGGTATCGCCGGTCAGCATGACGGTTCTGCGGACGCCGGATGCCTTTAATTCCTCAATGACTCTGGCCGCGTCTTCCTTGACCTCATCCTCAATGAGAATTGCTCCTCTGTACGCTCCGTCCTGCGCCACGTAAACTACCGTTCCGCTTTCCTTTATCGCTTCAAAAGGAATATGGTTTTCTTCCATCAGCTTGGCGTTTCCCGCCAGCACCTGTTTTCCATCCAGCCTGACAGAAATTCCATGCCCTGCCAGCTCCTGCACCTGGGTCACCCGTGAGCCGTCGATGGCTTTTCCATAAGCTTTTATAATAGATTTGGAAATCGGATGGCTGGAATCCTTTTCCCCATAGGCTGCCAATTCCAAAAGCGCGTCCCGGCTGATTCCCTGCGGAAAACACCCGCTGACAGCAAAGGCTCCCTTTGTGAGAGTCCCCGTCTTGTCGAAAACAACCGTTTCTGTTTTGGCCAGTGCTTCCAGATAGTTGCTGCCCTTAATCAGTACGCCGCACTTGGAGGCCCCGCCGATGCCGCCGAAAAAGCTCAGTGGTACGGAAATCACCAGCGCGCACGGGCAGGAGATTACCAGGAAGGTCAGCGCCCGGTGTATCCACGGCGCAAATGGCTGTCCTGTGATCACCGGTGGCAGGATCGCCAGGAGCACGGCAGCAATAACGACTGCCGGTGTGTAATATCTGGCAAAGCGTGTAATGAAGGCTTCGGATTTGGATTTCTTGCTGCTGGCATTCTCCACCAGGTCCAGAATTTTAGCGACAGTGGATTCTCCGTATGGCTTGGATACTCGTATACGAAGCGTTCCTGTCTGATTGACGCATCCGCTGATAACCTCCTGGCCCGCCTCAGCCTCTCGCAGCAGCGATTCGCCGGTCAAAGCGGAAGTATCCAGCGTTGAGCTGCCTTCCAGAATGGTTCCGTCCAAAGGAACACGTTCTCCCGGCTTAACAATAATCTCTTCTCCAATGGCCACCCCTTCCGGGTCCGTCTGCGTCACCTTTCCCGCCCGCAGGACATTGGCATAGTCCGGGCGGATATCCATCAGGCCGGCGATGGACCGGCGCGATTTACTGACAGCGTAGGACTGAAAGAGTTCTCCCACCTGGTAGAACAGCATTACAGCCACGCCTTCGGCGTATTCTCCCAAAAGCATGGCTCCCGCAGTGGCGACGGTCATCAGAAAGTTTTCGTCAAAGACCTGACCGTGCAGGATGTTGGTGATCGCTTTCCAGATAATATCCCAGCCGATCACTCCATAGCAGATCAGAAACCCGGCCAGCCGTCCCGCCGGGTCCAGCGGGAGCAGCTCTGTAAGCGCAAAGAGCACTGCCGCCGCTATAATTCGATAAAGCTGTATTCGCTGTTTCCTCGTCATTTTTTCTTCCTCCTCAGATTTTATACTTGCGTTAAGTTTTTAATTAAACGATTGCTTATTTGTTTAATCGTAGTATACTCGCTTTTTTCTGGTATGTCAACTGCTTCTATGGGTTAATTTACACGATTTGTGTACGAGACGAGCTATTTTAGCGTTCATGCCCACACAAAATCTTCAAAAATTTGTAATGCGTTCCGTAAACTTACAGCCAATTTGTTCCGGCAGACCCGTGCGGCTGCAGAGTCCAGCAAGTTGGTAAACAAAACGGCATTTTCAAACGCACATTTGTGCTCCACGGCCCTGCAGTGCGAATCAAGCTCACAGTTTTTCCAACACCACGCACGAAACACCGAAAGATTCCTCAACTGTAGAAATTTTCAGCTTACCGTCTATGCTGAGTTTCTCAAAATCCACCTCAGGATGGGAAGTTTCCGCAATAATCTGTTCCTCTTCACTGGTTAAATACGCAGGATAGCCCAGCTTGGCCCATTTTGAAAATAAGCAGGAGCTGGGGTTTATTGAAAAGCGAATTACTTTGTAGTCGCCGCGGATATTATCCAATTGGAAATGGTGTTCTCTCACCTGATTTTTCTTTTGTATCAGCTCATACAGCTTCTCCTTCGTGTTGATGGCCTTTAAAAATCCCGGCGAAAAGCCACAGAGATTATAGGTCAAAATAACGATATCGCCGTTATCGTTTGTAACAATGTGATCAGCGCCTTCACTGATGATATCGCCCCGCAGCTTTGATGCCAGCCGATATGCGTTCCACCAGGGTTTCTTGATGCCGTTCCATGTTAAAAGCCCGTTTCCTCCTGCCATGATATTCCCGTTTTTATTTACGGAATCAATCAATGAAAATGCCAGTTCCCCCGGCCAGCCGCGGAAGTGGAAGAGCTCGTCCATTGCGAAGGGCGTCAGAACAAAGGAATCGTATAAAAACGGGGCGCACTTAAATTTCGATTTATCCTGGGACCATATGGTTATTTGAAAGGATGTGCCGAATTCATCGAAAAGCCTTTTGGATAATTGCTTTTCGAACAACTCCGTCTGCTGCTTATCGGCGCTGAATTCCAGATAAAAGGAAATGTATTTCAGGGTATTTTTGAAACGCCTTGAATAAAAGGTCAGAAAGTCAATCAGCGCGCTGACATAGCGGGGAGAATCCCTGCGTAGAACAATGCCGATGTCAAATCCCGAATTGATTAAGTAGTCGATGTTTTTGATAACCGTCAGCCCGCTGTTTTCCATGGCGTTGGTCAATATGGTATCACCATCGATGGTAATGATCCGCATTCGAAACTCTTTTTGCATGTTAACAAAGGCTTGCTGCGTGCTTTCATTTATTTCGGAATTTATGTTGCGGATTTCTCCTTTTTCCGATAGCGGGCTGATGTACTTTGAAATCGCCTTGTCTATATTTATGGAATCCACGGAAAAAATATGGCTGGAGAGGGAAGCCAACTGAATATGGTGCTTATGGGCAAACGCTTTTATGGTATTGACTGCCTGCTCCTGACTGTAGACAACAGGCTCCGCTTTATTGCCGCTGTTTTCCAAAACCAGCTCTCTGAATTCCTGAGGGGCAGCTCCGTATAGATTCAAAAAGCTATTTTTATAATAGGCCGGAAGAGAAAACCCGACTTCATAAGACACTTCGTTTATTTTCCAATCGCTTTGTATCAGGTACCGTTCCGATTTTATGCAGCGCACATAGGCTACCAGCTCTTTAAATGTTTTCCCCGAAATCTTTTTCATTAAGTGGGACAGGTAATTATCGCTCAGCAAATTCCTGGCAGCCAAATCCGCCAGGGACAGTTTTTGGTCGTAATGCTCATTCAGGTAAAGCAGCACCTGCTGCATTAAATAAACATATTCCGATTGTATTTCCTTCTTTTTATAGTTGGAAACAATGACCGAACAGAAGCTCTGCTGAGTGTCCAGCAGATTTTTTAAAATTTCCTGAACCGTATCATCAATAAAGGAATAATTTTCACTCTTGCCTTCTATCACAGAAACCGCCGTATTCAAGACCTGAGCAAGCAATTCATGGTCCGGGTCTTCCGGATGTTCTTTAAATATCGTGCAGGCTATGTGCGGAAAAACCTGCTTGTAATAGTTGCTGTCCGCATCTATGGAAAGCAGGATTGTTTCCTTTTCCAGCGCTTGTATGCGGAAAAGCACATTGCAATCTAAGAGAATCATTTCATTTTCTTTATAATTTGTGACCTTCCCCTTTCGACATAAAGCCACTGAACCGGAAAGAACACAAATAATTTTCAAATGCTCCTGATAAAAGAAACAGCTCTCTGAATGACCGTCATCAAAGGGCAGTTCCCATACTTTCGCAGAGATTGGCAGCGCAAAATCAAAATATACGCGATCCTTATACATGTCTCACCTCTAAAATCGCATTGTAACGGTTATTTATACAATTATAACATCTAACTTCTCTTTTTTATAATTAAAATGATTCAAATTATTTTTTAATAAATATAAAATCATGTTTATTTCATTCTACAGCCAATAGTTGATTAAAAACATTGTCATTCACTCCTATAATAAAGAAAATTCATGAATTTTAAAAGTTTTATCAAAAAGTAGATTTCAGATAAGGAGAACAACTATGACGGAAATGAAACAGTATCTCATTACAAATTGTACACTTATTGATGGTTGCAGCAATGAGGCCAGAACCAATCAAAATATTTTAATTGAGGATAAAAAAATCGCTAAGATCAGCTCTCAGCCTATTTCAGGCGTTGACGCGGAAGTAATCGACGGGCAGGGAAAGTTCGTCCTTCCCGGCCTGATTGATTGCCACGTGCATTATGGGGGCACGGAAAGCCCTTACTGCAGGGATTGGGTTATGGAATCGGACATCCAGCAGGCCATGGTATCGACGGCTCAATGTATGAAGAGCTTAAAGCACGGTTTTACAACGGTCAGGGATATCTCCGCCAACGGTATCTACCTACGCAACATGATTAAGAAAGGGCTGCTCAATGGACCGAGAATCGTCGCCTGCGGCAGAGGCCTTTCACGTACGGGAGGACACGGCGACAGTTATGAAGTCCCCATCGAGATCGTTAAGCGCTCCCATCCATGGGCCGTAATCGCAGATGGGCAGGAAGAAGTACGAAAAGCGGTGAGGATGCTGCTCCGTGAAGGTTCGGACTGCATTAAAGTCTGGGCCACGGGCGGCGGTCTTTGGGCCTGGGAACGTGAAACCGATCAGCACTACACCTACGAGGAACTCTGCGTAATGGTGGAAGAAGCCAATTATTACGGACTCCCTGTCGCTTCACACTGCGAGTCGGCGGAGGGCGCTTTGGCCTCTGCAAAGGCAGGCGTAACCAGTATTGAACACGGCGAAGAATTGTCACAGGAATGTTTGGAAATAATGAAAGAGAAGGATATCACCCTGGTTCCAACGATTGGCTTATTTTTCGAATGGTTCAGTGAGTACGACCCTCCTATCAGAGAAGGGCAGCAGAGTTTCCAAGGCAACACGCTGGGAGAAAAAGAACTGAATCGAATAAGAACCAATTTCAAGGCAGTATATGACATGGGAATCCGAATCGCTGTGGGAGCAGACTCCTTCTGCGACACCCTTACGCCGTACGGAGCATATACGCACAAGGAAATCCACGCGCTGGTCAATGCGGGCATGACGCCGATGGAAGCGATCATCGCCGCGACAAAGAACGGCTCCATATTGCTCGGTGTCAATGACATCACGGGAACTTTGGAAGAAGGAAAATTTGCGGATTTAATTATGCTGGAAAAGGATCCGTTAGCTGACATCCGAAACATCAGCAGGGAAAATATTCAGCTCATCATGAAGGAAGGAACTTGCATCTAACAAATAGTGGTTTAAGCAATCAGCAGAAGGGAGGTATATCTGTGAGTAATAATCCTGACGTAGTACAGGGCGGTAAAGAGCTCAATCGAATTCTGACCTTTAAGAATCTCATTATCTTCGGCATCGCATATATGTCATTTACAACCGCTACCACTTATACGGGAATTATAGGTGAAATGACCCATGGCGCAGTCGCACTGACGTATATCGTCGCCACCATCGCTATGTGCTTTACGGCATTCAGCTACGCAAAAATGGTTCGCATCTATCCGGTTGCCGGCTCTGCGTACACCTACACATCGAATACTATAAATCCGCATGTGGGCTTTATGACCGGATGGGTCATGATGCTGGATTACGCGCTTTTGTCCGTATTGAGCTACATACTGCTTGGTGAATACTGCAGCATTCTGCTTCCATCCGTACATCCGAAAGTATTCTTAATTGTATTCTGCCTGGTCTTTACTGTGGTTCAGTACGTGGGAATCAATTTTGTGTCAAAGGCCAACAACATTTTTGTTTTCCTTTCGGGAATCTTTATTGTTGCCTTTATGTTCGTCATGGTTCGGCTGATCGTAGGCGAAGGCGGTTTTCTGAGCTTGTTTGATCTGCAGGGAATCGTCAACACCAGTGAATTGCCCAATGTTGGATGGGGTACGATCTTTGCGGGATCCTCCATCGTGGTGCTGTCATTCCTGGGCTGTGACGCTGTTACAACCCTGGCGGAGGAAACAATAAAGCCTGAAAAAACGGTGGGCCGGGCAATCATTGCCATAACCATAGGCATGGGCGCATACTTCGTAGTCATCAACTATCTTATGCAGTTGAGCTGGCCCACAGGCTGGCGGGAATTTGCGGACCCGGATACTGCCGTAGTGGAGCTTATGGAACGCGTTGCCGGCAGCGCAATGGCCTATATTTATACCGGAATATTTGTAATAACATGTATCGCCTGTTCCCTGGCGGCGCAGACCTCCGCATCAAGGCTGCTGTATGGAATGGGGAAAGACGGTGTTTTCCCCAGGAAGTTTTTCGGTTATGTTCATCCAAAGTTCAAGACGCCTTCCAAGAACATCCTGCTCGTGACCGGACTGGTAATCGCAATCGGCAGCTTCATCGACCTGCTGTCCATCGCTTCTATCATCAACTTCGGCGCCCTGGCCGGATTTGTGATGGTGAACCTGAGCGTAATCGTTCATTATTTCATCAAGGAGAAACGGCGGCGCAGCCTTTGGGATATTATAAAGTATTTGATTTCACCTTTGATCGGAGCGGCCGTTTGCTTTATCATCTGGATCAATCTCGACCGGGCGGCTCTGATATTAGGCGGCGCATGGGCCCTGTTTGGCTTCCTCTATCTGGCTATCACAACAAAAGGGTTCAAGCTTGCGCCCAAGCGCCTGTCTTTTGACGAGGACGACCCTTCGGAACATCAATAAAGGGTATTTTCAATTTTTATCAACACGCAGCAAAAAATCAAGTTTTTGTTGACCTTTTTCCAAGGATACAGAAGCATGGGAGCATAAGATTTCGATCAATATGCCTTTTTACGCAGCTACAGAGACCGCAAACCTTGGAAATACCTCAACAAGAAAGCTAAAATGAATCCGTTGTTGAACAAGTATGCACATCGCTTAAAAAGCTTCGACTTCCCCTTTATTTGATCTGCGACCAAAGTGCTTTTTCGGTGACAATGGTCGCGGGATTTATCAGTAAAATCAGGATTTGGTCGCAAGCCCGCAACGATTCCGCGGCCTTCAAAACGGTTTGCAGCACAAATTTTCACTGTTTACGATTTTGAGTACCCGCAAACTCACAGCTTTGCGTAACTTTCCGAAAAAATAATCAAAAGTTACCGCAGCCATTTGGGCCGAAGCCGGGAGAGCCGGGGGCGGCCGGAAAAAACACAAGAAGAGCATTTGCAGCAAACGTGTTTGCTGCAAATGCTCTTCTTTATTGTGTAAGACTCTCCATCTATTTATTTCAGGAATCCCGATATGATCTTTTCTTCCGCCTCTTCTTCCGTAAGGCCCAGAGTCCTGAGCTTGAGGATCTGTTCGCCGGCGATCTTGCCGATGGCCGCCTCGTGGATCAGCTCTGCGTCCACATGGGAGGCTTCCAGTGCAGGAGCGGCGGACACGGTTCCGTTGTCAGCCAGAATCGCATCGCACTCCGAATGGCCGGTGCAGCGATTTTCTCCTTTGATGACAGAGCGGAACATCTGGTGGGAATTGCCGCGGGCAACGGATCTGGAAATCAGGTCGGCCCCTGAATCCTCTCCGGCAAGGGTAACTTCAAAATCCGTTTCAGCCTTCTCGTAGCCGTCGGTCATGATTCTTTCCCTGACCACCAGCGTAGCGCGCGCCGCCAGGGTGCCTGTAGTTTTGCGGATGGTGCTGTCAACGCCTTTAATCTGCACAGTATCCATCTCCAGAGTGGCGTCTTCAGCCAATTCCACTTCCGTAACCGGATCGATGCGCCGGGCTCCCGTACCGCTGCCGGTGCCGATATGCTTCTCCGTGTACAGGACATGGGCTCCCTTGTCCAGAACAAAACGGTGGATTCCGTTGTGGCGGGCTTCATCGTCGCTGTCCGTATGAACGCCGCAGCCTGCGACAATGGTTACATCCGCACCTTCACCCACAAAGAAATCATTGTATACCAGGTCGTCAACGTTTCCTCTGGTCACACAGGCCGGTATGGAAATCTTCTCGCCTTTTGTTCCCGGTTTGATATGAATTTCCAGCCCAGGCTTGTCCTTCTTAGGCTCAATACGCACATTTTCCGTAGACTGGCGGCCTGCGCACATGCCGTCTTCGCGGATATTGAAAGCGCCTTTAAAATCTCCGTCGTACTCGGAGACAATGCGCAGCAATGTTTCTGTAATCTTATTCATGGCAGATCTCCTCCTTTCCCTGCGGACAGCGGATAGTCCGTTCTTCTGACAGCAGCGTCGGCAGGATCACCTCTCTGTCTCCGGCGCCTTTTACATGCCCGTCTCCAATGACGACGATCTCATCGGCAATGGACAGGATTCGTTCCTGATGGGAAATCACCAGCAGTGTTCCGTCCTGTTCTTCCCGCAGCTCCTGGAAGGTTTCCACCAAACGGGTAAAGCTCCAAAGGTCAATGCCCGCCTCCGGTTCATCGAAGATCGACAGCTTGGCATTTCGGGCCAGCACCGTGGCGATCTCAATTCGCTTGCTTTCACCGCCTGAAAGAGACGCGCTCATTTCCCGGTCTATGTATTCCTCCGCGCAAAGGCCGACTTTCCCCAGCAGCGTACAGATGGCGATGTCGTCCAGCCCTCCGCCCGCGGCCAGATCCAGCAGGTCTCTTACTGTCAGACCCTTAAAGCGCACCGGCTGCTGAAAAGCATAGGCGATTCCTTTTTTCGCCCGATCCGTCACATTAGCCTCTGTGATGTCCTCGCCGTCCAGCAGAATCCGCCCCGAAGACGGAGTCACAAGTCCTGCGATCAGCTTGGCCAGCGTCGTCTTTCCTCCGCCGTTGGGTCCTGTGACAACGATCAGCTTTCCCTTCCCTATACTCAGGTCAATGTCCCGGATGATCTCTTCGCCGTCCGGCGATTCCCAGGCAATATGTTCTAATCTCAGCATGTTTTTTCCTCCTCTATAAGCTTTTGAGATATTCGATTTCCTTCTTTGTCAGCTTTCGATAATGGCCTTCTTTTAAACGACCGAGATACAGCTCTCCGATGGCCACTCGCTCCAATTCCTGCACCTTGTTTCCCACTGCCGCGAACATTTTCCGAACCTGCCGGTTCTTTCCTTCCCGTATCTGTATCTCCACGATCGCGGAGCGCTCTGTCTGCTTAATCACCTTTACCTGCGCGGGAGAAGTCACAAAGCCTCCGATATCCACGCCTCTTCTCAGCTTGTCCTGCTTTTCCTTCGAAAGCACGCCGGAAACCCTCGCCCGATACGTCTTGGGAACCTGATGCCTGGGATGAGTCAGGTGATGGGCCAGATCTCCGTCGTTGGTCAGAATCAGCATCCCGGAAGTATTATAGTCCAGCCTTCCCACAGGAAACAGTCTCGCGTCCACGTCCGCCACCAACTCCATCACCACCGGTCGGCCTTGTTCGTCATGGACGGAAGTGATGTATCCGATGGGCTTATTGAGAAGCACGTACTCGCTTTTCTCCTGACTGCGAATGGTGACTCCATTGACTTCCACCACATCCCCCGTCTTTACATCATAGCCCGGTTCGCGCATAGTCACTCCGTTAATCTTCACATTTCCGTTTATGGTCAGCTCATCGGCTTTTCTCCTGCTGGCCAGCCCGGCATGCGCTATATATTTATTCAGTCTCATTACTCTCTCCTCAAAATATAAGAGGCCTTTAAGCCTCCGGATTCCTCTATCGCTTGATTCTATCACATTTGCGGCAAAATGAAAAGACCATGCTTCCATGGTCTTCTCAAGAGAGTTGATTTATTTATATACTTAGTGGTAAGAACCAAATACCTGTTCAAGACTGTATTCTTTCTGTCCTCCGGAAAGGTCGTCATCCCGTACGCATACCTTCAACAAAACTTCTTCTTTGTTGATTTCTTTCTCAATTACAACGTTTCCATCGCTGTCCTTAATCAGAACTGTCATCATGTGGCCCTCCCTTCGTACATTTTCTTTATTACTTTACCATGATAACGTGATGCGCTGGAAAAGTCAACCGATTTTTTCGATTTTATGAAGATATTTTAATGGATTCTTCATTTGCTGTCCGCAGGGCCTTTTGGTATAATGGGACGTAATCAATCATATATCTGTAAAATGTTGCGAAGAAGGGCTTATTACATGATTAATCCATTTCAAAAAAAGGTGCTGATCCTGGCTGTGCGCGCCGGGGAGCTGATGATGAAAAACGGGGCGGAAATCTATCGTGTGGAGGATACGATCGAGAGGATCTGCAAGGCCTGCCGGATTCATTACGTGGAAGTGTTCGCCATGCCTACCGGGATCTTCGTTTCCCTGGACAGCGGTGAGGACCACAGCGATATGTATACCTATGTAAAGCGAATCAAGGGCGGCGGAGATACCGACCTTACGAAAATATCCGAAATCAATCGTTTTTCCAGAGAATTCACGACTACGGACCTTTCTGTGGAAGACGGTATGAAACGGCTTAAGGAAATTGATAATATTCCGCCGACACCGCTGCCGGTACGGCTGCTGGGAGCTTCTCTGGTAGCCTCCTTTTTCTCGGTGCTCTTTGGCGGAGGAGTCCTGGATTTCCTCTGCGCGCTGTTGATCGGAGCGGCCAGTTACCTGCTGTCGCTGCTGCTGAAACGCTACTCGATCAACTATTTTATCCGGGGGTTCTGCTGCTGTGCGGTATCGGCGGTTCTGGCCCTCACGGCAACGGCGTTTATCCCTTATACCAATTCCAACGCCATTATCATCGGAACCCTGATGATCTTCGTCCCCGGCGTGGCGATTACCAACTCAATTCGTGATTTTCTCTCCGGCGATATGCTGTCCGGTCTGGCCCGAGCTACGGAAGCGGCGCTGATCGCCATTTCTCTGGCTGCGGGGGCAGGCGTCATGATGAAGCTTTGGAGCACACTGTTCAGTTCACTGATAGGAGGAGGTACGTTCATATGATATCCGCATTTTTCTTTGCGCTGTTCGCGACCCTGGGGTTTTGTATCATCTTTCATGTGCCTACCCGCCACATCCCGGTGGCTGCCTGCATCGGAGGCTGCGGCTGGGTAGTCTATCAGCTGTTCATGTCTCAGGGAACGTCGGCCATCGTGGCCTGCTTTATCGCTTCCTGCGCGGTAGGGCTGCTCAGCGATATCGCATCCCGGGTGTTCAAGGACGCTTCAACGATTTTCACGATTCCCGGTATCCTCTGTCTGGTACCTGGCTCCGGCATGTACAACACAATGGCGGCCCTGGTTTCCGGCGATCTCAAAGAGGCGGCCTCCACCGGCAGCAATACACTGATGATGGCAGGTTCAATCGCTCTGGGCCTTTTGGCAGTAGGCGCGGTCCTGCGCATCATTCTCTCCATCGTCCACAGAGCCAGCTATATAGCGGGAAAACTTTAACCCATGTCAAAAGAGGGACTTGTCCGCTTCAATCCACGGACAGGTCCCTCTCTTTTCTTACTTTCTTTTGTTCCTTCTTCGCCGCATTTCCAGCGCATATAAAACCATTACTACGATGATGACTCCGGCAAGCGCCCAAGGCATCCAGTTCTGTCCCTGCAAATCCATACGCTTCTCCTTATCTTCCCGGCGGCTACTCCATTTTCTCCAGTTTCTCGGCCAGAGCTTCCAGCCAATCACCTTCAAAGAGCTCGATCATTCCCTTGTCGCAGGCCGCAGCCAGCTTGGGATCGATCGGCAGACGCCCCAGCACTTCCAGATCGTGCTGTTTTGCAACCTCTTCAATATGGCTGTCTCCAAACACTTTGTAATCTTTTCCATTGTCCGGGCAGGTGAAGTAGGACATGTTTTCCACCAGTCCCACGATTGGAATATTCATCAGCTGGGCCATCTTAACGGCCTTGGAAACGATCATCGATACCAGCTCCTGCGGGGAGGTGACGATGACAATGCCATCCACCGGAATGGACTGGAATACCGTCAGTGGCACATCGCCCGTACCCGGCGGCATATCGATGAACATGTAGTCCACATCGCCCCAGAGCACATCGGTCCAGAACTGTTTTACGGTTCCCGCAATGACCGGGCCTCTCCAAACTACCGGATCCGTATCGTCTTCCAGAAGAGAGTTTACGGACATGGTGCCGATTCCGGTCTTTGTCTTGATCGGGAAGATTCCCAGTTCATTGGCCACGGCCTTTTCTTTCAGATTAAAAGCCTTGGGGATGGACGGGCCTGTGATATCCGCGTCCAGAATCGCCGCTTTGTAGCCTTTTCTCTGCATCGTTACTGCCAAAAGGGACGTTATCAGGGATTTCCCCACGCCGCCCTTTCCGCTGACAACGCCGATTATTTTTTTAATATTGTTGTATTCATTGGTCGGTTCGATCAGGCTCTCAGGCTGCTGATCTCCACATGCGTGTTCACATCCGCTGCAGCATTCTTCCGTGCATCCGGTATCGCTGCAGCCTCTTGTATTTTCTTCCATTTTCTAATTTCCTCTCTTTTGTTATTGACATATGTTATTTATATTATATCGGGTCAGCGCCGCCGGGTCAACCGTCTATGTCTTTAAATTTTTACCATTACGTCAAGAACAAACATCCCGCCTTCCGCGAAGCATACCATTTCTCCGTTAAGCCGGCCGGATAAATCCTTTATGGTTCTGAGACCGTATCCGTGGCCCGGCTCTTCTTTATCGGACTGCGGCAGATGGTCTTCCCTGATATAAAGATTCTTATCACAGTTATTTTTCACTCGAAGCAGCAATAAGTCCTTGTTTTTTCTCTGCATTTGTATGCTGACAAACCGCTCTGCGGCCGGCAGTTTTTCCGTGGCTTCCAGGGCGTTTTCCAGTGCGTTGGACAAAATCAGGCACAGTTCTACCCTGTGTTTGAAGACTGCTTCGACGGAAATGGAAAGCTCCGGGCTGACGCCCAGCTCCTCAAAACGGATCACAAATTGACTGATCACACCATTTAAATAGGGATCCGCGCAATATTGCTGGCCGCTGAGTTCCTCCCGATAATCCCCCACTTCCTCCAGATAGGATCTGGCTTCCTGCACTTTTCCCTCGGAAAGCATTCCCGACAGCGCGGTAAAGTGCCCTTTCATATCGTGTTTCATTTTACGAACCATCTGCTGATTATCCAGCTGAATTCGATAATGTTCCAGCTGGGTCTGCAGTTCCCGCTGACTCTGCTGCGTCCGAAACAGCAATATCTGGCGATAAAGAGCCGCGAAGATAACCAGGTAAGTCATGGGCATTAACAGCAGAATCATCAGCATGGCCGGTAAATCATCGGGTCTGTCGGTAATCGGCGCCGGCCAATTTCCCATTACAGCCAGAAGCAGATAATACAGAGCTGTCATCGCGGCAAAAACAATCCATCCGCGTTTTACATTGCTCTGCACTTCCAGATAGGGCTTTCGTACATATTTATATGCCAGCACTTCCGCTGCCGGAAAAATAAGCAGTCTGCTCACCAGCATGAATACGCCCTTCCCATGAATGTAAACATCGATTAAGTTTGTTACAATCATAAGCCAGAGGATTATTGTATCTACAAGACAAAAAGTAAAAAAGAAACGGCCGCCCCGGTCCTTTGACATAAAGAAATAGAAGATCATGCTGGGCAGCGTGCAGGTCAGAATAAAATACTTTCCCATAACATCTATGCCAAGCACAATCAGTCCCCATATATTGCCTGCGACCATGATTCCAATGCAGGTTACCGTAGCAGTAATCGTCGTTTTAAAAGAATATCGGGATCGGTAGATAATCATGAATAATACAAATACGTGAAACAGTGCCCATATGATCGATAATTGACGTAAAGTCTCCATAGTATATTCTCCTAATCAAAGCTATCAAAAAGTGCTTTCCTGTATTGCTTCTTCACGTCCTTATAATAGGGGCGGGAAATCGGAATTTCTTCACCTTCGCACAAAAACATATTCTGCTTCAAGTCGTCCACGTTATATAAATTTACAAGGAAACTCTGATGGCAGCGGGCGAACACTTCCGGGTCCAGCTTTTCCGCCACGTCCTGGAGTTTGCCGTTGCTTTGATATTTCACTCCGCCTTTGCATTTATACAGAAGGCGATGCCCCTGGCTGGCAATGTACAGAATGTCTCCGTAAGGAATCGCATAGGGTTTTCCGTACCGCTCAAAGGTCACGACCCTTTCTCTGTTGCGTCTGATGGTATGAGCCGCCCGCTCCAGCATTTTCTCAAAATCCTGACGGCCCACCGGTTTGACCAGATATTGAAAAGCATATAAGTCATAGGCCTCCCGGTAAAAATCATCGCTGGCGGAAACAAAACAAATCAAGGCCTCAGAATCTATGTCGCGTATCTTGTGCGCCAGCCGGACACCGTCCATGTTATCGTCCAGAAAAATATCGAGAAGATATAAATCGAAATGAGCAGATAATTCTTCCATTTCAGAAATCAGTTTCTGCCCACTGGAATAGACTTCATAGGTATGAGCCATGTCGATCATCGATGTGAGCCGCTGCGCATCCATCAGGTTGTCTTCGCAAATCGCAATATGCATGTGGCTACCTCCCATTTTATTATACCTGTTTATTATAAAATAAATTGCATATAATGGATTGTTATTCTTGTCGATTTTTTAGCGAATTTTGCTGTAAAAGCAAAAAGACCGCGAAAATCTCCGCAGTCTTTCCCGTTTTCAGCCTTCAATATCATATCTTTCAGGAGAAGTCCTGTTATCATTTGGCTGCGGCCTTTCCGATCCCTTCGCAGAAAGAGGGGTGGGGATAAAGAATCTCCGCCATATGGTTCAGGCTGAGACCCGCTGCGATTGCCTGGGAAAATTGTGTAATCATATCGGTCGCTCTGGCACACATCAGCTGCGCGCCTAAAACCTTCTCGCTTTCGGCGTCAGCGATTATTTTAATGAATCCCCGTTCCTGCATCGTCAGGACGGATTTTCCATTGCTGCCCATTGGATATTTCCTTGTTATGACCTTCCGCCCGGCCGCTTTGGCAAGGTCAGCCGTAAGTCCGACGCTGGCGATCTCCGGCTCCGTATAAACGCAGGACGGTACCAGGTCCAGGTTGAAAGGCGGCGGATCCCCGGCCATACAGGCCACTGCGTTTACGCCCTCCGCGCTGGCCGCGTGGGCCAGCTGAATGCCGCCTGTCACATCGCCAATGGCGTAAATCCCCGGAACGCTGGTCTCATAGCGATCATTGACCGCGATATAGCCGTGTTCCCGTTTCATTTGTTTTACTTCGGAAGAGCTTTCATCGCTGAAAAGGCACTCCACATACGGAGAGCGCCCGGCCGCTATCAGAACCAGTTCTCCTTCGGCCCGACAGACATTCCCCTTTTCCTCATATTCACAGATCAGTCTCTGCTCATCATCAGCCCGGGCGATGGAATTCACTTTGGCTTCTGTATGGATATCCACATTTCGTTTGGACAGTATCATAGCTATGCTTCTGCCGATTTCCTTATCGAAATTATCAAGCACCCGTTTCAGGGATTCAAGGACCGTGACACGGCAGCCAAAATCGCTGTATATGGCAGCGAATTCCATGCCAATCACGCCACCGCCGATGATCACCATGCTGTCGGGAACGCGCACCGATGCCAGCAGCTCATCGCTGGTTACCACATTGGGCAGATCGCTTCCCTCTATGGGCAGCTTCATGGATGTCGAACCCGAAGCAATCAGGATACGCTCTGTTTCCAGCAGCCGCTCGCCGACTTTTATACGCCTGCTGTCAAGGATCGTTCCGGTTCCTTCAATGATGTCAACCTTGCAATGCTCCATAGTATAGGTCAGTCCGTCCCGCAGCTTTTCTAAGATTTCATTCTTATGGTCCTGCAGAACGGCGGCATCGATCTTCAATCCCTCTTGATTGACGAGGCCGAGGCAGCCGCCGTTTTTCGCCTCCCGATAGATGCCCGCTGTGTGCAAAATCGTTTTCGTCGGGATGCAGCCCCTGTTCAGGCAGGTTCCGCCGATGGCGCTTTTTTCAACGATCGCTGTTTTCAGGCCTCTTTTCGCCGCTGCTTCCGCGGCATCCGTCCCGCCGGGTCCGCCCCCGATTATAATCAAGTCATATTTCTTTTCCATTTCTTCGCTCCTTGCGTCGTTCAATGTTCAAACAGGTTAAAACCATCTCCGGCCTCACTGCAGATCGCTGTTTTGGATCAGCGCTTTCACATCGCTGCGGATTCGCTCGATCATGGAATCCGACAAATTGTTCTGCGAAACGGCAACCCGGTCAATGGCCGCTGTTAAACGTTCCTTGGAAGATTCACATCCTGCCAGACTTGTTTTCATACGCGAGATATAATCCTGGTCCATGGCATCCGAATAAATATCTGCCTCTTTGACGATGCCCTTTTTAATTTGAAGAAGCATCTCTATGTCGCCCCAATCGAAGCGCTGCTTCAGCCTCCGGTTATAAAAGCGGTTCTCGCCCCGGTTCCACTCCTCCGAAAGATATCTCTGCACAAGCGGATCGATGGTCCCTGACGGCAGAGTCTCTTCTGATAAGCGGTTCACCGGCAGGCCGTAGACCCGGCCAAAGGCATCTTCCAGAGCTTCCTTAACTTCGCTGACCGTAATGTCCGCCTTAAAATCCCGGAGGTTGGCCACCCGTGATTTGACAGAATCAACGCCCTTGAGCGCAAGCTTTTCCTTTGAGACTCGCAGATATTTTTCGATTTTGTTTTTATCCGTGTCGATCAGCAGGGTACCATGATGGTAACAACGCCCGGACATCCGATAAAACGCGTTCCCTGATATCTTGGCACCGCAGACGGTCACATCGTTTCTGCCTGTTTGCTCCGCTGTAATGCCCAGATTCTCCAGCGCCGCGAGAATCACTCCGATCTGCCGGGAGATGTCATAATCCTCTTTTCTGACGATAAAGGTAAAGTTCAGGTTTCCCAGATCGTGAAATACGGCGCCGCCTCCCGAAAGCCGCCTGACCATAAATATACCGTCTTTCTCCGCCCTTTCCACGTCACATTCCTTCAGCAGGTTCTGGTTCCTTCCGATCACAACCGTATGACGGTTGCGCCACAGGAATAAAATGCACGTTTCCTCCGGCACGTTCATGGTCAGATATTCTTCTACCGCCAGGTTTTTGTACGGCAGCGTTTCCGCTGTGTCCAACAGCCATAATCGCTTAATCATCGTTCTCACACTCAGCGAACGAATAGCGGACCAGCGGATGTCTGGCGGCGGTTACTTCATCGGGCCGCTTTATGGCCGCTTTGTGCGGGGCGCCGGCAAGCTTTTCCGGGTTCTCATACGCTTCTTCTCGTATCTTCCGCAATATGGATATTGCTTCGTCAAGGGTTTCTCTGGTTTCCGTTTCCGTCGGTTCGATCATCAGCGCTTCCTTTACGATCAGCGGGAAGTACACAGTGGGCGGGTGGATCCCGTAATCAATCATGGCTTTTGCCACATCCATGGCGGTCACATCGGTTTCCCGTTTCAGGTCTTCCGCGCTGATGACAAACTCGTGCATGCAGGCCTCGCTGTATGGAATGGAATAAACGTCTTCCAGCTTCGCTTTCATGTACTTGGCATTGAGTACCGCGTTCTTCGCCGTATAGGGCACGCCTTCCCGGCCGAGAACCAGCAGATAGGCCAGCGCTTTCGCCACCACCAGCGCATTGCCGTAAAACATACCCACTGACCCGAAAGAACGTTCCGGGGAGGCAAAGCAATACTGTCCGCCATTGGCGCCTTCCGTTTTGCTGACCCTCTTTCCCGGCAGATACTGCGCAAGAAATTCCTTGCAGGCTACGGGGCCGCTGCCCGGACCGCCTCCGCCGTGGGGCGTGGAAAAGGTTTTATGTAAATTCATGTGCATCACATCAAATCCCATGTCGCCCGGGCGGACAATTCCCATGATGGCGTTTAAATTTGCTCCGTCATAGTAGCACAGTCCTCCCGCCTCATGGATGATTTCCGTGATTTTCAGGATATCTTTGTCGAAGATCCCCAGTGTATTGGGGTTGGTCAGCATCAGGCCCGCCGTGTCTTCCCCGGCCATCGCTGCCAGCTGCTCTAAATCCAGACCGCCGTCTTCATTGGAAGGAACGCTGATCACTTCATATCCGCACATGGCTCCACTGGCCGGATTCGTACCATGGGAAGAATCCGGCACCAGGATCTTGTTTCGCTTTGTATCATGATTGGCGGTATGATACGCCTTGATCAGCAGCAGCCCTGTAAATTCTCCGTGGGCGCCGGCCGCCGGCTGAAAACTCACGGCGTCCATCCCCGTGATCCCGCACAGATATTCTTCCGCTGAATCCAAAATTTCCATCCAGCCCTGAACCGAATCTTCCGGCTGCAAAGGATGAATATCCGTCAGTTCTTTATATGCCGCGACCGTCTCATTCACCTTGGGATTGTACTTCATTGTACAGGAACCCAAGGGGTAAAAACCATCGTTTACACCGTACGCCCGCTCTGCCAGTCTGCTGTAATGCCTGCTGATTTCGGTCTCCGACATCTGCGGCAGTCTCAGTGCTTTCGTTCTGCACCGGTCAGGAGAAAAACTAACTTCCTCCACATCGCATACAGGCAGAACCGAAAGCCTTCTCCCGGAAGTGCTTTTTTCAAAAATCAAGTCCATGCTATGCCTCCTTTCCATCAGCTGCTTTGCGTAAAACCGACGTTACAATTCCGGCGGCTTCCTCGATTTCGGCTCTTGTATTGAGCTCGGTCGCGCACCAGAGAAGGTGTCCTTCCCAAAGAGGCAGTCCGCCTAAAATCCCCTGCTCCTCCAGCGCCCGCAAAATCTCTTCATTGGAAACCCCAGAGCCCCTTGGCACAGCTGCGACGAATTCGTTAAAGAATTCATGCTCCCTGTCGATTTCCAGGCCTGCCTCGCAGAGTTTTTCTGCCAGATAGTGGGCCTTCGCAGCCGACTGCCTGGCTACCTCCGCAATTCCTTCCGGCCCCATCGCCGCCATATAAACCGAGGCTGTTAACGCGCACAGGGCTTCGTTGGAGCAGATGTTGGAACTGGCTTTGTCTCTGCGAATATGCTGTTCCCGGGCCTGAAGGGTCAGAACAAACGCCCGCTTGCCGTCAGCGTCCGTTGTTTCTCCCACGATTCTCCCCGGGAGCTTGCGCATCATATCTTTTTTTGCCGCCATGTAGCCCAGGTACGGGCCTCCAAAGGAAAGGGGAATACCGAGGGGCTGCCCTTCTCCCACTGCGATATCCGCTCCATATTCACCCGGCGTCTTTAAGATTCCCAGCGATGTGGGCTCACAGCCCATAATAAACTTTGCCTTCGCCTGATGCGTCAAATCCACCAAAGGCTCCGGTTCTTCAAGAAGGCCGTAAAAATTGGGCTGCTGCATGTAAAAGCAGGCCGGCTTCTCCTCTTTTTCAAGAAGCTCCCGCAGTGAATCGGCATCGATCAGATGGCTTTCCGTCCGGGGAACAACGACCAGTTTGGTATTGGATGCCCGGCAGTAGGTTTTCATGACTTCCATCACATTGGGATGAATGGTGTCAGCTGCGAAAACCGTTTCGTGGCGTTTGTCTTTGCACATCATCGCCGCTTCCGCCGCCGCGACCGCGCCGTCGTAGACAGATGCGTTGGAAACATCCATGCCGGTCAGCTCGCAAATCATGGTCTGATATTCAAAGATCGATTGCAGAATCCCCTGGCTCAGCTCCGCCTGATAGGGAGTATATGCTGTTTTAAATTCTTCCTTCTCAACGATGCTGGTCACAATGGACGGAATGTAATGCCGGTAAGCGCCCGCCCCGCGAAAACAGCTCTTATAGACCTTGTTTTTCTCCGACACGGACTTCATCTTGCGGACCACTTCCAGTTCGCTCATCCCTGCCGGAATATCCGGCCCCTCCGGGATTATCATCTCCTGCGGCAGTTCGGAAAACAGGTCCTCAAAGCTGTCGAACCCCGCCTCTTTCAGCATTTCCATCTGTTCTTGCTCGGTATTGGGAACATAGGAGCCCATTTAAAACACCTCCTTTAGCTACTCTTTCAAGGATCATTATTTTTCTAAGGATTCAACGAAGGCTTCATATTCCTCGGAATTGAGGAAGTCCGCGAAAGCCGTAATTTCATCGATTTTCACCAGCCAGGCTTCATAGGGGTCGGCATTGATAAGCTGAGGTTCATCCAGCAGCTCCTCGTTGATTTCCGCAATTTTCCCGGACAGAGGCGACAGGACGTCGGATACCGCTTTCACCGATTCCACGTCCGCGAAAACATCATCGACGCCAAACTCCTCTCCTTCTTCCGGCAAATTGACAAATACCAGATCTCCCAGCTCTTTCTGGGCGTAGTCCGTCAGCCCTACCAAAGCCGTGGTATCATCCGTCATCTTAATCCATTCATGTGTTTTGGAATACTTTAATTCTTTTGGGAAATTCATAATTTTACCTCCATAAACTAATATCAAATATACAAATCATTTACTTTGTATACCCCTTTTAAATGTTGACCTTCTCACTGCCAGCCGCCATTGACGCTGTTTACAGTCCCAAACGCACGCCCAGGTCTTCCAGGGCTTTGCTCATCCTTGAATCGTCAAAGCAGTATTTCATATCGGTAAATTTGCTGCGAAGCTTTATTACCTCGTCTTTTACGTTTTTCCCCTTGAGTATACACGCGGCCATCAGGCCGGCCAGCTCATCGAATTCCTTTTCCGTAAAGCCAAAACGGGTCATTTCCGCCACTCCCAGCCGCAGCGCACCTGAGGCGGTGAAGCCTTCTTCCACCGGCGTTGCCTGATAGTTGCAGATCAGGTTATTGTCCTCCAGCCTCTGTGCCACTTCCGGCCCGGTTCCGTATCCCACATTCACGATTACCTGATGGGTTTGTGTGAAGCCGAGCGCCGGGTCGCCTTCCACCCTCAACCCTTCTCTGTTCAGGCTTTGGGCGAAGCTTTTGGCACTCGCAATGACATTTTTCTGATACTTGTCCTTGTACGCGTTCATCTCATAAACTGCCATCAAAAGCGCCAGCTGGGTGCCCAGATGATGGTTGCTGGTACTCCCCGGGAAAGCGCGGGACTGGATGGTTTCCCATAACTCGTATTTCAGATCGGTTTCTTTCCAGTTTCCCCCGATTATGCCCCGCTGCGGGCCGAAAAAGGTTTTGTGGGTGGAGCCGGTTACCAGGTCCGCGCCATCTTCGAATGGCTTCTGAAAGTGGTCGCCGATCAGCCCCAAAACATGGGCCATATCGTACATAATGTTCGTATCATATCCCATTTCACGGACGAACTGGCTGATTTCTTTTACCGGTTCCCGGTAGATTACCATGCTCTTGCCAAAAATGATTAATTCCGGTTTGTATTCGTCGATGATTTTTTTCGTTTCTTCAACATCGATCCGATACGGATCTTCGGCGCATACGGGGAAATTTACAACTGCCTTTCGTTCTGTAACCGGGTCCACAGCGATGTAATCCTTCAGCGCGCCCATTGGCTGAGCGGAAAGATGGCCGCCCTTGATAATATGGTTGTTCAGCACATAGCCGAGGCGCCGCGGTTCCCGTTTCCGATTCAGGCGGTTTTTAAAATCAACGAGAGCGGAGAACACACAGGTGTTGGACATCTGGCCGCTGATTACGCGGGTCTCCACTTCCCTGCAGCCCAGATAGCGTTTCATCTCTTCCATCAGCAGCTCTTCCACCCGGCCGATAAATTCCGTTCCCTGATAGTAAAAGATTTCTTCGTCATAAAAGGAGGCTACTTTTCGATGCTCCGCATACCGGAATGAGGGATCTGCGATTTCCAGCATACGCACGGCCTTTGAAGCGGACATTTCCGATGGGATCAGGTTTATGCATTCCTCCTGCCGCCAAATATGGTTGCTCAGGGTATCGCCAATCAGCTTGTAAGCGGCGTCCTGTCCCGGTATCGTCTTTTCCGCCGGTTCGTCTTCCTTCTGGCGATAGAGAATCACGCGGGTGTACGGCGGCGCGTCATTTTTCATATGAAATTCCGGTATCACCGCATCCACCATTTTCCCCCGGATATCCACCTGCACCCGTTCATCGGTCAGTATGGTGCTGTCAATATAGCAAAAGCCGATGCTCCGCCGGTTGATCTGCTCCGTGATTTTCGTACTCAGACCTTTGCCTTCCGACACATAGTAGGGCACCATCGTTCCGCTGGAAACATAGCCGACTTTCTTTCCATCCTTCAGCACCGGACAGCCGGCGCGCATTACGCCTCTGCCAAGAAGGGTGATGGGCATGATTCTCCGCGGCAGAGCGGCGCAGTCGGAGAAGTCCCGATTATGTATCCGCAAAAAGGCCTGCTGCTGTTTTTCCAATTGACCTCGCCCAATATAGGCGCCCTTTTGCTCCGCGAAGCTGACGGCAAACTTTGCCAGGGGGATGGCAAAGATGGGGATTTCCTTTCCCTCTTCATCCTGCCCCAGCTCATGCCCGTGCAGGGGCATTCCCGCTTCCAGGCGGGTTGTGTCCCGTGCTCCCAGGCCGGCCGGTCTCGCTCCCTCTTCGATCAATCTGTCCCAAAGCTTTCGGGCATATTCGCTCTTCACATACACTTCATAGCCGATGGGTTCGCCCGTATAACCGGTCTTGGCTATCCGCATCACCATATTATCCAAAGAAGGCACAGTCAGGGTATTCAGTTCATTTCTCATCGGTTCTGTCAGCTGCACGCTGCCGACGATTCTCTGCAGAATGTTTTTGGATTCCGGCCCCTGCACGGCAATGGCTGCCCATAGGGGCGTCACATTCTCCATAACAGCATCAAAGTCTTTGATTTTCTCGGAAAAATGCTCCCACACAGTATCCGTATTGGCGGCATTTACTACCACGGAAAAATAGTCCTCTTCAAAACGATACACATAGGCATCATCAATGGCACCTCCCTGTTCATTGGGTATGATTGAATACTGCGCCTGATTCAGCTTTAAGGCCTGCACATTTCCGGTCATTACGTGCTGCAGAAACCCCACTCTTTCCGGTCCTCTTATGATCAGCCGACCCATATGGGATACGTCAAAGATGCTGCACCCATGTCTGGTATACAGATGCTCCGCGATGATTCCGGTCGGGTACTGCATCGGCATCTCCCATCCCCCGAAATCGACCATCTTGGCGCCTGCGTCCACATGGGCTTGGTGCAGTTGCGTCTGCTTTAATTCTGCCATTATAGCTCCTCCTCACTTTTTAAAATACCAAAAAGCGCACAAACAAATTATGTCTGTGCGCTCTGTCTCTTTACCTGAAAGATTTATCTTCTTCGGTGCATTGCTGCTTTCCAGAGTGTCGTCCAAGTTCGGTTCTTTTGCCTGAGAGTTTTTCGCTCTGTTCACCTTCGGCGCTGTATCCGCTACAGTCTCTCCCCAACTCTTCATCCGACTTTTAATTTTGTTTAATTATATCATAGTCAGATTTTTCCGTCAATTATTTTTCACTAAGATGCCGCAAATGAATTGTAAAAATTTTACTATAAATATGTCGAAATCGTTGGATGGTTCCTCTATAATAAGGAAAGGCATGAATGGGTGGCGAAAGCGGTGTTATTGTGATGGTTTTGATCGAATACATAAAAAGTAACCGCCTCGTAGCAAAGTGTCGGTTACTTTTTTAACCACATTAGGCTAACCGTTTTCAACGGTCCATCCTTCTTGTCTTTATTATACAGAAATGAAATTGATATTTCAATAAAAACTTGTCTGCTAAAATCCCGCAGATTTAAAAGAGAGGGCCGTTCATTCAAGGCGGCCCTCTCTGCTTTTGCGTTAAATCAGTTTTTCGCTGTAAATATCCTCAAGACCATATCGCTTTACCCGCTCCCGGATTTCCTCCGGGTCAATGGAGTACAGCCCCTTTTCCTTCATCCTCTTGAAATATTCCGCTCCGGCAAAGGTGTAGCGGGTCATCAGCCCTTCTTCCTTTTTCAGGTTTTTGTTAGCAAAAGCGATCAGGTCGCCGATCGCCAGACCGATGGGCAGTTCCAGAAGTTTCATTCCTTTTAGATACCGCACCGCGTTGTGCCCAGCAAGGCTTCCCGTGGATATGGCCTCCGTGTGACCCACGAATAACCCGGATTTTTCTCCGCCGCAGAAAATGTTTTCAATTCCCGTGGCCTTCATGGTGTTTTCCCGTTCGGCAACGGACAGATAGCGGATCGAATTACCTTTCCCTCCCGCATAGGGGTCCACGTACCTGGCGTTTTCAAAGCCGGGAACTCGCCGCAGGCTTTCCAACGGGAAGAATGGCGTCATAATCTTGGCGTACCCCGTATCCAGCAGCACGATGTTCTCCGCGTACTCAGTCAGGGCGTACTGCTGGCAGACCTTCAGGTCCAGCTTCTCCGGCACGATTTCTTCCTTCGGCACCGGAATCACGGCTACTCCGTATTCGTCCAGCTGCTGGCGGATCTCATCGGACAGGGACCCTTTTTCCAGTTTGCCTGATCCGCTAAAGGCTCCGAAGGCGCCGTCTTTTCGTTTGCCCATGATATCGCTCTTACCGGCTTTCTGGGTGATGCTGACTCTCGGGCCAAAGGACGGGCATCTGAGGATGCACATGCAGCAGCCGTTGCCGTATGTAAGGCAGTTGCCCATGGGCCCGGTAGAGCCGTGTAATTTGGTAAGCAGATTTTAGGGCTATACGCACTCAGGGAATACTCGAATCACTTTTTTCTTGTTCAAAAAAGAAAATCTCCGTAATTCTGTATATCATTTATGACATGTTCTATATAAACAGTAGGGCTTTCACCTTCCTTGATTTGATAAACAAACCACAAATGAGGCCAAAACATCAGCACTCTGTACTTGGAAGGAATGTTAGGGATCCTCCCGCAGCCAGAGTATGGCAGTTGTGCTAATGTATCGATTTTCTCTTCATATGCGGCAATAAACTTTTCAGCTGTACCGATTCCTTTATCCGACAATAACAAAAGCATATAATCTTCAAAAGCCTGTTTTGCCACAGGAGATATCACTACTTCATACATTCCGCATACTCCCTGAGCTTTTGCCGCAGTTCAGCTCCGACTTCTTTGGCAGAGAAATCTTTAACTCCCAGATTTCTCTGCTCTTCAATTTCTATTAATTTTTCTCTTAGCTCTAGTTGCTTTACTCTTTGATCATATGTCTCTACATCCATAACGACCAATTCGCCTTCACCATTTTTCGTCAGAAACACAGGTTCCCTTTTTTCTTTGCACAGAGCTGCAATTTCATTATAATTCTGCCTGATAGCGGCAGATGGTTTGATAATCGTAGTCATAATCGTCTTCCTTCCATATAGTATAATCCTGCCTATAAACTATATTAATTCTACTATAATTTGTGAGCTATGTCGAGCAAATTTCACGCCTATTCCACCTTGTAGTGAAGTCGGATCAATTAAAGAATATCGTATTGTTTTCTGTCCAGCAATTTGTATCCAAAGTAAGTATCCATCAGCTTTGTCTGCTCCGGACAGAAGCTGAAATCAACTCGCTATAATACATCCGTGTTAATTTGCCAGCCACTGACTGGCATTTCTTATATGTAGGCTTTGAACAAATCCCCAAACTTAAACTGAATGGTAATATTCTTTTCCTCATCAACATAAATCCGATCTACCAGTTCCTCCAGAATCTGCCTGTTAAGCTCCGTGATATTCTTATGTTTTCTGAACACTTCTTTCCATTGATCTCGCTTGGCCTGCCTCTGTTTTTCATCATTCAGATTAGCATCCATCTGGGCAAGGCTTTTTTCCAGAGCCTCTTTCTGCGTACAGAATTTTTTCCGAAAACCCAGGTACTCCTTCTCCGTCAGCATACGTTTATTGTAATCCAAATACAAGGCTTCTAATTGTTTATCCAGTTTTTTTATTTTTGCTTTTACGGTTTTAAGCTGATTCTTTTGTTCCTTGCGGTATTCCATTTCATCCAGCTCGGTGATGCCCTCTAAAACTTCATCCACATCTGCGAAAGAAATCTGTAGCTGAACTGCTTCCAATACTGCCTTCTCTATGATATCCGCCTTAGTAAAATGCGATGTACAGTCATTTTTGTTCCTTTTATAATAGGTACTGCACGCATAATAGACTCTTTTCCCGTTTTTTCTTTTGTGCATTTTCCGTCTACAATCCGCACAATAGAGAAATCCTGACAGCAGCGACGGTTCCGATTGGTAGCTTTTCATACTTTTGTTTAATTCCAACAGCTCTTGCGCTTTGTCAAAAACCTCTTGCTCTATGATCGGCTCATGTCGATTGGCGACAGACGCCCATTGATCTTCGGGCACTTGGATTTGCTTATGAACTTTGTAGCTTATTACCGTAAGCTTTCCTTGTATCATCTCTCCCAGATAGGTTCGATTTTGCAAAATCATCTTGATCGTTCGGGCGCTCCAGGCGAAGCTTTCATTTCCCTGAACCCCGGGATTTTGGTAGTTACATCCTTTTGAGACTTTATAGCCAGTGGGATTTGGTATGTTTCTTTCATTTAAAGTCCGTCTTATTTCTTCTAAATTCATACGGCAAAATACATACCAATGGAAAATTTGTCGTACAATACCGGCAGCCTCTTCGTCTATGACAAAGCTGTACTTATCTTCTGGATTTCTTATATACCCGTATGGCGGAAAGCCTCCTTGAAATTTTCCCTCTCTACGCATATTGCGAAAGGTTTGTCTAACCGACATGGACGCGGACTCCGCAATTCTGTCGTTGACGATTCCATTTAAAGGCAGCTCATAGCCATGCACTACGTTGGGATTCATATAGGTATCTACTTTTGGGGCTTCCAAGGTGATGAACCGAATACCCATCCTTGGGAAATACTCTTCAAGAAAATATCCCTGGTCAGAATAGTTTCGGAAAACCCTGGACAGCATCTTGGACACTACGCAGTTTACTTTTCCACCTTCAATATCCCGAATCATTTGCTGAAAAGAATTTCTTTCATCATTGGTGGTTCCGCTGACGCCATCGTCAATATAGGTTTTATAGAGCCTGTAGGGTTCATTGAATTCGTTTTCCAAAAAGTTCTTAATAATCGCGTCCTGGTTTTTTACGCTAAGGCTTACATCGTTTCCATCGGCCACGGAAAGCCGGATATACACTCCGATATTCCAAACAATCGGCATACCTTGACTGCGAAAATAGACGCCATTTCTGTTTTTACCCTCCTTTGTAAGTCTTGTTCCCATGGTTCCTCCTTTAACCACAGTTTCATGTACTTCTATTTTATCATAGGTTGCCTTTGAAACTGTAATGTGCCAATTACCGCCTTTGTATGCTAACGGCGATTCATTGTGATGAAATACTGCCTTAATCTGTTTTCGATCGTTTGGCTGTTATCGCTAAAGCACATGGTCACTTTGGTTTCCCCACTAAGGAAGCAATAGGGATTGTCGTTTTGTTTTATATATGCTTTTATTTTGTATTCTTTGGTGTATCTGTTTGCTGTTTCCATATATGCACACACCCCCTTTTACAAAAAAATATACTGGCCGATAGGCAAATATGCCTTTTGACCAGTATTAAAACAAGATTCCCTTTATATAATAATAAATTTGTGTCTCATATTGCGATACATACACCGCTTTCAGCAGTTATCTATCGCTCCATGTCCATACACTTCCTGCTTTTCGCAGGCTCTGTATCCATC
>NZ_JANFXK010000139.1 GCF_024459955.1 Anaerovorax odorimutans
CCTGTTCGATGGCTTCGTCCACATCCGCTTTGATTAGGCCCCGCCAAGTGGGGCGACCTTCCTGTTCGGCCCGCCACTCGCCATACTGCTTTCCTTTTCCGTTCCTGGGGCTTTCAATCACAGACAGCCCATATTCCCTGCACAGCGCATCGGACATTTGCCGCATGGCACGATAATCTGCTGCCGTTCGATGATAACGCAGCCCATTTACAAAGGAAACCGTGTTCAGGACAAAGTGGTTATGCAAATGGTTTTCCTTATCCAGGTGGGTGG
>NZ_JANFXK010000140.1 GCF_024459955.1 Anaerovorax odorimutans
ACGTGTTGGCCTGCATCAGGTTGGGTTTGCAGAAAAAACGTGTTTTTCCTGCCCCACTCCCTCCCACCACCACGGTAAGTAAGTTTCTCCGATGCTTCCTGCTGTTATAGCTAATACGGACGTTCTGCGTCATCAGCTTATTGGCAGTAAAGGGTTTCTCACAATACTTCTTATTAATCGCCCGCGCCTCGCCCCACTTGGCCGACCCATGTTCTTCGCCTTTGCGGTAATTACGTCTGGTGGAAACATAGATGCCCAGGCCAAACAGGTATG
>NZ_JANFXK010000141.1 GCF_024459955.1 Anaerovorax odorimutans
AAATCCCGCAGAAATAACACTCTCCCATAGCGTTCTCCCATTCGGAAGGTTCCGCGCTCAAATTCAAAGCTGTCGGGGCAGATCGCATCTTGAAAGCAATGGCCTTTTCGCATGGAATCTACCAGGTCAAAGCGAAACTCCGTTTCCTGGCCTGCGCGGTAAAAATCATGGAGCACCCGCAATTTTTCGGCAGCGTCCAATTCCCTTAGTTTTGAACCCAGCCGTGCGAAATGACTGGTCAGTTCCGTTGTCACACGGGAGAAATACGTCC
>NZ_JANFXK010000142.1 GCF_024459955.1 Anaerovorax odorimutans
CTTTTTTCTCACATCTGTAGCAGTCGTATGCACACTGACAGCGCCTAGCAGATTTGCTATCTGATCCGCGAGCTCTGCCGCTCCTCCCACATGACCGGACAACAAAGGGATCACATACTGCCCGGCTTCATCCGCCACGACGACAGCCGAATCCGTAAATTTATCTTTCACATAAGGCGCAATATACCGAACTGCGATCCCTGCCGCACCGATAAATAAAAATGCCCACTTTCCCCAGCGTTCCCGAATCAAATCTTCCTTTTTTTTCGGA
>NZ_JANFXK010000143.1 GCF_024459955.1 Anaerovorax odorimutans
CGTGAATCATCGAATCTTTGAACGCACATTGCGCCCCTTGGTATTCCAGGGGGCATGCCTGTTTGAGCGTCATTTCCTTCTCAAACATTCTGTTTGGTAGTGAGTGATACTCTTTGGAGTTAACTTGAAATTGCTGGCCTTTTCATTGGATGTTTTTTTTTTCCAAAGAGAGGTTTCTCTGCGTGCTTGAGGTATAATGCAAGTACGGTCGTTTTAGGTTTTACCAACTGCGGCTAATCTTTTTTATACTGAGCGTATTGGAACGTTATCG
>NZ_JANFXK010000144.1 GCF_024459955.1 Anaerovorax odorimutans
AATACCGGTTCATGGCAATGCCTTGTTCATCCGTGTCAAGGGATAACCACTCTGGTTCCGTTTCAATGGGATGCTCCCGTTTTTTCAGAAACAGAATATCGGAAGTCACCGTAGTACCTGCGTTTTTCTGAAAGGTATCATTGGGCAGGCGGATCACCCCTAAAAGCTCGGCCCTTTGGGCCATGTATCTGCGGATCGCAGGATTTTTCTTATCCATGGTCCCGGAAGAGGTCAGAAAAGCAATGACTCCGCCCGGCCGTACTTTAT
>NZ_JANFXK010000145.1 GCF_024459955.1 Anaerovorax odorimutans
GTATGGCATTTTTTATTCCGTATCTTTGCATCGGGATACCGCTTCTCGGCTTTTTTGAAATGGACATAAAAATAGTTTTGTTGTTTGCAGTAACCGTACTGATGACTGCGATTGTATTTTCATCAATTTTTACTTTGATTTCCATGTTAAATAATAATAAAGCGGTTACGGCTGTAATTTGCATTTTGACAGCGTTTTTGTTTCTGATTATCGGAGCGCAATTACATAAGATGTTGAGTGAACCCGAAACAAACATGGCTTTGG
>NZ_JANFXK010000146.1 GCF_024459955.1 Anaerovorax odorimutans
GTACGACTGGTGGTTGAGGAAGATACAGAGCGGAGCGGTGTCAGTGGGGCATAGATACTGGTGTCTGTCTGTGCTTGCATCCTATGGTATCAAATGCGATATACCAGAAGATGAGGTATTGACGGATGCTCTGGAGTTGTTACCTATGTTTGATGATATCAGTGATGATGAACATAACCGCTTTACCAAGCGTGATGTACTGGACGCAATGAATATGTATCAAGAAAACTATGTCACGTACAGCAGAGCCGAGGTTGAGCGTG
>NZ_JANFXK010000147.1 GCF_024459955.1 Anaerovorax odorimutans
GTTTATCAGGGCGGCGAGGGAGAGATTGTCGAAAAAAAATCCCGTTTTATAGCAACAGTATGCCCAGTTAATTCAGAAGAAGACGCAGTACGGTTCATAGAAAAAATAAAAAAGAAATATTGGGATGCCCGGCATAATTGTCATGCCTTTGTGGTCGGAGAGAGAAATGAGATTTCCAGATGCAGTGATGACGGCGAACCGTCAGGAACGGCAGGAAAGCCCATGCTGGATGTACTCCTGGGAGCAGGGCTCCATAATGTCTG
>NZ_JANFXK010000148.1 GCF_024459955.1 Anaerovorax odorimutans
CTGCCATCTGCGCTGCATATGGAGTAGATTTTCTTGAACCTCTAAATCCCAGACCGCCTGCACTTGCCCATGAAAGAGCATTTCCCTGTGTATCTGTTAATGTAACGATTGTATTATTAAAAGATGACTGGATATGTGCCTGTCCTCGTTCAACGTTTTTCTTGACACGTTTTTTTGTTACTTTTTTTGCAACTTTCTTTGCCATTTAAACTAACCTACTTTCTTCTTTCTCTTTGATTTAATTCCTTGTTATAACAAGTTTG
>NZ_JANFXK010000015.1 GCF_024459955.1 Anaerovorax odorimutans
ATCTTTGCATAAATGTCCCCTGTTTAGGCGAAGCTGCAGGCTCATCAGGGTTCACCAGCCTTAAAATATCCCTCTGGGATTTTTGCCGGGGATATGTTACACTTGTAAAGAATATTTGATGAATCAGAAAGGCACATTATGAATCAATTGAAAGAAACATTATCGGCATGCCTGTTTCAGCGAACGCCGGTCAAAATCATATTCAGCAGCCCGCGAAAGAAATCGCTCCCCTATCGCCGTGTGACAATTCGGCCTGTGCTGCTGCGGGGAAAGCCCGCCTGGCAGGCGGAATACGCCTACGAAAAGAAAGCCATTCATGAAAACATAGAAGGCGAACAGATCATAGAGACCTGTATTGACTTTGTTCTGCGGGACTTTAAACAGATCAATCTTTTTACGGAAGAGGAGGATGTACAGATCCTGGTCTCTAAGCCGGACCGCCCCAAAATCATCCGCAAACCGGGTACCTTAAAACAGGAAACTCTCTCCCACGATCAGTCTAAAAACTATATCATTCCTGACCGGAAGCCCTGTGACTTTCTCATACGCCTGGGTGTCATGGATGAAAAGGGAAAGGTCTTTCAGAAACACTATGCCAAGTTCCGTCAGATCAATCGTTTTTTAGAGATCCTGCAGGATGTCTTTTCCCATCTTCCCAAAGACCCCGGCAGGCCTCTGCGGATCATTGATTTCGGCTGTGGAAAAGCGTATCTGACCTTTGCGCTCTATCATTATTTGAAGATTGTCAAAGGACTGGATGTGGAAATCATCGGTCTGGATCTGAAAGAGGATGTCATTGACTTCTGCAATCAGATAGCGGCTGATCTTCATTACGGCGGACTGAAGTTCCTTATGGGCGATATTGCGGATTATACCAATGACTGCGCGGATATGGTAGTGACCCTTCACGCCTGCGACACGGCTACGGATTACGCGCTCATTAACGCGGTAAAATGGAATACCCAGGTAATCCTTTCCGTACCCTGCTGTCAGCACGAGCTGTTCAGCCAGATAAAAAACGATCTGCACCAGCCCATGTTTAAACACGGCATTATCAAAGACCGCTTTACGGAGCTTCTCACTGACGGGCTCAGGGGGCTCAAGCTGGAGTCCTGCGGCTATGATGTGGCCATGATCGAATTTACGAGCCTGGAGCATACCTCCAAGAATATTATGATTAAAGCAATAAAAACCAGAGAGGCCAATGAGCGGGCCGCGGAAGAATACGAACGTCTCAAAGAATTTTATGGAGTGCGTCCGGCTATCGACGCTTTATAGACGACCGCCTGTTTTACACGTTAATCCTCCTGAATTGCCTGATGTCCCGGTAATTCAGGAGGAGGTGTTTTCAAAGACCCAGAGGGTTTCTTTATTTTGGCCTGCGTACTTTTTAAATTTAAAGATCCTCAGCTTCATCCAGGAGCCGTCTTTTTTCTGATACACAAATCCTGGGACATCTCTGCCGTACAGCTGGGATTCCAACTCTCTGTAGTCACAAACCGGTTGGAAAAGACTGCTGAACTCCGGTTTTACCAATTCACGGGCATACAGCCGTATTGCCTCGCTGAATTTTCCCCCACTTTTCTTCATCATCGCTTCAAAGTAGTCCGGGATAAAAATATGTCGCACCGTATCTGTACTGAGATTGACAAAATACACACCTTTAAATTCCGGGGCAATAATGGAAAGAAAGACGTCTGCGTCCTGTTTTTCCGTAATCATCTGCTCCAGCTGCACATTCATTTCTCTGCTGCGGCGGTCCCTGCCCTCTCCCTGGTAATACTGTTTCTTAGCCTTCTGCATATTTTTTTCGGCAGCTTTTATGACCGTGTCGATCTCTATCGGCTGTTCCTGCCAGAAGCAGCCAACCGATGACGCGTACTGGTGATCGCTCATCGCCTTACTGATCCCATCGATTCCTTTCTGCATATCCGCTTCACCCACATTCCTGCACAGAACGACAAATTCGTCTCCTCCGATTCGGTAGGCGTTGTCCGCGCCGAAGGTATCCTCCAGGGTCCGCGCCACAAAGCAAAGCATTTGATCCCCGGCCTCATGGCCCAGATGGTTGTTGATTTCATGCAGGCCGTTGGCATCCACATAAACGCAGCCCACGCTCTGATATTTGTTCTTTGATATTTCAGCGACAGCCGCATGATAACTGTTGCGATTCTGCAGTCCGGTCAGGCTGTCCATCAGTCCCATTTCCCGAATGCCCTGATAAACCTGCATATTGCGAATAGCCATGGCAAAACTGAGGGACACGCATTCCATCTGACTGGTGTCTTTCCAGCGATGTTCCATGTTGCATGCTCCCAGAATACCAGTCATCCCGTTCTCATGATCAATCAGCGGAAACATCATCAGGTTCCGGATTCCAACACGCCTGACAATCTTCTGACTCTCCGGGTACGTCTGTCCCAGCTCATCCATATCGTAAAGTAAAATACTTTTGTTCTGCGCCAGATCCGCAAACATGCCGGAAAAGGGTTCGGGGATTCTCCTGCTCGGAGAAATTTTTGCATCAGTCCCTTTCTGCCTATCGTAAAAATAATTCTGCAGGATAGTATGTCCCTGTATGGTAAGCAGACAAACCCGCTCAGCGGTCAGCGCCCGGGCGAACCGCTCCAGCGCTTTTTCAATCTGTCCCGGTTTCATGTGAGCGTCAAACAGGATCTTCTCCACATCAAACATGTACTGCACCCGGGTGAGCTGGCTCTCCTTTGCGCATTTTTCCTTTTTCAGTTCACGCAGAAGCCAGATGAAATACAACGTGATTCCAATCATGAGAAAAATAGCGAGGAAATAAGTGATCTTCATTATTTGATCGGTTTTTGCAAAGACTACTTTCTCCGGAACAGAGAGCATGACGACCCAGTTTGCCACCCCGACCGGTTCATAATGGGAATAGAAATATGTATGGGCTTTTTCCGAAAAAAAGACAACACGCCCGCTTTTGCCCTTTTCCATATCGGAAAACATCGTATCCATGCTATAGCCCTTTTTGGTCCGGCGTTTTTTAAAATCACTGACATGTCTCAAATCCTTATGCCAGGTATCCATCAGAAGGTTTCCCGTAGTGCCGTTCACGAGATAAAGCTGCGTGTTTTCCCCAAAAGCGCTGTCCGAATAAACCTTTGGCAATTCATCCAGGTCGCAGATACCGCAGAGTACGGCTATGACTTCCGTACCCCTTTTTACTGGCACGAAATTGCAGAGAATCATCTGCTCCGGCGCGAGCATATCCGAAATTCGCTCAGACATATGCTGTCCCTGTGCTGCTTTCTCTTTAAAGGAAAGTTTCCCTTCCACAGATACCAGCCTTCCGTCGCTTGTGAGCAGCTGGTCGCCCGGCAGCAAAATTTCCATACGGGAAAGCATACCCTGCCCGGAAAAAGAAGACAGTATTTGGACGGCTTCCCTGGAGTCAAGCCTGTCATAACTGGCTAAAATACCGGCAATGTACTTCAGATATTTCGTATCGCTCAAATAGTCGTTTCCAATTTCCCGGGACAGCTGCTCCGTATGCTCTTCCAGCGTTTCAAAGCAGGCACGCTTTTCCAGATCATAAATTTTTTGTGATGTACAAAATAAAACGATCCCTAAAACAGCGATCATGAGAATTGTTATAATTATGTTTTTATTCCTTATCATTTTATTGCACCTTGTGGCGACATCTTATTCAGTCGCGGGCTGCACCATACAGTCCTGATTACAATATCCGTTGAATCAGCTTCACCGAAAGGCCGAACATACACGAAAGATGTCCGGCCTTGTTTGTATTACGCAGTATATTCATTATAGGCCAAAGCAGCAGGCAAAACAATACGCCATATATGTAAAAACCTTCTGTTCGCGGTGCAGATGATTGACGGCAGATCCTGCACCAGCATAATTGCGCCCGTCTGCGCGTCATACGCCTGGCTTGGCTTACACGTTACACCCCTTTTGGCGCTTTTTGCTTTTTATAGCAGCCAAAGAGGACGAATCCAATGGGTTTGAAGGGTTTCGCAGCATAAATTCGCTCCGATTTTGCCTCCTTGCGCCCCGCATAGTCTCGAACCGTTGAGAAAACGTCCGCTTTTTGCCTCTTTTGGTACAAAAAGTGCCGGATTCGCTTTGCTGCGATATTGTATAAAAGGCATCGTCATCCTGGCGACTCTCCCCCCGTCTGGCGATAATGCCAAAATTGAGATTGGACCTGTATGTAAAACGATTCTTGCTTTATTTTTACTGCAAATCATGCTAACCTTCAGGCAGAGGAGGCTTGCTTATGAATATAGGAAGTAAGATAAGAGACATACGAAATGAACACAACATGAATCAACAGCAGTTTGCGGATATTTTTCATGTGACAAGGCAGACCGTTTCCAATTGGGAAAACAATAAAAATTATCCGGACCTTGCGGTACTGACAAAAATGAGCGATACATTCGAAGTTCCCTTAGATATTTTGCTGAAGGAAGACACGCTTTACATTCAGAAAGTCGATGCGGCAGGCAGGAAAGCAAGCGGAAGAAAAAAGATTATTCTGATTCTCCTCTTAGTGTCATTTGTAATGTCAGCCTTATGTATATGGGGGTTCGCGCATTCCTTTGAGGCGACAAAGGACGCAAATCGGGTAAAGACTGCAACCGATGTGAAAATGTGGGTTGCTTTGCCCGGCGCGACCCCCTCCTTTGCGCTGACACGAACCTTTGATGCCGAAGACTATTACAATATGTCACAGCGAAAGCAGCAAAAGCAGGAGGATACGGTCAGCGGGCGTATCGAGGGAGATATACCGGCCATATTCGTTAAAGATAATACTCCGGTAACCTTGATTTTTCAAGATCTTACGTATTATAACCTGAAACCGGATAAGATATCGAGAGTATCAGCGAAGCTGTTTAATTACTCTACAATAGAAACCACAGAAAAAGAGCTTCCGTTTTCTATGGATAATGGGATTTTAACGTTGAAATTTAAACCAGGCAGCATAAAATTCAGCCAGGAAGATGAGGAGTGGTATAACTGTGTTATAACTGTAGAATATACCATTGATGGAAAATCCTATGTCAGCATGACCGCACTCACGCTATTTGAATAAAAGATTAGAAAATTAGCATGGGATATTGACCGGAAGGGATGTTGCTCCGGGGCCCACTCCATACACCTTACTTGTTTATACCTCATTTGCCTATATCCCATTCACCCATACATCGCCCGTCTGCGCGTCATACGCCTGGCTCGGCTTATACGTTACATATCGCTCTCGGCGTTCTCGGCGCTTTTTGCTTTTTACGGCAGCCACAGCGGACGAATTCAATGGGTTTGAAGGGTTTCGCAGTATAAATCCGCTTCAATCTTGTTTCCCGAAACCCCGCACAGTCTCAAATCGTTGAAAAAACGTCCGCTTTTTTCCTCATTTAATACAAAAAGCGCCGGATTTGCTTTACCGCGATATTGTATAAAAGGCATCGTCATCCTGGCGACTCTTTCCCCTGCCAGGCGAACCTTTCCTTCGCCTGGCCCCGCTGTCCGTTTCCCCTATGCCGCCGGGCGCACCGAAAAAAGGGCCGGATGTCCCCCTCGGCATCCGGCCCTTTTGTATTGTATCTTTTATTCTTTATTCTGCTTTTTTCGCTTCCAGTTCCGCAACCTGCTTTGAAGTCAGCTTCTGCGGCCGGAAGATCATGAAGAGAATCGCACTGATCGCCATCAAGATCGGATAGTACAGATTCGGTATAATATTCAAAGGCGTCAGGCCGACCAGGGCCGCCGCTGTCAGCAGCTGCGCACCGTATGGGATCAAGCCCTGCCCCACAGAAGCGAAGATATCCAAAATCGACGCTACTCTCTTTGGAGCCACTTCAAACTCATCGCCGATTTCCTTGGCAATGGGACCGGCCATAACAATGGCTACCGTATTGTTGGCAGTACAGATATCCACCAGCAGCACCAGAACAGCGATTCCAAACTCCGCTCCCCGCTTGCCCTTGGTTCGCTTCTTAATCGTATCGATAATCAGATCGATACCTCCGTTGTTCTTAATCAGAGAAACGATACAGGCCACAATGATGGAAATAACCGAAATCTCAAAGAGTCCCGCCATGCCGTCTCCAATGGCCGTAAAACTTTCCAGCAGCGTAAACTTTCCAAAAGCAACGCCGACGATCATGGAGAGAACGATTCCGGATATCAGCACCAGGAACACATTGAAGCCGATCAGCGCTCCGATGAGAACCACCAGATACGGAATAACCTGAATAAAGTTATACTCATAGACATCCTTGGCAATATAAGTCATGTCCATTGTTCTTACAAAGAAAATAATCAGTGTAACCACAGCAGCCGGAAGCACAATAAAGAAGTTTTGCTTGAATTTGTCCTTCATTTCACAGCCCTGCGTCCTTACAGCAGCGATGGTGGTATCGGATATCATGGAAAGGTTATCACCGAACATCGCTCCGCAGACAACCGCACCGATGCATACCGGCAGCGGAAACGCCGTCTGCTGTGAAACTCCCAGGGCGATGGGAGCCAGAGCTGTGATGGTACCCATGGAAGTACCCATGGAAATAGAAATAAAACAGCCGATTATAAAGAGTCCCACTACCATGAATTTGGCAGGCAGGATTGAAAGTCCGAAATTAACTGTGCTCTCCACACCGCCGGCGGCCGTTACAACTCCCGAAAAAGCCCCCGCTACGATAAAGATCAGCACCATGGTGATGATATTCACATCGCCCGCCCCTTTGGAAATGATGTGAAGTTTTTCGTCAAAGGTCAAATCCCTGTTCTGCATCATGCCCACGAACAGAGCCGCTACAAATGCCACCAGCGCAGGCATTCCGTAGAAGTCTCCGCTGATAATCCCTACCCCGGCAAATAGTACGATGAATACTATAAAGGGCAATAACGCCCAGCCACGTTTTTTCATGTTGTTTTCCTCTCTCTCAATAAGTAAATATATCTATTTGACACCGGAAAACCGGCTTCTGCCATCTTCGGCACTGTCCGATTTTCTGTTTTCAAATCAGGATCGCTTGGAACCGATCACTGCATCCAGCATGGGTTTTGCCGTAAAATGAAACAGCTTTGCGATCAAGTTACTGGGGAAACTCGCCACTCTTGTATTGAGCATTTTTACCAGTGTGTTGTAGAAACGGGCAAAATGTTCAATATCATCCTCCGCCGCGATCAGCTGTCTGCAGGTATCATCCAAAGCTTTGGACGCTTTGCCGGATGCTCCGGCCTGCTCCATCCATTCACCCAGAAGGCCGGAAATTTCATTCTCACATGAGACTTTTTCCTCAATGGAATCTGCTTTCTGCGCCGCGTTTTTCATCTGGGATATTGCTTCCGTCAGCTGCAGATCGCAGTTTTCGCAGGTTTTCGCTGCCTTTGTCACTTTTTTTATCAGCTCATGTCTTCTTTTCAGATAGACTTCTGTTGTTTCGAAGGCCTCTTCCACGCTGTATTTCAGTTTCAGAAATCCTTTATAAGACAGGACGAGCCAGATCAGCACCACTGCTGCCAGCAACGCAATCGCTATGATTAAATTGAAGTTCATTTCTCTCTTCTCCTTGTCTTACTCCGGAAGCTGCCAATTTATCGGTTCTTTTCCAAATTGTTTTAAAAAGGCGTTGGTCTTGGAAAAATACCGCCCTCCCCAAAACCCTTTGTGGGCGCCCAGCGGGCTGGGGTGCGCTCCGGTAAGGATCAAATGCCTGTTATTGGTTATCAGGCTTTGTTTGGCTCTGGCGTTGCCGCCCCAGAGAATAAATACCATAGGGTCTTCTCTGTCGTTAAGCAGCCTGATTATGCGGTCGGTAAAAATTTCCCACCCTTTTCCTCTATGGGAGTTGGGAGTGCTTCTCCGCACTGTCAGCACGGTATTGAGCAGAAGCACGCCGTTTTTAGCCCAGCTTTCCAGGCAGCCGTGAGACGGAGGATCAATTCCCAGATCATCCTTCAGCTCCTGAAAAACGTTGACCAGCGACGGCGGCGCAGGCACGCCTTTCTGTACAGAAAAACAAAGGCCATGGGCCTGTCCCGGCTGATGGTACGGATCCTGCCCTAAAATTACTGCTTTTACCTCCTTATAGGGCGTAAATTTCAATGCGTTGAAAATGTCGTACATGCTCGGGTAAATGACTTTGGTCTTGTATTCCGTTATCAGAAACTGTCGCAGCTTCTGATAATATTCTTTTTCAAACTCTCCATCCAGGACCTGGTCCCAGTCGTTTCCTATGTTCACCATAGGTTCTATTATAGCGGACTTGCGGAGTTCTGACAATGGGGAAGTTCCTGGGTGTGAAATTATTGGTTTCACAATATTTTTCCCGCCATATTAGTATCGGGAGGATTCTTGCAGCACTGGCCTGAAGGGACCCGGACAGCCTCGGTAGTCCTGCTGGCTGCGGTAACTTTGCCGGCTCAAATTGCCTGGTCGTTTCTGAGAGCCGCGGTAACTTTTTCGAAAAATTGATGCAAAGTTACGAAAAGTTGTGGGTTTGCGGGTACCCCAAACCGTAAAAAATGACAATTTGTGCTACTGGCCGTTTGAAAGGCCGCAGGATCATTGAAAAATGCGTAACTTTTTCGAAAAAATCGGGAATCCTTACCGGTTGGATGAGGCGCTGCCGTACAAACCGGTCAGCGCCGTATAACCTGCAATCCATGTTGCAGCTTTTTTAAGCAATATGCATATTTGTTCAACAATGGATGCATTTCGCCTTTGTTGTTGAGGTGTTTCCAAGGCCTGCGGTCTCTGATCCCGTTCAAAACCGCATATCAATCGAGTTTTTGTACTTGCAGGCCCTGGTATCCTTGAAAAAAGGTCAACAAATACTTAGTTTTTTCGCTGCGTGTTGATAAAAATGGCAATTTGCCATTTCGACAGTTTTTATGTAGAGGTCAACTCTTACAGCACTGGTCGCTGTATTGCAGCAAAACAGAGAACGTCGAGCAAAGTTTGATATCGAGTTGGCCAATCATTGTCATCATTTTTTTCCGGCTTTAATCTTTATTTAATGTTCCTCTGATAGAATTCTTCTATCTATAATTTTATAGTTCTCTTACAAAACAAGGAGGATCAAGCATGAGCTTTTTTTCATTATCCAGCGGCAGAAGACCGTATCAAAACCCCCATCACGGAAGCGGGCATTATCAAAAGAAAGGCTTGTTTGGTAAACTGGGCGGCCTGATGGGCTCTTTCAGCAGCAGCGGGCGCAGAGGATATTACCCGCCTGGCTATCAGCAGAATCAGGGTTATCCGCAGAATCAAGGCTATCCGCCGCAGGGACAGCCCGGAGTAAATGGGATGCATGGACAACCGAACCAGCCCGGGCAGCCGCCTCTTTCACCGCAAAACGTTCAGCCTAATGTGCCGCAGAATATTTCTCAGGGAAATTCCTTCTGCTCAAACTGCGGGGCCAGCGTACCTGCAGGCTCCAAATTCTGTCTGGAATGCGGTGCCAAAATGAATACCGGCGCTGTCTGCGCAAGCTGCGGTCAGAGTCTTCCTGCCAACGCCAAGTTTTGCCCCGGCTGCGGAGCACCGAGGGCCTAGAAAACCATGCTCTTATTTCCCAGGCGCTACCTGGGCCGCTGCTATCAGGGCTATGCCATCTGCCGAAGTCTGGGCCAGGGACGATACGGGAATTGTTTTGCCGCCCAGGCGCCGGACGGCTCTCAGGTCGTACTCAAACGGTTTCACAACCGAATGAAAAAAAAGAACACAGGCCGCAATCATTTTGAGCCTGTGATTCTTTCTATGCTGAAACATCCCTCCATTCCCGATCTTTTGGGTGTCATCAATGAAGGAAAGGACTATTTTTTTGTTCTGGAATATATGCCCGGAGTCACCATTGAACAGCTCCTGTTTCGGGAGCACCATCGATTCACACCGGAGGAAACAAGCAACATCGGTTTTCAGCTAATTGACTTGATCGCTTATCTGCACCAAAATGGAATCGTCCACCGGGACATCCGCATTTCCAACGTGCTTTACCACCAAGGGAAAATTTCCCTTGTGGATTTCGGTCTGGCCCGTTTCGCAGACCAGGACCGCTATCGCCTGGACTCAGATTTTTCCTATCTGGGGGACTTCTTACTGTACCTTCTCTACTCTAACAGCCCTACCAACAAGTTCAGACGGCATCGCCCCTGGTATGACGAACTGCCTCTTTCCGACGGACAAATGGAGTTTCTCAAACGCCTTCTGGGGCTGGAAACTCCCTATGCCACCATCGAACAAGTGCGGGAGCATTTCTTCGTTTTTATGTGTTAAAGAAGATTACTCCTCTTTCTTTTCTTCACCCGCAAGGGCAAATTTAGCCGGAACAGTTACCTGCTCTTCGTACCAAGCGAAGCAGTTTTCCACCATCTGTCGGTCCGGCTTCGGCGTCAGCCAGCTGACTACCGGAACAATAATCAGCCCAGCCAGCATGGCAAAGGCGCCGGCATTGATCGGCGACTGAAGAATCATCGGGAAGGAGTCTCTAAACAGCAGGTTGAGGATCATCAGACCCGCACCCCAGATGTAGCTGCACCAGCAGGCAATCTTCGTAGTGCCTTTCCAGTAGAGCCCGTAGAGCAGCGGAGCCAGGAACGCGCCTGCCAGAGCACCCCAGGAAACACCCATCAGCTGAGCGATAAAGGTGACGGCGCTTCTGTACTGGATGACTGCGATAACTACGGAGATGGCGATGAACACGACGATGAGAATTCGGATCACCAGCACCTGAGTCTTTTCGCTCATATTCTTGATAAAGTTGTCCTTGAGAAAATCAATGGTCAGGGTCGAACTGGACGCCATAACCAGCGACGACAAGGTGGACATGGACGCTGAAAGCACCAGCAGCACCACCAGCCCCACCAGCGCATCCGGCAGATTGGAGAGCATGGTCGGTATAATGGCGTCAAACCCGTCAGCCTCAATGTTGATCTGATCGGAAAACAGCCTGCCGAAACCGCCCAGGAAGTAACAGCCTCCCGCCACAATCAAGGCAAATACTGTCGAAATGATGGTTCCTTTATGTATGGATTTTTCACTTTCAATGGCATAGAATTTCTGCACCATCTGCGGCAGTCCCCAGGTTCCCAGAGAAGTGAGGATTACAACGCCCATCAGATTCAGAGGATCCGGACCGAAAAAGGAATTAAAAGCTCCCGGGGTTGTGGAAACAGCCGGGTCCTCCACGCTGGCCAGACCGTTTAAAGCTTCCATAAAACCGCCCTTGCTCATGAGCACAGCCGCAATAACAGCCACAATGCCGAAGAGCATGATAATGCCCTGGATAAAGTCATTGATGGCCGTTGCCATATAGCCGCCGGCAATGACATAGATGCCGGTGAGCACTGCCATGATTATGATGCAGAGCGTATAGTCGATATTAAAGGCCATACCGAAAAGGCGGGAAAGTCCGTTATACAGAGAAGCTGTATAAGGGATCAAAAATATAAAGATAATTACAGATGCTCCGACCTTCAGCGCTTTGCTGTCAAAGCGGGCGCCAAAGAATTCCGGCATGGTCGCAGAATCCAGATGCTGCGTCATGATACGGGTACGGCGGCCTAAGATGACCCACGCCAAAAGGGAGCCGATCAGGGCATTTCCGATGCCGATCCAGGTGGAAGCGATTCCGTACTTCCATCCGAACTGTCCGGCGTAGCCGATAAAAATAACGGCGGAAAAATAGGAAGTACCGTAAGCGAACGCCGTCAGCCACGGGCCGACAGAACGCCCTCCGAGAACGAATCCGTTCACATCCGTAGCATGCTTTCTGCAGTAAATACCGATGCAGATCATGATCGCAAAGAACACACACAATAGTAAGATTTTGATTAACATAGTTTTTTTAATCCTTTCTGTATATTTTTGCAGAGAGCATTTCAAAAATTAAAAACGCCCTCTGAACTATGTTCAGAGGGCAGATTGTTTACCGCGTTACCACCTCTGTTCACCGCAGCCTCACGACCGCAGCCTCACTGAGTTCTTACTAAACTCGCTCACTATGACGGGTGAACCCGTTCCAACCTACTTAGGCAAACTCCCTGTTCAGCGGACTGCTCACAGAATGTATTCGGTCTGACGGTTTCCTGCGCCTCTCACCTGCCGGCAGCTCTCTGTTGGTCTTTGACAGACTTACTAATTTCTGGTCTTCGCATTTGTGAATTATTATTACACAAAATTTATTTTAAGTCAAGAAAAAGTTTACCATCCATATTTTTTAATGTACTTGACCAGATTCTTCGTATCCTTCCAGCGCTGGGCGTCCTTTTTGTCCCCCATCACCACAGTGATATAACCCTTGCCCTTATACTTGTAATACCCGGCAAAGCAGCAGCCCGCGTTGTCCGTGGTGCCGGTTTTTACACCGCTCAATCCCTTTACTTTTCCCAGCAGCTGGTTCGTGTTTTTCAGCTTGTAGCGTTTTTTCTTTTTCAGAGTCTTAAAGGTATATTTTTTCTTCCCGACAAATTTGCGGAAGGTCTTGTTTTGCATGGCATATCTGGCAACCAGAGCAACGTCGTAGGCGGAAGAATAATGATTTTTCTTGTCCAGGCCGTGGGCATTAACAAATCTGGTATTGGTGCAGCCCAGGGCCGCGGCCTTCTGATTCATCATCTTTGTAAACCCGGCGACCGAGCCTCCGGTCACTTGGGCCAGAGCGGTGGCCGCACCGTTATCCGATTCCAGCATTGCCATGTACAAAAGCTGGCGGACGTACAATTTGTCGCCTTTTTTGAGATCCGAATAAGGCGTCTTTGCCGCTTTCTTGGAAATCTTCACTTTTCTTTTCAGCGAATTTTTCTGAATGGCTAGGATCGCGGTCATAATTTTAGTCATGCTGGCCTGGGGCCGCCTGCTGTTCATATTCTTGCTGTAAAGCACTACACCGCTTTTGGCGTTGATGACAACCGCGCTTTTACAGGACAGCTTTACCGATGAACGGTTCTTTGTGATAATTCGAATCTGACCGCTGGTATAAGCGCTTCCTTCCGCTGTTTTGGGCAGATGAATCCGCCAGATGGTGTATTTTGATTTATTCCATAAAGAATCGGGATACTCTATCGTTACGCGTTCGGTTTTTTGCGTGCCTGTCTGAAAAACCGCTTTCGTCTCCCACTGTTTTTCAGAAGGATTATATCGCTGCAGCTGCACGCTGCGGCCATAGGCAGGTGTCACGGAAATTGTATCCTTCATTTTGCTTTTAACGCTTACGGATTTCTCCTGTATCAAGTCTGAAACCGTTGTTTCCATAGGCTGCAGAGGTACTTCCCCTGTCTCCTGGGTTGGCTCTGTCTGCTCACCGGGCTCCTGCACCGTCTGTCCTTTCGGCTGGACCTGCTTTCCCGAACCTGCCGGATTGTTTGTCCTTTCCTCAGCCAAAGGTTTGTCGCTTTGCGTTTGCGCATCAGTTTCCGGTTTCGCGGATGGTTCCACTGACGCAGAAATCGGCTCTGACGCTGCCGGGCTCTGTGATTCTGCCAATACCTGCCCTGGCAATAAGGTAAATACCATAGTTAACGTTAATACTGCCGCAATAATACTCCGTTTCATGCCGCCTCCATTTTATTTCCTGAATTTCCTTTATTTATCATTATATGTCATTTTTATCTTTCTCGCAAGGTAAATTACAGGAGTATCCGCCAGACTTGTAACGATGAAGATCACATAGCTGGAAACGCAGATGCTGATCAGTGTGGCCATATCGTACATGCCCCAGAAGGCCCCGAAGGTGTACAGCGCTGTATTGAGAATCTGGGAAACCAACGTGGATCCATTGTTTCTCAGCCAAAGGAAACGCTTTGCGTCGCCGCAGCGTTTTTGGGTAAACGCCCACCACTTATGATAGGCCCAAACATCAAAACGCTGGCAAATCGCATATACCAGGAAGCTGACAATCATCAGTCTTGGGGTGTTGCTGAAAATGGTCTGAAAGCTTTCTCTAGCCCAGTCGCTGGACGCCGGCGTATATAGCAGCCAGGATTGGGATATGAGGATAAAGGCTATGGACGTGGCAATCCCGATATTGACTGCCTTTTGCGCTGCTTTCTTGCCTTCGTTCTCGCTGAGGATATCGGTTATTAAAAAAGTGGAAGCAAACAGGATATTGCCCAGGGTCTGCTCCATGCCGAAAGCGTCCACCATTAGGAGAACTTCTATGTTGGCTGTAATGGTGGCGATCACGGTGCTGCAGTAAAGGCCCGTCCTGCCGAAAATCCGATACATAAGCAGTACTCCCCCGTAAATCACGATCAGCGATAGGATAAGTAAGATTTCGTTATTCATGTTTTTATTCTCCTCCAACTCCAAAATCTGTATTTTCCAGCAAAATATCGACGCGCTCGTTATCCCGGTACTGCGGATAAATCTGTTTTTCAAATACGGTCATCACTTGGCGGTCCGGCTTTATGGGTGTGGAATTTTCCGTCATCAAGTTGACGCACACCCGCCTGAAATAGGCAAGGCCGGTCTCAATATCTCCGCGCATGGAACGTTCCGTCTGCCCCGTCAGCCCGAACAGCAGGCAGACTTCATCGGCAAAGCGGGCGATTTCCCGCGGCTTCGCATGTTCCATTCCTTTCAGCAAAACATCATCCCGAAACGCTGCATCAAAAGTTTCCACTCCCATTTTTACAATCACCTCAACTCCGGCTCCTGCGAACCGCTGCCGGATTTCGGCCAGGCTGTGCCGGTCCTGCCAGTGACACTCTATATGAAGCCTCTTAATATGACGCTGCCCGCAGATCCGTAGGATTTCTTCCACCGTCTGTTCATCCAGATCGCAGAAGCTGCCTGAGTTGATGGTTTCCAGATTGCCATAGGTTCCCTTCACCTTTGCCAGTTCTTTCTTATTGAGTTGAAAATTTTCTTCCTCATCGCATGAAAAATCCAGGTGATAATCGCAGAAACTGCACTTTCTCCACTTGCAGCCGCTGCCACGCAAAAGCACGATTTCCCTGGGATTTTTCTCTGTTATGACGCTGTATCGGTTCATCGGATGACCTCCATAATTGCAACAAAAAAGGTGCCTTTCAAAAGCACCATCCAAAATGACAGCAGGTTCTCGCCGCCTGCTGCGTTTCCCGTAGTTTTGTTTAGAGACAGGATGGTTTCGAACTGTCTTATTAAGCTGTTACGGTTATTCAGTATACCCCCTTTGTCCGTTCGTTGCAAGCACAAATTTTTCTCTACATATTTTGATTGAGAGATGGCCGGCCGGCTGATCGGCCTGGGCCTGAGGCCGGCGCTTTTTGCTTTGAAATTGAACTGGAGCGGACAAAAACTGTGGGTTTGCGGGTTTTACGGATTTATTTTTTGGAAATTTCCATTTAAATTTGACCTGCAAGGGCGAGAAACGTTGAAAAAATATCCGCTTTGACCTCTTTTTTTGGATGAAAGATCCGAAAATAATTTAGCACATTACAAGGGGAAATTGGACAGACATTTCTTTCTGGCAGGGTGCAGCCTTTTTAAGTAATGTCGATATTTGTTCAACAACGGATTTATTTCGACTTTGTTGTTGATGTATTTCCAAGGTTTACGGGCTGTGCAACTGTTCAAACCGGCATATTGATCGAGTTTTTGTGCTTGTAGGCTCTGTATCCTTGAAAAAAGGTCAACAAGAACTCAGTTTTTTGCTGCGTGTTGATGAAAATTGCAATTTGTCTTTCGGAGCCTATCCGATACAAATGGCTGTACATAAAGTCATATAAAAATCCCAATTTATGAAAAACTGAGGCCATTTAATTTCCATAAATTGGTTGATTCGGTGCCGCAGATATGGTAAAATATTACATGTAAATAAATGTAATATTTTGTTCGAGCAGGAAAATTTCCTTGCCTTCATCAAGCAAACTGGTATACTAAAAGGAGAAAGAAATTGGAGAAAAAGAAAGAACTAAAGGATTTAAATTTACTGGATCGATTTTTGTTTGCCGAAGCCGTAGAGGACCCGGAGATTCTGCAGGATATGCTGGAAATTATCTTGGGAAAAGATATCGTGCTGAAGCATCTGCCCCAGACCGAGAAGGAAGGCCGCCGGGCGGCCTGGAGCCGTCAGATCCGCATGGATGTGTGGGCCATGGATGAAAACGAAGCCATCTATGACACGGAGGTACAGAAGAAAAACACCCACAACTTGCCCAGACGGACTCGTCTGTACAACGGACTCATCGACAGCAAGCTGCTGGAGTCAGGGGACATCGAATACAATAAGATGAACGACGTGTACATCATTATGATTATGCCCTTTGACCTGTTCGGCAAGGGACTGTACCGTTACACTTTCCGCATGACCTGCAAAGAAGCGCCCGGGCTGGAACTGGACGACGGGGCTACGAGGATCTTCCTCAACACCAGGGGAATCGACCCTGCGGGCGTCAGCGAGGAACTGATCGCTCTGCTGCGATATTTTGAGGACACGTCCAAAAAAGTGGCGGAGAGCTCTTCCAGCGGAAAGATTCTAAAGATGCAGAAAAAAATCGAACAAATCCGGTCCAGCGAGGAGATTGGAGTGAAATACATGAACGCGTATGAGGAGAGACTGCTGGAGTTGCAGGAGGCCAGAGAGGAAGGGCTGAAAGAAGGCCGGGAAAAAGGATTACAGGAGGGCCAGAAAAAAGCCAGCAAGGCAATGGCAATCGAATTGAAAAAGCTGGGCCGGCCCCTGGAGGAAATTTCGAAGGTCACGAAGCTGAGCATTGAGGAAATTGAGGCCTTATAAGAATGGGCCGTCTCTATCTGTCCGAAACAGCAAATTCAAGATTAATTGCGTATTTACAAAAGAAGGAAAATCAAATTTCCATTATAACGAAAACAAAGTATACCTATGATCCGGTTTCCTCCCATCCCGATATCTATATCTGCGGTATGGGCCCGGGACAACCGGTCTTTTTTGGTTTGCCTGAAAAACTGGGACCGGACTATCCGGCAAACATCATTTACAATGCCGCCTGCACAGGTAAATTTTTTATCCATAATTTAAAATATACGGATTCTGAGCTGCTTGCGCTGGCCGGCAACATGGAAAAAATCCACGTCTCCCAAGGATATACGAAGTGCAACATTGTAATTGTTGATGAAACGTCTATCATTACCGCAGATCAGGGAATATACCGAGCCTGCCGGGATAAACTGGATGTCCTCTTAATCAGCCCGGGCCACGTGAAGCTATTGGGGTTTCCTTACGGGTTTCTGGGCGGAGCATCGGGCCGAATTGGGAACGAGATCGTATTTAACGGAAATCTGGGAAAACACCCGGATTATAAAAGTATCGCGGCCTTTGTCGAAGACCGCGGTTTAAAGCTTAGTTATTTTGATGAATATGATCTGGAGGATATCGGGAGCATCATTGAGGCAAAATAGCCGTTTACTAACGAAACTCTATAACCATTTGCTTTCTCCATCCCTTTGTCAGGACTTGCAAAGTAGCGATATCCGCACTTCTATTACTGCCCGCTGGTTTCCGGGGGTGCCACCATGTTCTGGAACCGCTGCAGGCTTTGACCCATGGACATTCTCACCCTCGGCAGCAGCAGAGGGTCCATTCCCGGTTTCGCTTTTCCGCCTTCTGTTGTCACTGCGCAGAGAAAGCCTGCTTCCTCCAGAATGTCCCGGCACTGCTGGGTATAATCCCCATAAGGATACGCAAAGGCTTCTCCATTGCCGCATATTTCGATGGATTTTTTCAAATCCTCCAGGGCGTCTTCCTTGGGCATTGCTGTAAAAATACCTCCATGGCCGATATTGCCTCCCGGCCGATGCATGTTGTCCGAATGGGATTGGTAGCTCACATACTTGCTCTGATATTTCTTTACCTTTTTTTCTCCATCCTCAGAAGTAATCATAAAACAGGTTGCCGGTACCTGACATTTTTCCAACACTGGAATCCCCACTTTCAGAAAACTTTTAGCTCCGTCATCAAAGCAAAGGACAATGCTCTTTTCCGGCAGCAGCAGTTTTCCGTCTGTATAATCCCGGACTTCCTGCCATGTGGGGAAATAGTAGTCTTCCGATTTCAGCCAGTTCAGCTCTTCTTCTAAATCATGGGCTTCGATATAGTTTCCGAAACGATGGTTGAGATCATCGGGCGGATCGTTCCTGTCATATACATAATGATACATACAGATGGGAAGCCCCGGCGTCTGGTACTGGGTATTGGGCTGTACTTTGACCTGTCTCGTGACCGTAGTGCTTTTTCCATTTCCATCCGCCACCGTATAGGTAATCTGTGTTTTTCCTGATTTTCTTATATCGGGCATGTCCACTTTTACCTTCTTCGTTAAATCATTTCCCTTGCTGTCCTCAGCGGAATAGCCCGGGTCTTTAAAATCTTCTCCCAGCTTCACTTCCAGAGGATTTTTACCTTTCAATTCTAAGACCGGATTCATTTTGTCTTTGACAGTAATATGCCTTTCCACATCCAGATTGCCCAGCGTATAAGTAATTGTATAGGTTCCCGGCTTTTCCAGATTGAGATCGCTTTTGGTCTCTATCTGCCCGCTCACGTCCTTACCGCCCTTCTTTGCCGATGCTCCTTGATCCTCGTAGGTCTGACAGAGATTCAGCTCTACCTCTTTATCTCCGTTGAGCACCAGAAAATACTGGGTCTGATAATACACAAAAATTCCTGCCGCTGCCAATACAACCAACAGCGCCAGGCAAATCACCACAACCTTTGTCCGTCTTCTCGTCTTCATCTTTCCTTCTCCTCCACACGTTATCATTAAAACCGATGCCGCTCCACCCAATTGCCATCACATTCCCCCCGCAATTTGGGTCCGGCACACTAAACCAGCAACGCCGCACCAATCCGATGCGGAGATTATAATATGCGAGCATCGTCGAGCATATTTCAATAAACGCATCCTTACGGCAACGCCGTATCAATCCGATGCGTTTATTATACGAACCAGATCTCAGCCTTTTTTAAGCAATATGCTTATTTGTTCAACAACGGATTCATTTTTCTTTTGTTGTTGATATATTTCTAAAGTTTGTGGGCTCTTCTCCTGTTCAAAACTGCGTATTGAGCGAAATTCTGTGCTTCCATACCCTGCACCCTTGAAAAAAGTTCAACAAGAACTTGGTTTCTCGCTGTATGTTGATAAAAATAGCAATTTGCCTTTGGGGCTCTTTTTCATAAAGGTCAGGTTTCTTTCACGAAAAAGCAATCCCGGAAACTAACCCCGATTTTTCAAAAAGCTACGCAGTTTCCAACAATCCTGCGAACTACAAAACGGCTGGTAGCACAAATCTTCATTTTTTTACGATTTCAGATACCCCAGCGCCCACAGCTTTGCGTAACTGCAGCAGTTGTAATTGCAGCGGGCCAGCAGGACGGCGGGATATCGGGCCTCCCCTCCTTCAAATATCAATAAACATTCGGCCTGTTCACCCATTAGTCGCAGATCCTGCTTCCCCTCCCCAAATGTCAATAGCCGTCCGGCAGCTGCATAATTTTGATACTTTTACCGCGCTTTTGGAAAATAGAAACGGCTAAATATCAATGGAGCGAATTTTATTGTACTATTTTGATAAATTTATCCAAATTTCACCATGTTTTTCCCTGAAACTATCATTGAGCCTCGATAAAATTGCACGTTTTGATATTTATCCCTATTTCCCAACGAAACCCCAGACCGAACTATCATTTTTTTATGTTTTTCGGAGTCTATTTGATACTTACGTTATTTCCAATACAAATCGCCGGACACCCGGACATAAAGTCACAATATGCCCCCTCAACCATCCACCAACAAACCCAACCTTACGGCAACGCCGTACCAATCCGATGCGTTTATTATACCATATCTCCAAATTTATGTTAAAATAAACTTATGAAAACACATGCAATCATACCAATTTTCATCCCCCACCAGGGCTGTCCCAATGACTGCGTCTTCTGCAACCAGAAGAAAATCACAGCCAGACAGCCGGATATGGGCGAAGGTGAAATAAAAAACACAATTGAAACCTGGCTGACCACGCTGACGGACCGTCCAGGCATCGAAACCGTTGAAATCGCTTTTTTCGGCGGCAGTTTTACTGGCATCCCTCTGGAAAAGCAGTCCCAATATCTAAAAATCGCCCACAGCTACAAGAAAAACGGGCTTGTCGACAAGATTCATCTTTCCACCAGGCCCGACTATATTGACGAGCGAATTTTGGACAATCTGAAAGCTTACGAAACCGATGTGATTGAACTGGGCGTTCAATCCTTTGATGACGATGTACTCAAAGCTTCGGGCCGGGGCCACAACAGCGAGGTGGTCTACAAAGCCAGCGAGCTGATCCAGGAATACGAATTTGAACTGGGCATTCAGTTAATGATTGGCCTGCCGGAGGACTCCATGGAAAAATGTCTGTACTCTGCGCGGGAGACAGTGAAAATCGGGCCGTCACTGGCCCGCCTCTATCCGACGATCGTCATCGAGGATACGGAGCTGATGGAGCTGTACCGATCGGGCCGCTACACGCCTCTGTCCACTGAACAGGCCGTGGAAATCACCAAGGAAATGTACAAAATACTGACAGGCGCGGGCATCAACATCATTCGCGTGGGCCTTAAAAGCTCGGACTTAATCAAAGAGCACGGGGAAATTGAAGGACATACCTTTCACCCCGCCTTTCGCCAGCTGGTCGAAGGAGCCATTGCCCGAGAAAAGATGGAGTGGCTTTTGCAGGAAAACGTTACAGCAGTCGAAAATGAAGAATACAAAGAAGCCCCCTGCTATCAGCCGTTTTCCTGCAAAGAAGTCACCTTTTTCAGCAGTGAAAAATGGTTTTCCAACATGATTGGCCACAAAGGCCGCAACAAAGCTTTTTTTGCGAAGCAGTTTCCCGACCTGACCGTTCACTACAAAACTTGCAATTTAAAGGACGGTTCCATTGCCATTGCTGTTGCAGGCTGCCCGCATCTTGTGGTAGAATAGTTAAGTTATGAAAGAGCTTATTAAACAATTTTTGCGCTTTACAGCGACAGGAGTGACCTGCTTTGCCCTCGACTTTGGCCTCATGGTCTTTTTAAAAGAAGTCGCCGGCTTCCACTACCTGATCGCATCGGGGATTTCTTTTTGCGCAGTTGCCGTAATTAACTACAGTCTCAGCGTCAAATGGGTCTATTACACCAAGGACAAAAGTCTCAACCCGATCGCCTTTTCGGTGTTTCTCGTCCTCAGCGCCATCGGCCTTCTTTTGACCCAGCTTCTGATGTGGTTTTTTGTGGACGGACTCGGTCTCTATTATATGCTGTCAAAAGTTGTTTCCGGCATCATCGTCTCTTTTTACAATTTCTTTACCAGAAAGAAATACCTGGAGCGATGAACGAATAAACTGAAATTTAGGAGGAATTATGAAAGCAGTAATCACAGTAATCGGAAAAGATATGGTGGGAATTCTGGCCAAGGTGAGCGGCACCTGCGCCGATGTCAACGCCAATGTGGTAGAAGTGACCCAATCCATCCTGCAGGACTATTTTGCAATGATTATGCTCATCGACATACAAAAGATGAACTGCGATCTGGATGAACTGAAAGCCAAGCTGGAAGAAAATGTCCCAAGCATGCAGATCCACGTTATGCACGAGGACATCTTCAATTCCATGCACAGAATTTAAAGCCACTGGAGGAATGAAACTTTGATCAATATGAATGACATCATGGAAACGATCACCATGATACAGGAAGAAAATTTAGACATACGAACCATTACCATGGGCATTTCCCTTCTGGACTGCTGCGACGGAGATATTGACCGTTCCTGTCAGAAGGTATATGACAAGATCTATCGCTGCGCCAAGGATCTGGTGAAAACCGGCGAAGACATTGAAAAGAAATACGGAATTCCCATTGTCAACAAACGGATCTCCGTCACCCCTATCGCCATGCTGGTAGGTGCTTCCGGCGGCGACCCTGTCAAATACGCAAAGGCCCTTGATAAGGTTGCCAAGGAAGTGGGCGTAAACTTCATCGGAGGATATTCCGCTCTGGTACAGAAGGGCTTTTCGCCTGGAGACAAAGCGCTGATCGAATCCATTCCAAGGGCCCTGGCGGAAACGGATTTCGTCTGCTCCTCGGTTAATATCGGATCCACCAAGACCGGCATCAATATGGACGCGGTAAAGCTGATGGGCGGCGTTGTCAGAGAAGCGGCCGAGCTGACGAAAGACAACCAGTGTATCGGAGCCGCCAAGCTGGTGGTGTTCTGCAATGCTCCCGAAGACAATCCCTTCATGGCCGGAGCATTCCACGGGCCGGGCGAGCCGGACTGCGTAATCAACGTGGGCGTTTCAGGCCCCGGCGTTGTACGTTCAGCGCTTGCCAAGATGCCGGAGGACGCGGACTTGACCGAAGTTGCGGATAAGATCAAAAAGACTGCTTTTAAGATTACCCGTGTCGGTCAGCTGGTGGGAACAGAAGCCTCCCAGCGTCTGGGCGTGCCATTTGGGATCATCGATCTGTCACTGGCCCCTACGCCGGCCATCGGTGATTCTGTAGCTTATATTTTAGAAGAAATCGGTCTGGAGCAGTGCGGTGCTCATGGAACTACCGCCGCCCTGGCCATGCTCAACGACGCAGTAAAAAAAGGCGGCGTTATGGCTTCCTCCAATGTGGGCGGCCTGTCGGGAGCATTTATCCCAGTCAGCGAAGATGCGGGAATGATCAGCGCGGCAAGGGCTAAAACCCTTTCCATTGAAAAACTGGAGGCCATGACCGCCGTATGCTCCGTGGGGCTTGATATGATTATCATCCCTGGAGATACGACACCGGAAGTCATCTCTGCTATAATTGCCGACGAAGCTGCCATCGGTATGGTCAATTCCAAGACTACAGCCGTAAGAGTAATTCCCGCTGTCGGCCTTGAAGAAGGAGAAGAACTGGATTTTGGAGGACTTCTGGGCAATGGACCTGTTATGAAGCTGAATACCAAATCTCCGGCTAAGATGATTAACCGCGGCGGCCGGATTCCTGCGCCGCTGCAGAGTCTGAAAAATTAAAAAGGGGTGTTATCGCAATGTCACTTGGATATAAGAAAGTGCCGTTTTTAAACTTACCTACCCAAATGGAATATCTGCCGCGCGTCTCCTACGACCTTGGAATCAATTTGTATCTGAAACGGGACGATCTGACCGGATACGGCATGGGCGGCAATAAACTGAGAAAGCTGGAATACTTTTTATACGATGCGCAGCAGCAAGGCGCTACCATGCTGCTGACAGTAGGCGGCGCTCAGACCAACCACGGCAGGCTTACTGCCGCAGTGGCTGCCAAATACGGATTAAAATGCGTTATCGTTGCCATCGATGAGTATCCGGACGAGGTTTCCGCCAACATTCTTCTGGACCGAATGATGGGTGCGGAAGTTATTTTAAAGGAAGACGATCATATACGCCCCCAGAGCGTCCAGTCCCAGGAGCTGGCGGCAGTCATCAAGGAGCGCTATGAATCTCAGGGGGAAAAGGTTTACTTCATTCCCATGGGAGGCTCCAATGAACTGGGTATTCTGGGCTATTACGACTGCGCCCAGGAGCTGACGATTCAGGCCGCGGAGATGGGCATTTCCGACAGCCGCATCATTACGGCAGTCGGCAGCATGGGCACTTATATGGGTCTGTTCTGCGGACTGAAAGACATCGAATCCCCTCTTTCCCTCACAGGCGCTTTGATTATGCCCTATGAGGAAAGCGTCCGCGCTTTTGCCAAGAACTATTTTGATAAGGTGAAGGAGCATTACGGATTTGAATTCGATGCGGAGAAATCGGATTTTCATATTGATGAAGATTACGTTTATGGAGAATATAACAATGCTGTACCGGAGGTCCGGGAGGCGATTTACCAGATGGCGAGAAAAGAATCCATTATTCTCGATCCCTGCTACACGGGAAAAGCTTTCAATGCCATCTGCCAGATGGTGCGGGACCGTAAGATCGAACAGGGTGAAACCATCATCTTCTTACATACCGGCGGGCAGCCCGGCATCAATACCCCGCATCATCGCATCGAGTTTGAACGCGAATTGATCGACGGAGTCAAAATTCTCTAAACGATTAAAGGAGCTTGTACCTATGAAAAAGCTGAGAATGCTGTGGGCGATCCTCAAGCGGACCCATGCGGATAAGATTTTGTTTACCTTCATCATTAATCTGTTTGTGGTGGCGCTGCTGATTCTTCTGGTGGAGCCGGATATTCACAGATATATCGACAGTCTCTGGTACTGCTATGTGTCAATTGCTACCATTGGCTTTGGCGACATCGTGGCGGTGACGATTCTGGGGCGGCTGCTTACCGTCTACTTATCGCTGCACGCCATACTGGTCATCGCCATTATCCCCGGCGTTATTGTCAGCTATTACACGGAAGTGGTCAACCTGCGCGAACGGGAGACTGTCACCGTGTTTCTGGACAAGCTGGAGCATCTTCCCGAGCTTTCAAAGGAAGAGCTGCAGCAGCTTGCCGATAAAGTAAAAAAGTTTAAATGAAAAAACTGTCTGCGGCTTCACATAAGACCGCGGACAGTTTTTCTTTATCCCAGAATTCCCAGATGGTCCAGCAAAATCTTAATTCCCATGAGGATCAATACCGCTCCGCCAAAAAACTCCGCTCTGGATTTATACCTGGTGCCGAATACATTTCCAATCTTCAGGCCAATAGCCGAAAGCACAAAGGTTATCGCGCCGATAAAGGAAACAGCCGGCAGAATCTCCACCTTCAGAAAAGCGAATGTCACACCTACGGCCAGCGCATCGATGCTAGTAGCCACCGCAAGTGGCAGCATGGTTTTGAAATTAAATGAATCGTTCAGTTTCTCCTCTTCACATCTGCGGGATTCCCGGATCATGTTGAGTCCGATCAGAGTCAGCAGCACAAAGGCGATCCAGTGATCCACGCTGGTGATGAGCGATTGAAACTGCTTTCCCAGAAAATAGCCGGCAGCCGGCATCAGGGCCTGAAAGCCTCCGAAATACAGGCCCGTAATGATAACATGCTTCACTTCCACCCTGCCTACCGACAGTCCCTTGCAAATGGACACCGCAAAGGCATCCATCGACAGACCGACAGCGATCACAAACAGCTCCCATATGCTCATACTCTTGCCTCCTATCCTGCTCCTATACCTGTAAAAGATCCGCTCCATCGAAAAACGAGACCCATCTGCATACGAAAATACAGATAAGTCTCGTCATTTAATACTAAGCCAGGAATCTCTTCCAGTATGTTGACTTGGTCACGCCGAAACGCTGACTACTCCCTTATTGAAAATAAGTTTAACGGATTTTCCGATAAGTTGCAAGGGAAATTTGTCCTTTTTGTCACTCAGGCTTTTTCATCTGAAAATTCTATTACAACGGCCCGCACTGACGTATAGTCCTTCAAAGCTTTCCCATCCGGGTAATCTCCGACCCCAATGATCAGGTCCGGCTCCTTCCCCGGCTCGGATTCCGCCACCATATGCAATGCGATTTCCTCGTGCAGCTTGATCGGCTTCTTTCCCTTGAGCTGCGCGGACGAGATATCCTTATCTCCGGAAAATTTTCTCAAACCCGGATCTATATTGGCAGCCATAGAATTCTCACCGTCTGTCAGGGCGACGCGCACGGTTTTGCCGCCGTTGGAGTAGATAACCATGATTTCCCCCGTCTTTCCGGTTTTCATCTGAAAACTGTCCGAAATCTCTTTCCACTTTCCCGTATCCCCGCTGTACTCCATAATTTTCACGTGGGCCGATTTAACGGTGTCATCGACTTTGTACTGCAAAAGACCTGTTGTGACTTCCTGGTCCAGGCCCGCTATTTCCATCAGATCTTCTTCCCCGGCTGTCATATCTTTTAGCATGATCTCCATCATTCCCGGCCCTTCATTTGCGGCGCTGTCCGTGCTGCCGCCGGAGCTGCTGCTTTTGCTGCTCCCGCATGCCGGCAGCAAAAGCATTACTGCCACTGTAATGATTACAAAGAGTTTCTTTTTCATATTAGGCCTCCTGACTTCAATCAGCCGGTTCACTGCTGAAATTTGCTACTATAGCCCTGATATACTTATAATCTTTGTATTTACTCGTATCCGGATAAGCCGCGAGATCTGGTGATTTTCCACCATCAGCAGCTTCTGTATATGTCATATGCAGAGCAATATCCTTGTCTCTTTCCAGCGGCGATGAGATTATTTGTTCGTCAGTTATGGTTTCATCTTCTGTGACATTCGGCAAGGGTTTTATCCCCCATTCACTTTGTGCTGCCGGACCGCTTCCACTGATCGTAACCGCCATGTGAATCATCGTGTAATCCACTGAAAAAGTGACAAGAATGTCGCCGCTCTCACCGGCCCTCAGCTTGTATTTATTGATACAACTCCACTTTCCTTTATCAGCTCTGTATTCCATAAGCTTAAAAGTAACGGATTTTACCTGGTCATCGCCCTGATATTGCAACATCCCCGTCGAGTTTGAGTCGGAAATTCCCGCCATGTCCAATGCATGAGCAGCTTCCGGTGACAATTCTTTTTTACAGATTTTCTGCTCCGGCTCACTGGCGGCGGCCGGTTGTTCTTCCGAATTGCCGCATCCGGCTGCGGCAAAGACAAAGGCCACAGCCAACGCGATAGCGAAAAGTTTCTTTTTCATATGAAGTTTCCTCCTTCTTATATACACCAATACACTTATCTCATATTCTTATTGTACTATGAAAAGTCAGAAACTTCAATTTATTCATTCTTTATTTTACCAACTTATAATACTCTCTGGCTGTCAAACTGTAGACAAGTACATAGATCACAACGAACACCAGAATCGTCACCGCCGTACAGGTTATGAAGAGTCCGATATCCGTCAGCTGGAGGGCTGCCAACAGCTTGCTCATCATATTGAAGGAGCCCGCCACATGGATAACCGCGACGATCAGCGGCAGGAAGAATACCAGAAGGATCTGGCTTTTGATCGATTTCTTTACTTCCGTCTGGCTCATACCCACTTTCTGCATGATGTGATACCGCTCACTATCCTCATAGCCCTCTGTAATTTGTTTATAGTAAATGATCAGCACCGTAGCTACCAGGAAGAGGAAGCCCAGAAAGATTCCCACAAACAGCAGGCCGCCATATATTCCGTGGAGATCCGCCGATACTTCACCCTTTTCCTCTACATTGATCCGTCCCGGGGTTTCCTTTGACAGCTCCTCCGCCGCTTTGGCCGCCCGGGCTTTGGACGCTTCGGACAAATCGATTCCAATATAGTAGCCTTCATTTATCGGAGCACTGTTGGCGCTTTTCAGGATCTGATTTTTGACCTTGTCGTTTGCCACCAGTACAAAGTAGACGTCCACCATGCTGCCCAGTTCCGGCGCGCTCATAAAATCCGACGCCCCGTCTTTCACACTGAAGGTTTTTCCGCCAACTTTGAGGACTGACTCGGTGACATGTTCATCGCCGCCGACGATAATCTCATCATCGGCCAGCGGGCCGTATTTTGCTTCCAGGGAACTTCCCTCTATGGGGATCACGTACATCTCCGCGAATTCCTCCTCCAGGGAAACCCGGGAAGCCGGGGCCAGACTGCCTTCTTCTTTTATTCCGGAAGCGGACAGATAATCGTACTGAATCATATCCGTCACATCGATATTGTGTTTCTCCATAGTGGCCGTCACCTGATTCTGCAGCTTTTGCTGTTCCTTCTGGCTCATCTTGACATAGCTTCTGATCTGAATATCGTTGGGCATGTTTTTATTAATGACGCCTTCCACTCCCATCTGCATGGAAACGGTAGTAGCGATCGTCACCAGCACCATTGTGCTTAGAATGCAGATACTGGCCAGCCCTGCCGCGTTGCGCTTCATCCGGTACAGCATCCCGGATACGGACGTAAAATGTTCCGTCTTATAGTAAAACTTTTTGTTCTTTTTCAGCATCTTCAGTAAGGCTATGCTGCCCGCCGTAAAGAGCAGATAGGTGCCCAGGATTACCAGAATCACTGCGATAAAGAAGTTGAGCAAAGCCTGCAGCGGTGAAACGATGGACAGCGCCAGGTAATAGCCTATGCCCATAGCTGCCGCGCCTATAAGTACCAGCAGCCATTTTGTCTTTGGCTCTTTTTCGCCCTGCCGCCCGCCTGCCAGCAGCTCAATGGGGTTGGAAAGCCGTATGCGGCCCAGGTTGCACAAAAGCACCACAAAAAAGATGATACCAAAGACAATCACAGTTGTCAGGCAGGCCGGAAGGGAAAACACATATTTCATAGGAATAGTCACCTGCATAATCTTGAGCACCAGCAGGAAGGCCAGTTTCCCCAGAATAATGCCGCTCAGGAGCCCGATCACCAGCGATAAGACAGAAGTAATCAGTGTCTCCAGTAAGAAGACTTTTCCTACATGGCGTTTGGCCATGCCGAGAATGTTGTAAAGCGCCAGTTCTTTTTTCCTCTGTTTAATCAGGAAACTGTTGGTATAGAACAGGAAAATCGCAGAAAAAATACCGACGATCCCGCAGCCAAATTCCAACATGCCTTTCAGCGAAGCGCCGCCCAGCAGTTTAGTCACGTCCGGGTTGTAAACAATCGCTGACATAATGTAAAAAATCATAATGCTGATAACGCAGGTCAACATGTAAGGAACATAGTTTTTAGCGTTTTTCTTTATATTGCTCAGCGCCAGGCTGCCATAAAAAGACTTATTCACGACTGCCACCTCCTGTGGAGAGAGCAGTCAGCGCCGTTGAAATTTTCTGGTACATCTGGTCGCCCGTCATATCGCCTCTGTAAATCTGATGAAATACTTGTCCGTCCTTGATAAAGAGTACTCTGCCGGCTTTGCTGGCCGCCTGAATACTGTGGGTAACCATCAGGATGGTCTGTCCGTCTTTGTTGAGCTGTGAAAACTGGTTGAGCAGCTGATCCGATGCCCGGGAATCCAGGGCGCCGGTCGGCTCATCAGCAAGAATCAGCTTTGGCTCCGTAATCAGCGCTCTGGCAATGGCTACCCTCTGCTTCTGTCCGCCGGAAATTTCATAAGGATATTTTTTAAGGATATCGCTGATCCCCAGCTTCTGAGCGATCGGCTGCAAGCGGGCAGCCATTTCCTTATGGGAAACTCTGGCCAGCACCAAGGGCAGATAAATATTGTCCTCCGCGGAAAAAGTATCCAGCAGGTTAAAGTCCTGAAAGACGAAACCGAGATTGTTTCTCCTGAATTCGGCGATATCCTTTTCTTTAATGGAAACAATGCTCTTTCCCTCCAGCAACACCTCGCCCTTTGTCGGTTTGTCCAGCGCCGCTAAAATATTGAGCAGTGTGGTTTTCCCGGAGCCCGATTCCCCCATGATGGAGATGTATTCCCCCTGGGCCACGGTGAAGCTGACATCCTTGAGCGCCCGCACCTTTTGACCTCCAAAGCGGGTCGTATAAATTTTTTCAATGTTTTTTACATCCAGTAGTGACATATTCTGTCCTCTCCTTTCCCTCTTTTCAATTTCTTCTGTAAGTATAGAAAAAAGGCAAACCATCTGCCATAGTTTTGACTTACATTTGCCCTTTTAATCTTACATTATTGAAAGGTTTCCCGGAAAAGATCGAGAACCACTGTCGTTCCCTGCCCCGGCTCAGAGTTGACCGCAATGCCGTGGGACAGTTTGTCCATGATCGTCCTGCACAGATACAGGCCCTGTCCGGTGGATTTTCCATAGAGCCTGCCGTTATGTCCGGTAAAGCCCTTTTCAAATACCCGCGGAAGGTCCTCTGCCGGTATTCCCGGTCCTGTATCGCGAATCATCAGGCGGTGGCCTTCCATGAAAATGGTGATGGTTCCTCCTTCCGGCGTGTATTTCAGCGAGTTGACCAGAATCTGCCCCAGAACAACCGACAGCCATTTTTCATCGGTAACCGCCGTGTAGTCGGTTTCCTGAAAATCCATGCTGATCTTTTTCCCGATGAACATTCTGGCATATTTTTTCAGGGTCTTTCGAATCAGCTGATCCAGAGATATCTCCTCAAATACCAGGTCGGAAGATATATCCTGCAGCCTGATATAGGACATGGCCGTATTGACGTATTCCTCTATATTGAACAGCTCCGCCGAAAGCTCCTTCACCTCGGGATACTGTTCCTGCTTTTTCGTCTGCAGGATCATGCCCATGGCCGCGATGGGCGTTTTGATCTGATGGGCCCATAAAGTAAAGTAATCCGTCAGTTCTTTTCTGCCCAGATAAGCCTTTGATTCCGACTCCCGTTTCTGCCGATGCAGCTCCCGTATCATTTCCGTATAGTCCTGGTCGATCAGGTTTCTGGGCTCCGGCAGATAGTCGATCTGCGAATCGATGGGTTCGATCAGGCGCAAGAGCTCTCTGTGGTGCTTTCGAAAACGGGCAAAATCATAGGCAGCAAAAAAGAAAGCGGTCAGCAGACACAAAAGCCCTGCGTACAGAACAGCGCCCAACGGCACATTGCTGAGGAAAAACACCATCGCAAAGATAAGCAGGCAGGCAATAAAAAGGAAGACTGACTTCCTGTGAAATTTTAAATAATCGACGATCAGTTTCATGCTTCCACCACGTATCCGATTCCTTTCTTTGTTTTAATGAATTCGCTGAGTCCCGCTTCCGCCAGTTTTCTCCGCAAACGGGTCACGTTGACGGTCAATGTGTTGTCATCCACAAAACTGTCATCCTCCCAGAGCGCGGTTATGATATCATCCCTGGAAACGATCTTGCCGATGCTGGCCATTAGGGTATGCAGGATGCGGTATTCGTTTTTCGTCAGTTCGATCTTCTGATCCTGATAGGTAAGCGTAGCATCGCTCAAATTGAGTACCGCGCCCTTATGCTCAATCAGATTGGTCTGCTCTTTGAAGGAATAGGTCCTCCGCAGAAGCGCCTGGACTTTGGCAGTGATCACATTCATATCAAAGGGCTTGGCAATGAAATCATCGCCGCCCATATTGAGTGCCATTACAATATTCATATTGTCGTCCGCAGACGATATGAATATAATGGGAACCTTCGATATGGCCCGTATCTCCGAGCACCAGTGGTGGCCGTTAAAAAACGGCAGTCCAATATCCAGAAGCACGATCTGCGGATCAAAAGCCACAAATTCTTCCAAAACCTTCTGGAAGTCTTTTACCGTTTCCACTTCGTAGCCCCATTTCTCCAAATGCTCTTTCAGCACCCGCGATATCGTCTTGTCATCTTCAACGATCAGAATTTTGTACATCTCGTCCCCCTAATAGTCCGTTTTCCTTAATATTATCACATTTTTAGTAGGGTTGGGAACCGTTTCTGCGGTTGTTTGTCAGGATAAAATGTGATATCTTTAAAAGATGAATAGAAAAAAGGGAGGAGTTTCCAATGAAGAAACGAATTATAGCCTGTATTTTAGCCATCTCTGCCGTATGCCTGCTGGCCTCTTGCTCAAATACCAAAACAGCAAAGCTGGATCCAAAGAATCCGACCACCATTACAGTCTGGCATTACTATAACGGAGATCAGCAGAAATCATTCAACGATCTGGTTGAAAAGTTCAATCAGACCCAGGGAAAAGAGGAAGGTATCGTTGTGGAAGCTTCCAGCCAGGGCGGTGTAAAGGACCTGGAAAGCAATGTGCTGGATGCCGCCGATGGTAAGGTCGGGGCCAGCGAAGTTCCGAACATCTTTGCCGCGTATTCCGATACGGCCTATGCCATCGACCGCAAAGGACTGGTTGCGGATCTCTCCCCTTATTTTTCAAAAAAAGAATTGAATCAATACATAGAAAGCTACATTGAAGAAGGACGTTTCTCAAACGACGATTCTCTGAAAATATTCCCCATAGCTAAATCCACGGAAATCTTCATGATTAATAAAACAGACTGGGATAAGTTTGCAAATGCAACCGGAGCGGACATCGCACAGCTAAACACCCTGGAAGGCGTAGCCGCTACAGCCGAGGCCTACTACGATTGGACTGACAGCCAGACTCCGGCAGCCAATGACGGAAAAGCCTTTTTCGGCCGGGACGCCATGGCCAATTATTTCATCATCGGAGCAAAGCAGCTGGGCATTGAGATCTTCTCCCTGAAGGACGGAAAACCGGTGCTGAATTTTGATAAGGAAGTTGTAAAAAAGCTTTGGGATAATTACTATATACCTTATGTGAAAGGGTATTTTTCCGCTTTCGGCCGCTTTAGAAGCGACGATATTAAGACCGGCAATATTATCTCCTTCGTAGGATCTTCCTCCGGCGCTTCTTTCTTCCCGAAAGAAGTTATCACGGACGATGAAGACAGCTATCCCATCGACATGGAAGTCTATCAGGCTCCTCAGTTTGAAGGCGGGGAAAAATACGCCGTGCAGCAGGGAGCCGGAATGGTGGTAACCAAGGCGTCTGATGAAGAAGTCTATGCTTCCGTAGAATTTCTCAAGTGGTTCACCAACACAGAAAACAACATTGATTTTTCTCTGGCATCCGGCTATCTTCCTGTGACAAAAGACGGCAATGACCGTGACGCGCTCAATCTGTCCGAGCAATCGGATAAAAAAACCGCGGTTATCGTTTCCGCTGCCATCGAAACGGTACAGGACAACACGCTGTATACGACAAAGGCCTTTGAGAACGGAACTCAGGCCCGCGATATCCTGGAATACTCCCTTTCCGACAAGGCAACCGCAGACCGTAAAACTGTGGAAGCAAACCTGAAAAAGGGCATGTCCTTAAAAGAGGCTGTCTCCTCTTTTGAAAGCAATGAAAATTTTAACGATTGGTACAATAAAACTCTGAGCCAGCTGGAACAATTAATGCAATAGAGGAGGCTGATCTGTGATCACGAAGACTCTCAGCAAAATCAGAAATACGGAATCCCCCCTGCTAAAACGCCTGCTTATCCCCATGGGGGTTCTCGTCATACTGGAGATCCTGCTGCTGGTTGGCAGCATCTTCACCGGAGGCCTCACCTCCAGTCTGGATCAGAACGCAAAAGACATCCTGCAGCAGAAGGTCGCCAGCAGAGCGACCTATCTGCAGAATGAAATGATTCAAAACTGGTCAAATGTCAGCCTTACTGTGGAGAAGGTGAATCAAAAAGCGCTGGCGCTGGACAAAAAAGGTGATATCGATCTCTCTAAAATTGCTGATGGCTCTGAAGAATCAGCGCCATTTTTGAATGCCATCACAGACGACCTGATCTCAATGATGCGCACCAATCACGTCACTGGCGCATTTGTTATCCTCAATACGGAAGATTTGTCCCTTACCTCCTCCGGGAAAAAACCCGGCCTTTATTTTCGCGATCTGGACCCTGGCTCCGCCGCTTCCAGCAATAACAGCGACCTGCTGCTGAAACGCGCGCCCATTTCCCTTGTCGATAAACTTAATATTCCTACGGACAGCGATTGGAATCCTCTGTTTGACTTCACCGAAAAGGGATATAAGGACGCGTCCTTTTTTTACAAGCCCTATCAGAATGCTCTAAAAAGCTCCGGCGATATCGAGGTCTCCGATCTGGGTTATTGGAGCCAGCCCTTTGTTCCCGGACGCAATTTGGACGGCACTAGCGTTATCAGCTATTCCGTACCGCTATGCCTTTCTGACGGTACGGTCTATGGAGTTCTGGGGGTGGATATTACCCTGGATTACCTTCAGAGACAGATTCCTTACGGCGAACTGACTACCGATAAGCAGGGCGCTTATCTTTTAGCCCTGCGAAAAAACGATACTTTTCGTTTCAAGGATCTGCTTGTCAATGGGCCTGTTTATTCTCAGGCCACACAAAATCTTGCAAATCCCGATATTCGAAAAGCCGACGATAAGGGGCTCTCCTATTTTCTCGATACGAAAACTCAGGGCGGGAAATTTTATTGCACGATAGAAGCCCTCAACCTCTACAATACCAACACCGCTTTTGCGGGCGATCAGTGGGTTTTAATCGGAGCAGTAAAGACGGATGATCTTTTTTCCGCATCCAACCATGTAACCATGGTCCTCGCCATTGCCATTATCATTACCCTGCTTTTGGGAATCGGCGGCAGTATTCTGATCAGTTATCTGATAGCCCGCCCCATTACGTCCCTTTCTCATGAGATGGATGCCATTGATCCCAAAAAACCAGTATCTCTCAGAAGAACCCATATTTGTGAGATCGATCAGCTGAGTACCTCGATTGAGCAGCTGAGCAGCGACGTGATCGACGCCAACAACAAATTCGCCCGGATCCTCAATATGGCCAGTGTCAAGCTGGCGGGCTTTGACATCAATACGACCAGCAAAACCATTTTTATTACCAGCCAGTTTTTCGAGCTGTTCCAGTTGCCGGATATTGATGTGGAAAGCCTAACCATTGAGCAGTTTGCCCAACAGATGGAGCAATTGCAACCATATCTGAGCGAAGAGGATTCTACCCAGAGTGTCTTTCTCTATGAGATCCCGTCCCAGTCAGGCAGTGTCTATGTGCGGATCAAATACGTATGCGTGGATCGCCATCATATCGGTCTGGCCGAGGATGTGACCCATTCGATCCTGGAACGCAAAATAATCGAACACGAACGCGATCACGACCTGCTGACCGGACTGATTAACCGGCGCGCTTTTTACAGGGAAATCAACCGGCTCTTTTCCCGGGACTCCCACCAGCTGAAAACAGCAGCCCTGGTCATGATGGATCTGGACAATCTGAAATATACCAACGATACTTACGGCCACGACTGCGGCGACAAGTATATCAAGAGCGCGGCAGACTGTTTTGTTTCCGCCGTTCCGTCCGAAACCATTATTTCCCGTATTTCCGGGGATGAATTTTATCTCTTCTTCTATGGCTATGACAGTCGGGAGGCTATTGCCCGGGTCTTTGAAAATATGAAGAAAAGCATCGACAACTCCAAGTTCCAGCTTCCTGACGGACAGACGACGAAAATCCGGGTTACCGGCGGAATCGCCTGGTATCCCAAGGACAGTACGGTCTATGAGGAATTGATTCGCTATGCGGATTTTGCCATGTACAAAACCAAGCGCTCCTCCAAAGGCGCTTTCCGCGATTTTGACCTCGGAGATTATAACAGGGAATCCTACGTGATGCAGAGCAAGGCGGAACTGAGTGAAATCCTCGAGAAGGGGCTGGTGGAATACCATTTCCAGCCGATCGTGTGTACGGCCACCGGCGAAATTTTCGCCTACGAAGCTCTGATGCGGGCGGATATGCCAACTCTGCGCACGCCTTACGATATTCTTTCCATTGCCAAGGAGGAACGGAAGCTGGCTCAGATTGAACGGCTGACGGCTACTAAGTCAATTGAAACCTTTGTCTCCCACCTCCGCTCGGGTGCTGTGGAAAAAGAGTGTAAGTTATTCTTCAATTCCCTGCCGAATCAGGTGCTGTCAGCTGCTGACATTGAAAAGGTAGAATCCGATTTTTCGCCATATCTTCCGCAGGTAGTCTTCGAAATAACCGAAGAAGCGCATCTGAGCGAAAAACTGCAGACCGTGAAGATGAAATTTATAAAAAAATGGGGCTGCGGCCTGGCTCTGGATGATTACGGCAGCGGCTATAACAGTGAAAAAGCCTTGCTGGAGCTGTCACCGGACTATGTCAAGATCGATATGAATATTATCCGTTCCATCGACCAGGACAGCAACAAACAGGAAATCGTGCGGCACATCATTTCCTACGGTCACGAGCGAAATATGAAAATTATCGCAGAAGGCATCGAAAACCGGGAAGAAGCCTGTACCGTTATCCGCCTGGGCGCCGACTATCTCCAGGGATACTATCTGGCAAAACCGGCACGGATCCCGCCAAAGCCGGATCCTTTGGTGCTGGATGTGATTACCGCAGCGTATAAAACGGATTAACAAATTCGATTCCCCTTTCATAGTATGAAAATATACTAAGATGAAAGGGGAATATTATTTTGAGTAGCAATAAAGAACCTTATGTAGGTATGCCTATATATCTGGACGACTGTGACTGCGACGATTTCATGGATGACATCCTTGGCGACCGTCCGCAGATACCGCCGTGCATGGCAGGCCGACCTTTTGAAGACTGGCCGGTAGCCATGACCTATGTTCCGATGCAGCCGTGGGAGGAAACCTACGAACCTGCTAAAGCATTGCAGGTAGGAACAATTTTTCCAAGCCTGAATTTGCAGTTTTTAGGAGGTAAACGACCATGAGCAGAAGAACCGAAATGCTGAAAAAGGTCCAGCAGCTGAATTTCGTCATGATCGACGTGGGCCTCTACCTGAACAATCAGCCTGACAGCCCTGCCGCACTGGCGCTTTTCAATAAGTACCAGGCCCTGCACGCACAGGCGAAAAAAGAGTACGAGGAAGCCTATGGCCCTCTGACTTACAACGGTATTGACGCAGAAAAAGACGGATGGTCCTGGATCAACAAGCCATGGCCATGGGAAGTGGAGGATTAGTTTATGTGGACGTATGAAAAGAAATTGGAATATCCAATCAATATTAAGAATCCGAATCCCGCTCTGGCAAAATTTATTATCAGTCAGGTGGGCGGGCCGGATGGCGAGCTCGCAGCTTCGCAGAGATATCTGTCCCAGCGTTATTCAATGCCCTTCAACGAAGGAATTGCAACGCTTACGGATGTCGGGACTGAAGAATTAGCGCAACGAAGATATACATAAAATTATTGTTGAAATTTCAACAATTCTATTGACTGGCACGTTTTAACGTGCTATAATGTAACTACACTTAAGGAAAGGAGGTAAATAAGATGTGGAAACAATAGAGACTCTACTCGAAATAGCAAAGGACTTGCTGGAAATCTTGGTTCTAGGGCTCACAGCCTGGCAGCTCAAACCTAAGAAACAAGATAAACGCAAGTCCGGGAGGCGGAAATAACCGCCTCTCCCCTCTTCGGGGGTGTCTTTATTATAGCACATTGGAAGCGCTTATGAACAGAAAAAATATTAACATCTTATTGGTAGCCCTGATGTTGCTCAATATCCTTGATGGTGATTTTAAGAATCCAGGTATCTTGGATATTGTAAAATGTTTGCTTTTAATCATCTGCTTTGTTCTGAACAATAGGAGGGATGGAAATGTTAAAAATTAAAGAAGTGCGGTTGGAAAAAGGCTGGTCAGTACCTAAACTGGCCGAAGCGTCCGGAGTTTCCCGTCGCACAATTCAGGATCTGGAAAAGCGCGGAGATTGTATGTTGTCCACGGCGGCCCGGTTGGCGGCTGCCATGGACGTGTCCTTAAATGATATCTGGATAAACGAATAGACTTTAAATTAATTTTGTGTTACACTTTACCGTACATGGAGGAGGTACTGATATGGCATTAACGAATGATGATCTGCTGGCAATATCTCAGCTTTTGGATACAAAGCTGGATGCAAAAATTAAACCGTTAACAGAAGATATGAAAAATATCACACTTTTGCTTGAGCAAGATGTTTTGCCACGGCTTCAGAATATTGAATCCTGTTATACATCGACATATCGTCGCTATGCATCTGGTGCCGATCAGCTTGATGCTCTTCAAGCCGATATGGATATTATTAAAAAAATCGTGCAGGAGCACAGTGAAAAATTAAAAGAAATCTCATAAACAAAAAACCCCCGGTAGGATTTGGTTCTCCGGGGGGTTTGTTTATCCATATATTCTGTTTTTTGCTATTTCAAAATACTGCTTGTCTATTTCCATGCCGATAAATTTTCTTCCGGCATTTTTACACGCCACTCCAGTTGTGCCACTACCCATACAGTTATCCATAACTGTATCACCTGGGTTGGTGTATGTCCTGATGATGTATTCAAATAGTTCAACTGGTTTTTGTGTCGGATGGAGCCCTTCTCGTTGACACTTAAAATACAAAGTCTGTCGTGGATAATTTTTGTAATAGCTAACCGTTGGTTTTTTTAAGCCATGATAAACTTCGCCAGAATTCTTTCTAGTTCGATGGATACCCTTATCAACCCGGATTAAGCCTTGCGGATTGTATACGGGTGCCTTCTTGTAGAAAACCACAATGTCCTCTACGCACCGAAGCGGCTGCCGCTTAGCGAATGGAAATCCCGTCACCTGATTTTTGATCCAGTACCAACAATACCGGAACCAACTCCGGTTACTATTAATCAGCTGTGTCGTGAATGGCTGGATCGCAGTCAGCACGATTGCGCCTTGAGGGTTGATGACCCGTTTGTATTGATCCCAAAGTGGTTTCAACGGGATCATCGTGTCCCATTTGCAGTTTGTAAGTCCGTATGGAAGATCACATAAGATTAAATCTATCGAAGCATCTTGTAGACTCGGCATTAATTCAAGGCAATCACCTTGTAAAATCCGTACCCCCCCCCGACAGATTCAAGCTTACTATTTTCCAACCGCTCCACCATCTTGCCTTTCATCATCCTTTAGTTTTTCCAGCACTTTTACAAGGCTTTGTGGCACAGGTAGTCCAGCCGCAGCACAATTCTCCAAAATTGATACACCCTCATTGGCTATCAAAAATCCAATACAGGCAATCCGCAGCACTCCTTCCGCACCGGTCAGGTTATCGATCAGCACGGCCACGGCCACAATTGCAAAATACATGATCTTTTTAAGAATCCCTTTGAATCCGACCTTGCTTGAAAGCTCCCCTGCAATAAAAGCTTTCATCAGGCCGGTGATATAATCAGCGATAACGAGTATAATTAGGCCGATCAACCATGCATCTGGTGCGCCGAATATGTATGCCAATACGCCTGCGATCACCCCGCCTGCGGTATTGATAATATAGTTTATATTCATATGTTTTCTCTCCTTTAGATAAGCCTTTTGATCTTAGCAATTGTCTTAGGACCACAAGAACCATCAGCAGCCAAGCCATATTTGCGCTGGAATTTCTTGAGGGCTTTTTCTGTAGCTGGGCCGAAGCTGCCATCGACCTTCAGGTCTGCGTCTACATATTTATTCAAGATTCTCTGCAAGCGTTTTACGTTCTCGCCTGTACATCCCCTGTAGATCGTTTTACTCGGTACTTTTAATGTTACTGCCTTCTTTGTGTTTCCTGATTTACCATTCAGCTTGTTCAGTTCTGCCTGAACCATATTCAAGAAACGGTTCCAACCTCGAGCAATCGTTCTATGCGGGCAGTTCTTTCCAGACCAATCCTTGTGTCTTTTTACACGGTCGATTCCCCATCCACGCTCTTTCAGGAGCACAGCTGTCAGGTACGCAGCATTCTTTTCGGCCTTGTCAAACCTGCTGCCTCCTGACTTGCTGTAGCAAATTTCAATACCAATGCTCTTTCTGTTTCCAGTTCCGGATCCTCCGTCACCGGCGTGCCATGCATTCCGGTTCAGCGGGATTGCCTGAATCGCCTCTTTATCATCTACCGCATAATGATAAGACGTCTGGTTGTTGTTACTCAGCATATATGCAACCTCCTTTGCTGCGGACGCATCATTCGAAGTGTTGTGAATTGTTATATACTTCGGTGTCATCTTGTATGGACACTTCCGGTTATATTTACTTTTCGGGCATAATTTTTTTCTTACTTTTAAAGCCATTACAGTTCCTCCTCTTCCTCTTCATACGGATCCGGGACCACTTCTCCAATATCTTCTCCGATCCCGTCGATCATTTTGTCTACAAACTGTTCTTCCATTCCGGCCAGCTCTGCTCTGGCCTGTTCTTCGTCAAAGTCTTCGACGATTACATCTAATAATTTTTCACACATACTTTTTCCTTTCTCCGGTTTTTCCGGTATAAAAAAATAGACCCTTCGAGGTCTTTATTAATTAATTTATGATCTTGCACACTCCGGCCGTAGTCTAATTGATCGCTCTCGTTTTCAATTATTGAGTTAAACCACAAACGATATTCCATCCAAGTGAACTAAATTTCCTGTTGCAATATTTGCCGAGTAACCATTTAGTATAACTGATCCTGAGTTGGTAATACCTATTAATCCGTGATTTGATCCATTTCCTCCACAAACGATGCTACAGCTTTGTTCAGGTATGTACTCTTCAGGCAAATAAAACAGCACCGTACCCGTAGCTGAGATATCCTTGATTTTTCCTCGTAAGTATACCGTATTTCCAACTTTCCTATAGCCTGTATAACTTGCTCTCTTCCCATTGACCAATGTAGCTTCTATCCAGCCAGTATCTTTTGTCTTAGATATCAGTTCCTGCAGAAGCTTGTTATGCATCATCTGCATCTGTTCCGTTGTATAACTCACGCCGCACACCCCCTTTCAGGGGTTACTTCCAGCGGCCGATTACCAAAATATCGCAGGTGATTAGTACGCCGGCAGCATCTGATGTTGTGCTTGCCCCATAACAGGCCATACCGTCTGTAGCTGGCAGGAAGCTCGAATAGAAACCTAAGCCCGCTCCAATCGACATCGACACAAAGGCTTTTGGCCGCTCTGTAAATATGAGTGGAAACATGATCTTTGACGTGGAGTACCCATACAGTGGCGAAACATGAATGTAATGTGTTTTTCTCTCTGTGTAAGTCCCCCAGGCAATCGCAATTCCGTTTGGCAACTTTATGTAAGACCATATGCCAGAGGTTTCGACCTTGATGCCATTGAGTATACTTTGCAAGACTTTGTTTAAGGCTTTGATACTCATGCTGCACACCCCCTAACCGGTACAAACAAGAGGCTAAATACTCTCTTAAGTAGTGCCCCCCCCCACTAAATATGTGGCTTGTGCATAAATTCCATAACTCGGTATATATTGCGTACTTGCAAGAGGAGATAACATAACATTAGCATCTGGTTTAATTGTTATGTATCCTCCATGTATCATGCCACTTGATGGGCATGCTAAGATTGGTACTATCTGCGATGATGCCGGAACAAACTTTCCAGGCAAACCGTTTACAAGCATTATATCTCTGTTGATTGGATCGCTGCTTCTAATATTGTCAAATTTGAGTTGTACAACTTTACCTACCCGCCTTACCCATCCAGATCCATACCAAATCACATTTGCGCTCGATAATGTAAGTTCTACCCAACCAGTATCTGCAACGCTATCGATCAACCCTTGCAAGAGTTTGTTATGTATTTCCCACATCTGATTTTTCGTATAACTCACGCCAAACACCCCCTCTCAGGAGTTACTTCCAGCGGCCCACGATTCGGAGGGATACTGTTCCTGAGACAGTTTCCTTGTCGAAGCTCTCCACCCGTACAAGTACGCTTTTTGTCGTAGCGGAACAATGCACTTTTTTGCCGTAACCGATTACACCATCTGCCCAAGCCCCTATTAAAGAGGTAAGTGTAATAGGAAGTGATAATTCCAAGTCGCCTGTATAGGTAAAATCGAACACGAAGGCAGACAAGTACAACCCTTCGAAATATTTGCTCCCTTCTATTTCGCAAAACCCGTCTGCGTATTTCTTCACTCGCCAATTCGTTGAGCCTGAAACAAACTCGTCTGACACAACACAGTGAGGTATTACGACCTGCAAAACTTTGTTTAATACGTTGATGCCATTCATGCAGCGCACCCCCTGACCGGACCTGCCGGAGATGCAAAGGCTCTCTCAAATAGTGCCACCCCCCCCCCGACAGAATTTTAGCCGGGATTGGTTCCACGCCTACAATTTTTGTAATTTTAAGTTGAATTACGCTACTATGCGCCCCTGTTTGCATATGTCGTATATAGTCACATTTTACTAATGTCAGTTTATCTCCTGACACTGTAGCGTACGCTCGATTTGTAAACTGATCATCCGTATCACCGGAATAGTCTGAGTGTATTCCTGTAATTCTATAGTTTTGCGGATTTGCAAAAAACGACCCATAATTAGTATGGATTTCTACAATACGATAGTTGCTCAATCCTTGTACCGTAATCGTTTCTCCTTTTCCTGCGGTTCCCTCCCACAAAGTAACTCCTCGGGCTGCCTGAATATTCAGCAACCCCTGCAAGAGCTTATTTACTTGTTCAATTCCGTTCATATTTTTTCCTTTCCCACCCCTCCGGATGGGAGAGGTGTCTTTATTTCCATTTGCCGGTTATCAGGTATTGAATCCGACACCCTACGCCAGCGGTGTAACTCGCATAATTACCCCAAACAAAACTTACTACGGTAGGGCTTGTCATTCTTTGCTTTGCCGTAAAGTCCACCCCACTTGCCTGCACGCTCACATATACCTGGGAATCTGTGGCCCAATCTATAAGGCTGATTGGCATTCCTATGTTAAAATCTCCACCGGTATAAATGAATACTCCGCCATAGGCTTTTGTAATCGCATAACTTGACGTGGTCACAAGGGTCCCGGTTATTTTGCATCGACCGTTTGCGTATTTGACAATGTGCCAGATGCCGCTGTCATATTCTTCGACCACCGGGTTTATAAGGAACAGCTGCACCAACCTATTAAGATTTAGTACCCCCCCCCCGACGTCAAATCAATACCGGCTGCTTCTGCGGCCGCAATGGTTTCGGAGGTTAGGAGGTTGGCCAGGCTGTTTTTTAATGCGGTTATATCCGTAGCATTTTGTTTTCCCTTATCTCCCCTATAGGCCGTCGAAGAAGTCTCTCCTAAGGCCAATGATGGGCTGATTTCTACGTATGCTGAACCGGTCCAGCGATAGGTCAAGTTGGTATTCGTTGCGACGTAAATCTTCCCCGTTTCTCCCCGACTCGGGAAATTCGTTTTACTTGCGTATTCCAGCACGTCATCCACATAAGAGGGCAGCTGCGCGGAAGGGACTTTCCCATTGGCATCCAGTTCCGCAATGCCGGAAGTCGCCCCCTTTTGTGAAGTTGGAATGGCTCCCACCTGAGCGGCAGTCGTCTTATGCGGATTTTCTTTATTCGACAGATGCTCATGCGCCGCATCGTATTTTATTTTCAAGTCATTGGTAAGATCATTTGCCGACAAACGCTTTCCTGCTTCCTTGCTTACCTTTTCATCCTCGAGCTTCTTTAGCGCTGCATCGGCTTTTTCAAAATTTTCATTTGGCACACTGATATCGTAAAAGTCGTTTGCATCCGGCAAAACGAAACCAATGTTTTTTGTGTTTTTACTCATTTGGTAATACCTCCTCTCTTAATGCTTGATGGGTATATGCGGACAATTGCCCGTGGGTAAATCGGGCCAGCTTTACGTGTTGATTGTACCTAAGACCAACCGTCAATGCGATGTTAAGGCTTAAAATTTCATTCAATAATAACTCCAATGCATCCCGTTTCTTCTTTGATGTCAATTCCAATCTGCATTCTAAATTATTTTGTGTTTTATCAAGATCAAAAATATATTCTCCAGCTCCACATAATCTATTTAATCTTTGTAATATATCTTTTTCCGTATATGGATAACTGTCGTACCAATTTAAAAGTATGCGGAACCGGCGTTCCTCCAACGAATCGGTATCCAGCGGACTTATTTTTAAAATTTTTTCTCTACGTGAGATCCCGCTTTCCCTTGAAGTCATTATTAAAAGATTATCTCTTAGCTCATCAATGCAGTCTTCGAGCTTTGCGAGCTGTATATCTGTTACTCGATTAATCTCTACAATCTCTGGCATCAGCTCCAAGTGTGTAGGCAGCCTTATTTCTTCTATGTTAAACAACCTTGACAACCCCTTTCACTGGTATTGCATTTTCACCCAGCAGTACGTTCTGCATCGCCCCATTTATTTTTGTATACGATACATCAGCTACTCCTAAAACATCAATTATGCCAGCCTCGATTTTCGTTTTCACCACGTTGAGTTGATTCGTATTTTCCCAATTCTCCGCCAGAGCATTCAGATATTTGCTCACTGTTTCCTCTATGTATGATTGCAAATCAGCTATTGTATATCCTGTTTCCGGTACAATTTTAGTCTCTACATCAATCACAACCTCTTCAACTCCCAGAACTCTAACTTTATGTTCTATCGGTGCAATCCCATCACCTTCTCCTGACAAGTCTATCGGATCAACCATTTCCTGTACATCAGCAATGAAACTCTCTTCTGGACGCCGGAAGCTTCCGGATATGATCGTTGCCTTGATTATTTCCTCACCTTGCTTCCTTCGATCAATTTTTACGCCTCCAACCCCCTCTATATCTTTTAGCTCTTGTTCGTAATATGCACGGTTCCCAGCAAACGGTTTTATGCCAAAAAACTCGAGGCGACGTTGTCGGTATTCTTCTGTATCTTCTTCATCCTCGCCCGGCTCGAGCACCTCTAAGAGAACGCCTTTTTCGAATCCTTCCAGAAGTTCAACCGGTTCCAGTTCTCCCAAAAAATTGTTTGGTTCCGAACCAACCTCTTCACATTCCATTTTGTAGATATGATTCTCATCATCCATAACCTCTGTCACATAATAATTCCATTCTTCTTCTGAATGTGAAAACCGCTCTCCTGCTTCAACCGGAATGTTGAATTGGGCTTTAAAAATTCCCGCAGTTGCATCTCGGATCAGAACACCAGCTTCTGCTCCATTTCCCGCAAGATATTCTCGATCTTGCGTGTCCGGTAGAAGTTGCTCCCAGATATATTCTATATCCGCATACGCTGCCTCTAACATAACTGCGTTTTTCGCACAGGCATTCCATAAAAGAGATCCTTCCTGTTTGTCAAATTGGTCTGATGTATCGTTCATCATCTCTTCCATGATTTTTTCAAACGTTCTGTCTTCATACATACAATTCCATCTCCTCCTCCCCAAAAACAGTCAACAACTTAAACCGAATTTTCAAACATTCTTCTTGTTTCTCAAAAGCAAAATTTTCTATTCCGATTATATATTTGTTTGTTGATAGACACTCTTCCGTCATTCGTTTTAATTCTGTATCTAAATATTCATTTGTGTGCGTGGTCCCGATTAGATCTTCGTATTCACTTCCGTAGTCCCAGCTATAAATCATATATCTGTATCTTTGTGTCCGCAAAGCCAGCCACGCCCATACTTTCACTGCCTCAACGCCTTCTACGACTCGGCCCGTTAGTTGTCCAGACTTAAAGTCCAATCCCCATTCTTTTGGAGTTTCCTCTATTTCGTCCAGATTTTCATTTTCAAGTTCGGCCGCCTCAAATTCTTGGGTAAACGGAAATGTCATGGTTTTACCACCTTTCCCAAAATCACAAAATCCACGAGATCATTATCATCGTCTGTAATCGGTAGCACAAGTACATCATCCCCTTCTTTCAGCTTTCCTCTTGCGATTTCCATCACTTTATAATCTTCTTTTGATAGGAGGTTATCCCCTACCATACAGATCGTATCCGTTTTCATTTCACCTATTTGCATATCTGGGCTATTATAGTAGGAGCCTTGTCTCCGCATCATATGTACCAATTCTTCCTGATAGCTCATAAAATCCTCCTCCCCGAGTGCCAGTGTTGCACCCAATAGCTTTCTTTTAGGCTTCCCGTCGTTACACCGTGGCTGCTTCCACAATGCACAAACTTGCTGTTCCCTATATAAATGCCTACGTGGCTGACTCCTGCCCGATAGGTGCCCTGAAACATAACTAGGTCTCCAGGCTGCAAGTTCGCCTTAGAAACCTTTGTTCCTTTTTTCACTTGTTCCAATGTTGTCCTTCCAATATTGATTCCTACAGCCTTACGAAAAACATGTTGTGTAAACCCGGAGCAATCGCTGCGGCCGGAATCGGGGCTTGCTGCACCAAACACATATTTAACTTTTCCTATATAGGACTTTGCTTTATCAATTACTTTTCCAACCTTTCCGGATGCTCCGGTTGTAACAGTTTTTGTTTTATATCCTGTCCCATTTCCGATTATGGCCTTCCCTTTTCGGCGACCGAATTTATTGCACTTTGCCTTACTTTCCATTAGTAAGTCAAAATGATAGACACCATTTTTTATGGTAATTGCTCCGCCACGGTCTGTGACCTTATACACCTTTTTGTCAAAGGATGTGCCAGTACCAACGACCTGAATCTGCGTTCCAAACGCAATTGATTTTGGCGCAGCGCAGGTATATTTTTTCGGATCTAACTTATGACCCTGAGCGTCATAAAACCCGCCCTCCATTTTGTTATTTGCCGGGTAATAAGCCGTAAACACCGCGCTCACTGTTTTTCCGTTTAAAACGTCCGTTTTTACAGTCGAGCTCCCTCCTGACCCGGGTGATGTGCTTCCTTCGTCTTCGTCAACCGTTTCCATAACATTTTTAAAGGTCATCTCAAGTGCCATAGTGTAAGTATCATTTTCCCAGGTATGTGTGTCATTTTCAATCCAAAACGTCCCTGATAGCCCTGTGGCACCGTCTCTAATAATTACACCTTTTCCCGCAATACAACGGCTATCACCCAAACAATTTAGTGTATAAGTTTTTTCAAGCCCTTGTAGCATTTTCTTTGCTTCCGTCTTCCCTTTTCCTTTTTCTACAGTTAAGGTGTCCTGCAAAACACCATATCGGCTCACCCAAGTTTTATTGCTAATCGTCCCTATCTTTTTATGTTTTTGATTGTATATTGCTACCCGGTTCACCATACTTTCTGATGATTCCGTATAAGTGCTGTCGATGATTCGTTCTCCCTGTACGATGTGAAAACTTGGGATCACTTTGCCTTTTTCAATTACTTCTAGCTTCGTGCCATTCATTCGGAGCATGTACTTCTTTCCATTCTTTTTATGCGCTTTTGTATATGCCATTAAAATAATGTTATAGTATTCCTTTTCTTGCGCAAAGAGTTTTTTTATCTTTATCTTTGTTTTTGCAATGCTCCCCGTGCTCATTTTAATATCTTTGCAAACGGTTCTTGCAATTTTTTCTGGGGTTTTGTTTTTGAATTTATAGGTTCCTTTGCTGCGTAACAAGTTGTCCATATAGTCTTTTGCTGTATAACTTACAGTTCCAATATCCGACTTTTGTTCCCTGTTAGTCACTCTACCCAAAAACACTCTGCTCCCAACATCGTCATACAGTCGAATTACATCTCCCGTTTTGATTGGTATATTTTTAAATCCTGAATCTTGTTGGTTACTCGCAATTGAAAAGCTTATTTGTCTGGAAGCTTGCTTTGCGCTGCCTGACCATGTAACAGAAGATATATACTCCGAAATATTACTATTCTCCCATGTCAGCCTCATATTTTTATCACCAACTTTGTACCTGGGAAAATCCACTTTCCGTTTTGTGAACTTTTCTTTTTATGTTTTTTTGCAGTTGCCTCAATTACGGATTTATTCTGATTATAGATTGCTCTCCAGTTGTTCGACGTACCGGTTTTTTTCTTTGCAATACCCGAAAGAGTATCACCTTTTTTCACAGTATATTTTGTTGTTTTTACCGCTTTTGAATTTCTCTTTTTTGATCCAGTTGATACTTTTTTTCCGCTTTTGCTTGGCGCCTTTGGCGGCATTGTAAAAGTCGGTTTTCTGTAGGCTTTAAAATTTACTGTATAATAGACGTCACCCGTACCATCTTTTTCTTGCACAGTCAAGTTTTCGATTGTTACAGGCATATTAATATTCGTTCCAGTTATGATTAATTGTACCGGACAATCGTCCTCCCACTTTTCTATGCGGTTAACATATTCATATGGTTTTAACAAATTTGCTATAGGTTGAATAAAATCATATGCCTGATTTGGGAAAAAACTGGAGAAAGCAACGCTCTTTAGCTTTGCCTTCCCCAGCATGGAAATCTCCCCCAGTCCATAAATTGTTATTGTGCTGTTTCCTGATTCTTTTGTAATTTCATATTCAGATGGGTTGACAGGGATCTGGATCGCATCACTTTCTGTTTTCTTAATCCATATTTCCATGTATGCCCTCCTTATATTAAGTTTGGTTCCAATTCTACTATTTTCTGCGCAACAGCTTCGGCAGTTTTTTCAATGTCAGCTTCTTCCCTTACGACAAAATAATCCGCAAGCTTGTTGATAACAATGTTTGTCTTTTTTCCATCTGCGCGTGCCATACGCACAGATTCGTCATGTGGATATACGCGAGTTCCCCCCGGTAGATCTACAATTTCGCCCCCGAATTTCGGTTCATTTATAACTGCCCGGCCTCCTGGCCAGTTGTCCGTACCTCTGTATAAGTACGGGATAGTTGGTATATTCACGCCGAAGTGTTTTCCAGGTGCAATCAAACTCCACTCCGGGACATCAAAACTAATCTCATTTAGTCCGCTGATTGCTCCGTTTACTAAGCCAATTACTGCATTAAGCGGTGCTTTTGCAATTCCCGACAGCGCTTCAAATACGCCCTTGAATATATCTTTTACGCCGTGCCATGCCTTTTTCCAGTTTCCCGTAAATATTCCACTTACGAAGTCGATTACTCCTCCTAAAAAAGTTTTAATCCCTTCGAGCGTTCCGCTTATGCTCGACAATAGCCCTGTAGCGACTCCAGCCGCCAACCGAAACGCCGTTTTGAAACGTTTTACAAAAACCCCTGCCACAAAAGTCACAACCGGTTTCATCACTTTCAGAATTCCCTTAATCGCCATTCCAATTAAGGTAGCAATTTGTTTTATAATTGTTCCAGCATTTTGAAAAATTGATTTAAACTTATTAACATCCAAACCACATGACTTGAAAACATTTATAACTACTTTTTTTAGTTTCTCTGCTACTTGGCAAATTTTATCCCAATTTTTATATAAAAGTATCCCAGCTGCAACAACCGCGGCAATAATTGCGATTGCGATTCCTCCTGGTCCTTTTATAAGATTGAGAGCCAGTTTCATTAACCCTCCGGCCTTCTCTGCCTTTTTTCCCAAGTTGCCAAAATGCTTAATGATTTTTCCTATTCGTCCAGTCAGTTTTCCTACAACCATCATGGCCGGCCCTAGTGCCGCTGCAAATAATGCGATTTTCACAATTGCCTGCTGCTGCTCTTGAGATAATCCATCAAACCATTTTTGTAACTGCTGGATTTTTTCCGAGAATTTTACAATATATGGTGCCGCAACGTTTATTACTGCTTGTCCAAAACTAATTGCCGTATTTTTCAGCGCATTGAAAGCGAATCGAATTCGATCAGCAGGTGTTTGCAGTTTTTTAAACGCCGTCTCCGTAGCCCCGGTAGAATTTCCGAGCTCTTTCGTTTTTTGATTGAATGCGTCGTATTGCGTTCCCGTTAACGCCGTCATCGCCGTAAGAGCTTCGGTACTGCTAAATAATTTTGCCAGCTTATCCGATTGTCCACCTGTTTCTTTTTGCAAGAGTTGGAGCGTACCGCCAAGTCCTTTAGATTTAATCATTGCGGCGCCGTTTTGATAACCGTATTTTTCAATTAGCTTCTGCATATCCGTAGTTGGTTTCATCAGATTCGAAAATACAGCTTTTAATTGTGTTGATACTTCCGCCGTATTGCCTGTTACACCAGTCAGAGTTGCCATGCTTCCAAATAATTCTTCGTAACTCATACTTAAGCTACTTGCAAGAGGAAACAGGGGCTGCATAGATTTTGCCATTTCCGGAAATGTAGTTACTCCCAACTTCGCTGTATTAAACGCTAAGTCGGATATTTTTTGTGCTGTTTCTGCAGAAACAGAGTTATACCCTTTCATTCCCGCCGAAATAAGCGCAACTGAATCAGATACTTCGGCACCTCCAGCTTTTGCAGATCGTGCCATCGTATTAAAAATTTTCTCAGTAACTTTCCCGTTGTCCCCCAATGACGATACTGCCTGATACATCCCATCCGCCATCATTTTTGCATCAAGTCCAGTCTGATTTGATGTGTTTAGCACCGCTTTTTCATAACTTTTTAGGTGGCTCGGATCGTCCAGAAGCGTATTGATATTTGCCATCGCATCATTAAATTTCAGGTACATATTTCCTGCACCGGCAGCAATCGTTAATACAGAAGTCGTAAAGCGTTTGGTCATATTTATGCCGCTGGTTTCAATTCGTTTTCCCGTTTTTTCGATCTGTTTCCCAGTCCACTCGATCTTTCTTGCGTGCTCTTGCAAAGACTTCGACGCTGCGCTCATTGGAGCAGTAAACTGATTTTTTAGGCTCAATATAATATCAATATTCCTGCTCAATGTTCATCGCCCCTTTCCGTTCCTGCTGTATATCTTTCAGTTCTCGAACCAAGAACTCATTAACGACCAACCGCTCCGACCACTTCATAGAGAAATATTTTTGAGGTTCCCACCCATGAAGACGGAACAGCATATAAGCTGTCCAAACATCGCTGTCCGCCTCAATTAGTTTTTTATTTCATCCTCCACTCCGGTTTCGATGCCGCATAGCTTACCGATTTCTTCGTACAGCCTTCCGATATCGCTTTTAAATAAAAACTCCGCAAGTTCTTTTGGCGTTGCTTTCCCAAAATGCTCTAACAGATCCTTGCTTTTTGGTGATGGGTCTTTGACACCCTCAACAATTAGCATCAGCTGAGCATCGAACACTTTCGTTTTATCAAATCTTCCTTTTTCGTTTATCTGCATTGCCATAATATCGGATACCTTCCTCTGGCTGATCTCTTCAATTAGCACATCTATTGGGCCTTCCATGTGCAGCGCTTTTCCAAGTGCTGCGCTCGGTACGACAGCCTCTTCCTTTTTTTCAAAATCCTCTTTTCTTGCTTTCATTAACAGTTCTTCAACCTTATTCATTGTTCTCCTCCTTAAATTGTATCTAGTGCTTTAAAACTGGAAAAAGTAAACGGCATGCTCTCCTCGCCTAACTTTCCGGCTTCCCAGTCCGCAAGTGTTAATTCGTCAAATGTGCATCCAATCAATTCAACCCGCTCTGTTCCAAGTCCGTCCGGATCAGATAGTTTTGTAATGATAGTCGCTGTTGTTGTTCTCAAATTCAAAATATCTTCCGAAAGTTTCTTAATAAAAAAGGAACTGACCTTGTTCATTTTAATCGTTCCTTTTCCCTCTCTGCCCGTTACCTTATATCCTGGGTCCCGATTTCCCGACTGCAGGACTTCTTCTTTTTTAAAAGATATTTTTGCCTCTAATGCCACAACCTCCGCAATGTATTCTCCATCAATCCAGACTTCACCGGATGTGCCGTTTATTACATTCCGATGTTCATAATTATCCATTTATCTCACTCCTTAAATCTCAATATTAATATCAATATCTTCGATAGCATCGAGAATTTTTGCGCGAATCACTAGGAAAACTTTTTCTCCTGTGTCTGCCTGCTTTAAATCCTCATAAGTCATATCTGATGTATCAATTTCCTGCTTATCCAGATATGTCTTAACTGCATTTACGTCAATTTCTACATCTGCATACTGCAGCACCTGGTCGTTGACCAATGTGTCTAAATACCTGCCAATTGAGCTAACCAGGAGGCATTTATGGTCGTAGCTATTCGTGTATTTCCCGATGTACTCGTCTTGTACACATGTTGTAATATCACCCTTCATCGTGTCCATTACATCCAGAATTTTAATTTTCTTAAACTGTTCGCCTTTCTTCTCCGTGATAGTTTGTAGCGAGTTGACACCCCGTGCAATCTTTACTTTTTCTCCGTCGTTGAAGACAATTAGTTTTCCTGCATCTACAGCTTGATCCATTTCGCTCTTTGTAAGGCGTTCGCAGTCTGTGGCTTCTGGGATCTTTGCATATGTAATCGCTTGCGTCAGCGGTGTCCCAGCACAAATTCCCGCGACTCTTCCACAAAACTGTGCGGCCGTAAGATTTCCGGCCTCGGTTGCCACTGTATTTGTTGCGAAATTAATAATTGCTTCATTGTCCGCTTCATAGTTCGGAAGTACGACTTTTATCGTTCTCCCATTCGCCCGAACCTTATCCACCCACTCCTCAACGCTTGTCATCTCATCTTCTGTTACTGCCGGAACTGCAAGGTAATTGACCTTTGTATTTTCAAAATAGTCTAATGCAGCGGTGAGGTCTTCTGCTGCCGCTGGTAGGCAGTAAATAATAATCTTTCGCGGGGGTGTTACATTCCCGATTAAAGCTCGCTCAATTTCCGCTTTATTGTCCGCAGAAAAATTAGTCGGAATTCCTTCGCTCCCTGTCACAACAACCGGGTTATTTGCCGGCACTGCGCCTTTTATGATTAACCCAACAACTCCCCGTTCGCTTCGTTTTAATACCGTTTTCGCCTTTTCTATAAAAACAATATTTACGGTTGGCATTCCCATCTTTTCTCATCTCCTATCTTTCTAGTTTTTGTTTAATTGTCACATCCTCCATGTATGGAGCATCTTCGCTTTCTTCTTTCCGCTCCTGGAATTCAACATTAAATTCGATTTGTAAGATATCACTATTTGTTCCAATATAATTACTCCCATATCCGGACACCGGAAGATAACGGTTCCCGACTTTCAGGCGCAATAATCTTTTTTTATTTTTTAAGTCATTCGGCCTGAGCAATTCCTCAATTTCTTGTACTTTTTTCAAATTGTCCGCTTCACTACGAATCTCTTGAAAATAAGTGATCGTAATATAAAATGCCTTTTTTAAGTAGTTCGCGTTTATATCGCTCGCGTTTGTCTGCCTAACATCAACAAAAAAGGAAGGGCGCTCATACCCTTCCGTAATCTCCATTCCATGGATTTTATACCCGTAAGTTTTTCTTAGCAGATCATTTAGTGCGATTTTGACATCTGTCAAATGTGTCATATTAACCCCGCCTTTTTTAATAACTCATCTGCCATATCCCTAATGTCTGTTTCAAAAATTTCTTCGTAGTTTTTGCTTGCCTGCGGAATAGCTTTAATCCCAGGCACATAACCTTTTACTTGACCTCCATCTTTTCTGACAGTCCCATTTCGCGTAAATGGCATAACAATATCATGCCCTTCTTCAATTAAATGAAAATGTGGATTCTTTTTTCCTTCTGCGGAAAACTCAACCCGAAGCTCATTTATGTCGCCTTTATCGCTTGCAGAAAATCCTTTTGTTAGGCCGCGGTCTGTTTTTACCTTCTCGCATACTAGTTTTTTAACATAGTTTTTTAACCTAAACTTATGGCGGCGCAATCGTTTTTGAGCAAGTTCTGGATATAGTTGCACGGCCTGCTCAAAATCATGCTGCAGTTCGTCGATTCCCGAAACTTTTAAACTAATCGTCATCTCGCACCTTCTTTTTCTGTGCATTGCAGCTCGATCATATAATGTTCTTCTTCGACATCCACACAAGATTCAATCTGTAAGATTTTTTCCCCATATTTTACTAGCATATCGGTCGTCACCCCATTCCGGTATCGGATTGTCACCGTATACTGTTGTTCCGGTTGTTTTTTACCTGCCTCGTATGGCTCCGAGCCCCGTTGCGGTTTTACAGTTGCCCAAATTGGTTTTGATTCCACCGGCTCCCGTATGTCTTGATGTAGTCGATCTTTTCCAGGTTTAAACGAGATCAATATAATTTGTTTGTTCAGTCTTCCAACATCAAGCGGTTTCATTTGTTTCCTCCTCTTTCATCCAGCCTTCAATTTGTAGCTGTTGAATGATAGAAGAAAACACTCGATCAAGTTCCTGCCTCATTTTAAGTGAATCGGATGCATGAAGATTCCTGCTATCATACATGTGTTGTGTCACCGCTGCCAAGAAGAGGTCTGCCCTTGGATCTTCGATTTCTCCCACGGCTGCCTTCACATATTCAACTGCTGCAGGATAAATTAGTTCTAATGCCGGATCATCACCGTCCACTTTTATATAATTGCTGACCTTGGTTATATCGATCATGTCATACCCCTGTTAGGCTTCCTGGGCTGCTATGAAAGATGTAATTTTTTCGGCCTTTGTGGACCCAGTTAAAGTGTATCCTAAGCTTGTTGCCAGTTTATCAATTTCCTCAACTTTCATTTCATTCAGTTCTTTCCTTGTGTAAATTTTGATAACGTAGCCTTTTACAACAGCCTCTTCATCAATTGCCTGAATATCCAGACGTTCTCTTGCCTTAATTCCGGTCAAATCAAATTTCCACAGTTCTCCGGCCTGGTCATTTGTTTCGATGGTTGTATGCTCCTTGTCAAAAATAGTAATCGCTTCCTTTAAATCTCCGGCAATCACCGGAATTTTTCCGCCAACGGTCTTCATGGTCTTTTTTGATACTGTGCGGATCGGGTATTTCCCAAATAGTAACCCTGGTGTCGCTTTTGTCGGGTCCGGCTGCACAATATACTTTCCATCAGAATCTTTCAATTTATCCAGCCACGCAAATCCGTCCTGATTAGTGATTGCTTTTGCGCTCACTGCAATTGCTGGATCTAAGTTAATATTAAAAATGTCCTTTAGATCGTCCAATCCTGTAATCTGAATCTCTTTTCCGGCCGTAATTTCATCGATTTTTTTCAGGATTAGCATGTTTCTCGTTGCCTTTGCCTTTTTTCCAATCCACTTGATCAAAAATGACAGAATGCTTTCACTAGAGTCCATCATCAGTTCCCTTGTAACTTTCAAAATACCGCCTTTTTTCTTAACCTCATATTTAATTTGCTTTAGCGTTGGCGTTTCTGCTTCCGGAAATTCCGCAGCTTCTTCCACGTTGTCAAATGGAATCTGATCGGCATGCAGTTCAAAAACTCTTGACCCCTTATCTTTTGTTACTTTTTCGACATTCACCTCATTTTCAAGTGCATCTTCTGCCCTGCGATACTCCCCAATTCGCGTGGATATATCCTGCGGCACTGTCAACCCTCCGTCCAGGTCAGACCCTTCGCTCATCTTATTCAGCAATTCCGCATCATCTTCGCTTAAACGTCCCATATCCAATTTGGCTTTTATTGCGTTTACAAACGCTTTCCCAACAGAATTTGTTGTTTTTTGAACAGGCTTCAAGGCTCTAGGGTTTATTTCTGGCCCTTCGTCCAGATCTTTAATTAAATCAAATTTTTCCTGCAGGTTCTTTAGTTCCGCTTTCGCCGTTTTTGCCTCCTCAATTTTGTCTTCTGCTGCGAGTTTTTTTACTTCTCTCACCTTCGCATTAATGCTATCCAATAATTCTTTCTTCTTCATGTTTCTTTGTCCTTTCGTAAAAAAATTAGGCCCCAAATTGGCCTAAATCCGCTAATAACTCCTGTTTTTCAATAATCGATTCAAACGGTTCCTTCAATTTTGCAGCGACTCGGTCTACAAATTCATTCATATCAACATCAGGATTTACTTTCTGTGTGTCTGTTTTTATCTCTTTCTTATTATTTAAATCTGACGGTGCATTTCGGTATATATTGAAATATGAACTATTACAAGTAGCGGCTGTTTTGGTCGAATCAATATTAACTTTAAAATATTCCTGCGCTTTTGTGGCATTCATCCACGTTTCTTTATTGATTGCTTTACATATTTCTTCTCGGCTCACCCCTTCGACCACTTTCGTCATGTAGATATCTGTGATATTTTCCTGAGCACGGTCCAACATTTCGGCGCTTTCCCTTAGTTCGTCCGCGTTTAGCATTTCAAATGCAAATCCATTCATCGGTTTGTGGATCATCAACATGGAGCCTTCTGGCATAATCAGCTCATCTGCTGCCATAGCGATTACAGACGCAATACTGGCACCAATTCCGTCAATATATACAGTCTTTTTCGCATTATGACGCTTCAATTGCTGATAAATCGCAATCCCTGCCCATACGGAGCCGCCTCCCGAATTGATGTATATGTTAATGTTTTGCGCATGCTCTAATCCCGATAAAAAATCAAGGATATCCTGTGGGCATGTATCTTCGTCGCACCATTTATACCAACTGTCTGAAATAATATCGCCATAAATAAAAAGATCAGCTGATTCTACTGACTGATTTTTGATTTCCAGCTTCCCTTTGCTGACAATTTTTCCTTTTTTATTCGTCATCTGTAAGTCCATCCGCATTTCCTGTCCCTCCTTTCTTCCATTGGGTTCCCACCATTTCCAGCGGTATATAGTTTCCATTGACAATTGCCTTGTCCCCTCCCGGGATTGCCGGCTTGTCTAAAAATTCCCTGGCTTCATCTACAAGGTAGAGTCCATTCTGTACTGCAGATACCAGGTTTTGCATCTGGGTTTTACTGTCCGTCCTGAGAATTGCTTTTTCGTTAAACTTAAAATAAAAGCCCTGTTGCCGCTTTTCAGGCGCCAGAAGCTTTGCATTGATCTCCTCTTCATATTGTTTGAGGATATATGCCATAGTATCGACCAAAAACGAGAGATTCTGCATCTCAGAGTTAGAGTAGCTGGACTTCTCGTAATTGTTGATCTGGTTCGGCTTGATTCCAAAAGCCCCGGCGATCTGCAGTGCACTGTACTTTTTCAGTTCGAAAAACTGCGCATCTGACAGTTTGATATTTAGTGGTTCCAGCTTCAAGCCTATTGGCACTGTGACGATCTTTCCGGCATTCTTTGCCCCAGTCAGCTCTTCGTTATATTTCTTTGCAAGAGCCTTTCTTCTTTTGTCATCCAAGTCCCCAGCAAATTGCAATACCATACTGGCCGTGAGGCCGTTCTGGTAGAGATTGGTCATGAAATTTTGGCTTTCTAGTCCTCCTTCGATGGTGCTTTCCAGTATCCGGCGCACTGGCTCCCCCGTGATCCCGTCGAATGTGCAGGAAGTCTTGAAGTGCATAACCTTTTCTTGTGGGAATATATACTGCTCACCACTATATTTGTCGCGGTAGATATAGTACATCTCCCCCCTTCCTTCAAAGAGTCCGATATCATCAATCATCATCGAAACATCCAGTGTCGGCATTGGCCATAATTCCTTTGTTATATAGCCGCCGTACCGCTTCAAATGTATTTCTTCGTGGATGTACACAAAGGCATTGCCATGATGATTGCGGTTATTTTCTACTGTCACCCAGAAGGTGGACGGTGTCATGCTGGGGTTCGGCCGGAAGCGGAGCAAGTCATAAACTTCATCTGGCTCCGCCCGTATTTTACCTTTCTCCGTTTGTTGATAGTATTTCATCGGCAGCTTTGCGACCGTCTCCGCCAGCATTTTTAAGCATGTGAAGTAGGTCGCTTCTGACAGTTCCTTTTTCTTCACACCTCGAATCCCCAACCATTCAACCAGTTGTTCGTCATTCAGGTCTGCTGTTTTGAAAGCCGCTACTGCATTCTTGATGCGGTCCTTTAATTTCACTGTTCACTCTCCTCACTTAAAAATTCGTCGATCATATCTATGAAGCTTTGGCCAAACTCATGGTATAGTGCTAGCTTGTACCCGCATAACACGGCGTCTACCGGGTCAATCTTCTTTTCCGTGGCATCCTTATCAATCTTGATTAGTCCGTTATTGGCTCGGATCACGGCGTTGCCCATGGCATAGTTCAGTACCGGGTTTGGTAGATAGTATACATTGCCGCTATAGACCGCTTCCCTGAATCCATTCGTGGACTCGTTCAGCGATCGATACGATTGGAAAACCTCTTCAACTGTGTAACCTTCATCCGAAAGGTCCATCATTAATTTTGATGCGTTGGCCGGATCTACACACAGGGTGTTAATGATCCATCCATTTTTCTCACATTCATCGATCACATACCGCATAACGGACCCTTGGTCCACGATCGGCGTATTGGTGATAGTGATGTATCCCATCTGCACCCAGGCATCGTATGGCACCCGATCCTTCACCACCCTTTCCCTGAGCTTTTCTTCATTCGGGATGAAGGAATGTGAGTATATGATATATCCGATAATCTCTTTCTCGTAGACATCATACCGACCAGTCTGGAACGGAATAACGAACGCTACACTGGTTAGGTCGATTTTAGAAGACATGTCAAACCCGACATAAACTTCCATTCCCGTCGTGTCGATTGGGAGCTGCTTCCTTTCGCAGGCTTTCCATTTTGCCATGTCCATGTAAGAAAGCTTTTTCTGCTGTACCCAGATGTTTAGGCACTTTGTCATAAAGGCAATCATCTTCTCCGGGATATTTTTCGCAATCTTAGCTTCACCCCGGAGTTTTTCTACACCTTCCTGATATGACATGCGGATCGGATTTGCTTTTTTCCAGTTCCGCTCATCCCCCATATCGTCCTTTGCATCCAGCTCACAGATGTCGACCAAATATTCTTCGTTTTTGACATCCGAATGTGGGTTTAATATGTCAGATGTATATTTATATTCTTGTGTATAGCACGGATAGGACAAATCCATTCCCGCCGTCGTAATGATCATGAGCAACGGTTCCTTCGTGCTGGCCCCCAAGCCAAGATCGTAAAACTCCGTAGTTGGATGTTGATGGTATTCATCCAGGATTAACCCTGCCGGGTTCGATCCGTCACCTTTTTTCCCATCGTCTTTGCAAAGAGCTTTGATGTAACTCCCGGTTTTCCGATGTTCAATTGCGGCATTGGTAATTTTAAACTTTGGACGCAACGGCGATCCCCTGAGCATCAGCTTGCATTCATTAAAAATGATTTTTGACTGGTCCCTCTTCACTCCGGCCGTGTAGTACTCATATACTTCACCATTCGCTGTGGACTGCACGGATATCTCATAGAGTGCTACGCCCGCTTCCATCTGCGACTTCGCGTTCTTTCTTCCAACTTCTGTAAAGGATTTTTTGAACCGCTTTTGGCCTGTCTTTTTGCTTCTCCATCCGTACAATTGGCACAAATTAAACTTCTGCCAGATCGACAATATAATTGGCTCCCCAGCCAGAATGCCTTTTGAGTGGCGCAAATAAGAAAACCATTCCACAATTCCTTGTGCCTGGTCTTCGTCCCATATGTATTGATATGTTTTGTTCTTTTCCGCCTTCCGGCAGTCATCTAAAAACCGTTTGCAGGCCCATTTATGTTTTTGGCAGCTTGGTATCTTGTCATTGATGCAGTCTTTTGCATACCGCTTAAGTTCCTGATAAATGCTCATATATCCCCAAACTTTTCCTCTATCTCATCTTCGATCTGTGCGTTCTTGGCCTCCGCCGCCTTTAACCTGCTGTCAATGGATATTCCGCACAGATTTGCAAATACCCGCATTTCTCTCGCATAGTCCTCTTGTATGCTGATCAGCGGATTCTTCGCTTTGGTGATGCCACCTTTTCCTGTCCGGGTGACGATCATGTTTTTCCCTTTCATGTTCCGCGAAGCTCTCACGTAACCGGAATAGGCATTCGCATATGCCCCAATCATGGCCATGTCCAAATTTCCTACCAGCTCAATTCTGGAGAGTTCTTTTACGACTCGCTTAAATTCTTCTTTGGCCGTATGATCGACCAGCCACTCCGGAGGTTTTGCCAAATCATCCCGCCCGATAATAATCGCTTTTTCCTGGATCTCCAGCTCTGCTTTTTTCTTCTCCGTCAAGTCCCCTCGCTGCTGTGTAAGCGGTTTTCTTGCTCTTGCCATGTGCTGCGATACCCCCTTTCTACAAAATTTTCAATTTACAAATTTGCAAAACCTTTTCTGGGAGCCGCGGTGTGTGGAAAAGAGAAAAAACTTTTTTCTGCCCCCTCCCCTTGTTACGGTTGTGGCAAACCTCCAAACTCGTTCTCATATCTTGCTTTAAGCTCTTGCAACACACCTGCAATGTTGTCGCCTTCGTCCATTCGCTTATGAATCTCTTGATGGTTCCGGTTAGTCAAAGGTATTAGATTATCTATACAGTATCGTTTATCCCATGCTTTTTTAACAGGATCAATGTGATGTACAACATCGGACTGTTCAACTCTTTGTAATACATATAAACTATACAGATCCAAATTATTATATTTAGCTCTGGCAGCTTCTCTTACCCGTTGCCACTGTGCTGAGTTGTAGAAGGCGGCGTATTGATTCGCATTGTTTTTCTTTTGATATGTTCGCTTCTCCGGCTGGCAGTTCTTGCATTTCGTTCCCGCCAGTATTCGTTTGTTGCACCTTGGGCACCTATCATAAATCATTTGTTCTTTCCCATAAAAAAGCCAGCTCTCCGGCCGGCTCCCCTTCTATCTTTGTTCACTATACACTATAACACATGCAGATCGGACAAAACGGACAACTTTCTATGCAGTGTTCTTTTCTTCTTCGAAGTGTCGTTCAAATCTTTTTCTGACTGAATCTGCCGTATTTCCCCCTCCTACATACATCGCTACTTCCTGCCAGCTACACAAAGTGATGCATCTGTGCATGATAATCTGCCGCATAAGAGAATCGTCCAGCGTGGCAATATATGCGTATACCTTTTTCTTTTGCGCCTGTATCTGACACAACTTACTTTGTATAATCACTTCTATTTCTTCGATTCGCTGTACTTCTTCCCCTGTCGGATCTGTAGTCATGTTTGTATTTGCATGCGGCATCCCCGTTATAATCTGTGCTTTTATTTTTCCTCCAGCCCTTATATCTAAGAGCTGCCGCTTCCACATTTCAATTTCCCGGTCTATGTAATATATCTGGTTCACCTCTTCACGTGTCATTTAATCCTCCCTATCATAAATAAGCTCATCAAATATGAGCTGCTTTTCCTCTGGCAATTTATATTCACCTTCCAGTTTTACCGTTTTCCCTCGATACCACCTTTTTAGTCTCGGTTTCGATTCCAAACTCACCATTATGTACTGCATACACTCCACGCCCAAAATCGCATGTTCGTATTTATGTACCGTGTCCTCGTCTACACGATATCCTTTTATTTCCTTCGGACCTTCCCGTAATTCTTTGTCTGTAACAGCTTCCCGTTTTGCTTCCGGCAACGGCATGTTGCGGCTCCTTCTGTATCTTGTCTTATTGGGAGCATCATCTTCCCGAAAAGTTTTATCCGTTTCTTTGATGATATATTCCGCAAGCTTTAAATAATTCCCTGAAGCGTCAAGAAATTTTGGCGTTATCCATCCATGCGTCCAGTATTTCTCTATCACTTTAAGCTCTGTCCTGCTACACACAAAATGGTGATGGATTCTTTTATTTTTATATTCAGTCGCAGCGATCCACCGAAACGCTCGATTATTCTTTCGATGATGATTTCTCAAATTTCGAATTAGATTATCTAAATCCCTTTTCGCCTGCGCTTTACCTGGTTCGCTTGCATATGTAAAAGTTATCCATAGATCTTCTTTTTCAAAATATGTATTTAGCAGAGCACAAAGAGTCCAAACAGCATTCCTGAGATTTACCTTCTGCACGGTTTCTCTCGTTGGATTTATTTTCTGGTTTCTCTTCTGTCCTTTCTCATTTTTAATTCTTGTACTGGCAATAATTCTCCTCATGATGGTCTTTCCGGCCGCTACTGTATCTCTATAAAATTTCATGTCTATGTCCTAACTTTAATACTCTTATCAAGTTTTAATGCGCCCTTCTTTCAGGCACGTGGCTTATTTATGTAGATTCTTTTTTTCTATAGCTGTGCCTGGGAACTTGCCCCAGGCTTTTTCTTTCCTATTATATAATCTAGTTAATCTTCCAAGTCCATTTCCTCTAGTGCTTCTCTGAGCCGTTTTGCTTCTGCTTTTGTAAGTCGTGCTCCTCTCCCGGCTTTTTCATGATCTGGTGCCCAATCCCGAATATCTAGCTTTGGAGGATCTCCTCCCCAGGAAACATAATTCAATTCTTTCTGCCATCCCGTTTTTTCATTCATGGATAATACGGCAACGCATTCTGTAATTTCTGATTCTATCCGCATTTATATAACTCCCTTTCGCTTTTATAAGTAGGAACTAATATAGTCAACAACAACTCTTTCCGGCAACACATAACAGCAGACTATATCGTTTATTTGTACCATCATAATGCTAAAGCATATTAATGTAGTAATACCTGCCGCAATTAGTGTTATGATGGCCCCAAAGTTTATCGCCACAGTATCTCTACATCCTATTTTTTCCGTAAAGATACTTTCTGCATTCTCCGTCTTATACGCCTTATAGATATGTATTCCGATCAATGCCATTCCCAACATTAAGACGGTCGCAAGTATTAGCCAAATTGCACTGGTTGTCAATTCAAGCCGTACAATCCTGTCTGAAACGTCTTTTAAATATGGCATTATATTTTCTGATGTCCAGTCAACTGCGATGCCCAGCTTTTTGCTTACATCATCCAGCACTGCTATGATATTTTCGCTTATTGTTAAATCCTTCATTTTTCTCCTTATTCATCTCCTGTTTTTTCTGCCTTTTTTGTTCGGCCTGTTATTTTCCTGTCTGTTGTTACCGCTATTGCTGCGATAATTGCTATTACAAATATGGCTAACCATACAGCAATATTTGATTTGCCATTTTCATTACCTCATATTGTTTGTTTATCACTTTTTTCTCCTTTTTACTTTTTTGATGCATACAGTTTTAAATTCTTCTGCTCTCTTTTCTTTTATTTTTTCTTCCCGTACCAGTTGCTTTTTCTTTTGTCTGGCCGCAAGTAAGATTTTTAGCTCTTCGCATGTATCCTGACAGGCAGGTTTACGCTTTTTGCAGCCATCGCATGGATATCGTTTCATTGCTCCTTGTCCCTTCTATTTCTATGTATAAATCCACATGAGCAACCGGCATCGGTCCATATGACCTTATATCCGGCCGCCTTAAAAAATTGGCAACTTCCCACCATATCCTCCTTACCCTGCTCTGCCCATCTTTTCCGTTCGCATTCTTCTATCATTGGGCATACAAGACATTCGAGGACTCTTTCCGTTTCACTCATCCTCCTCATTTTCGTCTCGCGAATATGGTGGTATCTCATATAAATCTTGTTCCCCTTCATCTGGCAACTCCTCGCAATCGTAAAATTCAATTTCGCTTGATTGTCCACTATCGTCTCTGCATACTTCAATGATTTTCACACCATCTATATGCCTTAGTGCGTGGAGTACATCGTCTAAATCCTGCATTGGCCTGTCTAAAGCTATATCAATTGCTTTTTCTGTGGTTTTGTCTTTTATTTCAACTTCTACCTCGTGATGAAATGCGACTCTTTCCTCAAATGTCATTTTCTGTTTCATTCTGTTTCCCTCAATTCTGGCATCCTTAGCTTTGTTTTGGCGGCGTCCTTTGTTAAAAAGAACTCTTCCCCTTCCTGTGACCCATCAATTAACAGCCAGTCATTATTTGTATTGCAGGCTATTATCATTGGTACCAGCAAGGCCCCAATTTCAAAGTGGTCTATTTGATATTCCCCAATAAATTCTACCGGTCGTTTTCTCTTTTCTTTTTTGGTTTCAATGCAGTAAATGGCACTTCCTGGTTCGCAGGGAAGAAGAATGTTCAAATTCTCGTTTTTTCCAAAAGGAATTACGGACTTTTCTTTTTCCAATTCCTTTACTTTCTGCAATAACTGTTTATTTTTCTGTTTCTCCCGTTCCAGCATTTCCTGCAGAGCATTGTTCGGGTTAATCCTTGTTTGTGCCTTTAGTTTCTCGGCCTGCTGCTGCCCATATGTTTTATATAGAGGATCCTCGGCACGTTCTTTTTTATGTAATCTCGTTAACTTATTTCGGACACCCCCTGGCGTCATTCCATATTTTGCGGCGATATCCGGTATGGATTTTCCCTCCGTTATTTCTTTTTCCAGTTCTTCATCCGTAATTTTGGGTTTCGACATAGGATTATCCCTCCAATTTATCAATCATGCCCTGTAGGATCTTCTTCGCTGCCACTTTTAGTTTCGCTTCCTGCTCCTTATCGGCCAAGCCTACATTATCCAAGGCAACATCTACTGCGATAAACGACTTCTGGATCGTGTCCAGGTGCAGTTTTATGAGGGTCACATCCTCATTGTTCGATAGCTTCAGTTTTTTCTCTGCTTTTGCAAGCTGCTCTTCCATGGCACGCTTGCTTTCTTCCGCGGCTTTAAGTTTTTCGGCCTGGGCCTCCTCCGCTTCTTTCTCCAACTTAGCTTTCTCTTCTTCGAGGGCCGCCTGGATCGCCCGTTCCCTCTCCTCTTTTTCTTTTTCCAACTCTTCCTTCATTTTTCTCAGCTCTTCTTTTTTCTTCTCAACCCGGCTCTGCAGTCTCTGAATTTCTTCCGGGCTGGCTTTCTCCGCTTTCAGCTTCTCCAGCTCCGCCTCTTTTTCCTTCGTTTGCTGATTTAAGATCTCGTATTCCCCCGATACCTCCTCGATCGTTTCTTGCAGGCTTTCTGTTTTTGCTCTCCATTCCCGGATTTCCTCTTCCAGCTTTTTAACGGTCATATCTTCCACGTCATGCGATTCCGTAAACGCTTCAACTTCTTCTTCCGGCACCTGCAAGAGGGCCAATGCCTTGGAAATGCTTAAATACGAAGACGTCTTCGTATTTGCGTAAGGGCTGTTTTCATCTCCGTAGGTTTCGTGTATTTTAATGAAATTCTGCGCCTGCCTTGGGGTGTAATTCAGGTTTTCTTCACACCAGGCTATCCAGTTCCCATGTCCAACCTGCTCTTTTGCTTCCATGAGTCTCGCGCCAATCTCTGCCGCTCCATCAATGGCCGTTTTGTACACCTGGGCCTCAATTGTTTTTATTTCCGATATGATTACCGGAAGGGTTCTCTCCTGAACCACCTGGTAATCCGCGTTTATAATATTTTCCATCTATGCTGCCTCCATTTCTTTTTTAAGTTTTTTTGTAACCCATCGTTCATAAACTTCCAAAAACTTTTTTATTGTATCTGTCGCATTAGTGTTATGCATCCCATGGCATTCTTTCAATTTTATCGCTCCCGATTTCATATAGAAAGTCGCGGTATAGTATGGCACCTGAATCCGATCTCGTTTTCGAATAAAAATTGTCATCCATTCTTCGTTCATCTGCTTTTCCCTGTATATGGAAAAACTCCCCACGCAATGGTGCAGCTTCGAGCCTTCCTGGACAAAGTCCTCTGTTGATCCCGGATATACAACTTCCAGGTTCTGATACGCAAATGGAATTTGCTGTCTGTATTTATCCGCAAGCGCCGCAAGTATATGGTCACCCTCTCGAGTTAACAGGCTTTTCAGTTCTTCTGAAATCGCGTCATGGGCCTTCCGGATATTCCTGGGGTAGCGGTTTATGCTTTTATCCAGGCTGATCGTTTGATCCAAATGCCTATTCAGTTGTCTGACCATTCCTATGTAGTCAACATACAGGTCCGCGAGACAAAAAGATCCGTCCGGTTCCAGCTGTGTCTGCTTGTAAAAATAGTTGATCAACTTCTGCGGCGTCATATAGTCCAACAGCCGTTTTATGTCCTCCTTGGTAATGCTGGTTTCCGCAAGTTTTTTCACTTGTGTTTCATTCAAATGGATCGAGATTGCCGAAAGTTTATATACAAGCTCCATCCCATAGTTATGCTTCCGGAAAAGCGGTTTATAATTTGCCGAAGCTCCCGTAACCTCCTCAAACGTATTCTTTTCAGGGTTTTTAAGGAATTCTGTTTGTTCCGCAAGCCGGAAACATCCGATTTTATACAGTTGCCGCGCCGAACGGTAGGTTGCCGCATTTCGCAGCAATGCCTGGATGTTATATTTTCCCGTTCCTTTTAGCCTGGTCAGGTTCAGTCCCTGCAGGCCGTCCGGATAGAGCGCTTTCAGATTCCACGTGTACAAATGCCCTTTCCGACCGAATTCCCCTATTGATTCAACCCAATCCGCGTAATACGCGAAACTGCTCCATTTGTAGCGATATGTTTTTTCCGGCGTCTTATACTCAACGTAGACGCGATCCGGGTAATGCTTCGGTTTTAACTCCGCCGTATACGTTCTTGTTACCCAGAGGAACTCCAAGGTTTCAGCACCCTTTGTGCGCCGAAACAGCCACACCGGTTCTTTGTCCCGGATCGTGCGGACATAGGCCCTCTTGTATGCGATTGTCTCAGATTTACAGTGCGGGCACCTCCAGCTTCCTTTATGCGTCGGCGGAACCTCCACCTCCCGTTCTTCTCCGCAGTGTAGGCATCGTATGATATATGTATGGCCTTTTCCCTTTGGGAATATGACGGAATATCGCCGGAAGAGAAGCAAATCGCAGAATCTCCCCAGATCCCTTGGTGGGGCCGGTATTGTTTGCAAATTCCGCTTCATGCGATCATATTTCCGTTTTTCATGCGCAAGGCGCTTTTCACTGTTCCTATATGAAAAGAACCCGTTGATCACTCCTTCTGCCGTGGATCGATAGTCCTCAATTCCTTCACAGAACCCCCTCATTATTTCCCGATCCGCATCTGACAGTTTCGCATCCCTTCCAAGATAATATTCTCGAATTTTGGTCGTGTCCCACTCTTTTGTATCCGCATGGTACAGGATTCCGTTTTTTCCATCGCAGAAAAAACGATATTTCAGCTCCTTTTTCGGCGTAAAAATATTGAGATTCAAAATCTCATCTATGACCTGGACATTTGCCAGATTTCGCTCTTTCTCTCCAGACGGGCAGGCCGGTACCGGCAATTGTATTAACTTCTTTTTTATTAGCATATCCGCCACCTACAGCAGATCCATGATGTCGATCACGGATCTGCTCTCCTTTGTTTTATTGATCCCGTAATACGTTTTGATGATGTCTTCCGCCTGCTTGGGGGCCACGCAGGACCGATTCCCTTTTTTATGTTCCCAAGCATAGTCATCCATTGTTTTCTTACAGGCTTTTAAGGTCTTGTCCTCCTGAAGGACTTGTCCAAAATCGTTCGTGCTTTCGATAATGTCAATGACTTGCTGCCCAAACAGTTTCGTCATTTCGTCTGTTTCCGCTTCAATTTCTTCCCGTATTTTTTTAACCGCCTGCTGCTTCAATTTGACATCACCTCCAAATCTGATATACTATATGTGATTTGTTTTATGCTCCCCTTGGGGATGCTTGCGGACTGTTCGGCGGCAACCGACTGTCCGCTTTTTATTTTGTCTATGTATTCTGCGTTTTTGTAGCTCTGATGGATAGCAAATCCCAATACGCTCAACACGATCATCAGCAGTATGGCCATCCAGATCACCATGCGCCACTCCGCTTTCTTCTCTATCCGCCGTTGCTGCCGTGCTGCGCTTTTATCGGTATAGTTGACGCACTCCTCCTGACGGACTAAACGGTCACAGTTGCCTTTACAGGCATCTAACTCCTTGCGGATGCAATCCCCGCAGCAGGTCGATAACCCTTCCGGGCAAACGTTCTTTTTACAGCTCACTTCTCATTCTCCTTTCCAGTTGTCCAATTTCCTGACTCAGCTTGTCCGCGGCCCTGGTCCTACCACGGGTATACAGTCGTTCCATTTTTTCTTTTTTGCGGGCAAGATCTTCCTGCGCAGTGCGGATGTTCGTCTGCCTCCTAATCTTTGTAGAGGCAATCCGTTCTTCCCTCCTATACCGTTTTTCCTTTTCATATAGCTCTGTTCTTCTCTTCTCAATTGCGGCCTGTTTTGCGATGTATTCCGGATTATCCAGCACACATTTTTCCAGCGTGCAGATACCCTGTCCAATGTATATTTCCATGCAGTCTGTGTCCCTGTCGGGGCAATATAGCAGCCCTTTATTCATGGCCATTCACCTTCCTGATTTTATGTTTTCCGTCTTCGATCGACACGGATAATCCTAATTTATTCGCAGCCATTACCATTCCGTTATAATAGCTTGCACAAGGGTTATAGTAGTCTCTCTGTCTTTGAGCTTCCCCTTTATCCTTGTAGAGTTTGTCCATCGTTTCTTCTAATCTTTCAAAGTTCATTTCACTCATCCTCTATGTATCGCCAAAATTTTTCATCTTTTGGGCCCATGATCCAGCCGTACAATTTCCTACGGCAATTTTCCGCACTTACATCCGGGCCATGCAGTCCGCATACCGGGCAAGTCTGGCAGTCGTGGCAGAGATAGCACATCATCAATGCCAGCTTTGCCGGATCCACAGTCAATATCACTTCCAGGTTAATCAAGATAATTCCTCCCTACTAAGTTCATCCAGCTTCGCCTTGCCTGCTCTGACGTGAGTCCTAGTTCGACCCGTTCCCGATCTTCATAGCTTTGTTGGCATTCCTGCCGGAGCTTCTTTAATTCTTCCGAAGCCCACTCTAACGGTTCTGGGAACATGTCTGGAATGTGTAATTTTTTGAGTTCTTCCATGTTCACTCGACCGTGGAATAGGGCGTGAACCGGCTGACATAAATCTACTTGGAATCCATTGTCAATGCTAATCTGCCTCAATGGGTTTCCATAGAATAATTCATGCTTCTCTGCGTTCGGCTGGCCGGTGTAGTAACATCGACGTTTAGGCTTGTCCTTCCATCCGTTCTGTTTTTTCTTCTTTTTCTTTGTTGCCGGCTTCGGGAACGGGCAGCTCTTATAATAGTTATTCATGCACCCTCCTTAATGGTTTTCACCGTATCTGTATATCGATGTACGATTTTTGTATAATCTTTTGTGCTTTCCAGTACCAGCCAGTTTTTCGGATTTAGGCGCCATTTTTTTATTAGCATCTTCTGCCGGCGTGTTGGCTTCTTGGCTTGTCTCATTTACGCCTCCAATTCTGCTTTTTGCTGATCTGTTCTTTTTATTTTTGTTTTTCCTCCCGATCGCACAATAGCGATTGCGATCCCATCAACTTTACAAGAGGCCCTTTCCACGAGTCCGTTAAAAACTGCCAGTGCCATTTCTGTAATAATTTCCTCTTGTTCTGATTCCACTTGCCTCATACCGTAACTCGGGGCATTTTTACCAACCACATCAGTCAAATTTTTTAAGAGCGAGGCTTTCCGACGTTCTTTTTCTGCACCCCCGCAATCGCATTTTTCTGATATCTGCTCGTTTGCATCAGTTTGATCCATTGCCATAATTGGCTGGATATTGCCGCAGTATTTACACTGCCCTTCAAACGTATTCATCTCTATTTCTGACATGATTTCCTCCTTCAATAGTATTTTGACAGCAGCTGCGCTGCCGTTTTCTGCATTGCCTTCGTCATTCCCTCCTTGGTTCTCTCTCCGTCTGGATCATCAGAGGGCATGTAAAGCTTTATTGTCGTTCCGGTATCAGTCTTATATTCAGTTTTTAATATGTAATCATTTTTATCGAATGACATATGCTGCCCTCCTTCCCTATATGGTATTTTGATGAAGAGTTGTACTATTCGTCTTTACATGTATTATATTTATCTTACTTTCTAAGCTGAATCATTACTCAATCCCCTAGGCGCTCTTTGCTCTGCTTCTTTCTTTTCTATCTCAATGCCCAATATAGTCATCTGTATGTGTCGTTTCGCATTCCTAAATCTCGCATACGTAACGCTTTCCCCGCTTTGAAAGTCATTATATAATTTAATAAATTGTTGACAAAAATAACTCTTTTCGATAAACCATTTTGCGCACTCACTCCTCCCCTTATAGGCCTTATAAATCTCACAAAATTCCTCTCTTAATCTTTCCAATTTTGCTACATGAGGACCTTTTCTTCTATTCATTAGTGCTTTTTTCGAAGACAGTAAATATCCGATTCGAGGATATCCCAAAAGATTTCTGAGGTTCTCAAATTCTTTTATAGTTAGCTCCTCTTCACCTGCAGCTGCTGCATATAACAAGCCTGGCGTAACATTAATCATTTTCGCCAACTCATCTAAACCTCTATGATCTAGTTTTATTTCTTCCAGAAGATTAGGGTAATGCCCCATTTTTTTCACTTCCTTTCATTGAGCTACTTCGAAGTAATGTTATTGATTTTAAGTTGTTCAAACTCTGGTATTTTCACAAAATCATCTGGAAGCTCAATGCCGAACTGTTCAGATATCATTTTAAAGGCTTCACAAATTTTCCAAGGAGGTGCGCCTTCCTTTTCCATGCGCTTATCCATTTCTCTTGTGTAAGAAGCAATTTCCCCAAGGGATGTTGCCTTAGTCTCATACTCCTTTGCGATAGCTGTTTTTCCGTATTTGTATGCAAAATATTCATCAATTAAGTGGTCGTGAATCTCCCAGGCCAAATCAGTATCCATGATTTTAATAAGCTTTGCATATCCTCGTTCTGATAGTATGTAAATATGTTCTGCTTGTGTTACGGCTTGCTTCGAATACCCTAACCCCCAAAGAAGTTCTGATATGTAACTCCCGTCCACACCGTTAAAACATTTATCCAACGTGCCGTTCTGAACGACCCCTTTTAAGTCAATTGCATCTACACCCAACGCAAATCTTCTTTTGTTACGGTTTAGCAATTCTCTAACGTGTTTGATTTTCATTTCATGTATCTCTGCAATTGTTTTATCAGAAATACATTTTGTGTCTTCTCCGAAACCACCTAACACTACGGGTATCTCATGCCCCATAAAATCTTGTCTTCCTCTCACTTTAATTGTTTTCATTATTTCTCTTCTTTCCTTTTTACATTTGCGAAATTGTTCGTGTTTCTGGACTTTTGTTGCAAATAATAATTTCCTCTACCGGCACATCTAAGGCATCGGCTATTTTTCCAATTTGTACAGGTCCTATTTCTTTCGTGTAACTTTTTCTAATTGTTTCATACGAAACGCCTGACATTTTTGCTATTTCTTTCAATGTAAGTTTCTTTTTGGCCTGCATCATCATCAATTTACTTCTGTCTAGTTTCATTTTCCTCTCCTTTCCCATAATTTAATTATGGTTTTAATATAATATACACAATTTAATTCCGCAAGTCAATATTATTTAGGTATTTCTGTAATTTAATTGTGTTTTATTGTTTTTTATGGTATTGTAAATGAAAAAGAAAGTGAGGTCATGAAGTGAAAAATACTAATGAATATGACTTTGATGAAGTCACCTCCAAAGTTAATAAACTTTTAGGTGATAGAATTAAATCAAAAAGAAAGGCTCTGGGTATTAAGCAGGGTGAGTTAGCATCAGTTATTCATAAGTCTGTAAGTAGTATTCAGAAGTATGAAGATGGCAGCACCGAAATCCCAATAACGACATTGCTTCGAATTTCAAAATACTTAAATTATCCGATAGAGCAAATTATAAATAGCAAAGATTACGAAAAAATCGGTGGATACTTTTTCACATTTGCTAATGATGGCTCTCGGGCTATGACTAGTCATGTGGAATTTTGTAATGATCAATTAAACGTTCATACCGATTTAAGTGATGATGAGCTAAATGTAATATCTAAACTCAAAAAAATCAATTCAGTAGGACAAAGCAAAGTCCTTAATTATGCTGACGATCTCATTGCTTCCGGTAAGTACAATACAGATTCCTCTTCGACTGTAGCCAAGATTGAAAAAGATGCGGTCAAAGAATCAGCTGTTATTGATAAAGAGTACGCAAATATGCGCGCCCTCTCTAATGATTAATCGGTTATATAGATAATTCCATTTACCGCTCTGATAGGATTGGCTGATACAAATAATATCTTTAACGTTTTCTTATATATGCCGTAAATTTCTGGATTTTCTATGTATCTATATACTTTAATCATGGCTTTATCACCCTTTCATTTTAGGGCGCTCGATTATTGTAACCCTATATTGGAAAAAAGTGGATTGGTAATATTATGTAATTCTATTTGGTAAAAGTTGAAATGTAATTTGTGAAAGGTGGTGGACATTTTCTTCTTTTTCTTTTTTGACAAAGAGACAAACACTACACAAGAAGCTCCTATGATCGAGCTTCCTGAAGAAGTTTCTCTCGATGAATATAATTTTTTTAATGAAAACATACGTTTTGTTTGGCATAAGCAAGAGGAAGAATGGTATTTTTCTATTGTAGATGTTGTAAAATATCTCTCAGAAAGTTCCGACCCAAAACAATATATAAAAAAAATGCGTTCCCGAGATTCCGAACTAAACTCCAACTGGGGTACAATTTGTACCCTAGTTCCGATGCGGACAAAGGACGGAAAAATGCGCAGGGTACAGGCTTCTAAAATTGATGGGCTATTCCGTATTATCCAGGCTATTCCATCTCCCAAAGCCGAACCTTTTAAAATGTGGTTAGCTCAGGTTGGCAAAGAGCGCATTGATGAAACGGTCGATCCGGAGATATCCATTAACCGCGCTGTAGAAAACTATAAGAAAAAAGGTTATTCCGATAAGTGGATTGCACAAAGATTGCGTGGAATCGAAATGCGGAAAGAACTCACCGATGAATGGCAGCGTGCTGGTGTAAAAGCCGGAAGAGAATTTGCAATACTTACAGATATGCTTACTAACGCATGGTCTGGAATGAGTACCAGAGAATATAAAGAGTTTAAGGATTTAAAAAAAGAAAACCTTCGTGATAATATGACAAACACTGAACTAGCACTTAATATGCTTGCTGAAGTTTCAACCACAGAATTATCCAAATCGAAAAACCCTAAAGGCTTCAACGAAAGCAAGAACGTAACATTGCAAGGCGGAACAATTGCAGGTAATGCACGCAAAGAACTTGAAAAAGCCCTTGGCAAAAGTATTGTTTCTTCTTCAAATGCAAAAGATACGAAACTGCTTGATGAAGATCTATAAACCCAAAGAGGTATCAACATGGCATATTGTATGTATCTGAGAAAGTCCCGCGCCGATGCGGAAGCAGAGGCCCGCGGCGAGGGCGAGACGCTGGCCCGGCATGAAAAAATGCTGATGGATTTGGCACGGCGTCAAAAGCTCAATGTGACAAAAGTATATAAAGAAATCGTGTCAGGCGAAACCATAGCCGCCCGGCCTGTTATGCAGCAGCTTTTGACGGAAGTCGAAGATGGTGCGTGGGATGGGGTCTTAGTCGTGGAAGTAGAGCGGCTTGCCAGGGGAAACACATTAGACCAAGGTCTTGTCTCCCAAGCTTTTCAGTATTCTTGTACGAAAATCTACACTCCCCTTAAAACATATGATCCGAATAATGAATTTGATTCGGAGTATTTTGAGTTTGGATTGTTTATGAGCCGGCGCGAGTATAAGACGATCAACCGGCGGCTCCAGAATGGCCGACTGACTTCCGTTAACGAGGGGAAATACGTGGGAAATAAACCGCCGTATGGTTATGCCCGCAAAAAAATTGATGGTGATAAAGGCTATACGCTTGATATCATCCCGGAGCAGGCCGAAGCTGTGAAGCTTGCCTATGACCTCTATGTAAACCATGGCATGGGACCGCATCTCATTGCCGATGAACTGGACCGACTCGGATATAGACCCCTGTTTGTCGATCACTGGTCGCCTCAAACCATCCGCGGCCTACTGGAAAACCCCGTTTATATAGGTAAGATCCGCTGGGGCGGTCGGGCGGGTATAAAAAGTATGCATAATGGCAAGCTCCAGGTCAGCCGCCCGCGCAACCAAAATCCAACGCTATGTGATGGACTCCATGACGCAATCATATCGGAGGATATCTATTACACTGCACAAAAAATCCGCACAGCAAATTCTCGGCCGCGCTGCAAGGGTACAATCATCAAAAACCCCCTTGCTGGAATCATTGTCTGTGGCATATGCGGTCATAATATGTCCAGACGCCCGTACCCAGACAACACAAAAGACACTTTGCTTTGTCCGGATTCGCACTGTACAAATGTATCTTCGTACCTTTGGATCGTTGAGGAAGAATTGTTGAAGGCAATCGACCAATATCTATCTGCTTTTCGCCTGCAACTCAAAGATCTTCCTTCTTCGCGGACAGATGAAAAAGATCAATTGAAGCAGGCAATCACACGTTACGAATCGGAACTCAAGACACTGGATAAACAATTTGATTCCCTTCATGATTTTTTAGAACAGGGCATATATACAACCGAAACATTTCTTGACCGTTCGGCAAAACTGGAAGCACGGCAGCAGGATGCCGCCAATCAGATCGTTAGGTTAAAAAGTGAGTTGAAGCAAAAGGAGTCAGAGTCTTCCCCGGAAAAACTGATCCCAGTTTTTGAAAATATTTTGGATACTTACTGGACGCTTGAGACTCCAAAAGAGCGAAATGAATTGTTAAAAAGCGGAATTGAAAAAGTAATTTATACAAAGCCGGAGGGCGGCAGATACAAGGGGAAGGAACGGGCTTTTACCCTTGAAATTTACCCACGGAGGACGTTTTTATAGGCTTTATGTATATCTTCAATGCGCAAACGAACTTGCTCACCTCGAGATGGTCAGCACGATCATTCATCAGCTGACCAGAAACATGACCATCGAGCAGATCAAGGAAGCCGGTTTTGAAACTTATTTCGTAGACCACACGGCCGGCGTTTACCCGCAGGCAGCGGCAGGATTCCCGTTTGACGCCCTCAGTTTCCAGTCTAAAGGCGATGCGATTACCGATCTGGTCGAAGATATGGCTGCCGAACAGAAGGCGCGAACCACCTATGACAACATTCTCAGAATGGTAGACGATCCTGATGTTATCGATCCGATTCGTTTCCTGAGAGAACGTGAAGTCGCGCATTTCCAGAGATTTGGCGAAGCGCTGAGAATTGTGCAGGACAATCTGGACTGCAAGAATTTCTACGCGTTTAATCCTGAATTTGATAAGTAGATGGATATCAACTAGATACTCTGATCTCGAATTGTTTTTAACGGCAGGCGGCCAATCCCGCCTGCTGTTTATAATATCAACTTTCCCGATGCTTTTCGCATTTTGTATTTGAGGCCTCTCCTTCTCGCTTTTCCTCTTTCACAGCTCCTGTCATGTATATGTACACGCAAAACATTGTTTTGCTGTAGTCCACCTTCATCAGGCCTTCGTATTTTTCCACGATCCGTTTTACGGATGACAGGCCAATGCCCACCCCTTCATGTTTTGTAGACTCATAAATTCCCTCATGCTCCTTTATCCTGTTGTCGTACGTGTTTTGGATCATGGCCACCAGCTGCTCATTTTTTGCCTCTGCCTTAAGCTCTATGGATTTTGGTTCAGATTCCTGGTCCATGCAAGCCTCCACCGCATTTTTCACAAGATTTCCAAATATAATGCACAGATCTATATCCGCGATACTAACTTTCCTGGGAATATCCGCCTGAATTTTGACGGAAACACCGCTTTTTCTCGCTTTTGCCGCATAATGCCGCAGAACCACATCAAGCGAATGATTTTCACAGATGGCAGGTTCCTCATTTGCCAGATTCCCTTGCGCCAGTTCATGCAAGTAGCTCTGCAGGCCCTCCATATCATTTCTTTCTGCCAGACCGTTCATGGATAACAGGTGATACTTCAGATCGTGTCTGATTCTGGCCATACTCTCCATCTGCTCCAAAAGCTTCTCATATTGTTCCTGCTCCATCTGCAGCTGAGCGGCCTTCATCTTCGCCTGTTCTCTGGCCATGATGCCATTGTACGCCTGAATCAGCATCTGCAATGTCACTAAGAAAAATATATAAGTGGCAAATGACCATAAAACACTAAAAAGGATGTCACCTGTCCCTGTATAATCAATATTTTTCCAATAATCGTTGACAATTTTTACATAAAAAATCGTATATGCCAGGGCCGGGATAATCCAGATAAACTTCCAGAAATAGAATGCGATGTTGAATTCGACCACCCGTCTGTACATTTTGAATAACAACAGCCAAAGCAGTGGTATATGCAGGAGCAAAACTACTATGGATATCATATTTTCGACTGCGGAAGAATTTACTCCCGCTGCGGAAACAATCACTTTGGCAATGGCCAGGATATTGACATACAGGTTCAGCACAACCAGGACAATGAAAAGAAGCTCAAACCAGCTTCCCTTGATGGCTAGGTGAAAAACCAAAACCGCGGATAAAATCCATAGCAGGCAGCCCAACAGGTTATATTTTGTAAAACACATACCGGGAGTAAGGAAAAACACTGTGATCAATATGGTAATGATCACCAGCAGCAAAACCAGTATTCCGGTTTTCATATTGTTGTGGCGAAAACGGCTTTTGAGCGGCACAAATACGAAAAAGGCAAAAACAGTACAGCAGACTATGACTCTCAAAACGATACTAATGGTTTCCGGATTCATTCTATCCATCTCCTCACATTTGCTATCGCCATTTTAGCACATAATTCGCCTTTTCACCATTTACAAAATAAGGAAAAATGCGTCTAAATCTGTAAATCCGGTCGGCTGCTTTTACACCAACTCGCCCAGCATCCCGACCCGCACAGCACAGCAGCGCAAATAGCCTCACATCTGGCAGCATCCACAAAGGAAGACTCCTTTACAATTTCTCGAAATTCTTTCTCAACTCCGCGCTGACCGGCTCTGTTTTCTCAGATCAACCACGCCGGCACATACCAGTTTTTCTCGTCAATCGGAAAGATATCTGGCGGCAGACAGATGACCAGGCCCGTTCCAATCTCTGTTTTTAAATGCCCAGTTCCCTGAAAAGCCTTTTCTTTTTCCTGTTCCTTTTCAATCGGTTTCAAAACAGAGAAATGCTTGGTAGCGCCCTTTGGTGCTGATGCCTTTTTTATTTCAATAGGATTAACAATTCCATTTTGGTATAGGATCAAATCAATTTCTTTTTGGTTGCTGTCGCGGTAAAAATACAGCGGCGGACGCTTTCCCGCATTCAAATAACTCTTGTAGATTTCGCCTACAACCCAGGTCTCAAAAATCTGCCCGCTCATAGCACCTCTTTCAAGGACTTCCGTTGAGTGCCACCCTGTCAAGTAAGAGCACAGTCCCGTATCCAGAAAATACATTCGCGGAGCCTTAATTACGCGGTTCAGCGCAGTGTTAAAATACGGCGGAACCAATAGAACCAAGCCTGAAGAAACTAATATCGACAGCCACTGCTTTGCCGTTGGGGCGGAAATATCCACTTCATTAGCAAGCGCCTCATAATTGACATTCGTCGCTGTTCTTGCCGCAACTGCGCCAAGGAAACGGAAAAATGTCATTTCATCGGCCACCTGAGACAAATCCCTGATATCCCGGCTTATATAGGTCTGCAAATAAGATTCAAAATATTGTTCCCTGCTCACTGCCTCGTTTTCATAAAGCCTTGGCATAGAGCCTTTGTATATGCGTTCAAAAATTTGCATCAAACTCATGGGCTTAATATGCTCGAGCCTCTTAATCAATTCCGGGATATCCGCTTCGAAAGCAGGACACTTCTTCCCATTGATCTCGCTGTTTGAAAGGCCCTCCATTTCCAAGATGCCCGCCCTGCCGGCAAGGGACTCTGTCACATTTTTCATCATATGGAACGTCTGTGAACCCGTAAGCCAAAAATCACCGCAATTCTTATGGGCATCTACATACATCTTGATATATGGAAACAATTCCGGAGCATATTGAACCTCATCGATTAAAACAGGCGGTTCATATCTCTGAATAAACATCGCCGGATCTGCTATAGCGGATTGTCTTATGGACGGATCATCGAGAGAAACAATCCTGCGCTCTGGCTCCGCCATCTTCTTTAATAAAGTCGTCTTTCCGACAACAATACACATCGTCAAAGCCATCACCCATTTACCGGCAAAGATTCTTGCGTTAAAGCGGTTCGCCTCCTGTTTCCCCTCTGCTTCTCCTTGTCAATATTTGTAAAAATTTGTTAAATCAAATAGTTTTATCAACAACTAATTAAAATACGGCTAAGTGTTGAAGTTTTCTATGGGCTTGGGGTGTATCTGACAGGAATTCTATCGAAAGTGCCAATATTTTTAAACTACGCAAGCCGCAACCGTTGAAAAAGTCTCAACAATGGGCCGCAAAAGTGCAATGTTGTTGATGAAACTCTATGATGCTGATTAAATAACGCTCTCCATTGGCCCTCAAGTAGTCTGTCGTCATCATTTTATCCATTGCTTCCATAACTTCTGGAATTCCAAAGCCATCACCCACTCACCGGCAGAGATGCCTGAGTCGAAGCGCTTCACTGACCACATCCTTAAATCGTTCCACATCGCAGTATAATCTTGAATACGGGAAGATAATCGACTGACTTTTGTCCTCCAACAATTGGTCAATTTTATAATCGCACATGAATCGGTTCTCCTGTTCCAGTTCTTTTTGCGATATCAGCGCCGCCCTTTTGTATTCTTGCGGAATATAAAGAGATGCGTGAGGGATATGTACAATCATATTTTTCATCATTTTGGTGCTCCTTTCTTGTAAAAGAAAAACACCTGAGATAGCTCAAGTGTTCCTAATTTAAGCTATCCTTATCCGTCTGGGTTTACCACCTTAAACGAGCAGGTTGGTGTGATCTGCGAGCCAGTCTCTAAATCACTCTTTATAAGGTAAATATTCTATTATTCCGCGGCCTTAAAGTTGTACAAAGGCCGTATGCGGCTGATGATCCGGGCCGTATCGGTTATCTGCGAGGTGATTTCCTCCAGACTCTTATAAGCCATCGGCGCTTCATCGAGGGTCGCTTTACCCACGCAGGTCGTGTAAATGCCCGACATCTGTTTCCTGTATTCTTCCAGCGAAAGCTTATCCGAAGCAGCCTTTCTGCTCATCAGCCGCCCCGCCCCGTGGGGAGCGGAACAGTTCCAATCCTCATTGCCCCGGCCTTCACAGATCAGACTGCCGTCCCGCATATTGATGGGAATCAGCAGCTTCTCCCCTGCTTTGGCGGAGACAGCGCCTTTGCGCAAGATCATGGCGTCGGTGTCGATGTAGTTATGTATGGTGGTAAAGGAATCTTTAGCAGCAATCCCCATGCCCTCCAGAATCACATCGGTCATCGCCTTTCGGTTGAGTGCAGCAAAGCGCTGAATCAGTTTCATATCGTGAATATAATCGTCGAAAAGCTTTCCCTCCACATAAGCCAGGTCCTTTGGCACCGGTGTCATCATCGCCCGCCGTTTTTTCAGGGCCTTGATTGCTTTATGGATTTCTTTGCTATTCCCTTCCTCTTTCATACGGGCGATCATCTCATCGATTTGGAACCTGGCGTTTCCGCAGAGTGCGTGAAATGCCTGATTCTGATAATACCTTGCCACCTCATTACCGATATGGCGGCTTCCCGAGTGAACGACCAGATAGAGTGCTCCCGATTCGCTTTGGTCCACTTCGATAAAATGATTTCCGCCGCCCAGGGTGCCGATGCTCCGCCGGGCACGTGTAAGATTGACCTCTGTGCCGCACCGAAGCTGTGTCAAATCAATCTGATCGTTCAGCGGATGCGGAGTCTCTCTAATCTCACGTCCGCAAGGGATCTCCCTTCTGATAAGCTTATCCAGTTTTTCAAAATCTACGTGCTCCCCATCCAGCCGCACAGTTTCCATGCCGCAGCCGATATCTACGCCCACCATGCCGGGAACAACCTTATCTGTTATAGTCATGGTCGTACCGATGGTGCATCCCATTCCGGCGTGCACATCCGGCATGATGCGGAGCTTGCTGCCTGCGAAAACTTCCTGATCGCAGACCGCTTTAATCTGTCCTTTTGCGGATTTTTCCAGTTCTGCGCAGAAGCAAAGCGCCGTATTATAGTTTCCCTGTACCTCAATCATATCGTAGGCCCTCCTGTCAGGCGGTTATTCTGTCATAACGCTCACTGTTCAGCACTTCCATCATATAAGCATAGGGCGTCAGGTTTCCCGATGAAATCATGGAAAAGATCCGCGGCGAGCAGCCGGAAACCAGGGCCGCGCCCTGCTCGTTGAGCTTGACAGGCTGCTGGCGGTTTCGGCTGTCCACGTTCCAGAACACCAGTCTTGGAAGCGCATATCCATGTTTTGAAAACATTCTTTTAGCATATTCAAAATTTGTCATCTGTGCGTTTTCCGTACAGGAGTCGAACTCCATGTCGGATATTATGTAAATCGTCTCCGGCAGCTCTTTTTGCGGCAGCCTGTTTTTGACAGCTGTTTTCAGCACCAGCTCGAAGACCTTCTGTATATCCGTGTTGGCCACCTCGTTAAAGCCTGTGCAGTAAACCACCTTCTCATAGATCGTCCGGCCTTTGATCTCCACCAGCTGCGGCTTGTGGGAAAAGGTAATGAAATGATTCTTAAAGGGCCCCTCATTTCGTTCCCCGAAGTAAATCGCAAGCGATATTGCCACTGCCGCCGGAAGCGTATTGCTGCCATAATACATGGAGGCTGAGCCGTCTGCCACCACCAGCGCATTTTCGCCTCTTGTGAAGTCTTCCTGCGCGTTCCAGGTCACATCGATGCTCCGGCGTTCATCTTCGGCGGTGTTTTCCCGAAAAAACGGCGTAATAATGTCATATGGCGTTAATGTCCCTGTATGAAGGGTAGCCGCTCCGTTTCTCACCTGTTCCAGAAAGGCCTCATACCTTGATCTATCGTTTCTGAAAAAAGCCTTTCGATATTTGAGCATAGCCCTGGATGGCTGCTTGGCATAATCAAACGTATAGTCCTTCTCCCGAAGATTGTTTTCAATGATCCGAATCTCGCTCCGCAGGCGCACAAGGCTTTTTCTGTATTGCTGATCGTTCATGCCCAGACTGCGGGCGATCTTTTTGGCTCGCCGCACGGTTTCCGGGCTGGATGCGTTGACAGACGGCAGCCACTTGGCAAGCAGCGATACCTTTCCGCTCTTTTCCAGAGCGTCCAGATCTGCGTTCAGCTGACTTTGTATGTAAGAAAGCGCCTCTGCCTCGCATGGCGTATCCAGCAGCACCAGCAAATCGTCATATCTGCCGTATTCGCAAATAAAGCTTATGTTTTTTCGCACTGACCTGGCATTGTGGAAGGCCAGCCAGCGAAGTATAACCCGAAAGCTCCGTCTTTCCCCCAGCCCGCCCCGGACATCACGGGCAAAGAATAAAATCTTCATAGCCATATCGGGATTTTCCGCATAAGCCCTCGCAAAACGCTCCATTATCTGCTCTTCCTTTTGATTTCGCAGAGCGCCGATGACGGCAAACAAATCTACGCAGTCGGAATCCGTTGTCCTATACGCAGCAGCGCCGTTTTCCGTTTGTGTTTTGTTCGCTTCCCTTTTTAAAAATTGCAGCATGACGATTCCTCCTTTTTCGAAAAATTTACAAGGCACCTTTTACTTACATGTGGGAGTTGCACCCACCGTCTTCGGGTTAGAAACCCGACGCTTCCTAGTGAGCAAATGTAGTCTTATGTATTGCTTGCTGTAGGTGCCTTTTATTACAAGACGCGGGTCGGACATCGCCTGATACGGCGATGGTTTTCTTTTCAAGAGAAAACAACTTAGCCAGTTGCTGTATGCGTCTTTGTAGGTAAATCATACCAGAGGTCTGCCCGCTTATCATGGAAAAAAAGTTGCGAACTCTATTTGAATTCGCAGTTTTTTTCGATCAATGTTTTCTGTTTTTGCAGTCGTTCTTTTATTTGAGCGATAAACCCGTTTGGTGATAAAACTTTTACCAAAGGCCCGAAGGACATGACACGAATCAAAAGCTCGGTTTCATCGTCCTTGTCATAATATAGGGTGAGCCGGTATCTGTCCGCCTCTATCCGCTCCGTTTCCTTTTGCAGATGGGAAAAGTGAAGCATCACCCGTTCCAGAGCATTGCGCTCATCCTGCACTTCCAGTACCAGCGCCTCCTTTTGCAGAACCGGCGGCTTGTACCCATCCTCGCTGTAAGGCTCCAAAAGACTGCACGTCTCAATTCTCGCCAGATTGATGGTCATAACGTTTCTCGGAGAAGTGGTTATCATGCGAAACTTATCATCCTTTAATGAGTATTCCAGCCAGTAAGGAACGCATACCCAGGAATGGCTTTTGCCCCTGTGCCCGGTAAAATTGATGCGCAGCAGCCGCTTCTGCCTGAAAGCGTTCAGCACAGTCCGGAAATTTCCGATATACGCTTGGCTTTCATAAGGATCGCCATCGCAGTATTGGTCAAACCAGACGAACATATCGGGCGTAAAAAGCGCAGGCACGGTAACGAGGCTTTCAGAAAAAGCTTTCTCCATTATGAGCTCCGTCATCTTTTCATCGGTCAGCTTTCCTAAAACAGCTTCTTTGAGCACAGCGGCTGTCACATTGAAATAGCTCCCGTATATTTCATGAAACATCATCGCCGCCACCTCCGTACATCTCTTCCATCTGCCGCAGATCGCTATAAAAAGTCTCGGTCACATAGGAATTGCTGCATTCCAGCTTTATAATCCGGCCGATGAAGGTCCTCAGCCAGGGCAGCATCTCCGTGGCATCGTAGACATCGGCAGTAAAACGATATGTAACCGCATCGATTCTTTCAACACGACCGTTTCGCTTCTCACGCTCCAGCCTGCTGACGATAAAGGCTTCCCCCTCCTCTGCGCGAATGGTCATCTCAATATGGTCCAGGCTGTCATTTCTGCCGGTGGAAACACCCCACAGGTGCTTGGAAAATGTTTCGCAGCCTTTCAGATAATCCTCATACTGCGCTTCTACAGGTCCGGCTTTTGTTTTTTTAATGCTGTCCAATCTGAAAAACATCCGCTTATCAAAACGGTAGTCATTTGCGAGCAAATAATACCTTCCGTTCTGGGTGCTGGCATAAATCTTTAAAGGCAGAACATGGTACTGGCGCTTTTCTTTCATGCGTTTGCCGTGAACCGTGATGTACAGCGTTCTTTTTTCACCCATGGCCGCAAGGCACTCATAGAGGATCTGGCTGTCCAGAGCCTGCAGAATATAGTGGTGTTTGAACCTGAAATATTCCGGCACCTCTTCGTATTTGTCCAGCAGATAGGAGCCGATCACACCCAAAGGAGCCGCTTCTGAGAAAAAGGCGGCGGCCTCTTTCCAGCTGTCCGGGTCCACAGAGCTTTGCGCAAGCCGGTAAATCTTCTCTCGGCCCCGTTTGGAGCAGCACAGCAGACCGAGCTTTTCGTATTCTTTCAGCTTCTTGCGCACCGTTGACTCATCGGGCAGATCTTCCTCATCAAAAATACCCAGATATATGTCACTGATGCAATCTGTAATTTCACGGGCGGATTTTGCGCTGCCATCGGACAGCAGGTCGAGTAAATAGAAATGAAGCTTTATATCGTTGTTGGTAAAGCTCTTGGCTTTGAAGGCCTTGTACAGGGGATTGTGGGCGACCGTTCTGCTGTCAACGGAAAGAAATATGTTTTTCCCGTTTGCGTCCTGGCGAAAGGACATGTAATCCTCCAGCCAGCTTTCGATGCGGCGGCGTTCATTGTCGTAGCTGCGGGCACTCTTGGCCTTATATTCTTCACGGCTTTTAAATCCGTAAACATAGAACTCCCGCATGTAATCCCGCACACGTTCAAAATTTTTAATAAGCTCACTGTATGCCATGGCCCTCACCTCCGGATACTAGTTTATCACACTCTTACGGGGTATAGGAAGGCAGATCGGGACTTTTGCTTTGGAATTGGTTCCCGGCGTTTATGCATATGAGTATCGGATCCCCCCACCTACAAAAAATGGAAAAACGTGTACAATATTGTAAAAGAGTACAATTTGTATACGTTAAATTGGCCAGTTCCTATAAAAAAGTGCTGATTTTAATCAGAAACCATGCTTAAATCGGTAATATTGAATCAAATTTTACAAAATCAGGAAATCCGCTCTCAAAAAACGTGTACAAAATCCAGTTTTATTAGATTTTGTACATGTTTTGGAAAATTAAGGAACGCTTAACCGCTCTGATTACCCGAACATTTTCCGCTCCGCCCTGCGCCATGCCCTATTCCGGAAAGGAAATATAAATGCTCAGCACTCCCTCCTGATACCGTGCTCCGATGGACCCGCCCATCTGCTCTGTGAGCATTTTCGCGATCGACAGCCCCAGCCCGGTGGAGCTTTTAGCTGTTTCCACCGTATAAAAACGGTCGAACATTTTTCCCACCTCCAGTTCATCCAGCGAGGGAGCATGGTTGGAAAATATGATTTCCCCGTTTTCCCGCAGGTGGATGCGCAGATCACCGGCGCTGTATTTAATCGCATTGCTGATGACATTTCCGAAAATGCGGGACAAGGCGTTTTTATTGAGGCAGCGCCTTACCTTTTGCTCTGGCATAGAGATCTCCGGCGTAATCCGGCACCCCTTCAATGCCGCGTAGTAGGCGGAAAGGCTCTCTTCCAGCACATCGTTGAGGGCAATTTCGTCACAGGGCAGATCCTCTGCGGAAGAAGCGGCGATGGTATAGCGGAAAAGCTCTTCCATCAATTGTTTCAGGGCTTCGGTACGGTTTTCGATCACATCCAGATAGCGGGCAACCGCCTCTGTCGTTTCCTCTTTTCTCAAAAGCTCCAGATATCCGCAGATGGCTGTCAGAGGAGTCCGCAGATCGTGGGAAATATTGGTGATCGCTTCCTTGAGTTCCATGTCTCCCTGTTGAAAACGAAGTCTTTCCCTGCGCAGCTGACGAAGCTGGACGTTGATGCCGGCTGCCAATTCCCGCATCCGCCGGTCCCTGCTGGAAAGATCGATCAGCGTATTGGTTTCGGTCATGAGCCTGTCGGCAAAAGCCTCTTCAATTTCCCTGGCTGATTTGCGCAGCAAATACACCTTTATTAAAAGAAACACAATGCAAAGTGTAAGCAGCCCGATCAGGACCCATAACCAGATTTCCATAAAAAACTCCTTTACTTGATATCCTTTCTTCGGAAGACAAGGATTCCCGCGCCAGTAGTGATAACCGTTATCGCCAGCGAATAAAGGGACATCCGCCATGTATGAGCAGCACCCATGCTTGCGTACTCAAGTGCCTGTCCTGTGGGAAGGATCTCCAGAACCGTCTCATACACTTCCCTTTTTGTTCCCGAAACATAACGGGGGTTCGGTATCGTCTCTCCGCTTTGAACAACTCCCGAATCATTGGTAAAGCTATAGCCTTCATAGGTCGGCGGAGCATTGAGTATATTGGCAATGCTGATCGCCGCAAAGAGCAGCGCAAAGATGCCAACGATCGCCACAACCGCAGCAAACGCCTTATTCTGGATCAGCATGGATACCAGTGTAAATATGGCGGTCAGGGCAAGAACCATAATCAGACTGCCCAATAAGGTAAGTACAATGATTTTCCCATCCGCTGAAAAGGTCCCCAAAAGCGGCATACCCAGGCCGATTGCCGGGATCAGATACGCCAGCACCATCAAAAATCCCGCAGAAATACATACGATTAAATTAGCCAGATAAATGCCAGGTCTCGTGTGGCCGACGATCAGCTTATTGCGCATGGTTCCGTCGCTGTATTCAGTACCCAGGTACAAACTGCAAAATACAGCCGCCACAATACCCACTAATATCGTATATCCGAAAAGCAGATCGTCCGGTGCGATCTGAGTCCCGTCCCTTTGCATATCCAGATAATTTCTGATGATAATATAGGCGCCGAAGACAAACATAACCAGCATGCCCAGCCAAAAAACCTTATCTTTTTTCAGGCGTGTGAAATTCGCCGCTAACAACCTATTCATGTTCGCCACCTCCGATCAGATTCACATAATAGCTTTCCAGACTTTCCTCCCTCTCATCGATGGAGCGCACTTCACAGTGTTCCGTTGCCAGGGCCAGGGTCAGCTCCGTAATATTGATTTTATCAAAGATATCCGCCTGCGTATCAGAAAGGATCTTGTATTCCACCTTCATGCTGTCCAAAACCCAGGACAGCGCTTTTGTATCGGAAACCTCTATGCGGACGCATTTCCTGCACGCCGCATCCAGTTCCTGGGCGCTGATCTCCTTCACAATATGCCCGCTATCGATAAAGCCGTAATGGGTTGCCAGCCGGGACAGCTCATCTAGGATGTGGCTGGATATCAGCACGGTGATCTGCCTTTTGCGATTCAGCTCCAGAATCAGCTCACGCATCTCGATGATTCCCTGGGGGTCCAGGCCGTTGGCCGGTTCATCCAGAACCAGAAAGTCCGGGTCTCCTGCCAGAGCAATGGCAATTCCCAGTCTCTGACGCATACCAAGAGAAAAATTCTTCGCCTTCTTTTTGCCGGTATTTTCAAGCCCCACCAGCTTTAAGAGTTCCGGTATCCCTTCAAAAGACGGCAGCCCGAGAATGCGATACTGCTCTTTCAAATTTTCCTCCGCTGTCATATCCAAATACAGGGACGGCGTTTCCACCACAGCGCCCATTCTCCTCCGGGCCTTTGCGATTTCCTTATCCGCGCTATCCATGCCGTACAGCCTGTAGCTTCCTGCCGTCGCTTTTTGAAGCCCGCAGATCAAACGGATCAAAGTCGTTTTTCCGGCTCCGTTTTTCCCGACAAATCCATAGATGGCTCCCTTGGGAATGTGCATGGTGCACTCGTTGAGCGCTTTAAAATGTCCGTAATGTTTGCTCAAAGCATCTGTAGTCAAGACATAGTCCATAAATTCAACCTCCTTTTTCATTACAGACATTCTAGCGGATGAAGGTTAAGAAAGCGGTTAAGAAAAAAGTTAAGAAACCGTAAAGATTCTAAGCCTCTTTCATTTTAAAACCGATTCCCCATACGGCTTCAATATAGTCCTTTTCGCCGGCCTGCCGCAGTTTCTTTCGCAGATTGCTCACATGAACCTTCAAAGAGCTTTCCATACAGTCGGGCGTATCCTCACTGATCCGCTCCAATATAGAAGACTTGGTAATCACCTGTGAGGGATTTTGCATCAGAAGCTTTAAAATCGCATACTCCGTTTTGGTCAGACGAACCGCATGGCCGCTGACATGGACTGCATGGGCCTTTGTATCCATGCTGATATCATCAAATCGCAAAAGGCCGGAAGGTTCCTGAAAAGAAGCGTTTCTCAGCTGTACGGCGATTCTTGCCAGAAGCTCTTTTGTGTCAAAGGGTTTTGTGACATAATCCGCCGCTCCCTCCAGCAGCAGCTTTACCTTATTATCCACGTCCACCTTCGCGCTGACGACGATCACGGGAATCCCTCTGATTTCAGCCAGCACCTCATCGCCATTGATCCCCGGGAGCATGAGATCCAGCAGAACCAGATCCGGGCGCCGGGCGGATAAAACCAGCAGGGCTTCGGTCCCGGAATACGCTCTGGACACGCCGTAGCCTTCTGCGGTCAGCACTTCCTCCAGCATATTTCCGATAGTTACATCATCATCAATAATCAATATATGTTTGATTGGAACCACCTCCAAAGTTTGTTCTGTTTCGCATTTAGTATATCATCATATTTTAAATGCCATGTGAAATTTTTATTTTTGGGACGCATCTTTCAGGATAATTTGTTAGAATAGTATTCGCACCTCTCAAAATCGTGCATCGAATGAGAGGATATGAATAAAACTTCATGGTATGCTGTTCTTACAGAAAAGGAGATTGATATGGACTGGCTCAAACGAATGAATGAAGCGCTCGAATACATCGAAGACAACTTGGACGGTGAGATCGATTATGCGGTTATCGCCCGCAAGGCCTGCTGTTCGGTTTATCATTTTCAAAGGATATTTTCCTATATGGCAGAGGTACCGCTGTCGGAATATATCCGCCGCAGACGACTGTCCAAGGCAGCGTTTGATCTGCAGAATACCGATATGCGGGTCATCGATGTCGCTCTCAAGTACAGCTACGATTCGCCGACTTCCTTTACAAGAGCTTTTCAAAAGCTGCACGGCATTACGCCGATCGCTGCCCGCGAAAAGGGAGCTCTGCTCAGGGCCTATCCGCCGATCGCTTTTCAAGTATCTATTAAAGGAGCAACTGCTATGAACTATAAAATTGAAGAAAAAGAAGCATTTCGCATTGTAGGTTTCAAGCTTTCCACTACCATGGAAAACGATGCCTGCTATCAGGAGATCCCAAAGTTTTGGGGTGAGATCGCCGGGACCGGTAAAATAGGAAGCCTGGGCCCAATGATTAACAAGGAACCCTTTGGCATGTTGGGTGTCAGTGTCTGCGGCGAACCATTTGCCGATTCCAGCACCTTTAAATTCGACTATTACATCGCCGCCCCTTCCGATCAGGCTGCTGCCGATGGTATGGACGAGTTTATCGTACCTGCCGCCACCTGGGCTGTTTTCGAATGTATCGGCCCTATGCCGGGAGCAGTCCAGGAGATGCAGAAACGAATCGCCACCGAATGGCTGCCCACCTCCGGCTACGAATACGGAGAAGCACCGGACATTGAAGTTTACTACGACGAAGACGGCTCTAAAGCCGATACCCGCAGCGAAATCTGGATTCCCATCGTCAAAAAATCCGATGCGAAGTAAGCTGTCATCGGGCAAATCCATTTATGGGGCTTTGGTTCCAAACCGGAAAGGCATGGTTCTATGACCGGCCGTTTATATACGAAATAAATGTCAGCTAGACTTCGAAAAAAAGAACAAAACGATATTCCTTCTTAGACTCCCACGGGAAAATAAGGAGGAATATCGTTTTGTGCAATTATTTAAAGGTAAAATGATATTTTCAGGGAAGAGTGCGGGCGGGGCACAGGAAAAAATCAGGAAGGTTCTGGAAAAACTATCAAAATAGCGCAACTGACTGTACTCAATTGATAATCCAGCATTTTTTCTTTTCCTGGATCACGGGGAAATATCAAAATCCTGGTATTTTCGAAAAGTTACCGCAGCCTGCAAAGTAACGCGCTAAAGCAATTCCGGATCTTTCATCGAAAAAACAGGAAAAAGCGGATCTTTTTTCAACGTTCCCTGCCCTTGCCGGTCAATTTTAAGTGGAAATTTTCCAAAACTAAACCCACAAAACCCGCAAACCCATAAGTTTCATCCGCTCTGGCCCAATTTCAAAGCAAAAAGCGCCAAGCCATCATTTTATATCCGCAACCTTATCTTCTCATCTTCTTGCCAGACTGTTTCAATTTCTTTCATCCTTTAAAACAACCTGTCCAGCAGAGTTCCCTTCTCTTCTTCACTGACCGTCACCCGGACAGTGGTATCCGGTGTATAGGTTCCGCCCTGCCCCTGGCCGCTGCCGATATATATGAGCTTGCCGTTTTCCAGCGTCCCGGTGCAGCCTCCATCCCCACTGTCTGAGAGGGAAATTCCCAAAACAGTGGCCAGATCATCTTTGCTCATTTCCGCTTCTATATTGTAAAACAGCGTTCCCAGGGTTCCCGTCATTTCCATGCACACAGCATCGGAAGCGGAATAATCCTCCGGCCTGTCCAAAATTCCTGCCGGAAACGCAGCCTGCAGGGACACCGCTTCCACGTCCACATATGCATATCCCCAATTTCCGGACCCCAGAGAACCGAATTCCGGCGTTCCAAGCGGGCCGTACGCCGCGGCGATCTCTTTGCCGGTCATACCCACCAGGTCCACGTATTTTCCCCAGGTATCCTTTTTATGCTCCGTACCCACGGTCTTTTCGTATTTATATTTGTCTCTGCTCTTCTTCCATTCCAGCCGAAAAAGGTGTTTACCGTCATACAGCTCTGTAGCATCGATATACCCTTCTGTCATCTGATATTTCAGTCCATCGATATACACTTCATAATTTGCAAGCTCCTGGACCGATCCATCTTCATAAGTGGCGTGCAGAGGATCTAAGATCAATTTGTTGTCTTCGATTTCATACTCCTCTTTCAGATCCACTTCGCTGGCTATTTTTACTGCCGCCGCCTGCTTTTTATCTCCTGCGTCAGCATCGCCGCCCAAAAAGAAAATTGCTGCCCAGACAGCTGCTCCGCATAAAACCAGACCAATCAGCACAAACAGCACAATCCGCTTTTTATGCGTATACAAAAAACGGACGATATGACGTTCCCGCTCCGAAACAGGCTCTTCCGCCTTATCGGCCGGGGCCCCGCATCGCTTGCAAAAGTTGGCCCCCTCTTTCATCTCGTTTCCGCATTGACTGCAATACATCGATTTCCTCCGGTTTCATTTATTCCTCTGACACGATCCTCAGCAATGGAACCGCAAACATCTCGTCCCCACCGGCGCTGCCTCCGTCTGTCCTTTCAGTCGGCGCACTATAGTCAGATGGATTTATTATACCACATGAAAAGAGAAAAGCCAGTACCTATGCAGCTTGTGTTCCGTACTGTACCTTTTGCGGCAGATCGGAACACAGGATAAACGGATTCAAGCCCTCCTGAATTGTTCGCTTTTTTCGCACAATTCAAGAAAAGTATGTTCACAAAATGTCTTCAAGGCACCGTTTAGAACATAAAAATACAATTGGAATTTTTCGGGGCCACCTGAAAGGTGATATTCCTTAAAAAGAACTTCTTCTCATGCGTAAGCCCTGATAGTTGAGTCCGCTGCTACTCGCAGGAAGACTCACCGGCTTCAAGGGCATCTTTTATCCGCTCCATACATTCTTCTATCACGCACCTGGGAGCGGCAGCGTTGATTCGTTCATAGCCTTCGCCTTCCTCCCCGAAAATAAAGCCTTCATCCAGGGCAACCCTGGCTTTCTGCTGCATTAATTTTTTCAGCTTTTTCGAATCCGAACAATACCCGCTGAAATCGATCCAGACCAGATAAGTACCCTGGCAATCCATCACCTGCGCTTTCGGCAGCTGCTCTGCGGCAAACTTTTCGATATACTGGATATTGCCGTCGATATAGGTCTTTACCTGACTAAGCCAGTCATCTCCCTGGTTATAGGCGGCGATGATGGCTGTCAGCCCAAAGGGATTACAGAATCCAAGAGAAAAACGGGAAGAAACCAGATGATTCCATTTCTTTTGGTATTCTTTGTTGGGAATCACAATATTGCTGAACTGCATTCCCGCCAGATTAAAGGTCTTGCTGGGTGCAGTGCAGGCAATGATCCGCTGAGAATAGTCCTCCGCCAGTTTGAGCAGCGGCGTATGAACGACTCCGGATCTGGTCAGGTCGGAATGAATTTCATCGGAAACAATCCATTTATCGTATTTCCTTGCGATTTCTACGACTTTTCTCAGTTCCTCCCCGGTCCATACGCGTCCCACCGGATTGTGGGGACTGCACAGGATCATACCTTTATTCCGTTCATCCGCAAATTTCTGTTCAAGGTCCATAAAATCCATTTCATAGGTGTTACCCTTGCGAACCAGGGGACTATTGGCCACCTTGCGACCGTTTGCCTCAATGGTATTGGTAAACGGGTAGTAAACAGGCCTCTGAATGATAACGCCATCCCCTTCTTCTGTCAGACAGTTGATCAGAAAAGCGATGGCCGGAACGATTCCCGGGCTGAAAAAAAGCTCGTCTTTTTCGATCTGCCAGCCGAAGCGGCGCTGATACCAGCCGGTGACAGCATCTTTCAATTCATCGTTTTCATAAAGGGTATAACCGAAAATCTTTCGGTCGATACGCTGATGAAGTGCGTCTAAAATCGGCTGCGCACAGGGTAAATCCATATCCGCGACCCACAGGGACAAGGCATCCTCCGGCACCCCGGGCGGCATAGCGTCAAATTTTACCGAATGGGTTCCCTTGCGGTCTATAGGTGTATCGAAATCATATTTCATAACAGATACTCTCCTCACTCTTTTCTATGGTTAAGCTTCCACTTCTTTCTGCGCCCGCATGATAGCGTACTCAGCGCTTTCAAAGACATGTTCCTTCCCTATTTTGTCGATCAAACCGCCCCGCTGCAGGCCTTCCAGCACTTTGGGCTGAACGCTGGACAGCATAACGGTCACTCCGTCCTCCGCCAGCTCCTGTTCCAGCTCCAGCAAAGCCTGAATCCCCGAAAGGTCGATTGCCGGCACTCCCCGCATGGATAAAATCAGAATTTCTGTATTTCCCAGCTCCGTAAGCTGCTTTTTTAATTTGTCCGTGACCGCAAAGAAAATCGTCCCTGTCAGATAAGCCATACGGATTGTCTTTGATACCTGCGGGATATTTATGCCGATCTCCTCCAGCCTTTCATTTTCAATATCAGCAATGGTGATATCAATATCCGTCAGCTTTACCACAATCATGAACGCCGAAAACGCTACGCCGATGATAATCGCCTGCGTCAGATCCAGTACAACGGTGGCTGCCATGGTGATAAAGAATTTCAGCATTCCGGTTTTAAATTTATGGCTGAAGATAAAGCGTATATTTTCCCAGTCGTTCATTCTCCAGGCAGTAACGATCAGTATCCCTGCCAGTGCTGACAAAGGAACTTCTGACATGATGGGAGAAAGAATAAACATGGAAAGAAGCAGAATGACGGCATGAAAGACACCGGTCAGTCTGGTCTCGCAGCCGGCCTTGATGGCTACGCTGGTCCGGGCAATGGCTGCTGTGGCAGGCACGCCGCCAAACAGAGGAATCAGAATATTTCCTACACCCTGGGCCACCAGTTCCCGGTCGCCATTGATCGACTCCTTTTTCATCTTTCCTGCGGATGCTCCGCAGAGCAGGGACTCGATCATAGCCAAAGCCGCGATGGAAAGGGCCGGCACAAAGAAATCCCAGAACTGGGAAGGGTTGATGGCCGACAGCTGCAGCCGGTCCTCCAGAAACAGGGTCTTGGGAATCTCCCCTACCACCGCCACGTCCAATCCGGCAAAGTGATTGAAGATCAGTATCAGAATCAGAGCCGCCAGCGACGAGGGAACTTTGCTGTTCCACTTGGCGGGCCAGGCGATCATAATCAGAATCACGGCAAGACCAATGCCCATGGCGGCAAAATTGGGAGAAAACCCGGAAGTAAAATAAGAAAGCACCTTTACGATCGCCAGATCCCCCTTGGATGTAACGCCGAAAAAATTATCCAGCTGCCCCAGGGCAATGATGATGGCAATTCCTGACGTAAAACCTGTAATCACCGACGATGGGATATAATAGATGATTCGCCCCAGCTTGAGCACTCCTGCTGCCACCAGAATGATTCCGGCGAAAAAACAGGAAATGAGAATTCCCTGCATTCCGTACTTTGCTGCCAGAGTCACCAGTATGGCTGTCATGGCGCCGGTGGGCCCGGATATCTGAAAGGAAGCTCCCGAAAGCAGACTGATCGCCACGCCGCTGAGAATCGCTGTCACCAGACCCGCAGCCGCTGTCGCTCCGGAGCTGACCCCAAAGGCTAAAGCCAGCGGCAGAGCAACAGCGGCAACCGTGATTCCCGCCATCAGATCCCGGCCCAGACGCTTTCCATTATATCCTGCAAATTCACATTTCAAATCCTGCACGTAATCCTTTATTAAATGCATGTTTCCATCCCTTCTAATTTCATAGTTTTTCACTCATTTGTTATTATATCATATGATTTTCAAACTATCTTGCGCTTTTAGAAGGAATACACTTATTTTTACCGCAAGCAAATCCGCCGCCACGGCAGCCCTCCCTACAACGAAAAATCAAAAGCCCAGTTCTTCATTTATGAGAACAATTTCCACATCTTCGATATCATTCATCTTTTTCATATGAATGGTCAGCGCGTTACAAATCCGGTCCGGGCTGGAACAGTCATAACAGCGGTCTCCTTTGACAGCACACGGAGTTCTCAGCTTGTAACGCATCGCGTTTTTCGGAGCCGCGATATTGCGGGCGCGCCACACGGCCTTTTCCAGCGTTGGCTCTATCTTATTGGTACTGATGATAAAATAAACCTTTTCGTGTCCAAACAGAGATCCTGCGATCCGGTTTCCCGTACCGTCGATATTTACCAGCTCTCCCGTCTCCGACATGGCATTGACAGAGGTCAGAAAAACCTCAGTTGTCAGGCATTTTTGAGCAATCTCCAGAAACTCATCGTTATCCTTGCTTTGGTTGGGATCATAGACAGTATTATGCGCGGACAGTCTCTCATAGAGCTTCATATGGCTCATGGTGGCCGAATCGCCAAAGCCGATCACTTTGCCGTTCAGGCTGCGGTCCAAGTAGTCTGCCGCTTCCTCTCCGGAGGAAAAACAGTGCACGGAATAACGGTTCTTTATCAGTGCTTCCATAACAGTTTCAATCTTCATGTGCCTTCTCCTTTCAAGCTTGGGCAATTTTCCATATGAGCCGTTTTTTGCGGCACCTTATTGATCCGATCAATATAGTATATTATAATATACGGAAACAAATATACAAGTACGCACATTTTTATGCCCTGGAAAGGAGTATTCATGCAGACCACCTATTCAGAAAAAGAAATTCCTGATCTGTCCGAAGAAAAGTGTTCTGTCATCTATGCGCTGGAAATTATCGGAGGGAAATGGAAGCTGCCAATTATATGGAAGCTTTCAAAGAAGAAAACTATGCGCTATAACGAGCTGAAGCGGGAGCTGGAAGGCATCACCAATATCATGCTTACCCGCTCGCTGCAATATCTGGAGGAACATCAACTGGTCATCCGCAGGGAACTGGAACACATTCCTCCCCATGTGGAATACTCTCTGACCGATCGCGCCAGACAGCTGATCCCTGCTCTGGAGGTCATCAAGGACTGGGGCCGGCAAGAAATGAAACGGAGTCAGGAGCAGTCCGGTGAGCTTTCATCGGTGCCTGCCAAGCGGTAACCGGAAGCCGATTTGACCGCAATGAAGCCGCGCCCAGGTTGGAACCTTCTGCCTGCGGTCAAACACGCGGGGCCGCCCATCTGTTTACCTATAAATGCCAAAAAGGCATGCTATATTAATTTTACTAATGTAACATGCCTTTCTCTTTATTTATCCGATCTTATCTGCCGTCTTCCTTCAGCCATGTAAACATGCCTTTTGTCATACCGATCATGACAAAGATAAACGGAATTGAAGTAACGATGGTCAGCGTCTGCAGGGTGTTGAGCGGCGCGCCGATAAAGTTCATACACAGCGGCACCAGCGCCAGCGTGATACACCAGAACAGGCGCAGCATCGGGGAAGTGTTCTCATCGTCAGCGAGCTTTTTCGTCGAGGACGCAGACAGCGAAAAGGCTGCGGAGTCCAGGGTTGTTGCCAGAAAGAGAATCGTTATGATCAGAAAGATGATAACACCGGCAATGCCAAACACCGTATGGTCCAGAATGGATAGAATCGTTTCCGAATTGCCCTTTTCCAGAAGCAGATTCACCACATCCAGCTTTCCCGTCAGCTGCAGATTCATGGAAAAACTGCCGTTTATGCCGAAAAAGACAAAGCATCCCGCCGCTCCTCCGAAAATTGTGCTGCAAATCATTTCCCGCATGGTCCTGCCCTTGGAGATTTTCGTGATAAACAGAGCCATCAGGGTCGCGTAAACGATTCCGAAGGCGTAGAAGAAAATGGTCCATGACTCCGGAAATCCTGAATTTTCAACGGAATCCGTCCAAAGGCTCATTTCCACAAAGTGCTGCCCCATCAGTCCCAGTCCGGTGACGATTTCCTTGAGGATGAACCTGGTGGGCCCTGTAAACAGCAGCGCCAGGATAAAAATAATCGCAATATAGACATTCAGAGAACTTAGTTTTTTCATTCCTTTGTCAATGCCGATGTACGAACTGAGTGTAAACAATGCCGCAATGGCAATGGTAACGATTACGTTGACTATAAAGGTGGGTTCAAATCCGAAAATCTTTCCCAGCCCGGAAGAAATGATCGGAATTCCCAGGCCGAGGGTAACACTCAGCCCTCCTACTACACAGAACACGAAGAAAAAGTCGATCAGCTTTCCCAACGGCCGCGCATAAGGTTTGTCACCTATCATAGCCTCGCAGATAGCGCTGAACCGCAGCGCCGAAATTTTCTTCACATGGTAGGCGTAAGCCACCGGGATGGCTAAGACTACGAACATCGCCCAGGGAACGAAACCCCAATGCAGGAAATTGTAAGCGGTGGCGAATTCAGCCGCTTTTGTGCTCATCGGTTCGATCCCCAGCGCCGGCCCGGAATAGTAGTAGCCCCATTCCACGAATGACCAGATGACACACGCAGAGCCGAGCCCTGCGCATATCATCATAGACAGATACTGAAACATGGTAAACTCCGGTTTTTCATCCGCAGCGCCCAGCCTGATCCTGCCATGCCGGCTGAAAGCCATGTAGCAGCAATAGATGAATACCAGAAAGCCGAATACAAGAATCAAGGCTCCGAAGTTATCGGTAATCAGAGCAAAAAGTGTGCTGATCACATCCGTGCCCTGCGTCGGGAATAAAGCCAGCAGGACTACTACGATCAGAATCAGCCCCAGGCTGATGACCATCAAAGGAATATCGATATTCTTATTTTTCATGTGAGTCCCTCCTGTTCCCATTTTCGCAAAAACCTACTTCTCGTAGATCTTCTCTCCGTCCAGCCAGGTTTCGGCCACGGTTATGTTTCTCAGTTCATCGTATTCTTCCGGCGCCAGATCCAGCGGACAGCGGTCCAGTACCGCAAAATCGGCCATTTTTCCAACTTCTATGGAACCGGCAATGTGGGATCTGCGTACAGCCTTTGCCGCGTTGATGGTGTAGGCTTTCAGCGCGTCCTCCAGCGTGATTGCCTGCTCTGCTCCCAGTACATTTCCCAGTATGGTCTTTCTGGTTACACAGGCATGAATCGCTTCCATTGGGTTGGGGGTAGTTACCGGCGCGTCGGAAGAGAGGACCAGAGGCGCTCCATACTTCTTGAACCAGCCCATCGGCGAATAGTCCTTTGCTTTTTCCATACCAACGCCTTCTACCACGCCGTCGCCGTACAGATAATTCATTTCCGGCTGCGGAACCGGATAGATTCCAACTTCGCCCATACGTTTTACCTGTTCCTCAGTCGGCAGGCCGCAGTGCTCGATTCTGTGAATGGCCTCCGGCCATGGATCTTCTCTCTGTGCGGTTTCGATGGCTTCGATGATCGGTTCCATAGCAAGATCTCCCTGGGCGTGGGTAATGGTATGCAGCCGATTCTTGTGGGCCTTAATCAGAAGTTCTTTCAGCTCTTCCGCCGTATGATAGTTGTAGCCGTGGTGCCGGTCACTGTCCATATAGCCGGTGCTGACATTGGCAGTTCCCGCCAGCAGGGAAGCGTCCGAATAGAATTTGATCGAACCGATGGTCAGCCAGTCGTCACCGAAATCGCTGTTAAAGCCCAGCTTGATTACGTCGTCCAGATAGTTGGAAAGGAAGGACATTTCCATACGCATTTTCAGCTTGCCCTGATCTCTGGCTTCCAGATAGGTATTCAGTTCCTGCTTTGTCAGCTGTACTTCATCCACAGTCGTGATGCCTGCGCGGACAAAGTAGCCCTGACCGACTTCAAAACGCCGCATCAGATTTTCCTTTGTATCCGGCATATGGATGTTCGGCCCGTGGTTTCCCGGACGCACGCCGTCCATACCGGAGAGGAAATCATTGGCGCTGTCGAACAGGGGACCGTTTGGTCTGCCCTGGCTGTCTCTGCCAAAGGAGCCGCCTTCCGGATCAGGCGTATCGTCCTTAATGCCGATATCTCTTAAAAGCTTTGTATTGCACACATTGCAGTGGCCGCTGGTATGCATGATCTGTACATATACATCCTTGGAAACCCTGTCAAGATCCTCGCAGGTCGGGTGACGCATCTCCTTGAACATCCGCTGGTCAAAACCGTATCCCCGGATCGGTTCTCCCGGAGGCAGCGTCTTTGCGTGTTCCTTTAAGGCGTTTACAAGGTCGTCGATGGACGCTACCTTCGGATAGCTGAGATCGGCCCAGATCTTGCACATGCCCAGCATCATCGGGTGGGTATGGGGATCGACAAAACCCGGTGTCAGGCATTTGCCTTTCAGATCAATAATCTCATAATCTTTTTCCGCTGCCTGTTTGCAGGCTTCCAAAGTTCCCTTTGCCGCTATCTTGTTTCCATCTACGAAAACGGCTTCCACATCGTGATCTTCTGCCATTGTTAAAATTGTTCCGCCAGTAAAAATTTTTTTCATCTCTCAAACCTCCTTAAAAATGCTCTTTAGCTGTTTTTCCTGCCCCTATAAAGAGCAATTACCGTGCCATACTGTTTTCCGCCTGCGGGGAAACGCCTGCAAAGGTTGAAATATAAAGGAAAAAAAGAAAAGGAACCAAAGATAACTTTGATTCCTTTCATATAGTCACAAATGACTATATAGTCGTTTGTGGTTTTCCAGTCTCCGGGATTGGCATTTTTAACCGGTCTGCTGCAAAAATCCTCCGCATTAGTCACAATTGACTACCCCTGTACGTACTTTCTGATTTTCCTGGCTGCCGTGGTCTGGCTGATATTAAGCGCCCTGGCGACTTTGATGGAAGACCCCTCCCTCTCGTAAACGCTGCGGATGATCCGCCCCTCGTATTGTTCCATCGCTTCTGCGAGATCCGTAACCTCCTGATCGTGCCTGACAGCAGTCTCCGAATACAGCTCTGTCTCCGTAAGGATGTTTTCCGGCAGCACGGTTTTCGTAATGACATTTCCCTGTGAAGTGATGGCCATACGGTTAATCACATTTTCCAGCTCCCTCGTGTTTCCCGGCCAGGAATATTTTAAGAACAGGTTGAGAACGGCCGTATCAAAGATTCGTTCAAGGCCGTATTTCTTGTTGGCCGCGTCCAAAAGAGATTTGCTCAGATAGAGGATGTCCTCCTTCCGCTCACGAAGGGGCGGAACGTTGAAGGCCACCGTATTCAGACGATACATCAGATCCTGGCGAAAAGTTCCCTGCCGCACCGCCTCGGCAAGGTCCTTATTGGTCGCGGAAATGAACCGGCAGTCCGCACGTATGACCCCGGTGCCCCCTATTCTGCGAAACTCCCGGTCCTGAATCACCTTGAGCAGCTTGACCTGTGATGAAAGCGGCATTTCTGACACTTCATCCAAAAACAAAGTCCCGCCGGCGGCTGCTTCGATCAGTCCTTCTTTTCCTCTGGAATCGGCCCCTGTAAAGGCCCCTTTTTCATATCCGAACAGCTCGGATTCAATTAGATTCTCCGGCATGGCGCCGCAGTTGATCTCTACGAACCGGCCTTCCTTCTTTTCGCTCAGGTTATGTATTTTCTTTGCCAGCAGCGTTTTCCCCACGCCGGTTTCTCCCTGAAGGAGAATGTTTACATCATATTTAGCTACGCTCTGCATGGTTTCCAGCGTCTGCTGGAAATCCCGGTTGTCTGTGTGGAAATCTTCAATAATCGCGGTTTTATAAGCCAGCTCATCCATAGTATGGTTGTACTGATCGATTTTTTTCATGAAATCTTCGTACATATCCCGAAAACGTGCGTATTCGCTGATATCCCTGGAAAAAGTCACCACTTTTGCGATTTTTCCCTGTTCGTCCGTTACGGGAAACGCGGTTACAATTATTTCGATGCCGCTCTTTACTTTCTGGATTAAGTTAACCTCCCTGCCGCTCTGCAGCACGGTCGCCGCGGCCGATGGACGAAAAAGGCCTTCTTTTTCCATGTCGTAAACCGAACGCCCGATCAGCTCCCTGGCATCGACTCCGTAAAAATCCATTGATTTGTCCTCTACCTGAATGACAACGCCTTTGCTGTCCGTAATCAACAGTCCCTGACAATTGAGCGATTTAAAGAACGCATCCATGATCCTGTCCATCTGCTACCTCCATATTAACCGGCCCGGAATTTCATTTCTTCTCTATTATAGCGTAAAAGGCAGACAACCTGTCAAAATATTTATAAAACTCCTGAAAATTGGATAATGATCCACTCTAGGCCTGCCTACAGATATTCCCTACACAAGAAAAACTGTCTGACAGAGATCAATTCTGCCCGACAGTTTTTTGTTGTCACCGGTTAATCGTCAAAAGTTCCTTCTCATCTTTTACAGACGCGGCTTCCGAATCGTCATCGACCTTTCTTTATAAGTGCCGCTTCCCCCTGCTGAATCACAGCCTCCGCTGAATCCACACCGCACGTTCCCTCCATAGGATTTCCGTGCATCTCCTGCACGGCTGCCGCGGATCTGCTTCGGACGATCAGCATTACAATTGCTGTAACGATCACGGCAATACCGCCGCAAATTAAAAACATCGCAAAAAATAAACCCATAGTTCCCTCCTTCTTAAATTTTGAATACACAACAACTCTGTTTTCAGTTTACACTACTTTCCGAAATATTTCCAGAATATTTTTTATTTTTTTACAATGAGCAAATGGTCTGATACAGGAAAACGAGCCGCCAGGCTCACCGCAAAATCACCCATATTCTCTTGAAAACAAAAGAATATGGGTGATTTCGTTATGCCAACAGGCTCAGTCAGTGCTCTCCCGCTGCCATCTTATACTTAAGCTCTCGCTCTCTTCTTTTTCCGATTTTTCTTATTCGTACCGATTCTGGCGGCCTTGACCTCTTCGGCACATCTGGCATGCAGCTCTTTTTCCGTCTTGCCTGCGGAAGGAGGCGGAATATCCAGGCGTTTTTTCCTGAGTGCATCGTATAGCAAGGTCTTGGCATGGATGGATACAAAGCGGGAAATGTTCACCCGATTATACATGGCCTGCAGATTGTCCGGCCCCATCATCCGTTTTACGTCAAAAGTGATATTCATAATTTTAGCGGCATTGATAACCGTTTCGTCGCACAGATCGGCGTCCAGCTTTTTCAGAGCCCGCTTGAGAACATTGATGGTAATGACAAGATAGATGATGACAAAGGCCATAATATACGGCGCCACGGCCATCATGTTGGCCTTTACCACAAGTCCGACCCCTTCATTGGGCAGCGCGAAATATAAAACAATGATCGTCGCGAACAGTAAGATAAATTTATTACGGCTCATAAGATTCCTCCTTCATAAAGCTGGCGGAGGGGCTAAGCCCCTCCCAGCCTTCCCAGCGGCCTTTCGGCTTAATGATCCAGTATTGAAAGCCCTCCGTCAATGGCGTCCACCATGATATAATAATCCACCTCTTCATCGTCCAGGCAATGAAGAATGTAAAACTGTTTGTGAAAGTACTCCTTTTCTATAATGGTGAACTCCGGAGGGGTCAGCAGCTTTGCTTTGCTCAGCTGCTGTTTCAGCACAAAATCATGACCGATCCGCTGCCAGTCTTCTTCTGTGATCTGCTCGCCCAGAGTCAGATCCTCATCAATCAGGGTTTCCTCAAATTCCGGAGTTCCTTTGCCTTCCGCCGCAGATCCGGAAACGAGATCGATGATACAGTCGCACAGCTTATTCAGCTTTGACCAGGATCTTTTTCCGAAGTCGATTTGGTAACGCAGAAACACGTAAGGGTAAAAAACCTCTTTGATGTCGACGATGTTGGCGTCGCCGTCGCAGTTCCACAGGATGGTCTTGGCATCCTCAGCGGTATATCCATTTTTAACAAGTTTGCTGTTTAACATGCAGTTTGCTCCTCTATTTGCAATATCAACAATACATCAACGCATAGTCCGTTGCTTAGAGAAATCTCTAAGTTCTATAACTAGCTTTGCAATAAACTATAATAACCATTAGCACTATTGCCTTCTATAGGTCTTTCCCCCTACTGTAATAGTGTCTGGGTGCCCACGATCTACCTGAAGAACAACTTTTTTGCCATTTACTTTAGTTGAAAAGGTGAGAATTTCATACGATAAAGTTATACTAGGAGATCTTGATTTTAACTTCAATGTTCCAGTATAGGTTACTTTATTCACATATACATTTTTTAAATAGGCCGTACTTTTATTCAGTTTTATGTATTTAGTAGAAGAGTATTTGTACGTCCCTCGAACTCCCCAAGGTATTTTATCATCAAAGATTGACGTCGGAGTTGCTTCTGTTGCAATAAGATTTTCCTGTTCCGCTGCAATAACATTGTCACTATCTGCAAAGCTAACAGATGTCGCAGATAGTATTAACATTATTGTAACACATACTAGACATATCTTCTTCATTGCGCTCTCCCTCCTTTTACTATTACTACACAACAAACTATGCGTCGATACCATATTTATATCTATTTTATAGCCTCCAATTGACCGAAGGTTTTATTTGCAAATACAAACTGCGAAATTGCCTTGCTTTCCGTTGAAAGATGTTTGGACGTAGCCACCTGCACCTTTTTGGATACATTGGCTTTCTTTCCTTTGGCCCGTTCCATCAGATCGCACATATCCTTGCTGGTCGGTTTGCCGAACTGACTGAAAATCAGCATTGCGATCCAGGACAGAATTACGCCGGCGAAGAACTGATGCATCCCTGTAACGGACTCCAGGCCTCCCCAGGACCAGATCTGTACGGTAGCGCCGCCTACAATCATTGAGGCGACCGAGCCGGTAGCATTGGCCTTCTTCCACCAAACCGCACACACATAGCTTGGCAGGAACGCGCAGCCCATGAAGCTGAAGGTATCCACTACCAGGTCGAATACGCCTGGGGGTTTTAGAATGGCAACAGCGATGCCGATGATTCCGGTAATGATGATCGCTGCCTTGGATACGAATACCACGCTTTTATCGGTAGCATTCGGTCTGAGCCATCTTTTGTAAAAGTCTATGGAAACAATAGTTCCGATCAGCAGCAGCAGCGCCGCTACCGTACTCATGATCGCTGACATGATCGCCGTCAAAACGATGGCCGACACAACACCCGGGAACATCAGATTCGCCAGCGTCGGAATAACCATTTCCGGATCCTTGAAGCCAGGAGCCACTTCCTGGGTTAAAAGAACGACTCCGCACAGACCCAGGATATATGGCGTGAAGCAGAACAGCTGCGTCCAGATAGTTGCGTATACGACGGTTGTCTTGGCCGTCTTAGGGTTGGCCATCGCCATATGCTTGTTGACGCAGTGCGGCAGGCCCATGTAGCCGATCAGGTAGACCAGCACGGCCCCGGCGATTACGCCCCAGGCGCCTTCGTACTCTCCGCCTTTGCCCCAAATGCTCAGGTATGTAGGATCAATCGCTGCCAGTGATTCGTTGAGACCTGTAAATCCGCCAACCTTAATCAGGGACAGAATTAAAATCGTGATCAGCGAACCGATCATAATGAAGCCTTGAATTACATCCGTCCAGGCTACTGCGAAATAACCTCCTACGAACGTGTAGAACAGGATAACCGCACAACCTACGACCAGTCCGATCTCCAGCGGGAAACCGAATAGGCTTACCAGCGTCTTTCCTGTTGCCAGGAACTGGGCCAGTACATAGCATCCCAGTCCGAATACCGCAATGATGCAGGCGATAACTTTTACTGGTATGGATTCATACCGCTTTTCCAGATATTCAATCGGAGAGATGGCATCCAATAGCTGTGACAGTCTCCGCATCCTTCTTCCCAGCACCGAGATGTTAACCAATCCGCCGCCGGCATCGCCTACGGCATAAAAGATCGCGAAATATCCCAGCAGATAAGCCTTTGACGGGCCTCCCATGAACATGAATCCGCTCATGGCCGTGGTCTGCAGCGTCAAAGCCGTTACCAGGGGACCCATGGATCTTCCTCCCAGCATGTAGTCTTCAGAACTCTTTGCCCTGCGGTTCCAGAAAAGACCCATACTGATCATGCCGATAAAGTAAACAGCCAATACAATGATCTCTACCCTCATTTGGCTGCACCCCCTCTTCCTTTGACACTTTGTTCAAATTCCGAATCATCGATCTGATCGTCCTGCTTTTTCATAATTCCGTACACAACGAAGGCCAGCACAATGAAAATAAACGGCCAGCTCAGGGTTGCAAAAAAAGTCCCTGCAGGCATTCCTATGATTGTCATAAAACACTCCTCCTCTCAGATAAAATCATTTCTGAATAATGATTACAAACCAATTGTAGTAATTTTCAGATAATTTGTCGAGACGAGGAGGTCTGATTTAAATGAAATTTAATATGCGTTTTAACTGGACTTTAACTTTATTTAAGATGGTTATAAAAGGATATGCGGTATGCCTGTATCTTTTCCCCTGCCGCATTGCCGCCCCGATGGAGCAGACTGAAAATTACAAAGAGCATGCCGTTGACAACCAGGCCGAATAGGGCGCAGCCGCTGGTATCGATGTCTGTCAGCGCCGCAGTCAGGAAAAATACCAGAATGCCGCCCCAAAGGCCGGCCAGCGCGCCTTTCGATGTTGAACGGGGCCAGAAAAGGGCTCCCAATACAGGAACGATCAGCTGCATCATGCCTCCCAAAGCAATGACTCCCAGCTGAAAGACGCTCTGCGGGATGACCAGAATCAATATGTATGCTGCAATTGAGATCAGTAAAACCGACCATTTGGCAACTGAGAGAAGCCTGCGTTCGGTTATCTTTCGATTGATATATTTTTTATGGATGTCCATCGTATAGATGGCGGCCAGCGCATGAATCTGGGAATTGGCTGTGGAAAGGATTGCCGCGGCAATTCCGATGAACACAAAGGCACACAGCAGCGGCGGCGCGTACCGGAGCATCAGGCTGGCGATCAGGGTATCGCCGGCCTTCCCGCCTTCGTTGAGCAGGATACTGGCACTTCCGGCAAAGAGAGTACCAATACAGATGATCGAAGACAGGCAGAGAAGCAGCGGCAGCAGGTCAAAATTTTTTACAGACCCTGACGAAAAGTTGCGAATCCACATCTGAGGCCCCATAAAAGCCCCCACCGGGACTACGACAAACAGACTCAGCCACAGGCCAATTCTCGCGGAACCCTCTTCTCCTCCCAAAGTCACATGGCTGACATCGTCAGCTACCACTGCGGCGAACATTTTCTCCATACCACCAGCAGTCTTCATCAGAAACAGACCGCACCCCAAAATTGTAATGATAATCAACGCCCCGTAGAACATATCCGTCAGCGCGACAGCCCGCAGCCCCCCTGCCCACAGATAAATAACCAGAATAGCGAAGAAAATCAGTCCGCTGACCTGCCAGGAAATATAGCCTTCCGTAGCGATCTGTATCAGAAAGAGCCCTCCTACCATCTGTACCTGTATGTAAATCATGGTAAAGACAACGGCAATACCGGTCACCGTCAGACTCAAAGCTTTAGAGCCATAAATATCGCTGAAAAAATCCGCAGGCGTCACATAGCCGCGGCATTTCCCGTAGAACCAGATTCTCCGGCCGACTCCGTAAAAGAGCGCCGCAAAAAGCGCATCCCATCCTATGGTCGTCATGTAAATGGGGCCCTGTTCATAAAAATAGGAAATCGCACCCATAAAGGCAAACGCGCTCATCCACGTAGCAAACACCGTAGCGTACATGGGAAAAATTTTCAGCCCTCTGCCCTGAAGGAAAAAGTCCGAAATAGTCGGCAGCGACCTGTTTCTGGCTATTTCAGCTAAAAGCAGCGGAATGAAAGCAAATATGCAGATTATCAGCATCACCACGGAATTGACAGGCATCAGGCAAAGCTCCTCCCTTGAATAAATATGCCTTTATTCTACCATAGTTATGGATTATAATGAACATATTGATTGAGATCGGCTTCGCCGTAAGGTGATGTTCATTGAAACTTGCTGCGACATGGCTTGCAAGTTATAATAAATATACCATTGGAATACGGCTTTGCGGCAGGGTGATATTTATTGAAAGATGCTCGACACGGCTCGCATCTTATAATGACCCTCCATTGATATCGGCTTCGCCGTAAGGTGATGTTCATTGAAACTTGCTGCGACATGGCTTGCAA
>NZ_JANFXK010000149.1 GCF_024459955.1 Anaerovorax odorimutans
GAGCAGTACGGCGCCTTCGCGACCGAGCTGCGGGCTCTGGGGGCGAAACTATGAGTCAGGAACGAAAACACGCGCTGCTGTCCGCGTCTTCTGCCAGTCGATGGCTGATCTGCCACCCGTCGGTCAGACTGGAAGATCAATTTCCGGACGCGGCGTCCGATTACGCCGAAGAGGGTAGCCTGGCCCATGAAATTTGTGAGCTGAAGGTGCGGCAGAACTTCATCAAGAAGCAGTCCGCGGCCACCTTTAAAAAGAAATTGA
>NZ_JANFXK010000150.1 GCF_024459955.1 Anaerovorax odorimutans
TCAAAATTGCTCAAGGTGTGGTGAGCACCATTATGAAATCGTCCGGGTTTGGCTCTGCAACGAAAACCATGCTCCCAAACGAGATTATCACAGCCGTGGAGGATTGCGGCTTCTTTGAAAGTATCCCGTTGTGGGCCGTAACCTTGATTGGCAGCCTCTTTATTACCGTATTGAGTTTCATTATGATTATGAGCGTCTATGGGCGCTTTTTTAAGTTGTACATGTATACGGCCATCGCACCGGTGCCCCTTTCCTCTTTTG
>NZ_JANFXK010000151.1 GCF_024459955.1 Anaerovorax odorimutans
TCAAAATTGCTCAAGGTGTGGTGAGCACCATTATGAAATCGTCCGGGTTTGGCTCCGCAACGAAAACCATGCTCCCAAACGAGATTGTCACAGCAGTAGAGGATTGCGGCTTCTTTGAAAGTATCCCGCTGTGGGCCGTAACCTTGATTGGCAGCCTTTTCATTACCGTATTGAGTTTCATTATGATTATGAGCGTCTATGGGCGTTTTTTTAAGTTGTACATGTATACGGCCATCGCACCGGTGCCCCTTTCCTCTTTTG
>NZ_JANFXK010000152.1 GCF_024459955.1 Anaerovorax odorimutans
CGGAGCTGTCACTGTCAGTTGATGAAAATACAGGGGAACTAAACAGAAATGAAGAACAGGTGCGAAGATCGGCAGACGCAGCGCTAGAACTGGCAAAAGCTTCAGCGGTACAAGAAAAAATGATAGAAATATCAGAAAAACTTGTAGATGCAGACATAGCGAGATACGAAGCGGAACAAAACCTTGCAGACATTGATAATGAATTAAAAAAACTTGAACAGGATCGACAAAACCTTTTAAACGGAAACTATGAAACCGTTG
>NZ_JANFXK010000153.1 GCF_024459955.1 Anaerovorax odorimutans
CTATAATTCGGGATATGCATCAGAGATCGGCAGAGATATTGCAAAAGTCTATTTTAATCCTGAAACAGCCGGTGAATTAATTACCGGAAGCGCAGCTAATCTCGGAGAAGGAATTGCAGGAGACTAAAAGACGGGGGAATGACAATGAACAAACTTGTGACCATCAGAAGTAATCGATACGGATTAGATATTGAATTTGATTCCGAAACAGAATTCGATCAACTTCTTGAAGTTCTCGGACAAAAATTCAAACAATCCGGG
>NZ_JANFXK010000154.1 GCF_024459955.1 Anaerovorax odorimutans
GGCGCCCGTACAACCGGCCGTACCGGTTCAGGCAGCGCCAACACAGCCGGCCAACCCCGCCGCGCAGCAGGCCATGCAGCCTCAAACGCAGCCAGCGGCAGCCGTGCCGACACAGGCGGCTACTTACACGCAGGAACAGCTTGCCCTTGCCGCATCGCAGCTCATGGAAGCCAAGAAGGACCAGAGCGTCGTGATTAACCTGCTAGGCAAGTTCGGGGTGCAGGCCCTGACGCAGCTGCCGAAAGAGCAGTACGGCGCCT
>NZ_JANFXK010000155.1 GCF_024459955.1 Anaerovorax odorimutans
CTGCGTAAAACCGATTTTTCTTTTACGATTTCCGCATAATATTTTACGTTGGCAGATGTCTGAGTTCCTACGAGAAGATCTCTTGCAAATTCCATACTGCTTACTTCCGGAGGCACGTCTTTTGTTTTTAAATATTCCTGAAGCGTGATCAAATCTACCGGACGCCCCGATTTAAACAGATCTGTCATAGCGTCGAATAAGATCCCATATGCCGTCTGATAAAAATCCTGTCCGGCCAAAATCTCCGATGTGACCGTAAT
>NZ_JANFXK010000156.1 GCF_024459955.1 Anaerovorax odorimutans
GAAAACGGATATGCGTCAACATATCGACAAGAAGAAGGTCATAAGGGCGGTCTTGTATATGATACATATATTGTGAGCGAAAAAAAGGCGCCGGAAGCGTTGACTCCGGTAGGAGATTTTGAGATTACAATAGAAGAAGATGCGAAAACGCTATATTACATATTAGAAAATAAGAAAATATTTTCTCCGGTAAAGCTCGTGAAAAAAGATAGCGAGACAGAAAAAATAATTCCTGTTGCAGGAGCGGTGTTTCGGCTTTT
>NZ_JANFXK010000157.1 GCF_024459955.1 Anaerovorax odorimutans
CGACCTTTCCGGTGGCGTCATCGATGGCGCCGTGGAGGGCGTATTTGGTAGCGCCGCCAAACCATTCATAAGGGGTGGCGTCGATCTGGACAAGCTGGCCGGGATGCGGCTTGCGCTTACGGCGATGGGTCCGGTGGCGGATTTTTTTCTTTTGGGGGCTTTCTTTTCCGGAATTTTTCAGTATACTGGAAAGAGCGGAGTAGGAAATGGCGATTCCGAAATCCGTGAGTAGAATTTCTTTGAAATGGAGGAAGTTGAC
>NZ_JANFXK010000158.1 GCF_024459955.1 Anaerovorax odorimutans
TGCTAACATTTCTCCTGTCTGCTCCTCTTTCCTATGCTATTCTTATCATGCTTATGCTAACGTCATAAATGTAAGGACGATTGCCAGAATCCAGTTTACAACGGCTATACATATTCCCGCGATACTTAAGACTTTTCCTGCCTTTGCCATGGCTGTTCCTGACAGATCATTTCTTTTCCGCACTCTTACAAGCGATACAGTCCCCAGAACGATCCCGACGATCGGAATCCAAAGTGCGAAAATAACGCTCACAATACCG